>NZ_JBBKAQ010000020.1:0-583789 GCF_037722385.1 Agrobacterium larrymoorei
TTCGAACCGCCGCTGGGATACGAGCATCAGGATAGTAGGCAAGCCAGTAAAATAGACCGTACGTGTGGTCCAGGATCGTCTGACGATGCATCTCAGCGGACGCGTAGTCACCAGCATACAGCGCCTGATAGTACTTCAAGCCTGTGCCGGCCGCGTCGTAATAATCCAGCGACCCGACCGCCCTACTGTTGAAATCGTATACGTTAGACGCCGGGTAATTGTTGAAGACATGCTCAATCAGTGTGTATTGACCGGATGCAAAACCACGCGCCAGCAGTTCATATCGCGCTGGGTCAAAGTTGCGCGGGGCTACGTTCGGAATGGGGTAGGAGCTGGTCGAGCCCGTAGTAAGCGTCCAGCGAAAGCAGACAGCCTGCACGGTATCGAAATCCGCCGCGCCAACAACCTTGCCAACGGGCGTCGGTGACACCCCGAAGATCAGACCACTTGACGGTTCTCCGGGCATGTTGAATGGATCTATGGCTGGCTCGGCTGGAATCGAGCGTCACTGTAAGCTCCAGACAAGCCCTGCCAACCATTGTTAGCCTCCTTGCCCGTTCCAGCTGCTTCCCGGCCCATGATGTAAGAACAGCCAGCGCGAACAGCGAGCAAGATTGAGTATGATCCGTCATGCCAATAGTCGGCGTTGATCATCCTGCCTTCCTTTGTCCTCACAGACACAATGCGTTTGTTAGCTACATTGACCTTATCCAAACCCTCGCTATGATAGACAGGGATATCCAATTCCTCTAGGCGACGCCGCACCTCTCTGTTGAAATTGTTCGGCAGGACGCTATTAGTTGCCCAACTCGCGCCATAGCGCTCTGCATAATATGGCGTGCTAGCCCGCCCCAGGCGTTTGGTTTGTAACTGTCGATCACACTAAGACCGTTCGCAGACATGCCGCCGAAAACGGTAATTGCTTGCTCCCTTCTATCAGCCAGGATAGCCACATCTTCACCTCGGCGCTTGGCCTCAATGGCTTAGGCAATAGCGGAAGATGTGGTGCTGAGCACTACATGCTGGTGCTAAACAACGGCACTACCCTGACCAATGCGGAACATCCGGACTTCGCCAGCTCGAACGGCTTCGAGATATGTTCGGATGGCATCGTGCAGAATGAGAACTTCGTCTGCAGTAAGCCCTCGTTTGAATATCCCGCCGCAGTATTGCTTCTTTGCCGTCCGGTCATCACAGGATGCGACGATCGGCCAGAGTGGACTAGCAAATGCAGCGCGCGACTTCATGTTCCTGTTCATCGTAGACTGTGGGGATCGCGGCATTTCTCTGGACGACGTCGACCCGATGGAGTTTTCGCAGAAGTTCGCAGAGCTTGAAGCTGCACTATCGACGGATGCAGCGCCGGTGATCATGGCCGATGAGGACAGAACCCCAATGCCTGCTGGCTTTGATGACGCACTCTGGCGGAAAGCTGACGAGGTCCATCACCACATGGCTCTTGTCGCTAGTGATCGAGAGTGCGTTAAAATAATTTACGCCGCCCTGTCGACGGACGCCGAGCCGTTTGCATGGCGCAGCATAAAAGAGACACTAAACGGCTCTGGCTCGCAGCTCCGAACCAACAGGAGGAGCACGATTGGCACGCTGCGTTTCCCGTTTATGCCACTCCTCCAGCACCATCCGTCGCGGTGGAGGCAAATTCTTCGAGATCGAGGAAATCGGGGAGAATAAGCTCGCGACCATCACCGCGCCAGACAACGGAACCGCGACAGAAGTCCTGGCCGCCCTTCTAGAGTGCGCAGAAGCTTGGGTGCCTGCTACCCGGATCATTGGCAACGTCCGCGCGGGTGACATCGCCCGTGTCGTTCGTTCCTATCTCTCCGCAAAGGAGCAGGATGCAAAAGAGCTGGGCGTGAGAATGTCACTCCCCATTGCTCTCGATTTCGCAGACAACCCGCGCCCATACCACACGCTTCGAGCACCAGCCGACACCAACGGCGAACTGTATCGCGCCCTGAGGACCCTCGCCGCAGCCTACCGGTCCACACCAACGCAGGACTTGGCGGCGACCGTTGAGGCTTTCGACCGCGAACATCCCGAGATCCACTGGCACATAGCCAAGGGTAAAATCACCGCGGGCGAACCGCTCTATGGTGTCATCATTACCGACGTGCGAGGGAACGACCTCGGCGAAGGCGAGAGCGACACCAGCGCGATTGATGCATTCAACATAGCGCTGGCTGACGCCGGCATCGCGTCTAAGCAAGGAAACGCGGAATGAGGAAGATCGAGAGAATTGAAGACAGCATGAACGGCATGGTCACAAACGAATTAGCTAACGGAAAATACCTGTCCTTATCCGTCCGCGATGTTCGGGAGTAAGGCCTCGAGTACTTGATGAGATCCCACGGGGTAAACGTTCCAACCGAGAGGGTTCCGGTTTTCCAAGGGGGAAGAGAATTGGAACAGTCCCCCCGCTTTTTGATCCGATTGCTATCAAGTCGCGCTCCTTTTTTTTCGATGTGAGGCCTGGCGATTTCATCCGGACGGCGGACGGCTGGGAAGCGTCTCGCATGCTTGGACCGGGCGATTTGGATGCCGTTTCAGATTTCATTCGGGATGGAGAAACCCCTCATCACGGACATGAACGAATGGTCGAAGAAGCCCTTGACGTATTGCGGGTCATGTCGCCTGTATCAAAACAGGGGAACGCCGAATGACCGACCTGATGCACGAACTCGGCTTCTACGCCGCCAAGAAGAAATGGCCGAAGGGCCTCGAGGAAATGCCGGATCTTCTCAAGCGTGCCGCTGCTGCGGTATTGGAAGCAGATGAGCGGGTGAAGGACGCCAACCGGGAAGCGCTGGAGGACGCGGCAAAGACAATCGAAGAAAGTTTCGACCGAGGCATCGCAAGCAAACACGACCTTTGCGCCCATAAAAAATTCGACGGGGAAGACTGCGAATCATGCGCGGCAAATGCGGTCCGTGCCCTCATCCCCCGAGAGCCACACCAACCGGGAGGTGCTGGATGAGCTACGTCCTCCTGAGACGCGCAGCCGTCAAGGCGCGGAAGTCCCACGCCTGCATTTGGTACTGCAACGAGGTGCTACCAGGCTCTTAGTATGTCCGTGAAAACTCGATATATGACGGGCACCATCGGAATTTCCCTTGGCATGAAGCGTGCCGCCACGACGCAGACCGCTATTTCGACGACGGCGGCTGCGAAGAGTTTACTTCTGGGCAGGAAATGCCATTCCACGCCCTCTATCTGTTGGAGGCCTCCCTTCATGTCTAAGCTGACCGAAGCACACTTCTCCATGCTCTGCTCCTACATCGCGAAGAGCGCGGCGGCGTGGGCCGGAGACATCCTTACCCTTCCCGAGCGTCATGCTCGCGCAGCCGATCCAGCGAACGTCGCGCGGTTCACGGACGAAATGCGCGGCAAGCTCGATCGGCTCGACGAGATGGCCGGTCGAACTACTAAAGCAAAAAAAGGGGATGCAGAGTGAGCGCCGACGACGAGTTTAGTAAGGCATTGCGTCGTTTGCCGGTCCCGGTCTCATGTTTCTCCAACGGGGTCTGCTGCCCGTGGTGCGGAGGGTTGAATAAGACCGTAACTTTTGGCATGAACAACTGTGTTGAGTGCGGCAAGGAGTACGCCTTCGGGTATCCAGATTGGCACTCTGAAAAAGACCCCTTAAGCTGGGTTCCTTTTCCGTTTGCCGAGTTCAAGGCTTGCGGCGGTCGTGCAGACTTGATCCCGGAGTTTACGCCAAACGATCGGCTGAAGCATATCTACTTCCAGAAAACAGAAGAACATGTCGGCTTATATGCCGACATGACCTCGCCCAATTAAAGAACGGTGCTCTGCAGTGATCTTAAGCCGCGCACCTCTTCGCATACATTGACATTCCTTCCCATATCGTAGCATACTTTCCCTTGCGGACAAAAACCGGCCAAGAGCCGGCTTCCCTCATCCTGTTTGGAGTTGCCAATGTCCGACAATCCCACAAATCTCGTATGGCTCGACAGCTATCTCACCCTTAAAGAGGTCACGTCCATCATGAAGGTTGCGACGTCCACTCTCTATCGCTGGATGAACGAAGGAAATTTTCCGAGGCCCGTAAAGCTGGGCGAGAACTGCTCCAGGTGGCGGGTATCCGACGTCAAAGTCTGGCAGGACGCCCGCGAGAGCGAACCCACCCTCAAAAAAACCGGCTGAAAATCACAACATTTTTGCGGGTACGATTGCGGGTATCGGAACGGAGAGAAGGCCAAGACTACCCCGGAAAACAAGGCCTTTTCCTTCTCATTGTGACAGACACCCCATCCGCCACTTTACGACCGTCCCGAGCGGTCGTTGTTTTTGGCGTCATCTTTCAGAACATGACAACGTGTTTCGGCGCAGAGCATTTGCACCGTGCGATCCTCCCTACGTTCAAGCCTTACCCAATGCCTTCACGGCCGCACATACGGGGGTGTGACATGGTGATAGTCACTCGTGCACCTATGCGACCCTTTCCAATTGCCGCCTTAAGTATACAAACACGCTTCTTCCTCCACGAAAAGAAAGCCTGCGGAATACCTCAGCTGCTTGCTGTCCATGAGCAGCGCTAGCGAATTGGAACCTTGCGCATCAGCGTCTGTTAATATGCGTCATTTGGAGAGAGATCATGAAACTTTTGACTGCAGCAATTTGCTTGGTGTCCGTCGGAATCTTAAGTGGATGCGTTGATGATCGTGGTTATCGAAGCAGCGGCTACTACTCGACGGGCGTCTACTACCGCTCCTACGAGAGAGATCGCTACTATCGCAACTACAACCGCCGCGATTGGCGTGATTACAGAGGCCCACGACGCGACTACCGCTACCGGCCGCACGTCTATAGCGGCGCTCAAGAATATGGTGTGATTATCAGATAGCCTGCACGAATCCGATAGCGTCAGAAGCTCGATTAACGAGCCGCATGCCAGACGCAGGTAGCATCTTTGCGCCAGGCGATCTTCGCTGTAGGCGCGAAGATGCCTTTCAGATGACTTGCACCTGCAGGGTCACGAAATGAGCCAGGACAATAGAGTCTTGGCTCGTCGTGCGAACTACTTCCAGCTCTTATAATCCTCAGCCGCACATCCAAACGGTGCGTTCTGGTCGCCGAACCGCTTCTGCAACTGGGCGCAGCCCCATTTGTTGATTGGTTCAGGCATCATGTTGTTGATGTCCATAGCTGGTGACGTGAATTGCGACGGAGCGGTGGTCACGTACCAAAGCCAGTAACCTCCGAGGCCGACGATCATCAGCAGGATGATGATACCGAATGCTTTCATACCTTGAATAGCAGACGCGCCCGCGGATTTTTGTGGCTGCGTTCGTGTCGTCTGTGCGGCTTCCGACAAGCCTGGATCAGGAGCGATGGCTGACAGCGCCTGCGTCCTCTCCGCCTCGGTCATTTCGATGCGCTCCAAACGATTATCCAGAATCACCGGCAGAGGACTGTCCTTTTGCCAGGCGGCAAGAGCGATGTCGTGCTTTTCGGACTGTCCAATAATGAGGGGCGTCTCATCCTTGCCCATCAGCGAGAAAGACTGGCGCTTTGTCTTGTCTTCGCGAATCGTGTCCGAATAGGTGAGGAAAACCCCGCCGCGCTTTTTGGTAACGCCGGTCAGGGCAACTGGCAGCAGTGTGATCGACTGCGCTTCAGCAAGCTTCGCCTTTGCCCGGAAATATCGGACGAGTGCCAGAAGCAATGCAATACCGCCGAAGCCAAGTAGAAAGGCGAAGATCGCCAGCGTGATGATCCGGTTCCACAGCATGTCGAGACCAAGCGAGATCGTTGCAAGCTGCGGATCGGAGCCAGAGATGAAAACGCCCGCCTCGTAATCGCCGGAGTGGATATCGACGAACATCACCTCGACGTCACTGTTGTAACGCTTGCCTTGATAGTCATAGGTCAGTTTGGCGTTGCATGTCGTGAAGACGGCTTTGCGGGTTTTGCAGCTGCCGTTGAGATCACCATTCTCGATCTCCACCGGGTTCTGGCTGATCTTGTAGTCCCGGATAATCCCAGGGCCTTCCGAAACAAGCATGAAGATAGCAATTGCCAGCAGGATCACAGGAGAAAAGTAGTAGGCGAAAGGGACGGACAGCACGCCGCGCTTTAATTTCAAAGGGCGCGGGGGAAGCTTTATGTCAGGGATTGTCATGATGGCCTTTACGCATTCTTTGATCACAAGCGCGGCATCAATAGTTGAACAACCTTTGCTAAACAACCTTCGCAAGCCAATTCGATGACGTTGCTTTATGCTTGCTCCGGCGCCGAATCGGCAGAAGCTTTGGATCTGGCGGTCTGAACGGCACTCACCACGAAAGACGTGACCAACTTGGCGTGATCGTCAGTCCTTGTCGCAATTGCGATCGGCGCACGAGGCGATTTACCGGCGATCGAGCGGTAGACGGCGCCTTCATTGCGGATCGAAGCGACAGAGCGCGGCACGATCGAAACGCCAAAGCCTGCAGCAACCAGCGGAATGATCGAAACGATCTGCGACGCTTCCTGGCCGAGTTTTGGGCTGACGCCCGCGTCGTTGCACGCGGAGACGATGCTGTCATAGAGGCCGGGTCCAATGTCCCGCGGGAAGAGAATAAGGTTCTCGCCAGCAATAGCGGCAAGCGGCACAGCGATATGGTCTCGCAATGCATGATCGGCAGGCAGCGCAATCACCATGTCCTCATCCAGGCAGGCGCGAACGGAGAGCGATCCATCCTCCAAAACCGGCGGGCGGATGAAGGCCACATCCAGCTTTCCCTCGCGCAGACCGGCAAGAAGTGCGGGCGTATTGCTCTGCTCCGGTGATAGCACCACATCCGGATAGGCTGAGCGGTAAGCGCGGATAATGTGCGGGATGCAAGGATGAAAATAGGTCGCGCCAGCAAAACCCAACCGAAGGCGACCAATTTGACCTGCCGCATGACGCCGAACCTGAGTGACCGCATCTTCGAAACGAGCGACGATATCGAGCGCGGTTTCCTGAAACACCCGTCCCGCGGCCGTCAGTTCCACACCCCTGGCGTGACGGGTTAAAAGCCGCGCACCGATCGTTTCTTCAAGCTGACGGATCTGCATGCTGAGCGGTGGCTGGCGAATGCCAATCCTGTCCGGCGCGCGGGTAAAGTGCTTTTCCTCGGCAACCACGAGAAAGTAGCGTAGTCGCCGGATATCGATGTCATCCAATATCATATATGAAAAAGCCTCGATCCATATATTGGAAATTAGATCGAACCGTATCTAGGTTTCAAGGGAGAACACCGACGTAATAGAGGAGATATCCATGACCATGACCGTCGCTGATCTACTGGCACAAAGCCTCGCCGACATCGGCGTAGAGCGCATCTGGGGTGTTACGGGCGATAGCCTGAACGGGCTGAATGACAGCTTGAGGCGGCTCGGAAAGATCGACTGGATGCACGTACGCCACGAAGAGACTGCTGCCTTTGCAGCGGGCGCCGAAGCGGCGGTAACGGGTAGACTTGCAGTCTGCGCCGGCAGCTGCGGCCCGGGCAACCTGCACCTGATCAACGGCCTGTTTGATTGCAAGCGCAACCATGTTCCGGTGCTGGCAATCGCAGCACACATCCCCTCCTCCGAAATCGGTCTCGGCTATTTTCAGGAAACCCATCCGCAGGAGCTGTTTCGCGAGTGCGCGGATTTTGTTGAGCTCGTTTCCAGTCCCGCACAGATGCCAGGCGTCCTCAACCGCGCGCTGAACACGGCAATCGGCCAGAACGGCGTTGCCGTGCTGGTCATTCCGGGCGACGTGGCTCTCGCCGATTCACCTGTCACCTCAGTTTCCCCTCAAGCCGTTCCTGCCCTGCCCCGCATCATTCCGCGCGAAGATGAGCTTGGTCGCCTTGCCGAACTGCTGAATGAGGGCAAGGCCATCACCATTCTCGCCGGGAGCGGCTGCGCTGGCCATCACGATGCCGTCGTTACGCTGGCAGATGCCCTGAAAGCCCCGGTCGTGCATGCGTTACGCGGCAAGGAACACGTTGAATGGGACAACCCCTTCGATGTTGGGATGACGGGCCTGATCGGATTCTCATCCGGTTATCATGCGATGGAAAATGCCGACACGCTGGTGATGCTGGGCACGGATTTTCCCTATCGCGCCTTCTACCCAACCAAGGCGCGGATCGTCCAGATCGACCAGGATGCAGGCGCGCTTGGCAAGCGCGCGACATTGACGCAGGGTATTGTTGGAGATGTCGGTGAAACGATAGCCGCCCTGTTGCCGCGCTTGAAACCTCGCACCGACACGCATTTTCTCGATGCTGCTCGCGCCAACTACGTCAAGGCGCGCGAGGGGCTCGACGATCTGGCAAAACCTTCCGCCGCCGGCAAGCCGATCCATCCGCAATATCTGGCGCAACGCGTTAGCGAACTTGCGGCAGAGGATGCGATCTTCACGGCAGATGTCGGGACGCCGACGGTCTGGGCGGCGCGCTATCTGGCGATGAACGGCAAACGGCGCCTACTCGGCTCGTTCAACCACGGCTCGATGGCAAATGCCATGCTGCAGGCCATCGGTGCGCAAGCAGCAGCCCCTGATCGGCAGGTCGTGTCACTCTCGGGTGACGGCGGGTTTACCATGATGATGGGTGATTTCATCTCGCTTGCGCAACTCAATCTGCCGGTGAAAATTGTCGTCTTCAACAATGGTTCGCTCGGCTTCGTGGCGATGGAAATGAAAGCGGCGGGCTATGTGGATACCGGGACTGATCTCGAAAATCCCAATTTTGCCGCGATGGCCAATGCGATGGGCATCAAGGGCATCCGGGTCGAAGAGTCAGTCGATGTCGATTGGGCCTTGAGTTCGGCCTTTGCGCATCCGGGACCGGTGCTGGTGGATGTCGTGACGGCAAAACAGGAACTCGTCATGCCGCCGAAGATAAAAGCTGAACAGGCCAAGGGCTTTAGCCTCTACATGCTCAAGGCCATCATCAGTGGCCGCGGCGATGAGGTGGTCGAACTCGCGCGCACCAATCTCCTGCGGTAAAGGAAGACGAAGGTGAACGAGACACGCGTCCGCGACCTGGCTTTTGTTTTGCGCTGCTCCGGAGCCGCGACGCTGTCTTTCGTCATGGCGGAGATGGCCGGGCTTCCTCATCCCGTGTGGGCGGCAATGTCTGGCATCATCGTCGGTCAGGAAAAGCTTGGCGATACGCGCCAGGCCACCATCGGGCGGTTTGTCGGCACACTGCTTGGCGTTATTATAGCGGTCGTCATCGGCACAGCGTCGCAACAGTTCGGCGTGGGAGCGGCCGGAGAAATTGCGATCGCCGTTGGACTAGCAGCCATCATTGCTCGGCGCTATCCGTCATTGAAAGTGTGCATGTGGACCTGTCCCATCGTCTTCCTGACAACCACCGCACAGACACCTTTATGGGAAGTCGGGATGTATCGGGGCACTGAGGTGCTGCTGGGAAGCGCGGTCGGTGCAGCACTTCATGCCGTGGCGGAACGTATTATCTGGGTGCGTTACAGCCGCTCTCACAGCATCGAGAAGCACGATCCATCGATTTAGAGAAGATAGAGCATCCTTACCGCGTTCAAAAGAACGGGTTGAATGAAAGTGCGCTTGTTGCCTGCGACCTGGGCGCAGTCGCCATCCCACTGTGATGACCTTTTCTTGCATGCGCTGGCTTGCAGAAACTGTAAGACTTGAAGACGATCAATCAAAAGAAACGGGCGGTGGAAATCCACCGCCCGCATTCGGCCCAATGCTAACGCCATTTTTGGCGTTTCGGCGAGGAGGATCAGCCGGCAGATTTCAGCTGCAAGCTCGCAATACCAGCTGCTAGATTAACACCTGTGCCCGCCTGGGCGCTCAAGGGCTGAAGCGCGAAGTTCTTGGCGTTACCGCCGATCAGGGCGTTTGCGCCGAGACCGACACCGACTGCGGCAGACGCCGAGGCACCAACATATGTACCGGTCAGTGCGCCATCACCGACGCGGGATTCAGCGGTGTTGAAGACAATCCAGCTCAGATACTGCTTGCCGGTGACGCCGACGTCCAGACCGATCTTCCCGATCTTGCCAGTGTAGCGTTCGACTTCACCTGAGCGCTGACGGAACTCGCAGGATACCGCCTTGCTGGAGCCGATCACCAGGCCGATGCCGCCGTCGATTTCACAGGACAGCGTGCCGACACGCTCCTTCTGCGCCGTTTCCATATGCTTGTGCGAGCGCTTTGCTTCTGCATGGGCGACAGGTGCAACGGCAAGGGCAGCAATTGCGGTGGCAAGAACGAGCTTCTTCATAGTGAACTCCTATTATCGTTGAGGTATAGCTTTGGTCTGGTCATGCGCCGAGGCGCAATGGATTGGATGGTCGGTCTGATCGAGAGATCGGAAATAATCGGACGCGAAGCAAAGCACTCCGCGATGAAGACTGCGCATTCGAGCGAGGCGAGCGTTTCCACCTCACCCGTCAGCACAACCCGGCCGTTCTCCATAGACACCGTGATACGGCTTCCTTCTTGACCATCGGCATAAGCAATGATGGCTTGAAGTGCTGCGCAGAGGCTGCAGTCCTGTGGGTTTGCGGCTGGCGTCAGTGCCTCGTCGGAAGAAATCATCATCTCGATCAGCTCCGTACAGCAGGCTTTACTTGAAGGACTTGCGCAAGGTGTCCTTGCACTCGCCGTACTTGCTTTGCACTTCGCCTGCCACCTTTTCGGCGCGGCCTTCGGCCTGCATACGCACGTTGCCGGCCACCTTGCCGACGGCTTCCTTGATCGAGCCCTTCACCTGGCGAACTGCGCCTTCGATGCGGTTGTTATCCATTTTAGAACTCCTTCCTTTTCAACGTTATGTCGCCGTCATTGGCGCCATGATGAAAAGATAGAGCGAGGACAGCCTGCACATCAGAGAGAAAACTACTAATCCTACTGGTACATACTGGCCTATTTTCAACGAAATCAGCGAAAGACTTTAGGTCTTGCGCAATTTGCGCCCGCTGAAACCGCGCTCGCGTGCCCAGATGACAGCGGCTGCGCGGCGGTTGACGCCAATCTTGCCATAGAGGGATGCGATGTGGTTGCGGATCGTATGCTTGGACAGATTGAGCTTGTCGCTCATCTCCTTGTCGCTGCAGCCTTCGCAGATCAGCGTCAAAATATCTTCCTCGCGTTCCGTCAGGTCACTGAGCGACGCCGTGGGTGCGGTTCCCCTCGATGTCTGACGCAGGCCCGCCAGTCTCTCGACGACGGTTCGGCTGAACCATGATGTGTCGGCCATGACGGTTTCGATCGCCTCGATCAATTCGTCTTCGGACCGGCGACGTTCCGTCACATCCTGAAGCGCCCAGATGACGCACTGCTGGTCGTTGATCTCGACGCGTTCGGCGGAAACGACGCATTCCGCAATCCCACCATCCTTCAGGTTCATCCTGAGCGCCTCTTCGCGGATCGGCACATTGCTTTTCAAGCGGCGCTCGACCTCTCTGCGCGCATTCACATCGTCCCACAGCTTCAATTCGCTCGCCGTCTTGCCGATGACCTCCTGCTCCTTGCGGCCACACAGCTCCAGAAACGCGTCATTGACTTCGGTAAAAACGAAATCCTCAAGTCGAGAAATCGCGGTCGGTGCCGGCGAGAGGCGGAAGGACTTGAAGAAGCGCTCCTCGCTCTGGCGAAGCGCATTTTGCGCTTTCCGGCGCCCATCGAGGTCGGCAAAGGTGAAGAGCATGCAGGGCTCTTCGCCAACGGCGATCACTTCTCCCGCGACGATGACAAGGCGATCGCCCTCGGGAATCGGGATCAGCGCCTCCCGGTGACGAATGATGCGTCCATCTTCAAGCCGATCAAGCGCGTCTTGGCCCGTCTCGCAATTGGAAAAGAGACCGAGCTCCTCGACACTCCGGCCGACGACCTCCTCGCGCGTAAACCCTGTCATTTCCATAAAACCCTGGTTGACGCGGATGAAGCGCTTGTCTTCCATGCGGCAGATCAGACCTGGCGCCGGGTTGGCGTTGAAGGCTCTTTCGAAACGCTCCTCGGCTTCATAAAGCGGCGTCTCGTCACGTATGATCAGCACCGTTACATCGGGCTTTGATCCCGCATCCTCGATCGCCAGACCCCGTACCGTGTGCACCCATGTCAGATCAAGATCGGAGGCCGGCGAGATTTCGACAGTGACGTCGTCCACCTCTTCGCCGGCAACTAACCGCTCCAATGGATATTGTCCCTCGTCGAGCAGATGGTTGTTGCGATAGCGCAGCGTAAAGTTCTTCCGATAGGCAGCAATGTCGGCGCCGAGCTCCTCAAGCGTCTCCACTCTGTGCATCTCAAGCGCGGCTTTGTTGGCCCAGGAAATCGTGCCATCCGGCTCCACCAAAATGAGCCCGTCGCTCAATCCTGCGATGACTTGCTGCAAAACGAGGCGATTGATCTTTGGGGACTGCTCGACGTCTGTCATGAGGGGCAATCTCTTTCATTTATGAATGATTTGAAATGTATCCAAGGCGATAGCACCGTGAAACGCCGGCGAGCGCAAACATGTTGCGCGTGGGCGGAAAAAAGCTCAAATGGGCACCCGAGCGATTGCGCAATGGAAAAACCGCAAAGGACGAACCTTTTCAATGCCGCAGATTTATGTCGATGCCGATGCCTGCCCGGTGAAGCCGGAGATATTGAAAGTCGCAGAACGGCATGATCTCGACGTTACCTTCGTTGCCAATTCAGGCCTGCGGCCTTCTCGTGATCCAAAGGTGAAGAATGTCATCGTCTCCAACGGTTTCGATGCGGCTGACGATTGGATTGCAGAACGCGCGGGCGAAGGAGACCTTGTCATCACCGCGGATGTTCCGCTGGCCGGTCGCTGTGTGGCCAATGGCGCAATGGTCACAGGACCAACGGGCCGCGTTTTCGATCAAGCCAATATCGGAATGGCAACTGCCATGCGCGATCTCGGTGCACACCTGCGTGAAACCGGCGAAAGCAAGGGCTATAACGCCGCCTTCTCACCGCGCGACCGTTCACAATTCCTGGAAACACTCGACCGGCTGTGTCGCCGGATAAATAAGTGATCGAGCATGGCAACCGCACCCCAGAAGAAAGCTGAGGCAAGGATCAGCCTCTACACGCGCCACCGCCCATTCTTGATCGCTGCGATCCTGGGAGGCACGGTACTGGCAGCAACGCTGATGCTCATCCCCAAGCTTGCCATCGAATCCGCTGCCGTCGCGTTTTTCCTGACCTATCTGTTTTTACTGGCTCTCAGGCTGCCCTATCTGACCGCCGCGCACCTGAAAGCACATGCCGATCGTGACGATCTTCCCGCGATCGCTATCATCTTCATCACGCTATTTGCAGTCGTCGTGGCTGTGGTGTCGCTGTTCATGGCGCTCAATCATTCCGGCGAAACGGCGCTTTCGCTGACCCTATCTTTCTTGTCGGTCATTCTCGGTTGGTTGACGATCCACACCATGGCTGCGGTCCATTACGCCCATCTGTTCTGGCGGCCATCTGCTGACGGCGGCAAGAGAGAGCCGAAGGGCGGGATGGACTTTCCCGACACCAAGGCGCCTGGCATTTACGAGTTTCTTTATTTCTCCGTCGTCATCGGCATGACGGCGCAAACCTCCGACGTCGCCGTGACCACCACGGCAATGCGCAAGGTCACGCTCGTGCACTCGATAGTGTCGTTCTTCTTTAACACGGTGCTGGTGGCAGCGGCGGTCAACGCCGCCGTATCGCTCGCAGGCTAATATCGCTTTCATAAAGGATGCAAAACATGAAGGTTATTTCCCAGAACACGGCTTTCGGCGGCATGCAGGGCGTTTACGCGCATGACTCCGAAAAATGCAAATGCGAGATGACCTTCGCCGTCTTCGTTCCGCCAAAAGCGATTAACGAGCCCTGCCCTGTTCTGTGGTATCTTTCGGGCCTCACCTGTACCCATGCCAATGTGATGGAAAAGGGCGAGTATCGCCGGCTTGCGGCCGAACTTGGCCTCATCATTGTCTGCCCGGACACCTCGCCGCGCGGCAACGATGTGGCGGACGAGTTGACGAACTGGCAGATGGGCAAAGGTGCGGGCTTCTACCTCGATGCCACCCAGGCGCCCTGGGCTGAGCATTACCAAATGTACAGCTACATAACGGAAGAACTTCCCGCGCTGATCGGTGAGCATTTCCGCGCCGATATGAGCCGACAGGGCATTTTCGGCCACTCGATGGGCGGTCATGGCGCCATGACGATTGCGCTGAAAAACCCGGACCGCTTCAAGAGCTGCTCGGCCTTTGCCCCGATCGTCGCGCCCTCGTCTGCGGACTGGTCGCGCCCGGCTCTCGAAAAATATCTCGGCGAAGATCAAGCCTCTTGGCGTGCCTACGATGCCTGCGCACTGGTGGAAGATGGTGCGCGCTTTCCAGAGTTTCTGATCGACCAGGGAGAAGCAGACAGTTTTCTAGAAAACGGCCTGCGCCCATGGCTGTTCGAAGAGGCCATCAAAGGAACAGATATCAGCCTCACGCTACGCCTTCACGACCGTTACGATCACTCTTACTATTTCATCTCCACCTTCATGGACGATCACCTGAAGTGGCACGCGGAACGTCTTCTCTAAACCGTCTGAATTGCGTCGATCGTCATCGACATCAAAGTCATGATTGAGGGCAAGTTTTCGTTATGCGAGTGATCTTTCTCGCGCCTTGCCCTTATCAAAACAAGAAATCTACCTTAATTAGATAAGCAATACATTGAGTTGATGAGATAATGCCGAAGTCACTTGTTCTACCTCCCCTTCGGGAGTTTTTCGATAACGCAACAGTTGCCCTGGCGCTTGCCGAAGCGAAAGGAGACAACGCACTCGTCCTCGTCAACCAGCAATTCAAAACCCTGACCGGCTATGACGACGCCGATGTTCTGGGCAAGAATTGCCGGATGCTACAGCAAGGCGCAGGCGGTGAGCGCGCTTCGAACGAAGAGGCGCGAGCGAAGATTCACTCCTTCCTGTCTCGGCCAACCTCGTCGGTGATACGCACACCAATCGTCAATTTCCGCAAGGATGGCCGCCCGTTCGTCAACTTGCTGTTCATGTCGAAGCTGAGTTCCTCATCCGGCGACGTCCAATACATATTCGCATCGCAATTCGATATCAGCCGGACGAGACCCGACCTGCTCGACAAATACAACACTGATCTGGGCACGACCATCACGCGTATTCAGCCCATGCTTGAGGGCCATAATGTCATCATTGAAGGCAGCCTGGCAACGATCGCAAGCTCCGCCACCACGATTGCGCAGGCAAAAGTGACCTTGGCCGAGCTTGATAAGAGCGACCAGAGCCAGTCTGGTCGGACCCTGAGGGATTGAGTTTGGACCAACGTGCAGAAGCCCAGGATGTGCCCGTCGTCGGCATCGGATCATCTGCAGGAGGACTGGAGGCTCTTCGCGAGATGTTCAGCTCTGCTGAAGTCCCGACCGGCCTCGCCTTCGTCGTCGTGCAGCATCTCGATCCGCACCATGAAAGCATGCTGGCAGAACTGATCGGCAGGCATACGGCACTTTCCGTGAAACAATGTCAGGGCGGAGAGCGTATCCAGCCGGACACCGTCTTTATCATTCCGCCGGGACATGGTCTGTCCATTTCCAACGGTACGCTCGAGCTGACGAATTTCGCCCAGCCACGTGGGTTGCGTCGCCCGATCGACGATTTTTTCATTTCGCTCGCGAATGACCAAAACGGCAATGCCGCCTGCGTTATCCTGTCTGGTACCGGCGCAGATGGCTCCACCGGCCTTCGTGCGGTGAAGGAGAATGGCGGCTTGTGCGTCGCCCAGGAGCCGGCTACGGCGAAATATGACGGCATGCCGCTTGCAGCTGCCGGGACGGGTCTTGTCGATTTCATCCAGCCGCCCGATAAGATTCTCGCTTGCATCAACGGCTTTTTCTTCAGACGCACGAAGGGCCACGCCGATCAGCAGCCCTCTCTGGTCGAGGATCATATCGACGATCTGTGCAGAACCTTGCGCAACTCCGTCGGTCACGACTTTTCCGGCTACAAGAAGACCACCTTCATTCGTCGTATCGAACGCAGAATGCACGTTCTAGGCATAGAGCGTGCCAAGGACTATCTGCATCGGCTGCAGCGCGATCACGACGAGTGCGAAGCGCTGTTTCGCGATCTGCTGATCAACGTCACGCGATTTTTCCGCGACCGGGAGTTTTTCGACGTTCTGCGCGACCGGGCGATCCGGCCTCTCCTCCAGAGCCAGGAAGCACGCGACGGAGGCGTGCGCGTTTGGGTGCCCGGCTGTTCGAGTGGCGAAGAAGCCTATTCCATCGCCATGCTGTTTGCCGAAGCAGCCCGCGAGTTACAGATTCTATGCGATGTTCAGATCTTCGCGACCGATATCGATGAGAGCATGCTGCAGATCGCCCGGTCGGGCTCTTATCCGAATGCCGCACTGGCCGACATTCCGGCCGCGTTGCACGAGCGCTATATTATTCCGCACAAGGACCGCTTCAACTTCGTCGGCCAGATCCGGGACATGATCCGTTTCTCCGGCCACAGCCTTGTGAAGGATCCGCCCTTTTCGAAGATCGACCTGATCTCCTGCCGCAACCTGCTCATTTATTTCGATGACAAGCTGCAGAAGACGATCATGCCGCTCTTCCACTATGCGTTGCGACCGGGCGGGTTTCTCTTCCTTGGTCCCTCCGAAAGCGTTGGTCGGTTCGAGACGGTTTTCGCCAGCATCGACCAGAAGGCGCGGCTTTTCGAAAGACTGCCGGGTCTTCCGACTTATCCCATTCCGCTTCCTGGAGGACGCCAGGATCAGGGTCGCCGACCGGGCGGCTCCGATGTTCAGCATGACGCAGCCAGAAGCGACGACGAAACCGTCGTGTCGCGTCTGCTTGAGCGATACGTGCCTGCCAGCATGCTTCTGGACCAGGAAGGTCAGATCATGGCAGCCTTCGGCAAGCTGAGCCGCTTTTTCGATTTTCCGGTGTCCCGCTCCAACGAGACCAGCGCTGCCTCGCTTGCCCGCCCCGGCGTTAAGGAGCAGATCGGACCTCTGCTGCGTCAAGCCCATTCAGCGAAGAAGCGTGTCATATCCAGCAAGGTTGAGGTCATCACCGAATTTGGCTCGCTGACGACAGACATCATCTGCGATCCGGTGGATGATGACAGGTTCCTCCTGGTGTTTCAGGATGCCGGGCAGTTCACGCCGCTCGAGGAAAGCGACCTCATCAGTCTTGAACCCAGCAACGGGCATGTCGAAGCCCTCGAGCGCGAATTGCGCTCGGCCAAGCATCGCCTTCGCTCCGCAACCGAAGAGCTTGAGACGGCAAATGAGGAGCTGAAGAGCTCCAACGAAGAAATGATGTCGATGAACGAAGAGCTTCAGTCGACGAACGAAGAGCTCACCACGGTCAATGACGAGCTGAAAAACAAGATCGAGCAGTTGACGATCGCCAATACCGATCTTCGCAACTTCTTCGATTCCACCAACCTCGCCATCATCGTTTTGGACCGAAACCTGCGTGTGCGGTCCTTCACCCGCGCGGCAACCGAGATCTTCCCGCTGCAGGCATCTGATCGTGGCCGCCCGATTTCGGATGTCACCACGCGCCTCTTGACCCCGGACTATCTCGATCATGTCCGTCATGTCATGGACGATGGTGTCGATCACCAGGATACTGTCTGGCACGAAGAAACGCGCAAGACCTTTACGCTGCGGATCCTGCCTTACAAAACCTCTGACGGTACAATCACCGGCGCAACGATCGTCATGACCGACATCTCGCATGCGGTAAGCGTCGAAACACAGTTGCAGCGCGAACAGAACCGGCATGAACTCGCCGTCGAAGCCGCGGGCATCGGCGTGTGGGAATATCTGCCGGACCGCCAGGAGTTTCTGCTTGGAGGCTCGACAAGAGAGTTGCTACAGGCGCAGAGCAATCACCTCAGCACGCAAGAGTTCCTCGCGAAAATTCGCGACGACGACCGAAGCCAAGTCCTCGAAGCAATCCAGCAGGCGGAGATAGACCATGGCGGCTTCGACCTGACGACGGAGCTAAACTCCACGCATTGTCCTCGCTGGATCAAGGTGTTTGGACGCTACGTTGGCGACGCCGAGTCCCCGAGGATCATCGGCGTGACTGTCGATGTGACAGCGGAGTACCGGCTTGCGGAAACACGCGAACTGATGCTGAACGAGATGAACCACCGGGTGAAGAACCTCTTCGCCATGATAGGCGGCATCTTGCGCATGGCCGGCCGCAAGCATGACACGGTGCAAAGTCTGGTCGCAGACGTAGAAGGTCGTATTCTGGCGCTCGGCAACGCGCATTCTCTGGCGTCAAACCAGAAGCGCACCGGCCCCGTCGAGATCTCCGAACTGGTGAAGACCATTCTTGCGCCTTATGAGCAAAAGGGCGGCATCGAAATCTCGCACGCGTCGCTTCCGATTCCTGCAAAATGCATCACGCCGCTGACCCTTATCCTCCACGAATGGTCAACCAATGCGCTGAAATACGGTGCGCTTGGCCAAAGCGATGGAAAGCTGAATGTGAGTTGGAAGGAAGATAACGAAAATATTTATCTGCTATGGAACGAAACGATAGGAAAGCCCGTTGTAGCATTCGGGGAAAAAGGATTTGGGACTCTTCTACTGTCAAGCGCCGCACGGCAATTGGGAGGCGCGATTGACACCAAGCTCGAAGGCTCCGAACTCCATCATATTCTTACTCTGCCACGTTCGGTTTTAAATGACACGCAAATCGGTACTCATCGTTGAAGACGAAATCTTCGTAGCCCTCGACCTCCAGATGACCTTCGAAGAGGCCGGCTGGGATGTCGCAGGACCCTTTGCCAGTATCGAGCAGTCATCGCTATATCTCAAAGACCACACGCCAAGCTGCGCCGTTCTCGATGTACGCTTGATCGATGGCGAAGTCTTCCCTATTGCCGACACTCTGTCTGAACGCGGCGTTCCTTTCGTATTTCATTCCGGCCATGCCGATGGGCGGCAGCTTGCACAGCGCTATGCGACTTCGGCGTTCTGTCAAAAGCCATGCCTGCCAGGAAAGCTGTTGAATGAATTGGAAAAGCTGTCAGACCGCGCCGATACCAAGGGATCCGAAGAGGTTCGCGCGAGCGCGTAACTGCTGCCGTTCTCCTCACAGGTCACAAAAAAGCCGGCGTCTTCGCCGGCTTTTGCATTCATGATCTTGGATCACTGGCAGACCCGGAAACTCTCCATGTGCCAACCACCATCGTAGGAATTCGGCACCCGGCGATCTTCCAGCCAGCAGCGCGGGGGCGGTGGTGGTGGGGGTTCCACATAGCGCGGGCCGCTATCATTGGCGATGGCGCCGCTGATGATGCCACCCAAGAGACCGGCAGCAATACCGCCAGCGATCACAGCACCGGTGTCGTTATGACGGTGCCTGCGCGGCGGGTCGCGATAGGGTGGAGGCGGAGGACCGCGGCGCTCGTAGCGATAGGGTCCATCATAATATTGCGCGGACGCCGTCTGGACGCTGGCAAACAACGTCCCCGTGGTCAGCGCCGCGGCAAGAACGGAAAGCAAAACTTTCTTCATGGCGAAATCTCCAGATGAGCTGGCACATAAGCTTGCCACTCAACGCACGGTCAATCTGCCACAGGAGCTCTGAACACCCGATGAATGCTTGAGCCAGTCGTAAAATCGGACTGGCGTAGCCCAAAGGCCTTCGAGATAATTCTTTTAAACGACCGTACCGATCCTCGATGCATTGACCTTTCGATGCAACGACCGCTGGGTTAATCCAGCATTGTTCCCCTCATTTCAGGGGAGCTCCCAAGTCCTGAGAGCCAATCAGGTAACACCTCGCCCCGCCTTGAAGGTGGGGCTTTTTTCTTGGAAGGCTTACTTCGTGGCGTATTGTCCGGGGACAGCGCGCGTTGAAGGACAGTCAAATAATTTGAGGAAAATCGTTTCCCTCTCGCAACTTCTTTAGCCATCGGCCGTTATTTCCCTGAGACTCCCAGTCTCAGTTCCCCTCTCGACTGACAACCCGCTCCGCGCGGGTTCTTTTTTGCAAATAGGTCGCATTCACTGACGTTTTTTTGGCGAGCGTACCGGTTTGACGCAAGATGGCCTCGCATCAATCTACTTTTAGCCGTAGCGTTTTACCCATCGCTCCCGGGCATTGCCCAACTTTCCCCGAGCGAACAACCTGCCCCGCCAATTTCGCGGGGCTTTTTTGTGCTGTCTTCAGCGTGCGGGCTCTACAACCCGCCAATTCTGGTCCGGTGCAGGACGCACGCGCCGTGCCTCCTCGCCGAAAAGCTGGTCAAGAAGTTCGACAATTGCCGCGGGCATGTCGTCGATCAAGTTGTCGACCATCTGCGTGAACCAATGATACGAGTAGATGGTGAGCAGCGTCAGCACGAGCAACAGAAGCCACGGCCAGAGTGGCTTGCGCGGCGGCTCTCGCTTCTCCGTATGCGCGTCGAGACTCATATTGAACTCCTTGCGCACAATGCCAGGTCTGGACGAACGGGCGTCACGCACGTCTGTTGCGAGGCTCCCCACCAGGGGCATAAGCTGTCTTCTGCTGAAAGCGAAAAATATTGCCGCACTGGGCACACCGGATCATGTACTCGGCCGGGTTCGTCGAAGGACGTTCCGCTCTAAAACCGCGTGGCATTTCGTCGATGCGAAAATCCACATGAGCAGAGCCTTTTTCATCGATCTCAGACGCCTCGGCAAATCCGGTGTGTCCACAGCGCGAACATTCAAGTTTCCGGGAGTATCGATCGCGAGAAGCCATTCTTAGTCCTTTGATTTCAGCATCACGTAGCAGTGGCATGCAGCCGGTTCAATAGTGACGCGCCGCCCAACCGTCTTCTCCGCGTAGCTGGGACCGCGGATGCGATGCTAAGATTCTGAAAAGATTCACTCTGTCTGAAAACAGGAGATGCCGGAAATGCCGCATTTTATGGTTCACGAATACGATTCATAAACCACTTGGTAACGTCATTCCCCTAAATTTCCAGTCGTGAAATTGTCTGGCGGGGCGTGTCGGACGGATCTGTGGCATGCGATTAAAGAGTTCAACTGTGTTGAAAAAACTATCTGAGGCGCTTGGTCGCGCGGTAGGCGCGACCTCTTTTGTGAAGGCTTTGCTGTTCGCAGCGGCTGTGGCGACAACGACCGTTTCCGCTACTCAGGTAGCGAAGGCGGACCCGAAATATGCTGGCATCGTCATTGATGCCAAGACGGGTAAGGTTCTCTACGGTGAAGATCCTGATGGTTTGCGCTATCCCGCTTCATTGACGAAGATGATGACGCTTTACCTCACGTTCGAAGCGTTGAGCGCTGGGCGCATAACCCTCGATTCCAAAGTTCCAGTTTCGGCAAACGCCGCTAAGGAACCTCCGTCCAAGCTTGGCGTACGCGCTGGTGGCTCGGTCACCGTCGAACAGGCCATTCTCGCTCTTGTCACACGTTCCGCCAACGATATGGCAACGGCGCTCGGTGAGCATCTAGGCGGCTCGGAAGAACGTTTTGCACGGATGATGACGGCAAAAGCGCGTGCGCTTGGCATGACGCGCACCACCTATCGCAACGCCAACGGCCTTCCCAATACCGCGCAGATGACGACAGCGCGCGATCAGGCTCGTCTTGGCATCGCGCTGCGCCAGCACTTCCCGCAATATTACGGCTACTTCAACACCCGCACCTTCACCTTCGGCAAGCAGGTGATCGGCAACCACAATCGTCTGGTCGGTACGGTTCGCGGCGTTGACGGGATCAAGACGGGTTACACACGCGCGGCAGGTAGCAACCTCGCAACGTCGGCCCAGCTCGACGGCCGCTCTATCGTGGCTGTTGTTCTCGGCGGTCGCTCCAGTGCCGCCCGTGATGCCACCATGCGCAAGCTCGTTGCAGAATACCTGCCGAAAGCGTCGCGCGGCGGCAACAGCAACCTGATTGCGGCAACACCTTCGGCTCCGATCGAAGAACCCGTTGCTGTGGTAGCCGCTACCGCGCCAGCCTCCGGTCTTCCAAGTGCCGGTCCTGTCCCGCAGCAGCGTTACGGCGAAGAGGCCCCGGTCTCCGCATTCGCGCCAGCGCAAGCCAATGCAGCAGTTGCTGCCATGGATGTCGCAACGCGCCCGCGCACTCCGGTAAAGCCTGTTCCTCCTGTCAGCATGAAACCTGATCGTTCCGTGGTTACCAACTCCACGAAGGTCGATAACATCGTGACCGCATCGACAGGCCCTTCTACCCCCGCAGCACCATCTGCAGGCGCTGGTTGGGTGATCCAGATCGGTGCATCTCCAGACGAGAATGCCGCGCGCAACCTGCTTCAGAATGCGCAGGATAAGGGCGGCAATGTATTGCGTACCGCCAAGCCATTTACGGTCGCCTTCACCAAGGACGGCGGCCAGATGTACCGCGCCCGTTTCGGCGGCTTCGACGGTCAGAATGATGCAGTCAATGCATGCAATGCTCTTAAGAAGAAAGGTGTCAGCTGCTGGGCTTCGCTCCAGTAGACCAACCGACTGTTCCAGGACAGGCCATGACGTTGTGTAAAACATGGTCTGCCCACTCCTCGAATTGTATTGAGTAACGAGGCTTTACAGATGGCGATCAACGAAAACTATTTGGACATGGCGCCTAAAGGCAGAAGCCAGGCTGCGTCCGTGCTTCATCCAATCCACGAAGCGGCAATGAAAATTGCCGATATCGGGCTCAACAGATCCAGGCACAAGACCCGCGATCTGGTCAATCTCCTGCTTTGCCATGGTGCTCGCGCATGGCGCAGCAACCAGCCTGAGGCCAAGATTCATCTTCACATCGATGGCCCCTCCGGCCGGGCACCCGTGCATCTTCGTCTTCGCTGAGACGATACGGGTCAAAAAAGAAACCCTGCGAAACTTGTGTTTCGCAGGGTTTTTTAATTGATAGGCTCGGACTTCAGTCCGTCATATTGAAAAGGAGTGGCGGCTAGCGCCACTCTTCACGCGTTACTCAGCAGAACCGTCCGTTTCTGGAGCAGCAGCGGTGTCGCCGCTGGTCAGGTCCTCAGCGCCTTCGATAAGCGCCTCAACCTCATCTTCGCCTTCCGGCTCGTTGATACGTTCAACGGAGACAACCTTCTCATCCTTGGCGGTGGAGAAGATGGTGACCCCCTTGGTGGCGCGGCTGGCGATACGGATGCCGTTGACGGGCACGCGGATCAACTGACCACCATCGGAGACCAGCATGATCTGATCGCCATCTTCGACCGGGAAGGCCGCGACGAGTGCCCCGATTTCGGTCGTCTTCGACGTATCGGTGGCGCGGATACCCTTGCCACCACGACCGGAGGTGCGGAAATCGTAAGACGATGAGCGTTTGCCGTAGCCCTTTTCGGAAACAGTCAGAACGAACTGCTCACGGCTCTTGAGCTCCTGATAGCGGGCTTCGGAGAGTTCACCCTCTTCTGCAACCTCTTCACCGACAAGCGTGATGTCTTCTTCATCGACGCCAGCTGCCCGACGCTCTGCCGCTGACCGCTTGAGGTAGGCTGCACGTTCCCATGGCTCGGCATCGCTGCTGCTGACGATGGTCATCGAAATGATCCGATCACCCTCGCCCATATTGATGCCGCGCACGCCGACGGAGTTACGACCGGCAAAGACGCGCACATCGTCCACAGGGAAGCGAATGCACTGACCAAGCGCCGTTGTCAGCAACACGTCGTCGCGATCGGTGCATGTCTCGACGGAGAGGATTTCGTCGCCCTCTTCATCCAGCTTCATGGCGATTTTGCCGTTGCGATTGACCTGAACGAAATCAGAAAGCTTGTTACGACGAACCGTTCCACGCGTGGTGGAGAACATCACGTCGAGCTTTTCCCACATCGTCTCGTCTTCGGGCAGCGGCATGATGGTGGTGATGCGTTCACCAGCTTCCAGCGGAAGCATGTTGATAAGCGCTTTACCCTTGGACTGCGGCGTACCAATCGGCAGACGCCAGACCTTTTCCTTGTAGACGATACCACGCGAGGAGAAGAACAGCACGGGCGTGTGGGTATTGGCAACGAAGAGACGGTTGACGAAGTCTGCATCACGCGTTGCCATGCCTGAGCGACCCTTGCCGCCACGACGTTGCGCCTTGTAGGTCGTCAGCGGCACGCGCTTGATGTAACCCAGATGCGACACGGTCACGACCATGTCTTCGCGGGCGATGAGGTCTTCATCGTCCATATCCGGGCCGCCTTCGATGATCTCCGAGCGACGCGGCGTGCCGAATTCTTCGCGAATGGCAGCAAGCTCGTCCTTAACGATCTGCTGGATGCGGATACGCGAAGACAGGATTTCGAGATATTCGCTGATCTCGGCGCCGATCTTGTTCAATTCGTCGCCGATTTCATCGCGGCCAAGTGCCGTCAGACGTGCCAAGCGCAGTTCAAGGATCGCACGGGCCTGCTCTTCCGAGAGGTTATAGGTGCCGTCCTCGTTAATGCGGTGACGCGGATCGTCGATCAGCAGGATCAGGCTCTCCACCTCGGAGGCTGGCCAACGACGCGTCATCAGCTCTTCACGGGCAGAGGCCGGATCTGGCGCCTGACGGATCACGCGAATGACCTCATCGATGTTGGCGACGGCAATCGCAAGACCCACCAACACATGCGCACGATCGCGCGCCTTGCGAAGCAGATACTTGGTACGACGGCTGACCACATCCTCACGGAAGGAGACGAAGGCGCGCAGCATGTCGAGCAGCGTCATCTGCTCCGGCTTGCCGCCATTCAGCGCCACCATGTTGCAACCAAACGAGGTCTGCAACGGCGTGTAGCGGTAAAGCTGGTTAAGGATGACCTCGGCGTTGGCGTCGCGCTTCAGCTCAACGACGACGCGATAGCCCTGACGGTCGGATTCGTCTCGCAGGTCGGAAATGCCGTCGATGCGCTTTTCCTTGACGAGTTCGGCCATCTTCTCGATCATCGACGCCTTGTTCACCTGGAAGGGAACCTCGGTGATGATGATCTGTTCGCGATCGCCACGCATCGGCTCGATGGTTGCACGACCGCGCATGATGACGGAGCCACGGCCTGTCTCATAAGCCGAGCGAATGCCGGATCGGCCCATGATAAAGGCGCCCGTCGGGAAGTCGGGACCCGGAATGATCTGCATGAGTTCCGGAAGCTCGATTTCCGGATTATCGATCAGCGCCACACAGCCTTCGATCACCTCAGAGAGGTTGTGCGGAGGAATGTTCGTCGCCATTCCGACGGCAATGCCGCCTGCCCCGTTGACCAAAAGGTTCGGGAACTTCGCAGGCACCACGACAGGCTCCTGCAAGGTGCCGTCATAGTTGTCGCGAAAATCGACGGTTTCCTTGTCGAGATCGTCGAGCAGCGAATGCGCGGCCTTCTGCAGTCGGCATTCAGTATAGCGTTCGGCCGCCGGCGGGTCGCCGTCGATAGAGCCAAAATTGCCCTGGCCGTCGATCAGCGGAAGGCGCAAAGACCAATCCTGCGCCATACGGGCCAGCGCATCGTAAATCGCGGAGTTACCGTGCGGATGGTATTTACCCATCACATCCCCGGTGACGCGGGCGCATTTTACGTATTTTTTGTTCCAGTCGATGCCGAGTTCGGACATGCCATAAAGAATACGGCGATGAACTGGCTTCAACCCGTCACGGACATCCGGCAACGCGCGCGAAACGATAACGCTCATGGCGTAATCGAGATACGACCGCTGCATTTCCTCCATGATGGAAATTGGTTCAATGCCTGGCGGAAGCTTTCCGCCGCCTGGGGGGCTCTGGTCAGTCAAAACGGATCACATTCTCTGTTAAGAATCGGATGGATTTTTATAACGGAAACGGCGTCCGCACGCCAATTTCTCCGCCGGTTTTGAACAGTCTTTTACGTCATTTACAAGACGATACACAGTTTTCTGCAGGCGTCAGGGTAAAAGCTGGAGCCCGGGGTTTCAATAGCGCCGCCTGTTGCCTAACATCATCTCAAAACAGGTCGTAGACACCTGTCAACACCAGTCGGCAGCTGGCGGAAGATTAGGGGAAGGCATGGCAAGCGCAGAACTCTTCATCAACGCTCTGACGACGATGCTCGTCACGCTCGATCCGCCTGGCCTGGCGCCTGTCTTCCTGGCGCTCACCATGGGGATGACACGCGCCCAGCGCGGACAAGTCGCCCTGCGCGGATCATTGATCGGCTTCGGCATCCTCGCCATGTTCGCACTTTTTGGCGCGTCGATCCTCGAACTGTTAGGCATTTCGCTCGGCGCGTTCCGGATCTCCGGTGGCTTGTTGCTCTTCTGGATTGCTTTCGAGATGATTTTCGAGAAGCGTCAGGAGCGGAAGGAAAAGACGTCTGAGGTTGCAGTCACTCAAGATCACATTCAGAATATCGCCGTCTTCCCTCTCGCACTGCCACTGATTGCCGGCCCTGGTGCAATTTCCGCAACGGTGCTGATATCCGGCACCATGGAAACCGGATTCGACAAAGCCCTATTCATATTACTTTTGGCCTTCAGCATGCTCATCGTGTTTGCAGCACTGCTTGCTGCCGACAGACTGGATCGCTTCCTCGGCAATACAGGCCGCGCCATCCTTACCCGCCTCCTCGGCGTGCTGCTTGCGGCGCTGTCGGTCCAGTTTGTGGTGGATGGAGTAAAATCTGTCATGATCAGCTGATCCTGGAGGCGATCTAACCGCGACAGCACTTTCATTTCTGGATAAAAGCGCCATCCAAAGGCCATCTGCATTTGGAAAGAACATGAAAAACCTGTTGCGGCTCATCGTGCCGGAAGCAAGCGCCGTCAGCTACAAGGAACGTTTACGTGCCAGTGTCGGTGCGTGGATCGGCATCCTTATCACGGGCCTGATCGGCCACGCTGCGGTGGGCGCGGGTCTTGCACTGCCCGCCTTGATCGCGCCGATGGGAGCCTCGGCCGTTCTGCTGTTCGCGGTTCCCTCCAGCCCGCTGGCGCAGCCGTGGTCGATCCTCGGCGGTAACACAGTCTCGGCACTGATCGGCGTCACCGTTGCTATTCTGGTGCCGCAGCCCTTTATTGCAGCGGCTCTCGCCATTTCCATTGCCATCGGCGCGATGATCAGCCTGCGCTGCCTTCATCCACCGAGCGGCGCAGTGGCGCTCACCGCTGTTCTCGGCGGCCCTGCGATCCACGATCTCAGCTATGGCTTCGTGGTTTGGCCGGTGCTGGGAAACTCCGTCGCGCTTCTAACGCTCGCGGTGCTCTACAACAACTTCACCGGTCGCCCCTACCCGCACTCGATCCGCCCACAGCCGGCAGCCCACGGGACGAAAGATCCGGCACCCGTTGAGCGAATCGGCTTCTCATCTGCCGATCTGGATGACGTGCTAAAGGAATTTGACCAGGTTCTCGACATCGACCGTGACGACCTAGAAACGATCCTACGCCGCACCGAACTTCGCTCCTATCGTCGCCGCGCGACACATCTCGATTGCGCCAGCATCATGTCGCGCGATGTCGTTGGCGTAGCGCCGGATGACTCGCTCAGAAACGCTCACAGCCTGATGCGCAGTCATCACGTCAAAGCGCTACCGGTGACGAACGATAATGCCGAAGTTGTCGGGATCGTCACGCAGACGGATTTTCTTGATAAGGCGAACTGGACCAATGGCCGTCCGCGTATCGGCTTTCTTCAACGGCTGCGCCTTATCGGCACTGGCAAACCTGCACCCAATGATACGGTCAAAGACATCATGACCTCTCCGGTGAAGACAGTCGCACCGACAACGGCGATTGAGGACGCCATTATTATCTTTGCCGAGCAGGGTTTGCACTATCTGCCGGTGGTAGACGCCAATCAGAAGCTAGCCGGTATTATTTCACAATCAGACGTGCTGGTGGGAATGCTGGCGGATAAAGCAGCGTCGTCGCACTGAACTTTACCGTTTGCCGGGGGCATCAGCAGGATCAGCTGCTGGTGCCTGTTCTGCGGCACGGCCAGTTCCAGTCGCGGTGTTCACCAATATCCATGTGAACCGATTCCGTATGGCAATAGGTGCCGACGCCGCCTCGTCCAGGTTGAGCTCTCAAATATTCAGCAAGATCCCATTTGGACACACCCTTGATCTGAATATCCACGGCCTCGCAGGTAAAATGTTTCGATCCATGGGTTGCGCCCTTGGGCGGGCGGTATCCGGACGTGATGATCGCAGGCTTGTGATAATGGGATTCGAGCTGCTTGATGCGGCGGACCAACTCAGGCTTCAAGCAGCCGACATTGACCTGGTTTGTCTGCAGGACAAGCCCGTTCGGCGCGATGCGCGTCAATCCAGACATGGATGCAAGTTTCATCAATCCTGTCGGCTTGTCGTCATCGTCGTCGAGATGGTTTTCGTCAAACGTAGGCGATCGCTTTGCGCTGGAGACGACAGCGGGTTGCGCCACGCCATCCGGCGCTGTTGCAGCGTCCTGTCCCGCCCCGTTGCGCTTTTTAGGAACGCCTGCAAACAAGGCTGCAGCCATGGGAAGGTTCCGCGGCCCCTGCGATGGCTCCTCGTTTGGAAGAGACTTACCGCTCGCAAGCGCGCTTGCGCCGGAGGCTGCTGGGCTTGTGTTAGATGATTGTTCTTGAGCGCCCTGCGGCGCTGGCTCGGCAGGTGCGTGGCCTTGGGAGGAATAGACGCTCTTCAGAGCTGGAACGATCCGTCTCGTCGGGGCGTAGGCTGGAACGCTCTCCATATCCGCCTGACCGGTAGTCCCGCCGCCAGAGAAGATGCTTTGAGACCCGGCAGAAACGCCGGTTGCCTGCATCGCATAACCGGGATTCGGCTGATTGGCGGTATTATCGGTTGTCGGCACTTGCGCGGCCTGTGGCGCGCCTGGCGGCGTCGGTTGACCACCGGACTTGACTGACGCGGCCGATACCATTCTAGGATCGACGTAGCCCGGTTGTGCGGTCCGCGCGCCTGAAGGTGTGACACCTGGTGTCCGCGCTCCGTCCACGGCCTGCTCATCCGCAAGTGCTGCCGGGTCGAGAACGGCTGCCACATCCTTACTCTCGGACTTCGCCGAAACGCAGCCTGAAAGTATCAGAAGCGACAAAGCGAGCGACGAGGCGATCGCCGATACGCCCCGCAATAGTTGTTGTCGCGGCTGACCCGTCTCCGTCTTCAAAAGGAAAAACCTCCGCGTCATACGCTTTGACTGCACCAGAAAACAGCACTGTTCGGATAACGCTTTGCGTCAACCAGAAACGTGGACGGCTCACAGGTTAATCAAGGCGAAGCGCGGAGGATTGCGCCAAGCTTAAAGCCTCACCAGGAGCCGGTGTTCTCCATAGATATCCACGGCTCGGCTGGTGCCAGGCTTGCGCCCTTCTGCAATATCTCGATGGAGATGCCATCGGGCGAACGGACAAAGGCCATGTGCCCGTCGCGTGGCGGACGGTTGATGGTCACGCCGGCCGCCTGCAGCTTGGCGCAAATCTCGTAGATATCGTCCACCTCATAGGCCAGATGGCCAAAATTGCGCCCGCCGGTGTAATTTTCCGCGTCCCAGTTATAGGTCAGTTCAAGCGCGGGTGCCTTGTTCTCCGTCGCAGCCTTCACGTCGTCACGAGCGGCCAGGAACACAAGCGTAAACCGACCCTTCTCGTTTTCGATACGGCGAACTTCCTGCAAACCGAAAATGTCGGAATAGAATTCGAGAGACGCCTTCAGGTCTTTGACGCGAACCATGGTGTGTAGATAACGCATTATGTATTCCTCTCATGTGTAACGTTCGGCTTCGGGGTGTCACCCTAAAGCTTTTCGCCCGAAGACGGAAACGGTTTAGACGGTGCCCGTCAGCCTTGAGCAAGCCCTGATCATTAAAAACCGGTCTGGAAACTGAAAACTAGGACTTGCGTATAACCGTTACTGCAATGTTAATCTCTTAGTAGGGAATCAGTTGACCGGTAGTGGTGCGTATTGAGGGGCTGGGCAAAATGGCTGATAGGATGTCGTCGAAAAGCATCGCCGAATTCGAAGATTTTTCTGGCGATGCCGTTGACCTGATTGAGATCACCGGCGTCGTTAAATGGTTCGACGTCGCAAAAGGTTTCGGCTTCATCGTGCCGGATAATGGCATGCAGGATGTGCTTCTGCACGTATCGTGCCTGCGCCGTGACGGCTACCAGACCATTCTGGAAGGCACGCGGATCGTTGCCCTGATCCAAAGACGCGACCGCGGCTATCAAGCCTTCCGTATTCTTTCGATGGATCAGTCGACGGCTGTTCACCCTTCGCAAATGCCGCCGGTGCGCACTCATGTTCAGGTGACACCGCAAAGCGGACTGGAGCGCGCCATCGTCAAGTGGTTCAACCGGACCAAGGGTTTCGGCTTTCTCACGCGCGGTGAAGGCACTGAAGATATCTTCATCCATATGGAAACACTACGCCGCTTCGGTCTTGCCGAGCTTCGGCCTGGCCAGGTCGTCTTGGTTCGTTATGGCGATGGCGATAAGGGTCTGATGGCGGCCGAGGTGCATCCTGACAATCCAGCCCGAATTGGAATGGCGCACTGATGAACCGCTTTAACATCCGGACCGTTGCGAGCGCCTTTATGGCGCTTGTCTTTTTTGTAGCGCCTCATGCAGGTGCAGTGGCCCAGGAAACGTTTCCAAGCGAGAAGCTTGAGATCATCAGCACTGCTGGCAAGACACATTCATTTACTGTCGAAGTGGCAAGCAGCGACGCTCAGCGGCAACAAGGACTGATGTTTCGCAAATCCATGGGCGATGACCATGGCATGCTGTTTGATTTCAAAGAGGACAGAGACGTGATGATGTGGATGAGGAATACCCTTATCCCGCTCGATATGCTGTTCATTTCCAAAGGCGGAAAGATCACGCACATTCATCCGAACGCAGTGCCTCATTCTGAGGACATCATCAGTTCGAATGGACCAATTCGGTATGTTCTGGAGTTGAATGGTGGCGCCGCAAAGAAGCTCAACATAAGTGTTGGCGATACCGTGAAAGCTGCTCAGATCAAATAGGTGGGTCCAACTTGGTCCTCCCAAGCAGCTTGTGGCAGCGAAGAAAGTCTTCCTCATACAACCTTAGATCAGAATGCTGGACCCCACTCCGCGTGAAATTAGACTGCTTTCGCGGTAGCGACACGGGAGCTTTTTTGATCAACGGATCTGAAAGATAACAAGCTGTGACAGATACGATCAAGCCGGGCACTTTGGCCCGGCTCTTGATTCTCAGTACACTGGCTCTACATGGCTTAGGATACGGCAGTTCGAAATGGATGACGCCAAACTGATGGCTGTCTCGATTGCCTCTACGGAATCTGCGGTCCCCTGGAGGTAGATCACATCGTTTTCAGCCATTGCTGAGATGTTGGATTTTTCAAGGCCCGATTCGAAGGCCAGAGCAGATGTAATGGCCTGGCACACGCCAGCCATGCGGTCGCCAAAAAAGCTTTCCTGAATTCCAGACAGATTGAACATAATCGGGCCTCCTTCATTTAGAGCAGTATTAACGCGCGAACAAATCGTTTGTTCATCTCCGGTTCATCTGTTTGTTCATTTTCCATTCATCTTACAAAAAAGAAACCCCTAATGTGTTCACTTTTTTCGTGATGAGGAACCGAATCGTGAGGCTGTGGTTAGTGGTGGCGGTGAGAAAGGAGAATGCGATGCTTATTCATAAATCAGAGCCTTGCCATCATGCGCAGTGGTGCAAGCCTGTCGCAGTCCATCTACCCATGTGCCCTGCTGTCGAAATATACAGCCCGCTCGTGGCGCTCGAAATGCTCACATATCGCTGGCCTGACGAACACGGTCCTGAGTACGAGACGGCCAAAAAACAATGCCTTGACGCAGTGGCGGGCCGCTGCGACCTGGAAGCGGCCAGAGAAGCCTTTCTATTGGCCAGCAGCAGAGCCCACGTCCTGACCGTTCACTAGTGACGGTACCGGCTATAATCGAAAAATGAATAGTTTGCTGGGAGCGCCTACAACGCTCCCTTTTTCATGAGATCATTGACCTCGGAACCGGTTGTGATCCCTCGAGAGGACAGCGCAAGCACCTCATCGGACAATTCTATCCGATCAAGAATGAAACGTGCCAATGGGCAAATCAGCACAAACGCCAGCAATCCACCGACAACGTCGCACAGGTGGTGACCGCCTTGAACGAGAACGGCCGGGATCATGATCATATTTATGGTGATCGAGCCCACGATCAACGGACGGTAGCGCGGAACGAACCATAGAGCCATCGCCGCCATGAATATGTGGAACGACGGAAAACCGATCAGCCCGAGAACGGACGCTGGAGTAAGGTAACTTGGACCACCCGTGCTCAAGAGAATTAACTCTTTGCCGTAACTAGGAGTGACAGCCAGAGGGATCGCTTCGAGGAGCCAGCTAGGCAAATCCTGATAGGCACTCGGACCAAGGCTTGGAAAGAAAATCCAAAAGATGATTCCGGCTAGACCCCCTAGAACACCGGTGAGCAGGAAGTGATTAAGCCTGCGATGATCTCCGCTGAAGCCTAGAATGATGATCGTCAGCAAAAGCTGAGGTAGTGATGTCGTGTACACGATGAAGAGTGTTCGCGCTATGAACGGGAAGTGGGCGACAGACTCCACAGCGCTGCGCCATTCATATCCCATGAGGTTGTCGATCTTCATAAGCGCGCGATCGATCGTCGGATAGTGAAGCGGCAAGAACATGTAGTTGAAAACGGAGCCAGTAATAGAAAAGAGAATGAAGAGACCCGCCGCGATGAGCGCGGCGGACATATTTTTCTCCCGTCTCCCTGATCGGTAGAATTGGCCAAGAAAGAGGAGGCTACCCCCCAACGCCAAAGACACGCCGTAACCGCCAACATCGACCGCTATACCTTTGACGACGAGCAAGATGACGTTGATGGCAAAGAGCAAGCATATGATCCAAAAAACGAAGCGTTCTGCGTTGGTTAAGTGCAATGGAAAAAGCCTTGCTGGGAAACTCAGCAAGATAGTACGGCAACGGACTTAAAGATTCTCTATAGACCGGTGACAAGAAGGCCCAATGCAAGAACAGCAATGGGCACGATCACGCCAACAATAACGCGCTGACCACTTACCAAAAATGCAATGAAGCCAATGACGGCAGCACCGATCCTCAGCTCCATCGGTGAATGGGACAACGTCCCTGTTGGGAAGACAATGAGCTTGGCCGTCACCGCCATCACGAGAGCGGTGGCGACGGCCCGTACCCAGTGCAGAGCTTCTGAGTCTTCCTTCAGCTTGTTTCCTGCCAGAACGCCCAGCCAACGCCAAAGATCGGTTGCGATCCAGCCGGCAAGCGCGATGAACAGATAGGGTGCCCACCAGGCGTCGCTCATGGCTCGCCCTCCGTAGATGACGGCACAATTTTGCGACGAAACCAGAATCGGTCGATCAGATAGGCGAGCGTCCCGCCACCCAGGCCGGCATAAAGAATGTCGAACTCGGGCTCGATCGTGGCAAATAACGGCCCGCCGATCACGCCGATGATGAAGGCGACTTTGACGACCGAATGCCGTGCAGACGCCCAAATCGAGGAGATGAAATAGACCGGCGTCAGGAAGAACAGCACGCCTGCGACAAGCGGCGGAAATGCAGCGACGACGCCGTAGCATATGGCAACGATGGCGGCATTAATCAGCGTGAGTGTCATTCCGAAACCAGCAAACCATGCTACCCGTGCTTCGCGAGGCACTTTAGTCAGGTTCTGCGTCGCGTAGACCCAAGCTGTGATCGCTACGAAATGCGAGAGGAAGAGCAGGAGCCATGTGGGGGTTTTTGCTGTCCGCATTTCCGGAATGATAGAGGCCACCATCGGCATCATTCGGATCGATGATAATGTCACCGCCAAGAAGCAGGCCGCCATCCCTGCCCCGCTCACCATGGAGCCGATCAAGATCATCTTGGCTGGCAAAGCCCAAATGGTGAGCGTCATGAAGACCGCCTCGCCTCGTGATGCCCCCGACTCTAACGCAAAGGCGCTGAACCCGACAAACGAGGTCATAAGAATGAGGGCGGGCAGCGAAAATATTCCCTTCATTCCCCTGGCAAACCAAAGAGCAAGAGAATGCGTGTCACCATTTGCAGACATGGGCAATTCCGGAAGCGGTACAAATTAACGTGGCCCAGACACTCCGATGAATGCTTCGACGGGAGCCGACGCCTGTCTACCACGCTTTTCCTGATCTGCGCGCCTAAAATGACGTGAGACGACTAGGCGCCGCCTAGCCTATACCAAAGTGATCGAGAACTATCGATACCTTTCGCCGGCGAGATCCAGCTCCACAATTGCGCAGGGCTTGCAAAAGCAAAGGCGGCGGAGAGTGATCTCCGCCGCCTCTATCCAGCATGTAGACTGGCCGTTCTATTTTTTCTTCGGGACCTTCGGCACGGTGTTGCCCTTACGACGCGGCTTGACATCATCGTCCTTCTTGTCGAAGTCTGCCACTAAGACCTCAGCCGGCTCTTCGACCTTGGAAGCCTTTGCCTTCGATTTGCCAGGAGACTTTGCAGCTTTCAGCTCGGCCTCGGGCTTCGGCTTGACCGGTGCCGTCTCCGGCAACACGTCGAGCTTCAGGCCGTCCTTGCCATCGTCCTTCTTGTCCAGGCTGACGCTGACCACACCACCCTTCTTCAGCTTGCCAAAGAGGATTTCGTTCGCCAGAGGCTTCTTGATGTGCTCCTGAATGACGCGACCAAGCGGACGAGCCCCCATCTTCTCATCATAACCCTTCTCGGCGAGCCATGCGACAGCATCATCATGCAGATCGAAGGTGACGTTACGCTCTGACAGCTGTGTTTCAAGCTGCATGACGAACTTCTGGACAACCTTGTGGATGACAGCGGTCGGCAGAGGCGAGAACGGAATGATCGCATCCAGACGGTTGCGGAATTCCGGTGTGAACAGGCGGTTCAGTGCCTCCTCATCTTCGCCCGAGCGCTTGGAGGAACCAAAGCCGATGGCGGACTTGGCCATTTCAGACGCGCCCGCATTCGTCGTCATGATCAGAATGACATTGCGGAAGTCGATCTTCTTGCCGTTATGGTCCGTCAGCGAGCCATGATCCATGACCTGCAACAGAATGTTGTAAATGTCCGGATGCGCCTTTTCGATTTCGTCCAGCAGCACCACCGAGTGAGGATGCTGATCGACGCCGTCTGTCAGGAGACCGCCCTGGTCGAAACCGACATAGCCTGGAGGTGCGCCAAGCAGTCGCGAGACCGTGTGACGTTCCATATATTCCGACATGTCGAAGCGCAGCATTTCTACGCCGAGAGACGACGCGAGCTGCTTGGCCACCTCCGTCTTGCCGACGCCGGTCGGGCCCGAGAACACATAGGAGCCAATCGGCTTGTTCGGCTCGCGAAGACCTGCACGCGCCAGCTTGATGGCGGTGGAAAGCGCTTCGATCGCCGTGTCCTGGCCATAGACCACCGAACGCAGTTCCTGCTCAAGATTGGCGAGAACCATCTCGTCATCCTTCGAAACCGTCTTCGGCGGAATGCGTGCCATGGTCGCGATCGTGACTTCGATTTCCTTCTCGGTAATCAGCTTGCGGCGCTTCGAGGCCGGAAGCAGCATTTGAGCAGCACCCGTTTCATCGATAACGTCGATCGCCTTGTCTGGAAGCTTACGGTCGGAGATGTAGCGCGCCGAAAGCTCCACGGCAGCCTTGATGGCGTCGTTGGTATAGCGAAGGTGATGATACTCTTCGAAGTAGGGCTTGAGGCCCTTCATGATTTCGATCGCGTCATCGATTGATGGCTCATTGACGTCGATCTTCTGGAAGCGACGCACCAGCGCGCGGTCCTTCTCGAAGAACTGTCGATATTCCTTATAAGTTGTCGACCCAATGCAACGGATCGCCCCGGACGACAAAGCAGGCTTCAGAAGGTTAGAGGCGTCCATCGCGCCGCCAGACGTTGCACCGGCGCCAATCACCGTATGGATCTCATCGATGAACAGAACGGCGCCCGGAAACTCTTCCAGTTCCTTGACGACCTGCTTCAACCGCTCCTCAAAGTCACCGCGATAGCGCGTGCCAGCAAGCAGCGTACCCATGTCGAGCGAGAAGATCGTATCGTTGATGAGCGCTTCGGGCACTTTGCCTTCCACGATGCGCTTTGCCAAACCCTCGGCAATCGCCGTCTTGCCAACGCCGGGATCGCCCACATAAAGCGGGTTGTTCTTCGACCGACGGCAGAGAACCTGGATCGTGCGATTGACCTCCTCATGACGACCGATCAACGGATCGATCCGGCCATTTCTGGCCTTATCGTTGAGGTTGACGCAATAGGCTTTCAGCGCATCAGGCTGCTTCTTGGCGCCGGACGCATCGTCTTCTGCGCCGCCATTACGAGCGACCTTAGGCTCGTTTTCGCCCTCGTCAGCGCCGCGAGGCGTGCGGGTTTGCGAAGAGCCCGGGCGCTTGCCGATACCGTGAGAGATGTAGTTTACCGCATCGTAGCGCGTCATTTCCTGTTCTTGCAGGAAGTAGGCAGCATGGCTCTCGCGCTCGGCGAAGATCGCCACCAGCACGTTGGCGCCGGTCACTTCTTCGCGGCCGGAGGACTGGACATGAATGACGGCACGCTGAATGACACGCTGGAAGCCGGACGTCGGCTTGGAGTCCTCGTCATATCCCGTCACGAGATTGGACAGTTCGTTATCGACATAGTCGATCACCGTCTTGCGCAACGTGTCGAGATCGACATTGCATGCGCCCATGACGGCGGCTGCGTCGACATCATCGAGCAGCGCAAGAAGCAGATGTTCGAGCGTCGCATATTCGTGGTGACGCTCATTGGCAAAGGTCAGTGCCTGGTGCAGCGCCTTCTCGAGACTTGGGGAAAAAGTTGGCACGTTGCGATCCTCATTTCTTTTCCATGACGCACTGTAGCGGATGCTGGTGCTGTCGGGCGAAATCCATGACCTGGCTTACTTTTGTCTCTGCGACCTCATAAGTAAAGATCCCGCATTCACCGACGCCATGCTGATGGACATGCAGCATGATGCGGGTGGCGGCATCCCTGTCCTTCTGGAAAAAACGCTCCAGAATATGAATGACGAACTCCATTGGAGTGTAGTCGTCGTTCAGAAGAAGAACACGGTACAAATTCGGCCGTTTCGTTTTAGGCTTGGTGCGGGTGATAACAGACGTGCCGCGGTTCGTTCCGCCGTCCTCCCCTTCGCTGTCGCCCTGCATGTAGATCGACTTAGCGATCATTTTTCATCATTCTCCAAAATCAAACCCGCAAGCGATGAAGGGTGCGAGCAAGAATTTCGCCTCTTCTTATTTAGGTCTGTATTAGTCGATTTTAAGCCCCCCGCGCTGCACTGCAATCACTAATCTGTTTGCGTCAGGCGAAAAGTAGAAGGACGGCGTGAGGGTCCAGGCTCAAAGCTGAGCCTTTCTCCCATATTAACGCTACAGCGGGGAAATTGTGCGAAAGTTGCGCAGCCTTTCGCGACCACATGGTCGCAAAAAGATCGTTTCTCAGACGGACTGAACGCCCGATTTTCGGTCTTTCAACCGTCGCTATCCAGCATTTCGCGCACGGAAACAGCCAGTTGCTTCAGCGAGAAGGGCTTCGGCAGGAAGCCGAATTTTGCATCGGCCGGCAAGTTCTTGGCGAAAGCATCTTCGGCATAACCGGACACGAAGATGAACTTGAGATCGGGATAGGATTTGCGCAATTCCCGCAGCAACGACGGTCCGTCCATTTCAGGCATGACGACGTCGGAGACAACGATGTCGACCTTGCCTTCGAGCTCTTCCATCACCTCGAGTGCCTCGGTACCGGACCCGGCCTCGTGGACCGTGTAGCCGCGCGTTTCCAGCATTCGCTTGCCGCCGCGGCGTACCGCCTCTTCGTCTTCCACGAGCAGCACCACCGCAGACTTGCCGGTCAGATCGAGCGGCTCATCCTTGGCTTCGGGCTTTGCAACGACAGCCGCCTCAGCCTCGGCCTTGCCTTCTTCGCCTGCAGCGGCGAGTACAGGCTGCACCGGCTCGACGATGTGGCGGGGCAATAGAATGCGCAAAGCTGTTCCCTTACCCACTTCCGATTCCGGGTAGATGAAGCCACCCGATTGCTTGACGATGCCGTAAACCATGGACAACCCAAGTCCCGTTCCCTTGCCCACCTCCTTGGTAGTGAAGAAGGGTTCGAAAATCTTATCCATGATCTCGGGCGGAATGCCGGTACCGTTATCGGCAACCTCGACCATGACCATGTCTTCTGCCGGAAGCTCGGTCTTGCCGAATGCTGCGACCTCTGCAGCTGGCAAGTTACGCGTCGTTACCTTGATCTTGCCGCCCTGCGGCATGGCATCGCGCGCGTTGACGCAGAGATTGATCATCACCTGCTCGAACTGCGACAAGTCGGTTTTGACCGGCCACAGATCTCGTCCGTAATCCACCTCCAACTTCACGTTGGTACCGGAGATCAGCCGATCGACCAGCATTCGAAGATCACCGATCACGTCGGTCAGATTGAGGACTGCAGGACGCATCGTCTGCTTGCGAGAGAACGCCAGCAACTGTCGCACCAGCACCGCGGCACGGTTCGCATTGCGCTTGATTTCCATCAGGTCGGCGAAGCTCGCATCTGCCGGTCGTGCCTGCAACAGCAAATGGTCTGAGGACAGCAGAATGGCGGTCAATACATTATTGAAGTCATGCGCGATGCCGCCCGCAAGCGTACCGACGGCATTCATCTTTTGTGTCTGAGCCATCTGTGTTTCGAGCGCCTTCTGCTCGGTCACCTCGATTGCATAGACGATCGCTATCTCTTCAGGTGCCTCGTCATTCTGATCGATGACAGCGTTGACGTAGAAACGGAAGTGGCGAGCCTCGTCCTTGGGATGGCGAGAATCGAAAGGCGCAATATCGCCTTGGCGATCCTTCGCAGCATTTATCGCCTGCGCCAGTTTTGCTTTCTCATTATCATGAAGTACGGCTTCAAACGCAACGGCGCTGTCGATGTCATCGCGGCTGACGACACCAGAAAACAGTTTCAGGAACGGCGCATTGGTGCGCAAAATGCGTCCCTCTCCATCAAGCGATGCGATCGCCATCGGGGTGTTGTTGAAGAAGCGTGTGAACCGCATCGCCGAGGAGGATTCCGCGTTCTCCTGTCCCTTGGGGCGCATGAGTACCAGCGTACGGCTTTCGCCCGGCGCACCGTCACGCGCCGCCGTGACCTGATGGACGAGGCGGGCCGGCATGCTCTGACCGTTGACGCGGCGCATGTCGAGATCGAGCATTTCCGTGCGATTGCTGCCTGCTTGTGGTTGAACGGATTCGATCAGCGCCATCCCTTCACCCGCAACGATATCGGACACATTCAGCGAGCCCGGCGAAAATTGTGCGAGGTCGAGACCGAGCCATTCGGAGAGCGTGGCGTTGAGATAGACGATTTCGCCCTTGCGACCCGCCGAGAAAAAGCCGGCCGGCGCGTGGTCCAGATAATCGATGGCGTTTTGCAACTCGCGGAAGAAACGCTCCTGGTCCTCGCGTTCCGCGGTGATGTCGGCGATCTGGAAGACATGTAGGTCTTGCCCATTCACCTCCTTCAGCAAGCGCGCCTTGAGGCGGAACCAGCGGGGACCGGGCTGACTGACCGCGGACTGGCTGAGTGGCTTGAGAAGACGAAATTCCTCGTAACCGTCCCGTCCTTCGCGCAGCCCGTTGATCAGGCGATAGAGTGCCTCGGTGGATTCCCGGTCACGAGACAGAAGCTGTTCGAGGCTCTGTATGTCCGTCGCTCGTGTCGCCCCGGTCATCTGGCAGTAAGTGGCGTTGGCGTAGACCAGCCGCCCCTTGGTGTCGGTGATCAATGTGCCTTCGGGATGGGACGAGAGAAATCGCCGCGCCATGCCGTCGGATTGAGATTGCGGCATCACCTCGATGAAACCGATGACCGATGAGACGAGAAAGAAAATCCCGAGCATGGCGAGAACGCCCAAAATGCCAAGCACGATCTCGTTTTCAAGCGAGTCCTTGAAGTAAACAAAAGCAATGGCAGCGGCGACAAGCACGAGAGCCAGCAGCAGAATGCGAAGCACAGTGGCAGAACGCCCACGCCTGTCTACCAAGGGGAAGTCGTTATCAGTGGTTTGACGCACCTTGGTCATTGAGGTTTTACCTTGCAGCTCGGCTGGCGGTTGCGACATGACGAAAAATAGCCGCCTCGGACGGAATCGCTTCTGTTTCTATGTAGCAATTTGCATAAATATCAAAAAGCTCCGTCGATCTATAAGCACCGCCCATGCACAACCAATAACGATCAAAGCACGCTGCGCGCTCGAGCATCAACTCTACAGGGGGGTGCTTTCGTCAAACTTGCAGCAAATTCGTGGACGAACAGGATAAATTCTTGTGCGGAGCGAAAAAAAATCGTCTTTTCCGGTCACGTTCTGTGAACAAATGTAATGCGGGTACATTTCCGCTGCACGAAATGGCTGAAGGGACCGGCTCCATTATGGAAGATTTCATTGGCACATATGGCAATCGCCTGATTATTGCAGTGGTTGGCGTCGGTGCGGCACTGCTGCTGCTTGCCATCGTCCTATGGTTTATTCGCAGACGCAGTGGCTCTGCACCCTTCATTCGTGGTGGGCGAAACCGCCAGCCACGCCTGCAGGTGTTGGACGCGACCGCAGTTGATGCCCGCCGGCGTCTCGTTCTTGTTCGCCGCGACAATGTCGAACATCTGGTGATGATTGGCGGTCCGACCGATATCGTCATCGAAAGCGGTATCGGCGCCATACCGTTCATGAAGGATGTGCGCGATCCGCAGGACGAGGCCCTCATTGGGCGCGACGCGGAGCGTCAGCGCAGCATTGCGCAGGCACCGCAAGACGATCTCAGGCCCGCAGAGGCGCACGTGGCAACCGAATTGAAGACCCCGGCTCGAGAAGAGCGCAAGAAGCCAGCCGCGAGCGCCCCACCCGCAAAGCCAGCGCCCTCCCCGTCGCCTGCGCCTGCAGTGGCGGCGACCAGATCAACCAATCCCCCTCCACCAGTGACGGCGCAACCCATCCCCCGAAAGCCTGAGCCAGCGCCTGTTATCCCTTCGGTTTCGACCGCAGGACCCTATGCACCATCGCCTAACCGCGAGGCGCCCCAGCCGGTCGCGCCGCCAGCGCCCAAAGCGCTGGCACGCGAACCGATAGCACCCACTATTTCCGCAGCTCCACCCATCCTTGCTGCCGCGGTGATGCAGCAAAACGACGACCCGAAGCCAGCCGTCGCAACAGCCTCGGCATCGTCCAGCGGCCCGGAAGCGCCCGTCGCTTCACCAGCACCTAGCATCTCCACTGTCAGCTCCCCAGTCGCATCCACTGGTTATGGAACGAGCTTCGCAGAGCCTATGTGGACAGCAGAACCCTCGCTGGACGAAAAGCCCGAGCCAATTGGACACAATCGACCAGCTTTGACAGAAGAAAATGCGGTCGATTTCCTCGACGCAGCACGCGATCGTGTGCTTCCCGCCTATCGGGCCGCACCCGCTGTTGCAGCCGCATCCGCCGCTCCTTTAACACCGCCTGTTGCAAAACCAGAACCGCTTGCCCCGAGTGATAATGGTCCCGTCTTCGGCGACCAGTTGACCAGTGATTTCGAAAGTTTCCTTGAGGCCGAAATTGCCAAGAACAACATCACGCCTCCCGTTTTCTCACCGTCTCCTACAGTCGAACCAACCTTCGACCCAGATACGACCACACCAGATCCGCAACCTGATCCGAAATTCTCGGAAGCGCCCGCCGCTGCTGAGCGGGATGTTCAAAAGGAGATGGCGCGTATTTTCGGTGAGATGTCTGTTACGCGTGATCGGTAATCAGCAATAAAGCTGACGCCAGAGTAACAACGAAGCAGGAAAGCTTTCAGTGTCACTCTGGCGTTCACGTTTTTAGGACGCTCGCAGCAGCTCCTTCGCTGCAATCTTGCGGATCAAGTGACTTGTAAAGTCCTTATTGAGACTCGGCGCACAGCCTAGGCCTTGCCCCCTCTCCCTCCATGACCGTAGGTGGAAGTTCTAATTTGTGGTCGAAACGAATTACCGCCTTACGAGCCCCTTGGCAGAACATCGCCGATTCGTCGACCAGCAGTACAAGGCCCGCCCGATTCCCTTGTTTTATAGCCGACTGGTAGTGTCCCCCGCACCGAGTAGTCGTGACGACCGCGCCTTCCCCCATCATCAAGCGGCTACGAGCTTGCCGTCAGGCTCATCCTTCCTGCGCCGCAGCTTGTCGAGCAAAAGATAGATGACGGGAGTGGTGTAAAGTGTCAGCACCTGGCTAACCATCAAGCCACCAACGATGGCATAGCCGAGCGGCTGGCGCAGTTCGGCGCCTGAACCGTGGCCGAGCGCGAGCGGTATGCCGCCCAGCAACGCAGCCATCGTGGTCATCAGGATCGGTCGGAAACGCATCTGAGCGGCCTTGACGATTGCCTCCTCGCTCGACAATCCCTCGTCCCGCTCTGCCTGGATAGCGAAATCGACGAGCATGATACCATTCTTCTTGACGATACCGATCAACAGAATGACCCCAATCATTGCAACGAGCCCAAAGTCGAAGCCGGCCCCTTGCAAAGCAAGAAGTGCCCCGAGGCCGGCAGACGGTAAGGTCGACAGGATTGTCAGCGGATGGATAAGGCTTTCGTAGAGTACGCCGAGAATGATGTAGACCACGACCAACGATGCCAGGATGAGCAAAGGGATCGTCCCAAGCGAATCCTTGAAGGCCTTTGCGCTACCGGAGAACGATGTCTGCAGCGATCCTGGAGGATGCATGTTGGACACGGCATTTTCGATGACGGACGTCGCGTTCCCCAGAGCGACATCGGGTGCCAGGTTGAACGAAATGGTCACGGCCGGCGATTGACCCTGATGCGCGATCGATACCGGTGAGGTACCATCCGTCGTCCACTTCGCCACCACGGACAGCGGGACAAGCGTTCCGTTGCTAGCTCTGACCGAGAGGCGGTCCAGTGTCGCGATGTCTCGCTGCAGATCCGGCAAGACTTCAAGGATGACACGGAACGTATCGGTCTGACTGGAGAAGGAAGCAACCTGACGCTGACCGAACGCATCGTAAAGTGTCTCATCGATGGTGGAAGGAAGCACGCCGTAGAGCGTTGCCGCCGCGCGGTCGAGCTTGATCGTCAGATTGGGAGCCTCTGCCTGCTGATCGCTTCCGACGTCGCGCAGTTCGGGCAGGCTTGAGAGCTTGCTGGTGATCTTTTCCGACCAGTCGCTCAGTTCGGCGATATCTGCGTCCTGAAGCGTGAACTGATACTGAGTTTTAGCCGGGCGCGCACCGATATTGATATCCTGTGCCGACTGCATGAAGAGCTTGATACCCTGCTGTCCATTCAGTGCAGTGCCCAACCGGTCGATCACCTGTTTGGCGCTGACATCGCGTTCCTCCAGAGGCTTCAGCGTAATGTTGACGTGACCCTGGTTCAGCGCGTTGCCTCCGTTACCGCCGCCAATATCCATGAAGACGCTGTAGACGGCGGGATCTTTCATAATGATCTCGCTGACGCGCTCTTGAAGCTTCGCCATCTCGGTAAAGGATATGTCTGGGGAGGCCTGCGAGATACCGGCAATGAACCCGGTATCCTGCTCCGGGAAGAAGCCTTTGGGTGCGACAACGAACAGGTAGCCGGTGGCTGCGACGGTCGCCAGGAAAACGAACAGTGTCAAAAAGCGATGTCGAATGACCGGCTTCAGGCTGCGGATGTAGAGCGCCGTCAATCCATCGAAGAACGCCTCTCCTGCGAGATAAAAACGGCCGCGTTGATCCTTCTCAATAGGCCGGATGAACTTCGATGCCAGCATCGGCGTCAACGTCAAAGAGACGATGGCGGAAATGACGATCGCGACCGTCAGCGTGACGGCAAATTCACGAAACAGGCGCCCGATAATGCCACCCATCAACAGGATTGGGATCAGAACAGCAATAAGCGACAGACTGATGGAAACGATCGTGAAACCGATCTCCCGCGTGCCTTGAAGCGCTGCCCGCTTCGGCTCGACACCATCTTCAATGTGGCGGGTGATGTTTTCCAACATGACGATGGCATCGTCGACGACGAAGCCGACGGCAACGACCAGTGCCATGAGCGAAAGATTGTCCAGACTGAAGCCCAAGAGCCACATGGGTGCGAGCGATCCGGCGAGCGCAATCGGGAGCGTCAAGACCGGAATGAGTGTCGCGCGCAGATTTCGCAGGAAAAGGAAGATGACGACAACCACGAGACCGATGGTCAGCATCAGCGTGAACTGAATGTCCGTGACGGATGCTCTGATCGTCGTTGTTCGGTCGGTGACGAGCTCGAGCTTCACCGAGCGCGGCAACGAGGCCTGAAGTGCGGGTAGTTGCTCCTTTACAGCATTGACGACCGCGATCACATTGGCGCCGGGCTGACGAAAAACGTCAAGCGCAATCCCTCGCTCTCCATTGGTCCAGTGCGCCATCTTGCTGTCTTCCGCACCATCGGTCGCTTGCCCGATATCGCGAATGCGCACTGGTCCGCCGTTTCGGTAAGCGATGACGGCATCGTTCCATTCCGCGCTGCTGGAAATCTGGTCGTTGGTGTAGATCGGAAAAGTGCGTGTGGGGTCGTCGATATTCCCCTTTGGTGCGCTGAGACTGAGATTGCTGATAGCAGTGCGCACATCTTCCATTGTCACATCGGCCTGCGCCAGGCGACCGGGGTCGACAGCGATGCGAATGGCTGGCTTCTGCTTTCCGCCAATATTGACGAAAGCCACTCCTGAAACCTGCCCGATTTTGGAAGCGACGTTGCGCTCGATGTATTCGTCGAGTTGCGGCAGTGTCAGCGTATCGGACGTCGCGGAAAGCTGCATGATCGGAGCATCGGCGGGGTTTGCCTTATGCACCGTTGGAAGCGAGGTCATATCCTTCGGAAGCTCGCCCGCCGCTTCGCTGATTGCGGTTTGAACATCGCTTGCTGCCGTCTCGATATTCTTATCGAGATCGAACTGCACCGTAATAGACGTGGTACCAAGCGAACTGTTCGACGTCATCTCGGTGATGCCGCTCACGCGCGAGAGCGCTTGTTCGATCGGTTGCGCGACACTCGAAGCCATCGTCTCCGGCGATGCACCGGGAAGATTGGCACCAATCTGGATCGTCGGAAAATCGATTTGCGGAAGGGCTGATACCGGCATGAAGGGATAGCAGATCGCGCCGACGAGAAAGATGCCGGTCATCAGCAAACCGGTCGCCACCGGATGCAGGATAAAAAAATCGAAGAAGCTGGAGGTGCGGCTTTGGTTCTGATCGTTCTTCATCGTCAATTCGCCTTCCCGGCGAGTTCGCCCGTAGGCGATCCGGTCCAGGGCGTTGTGGTTACGCTTGCGCCGTTACCGATCCGCGACTGTCCATCCATGACGACATCTTCGCCCTCCTTGATGCCGTCTGTCACCAGCGCTCTAGCCCCAGTCACGAAAGCGGTCTTCACGTTACGTTTTTCGACAGTGTTACCGTTAGAGACGACGTAGGCGTAGAGCCCATCGCGTCCTCTTGCCAAAGCTTTGTCGGGCACGACCACACCGCTCTTGTGCATGACTGTCAGGGTTGTCGCGACGGGAAGCCCCGGCCATAGGGCACCGTTGCCGTTGTCGAAGATCGCCTTGAGATGGATGGAGCCGTTGGAGGCATCGACAGAATTGTCCATCGTGGTCAACTGGCCCTTCGCCAACACGCGGCTTCCATCGGTGGTGATCAATGTGACCGACGCGATCTTTTCGCTCAGCGCTTGACGGATCTCGCCGAACCTGTCGCCAGGCGCGACAAAGGACACGGCAATCGGATCCATTTGGGTGATGGTCACAATTCCATCGGTCGAACTTGCGCTGATGACGCTTCCCACATCGACCTGCTTGAAACCTGTACGTCCGGAAATGGGGGCGATCACCGTTGCAAAGCCAAGCTGGGTCTCGGCACTCTTGATCATGGCGTCGTCATATTGAACAGCCGCCGCATATTCCTGGCTCAGCGCATTCTTCTGCTCAAGCGTGGAGGCAGACGCGACCCCTTTTTCCGCCAGTGATGCATAACGCTGTGCTTCGGTTTTTGCGCTGTTGTACTGCGCTTCGTCCTGCGCCTTCTTTGCTTGGGCGGACGTGAGAGCAGATGAAAGCTCGCGATCGTCGAGCGTCAGCAGGACGCTGCCCTTCTCCACTATCTGGCCTTCAGAGAAACGAATGCCAGTCACCTGCCCGTCGATCCGCGGTCTGACGGTGACGCTTTGCAACGGATCCACTGTACCGATTCCGTTGATGACCTTGTCGATCTCCTCCACCTTGGCTTTGTAAACCGTGACAGGAACGGAAGGTGCGTCCTGCGCTCGTGCAACGTCGGGCAATGCCAATGCTACACCTCCCAGATAGAGTGCTGGAAGCGCGTAAACGGGAAGGATTTTGGTGAGCATGCTGCTGATCTCGCGCGCTGGCGTTCAAATTCAGCAGTAAACTCGGATCACGAATTTTTGTTCTGACGTGATATTAATATTAGGAAATACTTTTTGGAGCGGCGAAGCCGACACAATCCTAACTCAAGAGCTTGACGCCGTTTGGCGTGTCTATCTCGGCCATATAGCGGAATCGTTTTCCCTCCACCACCACTGGGAGATCAGTGATATTGAGGTCCGCGTAAAGTTTCTGAACTCGGCTCACCTCGGGATGCTCGATCTGGAAGCTCTTCAGGCGGAATCCGAGATCCGGCATCGATGATGCGGGATTTCCGCGCGCGCCCCAATCCATGACCGAAGGCGCTATACCGTCGTAGGGAAGATATCCATCCTCGGCCACCGCAAACAGCCACTCACGATCTCCACGTGACACCTTTACCTGACGCCCCAGCAGATCACCGTGCCTCGCGAGTACGCCAGTCAAGTCGCTGGTCCTCGCCACCCATGCGCGAAGTCGCCGCCCCTCGTCCCACGCGGCTTGGACCGCTGCCCTATCATCAAGCCCGAACCAGCGCCGTCGCTTCGGCGGCTCTGCAGCCGGATCGACCGCGATAACTTCCAGAAAAACATCCTCGCCAAGACGCAATAGAAGATTATGCGTGCCCATCTGCGGGTGCTTACCGCCTTTCGGCATCTCGACGCCAAGCGTCTCGCGCACGTACTCGGCGCCGGCTTCCAGTGACGGAGCAATGATAGCCAGATGATCCAGCTTCAACATTCGCGCAATTCCTGTCCATAAAAGCAAAAGACCGCATCGCTGCGGCCTTTCGATCTTTAATTTCGTCACGTCTTAACAATCAAACCAGACGGCTCCGAACCAGTGCTGCTTCGATGAAGCTTGCAAAAAGCGGATGCGGATCGAGCGGCCGGCTCTTCAGTTCCGGATGATACTGCACACCGATGAACCAAGGATGATCCGGATACTCGACAGTTTCCGGCAGAAGACCGTCCGGAGACATACCGGAGAACACAAGACCGCAGCTTTCGAGACGATCCTTGTACTCCACGTTGACCTCGTAACGATGGCGGTGGCGCTCGGAAATGTCGGTCGAGCCATAGATGTCGGCGATCTTGGTATCCTTCTTCAGCGACGCTTTGTAGGCGCCGAGGCGCATCGTGCCGCCAAGATCACCCTTGGCATTGCGCTTCTCGAGCTCATTGCCCTTGACCCATTCGGTCATAAGACCAACGACAGGTTCCTGGGTTGGACCGAATTCGGTCGAAGAGGCCTTCTCGATGCCCGCGAGGTGACGTGCTGCTTCCACAACCGCCATCTGCATGCCGAAGCAGATACCAAAATACGGAACCTGACGTTCGCGAGCAAACTGAGCTGCACGGATCTTGCCTTCAGAACCGCGTTCACCAAAGCCACCGGGAACGAGGATGGCATTGACCTTTTCAAGGTAAGGCGCCGGGTCTTCCTTTTCGAAGACTTCCGACTCGATCCATTCGAGCTTCACCTTCACACGGTTGGCGATACCGCCATGGTGCAGTGCTTCAATGAGCGACTTATAGGCGTCCTTAAGGCCGGTGTACTTGCCAACGATCGCAATCGTCACTTCGCCTTCAGGGGTGTGGATGCGATTGCAGACTTCTTCCCACAGCTCAAGACGCGGCTTGGGTGCGGGTTCGATACCAAAGGCGGCCAGAACCTCGTTATCGAGGCCTTCCTTATGATAGGCCGTCGGTACGTCATAGATATTCGCGACATCAAGCGCCTGAATGACGGCGGACTGACGCACGTTGCAGAAGAGTGAAAGCTTGCGACGCTCTGCTTCCGGAATTTCGCGATCGGCACGAACCAGCAGGATGTCTGGGTGAATACCAAGTGCCTGCAATTCCTTGACCGAATGCTGCGTCGGCTTGGTTTTCAACTCGCCGGCTGCCGGAATGTACGGCATCAACGTCAGGTGAAGATAAATCGCCGTGCCGCGTGGCAGATCGTTGCCAAGCTGGCGGATGGCCTCCATGAAAGGCATCGCCTCGATGTCGCCGACCGTGCCGCCGATTTCGCAAATGACGAAATCATAGTCGTCATTGCCTTCAGTGACGAAATCCTTGATCTCGTTGGTTACATGCGGAATGACCTGAACCGTCGCGCCAAGATAATCGCCGCGGCGTTCCTTATCGATGATGTTCTTGTAAATGCGACCCGTGGTGATGTTGTCGGTCTTGGTTGCCGAGCGCCCCGTAAAGCGTTCGTAATGGCCAAGATCGAGATCCGTCTCCGCGCCGTCATCGGTCACGAAAACCTCACCGTGCTGGGTGGGGCTCATGGTGCCGGGATCGACATTGAGGTAGGGGTCGAGTTTGCGAAGCCGCACCCGATATCCACGGGACTGCAACAACGCTCCGAGTGCCGCGGCCGCAATGCCCTTCCCAAGGGAGGATACCACGCCGCCTGTGATGAATACATATCGCGCCATGGGAGTCACCGCTTACCTTTTAATAGATGATTCCGCCAGTCCCAAATTCATTGATCGCGAAATCATCTGTTGATGACGCGTGGAAGCTGAGCTGGAATCTAAACAAAAGAAAACCGGCAGGCTTTGCAGCCTGCCGGAGTGTTAATCGTCGACTGAGCCTTATTGGCCGGTCGGAACGCCATTGGTGTTGGCGGGAGCCTGTTGCTGCGCCGGTGCAGCCGGAGCCGCAGAGCCACCTTCAGCTGGTGCGGCTGGCGTCGTCGTTGCAGGGGTCTGCTGAGCCGGTGCCTGGTTCGACGCACCATTGGTGGTGGACGGTACACCGTTATTCGCTGGAGCCTGAGAAGGTGCCGAAGGCGTCGTCGTCGACGGTCCGAGCGTGTCGAGAATGCCGTTACCCTGTCCCTGCTGCGCTGGAATACGGTCCAGAATGTCGGTCGGGCGCGATTCGTAGCGGGTCAGAAGGCCAAGGCCGAGAGATGTCGCGAAGAACAAAGCGGCGAGGATCGCCGTCGTGCGTGTCAGCGCGTTAGCGGTTCCGCGGGCAGACATGAAGCCCGAACCGCCGCCGATACCGAGGCCACCGCCTTCGGAACGCTGGATCAGCACCACGCCGACAAGCGCCAGCACGATCATGAGGTGAATAACAATCAGTACGTTCTGCATGACAATCCATTCCATGCCCCATCAGGAGCACAATGAAGAAGTTTGCGGCTCTTTACATGAGGCGAATGCGTATTCCAAGCCCCTGGGAACCGAAAGCCTGGCTGCTTTTCCGAAAAAATCAGGCCGTCAACTGCTCGTAAGCTGCATAGATGGACAGGAAGTCGGAGGCTTTCAAGCTCGCGCCACCGATGAGCGCGCCATCGACATTGTCGATCCCCATCAGTTCCAAGGCGTTGGAAGGCTTGACCGAGCCGCCATAGAGAATGCGCATGCCCCTTCCCTCGCCGGCGAAGCGCTTGACGAGCTCATCGCGCATGAAAGCATGCGCTTCCCGCACGTCATCGACAGTTGGCGTCAGGCCTGTTCCGATCGCCCAAACCGGCTCATAGGCGATGACCGTGTTGGCGGCGGTCGCCTCATCGGGCAAGGACCCGTCAAGCTGGCGCTTAAGCACGTCGAGCGTCTGGCCTGATTTGCGTTGCTCCGCCGTCTCGCCAATGCAGATGATGGCAATGAGGTCGGCCGCGTAGGCAGAACTGGCCTTAGCGCGCACCAGATGGTCCGTCTCAGCATGGTCGGTGCGGCGCTCGGAGTGTCCCACGATTACATGTGTGCCGAAGCAGTCCGAAATCATCTCAGCGGAGATATCGCCCGTATGCGCGCCTGATGCATTCTGATGGCAATCCTGCGCGCCAATTTTAAGTGGACTGTCCTCGCAAAGCGCCGTCGCGACATAGAGCAGCGTCGAAGGCGGGCAGATCAGCGACTCGATTTTTTCCGCAAGAGGACCCTTTACCCCTTCGGCCATCGCCTTGATTTGATCGAGCGAGGCGCGCGTTCCGTTCATCTTCCAATTTCCAGCGACGAGCGGGCGAATATCTGGGGTCATCGAGCAGTCATTCCTCTTGATTGTTTGCAGGTTCTTCTCAGAGAACAGCGACAGGAAATTGGATGAAAAAGCAAGGTTTCGGTTCGAAATTTGGTGAATTTCGTACAAGACCTATCGTGAGCAATCGTTAATCCGGCCTAATGAACGAGAATCCAGTTGAGCACGGCGCGCCAGTCGGTCATCCGAACCGGCGTTCCATGGGTTCCTGTCTGGAAGAGCGTGAAGCGTGTCGGCACACCGGCCTTCAAAAGCGCCCGGAACGTCACGGCCTGCTGATCGGCCGAATAGACTTTGTCGAGGCTCCCATGGGTGAAGTAGACAGGCTTCTTCGCCTTGATGAATGCACTTTTGGCGAAATCGGGATCGACCGCGCCGCCGAGAATCGCCATACCCTTCAGATCGGCAACCGCGGCCGCGTCGCGGCTGATGCCGTAGCAGATGAAGCTTCCCATGGACGCGCAGGCAAGAATGACGGGCTTCCCGCCTGATTTCGCTTTCGCATCACTGATCAGAGCCGCAACGTCGGCTACGCCATTCTGATCGAAGCTCTTGACGCTCGGCGCATAATAGGTGCCGCCATTTTCGACAGCTAAGTTCTTCAGTCGATTGAAATTGCCGCCGAAAGTATAATCTTTCATGCCAAGCCGACGATCCCCACCCCGGCCGTGTATAAAGATCACAGTAAACGCCTGGCCGCTCGCCCGTCCGACGCGTCCCACATCGATAGAGCGTCCTCCGACGGAAATCGTTTCCAGCTCCTGAAGGCTTTTCGGCGCGAGATCGACATATTGCCGTTTTACTCGCTGCTCTGGGATTTCGTCCCGCCCGTTGATATCGCGCATCTCCTGGTACTCGATAACCTGGGACGAACCGTTATCCGACGTGGACAACACGGTCTGGGCAGAAAACAGATCGTCCTTGAAGGGTTTTAGCGGCCCACCATTGGTTTGAGCGCTGGTGGGTATCGCTGCAACAGAGAGGCAGAAAAGAGTACAAAAGGTGAAAAGAGCTGTGGACATGCCTTGAGGAACCGTTTCATTTGCGCCACAAGTCTTGCCATCCGGGCTGCCGCAACGCAATCCTTTACGGTAGAGCATCAGCCCTTTGTACCCTGCTAGAGTAGCCCGACACGTCAACCGGTGTCTGTATCCTGCATGCTCGCATGGACAAAATCCGGGCAAAATCTGATTGAACTGGACCTATGGACGATAGCAACGATCTTTTCTCCGGCCTTCCCGCAGCCAGCCGCGCTGAAGCAGAAACGCGGGAAGCTGCACCCGCTGTAGCACCGGCTGCAAAGGCGGTCGCGCAGCCAAAAGCCGCGCCTGCACCAGTCACGTCATCGGGCGATGATTACGGCGCCTCGTCCATCCGCGTTCTGGAGGGTCTGGAGCCGGTACGCATGCGTCCGGGCATGTATATTGGTGGGACCGACGAGAAGGCGCTGCACCACCTTTTTGCCGAAGTCATCGATAACTCGATGGACGAAGCGGTTGCCGGCCACGCCAACTTCATCGAGGTGCATCTGGATGCCGAAGGCTTCCTGACGGTCAGCGATAACGGTCGCGGTATCCCCGTCGAAAACCATCCACAAGTGCCGGGCAAGTCCACGCTCGAAGTCATCATGACCAAGCTGCATGCCGGCGGCAAGTTTGATGGCAAGGCCTACGAGACCTCCGGCGGTCTGCACGGTGTCGGCGTATCCGTCGTCAACGCTCTGTCCGACGTGTTGGAAGTAGAAGTCGCACGTAATCGCAAGCTCTACCGCCAGCGTTTTTCACGCGGCATTCCGCAAGGCCCGCTGGAAGAGTTGGGCGATGTCCATAACCGCCGCGGAACCCGCGTGCGCTTCCATCCGGATGCGCAGATCTTCGGCGAACACGCCAAGTTCGAAGCCGCCCGCATCTTCCGGATGGCACGCTCCAAGGCCTATCTCTTCGGCGGCGTCGAAATCCGCTGGAGCTGCGATCCGGGTGTCGTGCCGGCAGGCGGTGAAATTCCGGAAAAGGCCGTCTTCCATTTCCCAGGCGGCTTGAAGGATTATCTCTCCGCCACATTGGGCAAGGACTTTACGGTCACCCGCGAAATCTTTTCAGGGAGAACGGAAAAGACCGGCGGTCACGGCGCGCTGGAATGGGCAGTCACCTGGTATGGCGGCGACAGCCAGATCCATTCCTATTGCAACACCATCCCGACACCTGAAGGCGGCACACACGAAGCTGGCCTTCGCATTGCGCTGACCAAGGGGCTGAAGAATTATGCCGAACTGACGCAGAACAAGCGTGCCCGTGAAATCACCACCGATGACGTGATGATTTCGGCGGTCGGCATGCTGTCCGTCTTCATTCGTGAGCCGGAATTCGTCGGCCAGACCAAAGACAAACTCGCCACCGTCGAAGCCCAGCGCATCGTCGAGAACGCGCTGCGCGATCCGTTCGATCATTATCTTGCCGGCAATCCGAACGAAGCCGCCAAGCTTCTGGACTGGGTGATCGAGCGTTGCGAAGAGCGCCTGCGCCGTCGCAAGGAAAAGGAAGTCAACCGCAAGACTGCAGTGCGCAAACTGCGCTTGCCCGGCAAGTTGGCCGACTGCTCGCAGAACACAGCCGAAGGCGCTGAACTCTTCATCGTCGAGGGTGACTCGGCTGGTGGCTCCGCCAAGCAGGCGCGCAACCGCGCCAACCAAGCCATCCTGCCGCTGCGCGGCAAGATCCTGAACGTCGGCAGCGCCAGCCGTGAAAAGCTTTCCGCCAACCAGCAGATCGCCGATCTGATCCAGGCGCTGGGCTGCGGCACGCGCACCAAATATCGTGATGAGGATCTGCGCTACGAGCGCATCATCATCATGACCGATGCCGACGTGGACGGCGCGCATATCGCCTCGCTGCTGATCACCTTCTTCTATCAGGAAATGCCCGAACTGATCCGCGGCAGCCACCTCTATCTGGCCGTTCCGCCCCTCTACAAGATCACGCAAGGATCGAAGTCCGCCTATGCGCGCGACGACGTCCACCGTGCTGAACTGATGGAGACCGAGTTCAAGGGCCGCGGCAAGATCGAAATCAGCCGCTTCAAAGGCCTGGGCGAAATGCTGCCCGCGCAGCTGAAAGAAACCACCATGGATCCTTCCAAGCGTACGCTGCTGCGCGTGGAAATCGACGATGTGGATTTCGAAGGCACGCGCGAGGCGGTCGATAACCTGATGGGAACCAAGGCAGACGCCCGCTTCCGCTTCATTCAGGACCGTGCGGCCTTTGCGGAAAACCTGGATATTTGATGGATTGCCGGATTGGTTTGACCAACCTGGTACGCAATTGAAATGGACGGACAACCTTGGGAGAGGGCCGATGACCCTTGTTTGTCATGCTCGGGCCTGACACGATGCTGTCCGGGTTAGTTTCAAACATTTGTTTTAGCCGCGAGCTTAATCATCCTTCATACCGGCCTTGAGCCGGTATCCAGCCGCCTTGTGTCTCAAAGACCAAATGGGCGTTTCGAGACCAAATACTCAATCGGGCATAATCTCGCTATCCAAGCGCGGGATGCGGATTTAGGTGGTGCAGCTCCGACACCCCCAGACGCCTAAGATCCCCTGAAAGCTCTCAGTCCAGCGCTGCGAGGCGCTGCCCAGTCACTCAGCAGCGGCCAGCAGCTTCTTCTCGCGATTGGCACGCAGACGTTCAAAGTCATCGCCGGCGTGATGCGACGAGCGCGTCAGCGGGCTGGAAGAGACCATCAGGAAGCCTTTTGTATAGGCAACGGTCTCATAGGACTTGAACTCTTCCGGGGTGACGAAACGTTCGACCTTATGGTGCTTGCGCGTTGGCTGTAGATACTGGCCGATGGTGAGGAAATCGACATCGGCGCTGCGAAGATCGTCCATCAACTGCAGCACTTCGTTACGCTCTTCACCAAGACCAACCATGATCCCGGACTTGGTGAACATTGTGGGGTCCAGTTCCTTGACGCGCTGCAACAGGCGCACGGAATGGAAGTAGCGCGCGCCTGGGCGAACGGTCAGGTAGTTGCCGGGAACGGTTTCCATGTTGTGGTTGAACACATCAGGCTTTGCCGCAACGACACGCTCCAGAGCGCCCGGCTTCTTCAGGAAGTCAGGGGTCAGAATCTCAATCGTCGTATTGGGGGAAGCCGCACGGATTGCCCAGATCACCTTTTCGAAATGCTCGGCGCCACCGTCCGCGAGATCGTCGCGGTCAACCGAGGTGATGACGACGTGGCTGAGGCCCATCTGCTTGACGGCCTTGGCAACGTTTTCCGGCTCACTGAGATCGAGAGGGTTCGGCTTACCGGTCGAGACATTGCAGAAGGCGCAGGCGCGCGTGCAGATCTCGCCCATGATCATGAAGGTTGCGTGCTTCTTGTCCCAGCATTCGCCAATATTTGGACAGCCGGCCTCCTCGCACACCGTCACCAGCTTGTGGCTGCGCACCAGTTCGCGCGTCTCGTGGTAGCCCTTGGACGTCGGCGCCTTGACGCGGATCCATTCCGGCTTGCGCGCCACTTCCGTGTCGGGCTTATGCGCCTTTTCCGGATGACGGATACGCTTTTCGTCCGGCTGGGACATCCTGTCGAGAATAGTGACCATAAGAGAGACCTGCTTCTGCCGCTTCTAAAGCGGCTTTAACGCCTGACGAGCTTGGCGAGGAATAACAGAAGGCTTGCGCCCAGGAAAGACGTGACGAAGTAGCCGAGGCGGCTGTCTTCCACAAACACGTCGAATGTGCGCAACACCGCAACGGCGACGACGGAGCCGACAATGCCCAGCACAATGTTCATGAAGATGCCAAAACGCATATCCATGAGCTTGCCCGCAAGCCAGCCCGCGAGGCCGCCGATAATGATGGCAGCAATCCAGCCCACACTTTCCATCCGCAATCCCTTTCTTTAACCCGCCGCTTCGCAAAAGCCTGTCTAGGCAATCAGCCTTGCAATGAGCGTGACGATGATTGCACCCACCGTCGCATGAATGATCTGCACCACCAGAGCGTTTTCAATACCAAGCGAAATGCCGAAAGCGTTGAAAAGATAGCCGCCGACAAATGCGCCGATGACGCCGCTCAAGAGGCAACCGATCAACCCGCCACCGCCAACAATGAGGCTGGCGAGAAAACCGGCCACCAGGCCGATCAGCAGAAAGACAACCCAGGCTTCCGTAACAATCGACATGATCATTCTCCCTTGATATCGCTCCCCCAGAGAGTGGGAGCGACGAGAGCAATTATCAAGCGTTCAAAACACGCCCGTAAGCGTCCAGCACGCTTTCCTTCATCATTTCAGACAGCGTCGGATGCGGGAAGATGGTGTGCATCAACTCTTCTTCCGTCGTCTCAAGGTTCATCGCCACGACGAAGCCCTGAATGAGCTCGGTCACTTCCGCACCCACCATATGCGCCCCGATCAACTCGCCGGTCTTCTTGTCGAAGATGGTCTTGACCATGCCCTGGTCTTCACCAAGCGCGATCGCCTTACCATTGGCAGCGAAAGAATAGCGGCCGACGCGGATTTCACGTCCCTGCTCTTTCGCCTTGGCTTCCGTCAGACCGACCGAAGCGACCTGCGGATTGCAGTAGGTGCAGCCCGGGATCTTGGCCTTATCCATCGGGTGTACGCCCGGAACGCCGGCAATCTTTTCGATGCAGATAACGCCTTCGTGCTCTGCCTTGTGAGCAAGCATTGGAGGACCGGCGACATCGCCGATCGCGTAAACACCTGGAACGTTGGTCTTGCCGTAGCCATCGATGACGACGCAGCCGCGATCCGTCTTTACGCCGAGCGCTTCAAGACCGAGGTTCTCTATATTGCCCTGAACGCCGACAGCCGAAATCAGACGATCCGCGGTGATCTGCTGGACCTTGCCGTCTTTCGTCTCGACATGGGCGGTAATCGAGTTCGAACCTTTCTCGACCTTCGAAACCTTGGCTTCGGTGATGATCTTCAGGCCGCGCTTTTCAAGCTGCTTGCGAGCGAAAGCTGAAATTTCCGCATCTTCCACCGGCATAATGTTGGTCATCAGCTCGACCACTGTCACGTCCACGCCCATCGAGCGATAGAAGGAGGCGAATTCGATACCGATTGCGCCAGAGCCCATGACCACGATGGACTTCGGCATGAAGTCCGGTTTCATCGCTTCGAAATAGGTCCAGATCAGTTTGCCGTCCGGTTCGATCCCTGGCAGCGCACGCGGACGCGCACCCGTCGCGACGATGATGTGCTTGGCCGTATAGGTGCCCTCACCCAGAACGCCCTTTGGAACCGGGTTCTGCGGCTGGACGATCGGCTTGGAAATTTTGCCGACGACGATCTCGTTCGGCTTGGTCAGCTTGGCCTCACCCCAGATGACGTCGATCTTGTTCTTCTTCATCAGGAAGGCGACGCCGCCATTCAGGCGAGCGGACACGCCGCGCGAACGGGCGACAACTTCCTTCACATCCGCACTGATCGCTCCCTCCAGCTTCAGGCCATAATTCTTCGCATGATGGGCGTTGTCGAGCACTTCGGCGGAACGCAGAAGCGCCTTGGTGGGAATGCAGCCCCAGTTGAGGCAGATACCGCCAAGATGTTCGCGCTCGACGATCGCCGTCTTCAGGCCGAGCTGTGCCGCACGGATTGCCGTTACGTAACCGCCGGGACCGGAGCCGATGATGATGACGTCGTAGGATTGAGCCATTCTATGTCCTGCCTTTGTCTCTTTGACGGCGACTGTTCCGCCGCTGCGTCAATCGAATTCAAATCAAATTCCAAGCAACATGCGCACCACGGGCTCCAGCCCGCGTCCCAGCGCACGCGTATTTTCGGCATCCAGATGGACGCCGTCGAGTGGTGTCGTGACTGCAACGGAGGCCGCATCAAAGAAGGCGCACCCCTTGTCATCCGCCAGATCGCGATAGAGCGAACCCATCATCTTCGACTGTTCGATGGCACCCGCATACATCGCCGCAAACATCTCGTTGCCGGTTTCGCAAATATGCGGCGGCGAAACGATCAGGATTTCCGGCTCGTCATGATCCTCGAAGGACCAGGCGTGATGTCGGATGAGGCTTACCAGACGCTCCACACCCTTGACGGCACCGACAGCAGAACCAGCACCGATGCCGCGCTTCAAATCGTTGGTGCCGAGCATGATGATGACGAGATCAAGCGGCGCATGGCTGTGCAGAATCGTCGGCAGCAGCGTTGCACCGTTGCGGTCGCAATCGGCCAGATGATCGTCATACGCGGTGGTGCGCCCATTCAAGCCTTCGGCAATAACATTGACCTCACCGCCCAGCGCCTTCTGCAGCACGCTCGGCCAGCGATCTTCGAAAGCATGACGCCCGAGATTCTCGGCGTCATATCCCCACGTCAGGCTGTCGCCGTAGCAAAGAACGGTTTTCGTCACATCCGCCTCCAGAAGGAGAAGAGCCGAAGGCTGCCACCAGCATCCGGCTCAACTATTTTTATCAGACCAGCATCGACATCGGGCTTTCGATGTACCGCTTGAAGGCGGAAGCGAGTTCCGCGCCGAGCGCACCATCGATGACGCGGTGGTCGAAGGCGAAGGTCGCCGTCATCACCGTACCGACTTCGATCTTGCCGCCGCGAACGACCGGCTTCTCGACGCCAGCGCCGATGGAGACGATCGAAGCCTGAGGCAGGTTGACGATCGACGTGAAGGACGAGACGCCGAACATGCCAAGGTTAGACACCGATGTGGTGCCGCCCTGATACTCTTCCGGCTTCAGCTTCTTGTCACGCGCACGCTTGGCAAGATCCTTGACCTCGTTGGAGATAGCCGAAAGCGACTTCTCCTCGGCCTTGCGGACGATCGGCGTGATCAGGCCATCCGGGATCGACACAGCCACACCGACGTCGGCGTGCTTGTGAAGAACACGAGCGGTCGATGTCCAGGAAGCATTCGCCATCGGAACATCGCGCAGCGCAAGCGCCATTGCCTTGATGATGAAGTCGTTGACAGAGAGCTTGAAGGCCGGAACCTCGCCCTTCTCTGTCTTCTTCACCGGTGCTGAGGCATTGATCTCGGCACGAAGCTTCAACATCGCATCGAGTTCGCATTCCATCGAGACCGTGTAGGACGGAACAGTCTGGGTCGACTCGGTGAGACGCGAGGCAATGGTCTTGCGCATACCGTCATGTGGCAGAAGCTCGTAGGAGCCTTCGGCAAACAGCTTGAGAACGTTCTCGTCTGACGGACCCTTCGCAGGGGCCGGAGCAGCAGCGCCGGACGATGCAGGCGCTTGTGCCGCAGCCGGTGCAGCCTTCGCACCACCAGACGAAACGGCCTTTTCGACATCCGACTTAACAATGCGACCATGCGGGCCGGAGCCGGAAACAGCCGAAAGATCAAGACCAGCATCCTTCGCCATGCGGCGTGCCAGCGGTGAAGCAAAAAGACGCTCACCGGACTTGGACACAGGCGCTGGCGTCGAAGGCGCAGCCGCCTGATCTGCAACAGGCTTGTCAGCCTTAGGTGCAGCCTCAGACTTCTCTTCCTTGGGGGCCTCGGCCTTGGCTTCCTGCTTGGAAGCCTCAGCCTTCGCCTCAGACTTAGCGGGGGCAGCATCGCCACCCTTTGCCGCATCAGCCACGTCTTCACCTTCGCCAGCGAGGATGGCGATCAAGGCATTGACCTTGACCGCTTCCGTGCCGGCCGGGACCACGATCTTGGCGACTGTGCCCTCGTCTACAGCTTCCACTTCCATGGTCGCCTTGTCGGTCTCGATTTCGGCAATCACGTCGCCGGGAGCAACCTTGTCGCCTTCCTTGACCAGCCACTTGGCCAGATTGCCCTCTTCCATCGTCGGCGAAAGGGCAGGCATAGTGATGTTGATAGGCATCGAAACGCCCTCCCCTTACTTGTAGCAGACGGCTTTGACAGCCTGGATGACTTCGTCAACGTTTGGCAGAGCCAGCTTCTCCAGGTTTGCAGCGTAAGGCATCGGAACGTCCTTACCAGCAATCGTCAGGATCGGCGCATCGAGATAATCGAATGCGGCGCGCTGAACCTGGTTGGAGATGAAGTCACCGACCGATGACTGCGGGAAGCCTTCTTCGACCGTGACCAGACGACCGGTCTTCTTGACGGATTCGATCACTGTCGGAAGATCCATCGGGCGGATGGTGCGAAGGTCGATCAACTCGACATCGACGCCTTCCTTTTCCAGCTCGGCGACAGCCTTGACCGCATAGGTCATGCCGATACCGAAGGAAACGATGGTCGCATCCTTGCCCTTGCGGTGAATCCGCGCCTTGCCAATCGGCAGGACGAAGTCATCCAGCTTCGGCACTTCGAAGCTCTGACCGTACAGGATTTCGTTTTCAAGGAAGATGACCGGGTTCGGATCGCGGATAGCAGCCTTCAAGAGACCCTTGGCGTCGGCTGCCGTGTACGGCATGACGACCTTGAGGCCTGGAATGTGGCTGTACCATGCGGCATAGCACTGCGAATGCTGAGCCGCCACGCGGGCAGCAGCACCCGACGGACCGCGGAACACCATCGGAGCGCCCATCTGACCGCCGGACATATAGAGCGTCTTGGCAGCAGAGTTGACGATCTGGTCGATTGCCTGCATGGCGAAGTTGAACGTCATGAATTCGACGATCGGCTTCAGGCCGGTCATGGCAGCGCCAACACCGATACCGGCAAAGCCGTGCTCGGTGATCGGCGTATCGATAACGCGCTTGGCGCCGAATTCCTGCAGCAACCCTTGAGTGATCTTGTAGGCGCCCTGGTATTCGGCAACTTCTTCGCCCATGACGAAGACGTTTTCGTCCGAGCGCATTTCTTCGGCCATGGCGTCGCGCAGAGCTTCGCGCACGGTCTGGGTCGCGAACTCGGTGCCTTCCGGAATATCCGGATCGGCAGCAACCTCAATCTTGGGTGCGGCGGGTGCCTTTGCCGTTTCCTTGGAAGCGGAAGGCTCTTCGCTGGCTTCGCGGGTCTTGCCGCCGGCGGCGTCAGAACCGGAGCTTGCAGCTTCTGCCTTCGGCTCTTCCTTCTTCGGTGCTGCGGAAGACGACAGATCGTCAGCGCTCTCACCTTCCTGAAGGAGAACGGCAATAGCCGTGTTCACCTTGACGTTTTCGGTACCGGCGTCGATCAGGATCTTACCGATAACACCTTCGTCCACGGCTTCGACTTCCATCGTCGCCTTGTCAGTCTCGATTTCCGCGATCACGTCGCCGGAGGTGACCTTGTCACCTTCCTTTTTCAACCACTTGGAAAGCGTGCCTTCCTCCATGGTCGGGGAAAGGGCGGGCATAAGAATTTCTACTGGCATTGTTTTCCCTTTCCCGATCAGAGCAGAATGTCGGTGTAAAGCTCGGAGACATCCGGCTCTGGGTCGTTTTGGGCAAAGTCAGCGCTGTCGGCCACGATGTCACGGACATCCTTGTCGATCGCCTTCAACTCTTCCTCGCTCGCCCAGCCCTGCTCCATGAGCCGCGCCTTGACCTGCTCGATCGGGTCCTGCTCGGAGCGCATCTTCTGCACTTCTTCCTTGGAACGATACTTGGCCGGGTCCGACATGGAGTGACCGCGATAACGGTAGGTCAGCATTTCCAGAATGATCGGGCCCTTGCCGGAACGGCAATGCTCAAGCGCTTCGTCCGCAGCGGCCTTGACGGCGCGAACATCCATGCCGTCCACCTGAACGCCGGGAATGCCAAAACCGGAACCACGCAGCGAGTAGTTCGACTGCGCCGTTGCACGGCTTGTCGACGTACCCATGGCGTAGCGGTTGTTCTCGACGATGTAGATGATCGGCAGCTTCCAGAGAGCAGCCATGTTGAAACTCTCATAGACCTGGCCCTGGTTGGCCGCGCCATCACCGAAATAGGTGACCGACACATTGTCGTTGCCGCGATACTTGTTGGCGAAGGCAAGACCGGTTCCGAGCGAAACCTGCGCACCGACGATACCGTGACCGCCGTAGAAATGCTTCTCCTTGGAGAACATATGCATAGAGCCGCCCTTGCCCTTGGAAAGGCCGCCGCGACGTCCGGTCAATTCGGCCATCACACCACGCGGGCTCATGCCGGCAGCCAGCATATGGCCGTGGTCGCGATAGGCAGTGATGACCTGATCACCTTCCTTCTGCGACATCTGCATACCCACGACAACGGCTTCCTGGCCGATGTAGAGGTGACAGAAACCGCCGATGAAGCCCATGCCGTAAAGCTGGCCGGCCTTTTCCTCGAAGCGGCGGATGAGCAGCATCTCGCGATACGCGTGGAGTTCTTCGTCCTTGCCGAAATCCGGAGAATTCTTGCCGGTAAATTCCTTGGCAGGCGTCTTTGCCGTTGTCTTGCGGCCGGATACAGACGCGTTTTTGCGCGGCGCCATTCATCCCTCCCTGAGTTGAATTAGAATGGTTGGATCGGCGCGTAACATATGCAGAAAAGGTCGCCACAGCAATGCCATAAACGCATGGCACATATTCTAAGTAAACGACTGTAAATAAAAATAAATTCCGCGATTAACCGAAAGTCGGTTAATCACATATATCCGTTCATGATGACGATTTCATTCGGTTTCGACATGTTCAACTGGTAGCGCGAAATCTCGTCGATCATGTCGCGCTCAAGCGACCCGTCGCTCATCAATTCCACCTGCCGCTCAAGCGCTACCCGCGTCTTGACGATCTTGTCTCGCTCAGCCGTTCGAGCGATGCGTTGACGCTCAAGGCGCTCCATAGCTTCCAGCCCGAAATCGCCATGGACGGAATGATAGCCGAAATAGGAAAGAAAGGCGACCGTAATCGCTGGAACAACAAGACGGCCAAACCGTCTTTTCTTGTGATGCTTCGTCCACATACTCTGAAAACAGCCTTCAAACGCGCTACTGGAATCACAATAGCCGCATTTGCTTAACCATCCGTTGACCGTGTTTTCGAGGCTTCGCATCCCGCCCCGGCAGCCCATCAGTGGCTTCAATTCTTTCGTTCTTGCAACGCCAGCCACCGTCCAGGCGTAATGCCAAAGGCATCGCGAAAGTGGCGCGTGAGGTGAGCTTGGTCCGCGAACCCCGCCTCCACCGCCGCGCCAGCCAAGCTGCTGCCACCCACCAACAACTGTTTTGCCCGACCGAGTCGGCGCATCACGAGATAGCGGTGCGGGCTGGTGCCAAGAACCTGCCTGAAGTGCCGCGCCAAAGCGTACCGATCCAGGCCGGTGATGTCCTCCAGTGTGGCTGATCGAACCGGCTCATCACTATGGCTAAGAAGAAAGTCACGCGCTCGCAGGACTGCCGATTGCGCGACTTTGCTAACCCGCTTGCGAGGCTCTCCCGCTTCACGAGACAGAATTGTCCCAATCCGTTGAATGGCATCATCCTTGGCTAGATCATCCGGCTCGCGCTCAAGATCCGATAAAATGTAGGCGAGCGCACGTGACAGCTCCGCATTGGCAACAACAGGATTCGTCACGAATGGCAATGAGCGAGAGTACCCGTCAATAGCACCGATGAGTTCGGGTGGCATGTAGACCATGCGATAGATCAGCCCGGCATCCGTTCCAGCTGCCCCGTCGTGCACTTCATCGGGATGCAGCACGATCACGTTTCCCGGCATGCTGAAGCGCTCGATGCCACGATAGCGAAAGGTCTGCACACCGTGAAGCGTGAGCCCCAAGGCGTAGGTATCGTGTCGATGCGGCGTGAAACCATTGCCATGAAACCGAACCTCGGTGCGCTCAATGCCTTTTCTTTCCGCAACCACCCGCACGCCGGGCTGAAATTCCACGCACGAACGTTCAAGACCCAGAGCCCGCTGCACCGCTAGTTGCTCGATGTCCTCGATACCGTCAAAGGAGTAAGACATGTTCGACACCAAAATCGCGATCATCATTCGCGATGACCTTGCTACGTGGCAAAAACTCAACGTTACCGCTTTTCTGACAAGCGGCATCATCGCCCAATCGCCCGCAATCATCGGCGAACCATATCGGGATGCCACTGATAATGTCTACAATCCGATGTCCATCCAGCCAATCGTGGTTCTGACCGCTGATCAAGAGACACTGAGAACCATTCACCGGCGAACGCTGGAGCGAAATGTCACGGCATCAGCTTACATCGAAGAGATGTTCGCAACGGGTCACGATGCGGCCAATCGAGAGGTTTTTGCGAAATTCGCACCGGACAATGCAAAGCTCGTGGGTCTTGCGGTGCGCTTCGATAAAAAGATCGTCGACAAGATCTGCAGGGGCGCCAAGATGCATCCATGACGACTTGGGAAGACGTCACCTATCAGTGACCGCCTTAGTTGCAACGTCGCAAGACACTTAGGTTAGTTGGCGCTCACCGCTTCGCCTTCAGCAACCGCTTCCAGATCGTGCCACCGAGATATCTGTTGAAGACGACGAAGTAGGCGATGATGGAGGCGAAGAAGACGATGGCCGAAAGGCCATTCAGCTCGAAGCCGTTTTCGGTGCGGCCGCCAAGGATCGACGCGACTAGGAAGCCCAGCACCCAAAATGCCGTGAAGAAATCGAGGATGAAAGCCAGCACGATCCGCCAAGTTGCGGGTTGCGGCAAAGGTGATGTCTGGTCTGGCATATGCGTCTCTCTCAATGGCTTAAAAAATAAGGGGTAGCGTAACCGCCACCCCTTCATTTTGTCTTATCAATAGGCATGAGCGCGCAAAATAACGCGCGTCTCAACCGCCATCATCAAAACGGGATATCGTCGTCGAGATCGTTGGAGAAGTTGCCGCCAGAGGACTGGCCACCGCGTGACGCTCCGCCGCCACGGGATGGCTGCTGGTCGTAACCGCCGCCATAATTTCCGCCGCCGCTGCCGCCACCATACGATGAACCACCGCCGCCGGCATAATCGCCACCACCGCCGAAGTCTCCGCCACGGCCACCGCCTTCGCCGCGACCGTCAAGCATGGTCAGCGTCGAGTTGAAGCCCTGAAGAACGATCTCCGTTGAATAACGATCGTTGCCGGTCTGGTCCTGCCACTTGCGGGTCTGCAGCGCGCCTTCGATGTAAAGCTTGGCGCCCTTCTTGACGTATTGCTCGACGACCTTGCACAGGCCTTCGTTGAAGACCACAACCGTATGCCATTCGGTCTTTTCCTTGCGCTCGCCGGAATTGCGGTCGCGCCAGCTTTCTGACGTCGCGATGCGCAGGTTGGCGATCGGGCGGCCATCCTGCGTGCGGCGAATTTCCGGATCAGCGCCGACATTTCCGATCAGAATAACCTTGTTTACGCTGCCAGCCATATTTATCTTCCTGTCTGCCGAACGTCATGAACGGCATTTTCCTGTTCAAAAGTCCCGCGCACCATAGACCATCGTCCGCCGAGATGGGCAGCGAATGGAACGACAATCCACAAGGAATGTTCTTGCCAACGGGTACGGTTGCAATATGTTCCTTTTTTGTTCTATTAAGGCATCATGAGTGAGTCAAGCAGGTCTAGAAGCATTCCCCGGACGAAGTTGCGCCCGGCCAGACTATCGCGGAGCGTCAATCGCCTCGACACGCCGTTCCCGATGATGACATAAGAACCGATCCGTCCAAACATCCGAAATCCAGAGCCTTGTCATGAGTGAATTGAAGACGATTTCTATCCGCGGCGCGCGTGAGCATAATCTCAAAGGTATCGACCTTGATCTGCCGCGCAACAAGCTGATCGTCATGACGGGCCTCTCCGGTTCCGGCAAGTCGTCGCTGGCTTTCGATACCATCTATGCCGAGGGACAGCGCCGCTATGTGGAGAGCCTTTCCGCCTATGCGCGCCAGTTCCTGGAGATGATGCAAAAGCCGGATGTGGATCAGATCGAGGGTCTATCGCCTGCGATCTCCATCGAGCAGAAAACGACCTCACGCAATCCACGCTCGACTGTCGGTACTGTCACGGAAATCTACGACTATATGCGCCTTCTCTTCGCGCGTGTCGGCGTCCCCTATTCGCCTGTGACCGGGCTGCCGATCGAGAGCCAGACAGTCAGCCAGATGGTCGACCGCATTCTCGCCTTCGAAGAGGGTACGCGTCTCTATATTCTGGCGCCCATCGTGCGCGGGCGTAAGGGCGAGTACAAGAAAGAGCTCGCCGAACTGATGAAGAAGGGCTTTCAGCGCGTCAAGGTGGACGGTCAGTTCTACGAGATCGCCGACGTTCCAACCCTCGACAAGAAATACAAGCACGATATCGACGTGGTTGTTGATCGCGCTGTGGTACGTCCGGATATGGCCGCGCGCTTGGCTGACAGCCTTGAGACCTGCCTGAAGCTGGCGGACGGTTTGGCTGTCGCGGAGTTCGCCGACAAGCCGCTACCTGCGGAAGAAACGTCCGCTGGTGGCTCCGCGAACAAGTCGCTCAACGAAACGCATGAGCGCGTGCTGTTTTCGGAGAAATTCGCCTGCCCGGTTTCCGGCTTCACCATTCCCGAAATCGAGCCGCGCCTCTTCTCCTTCAACAACCCCTTTGGCGCCTGCCCCACCTGTGATGGTCTGGGATCGCAGCAGAAGGTCGATGACGCTTTGATCGTGCCGGAGCCCGCCCGCACGTTGAAAGACGGGGCGATCGCGCCCTGGGCCAAGTCTTCTTCGCCCTATTACAATCAAACCCTGGAAGCACTCGGCAAAGCCTTTGGCTTCAAGCTTTCCAGCCGCTGGAACGACCTGACGGATGCGGCCAAGAAAGCGATCCTTCAAGGTACCGACGAGAAGATCGAGTTTCAGTATCAGGACGGCGCGCGCTCCTATAAGACGGTCAAGAATTTCGAAGGCATCGTGCCCAATCTCGAACGTCGCTGGAAGGAAACGGACAGCGCCTGGGCGCGTGAGGAAATCGAACGCTACATGTCGGCAGCCCCCTGCCCGGCCTGCTCCGGTTATCGCCTGAAGCCGGAAGCGCTCGCGGTCAAGATCAACAAGCTGCATATTGGCGAAGTCACGCAGATGTCCATCAAGGTCGCCCGCGACTGGTTCGAGGGCTTGCCTGAAAAGCTCAACACCAAGCAGAATGAAATCGCGGTTCGCATCTTGAAGGAAATTCGCGAGCGTCTCCGCTTCCTCAACGATGTCGGGCTCGATTATCTCAGCCTGTCGCGCAACTCCGGCACATTGTCCGGCGGTGAGAGCCAGCGCATCCGTCTCGCGTCACAGATCGGCTCAGGCCTTACCGGCGTTCTCTACGTTCTGGACGAGCCATCCATTGGCCTGCACCAGCGCGATAATGCTCGTCTGCTGGAGACGCTGAAGCATCTGCGCGATATCGGCAACACCGTCATCGTCGTCGAGCATGACGAAGACGCCATTCTGACGGCGGACTACGTGGTCGACATTGGGCCAGCTGCCGGCATCCATGGCGGTCAGGTCATTGCCGAGGGCACGCCGCAGGAGGTGATGGCCAACCCGAACTCGCTGACGGGCAAGTATCTGTCCGGCGAAATGGGCGTTCCCGTCCCTGCCGAACGGCGCAAGCCGAAGAAGGGCAAGGAAATTAAGGTCGTCGGTGCACGCGGCAACAACCTGAAGAACGTCACGGCCGCGGTGCCGCTCGGCGTCTTCACCGCGGTCACGGGCGTATCTGGCGGTGGCAAGTCCACCTTCCTGATCGAGACGCTCTACAAGTCCGCTGCACGCCGCGTCATGGGCGCACGCGAAATTCCCGCCGAACATGATCGTATCGATGGCTTCGAGTTCATCGACAAGGTCATTGATATCGATCAGTCGCCGATCGGTCGCACACCACGCTCCAACCCGGCAACCTATACCGGCGCCTTCACGCCGATCCGTGACTGGTTTGCCGGTCTGCCTGAAGCCAAGGCACGCGGCTATGCGCCGGGACGGTTCTCCTTCAACGTCAAGGGCGGACGCTGTGAAGCCTGCCAGGGCGATGGCGTGATCAAGATCGAGATGCACTTCCTGCCGGATGTCTATGTCACCTGCGATGTCTGCCATGGCAAGCGCTATAACCGCGAAACGCTTGATGTGACCTTCAAGAGCAAGTCGATCGCCGATGTGCTGGATATGACGGTGGAGGAAGGCGTCGAGTTCTTCGCCGCCGTGCCTGCGGTGCGCGACAAGCTGCAATCGCTCTTCGATGTCGGTCTCGGCTATATCAAAGTCGGCCAGCAGGCCAACACGCTGTCAGGCGGCGAAGCGCAGCGCGTGAAACTTGCCAAGGAGCTCTCCAAGCGCTCCACTGGCCGGACGCTCTATATTCTCGATGAGCCCACCACAGGGCTGCATTTCCACGACGTGAAGAAGCTCCTGGAAATGCTGCATGAGCTGGTCAACCAGGGCAACTCGGTCGTGGTCATCGAGCATAATCTCGAGGTGATCAAGACGGCTGACTACATCATCGACATCGGGCCGGAAGGCGGCACCGGTGGTGGCGAGGTGGTGGCTGCAGGAACGCCGGAGCAGATCGTCAAGGAGAAGCGCTCCTACACCGGACAGTTCTTGAAGGAATTGCTGGAGCGTCATCCTGAGAAGAACATTCAGGCGGCGGAGTAATCCGCCGCGCCCTGAACCACTGCGCTTTTATGGGAAGAGACAGATGAGCAAGTCGGGAATGATCCGTGCCGGTATTGGTGGCTGGACCTTCGTGCCTTGGGAAGGCACGTTTTATCCCGAGAAGCTGACGAAGAAGCGCCAGCTGGAATATGCAAGCTCCAAGCTGAAGGCGATCGAGGTAAACGGAACCTATTATGGCAGCCAGAAGCCCGCGACCTTTGCCAAATGGGCGTCCGAGGTGCCGGATGGTTTCATTTTCTCGCTGAAGGCCAGTCGCTTCGTCACCAATCGGAAGGTTCTGGCCGAGGCAGAGGAATCGATGACAAAGTTCCTCACCCAGGGGCTGACCGAACTTGGCGATCATCTCGGCCCGATACTCTGGCAATTCGCGCCGACGAAGAAATTCGAGCCGGACGATTTTGCTGCTTTCCTGGCCTTGTTGCCGGAAAAGCAGGATGGTCTGCGGCTGCAGCATGTCGTCGAAGTGCGCAACGACAGCTTCCAGGTGCCGGAATTCATCGAGTTACTGGCAAAGCACAATGTCGCCGTCGTCTGCGCCGATCATCCCGACTATCCGATGCTGCCGGATGTGACGGCGGATTTCGTCTATTGTCGTCTGCAAAAGGGTGAAGACGATATCGAGAGCTGCTATCCCGAGAAGGATGTGAAGGCGTGGAGCGAGCGCCTGAAGACCTATGCAGCTGGCGGCGCGCCCGACGATCTTCCGATGATCTCGCCGCACAGAAAAGCCGAAAAGACGCCGCGCGATGTCTTCGCCTTCTTCATCACCGGCGGCAAGGTCAACGCGCCGAACGGCGCGCAATTGTTGCAGACCCTCGTCTAGGCGACAGACGGATCAGGCGTCGATCGCTGCCGGCGTCCGATCGAACTCTATAGCGCCGAAGGCCGCTGCGATCACCTCGGAGCCAGCACCCGGCTTGGTCGCATCGCTGGAGAGTATTTGCCTAAAGCGCCGCGCGCCTGGCAGTCCCTGAAACAGCCCGACCATATGCCGGGTCACGTGGTTCAGGCGCCCGCCCTTGTCCATGTAATCCTCCGCATAGGCCATCATCGCATCACGCAAAACAGTCGGATCGAGTTCGCGTGGCTGTGCGCCATAAATCCGGTGATCGACGTCGGCAAGGATGGAGGTGTTGTGATAAGCGGCGCGACCGAGCATCACGCCATCCATATGCTTCAGATGCTCCTCCGCCTGATCGAGATCGGTAATTCCGCCATTGATACCGATGAACAGATCGGGAAATTCCTGCTTCATGCGATAGGCCAGCTGGTAATCCAGCGGGGGCACTTCGCGGTTCTCTTTGGGTGACAGTCCCTGAAGCCATGCCTTGCGGGCGTGGATCCAGACGGCATCCGCCCCTGCGGCAACCATGCGTGCAATGAAGTCTGGAAGAACAGCGTCCGGCTCCTGGTCGTCCACGCCGATACGGCACTTGACCGTAACAGGCACCGTCGCCACGGCCTTCATCGCCTCGATGCAAGCCGCAACAGTTTCAGGCTCGCGCATCAGGCACGCGCCGAAAGTGCCGGACTGAACGCGGTCGGAGGGACAGCCGACATTGAGATTGATCTCGTCATAGCCGAAGTCTGAGGCAATCCTGACGGCCTCGGCGAGCTTGCTGGGATCCGAACCGCCAAGTTGCAACGCCACGGGATGTTCTTGAGGGTGGTACTCAAGCAGCTTGTCGCGCTTGCCATGGATGATGGCGTCAGCCACGATCATTTCGGTGTAGAGAAGCGCATGCTCCGACAGTTGACGATGCAGGAACCGGCAGCGCGTGTCCGTCCAGTCGATCATCGGTGCTACGGCAAATACTTTTCCACGCGCGTAATGTGACGCGCCGTCCGTGCGTTGAGAAGTCATCGTCATAGCGTCGGCCAATTCCTGATTACCGGTTCGTCTTCCTGCTCGACATGCGTTTATGAAGAGGGGAACTTCGCGCCCATATAAGGCGGAATGACTGCGTGATCCACCCGCGTCTTTTCAAATCCGCGATGCAAATTCCGGAACCCTTGCACGCGGGCTATGTTCGGGAAATGCATTGCCACTAAACTTTATGGGAGATCACCATGAGCGAAAAAACCGACGAGAAGTCCCTTTACTGGAGCATCGTTGGTGCTGACAGTAACACAAATGCGGGTCTTGTAAGGCTTCTTGCCGTGATCGGCGCCTTCATCATTGCGGGCGGCTGTGTCGTTTGGCTTTTATCTTGAACACGGGTATCCCACAAGATTGGACTGGAAATCACTCTGAAATTGCGGGACAACACCACTCCTTAAGAAGGAGTGCCATCATGTCCGCAACCGTTATCCCTGCTCCCCAACCCGTTCTGCTGCCTGTTGACGGCACGAACGAGACCTTTCCTGTGCGACGGGTTTATTGCGTTGGACGTAACTATGCGGACCACGCCATCGAGATGGGCCACGATCCATCACGCGAGCCTCCCTTCTTCTTCCAGAAGAACCCAGACAACCTCCTGCCCGCAGGCCAGGACTTTCCCTACCCGGACCTCTCATCAAACGTCCATTATGAGGTCGAATGCGTTGTAGCACTGAAGAGCGGCGGGTCGAATATTCCCGTCGAGAATGCGCTGGATCATGTCTGGGGATATGGTGTCGGCATCGACATGACACGCCGCGATATGCAGGATACGCTGAAGAAGATGGGACGATCCTGGGAAGGCGCTAAGGCCTTCGAATTCTCCGCCCCCATCTCCCCGCTTGTTCCAGCCTCCAAGATCGGACACCCGGACAAGGGGGCAGTCTGGCTCGATGTGAATGGCGCACGCAAGCAATCCGGCGATCTAGACCAGATGATCTGGAAGACAGCGGAAATAATCGCCGAATTGTCGAAAGTCTTTGCACTTGCCGCTGGCGATGTGATCATGACTGGCACCCCCGCAGGCGTAGGCCCGATCGTCAAAGGCAACACGATGGAATGCGGCGTGGATGGCGTCGGTACATTGACGGTCAAGGTCGTCTGATACAGCCTAAAGAAGTCGGAGGAAGCCCAATGCCCGTCTATCGTCTCGGAAGCAGAGTGCCCAACCTGCCCTCACCCGACCGACACTGGATCGCACCCGATGCGAACGTCATCGGCTCGGTCACTTTAGGCGAGGATGTCGGCATCTGGTTTGGCGCAACGTTGCGTGGCGATAACGAGCCCATGACTGTCGGTCGTTGCACCAACATCCAGGAAGGTGTGATGGTCCACAGCGATCCGGGCTTCCCCGCCACGATCGGAGCGGACTGTACCATCGGACACCACGCCATCATTCATGGCTGCACGATCGGCGACAATTCCCTGATCGGCATGGGTGCGACGATCCTCAATGGCGCCAAGATTGGCAAGAATTGCCTCGTCGGCGCCAACGCGCTCGTCACCGAGGGTAAGGAGTTTCCCGACAATTCCCTGATCGTCGGCTCCCCTGCGCGTGTCGTCCGCACGCTGGACGAAAAGGCGGCAGACGGCATCAGAAAGTCGGCAGAAAAATACGTGGCCAACTGGAAGCGCTTTGCCGAAGAACTGAAGCCTGTCTAGGCTGCCCGCCTAGCATCCAGGCTCCTGCTCTTACAACTAGGCCGCACAGGCCTCGCAAAGACCACGGATCTCGATCGTGGTCTTTTCCGCCTTGAACTTCTGTCCCTTGACCCAATCACCCAGCCGATGATCGATCGCGTGATCATGGAACTCCGTGACCTGACCACAGGCATTGCAAATGGCGAAAGCCACCGTGCCATGATGATGCGTGCAGCAATCAGCGCTGGTGTGGGAACAGGCCACGAAAGCGTTCAGGCTCTCCAGGCGATGGACCAGACCGAACTCAATCAGCTTCTCAAGCGCGCGATAGACCTGTAAAGGCGCGCGAAAGCCGCTGTCTCTCAGTTTGTCGAGGATGACATAGGCACTCAGCGGCGCCTGCGATCGCGACAGCGCATCATAGACCAGTGACTGGTTGCGCGTCAGCGTCTTGGCATTCGTATTCATGTTCATCAGCTCACTCCCTGCTCGGCACTGCGCGACCGTCCCGGCACAGGCAAGAGACTCAAGACGAAAAGCAAGACGGCGGCAACGACAATCGACGGGCCGGACGGCGTGTCATATTGCAGCGATCCCATCAGTCCGCCAATGACGGCGACAGCACCGATGAGAGACGCCAAGACCGCCATGATCTCCGGGGTCGAAGAGAAGCGTCTGGCCGTTGCGGCCGGGATAATCAGCAGCGACGTGATCAGCATTATGCCGACGATCTTCATGGCAATGGCAATGACGAGTGCCATCAGCAGCATGAAGAGAAGTTTGGAGCGTTCCGGCCGCAGTCCTTCGGCCTCAGCGAGCTCTGCATTGACTGTGGAGGCGAGAAGCGGTTTCCACAGATAGACGATCGCCAAGAGCACAAGAATGCCGCCGCCCCAGACCATCTGAATATCAGTGATCGAGACGGCGAGGATATCGCCGAACAGAAAAGCAACGAGATCGATCCGCACCCATGTCATGAAGGCAACGATGACGAGGCCGAAAGCAAGCGCGGAGTGCGACAGGATGCCAAGCAGCGCATCGGCCGACAAAGCTTGGCGGCGCTGCAATAAAAGCAGCAGCAGAGACACGGCCGACGCCACAAGAAAGACGCTGACGATCAGGTTGAGCTGAAGTAACAGCGAAAGCGCCACACCGAGTAGCGCCGAATGCGCCATCGTGTCGCCGAAGTAAGCCATACGTCGCCATACAACGAAACAGCCAAGCGGCCCGGCAGTCAGCGCAACACCGACGCCAGCGAAGATGGCGCGGATGAAGAAGTCGTCAAACATGTTTCACTCCGGGGGCATCGCCAGTATGTTCGGCATGATGATGATGGCCACAGCCACAAGCATCCTCGTGATCATGGTGATCCCCCTCGGAATGAGAACGCGTATGGTCATGATCGTGATGATGCCCATCCTCCGGATGGCAATGGTCCGTCACCGAGCCATCGGAATGCATCACGCGTCCATCCGGCAGATGCGTATGATCATGATGGTGACTATAGACTGCCAGTCCCTTGGCAGCCGCCCCGCCGAAGAGGCGCATATATTCCGGGCTCTGGCTGACGGCCTGCGGCGTACCTCGGCAGCAGACATGGCCATTCAGGCAGATGACCGTATCTGTCTCCGCCATCACGACATGCAGGTCGTGCGAGATCAGGAGAATGCCGCAGCCGGTGGAATTGCGGATGGTCTTGATAAGATCGTAAAGCGCAATCTCGCCGGAAAAATCCACACCTTGCACAGGCTCGTCCAAAACCAGCAGATCGGGCTTGCGGGCAATCGCACGCGCCAGAAGCGCACGCTGGAACTCTCCACCCGACAGATGCTGGACCTCGGCCTTGGCGAGATGCGCAATGCCGGTGGCATTCAACGCCGCGTCGATTTCCCTTGGCGGCAAGGCTCCGGTCAACGTCATCAGCCGCCAGACGGTCAAAGGCATCGTCCAGTCTACGGAAAGCTTTTGCGGCACATAGCCGACCTTCAGGCCAGCCAAACGCTCGACCTTTCCTTCATCCGGCTTCATCACGCCTATCGCCATTTTGGCGCTTGTGGACTTGCCAGATCCGTTCGGCCCAATCAGCGTCACGATCTCGCCACGACGAACGGAAAAATCGACGCCGCGCACCAGCCAACGCCCGCTGCGTCTCACACCTGCACTGGACAGGGAGACGAGATTTCCGTCGTTTTTGGCCGGAGAATGAAGCATGGGATTTTCCGATTGCGGCTGTTGCACATGGCTATGGCATACGTTATAGCGTTACGCAACTTATGTAATAACATTACACTTCGATACAAGTGGAGCATACCGTATGAAGTCACTCGCCGCCCTCCTCCTCGCCTCTGCCGCCATGATCGGCGCCTCCAACGCCATGGCCGCGCCTAATGTCGTCGTGTCAATCAAGCCGATCCACTCGCTGGTGGCAGCCATTATGGAAGGTGTCGCGGAGCCTCAGGTCATCGTCGATGGCGGCACCTCTCCTCATACCTATAGCCTCAAGCCATCCAACGCCAAGGCACTGGAGAATGCAGATGTCGTCTTCTGGGTCGGCGAAGGGCTGGAAAAGTTTCTTGAAAAGCCGTTGGAGTCACTGGCAGGCAAGGCAACCGTCGTCGAACTCGACGATGCGCCCGGCATCGAAAGGCTGAAATTCCGCGAAGGCGGCCCCTTTGAGGCCCATGATCATGGAGAGCATGAAGGCCACGATCATGCCCATGAGGGTGACGATAAGCACGACCATGAAGGGCATGATCACGACAGCCATGATCATGAGGCTCACGATCATGCGCATGAGGGCGAGAAGAGCCACGATCACGCGCATGAGGGTGAGCACGAGCACGCCCATGAAGACGGTCACGACCACGGCGAATACGACATGCATCTTTGGCTGGATCCTGCCAACGCAAAGGCCATGGCAACCGAGATTGAGAAGACGCTGATGACCGCGGACCCGGCTAACGCCAAGACCTATCAGGAGAACACCAAGAAACTGGTCGATAATCTCGACGTGCTGGACAAGGAACTTGCGGCCACAGTCGCTCCGATCAAGGATAAGCCCTTCATCGTTTTCCATGATGCCTACCAGTATTTTGAGCACCGTTATGGGGTGAAGACAGCAGGCTCCATTACCGTCAGCCCTGAAAACATGCCGGGTGCCGACCGCATCAAACAGGTCCAGGCTAAGGTCAAGGAACTCAACGCGACCTGCGTGTTCGCCGAACCGCAGTTCGAGCCGAAGCTTGTCAACGTTGTGATCGAAGGCACAAACGCGAAGTCCGGCACGCTAGATCCGGAAGCCGGCACGCTGGAAGCAGGACCCGATCTCTATTTCAAGCTGATGCGCGGCATCGCCACCTCATTGAAAAATTGCCTGTCCTGATCTGATGAAACTAAAAGGGCGGCGCTGACCGCCCTTCTTTCGAGCTAAAAATGTAATGTTATAACAAATGAGGCGTCACATGACAAAGAAGCTGCCCGTCACGGTCCTGTCCGGCTTCCTCGGAGCTGGCAAAACCACCCTCCTCAACCATATCCTCGGCAATCGCGACCGCTTGCGCGTCGCGGTGATTGTCAACGATATGAGCGAGGTCAACATCGACGCGGCCCTCATTCGCGATGGTGGAGCAAACCTGTCGCGGACGCAGGAGCAACTGGTCGAGATGACCAATGGCTGCATCTGTTGCACGCTGAGAGACGACCTGTTGAACGAGGTCAGGCAATTGGCTGAGCAGGATCGTTTTGATTACCTGCTGATCGAGTCCACCGGCATAGCCGAACCGCTGCCCGTCGCAGCCACCTTCGACTTCCGCGACGAAGATGGTCAGAGCCTCTCGGATGTCGCACGGCTGGACACGATGGTGACAGTGGTCGATTGCGCCAATCTGCTGAAGAACTATGGCTCAGCGGATTTTCTGGCGGATCGCGGGGAAACGGCAGGGGATGGCGACAACCGCACGCTCGTCGATCTTCTGGTCGAACAGATTGAATTCGCCAATGTCGTGGTGCTGAACAAGGTTTCTGCTGCCAGCCCTGCAGAGCTCGATGCCGCCCGCAAGATCGTCGTTGGTCTCAATCCCGATGCGCGTCTTGTGGAGGCCGATTTCGGTAAGGTGGGTCTAGCCGACGTACTCGGCACCGGGCTGTTCGACTTTGCCAAGGCCGAAACGCATCCGCTCTGGTTCAAGGAGTTGCATGGCTTCAAGGGCCACGTACCGGAAACGGAAGAATACGGTATCCGCTCCTTCGTTTACCGCGCCAAAAGACCCTTCGACCCAGTCCGCTTCCATGCCTTCATCAACCGCGACTGGCCTGGCGTCATTCGAGCCAAGGGATTCTTTTGGCTGGCAACACGGCCCAACCATGTGGGCGAAATCAGCCAGGCGGGCGCTTTGGTGAAAACCGGTAAGATGGGGCTTTGGTGGTCGTCCGTGCCGAAGGCGCGTTGGCCGGATGATCCAGGCTTCGAGAAGATGCTGGCGCCTTACATGGACCAGATATGGGGGGACCGGCGTCAGGAGATCGTCTTCATCGGCGCCGACCCGATGAGCGAAGAGGCTCTGCGTCAGGAACTTGATGCCTGCCTGATTGATACCAAGGCATTTACGCCGGATGCCTGGAAGGCACTGAACGACCCGTTCCCCGATTGGAACAGACAGGCAGCCTGACGAGGTAAAAGAAAGCGGGCGCTCAATGTGCCCGCCTTCCTGTTTATTGCTTACCGCGCTGCGGCTAGTCCGATGATCAGGCCACTGACGGCATTGATCAAGAGGAACTGGTTGTCGACGCGCACCCAGCGCTCATTGCGGCGCGGCTCTCTGAGGTGGTAGCGGCGATACTCACGACGATCAACGAAGTGACGTCGCTGTGCAGGCGTCAGACGCTGACCGCGGTCCCAGCGGTGCTTCTTGATGATCACCTTCTTGGTCGTAACAGTGCGTTCGTGGACACCACGGCGTTCATGCCCGTAGTCATGGCGACCCTGCGCTTGCGCCATCGGCGCTGCGAGAATCGTCGCAGCCAGAAAAACGGTAACGAGCTTTTTCATGGGTGTTTCCTTTCCTGTTGTGATGGGGTGACCCTACCGCGTCGAGGATGAACGGAAACTGAAGCACGAAATTACAATATCGTAATGTTGACCGTGACTTAGAGGACGAAATTAAAGTTCACGATCTCTAATGTTACGAGCAAGTCGGCGGTGACCGCTCGGGACGCAGATGCCTGAGCGGTGCACCTGCCTCACTTTTTCAGTTCGGCAGATTTGGCCCAGAGATTGATATCCGCATCGCGTGCATAGCGATCGATTTCGGCCAGTTCGTCCGCGGTGAAGTCCGGCTTCTCAAGAGCTTTCACGCAATCTTCCACCTGTTCAGGCCGGCTTGCGCCGATCAGTGCAGAGGTAATGTGGCCGCCCCGCAGCACCCAGGCGATCGCCATCTGCGCCAGCGTCTGTCCACGCCGTTCGGCGATGCCATTCAGCCCACGTATATTCTCGATGTTGCGATCATTCAGGAAAGCAGGATTGAGCGACTTGTTCTGGCTGGCGCGGCTCGCATCCGGCACGCCGTTCAGATACTTCGTCGTCAGCATGCCCTGTGCGAGCGGAGAAAAAACGATGGAGCCGATGCCGAGTTCTTCCAGCGTGTCGACAAGGCCGTCCTCCTCGATCCAGCGGTTGATCATCGAATAGCTCGGCTGATGGATGATGCAGGGCGTGCCGAGATCTTTCAGGATCGCCGCAGCCTCGCGCGTGCGCTGCGAGTTATAGGACGAGATACCAACATAAAGTGCCCTGCCCGATCTTACGATGTGATCGAGCGCGCCGCAGGTCTCTTCCAGTGGCGTGTCCGGGTCGAAGCGGTGGGAATAGAAGATATCGACATAGTCGAGACCCATGCGCTTCAGGCTCTGGTCGCAGGACGAGATCAGATATTTGCGGCTGCCCCACTCGCCATAAGGGCCGGGCCACATATTGTAGCCTGCCTTGGAAGAGATGATCAGCTCATCGCGATAACCGGCAAAATCGGTTTTGAGGATTTCGCCGAAGGCGCTCTCAGCACTGCCTGGAGGCGGACCGTAATTGTTCGCAAGATCGAAATGGGTGATGCCGAGATCGAAGGCCTTGCGGCAAATCTCCTGCTTCGTCTTGTGGGAGAAGTCATTTCCGAAATTATGCCAGAGGCCAAGCGATATGGCCGGTAGCTTGAGGCCCGTGCGGCCACAATGATTGTACTTCATGGATGCATAGCGGTTTTCAGCCGGTTGCCAGGCCATTGACGTCCTCCCTTGTATGGAATCGCTGATCCGCCGCTAAGGCGACGGATCGTGGTGCAGCTAGATTAAAAGATCGTCGTTCGCTTTCAAGCCTGCGACTGCGACGTGTAAAGATCGAACACTTTGAACGAGGGTTTGCCGGTTCGCGACTTGTCGTTCGGAGAGAACACGATGCGACGGTTTTCTCCCGCAGCCAGATCGAAGAGATTGTCTGAATAGCGTCCAGCCATGTCGGCCTCCACCATCACGAAAAGTGCAAGCCCTTCCGCCTGAACCTCGACCTCGACATCGCCGTTCTCCAGCGCGTTTACTTGATGGCTGAGAACAGATGGTTGAAGATCCAGCGCCTTGTAGGTCTCGCGCACATGATGCCCCTCACCCATCATGCCGTTGGAAGCAATGAAATTCCAGGAGAGCAGAGCGCCGGCCGGGAGTAGATCCAGATCGATCTCCGTCAACAACCCGGCGGCATCCGGTCCGCAGGTGCCATTGGCGGATCTGAGTGGAATGCGGACACCATCGAGCGACAGCGCGAAGATATTCATATCGATTTCGACGTCATCCAGCGTATCGTTGACCATTGAGAAGCGGACGGACTTACCGTCTTCCGATGGAATGGCTGACACGGCTACCGGCTGGAAGAAGCGTCGTGCTGCATAATGCAGCGCTTTCCAGTTGCCGCCGTAATCCAGGCTCGACCACGAAGCGACGGGCCACGTGTCATTGAGCTGCCAGTAGAGCGTGCCCATGCAGTGGGGCTTGAGCGAGCGCCAGTATTCAACAGCCGTCTTGATGGCGAGCGCCTGCTGAACCTGGCTGACATAAACGAAGTTCTCGAAGTCTTTGGGGAAGCGGAAATAGCGAAACATCGTTCCGGCGATCCGCTCGTTACCGCCCGCATTCTTCTGATGCAGTTCGATCACCGGAGACGCGATGTTCATGTCCTTGGCATCCGCATAGGTGCGGATGATCGGCATGGACGTGTAGGACTGAAAGCCGAATTCGGAGCAGAAGCGCGGCCGCACTGTCCGGTAATCGTCGAAGGATTTGTTCTCGTGCCATACAGACCAATAGTGCATGTCGCCCGAACCATCGGCATGCCACGCGTCGCCGTAATCGAGATAACCGGAGGCCGGGCTCGACGGCCACCAGATAGCCGCAGGCGCCGCCTTCTTCAGCGCGCGCTCGATGGTACGGTTAAGGCGATCGTAAGCGACGAGGTAACGATCGCGATTGTTGCGCGATTCTTCGAACCAGTTCAGCGCACCGACCAACTCGTTGTCGCCGCACCAGAGAGCAATCGAGGGATGCGAGGCAAGCCGCTTCACCTGATAGTCGACCTCAAGCTCGACATTGTCGAGGAAGTCCTCGGTGCAAGGATAGAGATTGCAGGCGAACATGAAGTCCTGCCAGACCATCAGGCCGAGACGATCGCAGAGATCGTAGAACCAGTCCGGCTCGTAGAAGCCACCACCCCAGACGCGGATCATGTTCATGTTTGCTTCCACGGCGGAGAGAAGCAAATCCTGCGTCTTCCTTTCGCTCGAGAGCGAAAACAGCGCGTCGGACGGGATCCAGTTCGCACCGCGGCAGAATATCTCGCGGCCATTGACACGAAGCGCAAAACGGCTGCCAGCCTCGTCTTTGTCCGTCAGAAGTTCGACTGTGCGCAAACCGATCTGGCGGGTTAGCGTCTCGTCCGGCAATTCGACGCTCAGTGTATAGAGCGCTTGCTCACCACTACCTGCCGGCCACCAGAGCTTTGGGTTCTCAACGAAAAACACATGACGAACAACGGTCTCACCCGTCGTCACGCCGCAATCAAGCCTCAACCGTTCCTCGCCGAGCGACAAATGCACAGGCACGCTGGCAGGCTGGGCAGCATGCAGCGTGACCTCCACATGCACCTCGACACCGGCATCCTTATGGTGCTGTGTGGTTGTCACATGCTCAATGCGGGCCGTCTCAAGCCGACGCAGCATGATGTTTCCGTAAATGCCAAGCGGGGCAATCGCTATGTTCCAATCCCAGCCAAAGTGGCACTGCGGTTTGCGCAGAAGATTTCCATTAGGGATTGGGGAGTTACCCGGGTGATACGGCACATAAAAAGGTTGCGCCGCCTGGCGATCGGCGCCAGCCTTGATGCTGGAATGGAAATGGATGCGGATGACATTTTCGCCCGGCTGGAGAGCTGAGGAGACATCCGGTCGGTAGCGGCGGAAACAATTATCGGCTGTGAGGACCGGCACATCATTGACGAAAACGACGGCCACCGTGTCGAGGTTGTCGATATCGAGATACCAGTCAGCCTCGACCTCATCGACCGTGAAACTACGTTCGACGATCCAGTCGCGATGCGCCACCCACTGCACGTCGTTCTCGTTTCGGCCGAAGTAGGGATCAGGAATGATCGATGCTTCATGCAGCGCCGTGTGAACGTCGCCTGGGATCGTCATTGTGGTCCCGTGATCGCCCTCAGACGAGGCCAGACGCCACTCGCCGGAAAGATCAATCACGAGATCGCTTGCATAAGTTGATGCCATTTTCACTGCCCTGCTTGTTACGCAACGGCTCTATCGTTGCGACTCCATCCACTGTCAGCAATGCGGTAAAAGCGAGTCTTCGCTCCTGCCGCAGCCATGAAAAATAAGATCGAGAATTCCTCCGGGCGGAAACGTTATCGTAAAAAACTATGACCGTCACGCGCGAAAACATGACGCAATAGACATGAGAATGCGCTCACGGAAACCGTCGAAACCATAATTAGACGAATCGTATAAAAATCAAATCACTGGATGATGTTCTTGAAATTTGATGGCAACATTCTTATCTCGACAAGTCGCAACACGTCCCAAGGTCGAGAGGCCATTACCGGCTCAGTCACCTCTATACTGAAGCTAAAAAATCTGCATCGTTTCAGCGATCTATCCCGATGGGCCGTACTGGTTGTGACACCTTAAGCTTTGCAATGGAATAAAAGCGAACTACGATGCCCGTCCGGTACAGGGAGGTGGCGGCATATGAACGACAGCACGGACATCGAAGCAAGCGGCCAGGCTCTTCCATCCAACGAACGCCCAACGCTGAAGACCATCGCCTATATGACGGGTCTCGGCATTACGACAGTGTCGCGCGCTTTGAAGGATGCACCCGATATCGGCGCGGATACAAAGGAACGCGTACGGCGCGTTGCCCGGCAGATCGGCTATCAACCGAACCGGGCTGGCGTTCGCCTTCGCACCGGCAAGACCAATGTCATTGCGCTCGTCCTGAGCGTCGATGAGGAGTTGATGGGTTTTACCTCCCAGATGGTTTTCGGCATCACCGAGGTTCTAACCAACACGCCCTACCATCTGGTGGTAACCCCGCACACGCATGCCAAGGATACGATGACCCCCATCCGCTACATTCTGGAAACGGGATCGGCCGACGGCGTCATCATTTCAAAAGTGCGTCCGGACGACCCGCGGGTACGGTTGATGACCGAGCGCAACATGCCCTTTGCTACGCATGGTCGCAGCAGCATGGGCATTGACCATCCCTTTCATGACTTCGACAACGAGGCCTATGTCTATGAGGCGATGAAACGTCTGGCCCAATGTGGCAGGAAACGCGTGGCTGTGCTGCTGCCGCAAAGCCAGTTCTCCTATCACGATTTTGCCCGTCGGGGCTTTGAGCATGGGTTGAGAGATTTCGGCCTGACCGAGTTCGCCCTCCCCAACATCAACAATGATACGCCTCTGGAAGAACTGAAGCAGGAAACCGCAAGGTTGATGAGCGGCAGTGACGTGCCGGACGGCATTATATCAATCAGCGGAAGTTCAACGATCGCGATCGTGGCCGGGATCGAAGCGAGCGGCAAGAAGATCGGAACGGATGTCGATGTCGTGTCGAAACAGTCTGCAGACTTCCTCAACTGGCTCCGACCGGAAATCCACACGATGAACGAGGATATCAAGCTGGCGGGCCGTGAACTTGCCCGTGCTGTGCTGGCGCGCATCGAAGGAAGGCCCACCTCGGAACTTCAGACAATCAGCAAGCCGGTCTGGTCGACCCATACCCCCAAGCTCTGACACTCTTGCAAGGTGCAAGCGCGTCCATCTCATTTTAGGATGTGACTGGCCGAACTGCCAATGCCAGATCCTCGGCAATCAATCCCGGCCCAAGACGTCGCGCCATCTCCCCGTGCAACCAGACTGCCGCGGCCGCCGCTTCGAATGCCGGCACCTGCTGTGCCAGAAATCCGCCGCATATCCCAGCGAGCACGTCCCCAGAGCCGGCGGTTGCCAGCGAAGACGGCGCATTGGTATTGACGACGGCTCGACCATCGGGGGCCGCGACGACCGTGTCGGCTCCCTTGTAGATGATGACCGCGTTGCTGCATCTGGCCGCAGACTGCGCCTTTTCGATTTTGCTGAGTGTGTCGTCCGCATGAATATCGGGGAACAGTCGCGCGAACTCTCCCTCATGCGGCGTCATGATCCTGGGTGCGTCGCCAGCAAAGAGCGAGAAGAGCGTATTGGTATCGTCCTTGAATGCCGTGATGCCGTCAGCATCCAGCACCAGCGCACGATCCTTGAGAAGCGAGACAAACTCTCTGGCTTTTTCCAGATCGCCAAACCCTGGACCGAGCACATAAGTGCCATGACGCTTGTCGTCGTCCCACTTGGCCAGTGCTTCTTGATCGTCGACGGGCGCTACCATCACGGCTGTCAGCGTCGACGAAAGAACCGGGATTGCTTCCTGCGGCGCGGCAATCGTCACGATACCGGCGCCTGCGCGCAAGCCGGATGTCGCCGTCATCCGCGCAGCACCTGTCGAATGGGATGGCCCTGCGAAGACGGTCAGGTGGCCGCGTTTGAATTTGTGGGTCTCCACATCATCATGGGTGACATGGCTCTGCCAGAGATCGGCGCAGTTCTCCCAAAGGGCTCCCGCATGCGCTTCGACGATACGTCGAGGAATGCCGATGTCGAACACCTCAAGAGTTCCACAGAGCTCTCGCCCCGGCATCAGCACATGCCCTGGCTTCTTCGCCACGAACGTCACCGTATGTTTCGCTTTGAATGCAGCACCTAAAGGAACGCCCCTGCGACCGCAAAGGCCCGATGGCAGATCGATAGCGACAACCGGCGTTCCTGCTCGTCGAACGGCGTCGATAAGCGCAGCAACCTCTGGCGGGACATCTCGCACCAGCCCGGCCCCGAAAATTCCATCGATTACGACATCGCCAATGCCCGGCGTGAAAGCAGCAAGCGTTCGACAACTCGCATCCTCTTGACCGTCGACCCAGGCATCATAGGCCTGTCGGGCTGCGCCCTTAAGCTTTGCCACATCCCCGAACATGAAAACAGCAACATTGGCGCCTGCTTCGCGCAGAGCACGCGCAGCGACAAACCCGTCGCCGCCATTGTTACCGGTTCCGCAAAGTACAGCGTATCGATGCGCTTGCGGATAATTCCGCAAGGCGCAGGCGGCGACTGCTTGCCCTGCTCGCTCCATGAGCGACGTGATGGAAAGTCCGCTAGCCTCTGCAGCAGCATCGATGCGAGCCATAATACCCGGATCGATGAGATGATGTTGGATGGCATGAGTCATAATCACACAACATCGGAAAATGCGCAGAAACGCAACCGGCGCATTTTGCGGCAATGTCGGGAGACTAAAACATCATCAATTGATGATTTTTTGAGCAACAAACTCTATGAAAAGGTCTCAAGCTAAGAGATTGTAATGATGACAGCTTTCGAAGAATTTTGCCACATTTGGCCTTGCAGCGAAAGATTTTCCAGCCTCAACGCCCTCAAACCGCACGGAATTGTCTCTTCAATCGCCAATTTTCGCAGATTTTTTATTCAAACCGGCTTCCGATCTGGCACGATACGTGCATTCTTGTGGGAGAGCGGAACAGTCCGCTTTAACGGGAGAAGCGGAGAGATATTTTCTCATGAAAAAGATCGAAGCGATCATTAAGCCTTTCAAGCTCGACGAGGTGAAGGAAGCCCTTCAGGAAGTCGGTCTTCAGGGAATAACGGTTACGGAAGCCAAGGGCTTTGGTCGTCAAAAAGGCCATACGGAACTTTATCGCGGCGCAGAATATGTCGTCGACTTTCTGCCGAAGGTGAAGGTCGAAGTGGTTCTTGCAGATGAAAATGCGGACGCAGTGATCGAAGCGATTCGCAATGCCGCTCAGACGGGCCGCATCGGCGACGGAAAGATTTTCGTCTCGAATGTGGAAGAGGTTATCCGTATTCGTACGGGTGAAACGGGTGTTGACGCCATTTAAAAAAGACGAGCCGAAAAAGGCTCATGCTTCACCGGGTTGAACATTACCACTCAAGGAAAATTGCTATGACCACCGCCAACGATATCTTGAAGCAGATCAAGGACAACGACGTAAAATTCGTGGACCTTCGCTTTACAGACCCAAAGGGCAAGCTACAGCACGTCACCATGGATATTGCCTGTGTGGACGAAGACATGTTTGCCGACGGCGTCATGTTCGACGGCTCCTCCATCGGTGGATGGAAAGCCATCAACGAGTCCGACATGGTGCTGATGCCAGATCCGGCCACCGTTCATATGGACCCGTTCTTCGCGCAGTCCACGATGGTTATCATCTGCGATATTCTCGATCCGATCTCCGGTGAATCCTATAACCGCGACCCACGCGGCACGGCGAAAAAGGCGGAAGCCTACCTCAAGGCATCCGGTATCGGCGACACCGTCTTCGTTGGCCCAGAGCCCGAATTCTTCGTTTTCGACGACGTGAAGTACAAGGCCGATCCCTACAACACCGGCTTCAAGCTCGATTCATCCGAACTGCCGTCCAACGACGACACCGATTACGAGACCGGCAACCTCGGTCACCGTCCCCGCGTCAAGGGTGGATACTTCCCCGTACCGCCAGTCGACAGCCTCCAGGACATGCGTTCCGAAATGCTGACGGTCCTCGGCGAAATGGGCGTGGTCGTTGAAAAGCATCACCACGAAGTCGCTGCCGCCCAGCACGAACTTGGCGTCAAGTTCGACACGCTCGTTTCCAGCGCCGACAAGATGCAGATCTACAAGTACGTTGTCCATCAGGTCGCAAACGCCTACGGCAAGACGGCAACCTTCATGCCAAAGCCAATCTTCGGTGACAATGGTTCGGGCATGCACGTCCATCAGTCCATCTGGAAGGGCGGCAAGCCGACCTTTGCAGGCGATGAATATGCCGGCCTCTCCGAGACCTGCCTCTATTACATCGGCGGCATCATCAAGCATGCCAAGGCGATCAACGCCTTCACCAACCCGACGACCAACTCCTACAAGCGTCTGGTCCCGGGCTACGAGGCACCGGTTCTGCTCGCCTACTCAGCGCGCAACCGCTCGGCATCCTGCCGTATTCCGTTCGGCTCGAACCCGAAGGCCAAGCGCGTCGAGGTTCGTTTCCCGGATCCGGCACAGAACCCCTATCTCGGCTTTGCCGCCATGCTGATGGCTGGCCTCGACGGCATCAAGAACAAGATCCATCCTGGCAAGCCGATGGACAAGGATCTCTACGACCTGCCGCCGAAGGAACTGAAGAAGATCCCGACTGTCTGCGGCAGCTTGCGCGAAGCGCTCGAAAGCCTCGACAAGGACCGCAAGTTCCTGACCGCCGGCGGCGTGTTCGACGACGACCAGATCGATGCCTTCATCGAACTGAAGATGCAGGAAGTCATGCGTTTCGAGATGACCCCTCATCCTGTCGAATTCGACATGTACTACTCGGCTTAATGTTTGGGTCAGGCGCTCTTCGGAGCGCCTTTCTCTTCTTGATATCATCTGGTTCCGTTTCAAGCGGCCATGACGAACGAAGGCGCCCGGCGGGCGCCTTTCTCTTTCAAGCAACAGACGAGCAAGTCTCGGTCTGACAAAGTGCGAAAACTGATAATGCCGATGAGTTCTACCCCGTCCCCTCGCCTGCGTGACTGGCTGATCTTTCTGGCGGTTCCCTTTTTCTTTTCCAGCAATGTCATATTCGGCCGCGGGATTAGTGGCGAAGTCTCGCCCTTCATCGCCGCGTTTTTGCGCTGGTCTCTCTCCACCCTTTTCGTGCTGCCCTTTATTCTGGGCGACTGGCGCGCATGCCTGGACTTCATCCGCAAGAAGACGGTTGTCTGGTTGGTGCTCGGCGCGCTTGGCATGGCGGTCTGTGGTGGCGTGGTCTACTGGGGACTGACGAAAACCTCAGCCGCCAACGGGACGCTGATCTACACCACATCGTCGCTCTTCATCATCATCTTTCAGCGCATCTTCCAGGCTCGACCTATTAGACGCCTGGAGATCATCGGTATGCTTATCGCTTTCGCCGGCGTTACGGAAATCGTGCTGAAGGGAGATATCTCTCAGCTATGGGCGTTGAACTTCAATATCGGCGACCTCGCAATCTTGAGCGGGGCCATTGCCTTTGCAATCTATTCGCTGCTTTTGCGTGATCCCGCCGCACGCGATCTTGCGTCGTTAAGTCTTTTCGGAACGATCGCCTTTTCCGGCGCGCTCGTTCTTTTGCCTCTTGCCGGCGTCGAATTTTTCAACGGCGGTCTCTTACCCTCTACATGGACCGCATGGGCAAAGATCGGCGGCATCATTCTCTTTGCGTCGATTGCCGCCTTTTATTGCTTCACGCACACGGTCCGCGTTTTTGGACCCGTAACAGCTGGCATCACGCTCTACATGATGCCACCGGTCTCTATCGTGATGGCCGTGCTGTTTCTTGGAGAGACGTTCGAACCATATCATGCGGCAGGCATTGTACTTGTGACAGGAGGCGTGGTCCTCGCAACGGCACCGTTTGGAAAAATCCGCTGAAGCGTGCCTTGGACCGCTACATCTTGATATTTTTGCATGATACCCCAAATTATACGGGGAAAGGATGACATGCCATGAAACAAAGAAACGCAAAATTTACAATCGGTGAAGTCGTTCGCCACAAGGTGTTTCCGTTCCGCGGTGTGGTATTCGACGTCGATCCCGAATACGCCAATACCGAGGAATGGTGGAACGCTATCCCTGCTGAGATCCGTCCTGAGCGAGATCAGCCCTTCTACCACCTGCTGGCCGAAAACGATGAGACGGAATATGTAGCTTACGTCTCGGAGCAAAACCTCGTGCATGATGAGAGCGAGCAGCCCTTGCGCAATCCGAACATCACCCGGATCTTCGACACCACACCCGATGGTGAGCTAAAGCCGAAATCGGCTATGACGCATTGAGCTAAAGCACCGGCCGCAAAACTCTTCATCCGTTTTGCGAGCACGGCATGTGGCGAGATGATGATCTAAAGCGTAACGACCTAATCCCAAATATGGCCATGCGCGTTAGCCCGACCTAAAAAATAGAACATGAAAAAACCGGCCTCAGACGAAGCCGGTTCTTTTTTGATCTCTACAGACCAGATCAGTTTGCAGGCTTTGCCTTGGCGGCGTCCTGCGCGGCTTCCAGCTTCTTGCGAGCTTCTTCAGCCTTCTTCTGCATGCCTTCCTGCAGCGAACGCTGGCTTTCGGCAAGCTGAGACTGGCTGATCGGCTGGCCATCATAGGCGCCGGTGAAGCCGTTGAGGGCGATCTTGATCGGGTTTGGTGCGCGACGGAAGTTGATCGACGTGAAGACGACTTCGTTGCCCTTCTTCAGGCTTGCAATCATCGCATCGGTCAGCTGAACTTCGGCGGTGCACTTGTCAGGAAGGCAGACGGCGTAGTCAAGCTTCTGGCCCTTGCCGCCATCGATCTGCATGACAACGCCCGGGGGCAGAAGACGTGCTGTCGGGACGGAAACCTGGAGGATCTTACGGTTGACCTTGCCTTCGACGCTGATGAGGCCAACAGCGGTGATCATCTGCCCATTCTGGGCAAGAACGATATTCTGCACGACGCAAACATCATTGTCTTCCTGCTTGCTGCAGGTCTTGAACCAGCCGAGTGGCGGAGCGCCTGCCGGAGCAGCAGCCTGCTGAGCCTGAGAAACAGCCGGTGCAGACACGGCGCCCAGCGAAAGAACGAGAGCAGAAAGGGCCGCCCGGGTGAATGTGTTTGCAGTTTGCATCATAAGAGTTCCGTCTCCTGAATTTATGCGAAGCAGCGCTTCATGTGAGCACCGCTCAACATCGCCGGTATCCGTCTGCCCGTTCCACTGTCGTTTAAATGAGGCAAATGCGTGACCCGAGTGTTTCGGGACTCCTGTTACATCCCGTTCGGCCTGATATCCAGCATTTCTTTTACTTTTTCCTTGTATCCGACAAGATTTCCGTGATCGGATGCCCTTGTCCGCTGTGATACATTTGCGCGGGAATCAAACAAGACAGATGGTTGGAACAGGAGCCTGACAGCTCCAAAATCAATCACCCGAATGCGACAGGATACTGACATGCGAAGCCTTTTGGCGCTCATTCCCGCCCTTCTTATTTCCGGCATGGCGATGGCTGAACCGCTTCATGGCATCTCTATGCATGGCAAGCCTGCTTTACCCGCGGACTTCAAGAACCTTCCTTACGTGAACCCGAACGTAAAGAAGGGCGGCCGGGTCTCGTATGGTGTCGTCGGCACCTTCGATGCGCTCAACCCCTTCGTTTTGAAGGGCATGCGCACCACGGCGCGCGGCGTCTGGGATCCGGAGTTCGGCAACCTTCTATACGAGCCGCTAATGCAGCGTTCGCACGACGAGCCTTTCACGCTTTACGGACTGCTGGCAGAAAGCGCCGAATGGGATGATGAGCGCACCTACATCCAATTTAACCTGAACCCGAAGGCACATTGGCAGGATGGCAAGCCCGTCACTGCGGATGATGTTATCTTCAGCTTCAATCTGTTGAAGGAGAAGGGCCGCCCGCCTTTCGATAGCCGCCTCAATGGCGTCGCGAAGATGGAAAAGGTGGGCGAGCGCAGCGTTCGGTTCACCTTCAACGAAAAGGCCAACCGCGAGACCCCGTTGATCTTGGCGTCTTCCACGCCAATTCTGCCTGCCCATGCCATCGACGCCAAGGCGTTTGAGCAGGCAGGCCTAGGCCCTGTCGTCGGCTCCGGCCCTTATCGAATCAAAACCTTGCGCCCGGGCGAACAGATCGTCTGGGAACGGGACAAGAACTATTGGGGAAAAGATATTCCTTCCAAGGTCGGTTTCGATAATTACGATGAAATCAGCGTCACCTACTTCCTGCAGGTGACGACGATGTTCGAAGCCTTCAAGAAGGGCGATATCGACATCTATCCGGAAGGCGATGCGATCAACGGCACGTCTGACACCTCGCACTGGGGCCAGGCTTATAATTTCCCGGCGGTTCAGCGTGGCGATATCGTGAAAGACGTTTTCGAACCGGGCTTGCCGTCTGGCATGTTCGGTCTGGTCTTCAATACCCGCCGACCGATGTTCGCCGACGAGAAGGTGCGCGAGGGACTGTCTTACGTGCTCGATTTCGAGTGGATGAACCGAAACATTCTCGGTGGCGCCTTCAAGCGAACCCAAAGCTACTGGCAGAACTCCAAGCTCGGTGCCTATGGCAACCCGGCCAACGAAAAGGAATTGGCGTTGCTCGGCGACGCCGCAAAGCGTCTGCCCCCGGAGATCCTGGCTGGCACGTACGAAATGCCGACGACGGACGGCTCGGGCGCAGACCGTGCTGTGCTCAAGCAAGCCGTTGCCAAACTCGGAGAGGCGGGCTTCACCATCAAGAACGGCAAGATGGTTGATAAGGATGGCAAGCCTGTTAGCTTCGAGATCATGACGCAAAACCCGGCACAGGAGCGTATCGCGCTTGCCTACCAGCGCTCGCTCAAGCTCATCGGCGTCGATATGGCGATCCGCTCTGTGGACGACGGACAATATCAGTCGCGCTCCAATGGCTTCGACTATGACATGATCATCCGTTCCTTCCCCTCCTCCCTGTCACCCGGTGCAGAACAGATCAACCGCTGGGGCTCGGTCTCGAAGAACGCCAATGGCAGCTTCAACTATGCAGGCGTCGCAGACCCGGATGTCGATCGCATGATCGAGGCCTTGCTGCAGGCGCGAGAAACGGAAGATTTCGAGGTGGCGGTGCGGGCCTACGATCGCCTGCTGACAGCTGGGCACTATGTCATTCCGCTCTACTATATCGGCGCGCAATGGGTCGCTCGCTGGAAATATATCGACCGGCCAGAGAAGACGCCGCTGACTGGAAACCAGAAGCAGACATGGTGGGATGCGCGCGCGCAGTAAAAACAGCTGCGCCACGCCATCCGCGACGGTTCCCTTTTGGTAACGCCTTGTGCTGAAAGCACAGACTATCTAGATCAGGCGTCTATTCAAGCGCAGGAAGGAACAGCACCATGCAACGCATTGTCATCGACGTAGTCTCGGACATGGTGTGCCCCTGGTGTTATCTCGGCAAGGCGCGTCTCGACCTGGCACCGGCTGAGGTTCAGGACGAAGTCAGCGTCGATATCAACTGGCGCCCATACCAGCTGAACCCGGATTATCCGCCAGAAGGCGTCGATCAGAAGGTCGAGTTGGAAAAGAAACTCGGCGGCAAGGATCGAGTCGAACAGGCCCACAAGATGCTGACCGAACTCGGTCGCGAAGTGGGCATTGCCTACGACTTCGATGCCATCAAAGTCGGTCCCAACACGCTCGACGCGCACAGACTTTCGCTCTGGGCGCATGCGCAAGATCGCGAGCTTCAGGACAAAGTCGTCACAGCTTTGTTCAAGGCCAATTTCGAAGAAGGCCGTAACATCGGCGATCATGCTGTGCTAATCGATATCGCAGAAAAATGTCGCATGGACAAAGAGCTGGTCCGCCGCCTGCTGGCTTCGGAAGCCGACAAGGACACAGTTAAGGCTGAGATTGATGCAGCGCAGCAAATGGGCGTTTCCGGCGTCCCGTTCTTTATCCTGGATCAGAAATACGCCGTCAGCGGCGCACAAACGCCGGATGTGCTTATTAATGCACTGCGGGATATTGCCAAAATGAAAGCGGAAGAGCATAGGGCAATGAACTGATCGCAGTGCCCGAAACGGCGTGAGTAACACCTCGTCGCCGCTGCGATTTTCGACCCAGTAATCCAGCGGTGATTTCGTGCCAGACAGCAGGTTGAAGGGCATATTGCTCGCCTTTGCCGCCTTCGCGGCCTATGCTTTCAGCGATGCAAGCGTAAAACTGATCGACGGGCAACTCCCGCCCGTCGAATCGGGCTTCTTCGGAGCTCTCTTCGGACTTTTTGCACTCCCCTTCATCCGCAAGCGCAACGATGCCTGGACGGATATCGTCCGCACGACGAACCGGTCTCTCTGGCTTTTGCGGTTCTTTGCCACTGGTGCCAGCACCATCGGCAGCGTCGTCGCCTTTACCCATCTTGCCATGGCGGAAGCCTTTGCATTGATCTTCCTCCTGCCCTCCTTCGTCACCATCATGTCGGTGATCTTTCTGAAGGAACAGGTTGGCATCAAGCGCTGGTCGGCGGTCATCATCGGCTTTGCCGGTGTCCTCATCATCTTGAGACCGGGTTTCCGCGAACTCTCCATCGGTCATCTCGGGGCGATCATCGGCGGCATGAGCGGGGCGATCTCCATCGTCATCTTCCGCGCCATAGGGCCCCGGGAAAAGAACATCTCGCTCTATGGCGCGGGTCTGCTTGGCTGTCTCGCCGTATGCGGCGTGTTGATGATTCCCACCTTCGCACTTCCGAATGCCGAACAGTGGCTGATGCTGGCCGGCTATGGCCTACTGGCAGCGGTGGCCAATGTCCTCATCATGTACGCCGCGCAATATGCGCCGGCAGCGGTGATCGGTCCGACTCAGTACAGCCAGATGCTCTGGGCAATCCTCTTCGGGTACCTGATCTTTGGCGACAGGATAGATAGCTGGATGCTCGTCGGCATCGCACTGATCGTGGGCTCTGGCCTACTGACGCTGATGCGCGAAAAGCAGCGTAACGTGCCATTGCCAAACTCTGTTGCTGCATCGGATCAGAACGTGACGGCCGTTATGTTGCCGGATGAAAAAACGGAGGCGGGCCGATAATCGGCCCGCCCCGTTTAAAAACACGTCATTGAAAAATTTTATTTATTTTCGTCTTACAATTTCAGCTCACATCAATAGCAATATCATTTCACATCAATCGCAGACACGGACGCGATACATGTCGCCGAATCCGTCCTGACGCCATGCAACATGGCAACGGGGATAGACGGGCTCATAAACGACAGGGGGCGGGCCATAATAAGTGGGTGCGGCATAAACAGGCGTACCATAAACCGGCCTGTCATGTGCAGCAGACAGTAATGCGCCGCCGACAAGTGTACCAGCAATACCGGCGGCAAGGCCGCGGCCGAAATTGTTGCGTGCTTCAGCCTGGCTGGTGGTGGCAATTGTGGTGCCCGCAATTGTCAAAGCAACCAGACCAGCGGTGACAAATCTGTTCTTCAATGTCCACATAGTCCTGCTCCTTAAAAGGTTCAGCACATCGTCCTGTGCTGATGAGGATGAGACTACCCCCCAGAAGACTACCGCTAGATGTCCGTTTGATTAATTCCTTGTAAGGAATCCCACAGCGCGATTTTTCTTACTCGCGTCAGGATTTTGCCAGTTCCGCAAGCTGCGTCATGATCATCGCCGCACCTGCCAAGCGCTTTTCAGGCGTCGGCAGATCGCGGGTCAGGAACACGCTGTGGTCGGGCCTGATCTTCGCCATAGAACCCTGCTTGGCGATATAGCCAACGAGTGCTGCCGGGTTCGGGAATTCCTTGTTGCGGAATTGCACGACGACACCCTTTGGACCGGCATCCAGTTTCTCGACATTGGCGGTACGGCAGAGCGACTTGACGTAAACGATCTTCAAGAGATGCTGCACTTCCTTCGGTAGCGGACCGAAGCGATCGATCATCTCCGCACCAAAGCCGTCGATTTCGTTGAGGTCGGTCAGCTCGCCCAGACGGCGGTAGAGACCCATGCGCAGATGCAGGTCGGGAACGTAGCTCTCTGGAATCATCACCGAGGTACCGACCGAAATCTGCGGCGACCAGCCGGTGTCGATAACATCGTCTTCGCCCTTCACCTCGGCAACAGCCTCTTCCAGCATTTGCTGGTAAAGCTCGAAACCGACTTCCTTGATATGACCGGATTGCTCCTCGCCAAGCAGATTGCCCGCCCCGCGAATATCGAGATCGTGGCTGGCAAGCTGGAAGCCGGCGCCAAGCGTATCGAGCGACTGCAGCACTTTGAGCCGCCGCTCGGCCATCGTCGTCAGCACCTTGTTGACCGGCAGCGTGAAAAGCGCGAAGGCGCGAACCTTCGAACGTCCGACACGACCACGCAGCTGATAAAGCTGCGCCAGGCCAAACATGTCCGCACGGTGGACGATCAGCGTATTGGCGGTCGGCACATCGAGACCGGATTCGACGATGGTGGTGGAGAGAAGCACATCATATTTGCCGTCATAGAAAGCGTTCATGATGTCTTCCAGTTCACCCGCCGGCATCTGACCATGGGCGACCGCGACCTTCAATTCCGGTACGTCGGATTGCAGGAAGGCATGGATGTCGGCGAGATCCGCCAGACGCGGGCAGACATAAAAGCTCTGGCCACCGCGGTAATGCTCGCGCATCAACGTTTCGCGGATCACCAGCGGATCGAAAGGCGAGATGAAGGTGCGCACCGCCATGCGGTCCACCGGTGGAGTGGTGATCAAAGACAGCTCGCGCACACCGGTCATCGCCAGTTGCAAGGTGCGCGGGATCGGCGTGGCGGACAGCGTCAACACGTGCACATCGCTCTTAAGCTCCTTCAGCCGCTCCTTGTGCTTCACGCCGAAATGCTGCTCTTCATCGATGATCAGAAGGCCAAGATTGGCAAAGGTGATCCCCTGCCCCAGCAGCGCATGTGTGCCGACGACGATATCGGTCTTGCCTTCCGCCACTTCCTTCTTCACCAGATTAAGCTCCTTGGCACCGACAAGCCGCGACGCCTGCTGCACGCGGATCGGCAGCCCTCTGAAACGCTCCGAGAAGGTGCGGAAATGCTGACGCGCGAGAAGCGTGGTTGGCACGACGACGGCCACCTGCACGCCATTCATGGCCGCGAGGAAGGCCGCGCGCAGCGCCACTTCCGTCTTGCCGAAACCAACGTCGCCGCAGATCAATCTGTCCATCGGACGGCCCGCACCGAGATCGTCGCGGATCGAGTCGATGGCATTCATCTGATCTTCGGTTTCGTCATAGGGGAAGCGCGCGGCGAATTCGTCATAGAGACCATCAGGTGCCGTGAGAACCGGTGCCTGGCGGACGAGGCGGGCAGCGGCGATTCGGATGAGATCGCCCGCCATATCGAGCAGGCGTTTCTTGAGTTTCGCCTTGCGCATCTGCCATGCGCCACCGCCGAGCTTGTCAAGCTGCGCTTCCGCCGCATCCGAGCCGTAGCGGGACAGGAGGTCGATGTTTTCGACCGGAAGGAACAGCTTGGCGTCGTCTGCGTAATGCAGTTCCAGGCAATCGCGCGGCGCGCCGGCTGCCTCAATGGTGCGCAGGCCTACGAACCGGCCAATACCGTGTTCGGCGTGAACGACCAGCGACCCTTCGTCCAGTCCCGCCACTTCCGAAATAAAATCGGCACCGCGCTTGCGGCGCTTGGAGCGGCGCACCATGCGGTCGCCGAGAATATCCTGCTCGCCGATGACGGCAAGATTGCTCGCTCCAAAGCTCGTCTCGAAACCCGCCTCAAGGCTAAGAACAGCAGAGGCCGCCTCACCCTTTCCGAGCTTGTCGATCTCCTTCAACGAGGCGATCGGCTTGATTTTTTCAAGCCCATGCTCGCTCAGAACCTGCAACAGGCGGTCAAGCGATCCTTCCGACCAACCAGTGATCAAAACCTTCCAGCCCTTGGATCGACGCTCGGCGATATGCTTCACCGCCAGATCGAACACGTTGACCCGGTCTTCGCTACCGGCTTCTGCCGGTGGCTTAGCCCACCGCGGGCCGACATGCGCATCGAGCGTCGCAACCGGCCTGTCGTTGGAATCCTGTTCGTTGAACGGCGTCAGGCGCACGGCATTGACAGCGTTCAACGCTTCATCGAAACCCTTGCCGCCAATATAAAGCTGGCTAGGCGACACGGGCTTGTAAGGTGCACCTTGCGTTGCGCCCTTGGTCTGGCCAGAATTGCGCCGTGCCTCGAAGTAATCATGTACAAGCTTTGAGCGCTCGACAGCTGCCTCGCGTGCTGTGTGATCGGTGACGATGCGGAAGCCTTGCAGATAATCGAAGGCGGTTTCGAGCCTCTCGTAAAAGAGCGGCAGCCAGTGCTCCATACCCGCATAGCGACGGCCTTCGGAGACAGCCTGATAAAGCGCATCGTCCCGGGTCGCGGCACCGAAGAGCGACAGATAGTTCTTTCGGAAGCGGCTGATCGTATCGGGCGTCAGCGTAACTTCGCTCATCGGGTTGAGATCAAGCGACCGGGCGTGACCAATGGTGCGCTGGCTGGCGGGATCGAAGGTACGGATGCTCTCCAGCGTATCGCCGAAGAAATCGAGACGCACCGGTTCTTCCGTTCCGGGAACGAAGACATCGAGAATGCCACCGCGCACGGCAAACTCGCCGACTTCGCGCACCGTCGCTACGCGGTCGAAACCGTTGCGCTCAAGGCGAGCGGCGATCTCTTCCATTCGGATCTGATTGCCGGGCTTGGCGGAAAAGGCCAGACTTTCGATGATGTCGCGTGGCGCCATCTTCTGCAGCATGGCATTGACGGTGACGAGAACGATGGCCGGATGAGGCTTCTTCTGGTGCTGGATCAACCCCGACAGCGCCGCAAGCCTGCGCGCGGAGGTGTCAGCACTCGGTGACACACGGTCATAGGGAAGGCAGTCCCAGGCAGGCAGTGTAAGCACCGGGATTTCCGGCGCAACGAAGCCCAGGATCTGCTCGAGATCGGCAACACGATGCCCATCCGACATGACGTAGGCGACAGACGTTCCCGCCCGCGCCATATCCGCCAGGAGAAGCGCCTCCATTCCGGATGGCACGTTTCCAATGGTCAGCGGCGTATCAGCCGATGCCACCAGCTTCACATCAATCCCGGCGATCATCAATCAGGCTTTCGTTGTCTCGGACGTGACCGGATCGAAGTCCGGACGATAGGAGGCGATTTTCATGAAGAGAGGTGTCCGGAATTTTTCCGGTATCGGCAAGGCACCCGTCACCATCTTGACGAGGTCGTTATCTTCCTCAGCCATGATGACTTCCAGCTCATCAAGATCCGCGTCCGAAAGATCGGCAATATTGTCCTCGGCGAACTGCCCGAGCACCAGGTCCATCTCGCGAATGCCGCGATGCCAGCAACGATAGAGAATCCGCCGACGCCTCGGTTCGAGGTCGGCACTCGTGCGCACCAGTCCAGTCATTGCATTCACCTGTTTGTTGGTTTCGCTTTCCTATAGAACAGGACAGGAACGCTTGGGAACCGCTATTTGTGCAAATAAGCTGCAGCGGGCAGAAAAACTGCCGGTGATAAACGCGCTTTGTCAGCCTCCCACTCTTGCAATGGGCGCAGCCTTACCCGATTTTGCAGCCATGCGCCCCGCCATACTTGATCCTCTCTTTGCTACAGTTTCGTCACTTACCGGCGTCGGGCCGAAGCTTGCCGATCTGCTGGCGAAGCTTCTGGGCCGGGAGAGTGCGCAAGACACCCGCGTCATCGATCTCTTGTTTCACGCGCCGTCCAATATCATCGACCGCCGCAATCGTCCGGGCATCGCGTTGGCACCACAGGGTGCTATTGTCACCATTCAGGGACGCATTGATCGCCATCAGCCAGCGCCGCCCGGCAATCGCTCCGCGCCCTATCGCGTCTTCCTGCATGACGAAACCGGCGAACTGGCGCTCACCTTCTTCCGCGCCCGCGGCGACTGGCTCTCCAAGGCGCTTCCCATCGATGAAGAGGTGATGGTCAGCGGCAAGATCGACTGGTTCAATGGCCGTGCCTCCATGGTTCATCCAGACTTCATGGTGAAGGTATCGGAGGCGGATAATCTGCCGCTTGTCGAAGCCGTCTATCCGATGACGGCTGGCCTTTCGCCCAAGATATTGAAACGCGCCATCGATACGGCCTTGCAGCGCCTGCCGATCTTTGCGGAATGGATCGACGAGACGCTTGCCAGCCGCCAGAGTTTTCCGCATGTGGCGGATGCCTTTCGAGAACTGCACGATCCGCGCGACGGCGCCGATATCGATCCGCAAGCCCCTGCCCGCCGCAGGCTTGCCTATGACGAGTTCCTGGCCGGACAGCTTTCGCTAGCGCTCGTTCGCCAAAGACTGCGCAAAGTCGCTGGTCAGCCCATCCGCGCCAAGGGCGATTTCGCGGCGCGTATTCTCGCAAGCCTGCCCTTCTCGCTGACCGCCAGCCAGAGCGCTGCGGTGAAAGACATTCTGACCGACATGGCAGGCGAAGACCGAATGCTCCGGCTGCTTCAGGGCGATGTCGGCGCAGGCAAGACCTTGGTGGCGCTGATGGCGATGGCAACGGCTGTGGAGGTCGGTGGACAGGCCGTGCTGATGGCGCCGACCGAAATTCTGGCGCGCCAGCACTTCGCGACAATCTCGAAATATGCCGCCGCTGCGGGCATTTCCTGCGAGGTTCTGACCGGCAGAACCAAGGGTAAGGAGCGCCGCGAGATTGAAGAGCGGATCGCTTCCGGCGAAGCACAGATCGTTATCGGCACGCATGCTCTGTTTCAGGACAGCGTCTCCTATAAGAATCTCGTTCTGGCCGTCGTGGATGAACAGCATCGCTTCGGCGTGCATCAGCGGCTGCGCCTCACCGCCAAGGGCATCACGCCGCATATGCTGGTCATGACGGCAACGCCAATCCCGCGAACGCTGGTTCTCGCCGCCTTCGGCGATATGGATGTCTCTAAGCTGACGGAAAAGCCCGCAGGCCGGAAGCCAATCCAGACTGTGACCATTCCCAGTGAGCGGATGGGCGACATCGTCGACCGGCTGCGCAGTGCGTTGGCGGAGGGCAAAAAGGCCTACTGGATCTGCCCGCTGGTCGAGGAGTCGGAGGAGTCCGACCTGATGTCAGCAGAGGAGCGGCATGCGGTGCTATCGCAATCTCTGCGCGCCAATATCGGTCTGATCCATGGCCGGATGAGCGGCCCCGAAAAGGATGCCGCGATGCTGGCCTTCAAGAGCGGCGAAACCCGCTTGCTCGTTGCTACGACTGTCGTTGAGGTCGGCGTCGATGTACCGGATGCCACGATCATGGTGATCGAACATGCCGAACGTTTCGGCCTTGCCCAGCTTCACCAGTTGCGCGGTCGTGTCGGCCGTGGCGATGAAGCCTCCACCTGCATCCTACTTTATAAGGGTCCGCTCAGCGAAAACGGCAAGGCGCGGCTCTCCATTCTGCGCGATAGCGAGGACGGCTTCCTGATTGCCGAAGAAGATCTGAAGCTGCGCGGTGAAGGCGAACTCCTCGGCACCCGCCAATCCGGGACGCCGGGCTTTCGTATCGCCAGTCTCGAAGCCCATGCCGACTTGCTTGAAATCGCCCGCAAGGATGCCGCCTATATGATCGAAAAAGACGCTGAGCTCGTCAGCGAGCGCGGCAAGAACCTGAGAACCCTGCTTTACCTCCATCGCAGGGATGAAGCGATCCGCTTCCTCCACGCAGGCTGAATGACATGACAATCACACCCAATCCGCCTCCCGCCTTTCAGAAGGGCTTTGCCCTTTGCTCGCCGGAAAACATTCTACAACCGAAGACATTCGCAAAGAGCGAAAAGAAAGCGATTGCCAAAGGCTTCAAGAAACCCGGTCGCAAGCAAGCCTGGGCGGAAGCCTTGGAACAGGGCTGGAGCGTCAAGCTCGTCTATATGCGGCTCTTTGTGCCGGTGTTTCATTCAACCACTGCAGGCACCCAGGAATTCGAAGACGCCGACGAAGATTGAGATCAAGAAACAGAAAGCCGCGCCGATTGTGTTCGGCGCGGCCATCATAAAGCGACCTAACTTTAACGCTTGGCAACGCCCGGCAGCGTCACACGGAACACCTGGAACATGGTGTCCACATCCGCATGACCTTCCGCCTTGTAAGACTTACCAACCTGGAAACCGTCCTGCGTGAGGAAGTCGTTGTCATTGGCGACGAAGAGGAAATAATCATCCGGCGCGGATGGATCGAGCACGCTGGCAATCGACATCGCTTCCCACTTTTCCGACAGGTTGTTCTTGTCGTTCGGCGCGCCATTGTGCAGGCCGAAACGAGCAAGCTCCTTGTTGTCGTTGAGATCGATGAAGTCGTGCAGAACCGCGGGCTTGATCGCGCCATCCAGAACGCCCTTCGGTGCAACCGGCTTTACATCATCGAACTCGCCACCGGCAATATCGGTGGCGCCGGACAGATCAACGAGCTCGATTCTGCGATAGACAGATGTATCGCCCTTCAGACCCTGGCCATTATTGCTGTCACGTGCCAGCATCAGGAAAGCCTTGTCGGACAGTGCCAGAATTTCGCTTTGCGCTGCGACGAGCTTCTTATCTTTACCTTCGAACTTCGGCAGCGGCACGACATATTCGTGGACGAGCTTCAGGTGATCGACGTCGCTCGCATCATAGACCAGAGCGCGGGTGTGGTCGCGGGTGGAAGACGAATCGCCGCCATCCTGACGGGTCGCCGATTGCAGAACGGCAATGAGGTACTTGCCATCCGGCGTCAGCGACATGCCTTCCAGGCCCTGATTGTTCTGGCGACCGGTGTCGGGATCCTTCGGATCGGGCTTCTTGCCGCCTTCGCCGACATTGTTGGAAGAGAAATTGATCTCGCCCTTGCGCATCGGCAGCAGCGCCTTTGGCGGCTGCGTGGCCGACAGCATCTTACCATTGGCGGAGAAGTGATAGATATAAGGGCCGTATTCATCGCTGATCAGGAACGAGCCGTCGGCCAGACGCACCACCGCTTCCGCATCGAGCGAGACCTTGCCCGTGGAGGCGAATGGAAGAACCGGCGTCGTTGCAGTCGCCGGACGCGTGCCGGATTCAGGATCGAGGCCCGTCATGTTCTTACCCTGCTCATCGGTCAAAAGCAGCGTATCAGCAAGCGTTGCCTGCACTCCGGTCTGCTGCCTGTCGGCGGGCAGGTTCGCGCCCGTTGCAGGCGTCAGCGTCACGTCAACCTTGTTAATGCGGGCATTGTAGTCCGTCGTACCTTCGACGTTGTAGCCACGGTCCGGCAACAGCCAAAGCGAACCGCGATAGGCATCGCCATCCCTCTTCCAACTAGTAACATCGATTGCCATGCCGGAACCAGAACCAAAGGTTTCACCGAATTTGTCGCGCTGGCTGGCGGGAATGCGCCCAACGGCAACCAAACCCTGGTTGGCATAGCTGACGCCATTTGCGGTGGCGCTGCTTTCAGCCATCGCAGCGGCAGGAAATATGAAGATCGATGTCGCCAGCGCGGCGGCAAGCCTGCGAGAGGCCACGGAACGAGATGATGTCATGAAGCGCTATCCTTGAAGAAACAAAGAAAGAGGGCGTCTTCGACAGGTTAAAGGCGCTGGAGCGCTATGGGTTTATCGCCTGTCGGAGTTTTGCCTTCTGATCACTGTCTCTAAGAGCAGGATATGACACTTGCATGACGGCAATGCCGCCCCGCTATCGGCCTCTCCGCACGTTCGTCCGGGTCAGACGAGCTTGCGTTCCCCCACCGCGAACTTCGCCTTGAGCAGGCACTCGTCATATTCAGACTGAGCGGTAGAATCAAAGACGATACCGCCGCCGACATTGAAGGCCGCGCGGCCATCATCGAACAGCGAGATCGTGCGGATCGCAACGGAAAATCGCATGTCGCCACCTGGAGATATCAATCCAATGGCGCCGCAATAGACGTCGCGCGGCCCGATTTCCAGATCGTGCAAGATTTCCATCGCCCGCATTTTCGGCGCACCTGTCACTGAACCGCAGGGAAAAAGCGCGGCGAAGATATCGGTGATGGTCATGTTGGGTAAAAGCTTGGCGCGCACATGGCTGACCATCTGATGAACGGTCGGATACGTCTCGATCTCAAAAAGCTTCGGCACATGCAGCGTGCCGACTTCCGCGATCCTGGAGATGTCATTGCGAAGCAGATCGACGATCATGCGATTTTCAGCCAGCGTCTTCTCGTCCTGAGCCATGGCTTCAATAAGGGCCAAATCTTCTTCCGCCGACGATCCGCGCTTGACGGTCCCCTTCATCGGATGGGTCTCAATCCAGCCATCCGCATCCACCGAGAAGAACAACTCTGGAGAGCGCGAGAGAATGACCGGGCCACCGAGATCAATCAATGCACCGTATTTGACCGGCTGACGGTCGATCAAGGACCAGAAACCATCACGCGGATCACCGTGCCACCGCCCAGTGACAGCCATGGTAAGGTTAGCCTGGTAACAATCTCCCTGGCGCAGATGCTGATGCAACTTTTTGAACTGTTGTTCGTAGTCCGAGAACGACCACGAGGGTTTGAGATCACTCAAAAACTCGTCTGCCGGCATTATATTCAATGGCTTAGATGCCGATAACGCGTCATCGTTTGGTGACTTGAATACACCGAAGCAAAGAAGCGGTGTCTCTCTCCTGCCCTCTCCCAGAGGTGCAAGCTTAGACTCAAAAAGGTATCCCGCCTCGTAAGACATATAGCCGGCTAAATACTTTCCTTCAGCCTGGGCCGCCTGCATCCGTTCAAGGGCGGGAAAGAACGCGTCAGCCTCATGCGCGACAATAATCTCCTCCGGCTCCGTAAACAGCGTTACGGTGCCGGTCGTATCGTCACGAAAAAGAACGTAAGGCGCATCTAGCATTCAGCTATCCGATGATGGTTGTCACACCGGATCGATATCGCCTTTCGCCCACATTTCAATGGTCTCCGCGTAGAAATCCGGAAAGCGACCTTCTTCGATCGATTTGCGAATCCCCTGCATCAACTCCTGATAATAGGCAAGATTGTGCCAGGACAGAAGCATGCCGCCCAGCGCTTCATTGGAGCGCACCAAATGATGCAGGTAAGCGCGCGAATAATCGCGCGATGCCGGGCAGTTGGACTGCTCGTCCAGCGGGCGCATGTCTTCGGCATGACGAGCATTGCGAATATTCACCCTGCCGCGGCGGGTGAAGGCAAGACCATGGCGACCGGAACGGGTCGGCATCACGCAGTCGAACATGTCGATACCGCGAGCGACGGATTTCAGAATATCGTCCGGCGTGCCGACACCCATCAGATAGCGCGGCTTTTCCGTTGGCAGAACCGGCAGCGTCGTGTCGAGCATGGTAAGCATCACATCCTGCGGTTCACCGACGGCGAGGCCGCCAACGGCATAGCCCTTCAGATCGAGCTGCTTCAAGCCCTCTGCAGAGCGGATGCGCAAGTCGGGCTGGTCGCCACCCTGGACGATACCGAACATCGCCTTGCCCTTCTGCTCACCAAAGGCTACCCGGCAGCGTTCCGCCCAGCGCAGGGACATCTCCATGGCGCGCTCGATTTCCTTACGTTCGGCGGGAAGTGCCACGCATTCATCGAGCTGCATCTGGATATCCGAATCAAGCAGACCCTGTATCTCGATGGAGCGTTCCGGAGACATATGGTGCAGCGAGCCATCGACATGGCTCTTGAAGGTCACGCCCTTTTCGTCCAGCTTGCGCAGGCCAGACAGCGACATGACCTGAAAGCCACCGCTATCGGTGAGGATTGGATGCGACCAGCGGATCAGCTCATGCAGTCCGCCGAGACGCGCGACGCGCTCCGGGCCGGGGCGCAGCATCAGGTGATAGGTATTGCCGAGAATGATATCAGCGCCAGCCTCACGCACCTGATCCAGATACATGGCCTTGACCGTGCCCACGGTGCCTACAGGCATGAAAGCGGGCGTGCGGATCACGCCGCGCGGCATCGCCACTTCGCCGAGGCGCGCGCCGCCGCTGGTTGCTTTAAGGGTGAAGGTGAAGTTTTCGTGCATCAGACTTTCCGGAACAACAGGCTGGAATCGCCATAGGAATAGAAGCGGTAGCCGGTCTCGATAGCATGGGCGTAGGCCGCTCGCATCGTCTCCAGACCGCTAAAGGCCGAAACCAGCATGAAGAGCGTGGATTTCGGCAGGTGAAAATTCGTCATCAGAATATCGACCGCCTTGAAGTGGTAGCCAGGCGTTATGAAGATACCTGTAGCTCCCGACCAAGGGAGGATCTGCCCATCGTCGCCTGCCGCGCTTTCGATCAATCGCAGCGACGTGGTGCCGACGCAAACGATTCGTCCACCCTTCGCCTTTATAGCATTCAGCTTCTCGGCCGTTTCCCCGGACACATAGCCGATCTCGAGATGCATCTTGTGGTCGTTGGTGTCGTCGGCCTTGACCGGTAGGAACGTCCCTGCCCCGACATGCAACGTGACGAAATGGCGCTGGATACCAGCCTTGTCCAGCGCGTCGAAGAGTGCTGGCGTAAAGTGCAGGCCCGCAGTCGGTGCGGCAACGGCACCTTTTTCACGGGCATAGATCGTCTGGTAATCTTCCTGATCCTGCGCATCCTCGGGCCGCTTCGCAGCGATATAGGGCGGCAGCGGAATATGCCCGACAGAGGCAATCGCCTCATCGAGTGCCGGACCGGAGACGTCGAACAGCAGGGTGATTTCACCCTCCTCGCCCTTTTCCTCCACCGTCGCCTCAAGATAGGCAAGACCGCAGGCATTGTCGCGCTCATAACCGAAGCGAATGCGATCGCCCGCCTTGATGCGTTTGCCCGGACGCGCGAAGGCCTTCCACCGGCTGGCGTCGGCGCGCATGTGCAGCGTCGCTGAAACCGACGTCTCCTGCGCACCCTCGCGCAAGCGAATGCCTTCGAGCTGTGCGGGGATGACGCGTGTATCGTTAAACACCAGCGCATCGCCGGGCTTCAGGAAGCTCGCAAGATCGAAAACCTGATGATCCGTCATTCGGTCCGTATTGGGATCGACCACGAGCAGACGGGCGCTGTCACGCGGATTGGCCGGGCGCAGCGCAATATTCTCCTCGGGGAGATCGAAATCGAACAGGTCAACACGCATTCGGAGGCTCTTATAAAATACGTCTATTGTCACTTTCGCCTCTCTCGTACGGGAGAAAAGCGAAAAGCTCAGAATATCAAAACCCGCCTCGCAGCGAACTGCCGGCGGGTCATGGTTGGCACGAGGGATGCCTCTTCCTCGACGTCATCCTCGGCCCTTGGGTTAAGCCCGAGAGTGCTCCGAGGACATACAACGTCGGCGGCCCGCCTTGCCTCTCAGCAAGGCGAGAACTCCTTAGGCTGCAGACGCCAGACGGATCGACACGATCGAATCGGGGTCCTTCACAGGCTCACCCTTCTTGATCTTGTCGATGGCTTCCATGCCCTCGATCACCTGGCCCCATACCGTGTACTGCTTGTTCAGCCACGGAGAATCGGTAAAGCAGATGAAGAACTGCGAGTTGGCCGAGTTCGGGCTCTGCGAACGAGCCATGGAGCAGGTGCCGCGAACGTGCGGGATGGCGGAGAATTCAGCCTTCAGGTCGGGCTTCTCGGAGCCGCCCATACCCGCGCGCGCCGGGTTAAAGTCGGCAGATCCCTTCTTGCCAAACTTTACGTCGCCGGTCTGCGCCATGAAGTCGGCGATAACGCGGTGGAAAACCACGCCGTCATAGGCCTGCTCGGACACAAGCTCCTTGATGCGGGCGACGTGGCCAGGAGCGACATCCGGCAGAAGCTGGATGACAACCTTGCCGGTCGTCGTTTCCATGATGAGGGTGTTTTCCGGATCCTTGATCTCGGCCATGATATCTCTCCTTGCTGTAGGGGCAGAACGCCCGATTATGCGTAATTTTCCGACATTACTTCTTCGTCACCGTCACCTTGACCATACGGTCAGGATCGGAGACTTCGCCGTTGCCGCCGGCGCCACGCTTGATCTTGTCGACATATTCCATGCCCGAAACGACCTTGCCGACGACGGTATACTGGCCGTTGAGGAAGGGTCCCTGGTCGAACATGATAAAGAACTGCGAATTAGCAGAATTCGGATTCTGCGAGCGCGCCATACCGACCGTACCACGCTCGAAAGGCACCTTGGAGAATTCGGCAGGAATATCCGGAAGGTCGGATCCGCCCGTGCCTGCGCGGCGGGCGTCGAAGCCCTTGGTCATGTTGCCATACTGCACGTCGCCGGTCTGCGCCATGAAGCCGTTGATGACGCGGTGAAAGGCCACGCCATCATAGGCGCCCTTCTTGGCGAGAGCCTCGATCTGCGCCACATGCTTCGGCGCGACCTCGGGCATCAATTGGATAACGACCGGGCCGTCCTTCAGCTGAATAGTCAGAAGATCGGCGGCGGACGCAATCGTGCTCGCGGCGATCGCGCTGACGAACATGGTGCCAGCAAAGGCAAATTTCAGCAATTTCATTCGGATTGGCTCCACCTCTTTGCTGAAACTAGCGTTTCAGCTTCGTGTTAAGGGCTTCAAGCACGGCTTTTGGCACAAAGGCCTCGACATTACCGCCCATAGCCGCGATCTGACGGACCAATGTGGCGGTAATGGGCCGCGACGCCGTTCCGGCCGGCAGGAATACGGTTTGAATATCCGGCGCCATCTGTCGGTTCATGCCCGCCATCTGCATCTCGTAGTCGAGATCGGTGCCATCACGCAGACCTCTGACCAAAAGTGTCGCCTCGTGCTCGCGGGCGGCGTCGACAACCAGATTGCTAAAAGAAACCACGCGCAGCCGGTCTTTTGCCTCCGGCAACACATCGTTCAGAGAGTGGCGTATCAAATCGGCACGTTCTTCGAAGCTGAACATCGGCACTTTGCCTGGGTGAACACCAATCGCCACGATCACATGAGACGCAACGTTAAGCGACTGGATAAGCACATCCAGATGTCCGTTGGTCATCGGATCGAAAGATCCAGGATAAAAGGCAATCGTCATACCGCTCTCGATACTTCCGTCTTGATGGGCCTTTTGTCACGTCAGCATCGCATCTGCAAGACTAGCACCCCAAAAGCGAGGTGAATGTCGAATGAATGCAGCATTCAGCGCAGCTTCAAACCAGGCCTTTATAAAGTGAACCATCGATAGCGTACCGGGCCTGAGGCTCAAGTGGAGATGGAAATGCTGGCATTCATGGTGATCCTCACAGTCATCAGCTCTTTCGTCGTGGAACAGCTGTTCATGGATTGACGTGAACTGCCAATTTTCTGAACGCCAGATGAACGCGACATTCAAGCACGCTTCAGAGGCGCGATGCTAATCGATTTTTAATACTATTTCGGAACCCGACTCGAGGTCAGGCGTTCAGATCGCAGTCAAAGGAACGGGCACATGTTTGCAAAAGAAAAACGGTCTACTTCAGCGAAAATCGGCGTGATCAGCACCGCCTGGACGATGCTGCTTATCGCGATGGTTGCGACGACGTTCAGCCTTTATGCGCAAAAGCCACAGCAGCAGGAAGCGAGCTTCCCACAGCTGACCTCGCGCTACCAGTACATGAACTATTATTGATCCATCGGGGACACCCGAACTGAGGGAGCAAGACGCCATGGTTGCCGTTCTGACAATACTTTCCGCTTTGATCAGCGCAATGTTCGTCGCATCGGTGGCCTCGGTTGTTTCCGAGCTTCGCAGGGAGGATGAGGAGCTCAAGGAACTGATGGAACGCAGCAAGTCGTTCTAAGCGGTAGCCGGTTCCCAAACCCCGACGTTACCGAAGGCCGTCTCTCGCGAGGCGGCTTTTTCGCGTCTATGCACCGATAGGTTCAACCGAACCCGCGTTCAGGTCCTGTCAGTGATTCCCCGCACCGAGAACACAGCCGATTTTCAGAGTCTGCTCAGCGAACGCCTTCAACCGCTGTTCCTCAGTTCGCACAATCAGTTGACTCGGCCGCGCCGACAGAACTGCTTCCATTTACCAATAAAACGCTCTAAGGAACCCCGATAGACCCGGCATAACGGGCGCATAGTGTGAGGTTTGCATAACGATGCTCGATTCCCTGAGAAACGCTTCCAGAACTTTGGCGGCAAAGCTGCTCCTTCTTCTCCTCGTCGTCTCTTTCGGCATATGGGGTGTGTCGGCATCACTCGTCTCGAGCAATTCTCACGCTGTCATGACGGTGGGTGACCAGACTGTTACGCCCAACCAGTTTCGCCTTGCCTATCAGCGGCAGTTGGCTCAGCTCAGTCAACAATTCGGCACGCGCCTTACGACGGAACAGGCAAAGGCGTTCGGCATCGACCGGCAGGTCTTGAGCGAACTCGCGACCCAAGCATCGCTGAGACAATTGGCCGATGACATGAAACTTGGCCTTTCAGAGGATCGCCTGGTCAATCTCATTGCCGAAGATCCTGCTTTCAAAACATCAGGAGGCCAGTTCGACCGCCAGTTGTTCCGCCAGCGCCTTCGCGACGCCGGCTACAGCGAAGACGATTACATCAAGGACCGCAGCAATCTTGCTGTCCGCGGCCAGATCGTGGACGCTCTTTTAGGCGGTTTCACGCCGCCGCAGGTTCTGGTTGACGCGATGAAGCAGTATCGCAACGAGCAGCGCTCCATCGACTATGTGTTGCTGTCCAACGCCAATATCGATCCTATCAAGGCACCGGCCGACGATGTACTGGCCGCTTGGTTCGAAAGCCACAAGGCGCAGTATCGCGCCCCCGAATATCGCAAGTTCACTTACGTAAAACTCGAGCCTTCCGATATCGCCAACCAGAGCGCGATTACCGACGCTCAAGTTGCCGACTACTACGAGAAGAACAAAGACAAGTTCCGCACAGCCGGGCGTCGCACAGTCGAACAGCTGGTCTTCCCGAACAAGGAAATGGCAGAGGCTGCGGCAGTTCAGATCCGCGCCGGCACAACGACCTATGATCAGGTCATCAAGGATCAGGGCAAGCAGCCAACAGACGTGTTGCTCGGCGAGTTCACCAAGGAAACAATGCCTGATCCTTCCATTGCCGACGCTGTGTTTGCCGTTCAGAAGGATAGCGGCATTTCGCCGGTCATTGATGGCGCGTTCGGCCCCGTCATCCTGCGCGTCACCGGCATCAAGGGCGACAGCATGAAGACGCTGGATGAGGCCAAGGAAGAAATCCGCACCGAACTTGCTACGGCCAACGCTGCAGAACAATTGAACAGCGTCCATGATCGCTACGAAGATTTGCGCGGCGGCGGCTCGTCGTTGACCGATGCAGCAACCCAGCTCAATCTGAAGCCGGTAACGATCAACGCCATCGATGCCAATGGTGAAGATGAGAAGGGCAACCCTGTCGAAGGCCTGCCTACCCCTGCTCTTTTGACGGAAGTTTTCAGGACTGAGCCTGGCACGGAAGCGCCGGCGGTCAACATCGGTCGTGAAGGCTATGTCTGGTTCGACGTTGATCAGATCATCCCGCCGCGCGACCGTACGCTGGATGAAGTTCGCGACCGCGTGGTTGCCGACTGGACAGCAGAACAGCAGCGCAATGCTCTGACTGCTAAGGCGGACGAATTGAAGGCCCGCCTTGAAAAGGGCGAAACCCTTCAGACGATTGCGGGCGAAATGGGGCTCGCCGTCGAAACGAAGATGGGCCTGCGCCGCAACAGCGAAGATGCTCTGTTTGGCCAGCAGGCAGTCTCGGCAATCTTTGCCGGCGCTGACGGTCTTGTGGGCACGGCAGTCAACGCCGATGGCTCGGGTCGCATCCTGTTCAAGGTCACCGAAGTCAACACCAATGCTCCGGCCGATGCACTGAATAATGATGATCGTCAGATTACTGCGATGGCGAAGGCGGCCGGCGAAGACATGCTGGATCAGATGGTCGCTCGTCTTCAAAATGACTATGGCGTCAGCATCAATCAGCCTCTCGCAGACCAGGCGATGACCGCATACTGATAACCTTAAGGGACGGGACCATGGCCGAACTGAAGCCGCTGATTGCCAAGGTGGCGAATGGCGAAAGCCTGAACCGGGAGGAGGCCCGCCAGGCCTTCGACATTCTGATGTCCGGCGAGGCCACGCCATCCCAGATCGGCGGCTTTCTGATGGCGCTGCGCGTACGTGGTGAAACGGTCGATGAAATTGTCGGCGCAGTCTCCTCTATGCGCGCCCGTATGCTGCCCGTTTCCGCTCCGGCCCATGCGGTGGATATTGTTGGAACCGGTGGCGATGGTCTCGGCACCTACAACATTTCCACGCTGGCTGCGATCATCGTCGCTGGCACCGGCCTTCCCGTGGCAAAACATGGCAACAAGGCACTCAGCTCGAAATCCGGCACCGCCGATGCGCTGTCAGCCCTTGGCGTGAAACTGGACATCGGGCCTGATCTGATCAGCCGCTGCATCACCGAAGCAGGCCTTGGCTTCATGTTCGCCCAGTTGCACCACTCCGCCATGCGCCATGTCGGACCGACACGAGTCGAGCTTGGCACCCGCACGATTTTCAACCTCCTCGGGCCGCTGTCGAACCCGGCAGGCGCGAAGCGCCAGCTGCTCGGCGTCTTTTCGCCGCGTTGGCTTCAGCCGATTGCCGAGGTCTTGCGCGATCTCGGCTCGGAATCAATCTGGGTCGTTCACGGCGATGGAATGGATGAGATCACCACCACGGGTGTCACTCATGTCGCAGCGCTCGAAAATGGCAAGATTCGCACCTTCGACCTGACACCGAAGGATTTCGGCGTGTCGTCCGCGACAATCGACGATCTGAAGGGCGGAGACGGCATCTTCAATGCTAATGCACTTCGGGGCGTTCTCTCAGGTCATAAAAATGCCTACCGCGATGTTTCTCTTTGCAATGCGGCAGCGGCACTTGTTGTCGCCGGCAAAGCCGAAACGCTGAGCGATGGTATGAAGATTGCCAGTGCCTCCCTGGATGAAGGCAAGGCTGCCGCAGCGCTCGACAGGCTGGTTGCAGTCTCCAACGAAGAGTAAGGCGAAGATGAGCGATATTCTAAGAAAGATCGAAGCCTATAAGCGCGAGGAAATCGCAGCCGCCAAGGCGAAGGTTTCTCTTGCCGATCTGAAGGCGATGGCGGTAGATCAGACAGCACCTCGCGGCTTTTACGAAGCCTTGAAGCGCAAGCAATCCGAAGGCATCTTCGGCCTGATCGCCGAGATCAAGAAGGCAAGCCCGTCGAAAGGCCTCATCCGTCCGGATTTCGATCCACCGGCACTGGCGAAGGCCTATGAAGCCGGCGACGCTGCCTGTCTTTCAGTCCTGACGGATACACCGAGCTTCCAGGGCGCGCCGGAGTTTCTGACAGCCGCGCGCAATGCCTGCACCCTGCCCGCTCTGCGCAAGGACTTCATGTTCGAAACCTATCAGGTGCACGAAGCCCGCGCCTGGGGCGCCGACTGCATCCTGTTGATCATGGCATCGCTTTCGGATGACGAAGCAAAGCGCCTTGAGGACGAGGCCTTCGCGCTTGGCATGGACGTTCTGGTGGAAGTGCATGACGAAGAAGAAACCGAACGGGCGCTGAAACTTTCGTCGCCCATGCTCGGCGTTAACAACCGCAATCTACGCACCTTCGAAGTCAACCTCGAAAACAGCGAGCGTCTGGCCAAGCTGGTTCCATCCGACAAGCTGTTGGTGGGCGAAAGCGGTATATTCACCCATGAGGATTGTCTGCGGCTAAAAAAATGCAACATCAGCACCTTCCTTGTGGGTGAAAGCCTGATGCTCAAGGATGATGTCACCGAGGCGACACGCGCGCTCCTCACCGGCCAGAGCAGCGTTCTGGCCGCGGAATGAGCACCCAAAAACTCACCCATATCGGTGTATCCGGTGAAGCCCACATGGTCGATGTCGGGGACAAGCTCGATACGGTTAGAATCGCTATTGCCGAAGGCTTCGTCAGAATGAAGCCGGAAACCCTGGCGCTGATCCGCGAAGGCAACGCCAAGAAAGGTGACGTCATCGGTACTGCGCGTCTTGCCGGCATCATGGCCGCCAAGCAGACCTCAAACCTCATCCCACTCTGCCACCCGCTGATGCTGACCAAAGTGTCAGTCAATATCTCCGAAGACGCCGCCCTGCCCGGCCTACGGGTCCAGGCGACGGTCAAGCTTTCCGGCAAGACCGGCGTCGAAATGGAAGCCCTGACGGCTGTTTCCATTGCTTGTCTCACGATCTACGACATGGCGAAGGCCGCCGATAAGGCTATGGAAATCGGCGCTATACGCCTCTTGGAAAAAAGCGGTGGTAAATCAGGCGACTACAGAGCCGAACAAGAGGCCAGCCACTAGGTCCACGAGCCTTGAGGACAGGGTCGCGTTTTTGACATGATCGTTGTGAGCCATCAGGAAGCGTCAATGGCCAGTCTAAGAGGAAGCGCATGAAACCCCTTCTCCCTGTCGCTGACGCCCTCCAAAGCCTGCTGGACGCGGCGAGACCTGTTACCGTGGAGGAACCTGTCGCCCTCGCGCAAGCCTTAGGCCGAGTGCTATCCGTTGACCTTAAGGCGCGGATCACCCAACCGCCGTTCAATTCCTCAGCGATGGACGGCTATGCGCTGCGCGCAGCAGATGCTGCAGCAATAGGCTCCGAATTGAAAGTCATCGGCACGGCTTCGGCAGGACACTCTTTCGATGGTACAGTCGGACCGGGCGAAGCCGTGCGCATCTTCACCGGCGCCCCTGTACCGGAAGGAGCAGATACCGTTCTGATCCAGGAGGACGCGGAGACCTTGGAGGCTGACCACATCCGCACCGCCTTCAATGTCATCCAGGGGAGACATATCCGACCGCGTGGGCAGGATTTTGAGGAAGGCGAAGCCGTTCTTAATGCTGGTACATGTTTAAGCTTCGCCGATCTCACCGTCGCTGCCGCGATGAACCATGCCGACGTTACGGTCTATCGCAAGCCGCTGGTCGCAGTTCTCGCCACGGGCGATGAACTGGTGCGGCCAGGTGACGAACCGCAAGTGGCGCAGATCATCGCCTCGAACACATTCGGCGTCGCGGCTCTTGCCCGCCAAGCCGGTGCGGATATTCTCGACCTCGGCCTCGTCAAGGACGACGACGCGCTCATTCGTGCGGCAATCGGCAAGGCCATCGCCGCCAAAGCCGATATTCTCGTGACCCTCGGTGGTGCTTCGGTTGGCGATCACGATCTTGTCCAGGCCGCGTTGAAGGCTGAAGGTATGGCGCTGGACTTCTGGCGCATCGCCATGAGACCCGGCAAGCCGCTGATGGTCGGGAGCATTGGTCCGATGCAGGTGCTGGGCCTGCCCGGTAACCCGGTCGCGAGCCTCGTCTGTAGCCTGCTGTTCCTCGAACCTTTGGTCCACAAGCTTGGCCACCATGCGCCACGCTCCCGCGAGATGACCGTCACAACGGCAACTGCCCTCAAAGCCAACGACGTGCGCCAGGATTATCTGCGCGCCCGCTTCACCGGCACAGACAATGGGCTCCCCATTGCGGAGGCCTTCACCAAGCAGGACTCGTCGATGATGAAGATCATGGCGAAGTCCAACTGCCTGATCATCCGCCCACCGCACGCGCCCGAACTGCCTGCTGGGGCGGAATGCACGGCCATAAGGCTGAGAGACTGAAGGCAACAATCTCATCAATGAGAAAGGGCTCCGCCGCAACGAAGCCCTTTCTTATTTGATAGATGCAGCATGACGCCTTAAGCGCGCAGCACTGCGTTGTCCGGATCGAACGGGCTTTCACCCACGACTTCCGCATCATAAAGATCGCCAAGGATCTTGATCTTCAGCTTGGTGCCAATCGTGGCGTAGTCTGGTGCGAGCATCGCGAGCGCTACCGACTTGCCAATACGCCAGCCAAAACCACCGCTCGTTGCACGACCCACAACCTCGCCAGCATCGTTCAGGATGGCTTCCGAACCGCGTGCATCAACGGTGGTGTTGCCGCTGACGATCAGGGTGGAGAAGATCCAGGGCAGACCCTTTTCCTTGCCGGCCACAACCGCATCGCGACCGATGAACTGCTTCTCAGGCTTGATGAAGCGGTCGAGACCTGACGAGTAGGCATTGTACTCCACCGAAAGCTCACGACCCATGTTGCGGTAGGATTTTTCGAGCGACATGGACACCATGGCGCGAATGCCGAACGGCTTGATCCCGAATTCGGCACCGGCCTCCATCAGACGATCGAAGATGTAATTCTGCATTTCGATCGGGTGGTGGAGTTCCCAGCCGAGTTCGCCGACGAAGTTGACGCGAAGGGCGTGAGCAGTCGCAACACCAACCGAGATTTCCTTGGCGGTCAGCCAAGGGAAGTCTTTGTTTTCGAGGCTGGTGCGCGTCAGCTTCTTCAGCACCTCGCGAGACTTCGGACCGGCAAGTGCCAGAACACCGTACTTCTGTGTGATCGGCTGCAGGGTGACGGAGCCATCGGTCGGCGCAAGACGACGAAGGGTATCATGATCCACAGACTCAAGACCGCCAGCGGAAACCAAATAGAAGCGGCCCGGTGCCCATTCATAAACGGTGAACTCCGCCTTGACGCCACCATTCGGCGTCAGAAGATGTGTCAGCGCGATACGGCCACGCTTCTTCGGAATGGCATTGGCAAGGATCGATTCAAGCCAGGCACGCGCACCGGGGCCGGAGACTTCCATCTTGGCGAAGGCCGACATGTCGAGAACGCCGACATTCTGGTTGACGTTCTTCACCTCGTTGCCGACATGCTCGAAGTAGTTGGAGCGGCGGAACGACCACTTCTCGACAATACGGCCGTCTTCCAGCGCTGGCGCGTGGTTGTGGCTGGTGATGACGTCGGCGCCCACGCCAAGCTCTTCTTCCTTCAGCGCGTAGCCTTCCGGTGCGTACCAGTTGGCACGCTCCCAACCATAGACGGAACCGAAGACGCCACCGAGCTTCTTCAGGCGATCATAGATTGGGGTGGTCTTCAGCGGACGGGCAGCAGAGCGCTCCTCATCCGGATAGTGCATGGTGAAGACGTTCGCATAGGCTTCTTCGTTCTTGGCGATCAGATAGCCTTCGGTCGCGTAGGGGCCGAAGCGGCGTGGATCGACACCGGTGAGGTCGAGCGTCGGCTCGCCATCGACAATCCATTCCGCCAGCTGCCAGCCTGCGCCGCCCGCAGCGGTGATACCGAAGGAGTGACCTTCGTTCAGCCAGAAGTTTTTCAGACCTGGAGCCGGACCGACGATCGGGTTGCCGTCCGGCGTATAGGCGATCGCGCCGTTGTAGACCTTCTTGATGCCGACTTCGCCGAAAGCCGGAACGCGCGCAATGGCGCTTTCGATATGCGGCATCAGGCGGTCAAGCTCTTCCTGGAACAGCTCGTACTCGCTGTCGTCCGAAGGACCATCGACATAACAGACAGGAGCGCCGTGCTCGTAAGGTCCAAGGATCAGACCACCGGCTTCTTCACGCATATACCAGGCACTGTCCGACTCACGCAGAACACCCATTTCGGGCAGACCCTGCTTGCGGCGCTCCAGAATGTCCGGATGCGGCTCGGTAACGATATACTGGTGCTCGACCGGAATGACCGGGATGTTGATGCCGACCATCTCGCCCGTCTTGCGGGCAAACGAACCCGTACAGGAGATGATGTGCTCGGCGATGATCTCGCCCTTGTCCGTCGTCACCTTCCACTGGCCGTCTTCCGTCTGCTCGATGGCGGTAACGGTCGTGTTTCTGTAGATCGTCGCACCTTTGTCGCGCGCGCCCTTGGCCAGTGCCTGGGTCAGATCTGCCGGCTGGATGTAGCCGTCGTCCGGGTGCTGGATCGCGCCGAGAAGACCGTCGGTCTCACAGAGTGGCCAGACTTCCTTGACTTCTTCCGGCGTCAGAAGCTTGACGTTGACGCCTATCGTTTCAGCGATGCCGGTATAGTACATATATTCGTCCCAGCGATCCTTGGTGCGGGCGAGACGAATGTTGGAAACCTTGGAGAAGCCGACATTCATGCCGGTTTCCTGCTGGAGTTCCTCGTAGAACTTGACCGAGTATTTGTGGATCTGGCCAACCGAGTAGCTCATGTTGAACAGCGGGAGCAGGCCAGCGGCGTGCCATGTGGAGCCGGAGGTCAGCTCCTTGCGCTCAATCAGAACGGAATCCGTCCAGCCTTTTTTGGCCAAATGGTAGAGCGTCGAAACGCCGACAACGCCGCCACCGATAACCACTGCCCGCGCATGTGTCTTCATAGTCATAGTTCCCCTTGAGGCATGTCATCCGCATGAACGCGGCTTTTTCCGAACCTATGGCGCAGACTATGCAATGTCGCATCGTCGCCCAAACGCCTGATTACGACATGCAAAAGGCTCGCCGCGACGGCGAGCCTTTTGACAATTTTCAAGCATCTAAAATGCTCAGCCTCAGCTCTTGGCGGCAGATGATTTAGGTTCCTCAACCTTTGCTTCCGAAGGCTTTTCTGGCTGCGATTGTGGCTTGGAAATCTCAGACTTCCCTGCCTCCTGCTTCGGGCTTGATGCAGCACCGGTGTGGGAAACGACGGCCTTGTCGCCTTCCTCGGAAAGAAGTGCTGCCAGAATTTGCGGGTTCGTCTCACCTTCCATGTGAATGTTCAAATTGCGCTGCGGCATCGGGATGCTGATGCCTTCCTCGCGGAAGCGCTTGAGAATCTCCATCCTAAGATTGTTCTTCACGGTCAACCCATGAGACAGATCGGCAAGGTGGAAGCGCAATTCGAAATCCAGCGAGAAATCGCCAAAGCGCAGAAATTCCACATGCGGCTCCGGATTTCTCAAGACCGGCGTCTGCTTCTTAACCAGCTCCAGCAGAATATCCATGACCTTCTGCGGATCGGTTTCATAGGCGACCGATACGGGAATTTCCGCGCGTTGGATGCGGTTTCGGTGCGTCCAGTTACCGACGGATGAATTGATGAATTCCGAGTTCGGCACGATGATCGACTGACCACGGAACGTCTCAATCTCGGTGGCGCGAACCGAGAGCCGCTTGACGGTGCCCTCGACCGCGCCTGTCACCACCCAGTCACCAACCTTAAACGGACGTTCGACGAGTAGGATCAGACCGGAGACGAAGTTCGAAACGATGTTTTGCAAGCCGAAACCGATACCGACCGACAGTGCCGAAGCCACCAGCGCCAGGCTTGAAAGATCAAGACCAGCAGAGGAGATGCCGAAGATTGCAGCAACCACGATACCGAGGTAGCCGATACCGGTACCGACGGAGTTTCGAACGCCGGCATCGACTTGCCCCCGCGCCATGACGTTGCGATCGAGCCACTTCTGGAACCAGCGCGTCACCGCATAACCGACGACGAAAACAAGGATGCCGCTAAAGATGCTGATGAGCGAGATAGACGTATTGCCGACCTTGAAACCCGTCAGCAGGCTGAAAGCCCAGTTCTCGATGTCACCGGGCTGAAAGCCCCAGGAGAAGAGAACCAGCGGTATGCCGAAGGCGAGCGCGATGGCGTAGATGCCGAGACCAGCGGCCAGACCAGCCTGATCGAGCGCAACCGGTCCAAGCCCGAAGCGGCGTCCGAGGTAACGACCGGCCAGCGTTTCGCCAAACGCGCCCTGGCGCGAGATCGCTTTGCCTGAGAGAATACCGATATAGACGGTGGCCACCACAGCACCCGTGGCCACGATCTGGGTAGCCAGGAACCGAGCAAGGCCGACATAGCCGGTCAGGCAAGCGCCGATGAGCAGCAGGCCGCCAACGCGCAGCAGAATGGCAAGCCAGCGCGGCATACGCTTATGCCCGCTCTCGGCATCTTCACCTTCGCCGATAACAGGCTTGAGGAACGACAAAGCGAACAGGATGACTCCGATGATGATCGAAGCCACAAAGCTCTTTGCCACGGTCAAAATCAGCGGGGAATTTAATGTCTCACTGATGGTGCTGAACAGATAATCCAGACCGTTGACGATCGCCATGACCAGCATGGCCGACGAAATCGTATGCGCACCGCTATTGGAGACCCGCAGCAGACGCCATTCCGGCTGCGTCGGCGCAAAGATCGCATACGTCAGACGCGAAACGAAATAGACAAAGGCAATGACCGACATCGCCACATAGACGATCGGCGCGATATCCGGCCTCAGGACACCGAAATTATCGAGAAAGAAGCCGGAGGTGACCATGAAGAGGAAGACGGACATGGATTGCACCGTCGTCGACCAGAAGGCGACGGACAAACGGCGCAGGTAAGATGGTTCGCCTGAAAAGGCGCGCCGCTCCATGCGATGTCCAAGAAGCCGGTATCCGCCAACGAGGAACAGAAGGGCGGCCAGAACCGAAAGCGAGACGGCGCCGAACATCGAGAGCCGCTTGTAATTCCACACGAAAACCGACCAGCCGCTCAGTGAACTGCTGAGCGTCGAGACTTCATCGATGAACTCCCTGCCCGCCTCTGCAAGAACGGGAAGCGAAATCTCCGTACGCTTGAACAACGTGGCGGCAAACAGCGCGCGTCGAATGGAAGTGATATTGTTCGACAGGGATGTAGCGCGCCCGGCAACAGCCTCGCCATCGCCCAACACGGCATTGATCTGCGACTTCTCCGAATTCAGTCTGTTTCGCTCATCCGTTACCACACTGGCTTCCGGAGGCGCGCCTTCCTTTGGCGGCTCACCAAGCGACGTAACACGGGCATTGATCTCATCCAGGCGGCCACGCAGTGTTGCGACGACGCCGTTAACGGCGGCCGAGAGATCGTCTGCCCTGCCCTTCAGATCGACCAGCCGGGTATCGTCTCTACCGCCATCTTCAAGTTGGCGAGTAATGTCGGAAAGCGTCGCCTTGTACTTTTCCAGTTCCTTCGTCGACCGCTCAACAACCGGCATGGTGGCTGCAGCGGGCGCTTGCGCAGGATCTTGCTGCGCGAAAGCGAAGGAGGACAACAGCACGCAGATCAGCGGAAGGAGAAGCAGAGAACGCAGCCACTTGTTCTCACTCGTCGAAAACGTCATCAAAAAATACCCTTCTGCTCCTGCCGATTCGTCTGGCCTAGATAATCGCGCTATGTGGCAATTCAACAGTGCCACCCTGCGTAAGCCGTGGAACTTCTTCCGGTTTCAACCATTAAAGAGCGCACAAGCAAATAGTGTCCATAGATGGAGGGTAATCATGGAATCAGCAGGTATCGGTTGGCTCGCAGCAATCATTATCGGTGGCATCGCCGGTTGGCTCGCAGAGCAGTTCATGAAGAGCAATATGGGTGTTTTGATGAACATCATTCTCGGGATCGTGGGCGCAGTCATCGCCAACGCCATCCTGTCGGTGTTCGGAATCGTTTTGGGCGGCTGGATCGGCTACCTGATCGCAGGCTTCATCGGCGCCTGCATCCTGATTGCCGTGGCGCGAGCGATACGACGCTAATTGGCGAAAAAATCTTCGACGAAAGAAGCCCGGATTTCCGGGCTTTTTTCCTGAAACACGATAGGCTTCGAAAGAAAAATCGGAATATTTCATCATTGGCGCTAGACAAGGGAAATGAACCCCTTTATACGCCCCCTCACACCGCCACACGGTGCCGGTCGGGTGATTAGCTCAGTTGGTAGAGCAGCTGACTCTTAATCAGCGGGTCGTAGGTTCGAGCCCTACATCACCCACCATCTTCTCTCTGCAAGCGTCTGAAACAACAGGCAAATCGGCAGAATTTCTCATGAGATTCAGTAAGGCCTGGACGCTTGAACGAAGCGCCTGATCGTGTGCTGGATTTCTTAGAGACGCCATGCCGCCCTGCACTGCGCGAGCGGTGCTGATGCCTGCCTCAGATGAGCATCCCGGCATATCATCCGCGGGCAGTGAATGTCGCCACCCTGCAATCATCAGCTTCAAAATGCTGTGAGAACACTGCCAGTGCTACCCTCGGTGATAATTGGGGCATTCGCTGCGCCTAGCTTCCCCAGACTTTAACCTGCAGAGGAATCTGAGCGTGGTTGAAGGGAAATTCTGTGGTCAGGTATGAGGCGTTTCAACCTCTACATCTCGATAGTATTGGAGATTGAGAAAACATTCGCGCTCTTGTGAAGAAAATCCCGATTCGTTGCGCTGATAACCTTTAAAAAGTTGCTGGAGTTTGCCTGGCGCGGCAAAAGCCAGTCATGCGTCTCCATGATCATCAGTGGGAATTTTTCGATCCAGCCGGTATTTGCCGAAAACAGGTCGTTTTCGAATCCCTCAATATCGATTTTGATAATGAACGGTACGCAATCATCATATTCGGAAAGCAAGGTGTCTATCGATGTCACCGGGATGTCACCTGTACCATCCGCATTTCGAGCCATTCTGAAAGCGTTATTGTCGCAATTCGGATCAGCAATTGTAACAAGACCATCCACGGATCCGACAGCCTTGTTCACCGAAATGACATTCTCAAGTGAACCGCAGTTTCTTTGTATCATCTCGAAATTCTTGCGTTCTGGTTCAATCGCCACAAGCTTTGCTGCTGGAAACTCTCGCGCGAAAAACACAGCTGAGCAGCCGATATTGGCGCCGCAGTCGATTATCAATGGAGTCTTGTTTTGGGAAAGGGTCCGATCATAGAACGCGACCAGTTCGTCATATCGGCTCAAAAAGCGCAGCTCATAATCACTGTCGGTAAACACCTGATCCGCGGTAATTGAGTCGATGTGATCTCGAACCGACACATGAAGAAACCGTTTGGTCTGCTTATCATAAAAATGAACCCTTCCACTCTCGGAAGGTGAAAGGCGAACAAATCGTCTGCTCGCTAAAATAAAGTTTCTGAAAACGTAGACCAGAAAACGAATATATCTTTTCACAACATCCCCTTGCGAACCCGCTGACCTGTGCGTCGAAAAGCGGATGCTCCAGAAGCTCTTTCGGAAAGCTACTACACAGGCCACCTATAGCCCAAGCTCACAAAGAATATTTGAATAATATGATTCAAGGTAAATCGCCGCAGGATGGGTTTCCCTGCTCTCTCGCCATTCGCCCTCGCAGGTCCAGGAGCGGCACCACTCTAGCAATTTGAAGACCACTGAAGCATGACCTTCTAATGCTCCATTCGTCTCGCCTAGGACGCTCTACATAAGACCCGCTTCCTTGCAGCGCTCGCTGAACAAAATGCGGCCAGCGATAAAATTTCGACCTCCAACCAGCTACTTGTTTGATGTCCGCAAAGACGTCTTATTTTTATTCATACTCGCCCAACATGAGACTGTTTACCAATATCGTGTTGTTGCTGGCGGGTGTTGTGGGAACCGGCTTCGTCTCCTTCTTTGTCGCAAGGAGCGTCGTTCAAACTGCCACCTTTGGTACCTGCTTCGATGGCGGATGTGGATATGCCGCTGTTTTTCTCGCCTTCCCCCTCGTCTGGTTCGTTGCTTTTGCTTTCTACGTAATGGCTCTTCTTATCTGGCGTAAGCGTCCATTTCGCCAGAGCAGAAGCGATGCATAACCGAGCGTCGCGGTTGACAGGAACTCTAATATAAATGAGTCTGCAGCGGTGCTGGGGGATTCGTGGCTTGATACCGCTTGACGTCGTCGTGACGTTGAGCTCCAAAAGCTTGTGAATTTCACGCGTGTCCGCGCATTGGGGAGCGGGATATGTGCCAGAATGGAGTGCTGAATGCGCGCTTTGATCAATCCACCGTCGCTTAAAATCGACACTATGGATTACCAGGCGGAATGCCAGTTCGCTCTCGAGCCGTCCATCAACGGACTGCTGGAGGTGGCCGAAAATGCTGGCTGGGATCGTCAACACGCAGTTCTTGCTATTGTTGCACTAGCAAGCGGTCGCTTGTCGGAAGACAGCTTCATGGAAGACCGCGCCCTTTCCTAAGACGGAGAATGCAGTGCGAAAGACGAAAGGTCCGGTCATGCCGGGCCTTTTTCTTTTCTGGCCTCACACGATCCTGTCCGAAATCATGCCCTTATGATCAAGACGCGCTTCGAGAACAGTAGGCTACATCTAGGATTAATCGTCACTTCAATTGACAACGTCAGATCCCGAACCAAATTTCTTGACAATCCTGTTTCAAAATGAGAACATAAAGAGAACAAACGGGAGTTTCGCGATGACGACGTCAGAGAGATCCATTGAGCAGGCACTCGCTCTTGTTGCTCAATCTAGAAATTTGAGAGAACGGGCTGAAGAGCGCCGACGCGACCTGCGTCGCAAGACAGAGATGATGGCCAAGCCACTATACATTCTCAAGAAAAACGGTGGCCGGCAACTCTCGCTCAGGCTCGACTCCTGAGAGGCGGTGCGGATGACTGGTGCTGCTCCAGCATGATGCTTGAGCAGATCGCCGCATTCTGTGTTGTAGGCGCATCAAAGGTGCGCGTCGATCAGCTTAGTCTTAAGCGCGTCGCGATCTTTCAGATTCGCTTGCACGCCTTAGGTCCTAATCGTCGCATGTCGTCCTTGGAAAACCGCTGCACATTTTTGCGCGACGCGCTTTAAGATCACCAACGCACAAAAATCCCGCGCTGAGACTTTCAGACGCGGGATTGATCAAATGGTTAGGCAAGGCCTTTACTGCATCCGCGCCAGAGCGCTTTCAGGCGATGCAACAACGGCAGTTTCCATATTGCCAGGCAGTCTGTCCATTTTTCTCAAAACGAGGACTGGCTTCTGGGCGGGCTCCGTTGGCGGCACGATGCTCGCTGTCTTGAACTCCCGATCGACACCAGGTGCTGCGGATGATGTGTCGATGCTCTTTATACATTCTGAGAACGCCGCGCCTGCGGAAACGACCATGGCAGCGGCGATGATGAGAACTGTCTTCATGTCATTCTCCTTCGCGATCTATGGCGTTGCGGCTACCAGCCATTAGTAGCGTCAAGTCACGCCAGGTTTCGACTAACTCTTTGCCAGTTTAGACGCACTCTTAAGCCCCCGGCGGAAGATCATCGCCACATAGGTACCTGTAAGAGGAACGATAATTGGTTTGTATGTGGTAATGGAGGCCTTGTTTGCGGCCTCAAGAATTCTTCGGCGACCAGAAGTACCTTGTGACGTCATGTTACAATCTCCATTGTGCTGGAAGAACGGAAAGAGTTTGCTTTTGTTCCGACCTTCGCCGCCCGGTTGTTAATAATTACGGCGACAATGCGAATCGAGGAGCGCGCCACGGTCTCCTTAGTCGGGGAACTCGCGCTGAGTCTCACTACGGCTATTCGCTGACAGCCGGAAAGAGCTTGTCCATCAGGTGTCTCTTCATGTACCAGAGATCATCAATCAGGATGTCCGCATGTCGCGTTCAGTACACAAGATTTCCTTTGTCGCGTCGCCGGCAAACCATGCGCAGGCTGCAAGAGAAGAATTGATCCGCGAATATGGCAATGCCTCATTCGACGAGGCAGATGTGATTGTAGCGCTTGGCGGCGATGGCTTCATGCTTCAGGTTCTCAACGAGACGATGAATCTTGGAAAGCGGGTCTACGGCATGAACCGCGGCTCCGTCGGTTTCCTGATGAACGATTACAGGGTGGGCCGCCTGCACGAGCGCATCGCGATTGCGACCGGCAACGATTTCCATCCACTCAGAATGACGACGATCGATGAGGACGGCAACGAGGTTTCGGCTCTCGCCATGAACGAGGTAAGCCTCTTCCGTCAGTCTCACCAGGCGGCAAAACTCCGCGTCGATATAGACGGGAAGACACGGCTGGAAGAACTGATCTGCGACGGCGTGATGGTGGCGACACCTGCTGGCTCAACCGCCTACAATTTTTCCGCCCACGGCCCGATCCTGCCACTCGAATCCCCGCTACTCGCACTCACTCCCGTTAGCCCTTTCCGCCCGAGACGCTGGCGTGGTGCGCTGCTTCCTAATAAGGTGACCGTCGATATCCACGTTCAGGAAAGCGAAAAGCGCCCGGTGAACGCCGTCGCCGACCATCGCGAGGTGAAATCCGTGCGTAGCGTCAAGATAGCGCTTTCTCAGGACCGAACGGCCAGGATTCTCTCGGACCCTGATCGCTCCTGGTCGGACCGGATCCTTGCCGAACAGTTCACCAATTGATGAAGGACAGTCCCGTGAAAGCACTCTTCGCCGCCGCCCTTATGCTAGGCAGCTTCACTCAGGCCTTCGCCGATGTTCCTGGTATCGATGCCCTGCCCGTCTCTACCATCTTCGTTACCAGCAGCGGTATGTGGGAACGCGAGGCTGCTGAGGACGCGGCAAAGGCTCCTCAAACGTCGAACAAGAATGCGGTGCCACCGGGAGAGCCCACGCGGGGTTATTACAAGGTGATCGCTCTGCGCCAGCCGGACGGCACCGCCAAGATCTATCTCCAGCAGATCGCCTACACCGCGAATGGCCCTGCCCTTGTCGAAACACTGGAACTGGAAGAGTTCACGCAGATGAAGGTCTATGTGACCGACATCCGCCCTGAAAGTTCAGCCGGCGCTTCCAGCCTGCCCGGCCTGTTTGTGACGGTGCATCTGAAGACAGATCCGGCTCAGAAGGAGCCGGACGCGTGGACGGTTCTGATCGACGAGTTGGGCGACATGAAAATCGAGAAGGCGTCCAACTAACAAAGGATGTCTTGCCTCGACGGATCTTGAGCACGGCTTGGCAAGACCATCAGAACGGACTTCGCCGACGTTGCTTAACACAACCCAATCTCGTCCGGTCCACTCAGCACCGCACCGAAGTGATGCTTCCACAGGCGCGTTCCCAGCGCTCCCGTTCGGTCAAGACTGGAGCCAACCGTCAACCATGGAAGCAGCGTTGGAGACAGTCCGGCATCGAACAAAGAAAAGCCGGCTGCGAGCACGCAGGTGTCGGCCTGAATGCCACAGACAAGAACACGATCGACGTCCAGCGATAAAAGGTAATCAATCGCTTCCTTTGGCGGCGCGTAACCGTATTTGATGAAAATCCGGTCTGCCGCCACAAGCGACTCGTCGTTTTTGCCGGGCGTCCACCCCAGTTGCCGCTCAAAAGGTGTAATGCTCTCATCATGCCGCTCGACGCTCGCGATGCTCGGCATTTTCGTTGCGAGCTTTGCAATCTCCTCAACGAGGTACGCCGGCGGATTGAAGCTCGGTTGCACGTCGACAATGTAGAGCGCTTGCTTCACTGCATTCCCTTCAAGCTTCGCACTGCAAAAAAGAAAAACCTCCCGCAGCGAATGCCACGGGAGGTTCTAATATGGAAATCGACACGCCCTTATCAATCGATGTCGGAGACTTCCACGCCAGCCCCACCGCTAATGCGGTGAGCAAGGGCTGCCTCCATAAAGTCGTTCAGATCGCCATCGAGGACGCTGCTGGGTGACGTGCTTTCCACCCCGGTGCGCAGATCCTTGACCAGCTGATAAGGCTGCAGAACGTAAGAGCGAATCTGATGCCCCCAGCCAATATCCGTCTTGGACGCTGCCTGCGCATTGGCGGCCTCTTCCCGCTTCTGCAACTCCACCTCGTAGAGGCGCGAACGCAGCATTTCCCAGGCTTTCGCGCGGTTTTTGTGCTGTGAGCGCTCCTGCTGGCAGGCCACCGCAATACCGGTCGGAATATGGGTGATACGCACTGCAGAGTCCGTGGTGTTGACGTGCTGACCGCCGGCACCGGACGAGCGATAAGTATCGATGCGGCAATCACTTTCGTTGATATCGATCTGGATCGAGTCATCCACCACAGGATAAACCCAGATCGATGAGAACGATGTGTGACGACGAGCATTGCTGTCATAGGGCGAAATACGCACGAGGCGATGAACGCCGGATTCGGTCTTCATCCAGCCAAACGCGTTGTGGCCCTTGACCAGAATAGTCGCCGATTTGATGCCGGCTTCTTCACCGTCATGCACTTCAAGGACTTCCACCTTGAAGCCTTGACGCTCGGCCCAGCGGGTATACATGCGCAGCAGCATGCTGGCCCAGTCCTGGCTTTCCGTGCCGCCGGCGCCGGAATGCACTTCGACATAGGTGTCGTTGGAATCGGCCTCGCCGGAAAGCATAGCTTCCACCTGACGGCGGTTTGCTTCGCTGCGCAGCGCCTTTAGCGCCTCCTCGGCCTCGCGAACGATCTCTTCGTCGCCCTCGGCCTCACCCATCTCGATCAACTCGATGTTGTCGTTGACCTGCTGCTCGAGCGATTTGACACCCGTGATGGATTCATCCAGCTGCTGGCGCTCGCGCATCAGCTTCTGCGCTTCACCGGCATCGTTCCAGAGGGTCGGGTCCTCTGCCTTATTGTTCAACCAGTCCAGTCGTCTTATCGCCTGATCCCAGTCAAAGATGCCTCCTCAGCAGGCTTATGGCCTGCTTGATTTCGTCGACTACGTTTACGATTTCATTGCGCATTTCGCAGATTCTTCGCCTTCTTGAAAAACTTGCTGGGTGAATAAATGCGAGGGGCGCGGATGTAAAGACCCGCGCCCCTCGCCGTGTGTTGAATTGATTTAGTAGAGGCCGCCACCGCCGCCGGTAATGGCTTGATGTGCTTGTGGCGATTCCCGCAGGATATCCTCCTGCGACATGTTTCCGTCCATGCCGATCACGTCGAAGGTGGATGCAGGACCAGTGCCTGGCTTGAACGCTTCCATGATTGTATCGGGTTCACCCTGCATGGCGGCCATGCCCGTCTTGCGATTGACCGCGATGAAGTTCATGCCATTCGGCACGATGAACTTGCTGTGCGGCAAGTGCTTGGCGGCCTGAGAAATGAACTCACCGAAGATCGGCGCTGCAAGCGACCCGCCGGTGCCGCCACGGCCAAGAGGCGCCGGGCTGTCGAAGCCGATGTAGAGACCTGCGACCAGATCTGGCGTATAACCGACGAACCAGGCATCCTTCTCGTCATTGGTGGTACCGGTCTTGCCGGCCACCGGCAGATCGACCTTGATTTTGCCTGCCGCAGTACCGCGCTGAACAACGCCTTCCATCATGGACGTCACCTGATAGGCGGTCATCGGATCGAGAACCTGCTCACGCTTGTCGACGATGGTTGGCTCGTTCTGGTCCTGCCAGACCGTCGCATTACAGCCTTCGCAGGCGCGATCCTCATGACGGAAGATCGTCTTGCCGTAGCGATCCTGAATGCGGTCGATGACTGTCGGCTTAATCTGCTTGCCGCCATTGGCGATCACGGAATAGGCCGACACCATGCGCATGACGGTAGTTTCGCCAGAGCCCAGCGACATGGCGAGCAACGGCGGCATCTTGTCGTAAATGCCGAAGCTGTCGGCATATTCCGCCACCAGGTTCATGCCCATATCCTGCGCCAGACGCACCGTCATCAGGTTACGGGATTTCTCGATCCCGAGACGAAGCGTGGATGGACCTGCGACCTCGCCACCATAGTTCTGCGGCCGCCAGACCTCACCACCCGACACGACCTCAAGGGGTGCATCCATGACAACCGAAGCTGGGGTATAACCATTATCGAGCGCTGCCGCGTAGATGAACGGCTTGAAGGACGAGCCGGGCTGACGCATCGCCTGGGTCGCGCGGTTGAATTCCGACTGCGCATAGGAGAAACCGCCGACGATCGCGAGAACGCGGCCGGTATGCGGATCCATCACCACCATACCGCCCTGCACTTTCGGCGGCTGGCGAAGACGATAGGAATCGCCCTGGCCGGCGATTTGCTCGGCATAAACGACATCGCCAGCCTTCAATACGCCAGCGGGGGACTTCGCCGTGCTGCGCTGACCCTTGGAGTCGCGATAAGCCCACTTCATGTCTTCCGGCTTGATGCGCCCGCGCGCATTCTTATCGGAAGCCTCGTTGTCCGCATCAGGGCGGAGACCGATATCGACGCCGTCCGCGGTTGCAGAAAGCACAACGGCAAGCCGCCATTCAGGCACGTCGCGCAGGGGCTTCAGCTTGGAAAGTGCCGCTGCCCAGTCGCCATTAACATCGACTTGATCGATTGGGCCGTGAAAGCCGCGACGTTCATCATAGTCGATAAGGCCGTCCTGCAGCGCTTTGCGCGCTTCCATCTGGATTTCAGGATCGAACGAGGTGCGCACAGAAAGACCGCCCTTGAGCAGCTTGTCGGCACCGAACTGGTCGACGATCTGGCGGCGCACTTCCTCGGCAAAGTAATCCGAACCGGCAAGCTGCGGGCCACCACGACGAACATTGACGCCCAACGGTTGCTGCTTAGCTTCTTCTGCGTCTGCCTTGGTGATGTAGCCATTCTCGGCCATGCGGTCGATCACCCAGTTGCGGCGCTCGACTGCCGCCTTTTCACGGCGGAACGGATGGTAGTTGGCCGGACCCTTCGGCAGAGCGGCAAGATAGGCCGTCTCCGCAATCGTCAACTCGGTCACGGACTTGTTGAAATAGGTGAGCGAGGCACTGGCGATACCGTAGGAGTTCAGGCCGAAGAAGATTTCGTTGAGATAAAGTTCAAGGATCTTGTCCTTGCTGTAGGCCTGCTCGATGCGGAAGGAAAGAATGGCTTCCTTCGCCTTGCGCTCCATCGTCTGCTCATTGGTGAGCAGGAAGTTCTTCGCCACCTGCTGCGTAATGGTCGAACCACCTTGGGTCGGTCCGCCAGTTACATAGGCGAGAGCCGCACGCGCAAAGCCGGTCACGTCGATACCGGGATGCTGATAGAAATTCTTGTCTTCGGCTGAAAGAAATGCGGCCTTCACACGATCGGGGATAGCCTGAATCGGCAGGAACAAGCGGCGTTGTTCGGCGTACTCGGTCATCAGGGCGCCGTTGCCGGCGTGAACGCGCGTCGTGACCGGCGGCTCGTAGCTGTTCAAAACCGCATAATCAGGCAGATCCTTCGTGATCGTTACCAAATAAAGGGCAACGCCAGCAGCGACCACGAGAAAAAGCGTGCTCGCCAAGCCGAAGAAATATCCAATCAGTCTGATCATATGAGGCTACCGATACTTCGAATCGCACTTTGCGCCTGCCCGTAGGCGCGCAATTTTACATGTAGCGTGCCGTTTTGCACACCGCTTAACCGATGACAAGTCGGGGATTAAGCATTCCCGCTCATGTTATCGAGAGATAATGTTCGCGCAATTGCAAGCGAGTCCCGCTCTGCTGCCGAATCCTGATGTCGAGTAACGCGTTGAATGTGAGTAAAATAGGGCTTTGCCTATCAAATGCGGCTGCGGACCAGTCAGTTTGCGCGGCTTTTTGGCGACCGTCGCAAATGCATCACAGCCGCTGTCGTTCAGCCACCGTTGGCAAGAGCTTGAGCACGATACTTCGTCACCGCATCGGCCAGACGTTCCGCCACCTTGTCGCGCCAGCTTTCATCCAGAAGAAGCTTTTCATCTTCGGGATTGGAGAGGAAACCGAGTTCAAGCAATACCGATGGCACGTCATGCGCGCGCAGGACCTGGAAACCAGCATAACGGTGCGGATTGTTGATCAGCCCCACTTGCCCCTCAAACGAGGAGACGATGTTTTCCGCAAGCGTTACGGAGAACGCCTGCGTTTCACGCCGCGTCAGATCAAGCAAAATATCAGCGACTTCCGGCTGCGCGTTGGAGACGGTCACACCGGCAATCTGGTCAGAAAGGTTTTCACGTTCCGCCAAGTTCTGCGCCATGCGGTCGGATGCGCGGTCTGAAATGGTGTAAACAGTCGCGCCTCGTATGCCCTTCTGGCTCAGCGTATCAGCATGCACCGAGATAAAAAGGTTTGCGCTGTGCTGGCGTGCGATAGTTACGCGTTCGGAAAGCGCCAGGAACGTGTCGTCATCTCGCGTCAAAAACGCTTTGATACCGGGCAAGCGATTGAGACGATCCGTAAGCTGCTTGGCGAAGGAAAGCGTGATGACCTTCTCGTCGGTGCCGCTGACACCACCCTTCGCGCCCGCGTCGATGCCACCATGTCCGGCATCCACGGCTATGACGAAGTCAGACTGGCGCGGAGAGGTCTCGATGATATCGGGTGTAACGGATGCGGTGGTTGCCGGCGCAAGCGCCTGCCAATCCTGGTTCTTCAACAAATCAACGAATTTTTGTTTGGAAGCGATTTCGGTATCGAGGACGAAGCGGAAGACCTTGCCGCCGTCCTCCGGCTGCACTTTTGCAACAGCGACCTGAACCGGTTTCTTGGCGGTCAGCACCAGACGCGCGCTCCCCTCGCCCATACTGCCGAAGCGGATTTCGCTAAAAAGCCCGGTCGCCTTCAGATCGTTTGCAGGAAAAGCAAAACTAACGGCTGGCAAATCCACCACAATCCGCGCCGGCGAATCGAGATAATGCACTTCGAATTCCGGCTCTGCGTTGAAATCCAGCACGACACGGGTACGCGCTTCGTCGCCTATGATGCGAGCTGCATGCGCGACGAATTTGGGCGCTGCATGCGCCTTCTCGCCTACGGCAAAAGCAAGAAGCAACACGGCGATTGCCACACGCGCATAACGGGTGATTCGCGACAATGAAGCTCGCCTTTTTGATGTCCTTGCCGCCCGCGCCCGAATTTTCATAGTCGCCAATATCTTTTAAGTTTTATGTCGTTGAGCGCGAAGATCACCGGCTTCCCAGCCGAAATCGCCGTCTTCCCCTGATGAAGATGGCCTTATTCGCGTCCGGTCGCAACATTCGCAAGCCTTGATGAAGCATTTCTTAACCGCGAAATTCCATCAATGATATGGCATATTTAGCCTGCCTATTGCTATTATGACGGAGAAAACATACAACACGATTGAGGGTTAAAAATGTTGACGGGATAGATTCCCGCCGGCTGCCAATCGAGAATGACTCTGGCGCTGAATTTCGGGCAATCATCTGCCGTCGCTGCATTTTTATCCTGAAACTGGATCAATCCGGCTGTGGCCGGAAACATACCCGGTGGCATGCCACCGCTCGCTCTGAGGAGAGCATTTTCATCGGACTCTCAGGAGTCTATTTATTATAGTCGTTCTCGCTTGGCCAATGATGTCGTTGCAGCAGCTTTCATACGAACCGGATACAGGGAGCAGGCACGTAGCCTTGCACGTTGTCCGGATGCTGCCAGTTTACATGCGTCGGGCGGAACACTTCATTTCCGGCACACCCTTGGAAAAAGATGAAAGGCCTGTCCCTGCGGCAGGCCTGTTCTCGTATATGACAAGGCTGCGCCGAGGAGCACAGCTTACATGGCAGACAAAATGCTTATCGACGCCTCCCACGAAGAGGAGACGCGCGTAGTCGTTGTTCGTGGAAATCGCATTGAAGAATTCGATTTCGAGTCCGAACATAAGAAACAGATACGCGGCAATATCTATCTGGCGAAGGTGACACGCGTCGAACCGTCGCTTCAGGCAGCCTTCGTGGATTACGGCGGCAACCGCCATGGATTTCTGGCTTTCGCCGAAATTCACCCAGACTATTACCAGATCCCACTGGCCGACAGGCAGGCGCTTCTAAAGGCGGAAGCCGAAGAGCATCGCCGTGGCGATGACTTTGAACCGGCTGACGCTCCCAACGAACCCACCGTTGATCTTTCCAAGGCAGATCAGCCGGATATTGGCATCGTGTTGGCGTCTGAGGAAAAGACTGAAGAGCCAGCAGCATCCGATGAGGCGGTAGTAGCCTCCGAGGAAACCGTTGCCGTTGCGGAAGAAGTGGTTTCCGAAGAGCAGCCTGCCGAAGAAGAAAAGCCAAAGAAGCGCACCCGCCGCCCCCGCGCGAAGAAGAAGACCGACGCTGACGACGCTTCGGCCGAAGCGTCTGCTGATGAAGCCTCCGATGAAGACGGCTCCAAGGGCGGCGAAATGGCGGCCATGGTCGATACCGACACGATTTCCGAGGAAGTCGAACGCGTCGGTGACGACGATGATGATGACGACGACGATCACCACGAAAAGGAAGTGATCGAGTCGGTCGGCGCCGAAGACGCGATGGAGGAAGTTCCAGACCGCGCCATGCGCAAGCCGCGCAAGCAGTACCGCATTCAGGAAGTCATCAAGCGTCGTCAGATCCTGCTGGTGCAGGTTGCCAAGGAAGAACGCGGCAACAAGGGTGCAGCGCTGACAACTTACCTGTCGCTCGCCGGACGTTACTCCGTTCTGATGCCGAACACGGCACGTGGCGGCGGTATTTCGCGCAAGATCACTCAGCCTGCCGACCGCAAGCGCCTGAAAGAAATCGCCCGCGATCTCGAAGTGCCGAACGGCATGGGCGTTATTCTGCGCACTGCCGGTGCCAACCGCACCCGCGTCGAAATCAAGCGCGACTTCGAGTATCTGATGCGCCTGTGGGAAAACGTTCGCACGCTGACGCTGAACTCCACGGCCCCTTGCCTCGTCTATGAAGAAGGCTCGCTGATCAAGCGCTCGATCCGCGACCTTTACAACAAGGACATCAGCGAGATCATCGTTTCCGGTGAGGACGGCTATCGTGAAGCGAAAGACTTCATGAAGATGCTGATGCCGAGCCACGCCAAGGTGGTTCAACCCTACCGCGACATTCATCCGATCTTCTCGCGCTCGGGTATCGAAGCGCAGCTCGACCGCATGCTTCAGCCGCAGGTTACGCTGAAATCCGGTGGCTATCTGATCATCAACCAGACCGAAGCTCTGGTGTCGATCGACGTCAACTCCGGTCGCTCGACCCGCGAACATTCGATTGAAGAGACGGCGCTCGCCACCAATCTCGAGGCAGCCGAAGAAGTTGCCCGCCAGCTTCGCCTGCGTGACCTTGCCGGTCTGGTCGTCATCGACTTTATCGACATGGAAGAGAAGCGTAATAATCGCTCTGTCGAAAAGAAGCTGAAGGATTGCCTCAAGAACGATCGCGCCCGTATTCAGGTCGGCCGCATCTCACATTTTGGTCTTCTCGAAATGTCGCGTCAGCGTATTCGTGCCTCGGTTCTCGAATCGACCACGCAGATTTGCTCGCATTGCGGCGGCACGGGTCATGTGCGCTCGGAATCCTCCATCGCGCTTCACGTTCTGCGTGGCGTTGAGGAATACCTGCTGCGCAACACGACGCACAACATCACGGTTCGCACCACACCTGAAACGGCGCTCTACCTGCTCAACCACAAGCGTGGCACGATCGTCGATTATGAAGAGCGCTTCGGTGTCGCAATCATCATCGCGGCAGATGCCAGCGTCGGTGCCCAGCACTTCGCCATCGACCGCGGTGAAGCGGTCGAAAACCCAGTGAAAATCGAAAGCCTTCTGCAGGCTCTTCCAACCTTCGAAGAAGACGAGGACGATATCGTCATTGAAGTCGAGGAGGAAGAAGACGAGGAAGAAGTCGTAGTCAAGGCTCAGAGCAACGAGCCACGTCAGCCTCAGGCTGAGAACGGCGAGGACGGCAAGCGCAAGCGTAAGCGTCGTCGCCGCCGTCGCGGCAAGGGTGCAGGCCAAAACGGCGACGTTCAGGCTGATGCCAATGACGATGCATCCGGCGAAGGCGATGACGAGGATGGCGACGATGCCTCCGAAGATCAGGCAGAGGCTACGGAAGCGCGCGGCGAAGGCGAAAATGCGGGCCAAGACGAAGGTAAGCGCAAGCGTCGTCGTCGTGGCAAGCGTGGCGGCCGTCGCAACCGCGACGAAAACGGTGAACTGCTGGATGCCGAAAATGGCGACAGCGATCAGGATGGTTCTGATGACGGCGTTGAAGATGGCGAAGCTGCCGCTGCCGTCGAAGGCGTAGAGCCGACTGCCGCTGTCGAGGCTGCCGAAGCCGAAGCGCCTGAGGTTGAAGAGGCCGAAAAGCCGAAGAAGCCGCGCCGTACCCGCAAGGCCAAGGAAAAGACGGAAGCGGTTGCCGAGGTCCAGGTTGAGGCAGAAACACCGACCGCTCAGACGCCGGTTGCAGACGCTGCCCCTGCTCCGCAGGAAGCACCCGCCGCCGAAGCCCCTGCAGCAGCATCACCTGCTCCGCAGGCTGCTGAACCTGCTGCCGAAACGGCTCAAGAAGAAGCGGACGACGCTGCAAAGCCAGCCCGCGCCAACCGCGGCGATAACGTCTCCTCGTCCGAGCCGGTTGTCACGTCTTCCGGCAAGAGCGACAGCGCCGATGGCGAAGAGCCAAAACCACGCAAGGGCGGCTGGTGGCAGCGCAAAGGCTTCTTCTAAGCCTTGAAGCACACGCAGTAGAATCAGAACCCCGAGATTGGAAAGCCAATCTCGGGGTTTTTCGTTCTGGAAGTAACGATAGAACGCACCATCTTTTGTTGGGCACATGTTGCGACCATTCGATCCCACGAGGCACGCTTTGACACGCAATGGGCCTTAAGCCATCATCGCAGCGCTGATGACATCTCCAACAGAATTGATCGCAGAATGAATGCAGCGAATTCGTTTCTTGGCCTCCCGACGAAACTCGAACACGACGAACCTGCACGCATGGTCATCTTTGGCGCCGCACATGGCAGCGCCTATCCCGATCAAGAGACCTGCCAATACGAAACGGCAGCCGACCATATCCGAGCCGCGAGCAAAGAAGATGCGCCTTTGATCGAACATTGGGATTTCGATCTCAATGGATCGCTCTTCGACGGCTGCGCTGTCAGTGCCATAGACGCCGGCAACATCAAAACTGTGATGGGTGACAATCAGGGCAATAGACAGCTTATCAAAGACGAAACGCAAACGATCCTCACCTCTGGCGCTGTTCCCATCTTGATCGGCGGTGATTGCTCAGTGACATATCCCTTCGTCGCCGCGTTCGAGGCCACCGGACCGGTCTGGATTTTGCAGATCGATGCGCATATCGATTGGAGACACGAGGTTCAGGGAGAACGGTACGGCTACTCAAGCTCCATGCGCCGAGCAAGTGAGATGGAGCATGTGGCTGGGATGGTGCAAGTCGGACTGAGAAGCGTCGGAAGCGCAAGAAAAGCCGACGTCGATGATGCCCTGCGCTACGGAAGTCACTTTGTTACGGCGAGAGAAATTCACCGCGTCGGCGTGGCTGCCGCCCTTCGTGCCATTCCAGATGACGCTCGAGTCGTCATCACACTTGATTGCGACAGCCTCGATCCGAGTATCATGCCGGGTGTTGCCGCAAGAACGCCAGGCGGTCTCACCTACACGCAGGTGATTGATCTGATTTCTGGTGTCGCCGACAAAGCAAAGATCGTTGGTTTCAACCTCGTCGAACTTTATCCGCCCGCCGACATTGATGGACTATCGGCCATTACTGCGTCCCGCATTCTCGTCAACGCGATCGGCGCGATCGCTCGGCAGTAGGCAGTCCGATAATGTCATCGCCTGCCAACACAGATGTCAAATCCCGCCGCTCTTTTCTTTGATCGTCTCAAGCAGTATCGCTGCCCCGCGTTCGCCAGGCGGCACGTCTGTCTTCAGCCGTTCCTGCACCCGCTCGAACCCTTCCAGCATGGCGCGGCGTTGGATGGTGTCGCACGACAACCGCTCCGCCCAGCGCAGCATCGAGCCGGCGCGGACAACTTCGTTGAAGTATTCGGGCACAACGGCGTAGTCGGCGATCAAATTGGGTAGCGCGCCTGTCCAGGTCTTCACTCGCTTGCTCAGCATCGTGAAAATCCAGTCGGTCTTATAGACGGACACCACCGGAACATGGCACAGCGCGAGTTCCAGAATGACCGTGCCGGAGGCCGCAATCGCCGCATCCGCCTCAGCAAAGCAGAGCCACTTGAACGTGGGATCGGTGCCAATCTTGGGGCGAATGGCCTCGGGCCACGAGGCCGCAAGGTCCCTGATCCTCTGCTCCTGTCGTGGTACAGTCGGCAACACGAACCGCGTCGGCCCGTTCCGCTCCACGAACGCGCTTGCAGCCTGCTCGAATGGCTCCATCAAGCGGGTCGTTTCCGTCGAGCGAGAGCCTGGCAGAAGAAGGATTGTCCGCATATCACCAGCAGAAGGGGTAGGACGCAAAGCCCGTTTCGCACGCACCGCCAGCACATCCAAATCAACGCTTAAGCGGTGGCCTACGAAAGTCGTTGCCGGACCGCCAAGGCGCTGCATTGCCTCAGGTTCGAAAGGCAGCAAGGCCAGCACGTGATCGACATAGGACAGCATCGCCGTCGCTCTGTACTCTTTCCAAGCCCACACACTCGGACAAACATAGTTGACCACCGGCAGATCTGGCAGCACCTTCCGAACGCGCTTTGCCACGCGATGCGTGAAATCAGGGCTGTCAACGATCAGCAGCGCATCCGGCTTGTATGCGATGATGGCGTTCGCCGTTTCCCTGATGCGGGAAAGCAGTTGCGGCAGTTTTTTCAGAACCTGAGTGAAGCCCATGATCGACAGTTCGGAATAGTCGAACAGCGAGTTCAAGCCTTCTGCCGTTAGCTGCTCGCCGCCCACGCCAAAAAGCTCCACCTGCCCTGAATATTGTTTCTTCAGCGCGCGAACGAGGTCTGCGCCCAACAGATCGCCGGAGACTTCGCCCGCCACAACAGCAAGTTTCAGTACGCCGTTCGTCACATCATGTCTCCCTCAAGTGCAGTGTCGATGCCGCAGACGAACAAGCCTGACTCATCAGCAGCTTTCAACATCGCTTCTCTATCAAGAATGAAGGCCCTGCCCGCCTCTATGGCTATGCCGGCAAGACCAGCCTTCGCCGCGTTCTCGACGGTCGAAGGACCGATCGTGGGTAGATCGGCACGGATATCCTGCTGCGGCTTGCAGAGTTTGACGAGCACGCCCTTGCGGCGCTGTGAAATGCGTCCGGCAGCACGAAGAACAGCCACCCGCTCCAGCATGCCATCAGTCCCCTCAACGCCTTCCAGAGCAACGATGCGTCCACCGACGGAGACGGCACCCTGCCCGACATCGAGCACACCAAGTGCGAGCGCTGCCCGCGCGGCTTTCGCGATATCTTTGCGGTCATCATCAGTCGGCTTTATCTTGCCGAGCGGACCGGTGGTCGCAAGAAGTCCAGGTGCAATCTCGTGAGCGCCGATCACTCGCGCGCCCTGCGCTTCGATCAAGCCGATCACCATCTGCAGCACTGTGTCATCACCGCCTGACAAAAGCGTGCGGATGATCGAGGGCATTTTGGCGATCATCTTCAGGTTTGGGCGGATTTCCCGCCACTCTGGGCGGCGTGCGACACCACCGGACAGAACCACCCGATCGATGGCATGCTGGCTGAGGAGCTGACCCAGCCCTTTGACATCGCCGACACTGATCGAGGCACTTTCGAACTGCGACCAGTCCAGATCGGCTTCATTCTTCAGGCGGATTATCAGCGGGTCCTCTCCTGCAGATCGTGCAGCAATCGCCACATACAGGGGAAGAGAACCGCTACCGGCGATGATCGCCAGACGCTGGGCGCCCTCAGCCACCGCGTTACTTGCCGCGGTTCGGCGATGAAATCGCCCGGTCATTGGCGGCCGCAATAAAATCGACGATCTCCAGCGCTTGTGGGCAATCAAGATAGTCTTCGCGGATGGCCGCCGCGTTGGCGCGCACATTGCCTTCGCTCTCGAAGATTTGCTTGTAGGCACGGCGAACGGTGTGGATATCAGCGCGCTCGATGCCTGCACGCGTCATGCCGACGACGTTCAACCCACTCAAGACGCCCGGATTGCCGTTCAACATGCCGTAGGGAATCACGTCATAGCTGACCGCTGACAGGCCGCCGATGAAGGCCTGGCGACCGATGCGGGTGAACTGGTGCACCGCGCAGCCACCACCAAGGATCGCCTTGTCCTCGATGTGCACATGGCCGGCCAACATCACATTGTTCGACAGAATGATCTCGTTGCCGAGAATGCAATCATGCGCGACATGCGAGTTGGCAAGGAAGAGGTTGTCGTCGCCGACCACCGTCCTGCCACCACCGTCCGAACTGCCGGTGTTCATCGTCACGCCTTCGCGGATCGTGCAGCGCGCGCCGATATCAAGCGTGGTCTCGGAGCCATCGTGGCGGATTGCCTGCGGTTGACCGCCAATAATAGCCATCGGGTGGATCACGGTACCCTCACCCACCACAGTGCGACCTCCCACCACCGCATGGTTCAACAGCTTGACGCCGTCGCGCAAAGTCACCTTCGCGCCGACATGAGCGAAGGCCCCGATCTCGACATTCTCGCCGATGATCGCGCCATCCTCAACAACCGCCATGGGATGGATTTTGGCCGAAGCCGAAACCGCACTCATTGCTGATCCTCTGGGATCATCATCGCGCCGACATCAGCCTCGGCAACGAGAGCGCCGTCCACCTTGGCTTCGCAATGGAACTTCCAGACATTGCCGCGCTGACGCTGCTTGACGACGTGGATTTCCAGTCGGTCACCCGGCACGACGGGCTTGCGGAAGCGCGCATTGTCGATCGTCATGAAATAGACGAGATATCCACCGCCATCCTTGTTGCGAGCACAGATGGCACCTGCCGTTTGCGCCATGGCTTCCACAATCAGAACGCCAGGCATGATGGGACGGTCAGGAAAATGGCCGGTGAAATGCGGCTCGTTGACCGTGACATTCTTGATGCCAATTGCAGAATTGTCGCCGTCAATGTCGATGATCTTGTCGATCAGCAAAAAGGGATAACGATGCGGCAGCAGCTTCATCACTTCAAGGATGTCAGCCGCGCCAAGCGTCGTCTTCGTCTCTTCAGACATTCTTGTCTCCTGTTTTTCTATCGCGTTCTTCTGCGCGGGCGAGAATATCGGCCATGTCACGCAGGAAATGTTTTATCGGGCGCGCTGGGGTGCCGCCAACCTTCGCGCCTGCCGGCACGTCCGACACCACGCCGCTCATGGCTGCAATCTGTGCACCATCGCCAATGGTAATATGACCGTTGATGCCAGCGGCACCACCAATCATCACGCCGTCGCCGATACGGGTGCTTCCCGCAATGCCCACCTTGCTGACGATGCCGCAATGCCGGCCGATGCGGACATTATGGCCAATCTGGACCTGGTTATCGATCTTCGTGCCTTCACCGATGACGGTATCATCCATCGTGCCGCGATCAACCGTCGTATTGGCGCCGATCTCGACATTGTCTTGAATGATGACCCGACCGATCTGCACGATCTTGATCATGCCGCGTGGTCCTGGTGCATAGCCAAAACCGTCCTGGCCGATACGCACGCCATTGTGGATGATGACGCCATTACCGAGAAGAGCCGAAAGAATGCTCGCCCCGCCAGCAATCGTGCAATCGCGACCGATCTGAACCTCGGCACCAATGATAGCGCCAGGACCGATCCGCGTCCCCGAACCAATTTGGACATTGGCACCGATAACGGCAAAAGGCTCAACGATCACGCCGGGTTCGAGCTTTGCGCTCGGGTCGATATGAGCAGAAGCCGATACCAACGTCTCTTCAGCTATGACGGGAGAAAGACGCATAGCGGAGGGATGCAGAAGCTCCCCAGCCTGTGCAAAGATCGTGTGGGGGTTCTTGCAGATCAGGGCGGGTATATGAGCAGGAACGATGCTTTTCAGCGGCTCGTCACAAATGACGGCGGCCGCGTCGCAAGTGAGCAACTCATCACGGTTCTTGCGAGACAGGATATAGCAGAGCTGATCCTGCTTGGCTCGCGACACTGGCGCGATCGATCGTACCAGCCGATCGGCAAAGGCCTCATCAGACAGTTCCGCCCCAAGACGGACCGCGATATCTTTCAATCGCAGGCCTTCGTGGGGCGGAAAAAAAGCGTTGTAGTCCATCAAACGGAAACTCCAGAACATTCAAACTCGCAGTTCTGGACTGCCGATATCAGAAAGTGTTGGACATGCCAAACCGGAAACGCTGTTCCTCGTCGTAGCTTTCCTTGGCAATCGGCACAGCGTAGTCGACGCGCAGCGGACCGAACGGCGATGCCCACATGATGCCCACACCGGCAGATGCGCGGATCGAGCTATCGTCCTGAACGCCTGCGGAGTTTGCAACCTTGTTGCCATACAGCGTACCTGCATCAACGAAGCCAGCGAGACGCAGACCAACATCTTCCGGAACGAGCGGCATTGGTGCCGTGACTTCAGCCGAAGCCGCGAAATACGTCGTACCGCCAATCGCGTCGGAACCGATACGCGGACCGATACCGTCGTTCTTGAAGCCGCGGATCACACGACCACCAATCTTGAACTGGTCAAACACCAGAAGATTGTCACCCGTCGGGGCAACATAACCGGCCTGACCCGTGAGCGAGCCGATGATGTCATACTCGTCAGATAGCGAGTGGTAGTAACGAACCTTACCGTAGATCTTGTAGTATTCGGAATCACCACCAAGACCAGCAAACTCGTTGGTCAACGCAGCCTGCCAGCCTTCGCGTGGCATGTTGCGGTCGTCCAGCGTGTTGTAGTTCAGTGTGTTCGAAATGATCGACTGCGTCCAGTCACCACCTGCAATCAGGTCACGATAAGGAGCCGCCAGATTGTTCGGGTTGTTCCAGTCGCCCTTACCGTCGTAGCTAATCTGCTTATAGGTGTACTTGAACGTCGTACCAAGATTTTCCGTGATCGGCGCGGTCACGCGCAGCGAGAAACCCTGTTCGTCGTAATTGTAGAATTCTTCCTTGCTGCTCTGCGTCTTGAACAGGTCGAAACCGGCAGCAAGACGATAGCCGAGGAAGTATGGCTCGGTGAAGGACAACGTGTAGCTGCGCGCATCATCCTGACCGGCACCAGCGGCAACGCGAATGTACTGACCGCGACCGAGGAAGTTCTTTTCTTCGATGGAGGCTTCAAGCAGCGCACCGTCGTTCTGCGAGTAACCCGCACCGATACCGAAAGAGCCTGTTGGCTGGTCTTCGACATCCACAACGATCACGACGCGGTCAGCCGCACTGCCCTGCGAGGTGCTGATGTTGACCTTGGAGAAGTAACCGAGCGCTTCGAGGCGACGCTTTGCAGCGCTGATAACCGTCTGGTTGAACGCGTCGCCTTCGCTGATGTCGAACTCGCGACGAATGACGTAGTCACGCGTACGGGTGTTGCCACGGATCTCGATACGTTCAACGTAAGCGCGCTCGCCCTGATCGACGATGTAAGTCACGCCAATCGTGTTGCCAGAAAGGTCACGGTCGCCACGCGGCGTCACACGCGCGAAGGGATAGCCTTCCGCTGCAACGCGCTTGGAAATTGCTTCCATGCTCTGCTGAACTTCCTTGGCGCTATAGTAAGAGCCGGAGTTCGTGTAGACGAGACCCTGAAGCTGCGAACCGTCGATGCCAGGCACCGTCGACTCAACGGCGACATTGCCGAAATTGTAGCGCTGGCCTTCGTCCACCGTGATGGTAACGGTGTATTCGTTGGTCGCCTCATCAAGAACGGCATTCGAAGACACAACGCGGAAATCAGCGTAACCACGGTTGTAATAGAACTGGCGCAGCGACTCTTCGTCAGCGCGCAGCTTGTCCTCATTGTAGACGTCCTTGCGTGTCAGGAACGACAGCATGTTGGACTTCTTGGTGTTGATGACGGCAGCCAGACGGCCATCGCTGTAGGCATTGTTGCCGACGAAGTCGATACGCGCGATCTTGGTGCGCTCGCCTTCATTGATCTGGAAAGCAAGGTTGACGCGACCCTGACCGACCGGCACAACCTGCGTCGTGACCTGCACGTCGCTGCGGCCGATGTTGGCATAGGCTTCCTTGATGCGCGCAATGTCAGCCGTGACGATCGTCTGATCATACGGGCCGAGAGACTGCGTCTGGACGATCGCCTGAAGCTTGTCGTCCTTGATCTTGCGGTTGCCGTTGAAAACGACCGTGTTGACGAGGTTGTTCTCGCTTACCGTCACGACGAGGGCATTGCCTGCCACGCGCATGCTGACGTTGGAGAAATAACCCGTAGCGTAAAGACGCTTTACCGACTCATCGATATCGGAATTGGAAAAATTGCGACCGGGAGCGATCGTAATGTTGGAACGAACAGCATCCGCACCGGAGCGTTCAGCACCGCGAACATCGATTCTGCTGACGACAGCTGCATTGGCAACACCGGCAGAAGCAAGTACCCCCAAAGCTGCAATCGAAGAAACACCAGCAGACAGCGCAACCGCCGATACCGCGTTCAAAAATCTTGAACCAGCCTTCATTTCAAATCTTACCTTTTCCCGTTGTCCCTCAGCGGGCGGAACCCGACTCCGGCCATCTGCGTCGTTTTACCTGCTTTTCCTCTACAAGCAAGCCCGACCCTTAATTTCTGTTTACTTCGCAAGCCACCGTGGCCCAATCGCCACTTTGGCTTCAAAACAAGGTAAACGCCCTCTTAAAAAAACAGCTCGAAACGACCCTTTAGCCGATCAAGCTGCTGATATCGTTCCAAGTCGCAAAAACCATCAGACTGAAAATCATCGCCAGGCCGATGCGGAAAGCGACTTCCTGCGCGCCAGATCCGACCGGTCTGCCACGCACCGCCTCTATCGCATAAAACACCAGATGGCCGCCGTCCAGAATGGGAACAGGCATGAGGTTGAGTAGTCCAATGGAAATTGAAAGGACGGCTGCAAGCTGGATCAGCGCACCAACACCAAGTGTTGCCACCTGCCCTGATGCCTGCGCCACGCGCACTGGTCCGCCCAACTGATCGGCATTCATCCGCCCCGTGACGAGATTGCCGATATAGTTGAAGGTGCCGGTAATCACGTGGCCGGTTTCGCGCACACCCTCAACCAGCGCTTCCACCGGTGTGTAGCTCACATGGCGAAAATTGCCCCGCGTCTGATCGGTGGTGATGCCGATGATTCCAAGCTCGATCTTGTTGCCGAACTGGTCGGTGGTTTCCGTGCGCGTCGGCACCATGGGCAGCGACAGATCGCGACCATCTCTCTCCACGGTGACATTGATCTGCGTGCCTGGACGGATCGAGACATAGCGGCGAACGTCTTCGAACGTCTGCACCTTTTCACCGTCGATTGCGATCAGCCGATCGCCCGGAAGAATACCTGCGGCTTGGGCCGCGCTATCTGGACGTACCTCAGACACCACGGGATCGGAAATCGTCCGGCCGTAGATCGTAAAAAGTACCGTGAAGATCAGGATAGCAAGGATGAAATTCGCGATCGGACCTGCAGCGACGGTCGCCGCCCGCTTCCAGAGCTTAGCACCGGCGAGCGTGTGCGATCTCTCCTCAAGCGTCAGGCCGGAAAGGCCATCGCTGTCGGGCTTGCTGGATGCGTCCTCATCGCCGAAGAATTTCACGTAGCCACCAAGTGGAACCGCTGAGATTTTCCAACGTGTACCGCGCTTGTCGGTAAAGCCGATCAATTCCGGCCCAAAACCGACGGAAAATGCGGTGGAACGAATGCCGCACCAGCGTCCGACAAGATAATGGCCCATCTCGTGGACGAAGACCAACAGCGAGATCACGAGAATAAATGGCACCATATAACCGGTTAGGAAATTAACCGCAGCCATCACAGTGTCCATATTATTTTTGATTCCCTTGTGTCGCGTCTCTTATCGTCTATCTCGTCAGATTAGAAGCCGAGCAAGATACCATCGCCCGATCCTGGCACATCACCGGTTACTGCCGCGTGAACCACTGCAATCAGGAATACGGTAAAGCAGGCGAAAACAAGACCGTCAACCCGGTCCATGAACCCGCCATGACCCGGGATCAGGTTACCGGAATCCTTGACCCCGAAGCGGCGCTTGATGAAGGATTCGAACAGGTCACCGATCTGGCTGAAGATGGAAAGCGCCAGTGCCAGCAACAGCACGGTCAGCGAGATACTGCCATGATAGGAGAGCGCCACAGCGCCGCCCGCAACCAAGCCAAAAAACGTACCGCCGGCAGCACCAGACCAGGTCTTTCCCGGAGAGATCGAAGGCGCAAGCTTTGGGCCGCCGATTGCCCGGCCAACGAAATAGGCCAGAATATCGGTCGCCCAGACGATCGCGAAGACGAAGAGCATGGCAACAAGGCCGGTCGATTCCTCGCCACGAATGGCTGCGAGCGAAATGCCGCTCAACGCCGAATAGACGATACCGCCAACAAGCCACCAATTCGGACCACGCAGAATCGGAAACAAAGCCGCGGTAATTGCAAAACCGGAAAGCAGCGGAAGATCGAGCGAGCTTTCGCCAAAGATCGTGTTGCCGCTCATCACCGCCACCGAGAACCAGCCCCAGGCATAGCCCGTAGGATTCGTATCGGACAGCTTGGTGATCGTGCTCCACTCATAATAGATGAGCAGCGACAGAAGCCCGGCAATGGTGCGGAACATAATCCCGCCATACCAGGTGGCCGTCAGAATGACGACGGCCATCACGATGCCTGAAATGATCCGCAGCTTTAATTCGCGGCTCATCAGGCGCCCGCCATGGCAACTTGGGCGGATAGCCCGCCAAAGCGACGATCGCGCGTCATATACTGATCGATCGCCGCTATCAGCGTCTGGCGATTGAAATCAGGCCAATAGTCCGGAATGAACAGAAATTCGGAGTAGGCCGCCTGCCAAAGCAGGAAGTTGGACAGTCGCTCTTCGCCGCTGGTGCGGATGATGAGATCCGGATCGGGAATACCGGCCGTATCGAGGCGGGCGGAGATCGCTTCCGGCGTGATCGCCGACGCATCGATCCTCCCCGCCGCGACATCGCGAGCCAGCGACGCGGCTGCGCGCGAAATTTCATCGCGCGCGCCGTAGTTGAAGGCAATGATCAATGTCAGCGCGGTGTTGTCACGCGTCGTCTGCTCTGCCTCTTCCAACAGAGCGCGGATATCATCCTTCAGCCCTGCCCTGTCGCCAATCACGCGAACACGCACATTTTCCTTGTGAAGTTCGGCCAGGTCACGACGAATGAACGCTTTCAGAAGACCGAGAAGATCCGAAACTTCCGATTGCGGCCGGCGCCAGTTTTCCGAAGAAAAGGCGAAAAGTGTCAGATACTTCAGGCCGCATTCGCCCGCAGTCCGAACGGTCTCGCGCACGGCCTCCACCCCACGCCGATGGCCCATGACGCGCGGCAAGCCGCGCTGCTTGGCCCAACGACCGTTACCATCCATGATGATGGCGACATGTTCTGGTAGCGGGGAAAGTGCGGTTTCCGACATCTCAATCCATTCAGGCAGTGCGGAGTTCAAACAGGTTCAATCAATGCAAGGTTTGGCGTTGAGCCAATTATACCTGCATGATTTCCTTTTCTTTCTCAGCGAGCAAGCGATCAATTTCAGAAATCGTGTCGTCCGTCATCTTCTGCACTTTTTCAGACTTGCCACGGCTTTCGTCCTGACCGATGTCACCATCCTTTTCGGCCTTTTTTAGACCTTCCATGCCGTCACGGCGAACGTGACGGATGGCAACCTTGGACTTTTCAGCGTAATCGTGAGCAACCTTGACGAGCGACTTGCGGCGCTCTTCATTGAGCTCAGGCAGCGGAATACGCAGGTTCTGGCCATCGACGATCGGGTTGAGGCCAAGATTGGACTCCCGGATGGCGCGGTCCACAGCACCCACCATGGTCTTGTCCCAGATGTTCACGCCAAGCATGCGCGGCTCAGGAACGGTGATATTGGCGACCTGAGACAGCGGCACGCGCGAACCATAGGCATCGACCGTAACAGGATCGAGAATGTTGGCAGAGGCGCGCCCGGTTCTGAGCGAAGCGATATCGCTCTTGAACGCATTGATGGCACCGTCCATGCGGCGCTTGATGTCATTGAGGTCAACACCACTCATCTTGATACTCCATTTCGTTCTGGCCTTGGCGGCCCATTATCTTGACCGGCGCATGTTGAGCGCCTGGGGATTTTAGGCGTCGTGCACGATGGTCTTCAGACCGCCGCCCGTCAATATTTGGGCGAAACCGCCCTTCTCGTGGATCGAGAACACGATGATCGGAATATGGTTTTCGCGCGCAAGCGCGACCGCGGCCACATCCATGACAGCAAGGCCCTTGGCAAGCACTTCGGAATGCGTCAATTCGTCGAAGCGGGTTGCGGTAGGATCCTTCTTCGGATCGGCCGAGTAGATACCGTCGACCTGCGTTCCCTTGAAGATCGCTTCCGCACCCATTTCGGCGGCGCGAAGAGCCGCAGCAGAATCGGTGGTGAAGAAGGGATTACCGGTACCGCCAGCAAAGATCACCACCCTGCCCTGCGACAGATGGTGAATGGCAGCGCGCTGCGAGAAGCTCTCGCAGATTTCCGGCATGGCGATGGCGGAAAGAACGACGGTATCGATCTGCAGTTTGCGCAAAGACGTTGCAAGCGCCAGAGCATTGATGACGGTTGCGAGCATGCCCATGTGGTCACCGGTCACGCGGTCGCCGCCCTTTGAGGCAACGGCGACACCGCGGAAGATATTCCCGCCGCCGACAACGACGCCAACCTCGACGCCCATGGCGCGCGCTTCCGCAATATCGGAGGCAATACGGTCGGCCACGGCAACATCAATGCCGAACCCCTGATCGCCCATGAGGGCTTCGCCGGACGCCTTGAGCAGAACACGTTTATAGAGCGTCTTGGAAGACATCATGACTCCTTTAAGCAGGGCGCGCAAAGATCCTTGAGCGGCTTTGCGGCAATGGCAGGCCAAACATAAAAAGTCCGAAGTCGCAAGAACGTCTGCAAACTATTTCCGGGCAACGCGGACTGTAACCGCAACGCGGATACACGAAGGGCACCGCGTTGTCACGCGATGCCCCGGAGTTTTCCAATATTTGGGTAAAGGGATCAGCCCTTTGCGACAGCCGCAACTTCTGCAGCGAAATCGCTTTCTTCCTTCTCGATGCCTTCGCCGAGAAGCAGGCGAGCCATGCCGACAACTTCAATCTTTGCGCCGGCTTCCTTTTCGGCTTCCTTGATAGCAGCCTCAACCGTCAGGTCGGGGTTGATAACGAAAGCCTGGGACAGAAGAGCAACTTCTTCGAAGAACTTGCGCATACGGCCATCGACCATCTTTTCGATGATGGCTTCCGGCTTGCCGGATTCGCGTGCCTGCTCGATGAAGACGTTGCGTTCGCGCTCAGCAACAGCAGCGTCGACTTCTTCCGCGCGGATCGCGAGCGGGTTGGTTGCAGCAACGTGCATGGCAACCTGACGGCCAATCGACGTCAGAACGGCTTTGTCGCCTTCAGACTTCAGAGCAACCAGAACGCCGAGCTTGCCGATGCCATCGCCGGCAGCGTTGTGAACGTAGGTAGCAACAACGCCATGCTCGACTTCGAGCAGAGCAGCGCGACGCAGAGCCATGTTTTCACCGATCGTGGCGATCGCGTCCTTGATGGTGTCGGAAACCGACTTGCCAGTTGCCGGATAAGTGGCAGCAGCGATCGCATCGACAGAACCATCGGTCGTCAGCGCAACCGAAGCAACGCCACGGACGATGTCCTGGAAGGCGTCGTTACGGGCGACGAAGTCGGTTTCAGAGTTGATTTCGACGACGACGGCCTTGTGGCCAGCAGAAGCGATGCCGATGAGACCTTCAGCAGCGGTACGGCCAGACTTCTTGTCAGCCTTGGCGATACCCTTGGCGCGCAGCCAGTCGATCGCAGCTTCCATGTCGCCGTTGGTTTCAGCCAGCGCCTTTTTGCAATCCATCATGCCTGCGCCAGACTTTTCGCGCAGTTCCTTTACCATTGCGGCGGTGATTTCGCTCATTGTGTGCCTCTTGTCGGTTCGGTCGGTCACGGCAGTCTTGCCAGGCCGAAATCGGATTGTGGGAACGAATGTACCCGGAACTGTGACAGGCTGATGAAACAGCCGCCACGAAACTTGTCAAACCAGCCACCGTTCCCGATTTAGCCGATTGCTCGGCCAGTGGTTTGCTGCGGCTTGAAACGAACAAGGCCGTCGAACGTGCAGTCCAGAACGGCCTTGTCTAATCCTGATGGAGAAGGCGGCGCGGTGAGCGCCGCCGAAAGGCCAATATCAGGCGTTGGCTTCGTCTTCGAGAGCAGGCTCGACCGGAGCTTCTTCAGCAGCGCCGAGGTCACGGCCGGAAGCGCCCTGCTGACGTGCGATACCGTCGATGGCAGCGCGAGCGATCAGATCGCAGTAAAGCGAAATGGCGCGCGACGCGTCGTCGTTACCGGGGATCGGGAAGTCGATATGGTCCGGATCGCAGTTGGAGTCGATGATAGCGACGACCGGAATGCCAAGACGCTTGGCTTCTTCGATCGCGATCTTTTCCTTGTTGGTGTCGATGATGAACATCAGGTCCGGAACGCCACCCATATCGCGGATACCGCCGAGAGCCTTTTCAAGCTTTTCGCGTTCGCGCTCGAGGTTCAGACGCTCCTTCTTGGAGTAGCCGGAGGCATCCGAGTTCAGGATTTCGTCGACCTTGCGAAGACGCTGGATCGAGTTCGAAATCGTCTTCCAGTTGGTCATCATGCCGCCGAGCCAACGCGAGTTGACGTAGTACTGAGCGGAGCGCTTTGCGCTGTCTGCGATGATTTCAGAAGCCTGACGCTTCGTACCAACGAACAGAACGCGGCCACCACGAGCAACGGTGTCGGAAACGACCTGAAGCGCACGCGACAGCATCGGAACGGTCTGAGCCAGGTCGATGATGTGGATGTTGTTACGGTCGCCGAAAATGTACGGCTTCATCTTCGGGTTCCAGCGATGTGTCTGGTGGCCGAAGTGAACACCAGCTTCCAGAAGCTGGCGCATAGAAAAATCGGGCAATGCCATGCCTTGTTACTCCTTTTCCGGTTGAACCCCCGCGAAGCGAACAGCACCGTTTGACCGGCACCACCGGGCGGAATGAACCGGATTTCTCCCGGAACACCCCAAGCTTCGCGTGTGGAATGGTGAGCCGCATACAGCGGCCTTACCCAAATTGCAAGCATCCGGCATCAAAAAACGCCGGTATTGTCATATTTCAGCGCACAGGCGGCGCTTCGCAGGTCTCAGGCTTGAGAACATCGAGCTTTGCAAGTTTGCCCGTCAGAACGAAGTCGCCGTAATCCATCGTCAGATCACGGGTGATTCCGTTCTCATAAAGCTTGAACGACATTCGATAGATCGGCAACGAGTCCGTTCCGGTCTTGTCGTTGTAATAGGCGATCGTTACCGGCCAGAAAGGCGCCTTGGCAAAGTCGCCAGCGACACTCGCTTCAGCATCGCCATCCTTAGGCGTCTGCTGCTTACCGACGAGCGTTGACGTTATCAGGCTCTCATCGCCGTCATCCGAGCCGTCGAAGACGCGAGACTCGAAGATGCGCTTGCCGAGCTTGGCGTTTTCGATGACCTGATACATGTGCTCGGTGGGAAATTCGCCAGGAACGAGATCGACTTCGCGCGGATCCGGCTTGGTGAGATCCACCTTCATCTTCCCATCGACGTCTGCGGCCGAACCAATGACTTCCTTATCGAGCTTGTCGTCGGTGAAGGATTTCGTCTCGAAGGTGAACTTCTTCGACACAGCATCTTCGAATGTCGTCGTCTGCTGGTCGGTCATCCGCACAGCATCACCCGTGTTGATCTGCGTGACGAAGCGGAAGTCGGTCTTGTAACCCTTGCAGGACGACCCGGTGAACTCATAGACCATGCGCCCGGTCATGCCCTCGATGCCGGAGCGATCCGACGCGTCCTTCAGTTCGAGATCGTAGACGGCGCGGTGGGAGATCAGATTGGGAACGCTGGCAGGCACGGCACTTGCGATGCTGGGCATGAAGCCCACGCCAGCGGCAAGAACGAGAGCGAGGTTCCTGACGATCATTCAATAACTCCTGTTGGACTCATCGCTCATACTGTACAAGCAACCGTCCGGCTTTTCGACATCATGACCTGAATGCCGGATTTTTGAAAGATTTACAACCAAAGCGGAAACGGAAAAAATGTCAGACGCCATCGAAGCTCGCCTCAAGGAACTCGGATACACGCTCCCTGCCGCAGCAGCTCCTGCTGCCAACTACGTTCCCTTCACGATCAGCGGCAATCTGCTTTATATTTCCGGTCAACTGCCGATGGAATCCGGCAAGATTGCGGTCACCGGGCATGTTGGTCGCGATGTCGATGTAACAACCGCGCAGAAGGCTGCTGAGCTTTGCGCTGTCAACATTCTGGCGCAGGTAAAGGCCGCGCTGAACGGCGATCTCTCCAAGGTGCGCCGCGTGCTGAAGTTGAACGGCTTCGTCGCTTCCGTCCCGGAATTTACCGAGCAGCACCTCGTCATCAATGGTGCCTCGAACCTGATTGCAAATGTTCTGGGTGACGCAGGCAAGCACGCGCGCGCCGCCGTCGGCATGGCTTCCCTGCCTTTCAACGCCGCCGTTGAAATCGATGCTATCGTGGAAATCGACGCATGACATTGAAACTGTCCTGGCTGACGGCCCAACCCGTCGCCCATCGTGGCTATCATGATCTGAACAAGGAGGTCTGGGAGAACACGCTGTCGGCCTTCACCCGCGCCGTCGAAGCGGGCTATGCCATCGAATGTGATGTTCAACTGGCCGCCGATAGCGTTGCGGTGGTCTTCCACGATGATGAGATGACCCGCCTCACTGGCATCAAGGGCGACGTGCGCGAACGTACATCCGTCGAACTCGGCATGCTTTCGATCGGTCAGACCAAGGATCGCGTGCCGACGTTGAAGCAACTCTTGAAACTTTGTGCGGGCAAGGTGCCGCTTGTCATCGAACTCAAGGGTCGTGAAGGCGAAGGCGTCGATGACGGCTTTGCCGAAGCGGTTCTGGAAGACCTGGAGGGCTATCAGGGCCATGTTGCACTGATGAGCTTCGATCATCATCTGCTGAAGGATTTGAAGGCGGCCGGCTCTCCCTGGCCGTTGGGCCTCACGGCAGAGGGAGCCAATCCGGAAGACTTCTTCAAGCATGATGAAGCGATGCAGATCGGACTGGACTTCATCTCCTACTTCTGGGGTCACCTGCCCAACAGCTTCATCGAGGCGCAGAGAAAACTGGGCGTTCCAGTGATTACCTGGACCGTGCGGGATGAAAATGCCTTGGAGAAGTCCTATACATATGCTGACCAGATAACGTTCGAGGGATTTGTCCCCAACACCAAGGACCAGTCAGCCACCGCATGAGCGATGAATACACCATTCGCGTTGCACAGTCCTTCAAGGACATCGCTTCGGAAAGCTGGAACAGGCTTTCCGGAGCATCCAGACTACCATCGACCACGCCTTACAATCCCTTTATCTCGCACGCCTTCCTGTCGTCGCTTGAAGAGTCGGGCTCTGCAACGGCAAAGACCGGCTGGCTTGGCCAGCACCTTTTGCTGGAGCGCAGTGACGGCGAATTGATGGGCGCAGTCCCAGGGTATCTCAAGAACCATAGCCGCGGTGAATATGTTTTCGACCAGGGATGGGCGGACGCTTTCGAGCGCGCAGGCGGCCGCTATTATCCGAAGCTTCAATGCTCGGTCCCCTTCACGCCTGCAACCGGTCCGCGTCTGTTGACGACGGGACTTGACACTGCAGCCTTCCAGCAGGTCCTCGCCTCAGGTCTCCAGCAGGTGACAGAGAGGCTCGGCATCTCTTCGGCCCACGTGACCTTTGCCAACGAAGATGAAATCGAAGCACTGGAGGATCAAGGCTTTCTGCATCGTACCGATCAGCAGTTTCATTTCATCAATCAAGGCTATCGTGATCATGCCGATTTCCTGGATGCTCTGTCATCGCGCAAGCGCAAGACCCTGAAAAAGGAACGGCGCGCATCACTGGAAAACGGCATCGAGATCGACTGGCTGACGGGCAGCGATCTGACCGAGGATATCTGGGATCAGTTCTTCACCTTCTACATGGATACCGGCAGCCGCAAATGGGGCAAGCCGTACCTGACCCGCGCCTTCTATTCCCTCATCGCCGAGCGCATGGCAGATGATATTCTGCTGGTGATGGCAAAGCGCGAGGGCAAATACGTGGCGGGTGCCATCAACTTCATCGGCGGAGACGCACTTTACGGCCGCCATTGGGGCTGCATCGAAGACCACCCCTTTCTGCATTTCGAGGTCTGCTACCATCAGGCCATCGATTTTGCGCTTTGCAGAGGTCTGAAGCGCGTGGAAGCCGGTGCTCAAGGCGAGCATAAGCTAGCACGCGGCTACACGCCGGTAACCACCCATTCCGCCCACTACATTGCCCATCCGGGCCTTCGCCACGCCATTGCCGATTATCTTGAGCGGGAGCGCAGCGAAGTCGAGCAGGTCAACGATTATCTTGAAGATCACAGCCCGTTTCGCAAAGGCGAACGGCATGAAGACGACGACTAAAAAGTTTTGAGGGAGCAGCCATGACCGCCTATGACGACAAAAACATCTTCGCCAAAATCCTTCGCGGCGAAATCCCCTGCGTCAAGGTCTATGAAGACGACCACACCCTGGCCTTCATGGACGTCATGCCCCAGGCCCCGGGTCACCTTCTGGTGACACCAAAATCCGGCTCGCGCAACCTTCTCGATGCCGACCCTGAAGTGCTCGCAAAGACGATTCCCGTCGTCCAAAAACTCGCTGTCGCCGCCAAGGAAGCTTTCGATGCGGATGGCATCTATGTTGCGCAGTTCAACGAGCCGGCCGCTGGCCAGACAGTGTTCCACCTGCACTTCCACATCGTACCCCGCAAGGAGGGCGAACCCGTGAAGCCACACAGCGGCGCGATGGCGGATGTCGAGATGCTCAAGGCTCACGCCGAGAAGATCAAACAGGCGCTTTGACGCGCACAGCCAGCGTGGTGCTCACCGCGAGCACATAACGCAATGTCCGAACAAAAAACCCGCCGAGACCATTGGCGGGTTTTTCTATGAGCGGGCTCTTCGAAAGAAGCCACAATTGGTCGTAGCCTAGTCAGCCGCGCAGGATCGAACGGCCTGCATAAGCAGCCTGCGGACCCAGCATCTCTTCGATACGGATCAGCTGGTTGTACTTCGCCAGGCGGTCGGAGCGCGACAGCGAGCCGGTCTTGATCTGACCGCAGTTGGTGGCAACCGCAAGATCGGCAATCGTGGAGTCTTCCGTTTCACCCGAACGGTGAGACATGACCGCAGTGTAGCGGGCCTTGTGTGCCGTCTCCACAGCGTCGAGCGTCTCGGTCAGAGAACCGATCTGGTTGACCTTGACGAGGATGGAGTTGGCAACGCCCATCTTGATGCCGTCACGCAGACGCGCGGAGTTGGTAACGAAGAGGTCGTCGCCGACGAGCTGTACCTTGGAGCCGATCTTGTCGGTCAGGTACTTCCAGCCTTCCCAATCGTCTTCGGCCATGCCGTCTTCGATGGAGATGATCGGGTACTTGCCCGCGAGTTCCGCGAGATAGTCAGCCATGGCTTCCGGCTCAAGCGTGCGGCCTTCGCCTTCCATCTCGTATTTGCCATTCTTAAAGAACTCGGTCGAGGCGCAGTCGAGAGCCAGAGCAACGTCGTCGCCCGGCTTGTAACCGGCCTTTTCGACCGACTTCATGATGAAGTCCAGCGCTTCCGGCGCGCTCTTCAGGCCAGGTGCAAAACCGCCTTCATCACCGACATTGGTGTTGTGACCCTGGGCTGCCAGTTCTTTCTTCAGAACATGGAAGATTTCAGCGCCGATACGCACAGCGTCACGGATGCTTTCCGCGCCGACCGGCATGATCATGAATTCCTGGAAGTCGATCGGGTTATCGGCATGCGCGCCGCCATTGATGATGTTCATCATCGGAACGGGCAGCAGGTGAGCGTTCGGGCCACCGACGTAGCGATAAAGCGGCAGGCCCGTCGTTTCGGCAGCGGCCTTGGCAACAGCCAGCGAAACGCCGAGAATGGCGTTTGCACCGAGACGAGACTTGTTGGGCGTCCCATCGAGCGCGATCAGCGTCTGGTCGATGTGAATCTGGCTTTCGGCATCGAAGCCGCCCAGCGCATCGAAGATCTCGGTGTTGACGGCCTCGACGGCCTTTTCAACGCCCTTGCCGAGATAGCGCTGTCCGCCATCGCGCAGCTCGACTGCCTCGTGAGCGCCGGTCGATGCGCCAGATGGAACGGCGGCGCGACCGAAGGAGCCGTCTTCGAGGTACACATCGACCTCGACCGTGGGGTTACCGCGGCTATCGAGGATTTCGCGTGCGATGATGTCGGTAATGGCTGTCATGGTCTCTCCCTTGGGACTGGAACAGAGGATTTCAGTCGTTTGTCTTAGAGCGCATCGGCAGAACTGTGAAGCCGTTTTCGGGCCGGATCGCGGATGAACGTGACTGAAACGAGTCGGATGTCATTGCCGCTTCGCTGTAGACGAAGCGGAAGAATTTACAATGACGACGCCGCGCATGAGGCGTCGCGCGATTGATAAAAATCGATTAGGCCAAATTCAGGCAGCCTTTGCGATAGCATCAAACGCCAAAAGCGTCTCCAGAAGCTTCGGCATATCCTTAAGATGAACCATGTTCGGACCATCGGAGGGCGCATTGTCCGGGTCTTCATGGGTCTCGACGAAGAGGCCTGCAATGCCCACAGCGACAGCTGCACGCGACAATGTCTCGACGAATTCGCGCTGACCGCCGGTCGATCCGCCCTGCCCGCCGGGCTGCTGCACGGAATGCGTTGCGTCGAACACGACCGGCGCGCCGAGAGACGCCATGATCGGGAGCGAGCGCATGTCGGAGACAAGCGTGTTGTAGCCAAAAGACGCGCCGCGTTCGCACAAGAGAACGTTCGGATTGCCGCTCTCATTCAACTTCGCCAGCACGTTCTTCATGTCCCAGGGCGCCAGGAACTGCCCCTTCTTCACGTTGATAACGCGACCGGTCTTGGCCGCAGCGACGAGAAGATCGGTCTGGCGGCTGAGGAAGGCCGGGATCTGCAGCACATCGACGGTCTCGGCCACGATGGCGCACTGCTCCTCCGTGTGGATATCGGTCAGCACCGGAAAGCCGAACTCCTTCTTGAGATCGACGAAAATCTCCATGGCCTTGTCGAGACCGATACCGCGCCGGCCGGAGAGCGATGTGCGGTTGGCCTTATCGAAAGACGACTTGTAGACAAGACCGATACCAAGCTTGCCGCAGAGCTCATGAAGCGTGCCAGCAATCATGAAAGCGTGGTCCCGGCTCTCCATCTGGCACGGGCCGGCAATCAGCGAAAATCGTTCCGTGTTGGAAAAGGCGACGGCTCCTTTACCTTCGCCAGCAACCACCTTCAAATTGTTCTTCACAGTCATCTCATTCCTCACGACAGATGCGCCAGATATAGCTGGCAATCGCAACTTTGCGAACTTGCACAGGCATTAGCAGCAAGTGGGTCATGTGTCACGGGATGAGGCAAGCCCAGATTGTAGCGCCGAACGGCTCTCAAAAGGTTCCTAACGAGTGCAACAGAAGCGTTTGCGGAATTTTAAGGGATTGCAGAACACATATGGAACATATAGTGTTCGTTCTGTATTTGTTTCGCGAATCTTCGCCACGCATTCCAAGGGTTTTCTTCATGCTCACGCGCAAACAGCAGGAACTGCTTCTTTTCATTCATGAGCGAATGAAAGAGTCCGGCGTGCCCCCATCTTTCGATGAGATGAAAGATGCCCTCGACCTTGCTTCGAAGTCTGGCATTCATCGGCTGATCACCGCCTTGGAAGAACGAGGCTTCATCCGCCGCTTGCCGAACCGGGCTAGAGCGCTAGAAGTCATTAAACTTCCTGAAGCTTACTCCGCACCCGCGCAGAAGCCGCCGCGTGGTTTCTCGCCGAGCGTTATCGAAGGCAGCCTGGGCAAGGCCAAGACGCCGGAACCAGCCCCTGCCCCAAAACCGGCGAACGATCAAATCTCGTCTGCTGTCACCGTTCCTGTCATGGGACGCATCGCCGCCGGTGTGCCGATCTCCGCCATCCAGAACAACACCCATGATGTGGCCATCCCCGTCGATATGCTGGGTACGGGTGAGCACTACGCGCTTGAGGTTAAGGGTGACTCGATGATCGAGGCCGGTATCTTCGATGGCGATACTGTCATCATCCGTAATGGCAGCACCGCCAACCCTGGCGATATCATTGTGGCACTTGTCGATGACGAAGAAGCCACGTTGAAGCGCTTCCGCCGCAAGGGTGCTTCGATTGCGCTCGAAGCTGCAAACCCCGCTTACGAGACCCGCATCTTCGGACCAGACCGAGTTAAGATTCAAGGCAAGCTCGTCGGCCTCATTCGCCGCTATCATTAAGTGATCTCAGGAGGCGGCGGTGTTGCCATCGCCACTTCCAAAGATGAGCATCCCAAAGCGAGTATTTAAGGCAGGCAATGTGCCTGCTTTCGGTGCGGGGCCAAGCCGCTAATCCTCTTCCTTGAGCATGTCGCACAAAAGTTTGCAGCGGTTCAGCGACAATGATTTTCAATAGAACAATGACTTAAAGCGTATCAGCGAATCTGAAAGATCGCGAAACGCTTCGGCCTACTGCCGTCCAAAGAAAGACAGCTCTTTTGATCACGCTTTCTCAGTCGTTCTCATGTCGATGCATTTACGGAAATCCAGTTGTCTCGCATCGTCGCGGCGGGAAAGTATTTTCAAGCGAAACACGCGGCCTGCCTCTATCAAGCGACAGCGGTATCTATCGTTTCATCCTCTCAAGACGCCGTATCAATCAACGCCCTTCCTCCGTCCTGCCTGTCGATTCTCGATCGCGGTCATACTGCCGCAAAGCCGGAAAATCGGGCAACCATGCCTCGCGGCGGATCATCCATAATTCATAAGTCGGCTCGAATTGATCTGGCGAATCCAAAGAGCCGATGTTCACCTCAACCTCGTCATCGCTTTTTCCAAACACGGGCGAGCCGCACTTGGGGCAGAAGAAGCGGCCGTTATAGCTGCGTGTTTCTCCTTCAATAGTGACGGCATCTTTCGGGAAGATGGCGGATGCATGGAAGAGCGCGCCGTGATGTTTGCGACAATCCATGCAGTGACAGATCCCAACGCGGTAGGGCTCACCGACCACCGAAAGCCTCACGCTGCCGCAGGCACAACTGCCAGATTTCGTGTCCATCTCCATCTCTCCATGTGCTTGACGCGTTCACATCAAACCGCGACGAACCGATGAAGTTCACTGCCCGGGTCGGATAACAGCGCGAAAGAGCAACAACGCATCAAATCATATGATAGCTGGGATCAGTCGCTTTGCCTGTAAGTCGTCTGCATTGCGCATTAGAAGAGTGACAGTCAGATCAGGATTTACGCTGACCTCGGATTAATTTCGCAAGCTTCTGAAACTTAGGCAAGTGACCGCATCCAAACCGCCAACTCACCGCCAGGAGACAAAATGTACGATCTCTACATCGCCAACAAGAACTACTCCTCCTGGTCCCTGCGGCCCTGGGTTCTGATGCGCACGCTGGATATCCCTTTCAACGAGCGTCTTGTTCCCTTCAATGATCCCGATCCCAAGAACGGCTTTACGTACTTCTCCCCCACAGGCAAGGTGCCCTGCCTCGTCGAGGACGATGTCACCATCTGGGATTCGCTGGCAATCATCGAATATCTCGCCGAACGGCACGATGGTGTCTGGGCTGATAACGCCAAAGCCCGGGCTTGGTCGCGCTCAGCGTCCGCGGAGATGCACTCCGGCTTCCAAGCCCTGCGCAACCTGCACCCGATGAGCGTAGGCTTGCGGATCCAGCCAATTGCCGCAAACGAAGCCCTTCGCAAGGACATCGCACGCATCGACACGCTGTGGCAGCAAGGCCTCAACGCCTTCGGTGGGCCGTTCCTGGCTGGTGAACATATCACCGCCGTAGATGCCTTTTTCTGCCCAGTCGCGTTTCGTTTTCGGACCTACGGTACAATGCTCTCGCCGTCAGCGGAGGCTTACAAGACCCGTCTTCTTGGCTTGCCGGCGATGACGGCTTGGGAGCAGGCAGCAATCCAGGAGCAGTGGCGTGATCCCGAGCACGAGGAGGAAGCGCGTTCTTCTGGTGAGATCGTTGAGGACCGCCGTCTCGTAGCAAGTTAAGTTTGCAATTTACGGTCGCGCCGCCAGCATCTTCTCGATATGCGGCGGCAACGCGCCGTCTGACGTCTTGCTGCGCCAGTCATAGGCGCGATGAACAGACCATGGCCTTGACACGCGGTCCATCGCCGCACGAGCATGAGCGACAGGCGCTCCGCTTTCATTGAGCCAAAGTTCGATTGATCCAGTCTTGCGCAATGTGTTGGCGCTGATCAAAACTGCACCTGAACGGCAATCAGGGAACGGAACCAAGCGCGAAGTAACGACTATGTCCGCTACATCACAGGCGGTTCCGGTGAAGGCAGTGTTCGAAACGACGGCGACCTTGACGCCGCTCTCATGGCGTCCTGCACACCAGGCGGTCTTCTGACAGGAGAAAGCGTTCGTCCGCTCGAAAGCAAGGAGCATCTTGGACCGCGCCTGTTGCTTCTGCTCATGGGTTAGAACCGGGCGGCGTGTTATCGGCTGGCCTGCCGCCGCGGTCTCATTCACTTCGCCATCATCCACAACGAGCGGTGAGACATGTTTGTCCGGAAGCGGTACCGCCCTCGCCCACTGATCGAAGACGAACCCCTTTGCCTGTCGCTTCGTGGTCGCAACGGCCTCGTCGGTTCTAAAAGCCACGAGCACACCGTCTTCGTAGATCAAGAGATCTGGCTTTGCGCTGTTTTGCTCAACAGGCACCAGAGCAAGGCCAGCAAGGAGAACTGGAATTCCAACGAACGCCAGGCGGGTTCGAAGCAGGGTCAGCAGAAGAAAGCCGAGCGTAGACACGACGAGGAACCACGGATGCTGTCGCCCGATCGTGGCGTCACCGCCCCAACTGGAGACGGTTTTGGCAATGTCGATAACCATAGCCATGCCGTAACCCATCAGTTTCAGGAATGGGGCGTCCAAGCCGAAGGGCATGAGGAGCATCGCGACGAGCGCAGACGGCATGACTATAATCGACATAACCGGCATGGCTGCGAGGTTGGCTGCCAGGCCATAGGTGGTAATGCGGTGAAAATGCTCAATGGAGTAGATCGCGGTCGACACACCACCGATCAGCGAGGTGATGACCACACCGCCGACGATTGCGCCCACTTTGGATGAAGCCGCCAACCACAAGGGTGGCCGTGCGATAAAGAGGCGCTCTCGATCGCCCCGCCATCGGCTCCAGAATGAATAGGCCGCAACCAGTGCTAGCGTTGCGGCAAAGGACATCTGGAAACTCGGCGCCATGATCTCATGCGGCGAAACAGCAATGATGACGATTGCAGCAAGGGCAACGTTGCGCAGGCTGATCGATGGACGGTTGACCAGCACAGCCGCCAGCATAATGGACATCATGAGCCATACTCGCTCGGCAGAGACAGCAAAACCCGAAATCAGATAATAGGCGAATGTCATCAACAGCGCCGCAAACGCAGAGATCTTCTTGACGGGATAGCGTTGCGAGAAGCCCGGAAACAGGCTGAAGCCCATACGCATGCCGACAAAGAAAATGCCAGAGGCGAGCGCCATGTTGAGGCCGGAGATAGCCACGATATGAGCCAGCCCGGATACCCGCAGAGCTTCCATCGTGTCGCCGGAGATCGCGCGCCGCTCATCGGTGATGATAGAAGCCGCAAAGGCGCCCGCATCGCCGCCGATGACGCCGCGTATTCGTTCCGCAATGGCGGACCGGAGCATGTAGAGCCAGGAGCCGGCGGCGTCGAACCAACCGGCTTCTTTCTGATGTTCGACCTGCCCCGGTAGTGCCGTAGGGACGCTGTAGAAGAAGCCGGTAGCGCCAATCCCATCAAAATAGGCTGAAAAGGCGAAGTCATTGAGTCCAGGCAGCGCCGGGCCGGATGGTGGAGACAGGCGTGCCTTGCCGGTAATCTGGGCTCCGACGGGGACAGGTTGTTCGCGACTGCGCGCGAGGACCGAAATCCTGTTCGGTAGCCTTGTCAGCGATGGACCGGTCGTCGAGCTCAAGGCAATCGTATAGCGCCAGTAGCCCCTGGCATCCACCTCACGGCGCTCGACGGTGCCGGTGATTGTCGTCGTCACGGCACTATCGAGTACCGTCGTTCCAACGCGACGCGTCTCCCAGTTCGCCAGCAACATGCCGAGCAGTAGAAGAGCGAGCGCCGCCACCAGAAACGACACCGTAGTTTGGCGGTGACGCATGATGATTGCAACGGGGATGACGCAAACGCCGCTCACAAGCAGGACGACATCTGAGGGGGGATGAGATAGCGAGAACCAGATCGCCGCTCCTGCCCCAACCAGCACGGGGATGAACAGGAAGTCCTGCCGGTATTCAAGCTCATCGGTGACGCAGCGCGATAAAGTGGATGTCAAACGCTGTGCCAGACTGCGCGGCGCGGGACGCGTGTGATCGAAAAAAGCGAGATCGGTATTCTCGAGAGCGGCTGGCAAGTGGACGTCGCCAGGCCGAACGCTTGCAGGCGTGCCCGTCTCCAGCAAGCGGAACTGCTGCCGTTCCCCGTACTCGTTCAAGTGCCACCCCTCGGTCCCTCGGAACCAATTTGCAGCGTTGCGAGTCGGATTGCAATCGGGCGCGCCGATTAAGGAAGCATTGACTTAGAATGGAACAGTAAAGTGTCAAAATCGATTAGATCGGCATATTCCAATTCTGCGATGCACAATTTGCCTTTTGGATAGCTTGGCATCGTCGCACGGATCATATAGCTAAATCCGTGACGCTTAATTGGCCGATGCGTCAACCCGCATCGCCTGCATATTCGGAGGTATGGTATGACGGAAAAAAGCGCTACAGTGACCCTCGGCGACAAGACGGTCGATCTTCCTGTACGAGAAGGTACGATTGGTCCGCACGTCGTCGATATCGGCACCCTGTACAAACACACCGGCTCCTTCACCTACGATCCCGGTTTCACCTCTACCGCCTCGTGCGAATCCAAGATCACCTATATCGATGGTGACGAAGGTGTTCTGCTGCACCGCGGTTACCCGATCGAGCAGCTTGCCGAACAGGGCGACTTCCTCGAGACCTGCTACCTGCTGCTTTACGGCGAACTGCCGACGACGGCGCAGAAGAAGGACTTCGACACCCGTGTGACGCGTCACACCATGGTGCATGAACAGATGAGCCGCTTCTTCACCGGCTACCGACGCGACGCCCACCCTATGGCTGTTATGTGCGGTACCGTCGGCGCGCTGTCGGCCTTCTACCACGACTCGACCGACATCACTGATCCGCACCAGCGCATGGTCGCTTCGCTGCGCATGATCGCCAAGATGCCGACGATTGCGGCCATGGCGTACAAGTATCACATCGGCCAGCCCTTCGTTTACCCGAAGAACGATCTCGATTACGCGTCCAACTTCCTGCACATGTGCTTTGCCGTACCTTGCGAAGAGTACAAGGTGGACCCGGTTCTGGCGCGCGCCATGGATCGCATCTTCATCCTCCACGCCGACCACGAGCAGAACGCGTCCACCTCGACCGTTCGTCTGGCCGGTTCGTCGGGCGCAAACCCGTTCGCATGTATCGCAGCTGGCATCGCCTGCCTCTGGGGTCCCGCTCACGGCGGCGCCAACGAAGCAGCGCTCAACATGCTGAACGAAATCGGCACCGTCGATCGTATTCCTGAATACATCGCCCGCGCCAAGGACAAAAACGATCCATTCCGCCTGATGGGCTTTGGTCACCGCGTCTACAAGAACTACGATCCGCGCGCCAAGATCATGCAGAAAACCATGTACGAAGTGCTGGAAGCGACCGGTAACTCCGACGATCCGATCATGCAGGTTGCGCTCGAACTGGAAAAGATCGCTCTTTCGGACCCTTACTTCGTCGAGAAGAAGCTCTACCCGAATGTCGACTTCTATTCCGGCATTACGCTGAAGGCTCTCGGCTTCCCCACGACGATGTTCACCGTTCTGTTCGCGCTCGCGCGCACAGTCGGCTGGATCGCGCAGTGGAACGAAATGATCGAAGACCCGCAGCAGCGTATCGGTCGCCCGCGCCAGCTCTACACCGGTGCTGCAAAGCGCGACTACGTACCGGTCTCGAAGCGCTGAAGAGCGTCTCGATATTCGAACAAGAAGAAGCGTCTCTTTCGAGGCGCTTTTTTTTGCGTTTGGTTCTGACGAGGAACTCGAGGCGGACCGCGAAGACTTGAAGCAAAACCGGCTTCCGCTTATATCGTCTTTGCGAGGACGACCTCGGCCACGTCGGTAACAGCATTCGGGACGGCCCGTCAGTTATCTCGGGAGTTTCCCATGCGCAGCATAGGCGATCGTATCCGCCACGCTCTCAGCTTTGAAATTATCGGCCTCGCCTTGGTCATTCCACTTGGCGCGTTCGTGTTCGACATGCCAATGGGCGACATCGGCATCGTCGGCGTTGTCAGCGCCACTGTCGCAACCGCCTGGAATTATCTCTACAATCTCGGCTTCGACCACACACTGCAGCGCCTGCGCGGAACAACTCTCAAAACACCTGCGATCCGTGTCGCCCATGCCGTTCTGTTCGAGCTTGGACTTCTGATCGTCCTGATGCCCTTCATCGCCTGGTATCTTGGCATCGGCCTTATCCATGCACTGATCATGGATGTATCCTTCGCGCTGTTCTACGTCGTCTACGCCTTTGTCTTCAACTGGGCCTACGACGCGATATTCCCGCTGCCGGAATGGCAGAAAGAAGCAGCAGCGAAATAAGAGGTCCGAGTGAAGCCCATACGCGATCGCAAAGAAAAACGCCGCGCATCGAATGATGTCGCGGCGTTTGATTTTACATCGTAAATGGTGGTCAGAGCGCCTTTAACGTCCAGGCTACGATCTCGCGAGAGGCAGCAGCAAACGCCGAGTCGAGCGCCTTGACGAAGTTCGCGTTGCCCGAACCGCTGACGCGCGCGCTTGCACGGAACACGTCCTGTGCCCGAACTGTGCCGTTACGATCGTTCAGCAACTGTACCGAAATCTCGATGTTGGCGACATTGTTCTTGGTGTCGACCTCAAAGGCGCGGATATCGGTGACGACCTGATAGTCGATCGCCAGCCCCTGCCCCGGACGTCCAACACCGCCGAGGCGGCCCGTATCCTGGAAAGCTTCGACCAGCTTCGACTGCACCATGCGCGGCAGGCGATCGCTCCACTGCGAATTTGCGAGGTACTGCACTTCCGAGTTGGAAAGCCGCACCACGATATTCTCGCTATCGAGCGCCTTCAACGCGGTCGGCTCCGCGACCAGAAGCTGACGCGACTTCAGTGTCCGCGCCTGTGTGACAGGCGCCGGCGACACTGACAGATCGAACGTATCGTTCTTGGCGCTGCCGCCACACCCCGCCAGAAGCGCACCAAGAAGGGGCATCATCAGAGCAAACTTCGTCGAAGCCGGGGCAAACCCCCGCCAGTGCATCTGTGAAATCATAAAACCACTACCCCCATCAACGCCGTGTCCGGCCGTCATATTGTTTTACGTTCTCGCCGCCGAAGATCAAACGCTGCGGATCGCGGTCGAAATTGGTGATCGTATTGTTGAGATTGTCGACCGTCTGACGCGTATTGTTGATCAGCGCCTGGAAGTCTCTCAGACCCGAATTCGAGAACCGTGTCAGGTTATCGGCAATCGGACCAATACGCGCATTGAAGTTGTCCGCCACTGCCTTGAACGAAGCAAGCGTCTCACGCGCTTTGGCAAAAAGCGAATTTGCGTCATCGGTTCCAAGCATGCCGTCGACTTTCGCAAGAATTCCATCGACGCGGCTGGAAGCAGTGTTCAGCTTGCGAGACATGTCGGTGAAGTCGGCGATCGCCTGATCGATATCCTGACGGCGCGTTCCGACATCATCGGCAATCTGGCGGAAGGTCGAGATCGCCTGACGTGCGTCAGCCGTTGCTGCCGACACATCCTCGACCGTGTTGCTGACCTTGGACGCATCGACGGAAGCCAGGAGTTCGTCGGCACGCTTCACAACGGTTTGAACTTCGGCGCTTGCCTGTTCAAAGTTGCGTGACGTGCGCTGGACCGTCTCCATGACATCCTGAATGCCGCCGGACGAAGCCGCAACGTCAGACGTGACCTTATCGACATTGGTGAGGATCGAGTCGATCTTCTGCGAATCCACTGCCTTGACCAGATCTTCAACTGCCGTCAGCGTGCCATCGAGACGAACAGACACGGACTGAACGGTGGTCGACAGCGAACTCAGGCTTTCGAGGAAGTTTTCAATGCCATCGGAATTGGACGCCAGTGCCGCAGAGAATTTCTCAGCGTTGCGCACGGTCTCCGTCAGCGGTCCGCGCGCGTCCTGTACGAAGCCCTGCAACTCACCAATCGCACCATCCGCACGCTTGAGAATCTTGTCGGCTGTGGCCAAGAGGTTGGTTACGCTCGACAGATCGGCGGTCAATTCAGCGGGAACGCCTGTTTCGAACGACTTCTGAAGGATCCGCTCTTCATTGCTGCGCCCACCGGAGAGTTCGATATAGGCAGCACCCGTCAGTCCCTGGATTTCCAGAACCGCGCGGGTGGACGGAAAGACCGGCGCGTCCGCCTGCACTTCCGTATAGGCGATCGAATAAGCCGGATCGTCGCGGTCGATCGAAAGACCACGCACCGTACCCACAGGAATACCGTTGAACCGCACGGGTGAACCGACGGACAGGCCGTTTGCCGATCCTGGAATGCGGATTGTCAGCTGGGCAGTCGGACCGCCCCGACCGAATTCGGCCATCCAGTAGACGAAGCCAAACGCTGCCGCGACCACGATGAGCGTGAAAATACCAACAATGGTGTAATTCGCCTTGGTTTCCATGCCTATCCGTTACTCCCCGGAATCTGTTGCGTGCCATCCGGAAGGACGACGGCGCGAGCCCGCTTTCCGCGGAAATATGATTGGACCCAAGGATCGTCGTTGTTGAACATGTCCTCAAGTGTACCTTCGACTGCGACTTTGTTGTTGCCGAGAACGGCAATGCGGTCACAGACTGAAAACAGGCTGTCGAGATCGTGGGTCACCATATAGACGGTCAGACCCATCGAATCGCGCAAGCGCGCAATCAGCATATCAAATTCTGCAGCACCGATCGGATCGAGACCCGATGTAGGCTCGTCCAGGAAAACCAGGTCCGGATCGAGCGCCAGAGCGCGCGCAAGTGCGGCGCGCTTGATCATGCCGCCTGAAAGTTCGGACGGAAATTTGTCGCCGGCATCCGGCTTCAAACCCACCATCTCGATCTTCAACGCAGCGAGCTCATCCATGAGCTTTTGCGGCAGATCGAGATATTCGCGCATCGGCAGCTGAATGTTTTCTTTCACGGTCAGGCCGGAGAACAGAGCGCCCTGCTGGAACAGGACTCCAAGACGTGTGTCGAGCGCCATGCGCTCCTCATCCGTCGCCTTGTCGTAATCCGTTCCGAGGATCTTGATGGTTCCACCCTGGCGCGGCAAGAGTCGCAGCACAGTGCGCATCAACACCGACTTGCCGGCACCCGAAGGGCCGATGAAGCCCAGGATTTCGCCGCGATAGACATCGAGATCGAGATTGTCGAGCACCTTCTTGTCGCCGAAGCTGACGGTCACGCCCTCTACTGAGAGCACGACTTCGCGATCCTTGTTGGTGTCTTTTCTGTTGTCGACTGCTTGCCCTTGATCCACAGCCCTCTCCTTAGAAATCGATGGCTGAGTAGAAGATGGCGAAAACAGCATCCACGAGAATGACGACGAAAATCGATTTGACCACCGACGACGTCACATGCTGACCAAGCGATTCCGCGCTGCCGCCAACCTTCATGCCTTCGACGGCCGCCACGATGCCGATGATGAGCGCCATGAACGGCGCCTTGATCATGCCGGATGCAATCGTCGAGCTTTCCACCGCGGCGTGAAGACGCGAGAGAAACACTTCGAAAGTAATGCCCGAATAGAGCAGCGATACGATTGCCGCGCCGAACAGCGCGGAGAAATTGGCGATGATAGTCAGAAGCGGCAAGGCGATGGTCAGCGCCACCAGACGCGGGAACACCAGAACTCCCACCGGGTTGAGACCGATGACTTTCAGCGCGTCGATCTCCTCACGCATCTTCATCGAGCCGATCTCAGCTGTGATCGCACTGCCGGAACGACCAGCAATCATGATGGAGGTCAGTAGAACGCCGATTTCGCGCAGTTGCAGAATACCGACAAGGTCGACAACGAAAACTTCCGCGCCGAAATATCGCAGCTGAAAGGCGCCCTGCTGGGCAATGATCGCACCAATCAGGAATGACATTAGCGTAATGATGGGCACTGCACGCACGCCCATATGATCGACTTGGTTGACGATTGCCGCCGGCGAAACGCCACGGCCACGACCAAGCTTCATCTGCGCGCCACGAACGGCAGAACCTAGTATGAACATGCCTGCCATAAAATCCGACCCAGCCTGGACGACGTTGCGTCCTACAGGGTCGAAGATCCGGCTGGCGATGCTTTGCTTATGCGCATCCTTCGGCGGCAACGGCGCTTCATCGGGAAGCGAGGTGATGATTTCCTCGACCTTCTCGTTGCCCTCGAAGCTTACCTCACAGCCAGATTTCTCCAGACGGCCACGCAGGCTGTGAAGGATCCACGCGCCCGTCGTATCGATATTGTCGATACCGGAAAGATCAATTTTGATGGGACCGGCTGAACCGGCTTTCTCGATCTTGTCGAGTTCGGGAAGCACGGACGAGATATTCGCATTGCGCCAGGAACCGGAGAGCACATAGCGCGCACCGCTACGCTCCGCGTTGTCATCCGCCGAGATTGCAGCCTGTTCCACCCGCTTGCCTGGTTCCTGTTCTTGCATATTTCTCCGCGCGAATGCAGCTTACTGAAAGATTCTCTTAACGATTCATATCTTTTGCCGGACCAGCAAGCCACAGCGGTGCACCGTAAATGGATACATATTTTGCAGGTTCCACGCATTTACCCCCAACTATAAGGCAATTTTGATGAGCCGTTACCTCGAAGCCACAGCGCGAATCTTCCCGGTTGCAGGAAGCTTCACCATTTCGCGGGGAAGCCGCACGGAAATTCATGTCGTGACCTGTACGATCATCCAGGACGGTGTCCAGGGTCAGGGAGAATGCGTTCCTTACGCGCGCTATGGCGAAACGATCGAAGGTGTATTGGCTGATATTGAAGCCGCTGCAAAGGCAATCGCTTCAGGCCTGGACCGAGAGCACCTCCAGCAAGCCATGAAGCCGGGTGCTGCGCGCAACGCAGTAGATTGCGCTCTATGGGATCTGGAAGCAAAGCTTTCGGGCAAGCCGGTATTTTCTCATTTTCTCCCGTCTGCTCCGAAGCCGCTGTTGACGGCCTACACCATTTCGCTTGCCGACGCTCAGACGATGGCAGCGAGGACAAGAGAAAACGCGCACCGTCCTCTCTTGAAGATCAAGACCGGAACGGAGAATGACGAAGAGCGCCTACGCGCCGTTCGTGCGGCAGCGCCGGATGCCAAGATCATCGTTGATGCCAACGAGGGATGGTCTGAAGAAAATGTCGAACATCACATGGCTGTCGCAGCCGAGCTGGGCATCTCGCTGATCGAACAGCCTCTGCCGGCTGGAAAGGACGAGTTTCTGGCGACAATAACGCGTCCGGTAGCGATCTGTGCCGATGAGAGCGTGCATCTCACAAGAGACCTTGAATCGCTTCGAGATCGGTACGAAGCGATCAACATTAAGCTCGACAAGACCGGTGGCCTCACCGAAGCCCTGGTTATGAAGCAGGAGGCTGAGCGCCTTGGCTACACGATCATGGTGGGATGCATGCTTGGAACATCACTCGCCATGGCACCAGCCGTTCTCCTGGCGCAAGACACCGCCTTTGCCGACCTTGACGGCCCGCTCCTTTTGGCGCGCGATCGTGAGCCGGGCCTCGTCTATGACGGTTCCCTCGTTCATCCCCCACTGCCGGAGCTGTGGGGGTAAGACCCCGGCAGGCAGAAGATTGTCTTACGCTGCCCTCGTGTCGATCAACTTGGGGAATGCGACCGGCTCCATTTGGCGAACCGTCGGCTCTTCCATCGTCTCGCTGGTCTGCATCCAGGTGATCAGTTCGAAGGTGCCATCCATGGTCTCGGCGACTGCCGTGCAGCTTTCGACCCAGTCGCCGGTGTTGATGTAGCGGATACCGTCGATATCCTCCATCACCGCATGGTGAATGTGACCGCAGATGACGCCATCCACCTTGTTGCGGCGTGCCTCATCGGCAACCACACGCTGGAACTCGCCAATGAAGTTGACCGCATGCTTCACCTGCAGCTTGGCCCAGGCGGAGAAGGACCAGTAAGGCAGACCGATACGGCGGCGAACTGCGGCAATCGCGACATTCACAGCAATGGCCGCATCGTAGGCCCAGTCGCCGAGGTAAGCGAGAAGGCGTGCGTTGCGCACCACGACGTCGAACTCGTCTCCGTGAAGCACGAGGTATTTCTTGCCGTCTGCCGCCTCATGGATCATGCGCTCGGCCACTTCGATGCCACCGAAATGGGTGCCGGGAAATTCGCGCAGAAATTCATCGTGATTGCCAGGAATATAGACGATGCGTGCGCCCTTGCGCGCCTTGCGCAACAGCTTCTGCACCACGTCGTTGCAGCCCTGTGGCCAGTACCAGCTGCGACGGAGGCGCCAGCCATCGATAATGTCGCCGACGAGAACGATCGTGTCCGCCTCGTGGTACTTCAGAAAGTCCAGCAGGAAATCCGTCTTGGCCGCTTTGGAGCCAAGATGCACATCGGAAATGAACAGCGTCCTGAAGTGTCTGGTTTCGGTCTGCGTGGCCATGGGCTCGTCCCCTCGTCTCATGAAAGGCGTTTGGAAATCTTTCACCTTGTGGAAAACCAGACTCGTGTTTCAGCAAGATGACAGAGCGGCGGTTCAAGGGCGTGCCGCTGGTCTTTCTGCGAATATCGACTTTCTCGCTTTTGCATGCCACGCGCCAAATAAACGGCTGTACGCTGGGACCGTTTGTTGTATGCAAAGACCTTCGTGACAATTGAAATAAAGCGGTGAAAAGATGAGTTCTCAGGACAAGGGCACGACGCAAAATAAGAGCAGCAATGCGGATCTGGATGAGCAGGCACTGTTCTACCACCGCTATCCGCGTCCGGGTAAACTCGAAATTCAAGCTTCCAAACCGCTCGGCAACCAGCGCGACCTGGCGCTTGCCTATTCACCGGGCGTCGCCGCCCCATGCCTTGCCATTCATGAAAATCCGGAGACGGCGGCTGAATATACGGCACGCGCGAACCTGGTGGCTGTGATCTCCAACGGCACCGCCGTTCTCGGCCTCGGCAACATCGGCCCGCTGGCGTCGAAGCCAGTGATGGAGGGCAAGGCCGTCCTCTTCAAGAAATTTGCAGGTATCGACGTATTCGATATCGAAATCGATGCACCCGGCATCAACGACATGGTCTCCACCATTTCAGCACTTGAGCCCACCTTCGGCGGCATCAACCTCGAAGACATCAAGGCGCCGGAATGTTTCGAGGTCGAGCGTCAGTTGCGCGCCAAGATGAACATTCCGGTTTTCCACGACGACCAGCACGGAACGGCCATCATCGTTGCCGCCGCCGTCACCAATGCGCTGGAGCTTGCGGGCAAGGCCCTGTCCGATGTCAAGATCGTCGCATCCGGTGCAGGTGCAGCGGCTCTCGCCTGTCTCAACCTGCTAGTCGAGATGGGTGCCAAGCGCGAGAACATTTGGGTCCACGATATAGAAGGCCTCGTCTATGACGGCCGCAATACACTGATGGACGAGTGGAAGGAAGTTTACGCGCAGAAGACCGATAAGCGCGTACTGGCCGAATCCATCGAAGGGGCAGACGTATTCCTCGGTCTGTCGGCTGCGGGTGTTCTGAAGCCCGAGCTTCTGGCAAAGATGGCAGAAAAGCCGCTAATCCTGGCGCTGGCAAATCCCAAGCCTGAGATCATGCCGGACGAAGCACGCGCCGCCCGCCCCGACGCGATGATCTGCACGGGCCGTTCGGACTTCCCGAACCAGGTCAACAACGTTCTCTGCTTCCCATACATCTTCCGTGGGGCGCTTGATTGCGGCGCAACCAGCATCAACGAAGAGATGAAGATGGCCGCGGTGCGCGCCATCGCCGAACTGGCGCGCGAGGAAGTCTCCGAAGTCGCTGCCAAGGCCTATAGTGAAGAGACGCCGATCTTTGGCCCGAACTACCTGATCCCCTCGCCTTTCGACCCACGCCTCATCCTGCGCATTGCACCGGCCGTCGCGCGGGCCGCTGCGGCAAGCGGCGTTGCATCGCGACCCATTACCGATTTCGATGCCTATCTCGATCAGTTGAACCGCTTCGTCTGGCGCTCCGGCTTCATCATGAAGCCGATCTTCAACAGCGCCAAGAGCGCGGAAAAGAAGCGTATCATCTTTGCCGAAGGCGAAGACGAGCGCGTGCTGCGCGCCGCCCAGGTTCTCTTGGAAGAAGGCACTGGCATTCCGATCCTCATCGGCCGCCCACAGATCATCGAAACGCGCCTGAAGCGCTTCGGCTTGCGCATTCGTCCGAATGCCGATTTTGCCGTGGTCAACCCTGAGGACGATCCGCGCTACCGCGAATATGTCGATGATTACTTCGCGCTGGTCGGTCGCGCCGGCATCAACCCGGAAGCGGCGCGCACCATCGTTCGTACCAACACCACCGTCATCGGCGCACTCTCCGTCAAGCGCGGTGAGGCAGATGCCCTGATCTGCGGCCTCGAGGGCCGGTTCGATCGTCACCTGCGCGACGTCAACCAGATCATCGGCAAACGCGAAGGCGCAAATTCCTTTGCTGGCCTTAGCCTGCTGATCACCCAGCGTGGCGCTTTGTTCATGACCGACACCTTCGTCAACTATGATCCGAGCTCGGAAGACGTTGCCGAAATGGCGATTCTTGCAGCCAAGGAAATCAAGCGTTTCGGCATCACGCCAAAGATCGCACTCGCCAGCCATTCGAATTTCGGCTCGCGCGATTCCGCCAGCGCCCGCAAGATGCGCGCAGCCCTTCAACTCGTGCGCGACGCGGCGCCTGAGCTGGAAATCGATGGTGAAATGCAGGGTGGTTCGGCACTGTCTGAAATGCTGCGCAAGCGCGCCATGCCCAATAGCGCGCTGTCTGGTGAAGCAAATCTCCTGGTCTTCCCCAACCTCGACTCGGCCAATATCTCGCTCGGCATCGTGCGCACCATGACGGAGGGTCTGCATGTCGGGCCGATTCTGCTCGGCACTGCCCTGCCGGCACATATTCTGTCACCCACCGTCACCTCGCGCGGCGTGGTCAACATGGCGGCACTTGCCGCTGTTCAGGCATCACACCCGTCGGTGTGATTGCCTGGCTTATGGCTCGACGACAGTGCGTCACTTCGAATTAACGCAATTTTGAAACGGCTGTTGCCGCCGTGCGGCACAGCCCTATGCTATCCTGAACTTAATCATGGCTTGAGCGTTGGTGATTGATGTTTAAGGGGATGCCGACTGGATGTTGACGGGCCTGCAGAAATCGAACAGGCGCCCGGCGCTACGCCGCAAGCGTGTCATCAGTTGCCTGGCGGCGGCCATCTTTGCTGCGCCTATTGCCGCACAAGCGCAGGATATTTGTGAGACGCTCGAGGCGCAACTCAGACAACCGCCAACTGGATCCACGCAGGTTATCGGCACAACGGCTCAGGTACGCCAGTTTGCCAATGAGATGACCCAGCAGAACCTGGTGATCCGCCGCATCAAGAACGATCTGCGAAGCTACGGCTGCTCATCGGGCAGCGTCATTGTCTATGGAAACCCGAATGCGCAGATCTGCGGTGAGATTGCCGATGCACTGGCGCAGGCTGAAGCCGAGCGGGACATGATCGCGCAGGAGCGCAATCGTATGCTCGCGAGCCGTCGCACCGAAGCGGCCGATCGGTGGGATCGTATTATGGCAGCACTGGATGCCGAAGGCTGTCTTGATCGTCAACCACGCGATTACGCATCGACGGATCCAGGCCTCGATGCCCAACCCCGCGGTTATACCGACCCGTTCAACGACGATCAGAGGGACATTGGTAATTATGGCCCGACACCGAACATGCCGACCGAGGGCGGTTTGAGGACACTCTGCGTGCGCACCTGCGACGGCGCGTTCTTCCCCATATCCTCCAACGCCACACCGATGGATTTCGGTGCTCAGGCAGCGCAGTGCGAGCGTATGTGCCCCGGCACTGAGACCGAACTCTTCTATCATTCCATGGTGGGACAAGAGAGTTCGGACATGGTGTCCGCCAAGACCGGGCAGCCATACAAGTCGATGCCAACTGCCTTTGCCTATCGCAACGGCTCACCGGCAACGCGTTCGCCCTCCTGCTCCTGCAACATGGCGGCCTATCATCAAGAGATGAAGAAGCAGGAAGAACAGGCGAGCGCACAGCAATCCTCTCCGGATCAATCCTATTCCGGCATCACCCGGATACCTGCTCCGAAGACGGACAACCCAAAACCGGCAACGCCTGAAACAGCCCCGCAGGTGGAAGCCAAGGCCGCGCCAATCCCGGAAAGGGATTACGATCCGAAGAACAGCAAGGTGCGCATTGTCGGTCCGCAATTCTTGCCGGAAGAGACAAGCCGCATCGACCTGAAGAACCCTGCGCTGAAAGGCGCACAGCCTCAACAGGAATGAAATCGCTGCGACACCCCGGTTAAAGAGATGTCGCAGCGTTGCGCGGGCTTAGCCCCTGCAGCGTGTCGCGATCGTTCAGATTCGCTCCTTACGCTTAGGTCCTCTTCTTTCTGACGTCGTTATCGCAAAGCCGGTCACCACTTTTGCACGCCGTGCTTTAGAACCGAGGGAACCATGGCGGCACCAATGGTTGGCCTGGCATTGGCTCCTTGACCGGCAGGCCAGCGTCCCGACGAAGCCGATCGCACAAATGGGTGGCGTGGTTTTTCGTGTGCCGATACTTCATGACACCCAGAACCGCTGCCTTGAGAGTGGCCCACGCACCGAAGCTGCGAACCAACTCGTCAACTGTTCTGTACAGATCATTTACACTCAATGATTGTTGTTTAGGCATAGGTCATCCGTCCCGGCGCGAAATAGCGACCAGGTCCTCTTGTGATGGAAAAAGGCGTGCGGAACCGTTCTGCGCAGCAACAGGCTGCGAGGTCAAAAGACTATCGACACACCGTGATGTATAATGAAAGAGCCTGCAAGGGCACGGGAACGCTTAGATCGCGATTCCACGTCGGTATGCGCGGATCATGAATACGGACATTACCGAAGCCACGGACATAACCATACCAGAGAGGCAAAAATACTTAAATTTAGTCATCTAACGCCTCCTGTTTCTTGAGTTGCGGGCCTGAATTTTCTGACACATCTTCGGTTCCTCCGCAAGAGGTTCAATCTCGAATTGTATCGAGGCCCTTCTATCATTGTAAAAATGTCACAACACGATCAACTGACACCAAGCGGCACGAACTCGCCGTCAGTCTCGCTCGATCTTCAAACCGAAACCTTGCATCAGTCGTCTCGTGGTAAAATCCGGCTGTCCGGATGTGAAGATGGCAAAGTCGAAACCGTCAGGATGCTCGGCACCCTGCAGCACCTCGACTTTGCGACGTGCTTGACGAGCGATGGCCTCCGCCGGGTCAAGCCAGTCTACCGGCCAAGGAGCGAGCCTGCGAAAGACATTCGCCATAAAAGGATAATGCGTACAGGCCAGCACAACGATGTCGGTGCGCCGGCCCTGATCCTCGATAAAGCACGGGGAAATCTCGGCGAGGACGGCTTCGTCTGATACGCTCTCACCCCGGATCCAGCTTTCCGCCATACGTGCCAGATTTTCCGAGCCAACGAGGCGCACGTGACATTGCGAGGCGAAAGACTGGATAAGGTCCCGCGTGTAGGCGCGCTTCACCGTCCCCGGTGTCGCAAGCACGGAGACAAGGCCCGAACGGGTGCGTTCGGCCGCCGGCTTGATAGCGGGTACCGTCCCAACGAACGTCATGTCGGGAAAGGCTTGCCGCAGATCGGCGCCAGCAAGCGTAAAGGCCGTATTGCAGGCAATGATACAGATTTCCGGCTGGTAGCTTTCGAGCAACCGGGCAAACAGCGACAATATGCGCTGGCGCAATCCGTCCTCTTCCCAACCGCCATAGGGGAAACCCGCATCGTCGGCCACATAGATGAAGCCGCGCTCGGGCATCAGCACCCGCGCCTCGCGCAAAACCGTCAATCCGCCAATGCCAGAATCGAAGACGAGAACCGGCTTTGAGGCGCCAAGATCAGTCGTTGTCGCCAGAGCCACTCGTTGGGGTCCCCTCGCCTTCGGCACTTTTTTCTGTCCGTTTCGGCCAGCGGCGCGGAAATGCGTCCAAAGACTTGATCACGCCGCGAAACACGCTGATTTCTTGCTCCGTGAAGCCCCGTCTGGATAAAACAGCGCGCAGATTGTCGACCATTTTGGGCTTTTTTTCAGCCGGATGGAAATATCCGCGTGCGTCGAGCGCCTCTTCGATCTGATCGAACAGGCCAAAGACCTGTTCCTTGGTGGAAGGCCGCTGCTGCACCGACTGAAACGCCGTCTCGGCAAGATCGTCCATGCCCGACTTCATCCACTCATAAGACATCAGCAATACGGCCTGAGCAATGTTGAGAGACGCGAAGGCCGGGTTGACAGGGAACGTCACGATCTCGTCGGCCAACGCCACTTCCTCGTTCGTCAGGCCCCAGCGCTCGCGGCCGAACATGATGCCAGTCTTTTCGCCCGCCTTGAACTTGGCGCGCAGGGTCTCGGTCGCAGTGACAGGCGCACGCACCGGCTTGAAGCCGTAACGCTCACGTGCCGTCGTCGCGTAGACGAAGTTCAGATCGCGCACCGCATCGTCCAGCGTCTCATAAACCTTGGTGGCGTCAATCACGTGGTCGGCCTTGGAGGCAGCAGCACGCGCCTTCTCGCTCGGCCAGCCGTCGCGCGGATTGACGAGACGCAACTCGGCCAGGCCGAAATTGGCCATGGCGCGTGCCACCATACCGATATTTTCGCCAAGCTGAGGCTCGACCAGAATGATCGCCGGGCCTTCGGCAATGAGCTCGAGATCGCTGTTTGTACCTGCCATAGTCGCCTTCCAATTTTTAGGCTTCACTGGCACAGTTTTCAGTGCAAATCAAAGGCAAGGCGTGTGTTGCGCGCTGCTTATTCGCCCTTGATGATGTTTGCCATCTCCTGCAGCACGGAATCGCGGCCCTCATCGCCAACGCGGTGAATGTCGTTGATCACCGGCTTGCCGTCTTCTTCGATGACGTCAAAATTGACCTGATCGACGGTCGCCTTCATCTCGGCCTCATCCATGCAGGCCCAGAGCTTGAACTTGACGGTGACGTCGCTCACGCCATCCTTGGGCGGCGCTGCCGAAATATTGACGTCCTGCAGCGGGCAGCCATCCTGAGAATTGGTGACCACGTCATAACCGAAGGGATCGCCCTTCTCGCCCGCCTGCGCCTCATAGGCCGGCTTCTTGGAGGCTTCTCGATACTGGGCGATGAACGCCTTGCTGAACAGCGTTGTCAGCAGATCCTCGTCGAAAATATATTTCCAGTCATCGGCCTCGCCGGACCAGTTCTTCACCGTGATGTCCATGACCTTCTTCACCGGTTCGGTGGGATCGGCGGCAAAGGCGTTGGAGGAAATGAATATTGCGGCGATGGCGAGCAGAACTTTCTGCATGATGACGTCCTGAAACTTCCGCTTACCCAACGTAAGCGATTCGCCTGAATCTAATCTGCGAATGTGTTTTGGCAATGCGGTAAGCAGCCTTTTAGAAAGGCCAAAAAAACTGCCCAATGGCTTTGCCTCTGCCGCTCGCAATGCTATAGCGCCACGGGATATTTGCCCTTATGGCGCTCGATTGGGCGCAACCGTTCTCGAAGGTGAGGAATTCATGACAAAGATCAAGGTAGCCAATCCGGTCGTCGATCTCGACGGCGACGAAATGACCCGTATCATCTGGCAGCTCATCAAGGACAAGCTGATCCTGCCATACCTCGATCTTGATATCGAATATTACGATCTTTCCGTTGAAAACCGCGACGCTACCAACGACCAGGTAACGGTCGATGCGGCACATGCCATCAAGAAGCACGGCGTCGGCATCAAGTGCGCAACCATCACGCCAGATGAAGCCCGCGTTGAGGAATTCAACCTCAAGCAGATGTGGAAGAGCCCGAACGGCACGATCCGCAACATTTTGGGCGGCGTTATTTTCCGCGAGCCGATCATCTGCAAGAACGTTCCGCGCCTGGTTCCTGGCTGGACCCAGCCGATCGTTGTTGGCCGCCACGCGTTCGGCGACCAGTACAAGGCAACCGACTTCAAGTTCCCCGGCAAGGGCAAGCTGACGATCAAGTTCGTCGGTGAAGACGGCCAGGTCATCGAGAAGGATGTGTTTGACGCTCCAAGCGCCGGCGTGGCTCTTGCCATGTACAACCTCGACGAATCCATCCGCGAATTTGCTCGCGCATCTATGAATTACGGTCTGATGCGCAAGTGGCCGGTTTACCTCTCCACCAAGAACACCATCCTCAAGGCCTATGACGGTCGCTTCAAGGACATCTTCGAAGAGGTCTATCAGACCGAATTCAAGGCGCAGTTCGACGAAGCTGGTATCACCTATGAGCATCGCCTGATCGACGACATGGTCGCCTCCGCTCTGAAGTGGTCCGGTGGCTATATCTGGGCCTGCAAGAACTATGACGGCGACGTTCAGTCCGATACCGTTGCACAGGGCTTCGGCTCGCTCGGCCTGATGACCTCCGTTCTCCTGTCTCCGGATGGCCGCACGGTTGAAGCAGAAGCGGCACATGGTACCGTCACGCGCCACTACCGCCAGCACCAGAAGGGCCAAGAAACCTCGACCAACTCCATCGCGTCGATCTTCGCCTGGACCCGTGGTCTCGCCCACCGCGCCAAGCTGGACGACAACGGGGAACTGGCAAAGTTCGCCACGACGCTGGAAACCGTCTGCGTCGACACGGTTGAAGCCGGCTACATGACCAAGGACCTCGCGCTCCTCATCGGTCCGGATCAGCCCTGGCTCTCCACCACCGCATTCCTTGACAAGATCGATGAAAACCTGAAGAAGGCCATGGCTGCCTGATTAGCCATCTACCCTTCACAGATCTTCGGAAACCCGGCCTTAGCGCCGGGTTTTCTTTTTGCGGCGACACGGTGTCTTGATTAGGTCATGCTGACAGAGCAAACTCCTCTTAACAAGGGAGAGAGACATGAGCGATCTGACATTCTATACCCACCCCATGTCGCGTGGACGCATCATCCGCTGGATGCTGGAGGAAGTGGGCGCACCCTACGACACCAGGATCATCGGCTTCGACAGCGACATGAAGGCTGGCGAATACAAAGCGATCAACCCCATGGGCAAGGTGCCCGCGATCAAGCACGGCGACACCGTTGTCACTGAATGCGCGGCCATCTGCGCCTATCTGGCGGACGCCTTTCCGGAGAAGGGACTTGCGCCGCCAACCTCCAACCGTGGCCTGTACTATCGCTGGCTCTTCTTCGCGGCCGGTCCGCTGGAAATGGGCGTGACCAATCGCGCCATGGGATTTGAGATTCCGGAAGACAAATATCGCATGGCTGGCTGCGGACGTTTCGAGAACCTGATGGATACCCTGGAATACGCGGTGACGCAGACCCCCTTCATCGCCGGAGAAAACTTCACAGCCGCCGACGTCTACGTAGGCTCGCATATTGGTTGGGGACTGCAATTCGGTACGCTGGGGAAGCGCTCGGCCTTCACCGATTATCTCGCCCGCCTTGGCCAGCGCCCAGCGTTCTCGCGTGCTCAGGAGATTGACGACGCGGTAATCAAACAGATGAAAACGGGCTGATCCAATTAGGTTCGACATACGCGGTATCTATCAGAGGATGCGTTACCTGACCACAAAGAACCAACCTGCGATTGAGATAAGTCATTGTAGATATTATAAAATTCGGTCTCAATCACATATGAATCGTTAACTCGTTGTGTCGTAAAACCAACGAGTGCCAATGGGCCTGCGAACGCAGTACAAGGCTGCTGCGTTCGCGCTGACGCAGTGCCTTACAACGAGAGGCGACTGTAATGATGACCGTGCTGGGCTGCATCGTTGAGGACCACAACATCTGGCTTGTGCTGATGGCCGTGGTGTTATGCGGAACAGGCTCATGGGTGACATCGCGCCTCTTCAGCAAAACGATCACAGCGACGGGAAACCAGCGCGCGGGCTGGCAGGCCATGACGTCGCTCTCTGCCGGCGTCGCGATATGGTGCACGCACTTTGTTGCAATGCTCGGTTATGATGCACGCGTACCTATCGGCTTCGATTTACCGTTGACAGTCGTTTCGCTTATGGCCGTCGTCTTCGGAAACGCCATCGGTTTCGTAGTCGCAGTCAGCCAGCGAAGTGTCGTCATGCCCGCCTTGGGTGGCGCGATAGTCGGCCTTGCCATCTCCACAATGCACTATACCGGAATGATGGCGTATCGCGTGCAGGGGATCATATCCTGGGACAAGACCTACCTCGCCGCCTCTATCGTTCTGTCGGTGGCTCTGTCGTCTGTCGCGCTACATTTCGGTGTGCGCAAGGGCAGCAATGTGATGGCGGCGGTTCTGACACTTGCAATTGCCGTGTTGCATTTCACTGGCATGACCGCGTTCAATGTCGACCCAATGCTGGTCGATGGAGCATTTTCAAATCCAGACTCACTCTGGACGCTGGCCATCGGTATTTGTGGTATGGCCTTCGTCATCGTGGCGTGCGGTCTCGTCAGTTACCTCATCGATAACAGCACCCGCGAAGAAACCGTCGAGCGTCTTCGCAAAATGGCGTTGTACGATACGTTGACCGGCCTTCCCAATCGCGCGCACTTCAATGAGAAGCTCGATCAGGAACTGGCGCTTGCCGATGCAAAGAAGCTTAGGATCGCCATGATCGGCATTGATCTCAACCGTTTCAAAGAGATCAACGATACGCGTGGCCATCACGTCGGAGACGAAGTGCTGACCGATCTCGGCTTGCGTCTGAAGAATATCGTTCGTGAAGAAAACGGCGAGTTCGTTGCTCGCGTCGGGGGAGACGAGTTCGCTGCCGTCTTCCGGATTGAAGACAACAGGTCAGCTGGCATCAACAGGTTTCTGAAACGGCTGGAGACTGTGATGTTCAGCCCGATTAACATAGACGAGGCCCAAATCATCGCTGGCGCGAGCTTCGGCGTCGCCATCTATCCCGATGACGCAACCACGAGGGAAACGCTCGTCGGCAATGCAGACCTCGCCATGTACCGGGCAAAATCGCAATTGACCGAAAAGCGGATCTGCTTCTACGAGGCCGGTATGGACAAGGCCGTCAAAGCGCGTCGGTCCATGGCCGCCGACTTGCGTAAAGCACTTTCCCTCAATCAGCTTTCAATCCACTACCAGGTGCAAACATCGGTTTCGACCGGCGAGATCACAGGATACGAGGCCTTACTGCGTTGGGAACATCCCGAGCACGGTTTTATACCGCCCTCAGATTTTATTCCGTTGGCTGAAGAGAGCGGCCTTATCTTGCAACTCGGTGAATGGGTGCTGCGAACCGCATGTGCAGCGGCTGCCTCCTGGGAACCAGCTTGCAAAGTTGCCGTCAACCTGTCCGCCGTCCAGTTCGCAGCCGGAGATCTGCCCAAGCTGGTGATGAGCGTCCTCCTTGAGACAGGACTTCCACCGCATCGACTGGAGTTGGAGCTCACTGAGACTGCCATCTTGAAGGATCGCGAGCGTGCTTTTCATATGCTTCGCCAGATCAAGTCCTATGGCGTCTCCATTGCGCTCGACGACTTTGGTATAGGTTACTCTTCCATCGACACGCTTCGATCGTTTCCGTTCAGCAAGATCAAGCTCGACCGCTCCTTCATTGACGAAGCGCACAGCAACCAAGAAGCGCTGACCATCATCCGCACAGTCCTGGCACTCGGAAAGGGTCTGAGGATTCCCGTGCTGGCTGAAGGCGTGGAAACAAAGGAACAACTTTCCCTTCTGGAACTGGAAGGATGTGGAGAAGCACAGGGATACCTTCTCGGCCGTCCCGCGTCGCTCGATCAGATCATCGCGACAGGCCGTATCAGCATCGTTGAACGAAAGCGCGTGTCACCACGGATCGACCTCAAGGAACACGGCGAAAATGTCAGGACGGGAACCGACGGCTAGAACTTGGTCGACGCACAACACTCTTTGCTAAGTGGTCCAAGGCAAGACGAAAGCACAAGGCGAGTTAAGCCAACACCCTGCCCTGCTCGTTCGCGGTATCGCCGAAGACCTCTTCGAAAGCTTCGCGCAGAAACACATCGACGTCGTTGACCATCACCAGCAGGCCAAGATCGACGAGGCTGGTGACGCCGTATTGAGTGATGCCGCAGGGAACGATCCCGCCGAAGTGGCTCAGATCTGGATCGACATTGATCGAAAGACCATGGAAGCTCACCCATTTGCGCAGGCGAATACCGAGTGCAGCAATCTTGTCCTCCGACAAGGCGCCGTCCGGCAAAAGCGGCTTCTCCGGTCGACGAACCCACACGCCGACGCGGTCCTCACGCCGCTCGCCTCTGACGTTCATCTTGTCGAGCGTGCGGATAATGACCTCCTCCAATGCCGCCACATATGCGCGCACATCCTGGCGTCGGCGCTTGAGGTCAAGCATGACGTATACCACACGCTGGCCCGGGCCGTGGTAGGTATACTCCCCGCCACGGCCCGTCGCGAACACTGGAAAGCGATCTGGCTCGATCAGGTCGGACGCATCGGCACTCGTGCCTGCCGTGTAGAGTGGCGGATGCTCGAGGAGCCACACAAGCTCGTCCGCATCACCGGCAGCAATCGCTGCGACTTCACGCTCCATCTCCTCGACAGCCTGCTCGTAAGGCACCAGCCCGTCGGAGATTCGCCAGCGCACTGGCGGCGAGCCCGCGACGGGATACATTTTTTCGGTGAGATCGGTGCGTGTGAGCATGGAAATGTCCTTTCCACAGCCTTCTGACAGAATGAAATTGAGGCTGCAAGCCCGGCGTTTCCGGGCTTCTTCAATATAGGAGCGGACACGCCCGTTTTTAATTTCAAAAAACTGTCACGGCGCTCTTGTGCACCCAAAATCCTTTTGCTACATGCACCCCCGTCGGCGCAAGTCGACCCTACCACGATGCGGTCGTGGCGGAATTGGTAGACGCGCAGCGTTGAGGTCGCTGTGGGGCAACCCGTGGAAGTTCGAGTCTTCTCGACCGCACCAAAAGAAAAACCCGCTTCGGCGGGTTTTTCTTTGTCTTCAATTATCTAAGCGATTTTCCTGAAGCGACCTGTGAAGGTTGGACCGCCATGCTAGTGGATCGGGATGTTCCTTTTATCTGCCTCTTCCTTGATGATATCTTCTACCAGCTGACGCTTCAGCGACGGGTCTCCCAATAGATAATCATCGGCGATTTCGAAGATAGATTTTGGGCTTTCGGCGCGGCTCAGCGTCTCGAGATCCTGGCCGATCTGCTGTCGAAGTTCTGTATAATTGTCCATTGTCGTCTCCTCTATTGAGGAGACAATGCGGACGGCTGCGTGCGGGTTCCTCGACAAAAAGAAACCCTCTACGAAGAGAGGGTTAGTTGGGGAAGACGGCCTGATGCGGGTAGCATATCAGCCTCTGCGCCCATCGAACCGCGCGCCCTGCACCCGGTTCCCTGATCTCGTAACACAGAGCGAAATCACGCGTGCGAAAGAGATTTGCGTGTGAATTGATCATACGCTCTGTAGCGCCTCCTGCGAGCCAACCAGGCTGCCCTGGTGGAGGATCCTAGAGCTTCGGCCCGAAAATCGAATCCGATTTCTGGAAAGCACGACGCGTCGATCTAAGAAGATTAAGCGTCATCGATGCGTTCAAAAAGATGCACGCGGCGCTCTTTAGAGCATGTCGCGCGCAACTGCGCAGCCGTTTTTCGATAACGACATGCGGCAGAAGAAGGAGCTAAAGCGTAAAGAGCGAATCTGAAAGATCGCGACACGCTTTAGGCCACGCTCGCAGGCACAAAAACGCAGTTGTCCCAAGGCGCCGTCGGTGCGTGGAACGTTCGGATCGGAAGTCACGAACCTACGACCACAAAAGATAAGGGCCGGACCATCACGTTCGATAATCCGGCCCTTAGATATGACAGTCAACAGCGAGACAGCGGCCTCGCTGCCTCGTCGCCTGGAGAGAGATCAGCCTGCGAGGGCTGCTGCCACGGCTTCGATGGCCTCATCGGCCTTCGACCCATCCGGGCCGCCCGCCTGCGCCATATCTGGACGTCCGCCGCCACCCTTGCCGCCGAGAGCGGCAGATGCCGCACGCACCAGATCCACGGCGCTGAAACGCGATGTCAGGTCTTCAGTTACCGCCGCGACGGCGCTGGCTTTTCCATCGTCGGAGACCGCGATCAAAAGCACAACGCCAGAGCCGAGATTGGTCTTGGCATCGTCAGCAAGACCCTTGAGGTCCTTGGCGTCGATACCGGACATGGCCTTGGCCATGAACTTCACGCCACCGACCTCCTTCACGTCGCCGGTAGAGCCCTCAGCCGAACCGCCGCCCATGGCAAGCTTGCGGCGAGCATCGGCCAGTTCACGCTCCAGTTTCTTGCGCTCCTCCAGCAGGCCTTCGACGCGCGAGATCACGTCGCCCGGCTGTACGCGAAGCGAGGACGCGAGCGCCTTCACACGTTCATCCTGCTCGGCGAGATAGGCAAGCGCACCTGGTCCAGTGACCGCTTCCACGCGGCGCACGCCGGCGCCGACTGCGCTTTCGCCAAGGACGCGCACAAGGCCGATCTGTCCCGTAGCGGCGACATGCGTACCGCCACAGAGTTCGACAGAATACGGCCTGTTCGCCTTAGCGCCATGAATACCGGTGCCCATGGAAACGACACGCACTTCATCGCCATATTTTTCGCCGAAGAGCGCCATCGCGCCTTCCGCAATAGCATCATCCACGCTCATCAAGCGCGTGACCACCGGCGAGTTCTGCAGAATGATCTCATTTGCCATGTCTTCGACGATCTTCAGCTCTTCAGCCGTCATCGGCTTTGGATGCGAAACGTCGAAGCGCAGGCGCTCAGGCGCCACGAGCGAGCCTTTCTGCGCTACGTGGGTTCCAAGCACTTCGCGAAGCGCTTCGTGCAGCAGGTGGGTTGCAGAGTGGTTTGCACGCAGACGCGAGCGTCGATCGTGATCGACGGTCAACTGAACCGCGTCCCCAAGCTTGACGCCGCCCTTAGCAACCTTGCCGATGTGAACAAAGAGGCCTTCGCCCTTCTTCTGCGTGTCGGTCACTGTAAAGCTGCCAGTGTCCGACGAAATCACGCCCGTGTCGCCCATCTGGCCGCCGGACTCACCATAGAAGGGAGTCTGGTTGACGACGATCTGAACGGTGTCGCCTTCTGTCGCAGCGTCAATCGACTTGCCGTCTTTCACGATCGCCTGAACAACGCCTTCCGCGGTCTCGGTGTCGTAGCCGAGGAATTCGGTCGCGCCGAACTTTTCCTTCAGCTCGAACCAGACCGTCTCGGTTGCCTTGTCGCCAGAACCAGCCCAGTGCGAACGAGCTTCCGCCTTCTGCCGCTCCATCGCGTCGGTGAAGCCGGCTATGTCCACGCCGATTTCGCGAGCACGCAGTGCGTCCTGCGTCAGATCGAGCGGGAAGCCATAGGTGTCGTAAAGCTTGAAAGCGGTTTCGCCGTCCAGCATGCCGCCCTTGGACAGGTCGGACGTTGCATCGGACAGCAGCGAAAGACCACGTTCCAGCGTCTTGCGGAAGCGGGTTTCTTCAAGCTTCAGCGTCTCGGAGATCAACGCTTCAGCGCGTACCAACTCGGGATAAGCACGGCCCATCTGCTGAACGAGCGTTGGCAAAAGCTTCCAGATCAACGGTTCCTTGGAACCCAGAAGCTCGGCGTGACGCATGGCGCGGCGCATGATGCGGCGCAGGACATAACCGCGACCTTCATTCGACGGCAGAACGCCGTCGGCAATCAGGAACGCCGACGAGCGAAGGTGGTCGGCAATGACCCGGTGGCTCGCGCGCTTCTCGCCTTCAGCAGGAACGCCGGTCGCTTCGACAGAGGCCGAGATCAGCGCGCGGAAAAGGTCAGTGTCGTAATTGTCGTGCTTGCCCTGCAGCAGTGCAGAGATACGCTCAAGGCCCATGCCGGTGTCGATGGAAGGACGCGGCAGGTTGATGCGCTCTTCCTTCGTCACCTGCTCATACTGCATGAAGACGAGGTTCCAGATCTCGATGAACCGGTCGCCATCCTCATCGGCCGAACCGGGAGGTCCGCCCCAGATATGATCGCCGTGGTCGTAGAAGATTTCCGAGCACGGGCCGCAGGGGCCGGTATCGCCCATTGCCCAGAAGTTATCGCTGGTCGGAATGCGGATGATGCGGTCGTCAGAGAACCCGGCGATCTTCTTCCAAAGATCGAAGGCTTCGTCATCCGTGTGATACACCGTCACGAGAAGACGGTTCTTATCGATGCCGAACTCCTTGGTGATCAGGTTCCAGGCATGCGTAATCGCCTCTTCCTTGAAGTAATCACCAAAGGAAAAGTTGCCGAGCATTTCGAAGAAGGTGTGATGACGCGCTGTGTAGCCAACGTTATCCAGGTCGTTATGCTTACCGCCGGCGCGAACGCATTTCTGCGACGAAGCGGCCTTGGAATACAGACGGCTTTCAAGTCCGGTGAAGACGTTCTTGAACTGAACCATACCCGCATTGGTAAACATCAGGGTCGGGTCGTTGCGCGGCACCAGCGGGCTGGATGGCACGATTTCATGGCCGTTCTTCTTGAAGTAGTCTAGGAAAGTCGATCGGATTTCATTCACACCGCTCATACGAAGTCCTTCATTGCCACGCTCACGCAGCGATAATAAAAAAGTCACAGGCTTTTATCGTCCGCCACCCTGCCTGTCCAGCCAAAGAGCGCCGGGCGCGTCCGGAATGAGGCAGCAAAACGACGAAGGCCGCGCGAATGGATCGCACGGCCCTGGTTCAATCAATGCTGATCAACGATGCCGGCAAAACCCGGCAGCCGATTGTCACGCGTCCGGCTCGACACCGTCCGCATCGGCTTCCGGTCCGCCATTCTCAAGGAAACGGTCGGCGATCAGGCCGGCATTCTGCCGAAGCGCCAGCTCGATCTCGTTGGCGACGGCGGGATTGTCACGCAGGAACGACTTGGCGTTTTCACGTCCCTGCCCCAGCCTCTGGCTGTTATAGGAGAACCATGCACCCGACTTCTCGACGATACCGGCCTTCACGCCAAGATCGACAAGCTCGCCGGTCTTGGAAACACCTTCGCCGTACATGATGTCGAATTCGACCTGCTTAAAGGGGGGTGCCATCTTGTTCTTGACGACCTTCACGCGCGTCTGGTTGCCAACAACCTCTTCGCGCTCCTTAACCGAGCCGATGCGACGAATATCGAGACGAACCGACGCATAGAACTTCAGCGCGTTACCGCCCGTCGTCGTTTCGGGCGAACCGAACATCACACCGATCTTCATGCGGATCTGGTTGATGAAGATCACCATTGTCTTCGACTTGGAGATCGACGCAGTCAGCTTACGCAGCGCCTGGCTCATCAGACGCGCCTGAAGACCCGGGAGACTGTCGCCCATCTCACCTTCAATTTCAGCGCGCGGTGTCAGAGCGGCAACGGAGTCGACCACAAGCACGTCGACGGCACCGGAGCGCACCAACGTATCGGTGATTTCAAGCGCCTGTTCGCCCGTGTCGGGCTGAGAGATCAAAAGATTCTGAAGATCGACACCAAGCTTGCGGGCGTAGACCGGGTCGAGCGCATGCTCGGCGTCCACGAAGGCGCAGATGCCACCCTTCTTCTGCGCTTCTGCAATGGTCTGCAGTGCCAGCGTCGTCTTGCCCGAGCTTTCCGGACCGTAAATTTCAATGATGCGCCCCTTCGGCAAACCGCCGATCCCGAGCGCAATATCAAGGCTGAGAGACCCCGTCGAAACGGTCTCGACCTCAATGACGTTTTCATTGGAACCGAGCTTCATGATCGATCCCTTGCCGAACGAACGTTCGATCTGGGAGAGCGCCGCTTCCAGTGCCTTGCTTTTATCCACCGAATTGTCCTCTACAAGACGCAAAGAATTTTGTGCCATCTGAACCACCTTTAGGTTATTGAAGCCGCACAGGCAACGAAGCAGTGTGGGAACAGTATGTACTCTTTTTGTTCTCATTTCACAACCACGCACCAGCCCTTTGAAAACAAATAACGATAAGCCGTTCGTTCTGCTTTTGTTTTTCTTTGTGCGAGGGTCGTGCATGGGCTGCGACGCCATATGAAAGAACTAGAAAACACCGAATCGGACGCCTTGTCTGTCTCCGAAAAAAGGATCGATCGACGTGAAGAAAATACTCGTTCTGGGCGGCGCGCATATCGACCGGCGCGGCATGATCGAGACAGAAACCGTGCACGGCGCCAGCAATCCCGGTTCCTGGATGGAAGAGGCTGGCGGCGGCGGGTTCAACGCGGCCCGCAATCTTTCCCGGCTTGGATTTGAAGTGAGGCTCATCGCCCCACGTGGCGGTGATGGCAATGGCGCGACCGTTGCTGCGGCAGCACGCGATGCCGGCATCGAAGACACGCCGTTTACCTTTTTGGATCGCAGCACTCCGAGCTACACAGCAATCATGGAACGCGACGGCAATCTCGTCATCGCCATTGCCGATATGGATCTCTACCAGCTCTTCACGCCGCGTCGGCTTAAAGTGCGCGCAGTACGCGACGCGATCAAGGCGACCGACATCGTTTTGTGCGATGCCAACCTGCCTGAAGATACGCTGAGCGCGATCGGCGTAGCGGCGCGAGCCTGTGAGAAGCCTCTCGCGGCCATTGCCATCTCACCGGCAAAGGTCGTTCGAATGAAATCGGCATTGGCCGACATCGACATGCTGTTCATGAACGAGGCCGAAGCCCGTGCGTTGACCGGCCAGGATGTCACCGATGCGAGACAGTGGCCGGCTTTGCTGAGAAAGATCGGTCTTCGTGGCGGCGTTATTACCAGTGGAGCAAAACGCGTCGTCGCTTTCGACCAGAAAGTCGCCGCCGTTCTGACACCCCCGCTGATCGAGGACGTCAAGGATGTGACCGGTGCGGGCGACGCCATGGCATCAGGCTATTTGTCTGCCGTTGCCAGCGGCAGACCCATCACTGAAGCGCTGCGCCATGGCGCCGCCGCCGCTGCCATTACCGTGCAATCGCCCTTTGCAACATCCAGCGAGTTGAGTGGGGAAACGCTTGGCGCGCTTCTGGCGCTTGTGCCGCAAGCTGAAATGGTGTGAAGAGACCGCTTAGATAAAATGGAAGAGACCATGACCAAGACCACCTCCCCGCTCCTGCCGATCGTCTACTCGGAAGAAGTCGCTGCAGCCAAGCAGCGCGGCGCGCCGATCGTAGCGCTGGAATCCACCATCATAACCCACGGCATGCCCTATCCGGGCAACATCCGCATGGCTGAAGGCGTGGAGAAGCTGATCCGCGACAATGGCGCAATTCCTGCCACCATCGCCGTCATCCATGGCACGCTGCATATCGGTCTCGAAAAAGATCAGTTGGAAGCGCTGGCGCAGACGAAGGATGCGATGAAGGTCTCGCGCGCCGATATCGCTTTCGCGATTGCCGAGCGTCGCACCGGCGCAACAACTGTCGCCGCCACCATGATCGCTGCTGAACATGCGGGCATCAAGGTCTTCGCCACCGGCGGCATCGGCGGCGTCCATCGCGGTGCCGAAGAAAGCTTCGATATCTCCGCTGACCTGACCGAGCTTGCGCGCACCGGCGTCATCGTCGTCTGCGCCGGCGCCAAGGCCATCCTCGATGTGCCAAAGACACTCGAGGTTCTGGAAACCAATGGCGTTCCGGTCGTGACCTATGGCTCGGACGAGTTCCCGGCCTTCTGGTCGCGCGCATCGGGCCTCAAAAGCCCGCTGACGTTGAACAGCCCGGCAGCGATCGCAAACTTCCAGACCACGCGCGAACAGTTCGGCCTCGAAGGCGGCATGCTGATCGCCAATCCGGTGCCGGAAGAAGATGAAATCGCCCGTGACGAGATGGAAATTTATATCGAGCGCGCGCTGTCAGCCGCCGAAGAAGACAATATCAGCGGCAAGGCGGTAACGCCCTATCTGCTAGCCAAGATTTTCGAAATCACCGAAGGCCGCAGCCTCGACACGAACATCTCGCTGGTGCGCAATAATGCCCGCCTCGCAGCCGAGATCGCCGTAGCGCTTGCCTGAACGAAAATGGATTAAAGAAAAGGCCCGGAAGCCAATGGCTTCCGGGCCTTTTTATTGAGCTGCGCGAACCTTAGTTCTGCGCGACCGGGCGTACCAGCGGCGTGATGCGACGGATGGTCACGCGACGGTTCTCCTGGTTCGGACCAAGCGTCTGGACCTTGAGGTAACGCTCGCCATAGCCTTGCGTTGTCAGGTTTTCCGGCGGGATGCCGTAAACGTCGGTCAGAACCTTGGCAACGGACTCCGCGCGCTCATCGGAGAGAACGAGGTTACTTTCGTCCGAACCCACCGCGTCAGTGTGGCCTTCGATGAGGAAGGTTTCGGCCGGGTTCTTTTCTAGAACCTTGTTCATCGCATCCGCAACCTTGCGCAGCGAGCGTGCCTGGCTCATCGGAATTTCGGCACTACCGGTGGCGAAGGTGATGGTGTCGAGGTCGATACGACGCACCATGTCACGAACGCGAGCCGAGTAGCGGACCTCATCCAGAGAGTAGACGCGCTGCACTGGTTCTACCGGCGGCTGCTCGAGGAAGCGGTAGTAGTCGCGATCCTGATCCGAGGACGTATCGATGATGTACTCGTTGACCGGAATGCGCAGACGCAGCGGCGGCAAGTCGAGACCCGGGTCGCGATAGACATATTCGCGATCTGGCTCATCCGCCAGTTCCGGCGCGTAGAACAGCACATACTCGCGGCCACGCGCATCGATACGTGAACGCTGGATGACGTCACCATAACGGTTGCGAATCGTCACAACCTGTGTGCCGTCGGAACGTTCGATCGTCTCGCGATAACGGTCGTCTGGCAGACGCTCGTAATAGGGACGCGCACCTTCGCTGACGAAGCGGTCATCATCACTGCCGCGCACGACAACGCGGTCACCGAACTGCAGGAAGACGCGGTCGCCCATGTCGCGGTCACGCGGCAGGTCGCGAGGACGCCATTCCCGAACGCCATCGGGGCGGTCGAACTGCGGACGGCGGTCGATGCGTTCACCCTGGATGTTGGTGATGTTCTGGATGTTGATCTGCGGCGCAGGCTGTCCGTCGCGGCGGGCAGCGGCTTGAGCCTCTGCATCCGAAGTCGGTACCTTGAAGTCCTGAACCTGCTCGCGTTCGCGGCGACGCTGTTCGCGAAGCTGCTCATTGCCGCTGCGATAGACTTCCTTGTCGCTGTCGAGAACCGCTGCACCCTTATCAACCGGAAGCACGACCGTATCTGCCGACTTGGAAGGATCCTGGGCAATGGCGCGGGCCTTGTCCAACTGCTCCTTCGTCATGGGAGGCGCTTCTGTCTGCGGAGTTGCGACCTGGGCTGGAACAGGTTCGCCCGCCGGTGCCTGACCTGTCGCGGCTCCGTCAAGCGGCGCTGGTGTCGGCGCGCCCGGAACGGGCGCCGGTGCTGGCTCGCCATTCTGAGCGCGCGGCGGGCGCGGCTGTTCGGAGGGCTGCTGGCCAGGTGCCGGGTTTGGCTGCTCGGCAGGTGCAGGGGCGCGACCAGGGGTCGGCGGTTCCGCGGGCACCGGTGCTGCTCCCTCTGCAGGTTCTGGTGCGGCCGGACGCTTGGCTGGCTTGACCGGCTTTTCTGGTGCGGCTTCGTTGGCTGCGGGCTCATTGCCCGGCTTGGCAGCTGGGGCTTCAGGCTTGGCAGCTGGAGCTTCCGGCTTCGGCGGCTGTTTGCCTTCAGCTTCTGGCTGCGCTTCGGCGGCGGGCTTGCGGCGCGGGCGCTCCTGTTGCTGCTCAGGCTCGGCCTGAGGCGCGCCTTCAGGAGCGGCTTCGCGGCGGGGACGCTCGGGCCGTGGCTGGCCTTCTGCTTCCGGCTGCGCCTCTGCGGCTGGCTTACGGCGTGGGCGTTCCTGCTGCTGCTCCGGGTCCGCCTGTGGCGCCGCTTCTGGGGCCGGCTCTCGACGCGGGCGTTCAGGGCGGGCTTCGCCTTCTGGCGCAGCTTCGCGCTTTGGACGCTCCTGCGGCTGCTCGGCCTGGGGCTCGGGAGCGGCTTCACGCTTGGGACGCGGCGGCGCTTCCTCACGCTTCTGCTCCGGCTCGCGCTTCGGTTCAGCCTGTGGCTCACCCTGCTGCTCGCGCTGGCGGCGCTTCAACAATTCCTCTTCTGGATTCGCCGGCGCTTCGGCCTGCGCAAGAATAATGGCTCCATTACCGTTGGAAACGGGTGCCTGTTGCTCAACCCGCGCCAAAGGCGCTGCATGCGCAACGGTGGCCACAAGTGCCGGCTCTACTGCGATGGCAATCGACATCAGGGGGAAAACCACCCCGGTCATCAATTTATTCTTATTCAGCATGGCGCTTCCTCATCTGCCGTCTTCATCCACTTCTGCCCTGCGGCATTGGGGCACAGTCTGCACATAATGGCGCTGAACAACGCCGGGCGTGCGGTCTTGTTCCAATGATGATCATCAAGGGCTGTACCGGGAATGAACGAAAAAAGGCATTTTCTGGAAGCGCGGCCTTAATTGCCAAGGACGACTGACGACGAATATCGCATCTTATCGGAGCGCTTCGGGATGTGACGTGACCCAATTGGCGGGGCTTCGAGACGCCGTATATATTCTTTGGAGAATGTGACGACGGCAGGTCAGGCCTGCCGCCGTGTAGCGCGAACGCTAAGCCGTCTTTCCGCTTGCTGATGGAGCAGGTTCAATCGCCTGCTCATCCGGGACGCCGAACTGCACATTGCGTTTTTCATATCCGAACCCGGCCAGCAGTGCGACGGCGCAGGCGACGACGACGGCAACGCTGAAAAGCGCGAGGGCATAGTCGCCATTCCAATGCGCAGCAAGTGTTGTCTGTAGCGTAGCGTTACCGGAGGCGAGCAAATTCCCGAGTTGGTAGGCAAAGCCTGGGAACGTGCCACGCACCTCGTCTGGCGAGAGCTCGTTCAGGTGAACAGGGATAACGCCCCATGCACCTTGAACGAAGAACTGCAGCACGAAGGCGCCAATTGCAAGCAAGACGGCGCCAGGAGCATAAACCCAGAACCACGCGGCCGGGATAGTCAGGATGGCGGCAATCACGATCGCCTTCCTGCGGCCGATCTGTTGCGAAAGAGTGCCGAAGAACAGGCCGCCGCAAATCGCCCCAATATTGTAAACGATCGCGATCGCGCCCGTGGTGTGGCTGTCATAGCCGCGCTGCGTTTCCAGGAAGGTCGGATAGATATCCTGCGTGCCGTGGCTGAGGAAATTGAACGCCGTCATCAGGATAACGGTCCAGATGAAAAGCGGGACGTTCTTCTTCAGCACCGTGAGGAATGGCTGTTGTGGCCGCTTCTGGCGTTGGAGGAATGCGGGGGATTCCTCTACGTTGCGCCGTATGTAGAGAACGATGAGCGCTGGCAGCGCACCGACGAAGAACATCCCTCGCCAGCCGATGACCGGGTAGAGCAGAAAGAACACGATCGACGCCAGCAAATAGCCGGCCGGGTAGCCCGCCTGAAGCAGCCCGGAAACGAAGCCGCGCGCTTGAGGCGGCACCGTTTCCATGGTGAGTGAAGCGCCCACCCCCCATTCGCCGCCCATGGCGATGCCATAAAGCAGGCGCAGCACGATGAACATCGTCAGCCCGGTAGAGAAGCCGGAAAGAAGCTCAAGAGCCGAATAAAGAAGGACATCGACCATGAGAGTGATGCGGCGACCGTAACGGTCGGATGCCAAGCCAAAGATCAACGCGCCGATGGGCCGCATGGCAAGCGTCAGGAAGATTGCGATCGAAACTGCAGGGATGCTTGTGTTGAACTCTTTGGCGATGTCTTTGATGACAAAGACAAGGATGAAGAAATCGAAGGCGTCGAGCGTCCAGCCGAGGAAGCTGGCGATGACAGTGTTGCGCTGCGAAGGTGTCAGCGCTTGGATGCTTCGAGTGATACCCATAAAAATCCCTCCCGGAAATGGAGGCGGAGGCCGAAAAACGGGAACCGTCTTCTGAAATAAGAAAACATTTGCCTGAAATTATAAGGCTCACTTACGACGCAGGAATGCCACTTTCTGTTCCATTAACTTCTCGTAACCAAGTTGCAGTTCAACGCGCGTTTCAAGTCGGCTGTCGCAGCGCACAACAATGATGTTGCATTTTTTTTGCAACGGGATGAGTATCCCGCCAAGCATTCGCAACCGACCTTTGATCGGCAGCGGAGTGCTAAAATCTCCACGCACGCAGAACATAAATGAGGCGTGCGTCGAACCGCCGAAAGAGAGGATCGAAATGCTCAACCCTACCCGTCTGTTTGCTGCAGCGTCCATTGCTGCTCTGTCGCTGTTTGCCGGCTCCGCCGCGGCGCAGGACAAGATCGTCATCGGCACGGAAGGCGCCTACCCGCCCTTCAACGTTCTGGAAGCTGACGGAAAGCTGACCGGCTTCGATATCGATATCGCCAAGGCGCTCTGCGAAGAGATGAAGGCTGAATGCACCTTCGTCACCAACGACTGGGACGGCATCATCCCTGCCCTTCAGGCCAAGAAGTTCGACGCGATCATTGCGTCCATGTCGATCACGCCTGAGCGCCTGCAGAAGGTGGACTTCTCCAAGAAGTACTACAACACGCCGCCGGCCATTGCCGTACCGAAGGATTCCCCAATCAAATCCGTGGAAGACCTGAAGGGCAAGACGATCGGCGCGCAGGGCTCCACGACCCACGCCAACTACGCCGAAAAGCATCTCGCCGATTCCGAGCTGAAGCTCTACCCGACGGCTGACGAATACAAGCTCGACATCACCAACGGCCGTATCGACGGCGTCATCGACGATATCGTCGTGCTGTCGCAGTGGGTAAAGTCGGACGCCGGCGCATGCTGCAAGATCCTGACGGCTCTGCCGGTCGATGAAGAAATCAACGGCAAGGGCGCTGGTATCGCGGTGCGCAAGGGCGACACCGCACTGGCAGACAAGTTCAGCGCAGCGATTGCCGCCATTCGCGCCAACGGCAAGTACAAAGAGATCAACGACAAGTACTTCGATTTCGACGTTTACGGTCAGTAAGCGCGTTTCTCATGTTGAAATATGATGGCGGGAGGGTTGCCCTTCCGCCAGTTTTGTTTGAGAACACCTTCATAAAACAAATATGAAGGGCGGCGAAGACCGCAGGGGACATTGGCATGAGCGGAGTGTTTTCCGCCGTAGGTTCGTTCTGGACCTATCTCACATATCTGTTCGACCCGTTCTGTGGTCCGGTCGGTATCTTCTCACTCTTTGGCAACGGCACCCTGCTTACCTGCGGCGATGGCTGGGGCGATGAGATTGCCTTTGGCGTCAAGGTCACCATTTCAGTGGCGCTCGCCACACTCCCGGTCGGACTGTTTTTGGGCTTCCTGATCGCGCTCGCCGCGCAATCTCAGGAGAAATCGCTGCGCCTTGCCGTCGGCATCTACACAACGATCTTTCGCGGTCTACCGGAGCTTTTGACCCTCTTCATCGTCTATTACGGCATGCAGATCCTGCTGCAGACGATCGGCGGTTATCTCGGCTTCACTGGCCCTATCGAGATCAACGCCTTCGTTGCGGGCATGATTGCGCTTTCGGTCGTTTTCTCTTCCTACGCGTCCGAGGTGTTGCTGTCTGCTTTTCGGGCCATTCCCAAAGGCCAGTATGAGGCGGGAGATGCGCTTGGCTTGTCGCGGAGCCGCACCATGGTCCTAATCATCATTCCGCAGCTCGTGCGTATCGCCCTGCCCGGCATGACCAATCTGTGGGTGATCCTGTTGAAGGATACCTCCTACGTCTCGATCATCGGGCTTGCGGATATCGTGCGCCAGACCGGTATTGCCGCCCGCGTCACCAAGGATGCATTTCTGTTCTACGGCATTGCCTGCATGCTCTACCTCATCCTCGCGCTCCTCTCGTCGATCGGCATTGGCTACATCGACCGCTGGGCACGGCGCTCGGAGGTGCAGAAATGAGCCATATCGACCATTTGATCGAAGCAAGACCTGCACCACCCGCGCCGCCGCGGCAGTTCTCACTTGCGAGGATCGCAGGCTACGCCATCGTCGCGCTTTGGGCGCTCCTTTTTGTCGGGCTTGTCCTGTCGCTAGTCGTGGACTGGGATCCAGACAAGATCGAGCGCTACGGCTGGCGCTATATTGACGGCCTGCTGACGACCATCAGCCTTGTCGGCCTTGCCCTTATTCTGGGTGCCGTGCTCTCCGCACCCATCGCTTTCGCCCGCATGTCGAAGAACAGGGTCGTCAGCGCAATTGCATTCGCCTATGTCTACGTCTTCCGTAGCACGCCGCTTCTGGCTCAATTGTTCCTCATCTATTATGGACTCGGCGGCTTCCGTACCGAGCTGGAAGCGGTCGGCCTGTGGTGGTTCTTCCGCGATGCGTGGTATTGCGGCCTCCTTTCGTTGACGCTCAACACCGCCGCCTACCAGGCTGAAATCCTGCGCGGCGCGATTGAGAGTGTGCCGAAGGGCCAGCATGAAGGTGCGGCCTCACTCGGCATTTCCAAGCCGGTGACCTTCTGGAAGATCGTTCTGCCGCAGGCCCTCATCGTGGCGTTGCGCCCCTATGGCAACGAGATCATCCTGATGATCAAGGGCTCGGCGGTAGTCTCTATCGTCACCGTCTTTGACCTCATGGGCCAAACCCGCTACGCCTATTCACGCACCTTCGACTTTCAGGCCTACCTCTGGGCTGCGATCTTCTATCTCTCCATGGTGGAAATCCTGCGCCATGTGTGGGCGATGGTGGAAGCGCGACTGACGCGCCACCTGAAGCGGTAAAGCGTTAGCAGCACTCCGATCACGTAGCTGCTAACATCATGAGAAATATAAATAATTCGTGACGGATCGCATTCATGGCAAGGTTCGATTAACCGTGTCATGTTCCCATTGTCGATGACACCTTTCGCGTGTCGGTGATCAATAGAACGGGAACAGCCACATGAACCAAGATATGGAAATGATGCTGAAGGGCTATGGTCTAACCACAGCCGAAATTCTTTATCGCATGCCCGATCATCCATCCCTCCTCCAAAGCTACCTCTGGCAGAATTACGATCTCGCACCTGACTTTCCGGAAATGCATGGGTTTCTGAAGTTCTGGCAGGAGAAACTCGACGGTCCGTTGCACTCGGTGCGCTATATCCACCGCAAGCTGATCTCGGCACAGGAGTGGCGCTCATTGAAAGGCGAGTTTATCCTGCACTGATGGCGTTGTGGTCCAAGCGAGCGGCTGGCAATCCAAAACAGGCATTGCGCCCAATAGCGTTGCGGCTTAATCAGGCTTCCAACGAAGCCAAGCCGGATGCACGCCATGACCAAGAACACCAAGATCGACGAAGAAGCTCTTGCGGAGGCCTATAACCGCGCGCTCGCCCTTGAGAAGGCCGGCGATATCGACGCGGCGGTGAAGGCTTACGAGGAGGTCCTCGCGATTGATCCTGAGGATCATGGTGGTGCTGCCGTGCGCATCGCATCCATGGGGCGCGGCGAAACGCCACCCAAGGCGCCAGACGCCTATGTGGAAACGCTATTCGACCAGCATGCTGAAGCCTTCGAAGATATCCTCGTTGAACAGCTCGGCTACGCCGTTCCGATGATGGTGCGCCAACGGTTGCAAACGCTAGATCTCGGCCCCTTCAAGCGTATGCTCGATCTGGGCTGTGGCACCGGACTGACAGGCGAAGCGCTTCGCGATATGGTGGACGATATCACTGGGATCGACATCTCCGAGAACATGGTCGAGATCGCACACGAGAAGGATGTGTACGAGACGCTTTATGTCGCCGAAGTCGAGGATTTCCTCGAAGACAATGACGACGAGGCTTTCGACCTGATCACCGCCACCGACGTGCTGCCCTATCTCGGCGCTCTCGAACCGCTCTTCTTTGGCGCCGCCGAGAATATGGCCGCTGGCGGCATCTTCGTCTTCTCGTCGGAAACTCTGGCCGAGGACAAGATGGCGGGCAGGCCCTATATCGTTGGAGCGCACCAGCGCTTTGCCCATGCCGAGACCTATGTGCGCGAACGCCTGAACGCTACAGGCTTCGACGTGGTCGAGGTCACCGATATCAACGTGCGCATGCAGGATGGCGAGCCAACGCCCGGTCATCTGGTGGTTGCGAGATTTAAGGGCTGAATGTGGCTCTACCCATTCCCGCGACCGTCGCGGGAATGGCGGCAAGATCGAATAGCTTGGTTCACTCTTCGCCGGACTTTGGATTGTCCAGAATCATATATTCGAGCGGCAGCTCGGTCGTATACTTGATCTGCTCCATGGCAAAGACCGACGACACATCGCGGATTTCGATCTTGGCGATCATCCGCTTGTAGAACGCATCGTAAGCGGCGATATCCGGCACCACGACGCGCAGCAGATAATCCACATCACCGCTCATGCGGTAGAACTCGACGACCTCTGGAAACTCCGACACCACCTCGGAGAACCGCTTCAGCCACTCGATGGAGTGCGACGCGGTACGGATGGAAACGAAGACCGTCACCTTGGTATTGACCTTCGCTGCATCCAGAATGGCCACTCGACGGCGAATGACGCCATCCTCTTCCATCTTCTGGATACGACGCCAGCAGGGAGTCGTGGAAAGCCCGACCTTCTTTGCAAGGTCGGCAACAGCCAAGGTGGAATCCTCTTGCAGAATACGCAGAATTTTACGGTCGAGACGGTCCAATCTTCTCTCCTACGGAATGATTTTTCTCTATTTACACTAAAAAAAAGCAATAAAAAGAAATTTGTTTCATCGCGCCAGAATTTCCACATGCTGTCGTAGCGTTGGTAACACCTCCTGCTCGAACCATGGGTTCTTCCGCAACCAAGAGGTATTGCGCCAGCTCGGATGCGGGAGAGGCAACACAGGAACGCCTGCATTGCTTTGGAAATAGGTACGCCAGTTCTGCACTGTCTCTGTCATGCTTTTCTTGCGCCGTTCACCAAGATGGTAGGCCTGCGCATACTGCCCGATCGCAAGGATTAGCTCAATTTGTGGCATGGCAACCATTACCTCGTTGCGCCAGCGCGGCGCACATTCCTTACGCGGTGGGAGATCACTTCCCCGCGCGTCGTAACCCGGAAAGCAGAAGCCCATCGGCGCGATGGCGAAGCGATCGGAATCGTAGAACGTGTCTCGATCGACATTCAGCCATGTGCGCAGACGATCGCCAGATGCATCGTTGAAAGGCAGGCCGCTTTCGTGCACGCGAAGTCCGGGCGCTTGGCCCGCGATCAATATTTTCGCTTTGGCGGAAATAACCGCGACGGGTCGCGGCTCGTGTGGAAGCCGGTCTTCCTCACCTTTCAGCGGCGCGTCCCGGCAGATCCGACATCGCGCGATAGTGTCGCGCAACGTCTCGATCAGGGACAACTGAGTATCACCCTGCGCGTGCACAGTCACACCCATATCACCAGCCAAAGACATGACGCAGCGTCGTCAGAGGCCCGGCATACGGCGCGTCGGCTTCCATTGTCTTGTGCTCGCGTCGCCAATCCTTCGGATTTTCGAATGTTCCGCTCCAGAGGCCGAGCCTTTCTGCTTGTGCCTGGTCCTCTTCCTTGGCGTAGAGAAAATACTCCGTCGTCACCGCCAGACCTTCAGAGACGATAAGACTGCTCAAGTCTTTGCCGTTGACCGAACAGCGAACCAGAAAACGTGCGTACCGGTCTTTGCTACCGCCGGTACATTCGGCTTCGCCGGTCTCAAGGACATCTCTCACGAAATCCCTGGACGCTTGTCCACACGCCCAAGTTCTGTCCTCCGCTCCGCACTCTTGACGAAGTTCTGGCGCGTCGATCCCGATCAGTCGAAAGCGCGAGGAGCCCAGCGCAAGCGTGTCTCCGTCAATCGCAACAAATCGACCGGAGAACTGCCGATCATTGAGGCCATCCACCTTCGCCAAAACCAGAGCGCCCAAGAAGATGAGCAAAAGCAGGATGAAGCCGTCCTTTATCGGAGAAAACCCCCTGCCTGACTTTCGTCTCATATCCGAATAAACCCTTTGCAGAAATGGCAAACAAATCCTTTCGCGGCAGCATCTTCTTAAGACTTTCCCGATAGTGTGGAAACATCCCGTATCGGTTTCGTTCAGTAGATGAGTAACAGCGCCAGCAACATTGCCGACAAGAACATCGTCGATCGGTCTCGCACGCGGCGCAATAAAGCCGTGTTCGATGCCGTAAAATCGACGCGCGAGCGGTTGCAATATGGCGGCGCGGGCCACGAAGCCTACGAATCCGAAATGCTGCAGATGCATATCGCAGAGACACTGCACGGGGCAACCATCATGCCCCTCTTTATCCTGCTGGCAACCGGCATTGGCATATATATTACCCGTGACATCGAGATCGTCGGCTGGACCTTTCTGGCGCTGAGCGGTCACGCGCTTGCGCTGATCTTCGCCCGCAAGGCGCAGAAGCAGGCGATCACGCCAGCAAGCGTCAACCGCTGGGTCAGCACGTTTCTCGCCATACAGATCATTATCGGACTGATCTGGGCGCTTTTCGCTGGCTATCCTATGGGTGCCAAGGATGCGGCCTTGCCGATGTTCTACAAGGGCGCGACGCTGCTGATTGCGCTCTCCATCACCGCCATGTCCAACTTCATGTTGCGACGCGCGATCTTGATGACCTTCCTGCCCGTCCTGATGGCGCTTGGCATCAATGCCGCCACCTCTCAGGATCCGATGGCCATCGGCATGGCGCTTATGTTCTTCATGGCCATGCTGTTTTGCCATCACATCACCAGACGCTTGCACAATTCCAGCATCAAACTTTTGTCCTTCCAGTCAGAAAAGGACGATCTGATCGCGGAGTTGGAAGTCGCCAAATCCATGTCGGATGAGGCAAGGCGCAGAGCGGAAGAGGCGAACCTCGCAAAGTCACGCTTCCTGGCCTCTATGTCGCATGAGCTGCGAACCCCGCTTAACGCCATTCTCGGCTTTTCCGAAGTCATGGCTTCGGAGATCCTCGGGCCTCTCAACAATCCGCTCTACAAGGAATATTCCGGCGATATCCATCGCTCCGGCCAGCATCTGCTTGATCTCATCAACGAGATCCTCGATCTGTCCCGCATCGAGGCAGGACGCTACGAGCTGCAGGAAGAAGCAGTCTCCCTGCTCGAAATCGCCGAAGATTGTGTCGGCATGATCCAGCTTCGCGCGCGCGGCAAGAACATCCGTATCCTGCAGCAATTCGAGCGCAGTCTACCGAGCGTCTGGGCGGACGAAAAGGCGCTCCGCCAGGTGATCCTCAACCTCCTCTCAAACGCCGTAAAATTCACGCCTCAAGGCGGCGAGATTTCCATCAAGGCCGGCTGGACGGCGCGCGGCGGTCAATATGTTTCGATCAAGGACAATGGTCCCGGCATTCCCGAAGAGGAAATTCCGGTCGTCCTCTCAGCCTTTGGCCAAGGATCGATTGCGATCAAAAGCGCCGAACAGGGAACGGGTCTCGGCCTGCCGATCGTGCAGGCCATACTCTCCAAGCATGATGGTCAGTTCGTGCTGAAATCAAAGCTTCGCGAAGGCACCGAAACCATCGCGATTCTACCGGCCAAGCGCATCCTGCAAACCGTTCCTGCCGTCGAAGACGTCCAGGTGGTCCAGCCGCGCAAGCGCTCTTTCGCCTGATCGCTCAGACGCTGAAAAAGACTGTCGAAACGAGCGAGTAGAGAACAAAGCCACCATTGGCGAGCAGCAGACAAAAGACCGCAAAGGACCCAAGGTCCTTGGCGTTGCGCGCCGCACTGGAAAACTCCGGCGAGACGCGGTCGACGATTTCCTCGATTGCCGTATTCAGCGCTTCCACGCAGAAGAGCAGAAGCATGAGCAGAACAAAGATAAAAGCGTGCGCCACCGGCGCGCCAATGCCCACCAGGAACACAAGCCCTACCCCGAAGGCAATCACCTCATGGCGAAACGCCGCTTCCTGCCACAGGCGAGTGAGCCCCTGGAAGGAGTAACGTGTTGCCGCCAGCAGATGGCGAAAACCAGTTTCCTTACGAAAGACCGGCTCCGGCGAAGGCGTCTTCGGAGGGTTGTCCATCATAGCCTCAATGCTGGACGCCGGTGTCGACGCCAGCCTGCGCGAATGTCGCCATACCTGAGTGGCAGGCAGCCGCGGCCTTGACGATACCAGCTGCCAGTGCCGCACCCGTCCCCTCACCTAGACGCATGCCAAGCGCCAAAAGCGGCGTCTTGCCCAGTCGCTCCACCGCCGCCATGTGGCCCGGCTCGCCGGAAACATGGCCAATGAGGCAGTGATCGAGGGCAGCGGGATTTGCGGCTTTCAAAAGTGCGGCAGCGGCTGTCGCCACATAGCCGTCGATCAGGACGGGGATCTTTTCCACGCGCGCGGCAAGGATCGCGCCTGCCATGGCGGCGATTTCGCGACCACCCAGTCTGCGCATGATTTCCAGCGGGTCGGCGAGATGATCCTTGTGGAATTCCACGGCGGCCTTTACCGCCGCGATCTTGCGCTCCATGAACTCACCGTGAGAGCCCGTGCCAGGACCGGTCCACTCTTCCGCCGTGCCACCATAGAGCGCGAGGTTGATGGCAGCGGCAACAGTGGTGTTACCAATCCCCATTTCACCGATGCAGAGAAGATCGGTACCGCCTGCAATCGCTTCCATGCCGAAAGCCATTGTCGCAGCGCAATCGCGCTCAGAAAGGGCTGGTTCGCAGGTGATGTCGCCGGTCGGGTAATCGAGAGCGAGGTCGAAAATTTTCAGACCAAGATCGTGAGTTACGCAGATCTGGTTGATTGCGGCACCGCCTGCGGCGAAGTTCTCCACCATCTGCTGCGTCACGGATGACGGATAGGGGGTCACACCATTGCGGGTAACGCCGTGATTGCCGGCGAATATCGCAACGAGTGGACGATTGACGGCAGGAGCGCGTCCAGACCATGCGGCGAGCCACATGGCGATCTCTTCGAGACGACCAAGCGATCCGGCAGGCTTCGTCAGTTGTGCATTGCGCTCCTTGGCGGCAACAAGCGCATGCGTATCCGGCCCGGGCAGGTCACGCAAAAGAACACGAAAATCGTCGAAAGGCAGGCCGCTCACGCTCATGGTATCGATCTTTCTCTCATGCCGAAGTCTTGTGTTTTCCGGCAAATCGGTCTTTGTTGCGCCTCTCATAATCGGGGACGGGCAGAGGGACAACCTCTAAAGCATGTGGCGCAAACCAACGGTGCGGTTTTGCGATGCTGTGACGCTCGTTGACGGCGCGACATAGGTCGCTCGAATGACGGAGAGCGGATTGATCCTGGATAGTTTTCTGACGCGGGTCATGCACGCACTAAGCTTCCTCAGTCGCATTCCGGTGCATGACACCTTCTTCGGTGGTCGAACGGTTGACATGCTAACGGCAAGCCGCGTCTTCCCTGTTGCAGGGCTGCTGATCGCCCTGCCACCAGCCTTTATCGTCGCTATTCTTCATCACGCAAACGCTGATCCATTGTTGACGGCAGCACTTGCGGTTGCTCTCGCCACCAGCTTGACGGGTGCTCTTCATGAGGACGGGCTGGCAGACACCGCCGATGGCTTCGGCGGCGGCGCTGATAAAGAGCGGTCACTCACCATCATGAAGGACAGCCGTATCGGCAGTTATGGCGCCGTAGCGCTCATCCTCTCCTTCGTCATAAGAACTGCAGCCATCGCCGCCCTCCTCCGCCAGGCGCCAGGATTGGCAAGTGCGGCCTCGCTCATCGCCGTGGCAAGCTTCAGCCGGGCGATGATGGTCTGGCACTGGCATGATTTACCGCCTGCCCGCCAAACCGGTGTCGCCGCCTCCATCGGCCAGCCAGGGCGGACCGATCGCAATTTCGCTCTCGCCTACGGCATCGGCATCGCGTGTTTGATGCTGGCGACGTCACACGCCGTTATTGGGGGAATGATTGCTATTGCCGCCTCATTCGCGGCAGCATACCTTTTCAAACGTCTTTGCTTTCGCAAGATCGAAGGTCACACGGGCGACACCATCGGCGCGACGCAGCAAATCACCGAGATCGTGATGCTGGTCGCTCTTGCTCTCCTCGCATGAAGAACAGATATGAAGACGATGGAAACGCCTTGCATACACGTCTGCCAGCTCAATCCAGAAGGTCTATGCACTGGGTGCTACCGGACAATTGCCGAAATTACCGGCTGGAGCGGCTTCACCGCCGTGGAACGACAACGGATCATGGGTGAGCTGCCCCAGCGCAAAAAAGCGAACGCGGCAGGAATGGAGAACGCACGCGCATGAACAGGCTGACTTTGGTTCTCCTCATTCTCGGCATTGGCCTCGCACTTCTCCTCATCAACGATAGCAGCGGACAGACCTTCGGCATCGACAACGATCGCTTCGCCAGCGCGCTCTACCTCACGCCGATAGCCGTTCTTCTATCGGCGGGCATTCTGGCGGGCAGCCGCGGCAATCTCCCCACGGTCCTGCGACAACTGGCGATCTGGCTCGTCATCATCCTGGGTCTCATTGCGGGTTATTTGTACCGAGGCGATCTGCAGCGGTTTGGTGACAGGGTACTGGCGGGTGTCATTCCCGGTCGCGCCGTAGTGACGACGACGCGCGATGGCGTTCAGGAGGTCATTCTCAGCAAATCCATGGGCGGTCACTTCGAGGCCGATACCACCATCAACGGTGTATCGATCCATATGCTGGTGGATACCGGCGCAAGCTCGGTCGTGCTTTCCAATGCCGATGCGCAGGCGATCGGCATTAACCCGGATAACCTCAACTACACCGTCTCCGTGATGACTGCCAACGGACGAACATCGGCAGCACCGGTGCGCTTGTCCGAAATCGCCATCGGCCCGATCGTTCGCAGGAACATCTCCGCGCTCGTAGCCCAAAAGGGTCAGTTGGATCAGAGCCTGCTCGGCATGACCTTCCTCTCGACACTCGGATCGCTGCAGATGCAAACCGACCAGCTCACGCTCAGAGATCGATGAAAGCAATCAGTTGCGCAGCTTGTAGCCCGTCTTGAACATCCAACTGATGACGCCGAGACAAATCGCCAGGAAGCCGGTGATCATCACGATACTGATCAGCGGATTGACGTCGGCAATCTCGTAGAAGCTCCAGCGAAAGCCGCTGATCAGGTATAGCACAGGGTTGAAGTGGCTGACCGTCTGCCAGAAGGGCGGCAGCATGTTGATCGAGTAGAAACTGCCGCCGAGGAAGGTCAAGGGCGGAACGACCAGCATCGGGATTAGGTTGAGCTGCTCGAAATTTGAAGCCCACATGCCGATGATGAAACCGAATAGACTGAAGCTGACGGCCGTCAGCACGAAGAACAGCACCATCATGAACGGATGGGCAATCGAGATGTCAACGAAGAACGACGCGGTAATCAGGATGATCGTGCCGATCATCAGGCCCTTTGTCGCAGCCGCCCCCACATAGCCCGCCAATATTTCCGTCATCGAGATCGGGGCTGAGAGGATCTCATACACGGTGCCGGTGAACTTCGGGAAATAGATGCCGAACGAGCCATTACTGACGCACTGCGTCAACAGGGTCAGCATGATGAGGCCCGGCGTAATGAAGGCTCCATAGGAGACACCCTCCACCTCCTGGATGCGCGAACCGATCGCGGTGCCGAAGACGATGAAATAGAGCGATGTCGAAATGACGGGCGAGATGACACTTTGCAAAAGCGTACGGCGCGTGCGGGCCATCTCGAACAGGTAGATGGACTTGATGGCTTCGAAGTTCATTTTTGTCCTCCCACCAGTGCAACGAAAATATCCTCGAGCGAGCTTTGCCGCGTCGAAATATCCTTGAAATGAATGCCTTGCTCGCCGAGTGCCGACAAAAGCTCGGCAATCCGGCCCTGCTCTCCATTGCCGTCATACTCATAGGTCAGACACGTGCCGTCTTCGGAAAGTTGCAGGTGGAAGGGCGAAAGACTTTCGGGAAGCGTTTTGACGGGCGCGGTCAATTCCAGCGACAACTGCTTGCGTCCGAGCTTGCGCATCAGTGCGGTCTTCTCTTCGACCAGTAGCAATTCGCCACCGTTGATCACCCCGACGCGATCAGCAATTTCCTCGGCCTCTTCGATATAGTGGGTGGTCAAAATGATGGTCACGCCGGCCGACCTCAGCTCTTCCACCACCTTCCACATGTCACGCCGAAGCGCCACGTCGACGCCAGCGGTCGGCTCATCGAGAAAAAGAACCTTGGGCTCATGCGCCAGCGCCTTGGCGATCAAAACGCGCCGCTTCATGCCTCCCGACAGTTCACGCAGCATGTTGTCCTTCTTGTTCCAGAGGGACAGGGATTTCAGGACGCGTTCGATCAACTGCGGGTCTTTTCGGTAGCCGTGCAAACCGCGCGAAAACGACACAGTGTTCCACACGGTCTCGAACTGGTCGGTCGTCAGTTCCTGTGGCACGAGTCCGATCAGCGCGCGTGTCTTGCGAAAATCCTTCACGACATCGCTGCCACCCACATGCACGCTGCCCTCGCCTGGATTGACGAGACCGCAGATGATCGAAATCAGTGTGGTCTTGCCAGCGCCGTTCGGCCCCAGGAGTGCGAGGATCTCGCCCTCGTAGATGTCGAGCGTGACACCTTTTAGCGCTTGAAAACCGTTGGCATACGACTTCGTCAGATTGCGGATGGAGACGATAGGTTTGCGGGAGGACGTCATGAATGATCTTTCGGCACGATCTTGAACTGCTCATATAAAGCATTTCCAGCAAAAGTGTTGCCCGTTTTGTGATTGGAATGCATGAGAAGAAACTTAATTCGGGACAGCGGAAACACGAGACGGCGACGACGGTTCCGCACATTCGTCGACTGCATTTCTCCTCTTATAAATCTCTGTCATGAAGATGTGATGCTGGCGCTGTAATTGTCGACGCGGCGGGTCGTTCTGTTCACCACGATACGCCCGCCCGGTTTTCAGCACCGCTCGATATTTTGAGACATACGGCAGTCATACTGAAAAACATTATTTCGGGCAGAGGCTACCCCGCACTCTGCCCTGTTTTTTTCGTACGACACAGACGGCAGAGGCTCGAAAAGCTCGCCGATCAATCGCAGTGACGATAGCCGGATTTTCGCGTGCGAAGGTCGAAATGGAAGTGGTTCCAGTGGTTTGGATCGCTGCCGGGTCCGAGTACGGTGGAAAAATACTTGCAGCTGTCTGAGCGGACAGCTTTCAGCAGCCCCTTCTCGCGGAATGCAAAGAAGCTCTTCTTGCGAACGTCGATTTCCTTGCCGTTCTTCAGCGTGATCGTCCCGATGTCGATAGCATTGCCACGCGCATGCTCCGACCAAGGGTTGCTCGCCCTGGAATTCATCTTGCGGCACGAGTAACCACCCATCGGCGTGATGCGGCCTACGCCAGAGAAGTAACGGAAGCGAGACGAGGGCACGAGTTCGAACTTCACCCACTTTGCGAAAGCGAGCGTCACCTGGCAGTTCAGCTTTACGGCCGGACGGATCGCAACGCCGCTATCGAGACCGCTAAGCTCGATTGGGTAATCGATGCCGCAAGTCGGGCCATCGGCAATGCGCGCTACATCGCGGAAGGCCACACCCAGTCTGCGAAGCTCGGTGCGACACGCGACTTCGGACGGCGGCATCATGCCGGGCGGCTGTGACATCCGTCGTTCCTGCGCCGGATTGTCCGGCATCAGCATCGCCACCTCTTCAACGGGTGGCGCTCGCCGTTCACCGGCTGGCGGCGGCGGTATGAGCCGGGATTGGCTGGCCAGTTGACGCGGTGCCTGTGGCGGCGGATAGGCGGCGTTGTCTGGAGCGGACACTTGGATGTCCTGCTCTTCCGCCAAGCTACGGCCTGGCGTCACGCCAAGTCCAGCGTCCATATTGACACCCTGCTCACCCTCCGCCATCTGAGATGGCAATTGTGGTGCGACATGGGGCGCCTGCGGCGGAACCGGCGAGAGGCGGCTCGCCTGCGCATCAAGCGTCGAGTAGCCCTGCCCTCCAGAATTTAGCAATGGATCGCGCGAAGCCTGCACTTCCGGCATCGGCTGCGAATAATCATTGAAGGGGACGCTCTGAGTGACGGGTGCCGGCGGCGCGCTATAACTCTGCTGGCTGGATGAGCGAATGGAGCTGACGCGTGTTGCGCCATCGACGTCAGCGGGGGGCACCAGCCCCTCCGCTGAGCACGATACGATCACCGCCGACATTGTCATCAACGTCGCAAGCCGACGCGGAAGGGAAACATACGCCATACCAGAACCTGTACCTTCAGCGACCGCAACATGCAGCGATCAGGTCAAATTCTAAAGAAATCTGGTAAACGAACTCTTTTTGCTGAAGCAAAGAAAGTGAACGGCAAAGGCTTATATGCATCAGAATGGGACAGAGCGATCGCGGGTTCTTCCCATATGATAGCTAGCGTCGTCAGAGAAATGAAAAAGGGCGCCGCGAGCAGCACCCCTATTTGAACAGGTATGGGTATCAGGCCGCCCGCGACACGGAGCCGCCAGCAGAAAAACTTGACAGCTGGAAACGCGCCAAAAGCGAATGCAGCTTGCGGCTCTCGTCCGCCAGCGTTTCGCTCGCCGCCGTGGTTTCTTCCACCATTGCCGCGTTCTGCTGGGTCATCTGGTCCATGTGGTTGACGGAGGTATTGATCTCCTGCAGTCCCGTCGCCTGTTCGCGCGCAGCCGTCGCGATCGAATTGACGTGACCGTCGACACGGTTGACCAGCGATACGATCTCTTCCAGCGCCTCGCCAGTGGAGCGAACCAGCGTTACGCCTCCGCTCACCTGCTCTGCAGAACTGTTGATCAGCGTCTTGATTTCCTTTGCAGCATTGGCGGAACGCTGGGCAAGCTCGCGAACCTCCTGCGCCACCACGGCAAAGCCGCGACCCGCCTCACCGGCGCGCGCAGCTTCCACACCGGCGTTCAAGGCCAGCAGGTTTGTCTGGAAGGCGATCTCGTCGATGACGGAGATGATCTGGCCGATCTTGCGCGAGGACTCCTCGATCCTGTTCATGGCCTCCACCGCGCTGCGCACGATATCGCCCGAGCGACCCGCACTCTGCTTCGTCTCTGTTACCATCTGCCGCGCCTCATTCGCGCGCTCCGATGCAGTGCGGACCGTTGCCGTGATTTCATCCAGTGCGGCTGCGGTTTGTTCGAGAGCCGCAGCCTGCTGCTCAGTGCGACGGGAGAGATTGCCTGTCGCCTCGCTGATATCGGAGGCGCTGGCATTCACCACTTCGCTGCTACGCGAGATCGTCGAAATGACGTCGCGCAGGGCGCCGACGGCGCTGTTGAAATCTGCGCGCAGCTTGTCGTAGTCCGCGCCAACCTGCCCTACCTGAACCGTGAGATCACCCCGTGCAAGATTTTCCATGGCGTGTCCCAGTGAGGCCATTGCGTGCGCCTGGCGCTCGGAGGCGGAACGAAGCACATCTTCACTTTCCCGGCGGGTACTCTCGAGTGCCCGCTGCTGCTCGGCTTCACGCAGCTGCAACTGGCTGCGCTCGTTGACGGAATTGCGAAGAACAAGCAGCGTCTTGGCCATGGCGCCAATCTCGTTGCGACGCTCGACGAACGGCACCTCGGCCTGAGCGTCTCCGTCTGCGATCATGGACATGCTCGTCTTAAGCTTGCCGATCGGGCCTGAAACGCTGCGCACGACAGCGGTGGCGACACCGAGAACGACGACGGCACTGATGAGGCAAATGCCGACATAGAGCGTCGCCTCGCGCCAGAACATCGCGTTTAGATCATCGACATAGACACCCGTTCCAACGATCCAGCCCCAGGGTGCAAAACCCTCGACATAGGAGAATTTGCCGACTGGATCGGGCGCGCCCGGCTTTGGCCACTCATAATCGACAAAGCCTTTTCCACTGGCCTTCACCGTGTTCACGAACTCGACGAATAGAAACTTGCCGTTTGGATCCTTGTTGTTGGTGAGATCGGCACCATTCAGTTCCGGCTTGACAGGATGCATGACCATTTTCGGACCCATATCGTTGATCCAAAAATACCCGTTTCCATTGTCGTAGCGCATCGCCGCCAGAGAGGCCTTTGCCTGTTGCTGGGCAGCTTCCCGGGTCAGCGCTGCGCTCTGTTCAAGACGATAATACTGGTCGAGAATGCCCACGGCCGAATGCGTCAACGCCTCCAATCCAGCCTTACGCTCCCGCTCCATCCCGCCATAACCACCGAAGAGGCTTGATGTGAGTGCTGCAGCCAGTATCGCCAAGAACAAGGCCACCAGCGCATAAAGCCGCGTGGAAATGGTTAGATGTTTCATGAGTTGGCTCCCCCCCCAAATGTAGTCAATTATTGGTAAGTTTGAAAAATTGATAAAAGATAAATTGCACGTAGTGCTGACTTGGAAATACAATTTAGAGGGATATTTATCGGAGGTGTTCGTTCACAGATACGTTCATTTCCAAAACTTCAAGATAGATTTTCTATCTCGCAGTCTCTCTCACCTGAAAAAGGTCATCGACACAACAAATCGAGTAATTGCGAATTAACAAATAAAAATCATGATCTCTCCCGCAGAATAAAAATTACGAGATCGATATGCCGAAACCGAATTTTCGTTATACCCATTACGATCTTAAGGAGATCCGTACTGGCACGATTATTGAAGTATCTTTAAACGCAGTCGCAAATGTACGACTGATGACCGCTGGAAATTTTCAAAGATTTACCGAGCTATTAGACTTCAAATATGTCGGTGGTGTCGCTCGAAAATCACCGGTGCGTATGGCAATTCCCGAAACGGGTCATTGGCACGTCATCGTAGACGGTGAAGGCCATCATGGCTTGGCGGAGTCTTCTGTTAAGACGTTGCCGGCTAGCCCCGCCGCTGCGCAGCGCAAGAGCGCCTGAGAAGAGAGTCAACGCGGGTTGCGTTCGCGTCTCAGCTTCGACCACCAATCGAGCCGCTTGCGAATGTCGCGTTCGAAGCCGCGATCCGGCGGATCGTAAAAGGTGGTCCGGCCCATCTTCTCTGGAAAGTAATCCTGGCCTGAGAAGGCATCCGGCTCGTCATGGTCGTAGCGATAGCCATCGCCATAACCTTCGCCCTTCATCAGTTTGGTCGGCGCATTGAGAATATGCTTGGGCGGCAGCAGCGAGCCATTCTCCTTGGCCGCGCGCATGGCGCTCTTGTAAGCTGTGTAGACCGCGTTGGATTTCGGCGCCGTCGCCAGGTAGATACAGGCTTGCGCCAGCGCCAATTCACCTTCCGGCGAACCCAGGTAATCATAAGCGTCTTTGGCCGCATTGCAGATAACCAACGCCTGCGGATCGGCAAGCCCGATATCCTCGACGGCCATACGTACGAGGCGTCTGCCGAGGTACAAAGGATCTTCGCCGGCATCCAGCATCCGCGCCAGATAGTAGAGTGCGGCATCCGGGTCCGAGCCGCGCACCGACTTATGCAATGCCGAGATCAGGTTGTAGTGCCCGTCCTGGCTCTTGTCGTAAACGGGCGCGCGGCGCTGCACGATGCGGGTCAACCCTTCGGTATCGAAGATCTCCCCTTCGCGCGCCGCCCGCCAGACTTCTTCGGCAAGTGTCAGCACGGCGCGGCCGTCACCATCCGCCATGCGAAGCAGTGAGAGCCGCGCATCCTCGTCAAGCGGCAGCGGTTTGGCTTCCGTCTCCTCGGCGCGCTTCAGAAGCTCCAGCAGGCTCTCCTCGTCATGCGGCTTGAAGGTCAGAACGCGCGCACGAGACAGCAAAGCCGCATTAAGTTCGAAGGACGGGTTTTCCGTCGTGGCGCCTACCAAAATGATGGTGCCATCTTCCATCACCGGCAGAAAACTGTCCTGCTGCGCCCGGTTGAAGCGGTGAATTTCGTCGACGAAGAGCAACGTTTGCCGCCCGTTCATCCGCCGTGTCCGCGCGGCTTCGAAGACCTTCTTCAGGTCGGCCACGCCAGAAAAGATCGCTGAAATCTGCTCGAAGGCGAGACCGGCTTCGCCCGAAAGCAGCCTGGCGACCGTCGTCTTGCCGGTGCCAGGCGGTCCCCAGAAGATCATGGAGCCGAGCGAGCCGCTTTCGATCATGCGGCGTAGTACGCCCTCTTCACCCGTCAGATGCGGCTGGCCCGTGACCTGCGCGATCGTCGTTGGGCGCAGCCTGTCCGCAAGAGGCCGCCTGTTGGCGACCTCCGCCGGGATCTGAGGTGCGAAGAGGTCTCCGCTCATCGCAGGAACTGCCGCAGGCGTTGACCATCGCGAATGATCTCCAGACGCCAGAAACCAGGATCGTCATGCAACGCCTCCTGCATCTGAGCGCTGGTGGTGATGTCGGTGCCGTTCAACGATACAATGATGTCCTTCGGCTGGAAGCCTACCCGTGAAGCAGGCGAGCCGCGCGCGACGTCGACGATGACGACACCCGACGGCGTCCCGACCATGCGAAGCTCATCGGCAAGCTTGGGCGAGAGATTGGCAACCGTTGCGCCTGCAAAAGGATTGCGGCCCTCCAACAGACGCTCGTCGCGTGGTGCCGTTTCCGGCGCCGTATCGAGCGCGATGGTCACCGTCTTTTCCTTGCCCTTATCGATCAGCGTGATCTTGGCCGACTTGCCGATACCCGCCGTCGTCAGGCGATAACCCAACGCATCCGGATGCTCGACCTCGATGCTATTTACCGCAGTGACCACCTGGCCGGGCTCGATGCCAGCCTTTTCCGCAGGGCCACCCTTCACCACGCTGACGACGAGCGCACCACGTGCGCGCTTGAGACCCAAGGCCTCTGCGACTTCGGAGGTTACCGGATCGAAGGTCGCGCCAACATAGGGCCGCTGGAAGCTCTTATCGCCCTTTTCGGCCGCGGCCAGGAACACCTTGACCAGGTTCGCCGGAATGGCAAAGCCGATCCCGTTGGAACCACCGCCGCGCGAAAAGATCGCCGTATTGATACCGATCAGTTCGCCGTTCATGTTCATCAGCGCGCCACCGGAGTTACCGGGATTGATCGACGCATCGGTCTGGATGAAGAAACCAAAATCCCCCTGCGTCACCTGATTGCGCGCGAGAGCCGAAACAATGCCGCTCGTCACCGTCTGGCCAACACCGAAAGGATTGCCGATGGCAAGCACCAGATCGCCAACTTCCGTGGCGTCCGAATTGCCGAGCGGCAGGACCGGGAACTGCACCTTGGCATCGATCTGCAGCACAGCGAGATCGACGCGGTCATCCTTCAGCAAGACCTTGGAAGAGAACTCCCGACCATCCGCAAGCGCCACCTTGATATCGTCGGCGCCTTCGATGACGTGGTTGTTGGTGACAACCAGACCGCTTGCAGAAACGATAACGCCGGAGCCCAGCGAGGACTGCTTTTCCGTGCGGTTCGGCAGTTGCTGTCCGAAAAACTGTTCAAAGAACGGATCCCCGGCAAAGGGCGAGGCACGGCGCTGGACGATACGCTCGGCATAGACGTTCACCACGGCACCGGACGTACGCTTGACAAGCGGGGCAAAGGACAGCTGCATCTCGGTGCGGCTGGCGGGAACTGACTTGGCGTCCTGAGCCTGCGCACCGACGGGCGCGAGAAGCAACGCCGCAAGAAAGCCGTGGGCTATGAATTTCAACACGCGCTGCATGTGATTCCTCATCTTCATCAATAGGATGCAGTTATAGCGTCTCAGCCTATAAATCAAAGGGCGGCAATATCATGACGCGCCGCTTTACGAGCAAGCGCTTTACTTTCTGTGGAACTGGTTTCGGTGTCTGAGAATTTATCCGCCAAGATTTGATGGAAAGATGAGACAGAAAAATGCAGTTTCGAAAACACGCTTTGGCTCTGTTTATTGTTTGCGCGTCCTACTCGCATGGTTCGCCTGTCGGCGCCGCGAGCTTTGATTGCAACAAGAGCGATCTCGCTGCGGATGAAAAAGCTATCTGCGAAAACCGCACGCTGAATGACCAGGACGTTAAGATGGCCACCACCTTCGACATCCTGACACAGCTGATGGCCATGGGGGCACGCGATACGCTCAAGACGGAACAGGCCGAGTGGTTGAAGCATCGCCAGACCTGTGAGGCGGATGTCGCCTGCCTGACAAAGGCTTATGACGAGCGCATGGTGAAGCTTGGCGAAGCTTTCCTGAGCATCAACCGTCCCCTCTAAACGGCTGCGATGATGTTCGTCATCAGACCGTGCAGCGCATCCCGGTAACCGGTGCGCGCCGAAGGCGCATCTTCCCGGGATGTCATCACCACAGAGAGTTTCTTTGAGGGAACGATGTAGAGCATCTGCCCACCATAGCCCCAGGCATAGAACACCTTCTCTCCCGCCATCTCCTTGATGAACCAGCAATAGCCGTAACCATCGCCATTGAAGACGGAGTTCGTCCGCTCCGTCCAGGACTGGTCGATCCATGATTGCGACAGGATGCGCTCGCCATCGGACGTGACGCCACCGCGGCGGTACAATTCTCCGAACGCCAACAGCGACCGCGCCGTCATAGCCATCTGATTACCGCCGAGATAGATGCCCTGCGGATCGCGCTCCCAGCTTCCGATCGAAAAGCCGTCGAGCGGTTTGAACCAGTCGCGCGCGAGCGCCAAAGTCGAGCGACCGGACGCCTTTGTCAGGATGGCAGATAGGAGATGCGTGGACGCCGTGGAATAGAGCATCCCGCCGCCAGGCTCTCCATCAAAGCCGGAACCAAGGGCGGCTCGCACCCAGTTGCGGCTCGCAACCCACCGACCGTAATTCGGGCCGGACATGCGTGTGAGACCGGACTGCATGGAAAGCAGGTTACCGATCGTAACCCGTTCAAGCCGTGCATCCGGGTTTGGCGGGAAGTCTGTCCTCAGCACCGAGGCGATCGGCTGATCAGCGCCCTCCAGAATCTCGCGGTCGATCGCCATGCCAATGAGGGCAGAGACAATAGACTTGGAGGCCGACTTGATATTGCTCGATCCGTTGAGCGAGGCGCCATTATGGGCGCGCGAGGCGACCTCGTCTCCATCGACGCTGACGATCACTGACTTCAGCGTCTGCAGGGAATCCGCCTTTTCCAAGATCGGATCGAAGGTGTTGCCCGCGCTTGAGGACTGCGCGCGAACCGCGGTAGCGAAAGGAATAGAAGCAAGAATTGCGAGTGCTGTGCGACGTTTCATATTTGTCTAGGTAAGCTTTCCCGCCACCAAAAGAAGCAGCATCACCACCTTGTGACTCCCTGGGCTTCGGTCTTGCAAAGGATTCTGAAAACAACGCCTTCTGGTCATCTCCTGAATCAAAACCTCAACAGCTTGATTCAGTTTTTGAAGAAGTGAGGCGTCTATTCTTCGTAGATCATCTTGCGCGTCATACCGCCGTCGAGCACCAGCACCTGACCGGTCATGAAGCCGGCGCCTGCAAGATAGAGCACGCCTTCTGCGATATCCTTCGGCCGACCGACGCGACCGACCGGGTGCTGCGCATTATCCTTGCTTCGCAGATCGGTTTCGTCTGTGACCCATCCCGGCGCAATCGCATTGATGCGTATCTTCGGCCCTAGACTGACCGCCAATGCATGGGTCAGCGCGACGAGACCACCTTTGGAGGCTGCATAAGCCTCTGTTTCAGGCTCCGACATGAAGGCGCGTGTCGACACCATATTGACGATGCTGGTGCCCTCGCCCATCAAAGGCACTGCAGACCGCGTCATCAAGAAGGCTCCCGTCAGATGGCTGTCAGTGACCTTGCGCCAGTCGGCAAGCGAGAGCTCATGGATTGGTCCATTCGTGGGGCTTGCGATGCCAGCATTGTTGACGAGAAGCTCAAGCCCCTTCCAACCAAGTTGGTCGAAGGCGGCAAGGACAGAGGTTTCATTGCCTACGTCGCACAAAATATGGCGCGCCTTCGTCTTGGTTTCCTTGACGTCGAAAGACGCAACCGTCCAGCCGTCACCTAACAGAGCCTCGATAATCCCCGTCCCGATCAAACCAGCGCCGCCGGTCACAATTGCCCGTTTCATGATAATCTTCCTCGCATTTGGTCGGGCAACGTTTGCAGTTGGCGGGATGTTCCGATGGTGATGCGAGGGTTGCGTCAAAGGACGGCTTGCGCATCATGGGTTCCATGGAAAAGGCGACCCGAGATCCTGCCGTGCTGACAACGAAACGACTGTTTCTTCGACCTCTCAAAATCGTCGATGCGCCCAGGCTTGCGCGGCTCACTAACGATCCACTCGTCACAAACAACCTTCTCAAGACCGAAATGCCTTTTACCGTGAACGACGCCCGCGCGTTGATCTTACGAGCGCGAAAAAAGAGGAGCCCGGTCTGGGCTATCGATAATGGACAACTCATCGGCGTCATCGGCATTGCTGGTGAGTTTGGATACTGGCTCGCTCGCAGCGCTTGGGGCAGAGGTTACGCCTACGAGGCCGCGCGTGTCGTCATCGATTACGCGTTCGAGCGCTTGAACATCGACGCGCTCCATGCCAGCCCGATCGCAGACAACAGGGCATCTCGTCACCTATTGAAGAAGCTCGGGTTTCAAGAGGACGGCACCACAAGAGCCACCTGTCTAGAGCGAGGCAACGTGGTAGCCCTTATCCGTTACAGGCTTGATCGCCGGACTTGGCAGGAAGCTTAGTTTCTCGCCAACCTCAAGGTGCGCAGCGTGACCTGCAACTTGATTCGATCTCGCAAGGAAGCCTCTCAACAGGTTGGAGAACATGAAAAAACGCCCGTCTCCGGGCGTTTCCCAATTTAAGCTGTGTTCATGCAGAAACCCTGAGCAAACCTACTCCGGCAGAATGCGAACAGCACCCTTGTCCGCGCTGGATGCAAACGCGGCATAGGCCTTGAGCGCAGTCGTCACGTTACGCTTGCGGAGCTCTGCCGGCTTCCAGCCCAGCTGGTCCTGCTCCGCACGACGCGCTGCCAGTTCAGCATCCGAAACCTTGAGGTTGATCGTGCGGTTGGGAATGTCGATCTCGATCGGATCGCCCTGCCGCACCAGACCGATCGCGCCGCCCTGCGCCGCTTCCGGAGACGCATGGCCGATCGAAAGGCCAGACGTGCCGCCCGAGAAACGACCGTCGGTGATCAAGGCGCAGGCTTTGCCCAGACCCTTGGATTTCAGATAGCTGGTAGGGTAGAGCATTTCCTGCATGCCAGGGCCGCCCTTCGGGCCTTCATAGCGAATGACGACGACGTCTCCGGCCTTCACCTCGTTGGAGAGAATGCCCTTGACCGCAGCGTCCTGGCTTTCATAGACGACAGCGCTGCCGTTGAACTTCAAGATGCTTTCGTCCACGCCAGCGGTCTTCACGATGCAACCGTCAAGCGCGATGTTGCCATAGAGGACGGCAAGGCCGCCGTCCTTGGAGAACGGCTTCTCCACCGAGCGGATGACACCGTTTTCGCTGTCGGTATCAAGATCGTCCCAACGCGACGACTGGCTGAAGGCAACCTGGGTTGGCACGCCGCCGGGTGCTGCCTTGAAGAATTCGCGAACGGTCTCGGAATTGGTGCGGGTGATATCCCAACGATCGATAGCGTCGCCGAGCGTGGGTTCGTGAACAGTCGGGCAATCGCGATTGATAAGACCGCCGCGATCCAACTCACCCAGGATACGCATGATGCCGCCAGCACGGTGAACATCTTCCATATGCACGTCCTGCTTGGCAGGCGCGACCTTGGAGAGGCAGGGAACCTTGCGCGACAGCCGGTCGATATCCTCCATCGTGAACTCAATACCGCCTTCATGGGCTGCAGCCAGAATGTGCAGAACCGTGTTGGTAGAACCACCCATGGCGATATCAAGCGACATGGCGTTCTCGAACGCCGCCTTGGAGGCGATCGTGCGCGGCAGAACACTCTCGTCATCCTGCTCGTAGTAGCGACGTGCCAGATCGACGATCAGGTGACCGGCTTCGACGAAAAGACGCTTTCGATCGGAGTGGGTCGCGAGCGTCGAACCGTTGCCGGGCAGAGAAAGACCAAGCGCCTCGGTCAGACAGTTCATCGAATTGGCGGTGAACATGCCCGAACACGAGCCGCAGGTCGGGCAAGCAGAGCGCTCGATGATCTTGACGTCTTCGTCGGAAACCTTGTCGTCAGCCGCCGCGACCATCGCATCGACCAGATCGAGCGCAACGGTCTTGCCATGCAGAACGACCTTACCGGCTTCCATGGGGCCACCGGAAACAAACACGGCGGGAATGTTGAGGCGCATAGCGGCATTCAGCATTCCGGGCGTGATCTTGTCGCAGTTGGAAATGCAGACCATGGCATCAGCGCAATGCGCATTGACCATATACTCGACCGAGTCCGCAATGATTTCGCGCGACGGCAGCGAGTAAAGCATGCCATCGTGGCCCATGGCGATGCCGTCATCCACTGCGATCGTATTGAACTCCTTGGCAACACCGCCAGCCGCCTCGATCTCGCGTGCGACAAGCTGGCCAAGATCCTTCAGGTGCACGTGGCCAGGCACGAACTGCGTGAACGAGTTGACCACCGCAATGATCGGCTTGCCGAAGTCGCCATCCTTCATGCCGGTGGCGCGCCATAGGCCACGCGCACCCGCCATGTTACGGCCATGGGTTGTCGTTCTGGAGCGATAGACAGGCATCTTGTTATTCCTCGGTTCTCTCAAACTCGCGGGCTTCTCCTCCGAACGCATTGGCGCGTCCTGCCCGCTTAAAATCTGACGCGTCTTCTACTCCATTCGTAAAGTCATGTCACTGTCACCTTACGGCAAAACAGTACGGTGCGGTACGGTACGATGCGGATTCCTTGTTTGAGAGATGCTTTGATCTGGAGGGCGATTCACAGCTTGAAGCGAATCGATCCTGCCCGTAGCATTGTCTCTAGGCACCCCAAAGCCTCCCCCCTCCGATGGGAAAGCATCTGACTTGCAGGGTAACTATTACCGTCGAACCGCCTGTTCGAGCATCGCATAAGGAGGGATTGCGCATCAGCTCGCAAGGAGGTTTTGATGAAATTGTCTGCGCCTATCTTCAAGTTAAAACATCGCGCAAAGATCGCCGCACGCGAGCGGCAGGTAACGCTCAGCGAAATGCTCGACCTCGTTGCTAATGAGGAGGGCTTTCAGAGTTGGAGCGCACTCTCCTCCCATATGAGGCAGCTACCACTTTCCCAAAAAATACTGACTATGCTCGACCAAGGTGACTTGCTGCTACTGGCCGGCCTTCGTGGAGAGGGCAAAACAGTTCTGGGATTACAACTTCTGACGGAGGCAGCACGGGCGGGCAGACGAGCTGCTTTTTTCACGCTGGAATATACGTCCGAACAGGCACTCGTACATCTGCGCGCTCTCAATAAGGAAACATTGCCGATTGGTGCTATCGATATCTACACATCTGATGACATAAGCGCTGACTACATCATCGAGAATCTCTCCGCCGCCAAGCCCGGAACGGTTGCAATCATCGACTATCTTCAAATTCTAGACCAGCAGCGTGTCAAACCAAGTCTTGACCAGCAGATCAGTCAACTCTCCAAATTTGCCAAAGAAACCGGGACGATCATTGGCTTCATCTCTCAGGTCGACCGGAGGTTCGACGCTTTAGGAAAGAGTATCCCCGATCTATCCGACATTCGTTTGCCTAATCTGGTCGATCTGCGCCTCTTCGACAAAGCGTGCTTCCTCCACCAAGGTGCAGCCAAGCTTAGAAATATCGCTTAAGTCCAACTTGCCACATTGAAGCCATGGACGGTCCAGCGTTGGCGGTCCATTTTAAAGCTTTCACTTTCGCGCGATTGAGTGAACCGACGCCTGTTGTTTGCCGTAAATCGGGATCATATCATACAGACCTGCCTCATCGCGCACATGCCGTGCAGCACCTGTTCCTCAGGAGATCTCAATGCCCGTCTATCGCCCTCCCCGTATCGCCTCCAGCGAAATCACGCCGCGCGATGTCTACCTCTCCAGACGTGGCTTTCTCGGTACGGCAGCCGGGCTTGCAGCCATTGGGCTCACAGGGCGAGACGCGATTGCAGCACCGCTGACGGCGAAGCCCGGAGCCTACAAGCTGGATGAACAACTGACGCCTCTCGATGCCGTCACCAGCTACAACAACTTCTATGAATTCGGCGTTGGCAAATCCGATCCGAAGGAAAACTCAGGCAAGTTCAAGCCAACGCCCTGGACCGTGAAGGTCGATGGCTTGGTCGGCAAGCCGAAGGAATTCGGACTTGAGGAGTTGATGAAGTTCGATCTCGAGGAACGGCCTTACCGCATGCGTTGCGTCGAAGGCTGGTCGATGGCAATCCCGTGGATCGGCTTTCCCCTGGCAAGTCTTCTTGACAAGGTGGAGCCGCTAGGCAGCGCAAAGTTCGTCTCATTCGAAACCGTCGTTCGTCCCGATGAAATGCCGGGACAGAGCGGCCTCTTTCAGCCGCTCAACTGGCCCTATGTCGAAGGTCTGCGCCTCGACGAGGCCCGCCATCCACTCACAATCCTCGCTGTCGGTCTCTATGGCGAAACCCTGCCCAACCAGAACGGCGCGCCGATCCGCCTCGTTGTCCCGTGGAAATATGGCTTCAAGGGCATCAAGTCGATAGTTCGCATTTCGCTGGTAGAAAAGCAGCCCGAAACCACTTGGAAGAACTCGAACGCACGCGAATACGGTTTCTATTCCAACGTCAATCCCAACGTCGATCACCCACGCTGGAGCCAAGCCACCGAGCAGCGTATCGGTGAAGGTGGCTTCTTTAGCGTCAAGAACCGACCGACCCTGATGTTCAACGGTTATGAAGACGTTGCGAGCCTTTATACCGGCATGGATCTGAAGGCGAATTACTGACATGGCATTCGCCTTGCCCTTCCCTTCACTCCCCAAGCGGTACCAACCAGCTGCCATCTGGGCGCTGTACATCCTCGGTCTCTGTCCCGGCCTTTGGTACTTTTACCTTGCCGCAACAGGTGGCTTGGGCTTCAACCCGGTCAAGGATTTCGAGCACTTGCTTGGCATCTGGGCTCTGCGCTTCCTCTGCCTCGGGCTGCTGGTAACGCCACTGCGCGATCTGTTCAACATCAACCTGATTGCTTACCGCCGCGCCCTCGGCCTTTTGGCCTTCTATTATGTGCTGGCGCATTTCGCCGTTTATTTGACACTCGACCGCGGTTTGGTCTTCAGCTCCATCATCGGCGATATTCTGAAGCGACCCTACATCATGTTTGGCATGGCGGGATTGGCGATGCTTCTGCCGCTTGCGCTTACCTCGAACCGCTGGTCGATCCGCAAGCTCGGCTCGCGTTGGAACACGCTGCACAAGCTCGCCTACCCTGTGCTCGCCGTTGCCGTTTTGCATTTCGTTCTGGCGCGCAAGAGCCTGACTCTCGAGCCGGCTTTCTATATCATCCTCACGATCCTGCTCCTCGGCTATCGTCTGATCCGGCCAACCATCATGGCGCGGCGCAGAGCCCGCAGAGCCGCTACCGCCCCGCGAACTGCCGCGTGATCGCGGCAGCCATGCCGATACCTGCAAAATAGCAAACGATGTTCCACGGTGAGAACACGCGACCGAGCAGCAACGTGCCGGTCGCCGTGTCGCGGAATGCATCCAGCGCCGGGAAATGCAACAATCGCAACAACTCCACAACGACAGCGAAGCAGCACGTGACGGAGATGATGAAAAGCTGCGTCCTGCGGTTCACGAATAGCAGTGCCGCCAGGAGATAGACCATCGCGCCCCACAACACCGAACCGCCATATTTGACGATGAGGAATGGCAGTCCGATCGTGTATCCGTAACGCCGCAGCGCCAATCCCGCTAGAATAACGAAGATAAGGCCTGACAGGATCAGCACCCGGGATGCATGAAATTTGCCGTTATCGATCATCATCATTCTGCCTTACGTCGATTCCCTTACCCCTTGCACGTAGCTGGTACAGGAGCATACACTTTGGTATCCGATGCAATGTTTCCGGCAACCCGTCTGTCATTCCTGGATCATTATCTTTGCGAGGCGCGGCCCTGGGGAAGCTTGAGCGGCATCAGGCGCTTTGTCGTTGAATTTCTGTACTTCGGCATCAAGAACGCCCGAGCCTGCCTGTTTGCCGGGCTTTTCTTCCTTTCCATCTTTCTGGTGCCCCGTGCCGGCCTGTTCGGCCTGCCGCGCTACGACGTTCTCCTCGTCATTGCGTTGGCGATCCAGATCTTCATGATCTGGAGCAAGCTCGAGACGCTTGATGAGGCGAAAGCGATCTTCCTGTTTCATATCGTCGGCTTCGCATTGGAATTGTTCAAGACGTCCAGCGCCGTCCAGTCGTGGTCCTACCAAGACTTTGCCTATAGCAAGGTCTTCGGTGTGCCCTTGTTCTCCGGCTTCATGTATGCAGCAGTCGGCAGCTACATCATTCAAGCTTGGCGATTGTTCGATCTCAGAATCCGCCATCATCCGCCATACTGGATGGCAACGCTGATAGCAGTTGCGATCTACGCCAACTTTTTTACACATCACTACATAGGCGACTATCGCTGGTACATAGCCGCATGCGTTCTCGGCCTCTATGCCCGCACGACGGTGACCTACCGCCCCTATGATCGTGATCGAGAGATGCCGCTGCTCCTTTCCTTTATCCTCATCGGCTTCTTTGTCTGGCTGGCAGAAAATATCTCAACCTTCTTTGCTATCTGGAGCTATCCCAACCAGCTCGGCGCATGGTCCGCAGTAAGCCTCGGTAAATGGAGTTCATGGTCTCTGCTCGTCATCATGACATTCACGATCGTCTGCCATCTCAAGCACATCAAACATCGGATATTCATCCCGGAGTAGAAACCGCTCTGGATCACATCTAAAGATATGGTTTCGCTCCCAAAAATCGTACGAGAAACCACAATTTACAGCCGCCCCGAGGAGGCTTATCTTAAATATTCTGTCTGGTGACAGTCGCCGACATGACGTCGTGAAGATCTGCGTGATGACCACGAAACGTTCTGCCTCTCTTGAAAGGAACCGGCGTTGCGTATTGGTATCTTCGTTCTTCTGGCAAGCCTCTCCGCCTCCCCGGCTCTCGCCGCATCGACCGTCAAACCTGGCCCATCCAAGACGGACTACATGTTCCAGTGCGGAGCAACCTTCATCATCAACGCCCAAGCATTGAAAGACGGCCCCAAGTCCGCCAAGGCGAGAGCGCAAGCCAAACATTACGAAGGCAAGTTCAACAAACTTGCTGCGATGGCGGAAGCCTCTTTCGAAGAGAACAGAATGGCGAAGTCGGAAGCCCGGACCTATCTGCAAAAGCATGTCGACACCATGTCCGCGATTTTCGCCAAAGACCCCGACTCGATGAAACGCTTCGTTACACTTTGCGATGCCCAGTTTCCCGACGCGCAATAGGCAGGTCAAAACATAACGTAGACCGGCGCCGGAAAATCTCGCAGTAGCGTGAATGCCGCATAACGAACGTGCTTTAGGGGACGATCCAGCCGATTGCTCTCAACCAAAAGCCCGCCCTCTCCTACAGGCGCGACGCGGGAGCAGAGAACTGCGTACCTACCACCGCATTGAGTGAGACTCGCAAACCATGTGCGGCCGATCCCAAGCTTATCTGACCGCCACGCTCAGGGCCATCTTTCGCAGCCAGCAGCAAAACAGGATCAACGATTTGTTCCCTCGGCAGTTTACCCTCGGGGACCGAGTGCAACGGATAGCTGTTACATCACTCAGCTATTGCTAGTCAAAAAAATCGATGCAAAGTCATTGGGTGAATACATTCCGTCATCAATGGTCACAGCCGTTTCGTAATAAGTACTTAAATGGACGACTTAATCTACGACCCGATCGGCTTAGAACTTATCGCGGAGATGACGCCGGCTAGCTTTCGCGAGTGGAATATTTAAATGCTGGGTGGGCGGCTTGAAGGCCTACCTCAGAGTCTCATCGATGGAGTGAATGATCCGGAGGCTCAACTTGCCCCATTGTTAGCCGAGATGGTTCTGGGAGACCAACTGTGGCGATGCCGCAAATGGCAGGAACCACTTATTGGACACGAAGGAATCGCGCTTGTTCGCCAGATGCGGCCGATAATTTATATTCGTATCTGGAATTACTGACTGCCAATGCAGTGCCATTGTGACAAGTGAAGGCGAAGAGCGTATCACCATAATCCCGTCCCGGTGTGGTAATAGAGCCGCCGCTTACCAACGAAAAAAGCCGGGTGATCGATCACCCGGCTTCTGACTCTATTTGCTTAAGCGGAACGCTTATGCAGCTTCGGCAGCAGCCGTCTCGGCAGCAACGCGAGCCTTGTCGGCTGCGCCCTTGGCGTCAACGTCGCGCTCAACGAATTCAACAACAGCCATAGCTGCGTTGTCGCCCTGACGGAAGCCAGCCTTCATGATGCGGATGTAGCCACCGTTACGGTTTGCGTAACGAGCTGCAATCGCGTCGAAGAGCTTACGGACGGCGTCCTGGTCCTTGATCTGCGAGATGGCCTGACGACGAGCGTGCAGGTCGCCGCGCTTGCCGAGCGTGACAAGCTTTTCCACGATCGGGCGAATTTCCTTCGCCTTCGGCAGAGTGGTGACGATCTGCTCATGGGTGATGAGCGAAGCAGCCATGTTGGCAAACATTGCCTTGCGGTGGCTGGCGGTTCTATTGAGCTTGCGGCCTGAATTTCCGTGGCGCATTGCTATTCTCCTTTAGTGCAGGTTCCCTATCCGGTCCTGCCGTTTCCTGGCACATGCAGACGACTGGTCTGCTGTTTGACGGGGAAAGGCAGTCTTTGAGGGCCTGCCTTTTCTTTGTTAGTACTGGTCTTCGTAACGCTTAGCGAGATCTTCGATGTTCTCTGGCGGCCATGCAGGCACTTCCATGCCCAGATGCAGACCCATGGAAGCGAGAACTTCCTTGATTTCGTTGAGCGACTTGCGACCAAAGTTCGGCGTGCGAAGCATTTCGGCTTCGGTCTTCTGGATCAGGTCGCCGATGTAGACGATGTTGTCGTTCTTCAGGCAGTTTGCCGAACGAACCGACAGCTCGAGCTCGTCGACCTTCTTGAGAAGTGCCGGGTTGAACGCCAGTTCCGTAACCGATTCTTCTTCTGCTTCCTTCTGCGGCTCGTCGAAGTTGACGAAAACGCCGAGCTGGTCCTGAAGAATACGAGCGGCAAAGGCAACGGCGTCTTCGCCGGAAACCGAACCGTTGGTCTCGATCGTCATGATCAGCTTGTCATAGTCCAGAACCTGGCCTTCACGGGTGTTTTCCACCTTGTAGGACACTTTCTTGACCGGGGAATAAAGGCTGTCCACAGGGATGAGGCCGATTGGGGCATCTTCCGCGCGGTTACGCTCTGCAGGCACATAGCCCTTGCCGTTGTTGACAGTGAATTCCATGCGGATTTCAGCGCCATCGTCGAGCGTGCAGATAACATGGTCAGGGTTCAGGATCTCGATGTCGCCAACCGTCTGGATATCGCCAGCGGTCACGGCACCAGGTCCCTGCTTGCGCACGACCATGCGCTTGGAATCATCGCCGTCCATCTTGATGGCGATTTCCTTGATGTTGAGCACGATATCCGTCACATCTTCCCGAACGCCGGGGATGGAGGAGAACTCGTGCAGGACGCCGTCGATCTGCACGGCAGTCACAGCGGCGCCACGCAGAGACGACAGGAGGACGCGACGAAGCGCGTTGCCGAGCGTCAGACCGAAACCACGTTCCAGCGGCTCGGCAACAAGCGTTGCCTTGGTCCGGCTGGAGGACGTGAATTCGACCTTGTTCGGCTTGATCAGTTCCTGCCAATTCTTTTGAATCATCTTTAAACCTTCCGTTCGCCGCCACCATCCAATCGTGGCGGACCGAGCATGATCACCGAGAGGAACCGCAAGGTTCATCGGAGGGTTTCAAGCGTAAGCACACCGGCCACGCCGGCAACCACACGCCGATTACGCGAAAGTTCCGCCAGACCGAAGGAAAGGCGGAACCTCAGACAGAACGCGTTAGACGCGGCGCTTCTTGCGCGGGCGGCAACCGTTGTGCGGGATCGGCGTCACGTCGCGGATGGAAGTGATGAGGAAACCAGCAGCCTGCAGAGCGCGAAGTGCGGATTCACGGCCGGAACCCGGACCACAAACCTCGACCTCAAGCGACTTCATGCCGTGTTCCTGAGCCTTCTTGGCGCAATCTTCAGCAGCGATCTGAGCAGCGAACGGGGTCGACTTACGCGAACCCTTGAAGCCCTTTGCACCAGCAGACGACCAGGCAATCGCATTGCCCTGCGCGTCGGTAATGGTGATCATCGTGTTGTTGAAGGTCGAGTTGACGTGCGCTACACCCGACGTGATATTTTTGCGTTCGCGACGGCGTACGCGTGCGGCTTCCTTGGCCATGGTAGTCCTTTCATTGATCTCTTCACCGCCGTAACACCAGCGGCTACACCGACGCACCACCCGCTTGCGAGCATTGCGCCAAACTCAGAAAGGCTGGCGCGGTTCGCACCAGCCTCCTCTTCCGTATAACCGGAAAATTACTTCTTCTTACCCGCGATCGCCTTCGCCGGACCCTTACGGGTGCGAGCGTTGGTGTGCGTGCGCTGACCGCGGACCGGAAGGCCACGGCGGTGGCGCAGGCCACGGTAGCAACCAAGGTCCATGAGGCGCTTGATGTTCATCGCAGTTTCGCGACGAAGATCACCTTCGACCTGATAGTCGCGGTCGATGGTTTCGCGGATCTGAAGGACTTCAGCGTCCGTCAGCTGATGAACGCGCTTGTCGGCCGAGAGACCAACCTTGTCCATGATTTCCTGCGCGAATTTCGGACCGATCCCGTGAATGTAGGTCAAAGCGATAACAACGCGCTTAGCCGTCGGGATGTTGACGCCAGCGATACGTGCCACGTCTATTCTCCTTGCGTTCCAGTTGCCATCCGGCAAGTGGTGCTTCCATTTGAGCGGCACGATGCTGCCGCCAGTTCAAATTCCTGTTCGTCACAAGTCAAAACGACCGAACCCGGACTTTCCCTCCCTAAAGGAAAATCCGCGCCAGTCGCTTGGGTTGTCGCGAGTTGGCGCGGTGTTTAACGGAATCGGTTCAAAAAAGCAACCGGCCCCGCCAAGATTCTTTAGATCCGTGCAGCAGAGGCCGCCGGGCTGTTGTCCTTTTCCAAGGCGCCAGCGATTGCGGCAGTCACCGCATCCACATCGGCCATGCCGTCCAGCACAACGAGTTCGCCCTGCTCACGGTAATACTCCGAAAGCGGCGCGGTCTTCTCGCGATATTCGGAGAGACGTTTGCGGAAGGATTCCGGATTGTCGTCCGAACGAACGGTTCCGCCAGCCGCAATCGTTTCAGCCACACGATTTTCGATTCGGCGCACGAGCGCCTCCTCGTCAACCTTCAGCTCGATGACCGCATCCAGCTGAATATTCTTCTGCTGGAGGTTCTCGCTCAGCGCCTTGGCCTGCGGCACGGTACGCGGATAGCCATCGAGAATGAAGCCGTTCGCACAGTCAGCCTGCTCGATCCGCTCGGATACGATCTGGTTGACGATATCGTCCGACACGAGACCACCGGCATCCATCACCGCCTTGGCGCGCTTACCGATGTCCGTTCCAGCAGTCACAGCCGCACGCAGCATATCGCCGGTGGAAAGCTGCGGAATGCCGTACTTGTCCGTCAAACGCTTGGCTTGTGTTCCCTTGCCTGCACCTGGCGGTCCCAAAAATATCAGTCTCATCGTCCCCTCTTTCCTCCACGCAGTTTCGATTTCTTGATCAGCCCCTCATATTGCTGGGCAATCAGGTGGCCCTGGATTTGCGCAACAGTATCCAGAGTTACACTGACTACGATCAAAAGCGAAGTACCACCAAGGGCTAACGGTATGCCGGTACGGGCAATAAGTGTCTCAGGAAGGATACAGACGAACACAAGATAAATCGCGCCGATCACTGTGATACGTGTCAGCACGTAGTCGATGTACTCTGCGGTGCGCTCGCCGGGGCGAATGCCGGGAATGAAGCCGCCGTGCTTCTTCAGATTGTCGGCCGTGTCCTTCGGATTGAACACGATCGCCGTGTAGAAGAAGGCAAAGAATGCAATCAGCATACCGTAGAACAGCATGAAGAGCGGCTGGCCGTGCTGGAGAGACGCGATGATTGTCGTCGCCCAGGACGGCAGGTTCGTGCTGTTGGTGAAGCCAGCGGCCGTTGCCGGCAGAAGCAGGAGCGAGGACGCGAAGATCGCCGGGATAACACCGGCCGTGTTGAGCTTCAGCGGCAGATGCGAGGTGTCGCCCTGGAACATGCGGTTGCCAACCTGACGCTTCGGATACTGGATCAGCAGACGACGCTGTGCACGTTCGACGAAGACGATCAGTGCGATCACCAGGATGGCGACGATGACCACGGTGAGAATGAGCGTCGTGGACAGCGCACCGGTGCGACCAAGCTCGAGCGTACCAGCCAAAGCCTTCGGCAGGCCAGCTGCAATACCCGCAAAGATGATCAGCGAAATACCGTTACCGATACCGCGAGAGGTGATCTGCTCGCCGAGCCACATCAGGAACATCGTGCCGCCAAGAAGCGTCAGGACGGTAGACACGCGGAAGAACAAGCCAGGATCGACAACGAGGCCCGCACCACTTTCTAGACCAACAGCGATGCCGTAAGCCTGCAGCGTACCAAGCAGCACCGTACCGTAGCGCGTGTACTGATTGATGATCTTGCGGCCTGCTTCGCCTTCCTTCTTCAACGCTTCGAGCGACGGCACGACTGAGGTCATCAGCTGCACGATGATCGAAGCGGAGATGTAAGGCATGATGCCGAGAGCGAAGATCGCCATGCGCTCGACAGCGCCACCCGCAAACATGTTGAAGAGGCCGAGAATGCCGTTCGCCTGACCACGGAATGCCTGGGCATAGGCTTCCGGGTTCAGACCGGGAAGCGGAATATGCGTGCCGAGACGATAGACGAGAAGTGCGGCAAGGGTAAACCAGAGGCGCTTTTTCAGATCTTCAGCCTTGGCGAAGGTCGAAAAATTCAGGTTTGAGGCCAGTTGTTCCGCTGCTGAAGCCATAAAATTCTCCGCATGACCCTGTCCAGCAGCACGGTGAACGGCGTCTCCGGCAGGGTCCATAAAGATACTGGTTCAAAAACCGGGCTTCGGACGGAAAGCGGCTATTACGCCGCAATCATGCCTCACCCTTGTTTTCGTATGTCCTATCCCCTCCCCTAAAGGAGTTCAAGAACTGTGAGGCACTCACTTGCGCTGCAAGCTGCGGCATTTTGAGCGCGAGACATGCAGGGTCGCAATGAGTCGCTGCGCACTTCCGTCAAATCGATTAGATTTTCAAAGACTTACGTAGCGTAAAGAGAAACGCCCGGGGCAAAACACCCCGGGCGTTCAAAGATCATATATTACTCGGAAGCTTCCGGTGCAACAACGAGAAGCTTGATGGAGCCACCAGCCTTCTCGATTTTTTCAAGCGCAGGCTTGGAGGCGCCGGCCACTTCGAAAGCAACCTTTGCCGTCAGCTCGCCATCGGCCAGGATGCGCACGCCGTCCTTCGGACGACGGATAACGCCAGCAGCCTTGAGAGCGGCAGCATCAACCGTTGCCTTGGCGTCGAGCTTGCCAGCATCGATAGCAGCCTGAACGCGGCCGAGAGAAACGGTCACGTATTCGGAAGCGAAGATGTTGTTGAAGCCGCGCTTCGGCAGACGACGGTAGATTGGCATCTGACCGCCTTCGAAGCCGTTGATGGCAACGCCCGAACGAGCCTTCTGACCCTTGACGCCGCGACCACCGGTCTTGCCCTTGCCGGAGCCGATACCGCGACCTACGCGGATGCGGTCCTTGGTGGCGCCTTCGTTGTCTCTGATTTCATTGAGTTTCATGATAGGTTCCTCCGTCTCACTTCTCGTCTACGACGCGAACGAGATGCTGGACCGCACGAATCATGCCACGAACAGAAGGCGTATCTTCCAGCGTGCGCTGACGGTGCATCTTGTTAAGACCCAGGCCGATCAGCGTCTGACGCTGGATCTCCGGGCGGCGATTTGGGCTGCCGATCTGTTCGACCGTGACAGTCTTCTTGGCTTCAGTTGTAGTCTTGGCCATGATCCAGATCCTTACTCTTCAGAAGCGACGCCGGATGCGACGCGACGTGCCTGAAGGGTTGCATACTTCAGACCGCGCTGAGCAGCGATGTCCTTCGGATGAACCTGATGCTTCAGAGCGTCAAACGTTGCACGAACCATGTTGTACGGGTTCGAAGAGCCCGTGGACTTGGCAACAACGTCGTGAACGCCGAGCGTTTCGAAAACGGCGCGCATTGGACCGCCGGCGATGATACCGGTACCAGCCTTGGCGGAACGCAGCAGAACCTTGCCGGCGCCGTGGCGGCCGTTAACGTCGTGGTGCAGCGTGCGGCCATCGCGCAGCGGAACGAAGATCAGATCGCGCTTGGCAGCTTCAGTTGCCTTGCGGATTGCTTCCGGAACTTCACGAGCCTTGCCGTGACCAAAGCCAACGCGGCCCTTCTGGTCGCCAACAACAACGAGAGCGGCGAAGCCGAAACGACGGCCACCCTTAACAACCTTAGCAACGCGGTTGATCGCGACCAGCTTGTCGACGAATTCGCTATCGCGTTCTTCGCGGTTCTGGCGATCGTCGCGAGAACCTCTTTTTTCCTGTGCCATTGTCCTTTTCCTTTTTCTTTTCCGGTATCGAACGGCAAACGAAAGTAGGCCCTCCGGCTCCATTGCTGAAGTCCGGTTGGCCCGGTGAAAATCCACCCGGAGCGACGTACGCCCGGGTGGATAAAGTCTTAGAAGTTCAGACCGCCTTCGCGTGCAGCCTCTGCCAGGGCCTTGACGCGGCCGTGATAGATGAATGCACCACGGTCGAATACGACATCCTTGACGCCAGCCTTGCCAGCGCGCTCGGCAACCAGCTTGCCAACGACGGCAGCTGCCGCAACGTCAGCGCCGGTCTTAAGCGACGAGCGCAGATCGGCTTCGAGCGTGGAGGCAGACGCGAGCGTCTTGCCTGCAACATCATCGATGATCTGAGCGTAGATGTTCTTCGACGAGCGATGAACCGACAGGCGCGGGCGACCGTTAGCAACCGCCTTGAGCTGGCGGCGTACACGGTTCGCACGACGTGCAAGTGCTTCTTTCCTGCTAGCCATTTCGCGAGTTCCTTACTTCTTCTTGCCTTCTTTGCGGACGATCCGTTCTTCAGCGTACTTGACGCCTTTGCCCTTGTAGGGCTCGGGACCACGGTATTCGCGGATTTCCGCGGCAACCTGACCGACCTGCTGCTTATTGATGCCGGAAACGATGATTTCCGTCGGCTTCGGCACGGCGATGGTGATGCCCTGCGGCGGCTCGTAGACCACGTCGTGCGAGAAACCGAGAGCCAGCTGCAGGTTCTTGCCCTGCATGGCGGCACGGTAACCGACGCCGTTGATTTCGAGCTTGCGCTCATAGCCATCCTTAACACCCTTGAAGATGTTCTCGATCATCGTGCGGGACATGCCCCACTTCGAACGAGCTTCCTTGGTGTTGTTGGACGGCTGTACCGAAACGCCGTTGTCTTCCAGCTTGAGCTGGATATCGTCATTTGCGACGAAGAACAGTTCGCCCTTCGGACCCTTGGCAGTAATCTTCTGGCCTTCAACGTTGGCCGTCACACCTGCGGGAACCTGAACGGGCTTTTTACCGATACGAGACATATTTCTATCCTGTCTGTCCGTTACGGAGATTCTTGACCGGCCTTAGAAGACCGAGCAGAGAACCTCGCCACCAACGTTCTGTTCGCGAGCCTGGTGATCGGCCATCACGCCCTTCGGGGTCGAAAGGATGGTGATGCCGAGGCCGTTCGCGACCTGCGGAATGGACTTAACCGAGACATAAACTCGGCGGCCCGGCTTGGATACGCGGCCGATCTCACGGATCACCGACGCACCTTCGTAGTACTTCAGTTCGATGGTGAACTCGGACTTGCCGTTTTCAAAATCGACCTTGGAATAACCGCGGATGTAGCCTTCAGCCTGCAGCACGTCGAGAACGCGTGCACGGAGGCTGGAAGCAGGTGTGCTAACCGAAGACTTGCGACGGGAAGCACCATTGCGGATGCGGGTGAGCATATCACCCAAAGGATCAGTCATGGTCATGTGCCCGTCTCCTTACCAGCTCGACTTGACAATGCCCGGCACCTTGCCGGAATTGCCCAGCTCACGAAGCGCGATACGCGACATCTTGAGCTTGCGATAGAACGCGCGCGGACGGCCCGTTACTTCGCAGCGGTTGCGGATACGCGTCTTCGAGCCGTCACGCGGCAGCGAAGCGAGCTTCAGAGTTGCCTGGAACCGCTCTTCGATCGGAAGGGACTGGTTCATGACGATGGCCTTGAGGGCGGCACGCTTGCCGGCCTGGGAGGCAACTGTCTTGCGGCGGCGCTTGTTCTTTTCAACTGCGCTTGTTTTCGCCATATCGGAGTTCCTTTTCTACGCTCGTCGTTACGGTTACTGACGGAACGGGAAGTTGAACTCTGTCAAAAGAGCCCGTGCTTCGTCGTCGGTCGGAGCCGTCGTGCAAACGATGATGTCCATGCCCCACATCTGATCAACCTTATCGTAGTTGATTTCTGGGAACACAATGTGCTCCTTGATGCCCATGGCGAAGTTGCCACGGCCGTCAAAGCTCTTCGGGTTCAAGCCCCGGAAGTCGCGAACGCGCGGGAGCGCGATGTTGACCAGACGATCAAGGAATTCGTACATGCGTGCGCCGCGAAGAGTAACCTTCGCACCGATTGGCATGCCTTCGCGAACCTTGAAGCCAGCAATCGAGTTGCGGGCGCGGGTAACGACTGGCTTCTGACCTGCAATAGCAGCCAGATCGCCTGCAGCAACCGTGGGCTTCTTGGAGTCGGCAGTCGCCTCACCCACACCCATGTTGATCACGATCTTATCCAGCTTCGGGATCATCATGACGTTAGCGTAGGAGAACTTCTCCTGCATGGCGCCGCGGATACGGTTGACGTATTCCGTCTTGAGACGCGGTTCGTACTTGGTCTCAGCCATCGATGACTTCTCCCGAACGCTTGGCCACACGGACCTTCTTGCCTTCTACAACCTTGAAGCCAACGCGGGTCGGCTTGCCATCCTTATCGGCAATGGCAATGTTGGAGATGTGCAAGGATGCTTCCTTGTTGATAATGCCGGCTTCCTGGCTCTGGGTCTGGCGCTGGTGACGCTTCACCATGTTGACGCCACGCACAACAGCACGGTCTTCCTTCGGCATTACCTGGATTACTTCGCCGGTACGGCCCTTGTCCTTACCGGTCAATACGACAACCTTGTCGCCTTTACGAATCTTCTGCATCGCTCGTGCTCCTTACAGTACTTCTGGAGCCAGCGAGATGATCTTCATGTGGTTCTTGCCGCGAAGCTCGCGAGGAACCGGTCCGAAGATACGGGTGCCGATCGGCTCTTTCTTGTTGTCGATAAGAACAGCTGCGTTGTTATCGAAACGGATGACGCTGCCGTCGGCGCGGCGGATGTCCTTGGCGGTACGCACAACAACCGCCTTCATCACGTCGCCCTTCTTGACGCGGCCGCGCGGAATAGCTTCCTTGATGGAAACGACGATAATGTCGCCCACGGAAGCGTACTTGCGCTTGGAGCCGCCCAGCACCTTGATGCACATGACACGACGTGCGCCGGAATTATCCGCCACGTCGAGGTTTGTTTGCATCTGAATCATGTCAGGTCGCCTTCTTGTTGTTACCGGACCGGTTGGGCATACATCATGGATGCTGCCCCCTGTTCCAGCTTATGAAATCTCTGTCTTTGCGCGGAAGAAATCTTGCCAGGGTGGTTTCCCAAAGGGACCTTCCGTGCGCATCAAAGCAAAAGACGCTCGGGTTACGAGCGTCCTTGCGCTGCTTCATACAGATTTTCGCGCCAAGTGCAAGACACCTGGCGCGATTCCGTTGAAATTAAGCGTGAGCGGCAACAACCGTCCAGCGCTTATCCTTGGAGATCGGTGCGCATTCCTCAATGGAAACCACATCGCCGACCTTGTACTGGTTGTTTTCGTCGTGCGCCTTGTACTTCTTCGAACGACGAACGGTCTTCTGCAGCAGCGGGTGAGCGAATCGGCGCTCAACGCGAACTACGACGGTCTTTTCGTTCTTGTCGGATACAACGACGCCCTGGAGAATGCGTTTAGGCATAGTATTCTTCCTTAGGCCTTGGCTTCTGCGGCCTTTTGGGCAGCAATGGTTTTGATCCGGGCGATGTCCTTACGGACTTCGTTGATGCGCGAGGACTTTTCCAGCTGGCCGGTGGCCTTCTGGAAACGCAGGTTGAACTGTTCCTTCTTCAGGTCAGCCAACTTGTCCTTGAGCTGGTCGGCGCTGAGGCCGCGCATGTCTTCGGCTTTCATGTGCCTTGCTCCTTACTCTGCGATGCGCTGTACGAAGCGCGTCTTGACCGAGAGCTTAGCAGCGCCGAGACGAAGCGCCTCGCGGGCGATCTCCTCGGAAACACCGTCGATCTCGAACATCATACGACCGGGCTTGACCTTGCATGCCCAGTAGTCAACCGAACCCTTACCCTTACCCATACGAACTTCGGTCGGCTTAGCCGTAACCGGAGTATCGGGGAATACGCGGATCCAAACGCGACCTGCGCGCTTCATGTAACGCGTGATCGCGCGGCGGGCCGCTTCGATCTCACGTGCATTCACGCGGTTCGGTTCCTGCGACTTCAAGCCGAATTCACCGAATGCCAGGTCAAAGCCGCCCTTGGCGACGCCCTTGATGCGTCCCTTGAACTGCTTGCGGTACTTAGTACGCTTTGGCTGCAACATTTTCTTACTTCTCCGAGCTTATCTTTCGCCAGCGTCAATTAAGCGTTTTCGCGACGACGATCGTTGCGATCGCCACGCTCACGGCTTGCAGGACCCTGAGCATCGCCTTCGAGCGCACGACGCTCGGACGCCATCGGATCGTGCTCAAGGATTTCGCCCTTGAAGATCCAGACCTTGATGCCGCAGATGCCGAATGCGGTTTCGGCTTCAGCCGTACCGTAGTCGATGTCTGCACGCAGCGTGTGAAGCGGCACGCGACCTTCGCGGTACCATTCGGTACGAGCGATTTCCGCGCCACCGAGACGGCCGCCGCAGGTGATCTTGATGCCTTCCGCGCCGAGGCGCAGAGCGGACTGTACGGCGCGCTTCATGGCACGACGGAAAGCCACGCGGCGTTCCAGCTGCTGGGCGATCGACTGAGCAACGAGCGTTGCGTCGACTTCCGGCTTGCGCACTTCAACGATGTTGAGGTGCGTTTCGGAGCTGGTCATCTCGGAGATCTTCTTGCGAAGCTTCTCGATGTCAGCGCCCTTTTTGCCGATGATCAGGCCCGGACGAGCGGAGTGGATCGTAACGCGGCACTTCTTGTGTGGGCGCTCGATAACGACCTTTGCAATACCGGCCTGCTTCAGTTCCTTCACGAGGTAGGCACGGATAGCGAGGTCTTCATGCAGAAGGTTGCCGTACTCGGCAGTGTCAGCGTACCAACGGCTGTCCCACGTACGGTTGATGCCCAGGCGGAAGCCGATTGGATTGATTTTCTGACCCATTATGCGGCCTCCCCTTTTTCCTCGACTTCACGAACAACGATCGTGAGGTGCGAGAACGGCTTTTCGATGCGCGATGCACGGCCACGGCCACGAGCGTGGAAACGCTTCATGGTGATGGACTTGCCAACATAGGCCTCGGCGACGACGAGCGTGTCGACGTCGAGGTCATGGTTGTTCTCGGCGTTTGCGATAGCCGATTCCAGCGTCTTCTTGACGGTGGAAGCGATACGCTTGCGCGAGAACTCGAGCTCGGCGAGAGCGCGATCAACCTTCTTGCCACGGATAAGAGCGGCAACCAGGTTCAGTTTCTGGGGGCTGACGCGAAGCGTACGGGCAACGGCCTGAGCCTCGTTGTCCTTCAGCCGGCGTTCGGTCTTAGCCTTCGCCATGATTACTTCCTCTTTGCCTTCTTGTCCGCGCCATGACCGTAATAGGTCCGGGTCGGAGAGAATTCACCGAACTTGTGACCGACCATGTCTTCGTTGACAGAGACGGGCACATGCTTGCTGCCGTTGTAAACACCGAAGGTCAGACCAACGAACTGCGGCAGGATCGTGGAGCGACGGCTCCAGATCTTGATTACTTCACTGCGTCCGCCTGCGCGCACCTTCTCAGCCTTAGCGAGAAGATAGCCGTCAACAAACGGACCTTTCCATACTGAACGAGCCACTTGAGACTTCCTCTCTTACTTCTTGCGCTGATGGCGCGAACGCATGATGAACTTGTCAGTCGACTTGTTCGAGCGGGTACGCTTGCCCTTGGTGGGCTTGCCCCATGGCGTCACTGGATGACGACCGCCGGACGTGCGACCTTCACCACCGCCGTGCGGGTGGTCGACAGGGTTCATGACAACGCCGCGAACATGCGGACGCTTGCCGCGCCAACGCGAACGACCGGCCTTGCCGTCGTTGATGTTGCCGTGGTCAGCGTTGGAAACAGCGCCGATCGATGCGAGGCAGGAGCCGTGCACCAGACGCTGTTCACCGGAGTTGAGACGCAGGATCGCCATACCGGCATCGCGGCCAACGAGCTGTGCATAGGTACCGGCGGAGCGAGCGATCTGACCGCCCTTGCCCGGCTTCATCTCGACGTTATGGATGATCGAGCCGACCGGAATGAACTGCAGCGGCATGGTGTTGCCGGGCTTTACGTCCACTGCCTTGTCGGAGGCGATCACCTTGTCACCAGCAGCAAGACGCTGTGGCGCGAGAATGTAAGCCTGTTCGCCGTCCGTGTATGTCACGAGCGCGATGAATGCGGTGCGGTTAGGGTCGTATTCCAGACGTTCAACCGTACCTTCAACGTCGAACTTACGACGCTTGAAGTCTACCAGACGGTAGGTCCGCTTGTGACCGCCGCCTTGGAAACGAACGGTGATCCGGCCCTGGTTGTTACGGCCACCCTTCGAGCTGAGGCCCTGTGTAAGAGCCTTTACCGGCTTGCCCTTGTAGAGCGAAGCGCGGTCCACAATAACCAGCTGACGCTGGCTAGGTGTGGTCGGATTGAAACTTTTCAATGCCATTGTATTTGTTCCCTTTTGGGTCTTTGCCCGCTTGGGCCTAACCTTTAGAGTCCGGTGGACACGTCGATGGATTGACCTTCAGCAAGTGTCACGATCGCCTTCTTGACGTCCTTCTGCTTGCCAGCGAATCCACGGAAACGGCGCGTCTTACCCTTGCGGATAAGCGTGTTCACACCCGTGACCTTGACGCCGAAGAGAGCTTCCACGGCAGCCTTGATTTCAGGCTTGGAAGCGTCCTTGGCGACGTTGAATACGACCTGGTTCTGTTCGGATACCAGCGTCGACTTTTCCGTGATCGAGGGAGACACGATCACATCGTAGTGGCGAAGATCCGTCATTTGAACCGCTCCTCCAGAGCCTCTACAGCAGCCTTGGAAAGCACGAGCTTGCCACGGCGCAGGATGTCGTAAACATTGATGCCCTGTACCGGCAGAACGTCCACGTTCGGGATGTTCTGAGCTGCGAGCTTGAAGTTGCCATCAAGTTCTGCGCCGCCGATAACGAGAGCGTTGGTCAGGCCGAGCGAAGCGAAGTTGCCCAGCAGAGCCTTTGTCTTTGCGTCCGATGCAATCAGCTGATCAACGATGATCAGTTCTTCAGCCTTTGCCTTTGCAGACAGGGCGAGACGCAGGCCGAGCGCGCGAACCTTCTTTGGAAGGTCGTGAGCGTGGCTGCGAACGACTGGGCCGTGGGCCTTGCCGCCGCCGCGGAACTGCGGTGCGCGAGCCGAATGGTGACGAGCGCGGCCCGTACCCTTCTGCTTGTACATCTTTGCACCCGTGCGGGAAACTTCCGAACGGTTCTTGGTCTTGTGCGTGCCCTGCTGCTTCTTAGCAAGCTGCCAGCGCACAACGCGGGCCAGGATGTCCTGGCGTGGGTCGAGGCCGAAGATTTCGTCCGACAGGGCTACCTTGCCGGCGTCTTTTCCCTCGAGGGTCGTGACGTTCAATTCCATGATAAGGCTCCCTTACTTCGCAGCCGACTTGACGGCGTCGCGGACGATGATCCAGGAACCCTTGGAACCGGGAACGGCGCCCTTCACGAGGATCAAACCGCGATCCTCATCGGTCGAAACCACTTCCAGATTCTGGGTGGTGACGCGAGTCTGGCCCATATGACCAGCCATTCGCTTACCCTTCCACACGCGGCCCGGATCCTGGTTGGAACCCGTGGAACCGTGCGCACGGTGAGAGATCGAGTTACCGTGCGATGCGCGGCCACCACCGAAGTTGTGACGCTTCATCGAACCGGCAAAACCCTTACCGATCGTTGTTCCGGTTACGTCGACCAGCTGGCCGGCTTGAAAATGATTTGCGGTCAGTGTTGCACCGACGTCGATCAGGTTCTCGGTAGAGACCCGAAATTCGACGAGCTTTGCTTTCGGCTCGACATTGGCAGCGGCGAAATGGCCACGGAGCGCCTTTGTCGTGTTCTTGACCTTGGACTGGCCGGCACCGAGCTGAACTGCGGTATAGCCATTCTTGTCTTCCGTGCGCTGAGCAACAACCTGAAGGTTGTCCAGACGCAGGACCGTTACGGGAATATGCTCACCAGCGTCGTTGTAGACGCGGGTCATTCCCACTTTCTGTGCAATCACACCTGAACGCATTGGTTCAATCCTCTTGCGAGCCTTGAAGGGAAACCCCTTGCTCGGCCTTTGTTAGGGAGTTCCCTTCGACATCTCACGATGTTTCCGGTCTCCGGATTGGAAGACGTTGGATTAATCCACGTACCTTCCTTGTTATATCGGCCCTTACTTTCGCAAGGTCAGGCCGAGGTCTTAGAGCTTGATTTCCACGTCAACGCCAGCAGCGAGGTCGAGCTTCATCAGCGCGTCAACAGTCTGCGGGGTGGGGTCAACGATGTCGAGAAGACGCTTGTGCGTCCGCATTTCGAACTGCTCACGGCTCTTCTTGTCCACGTGGGGAGAGCGGTTGACAGTGAATTTTTCAATGCGGGTCGGCAGCGGAACCGGGCCGCGAACGCTGGCGCCGGTGCGCTTGGCGGTCGACACGATTTCACGGGTAGAGGCATCGAGGATCCGGTGGTCAAACGCCTTGAGGCGGATACGGATATTCTGGCCGTTCATTCGTCTTGTCCTTGTTCTTTATTATTGATTTCCGCACGCGGAAATACATGAACCTAGTTAATCGTGGCGCCGCAGATTTTCAAAAATCGAGAGGAACGCGAAGAGCGCATCCCAATCATTTCAGTAGTCTGTATTGCGAAATCACCAGGAGCCGCAACACATTGCGAATCCAGCGGTGAACGTGAGTGCGCGTTTACGCGCTTTCACCGAAATTTTCAAGCACTAAAAGTGCAGCACCGATACGCTTTTTCATCAAACAACTGGCGGCGGTGTTTTAGCACCGCCGCCAGATAGAATTTTGAGACGTCGAGATTACTCGATGATCGAAGCAACGATGCCGGCGCCGACGGTACGGCCGCCTTCGCGGATCGCGAAGCGCAGCTTTTCTTCCATCGCGATCGGAACGATCAGCTCAACGGCAACAGTGACGTTGTCGCCAGGCATAACCATTTCCGTGCCTTCTGGAAGCGAAACAATACCGGTAACATCAGTCGTACGGAAGTAGAACTGCGGACGGTAGTTCGTGAAGAACGGCGTATGACGGCCGCCTTCTTCCTTCGTCAGGATGTAGGCTTCTGCCATGAACTTCTTGTGCGGCTTGACCGAACCTGGCTTGCAAAGGATCTGACCACGCTCAACGCCATCGCGCTGCACGCCACGAACCAGTGCACCGATGTTGTCGCCAGCCTGGCCCTGGTCGAGCAGCTTGCGGAACATTTCAACGCCGGTAACCGTCGTCTTGGAGGTCGCACGAATGCCGACGATTTCGACTTCTTCACCAACCTTGACGATACCACGCTCAACGCGGCCGGTCACAACCGTACCACGACCCGAGATCGAGAACACGTCTTCGATCGGCATCAGGAACGGCTGGTCGATCGGACGCTCAGGCGTCGGGATGTAGGCGTCAACCTGAGCCATCAGCTCGCGGATTGCGTCTTCGCCGATCTTCTTGTCGGAATCTTCAAGAGCGGCCAGTGCCGAACCCTTGACGATCGGAATATCGTCGCCCGGGAAGTCGTAGGACGACAGAAGTTCGCGAACTTCAAGCTCGACGAGCTCGAGAAGTTCTGCGTCGTCAACCTGGTCGACCTTGTTGAGGAACACGACGATCGCCGGAACACCAACCTGGCGAGCAAGCAGGATGTGCTCGCGCGTCTGCGGCATCGGGCCGTCAGCTGCAGAGCAAACCAGGATCGCGCCGTCCATCTGCGCAGCACCGGTGATCATGTTCTTCACGTAGTCGGCGTGGCCGGGGCAGTCAACGTGAGCGTAGTGACGGTTCGGCGTCTCATACTCAACGTGCGCCGTCGAAATCGTGATACCACGAGCCTTCTCTTCAGGAGCCGCGTCGATCTGGTCGTACGCCTTGAACTCGCCGAAGAACTTCGTGATCGCGGCAGTCAAAGACGTCTTGCCGTGGTCAACGTGACCAATCGTGCCGATGTTGACGTGCGGCTTATTCCGCTCAAACTTGCTCTTTGCCATTAGTGGCTCTCCATCTTGTCCCTAAGCGGGAATAAACTCTAAATCTCGTTTGGGGCGTACCCCGATCACTTCTGACCGGAGTACTTTGCCTGGATGTCGGCAGCAACGTTGCTCGGAACCGGCGCATAGTGATCGAAGGTCATCGAGTACTGTGCACGGCCCTGAGACATCGACCGAAGGTTGTCGACGTACTTGAACATGTTGGCCAGCGGAACGTGAGCGCTGATCACGATGGTGATGCCACGCGATTCCTGACCCTGGATCTGACCGCGACGCGAGTTCAGATCGCCGATCACGTCACCGACGTAATCTTCAGGGGTCACGACTTCGACCTTCATCATCGGCTCGAGAAGCTGTGCACCAGCCTTCTTCGCTGCTTCACGGAAGCAGGCACGCGATGCGATTTCGAACGCCAGAACAGACGAGTCAACATCGTGGTATGCACCATCGAGAAGCGTTGCCTTGACGCCGAGCATCGGGAAGCCAGCAAGCGGACCGGAAGACAGAACGCTTTCGATACCCTTCTGAACGCCTGGGATGTATTCCTTCGGAACAGCACCACCAACGATCTTGGATTCGAACTTGAAGTCTTCGCCTTCTGGGTTCGGTTCGAACAGAAGCTTGACGCGCGCGAACTGACCGGTACCACCGGACTGCTTCTTGTGCGTGTAGTCTTCTTCGTGCGACTTGGTGATCGTTTCGCGGTAAGCAACCTGCGGAGCACCGACGGTGGCTTCAACCTTGAACTCGCGACGCATACGGTCGACGATGATGTCGAGGTGAAGTTCACCCATGCCGGCGATGATCGTCTGACCGGATTCCTCATCCGTCTTCACGCGGAACGAAGGATCTTCAGCTGCCAGGCGGTTGAGCGCAAGGCCCATCTTTTCCTGGTCGCCCTTGGTCTTCGGCTCGATCGCGATCTGGATGACCGGCTCAGGGAATTCCATGCGCTCGAGAATAACAGGCTTCAGCGGATCGCAGAGCGTGTCACCCGTGGTGGTTTCCTTGAGGCCAGCAAGCGCAACGATGTCGCCAGCATAGGCTTCTTCGATGTCTTCACGCGAGTTGGAGTGCATCTGCAGCATACGGCCGACGCGCTCGCGCTTGTCCTTGACCGTGTTCATGACGGACGTGCCCTTTTCGAGCTTGCCCGAGTAGATGCGTGCGAAGGTGAGCGAACCGACGAAGGGGTCGTTCATGATCTTGAACGCGAGCATGGACAGTGGCTCGGAATCGTCAGCGTGACGCTCGATTTCGGCTTCCGTCTTGAAGTCGATGCCCTTGATCGCAGGGATATCCAGCGGAGAAGGCAGGTAATCGACAACAGCGTCGAGGAGCGGCTGAACGCCCTTGTTCTTGAACGCGGTACCGCAGAACATCGGGTGGAATTTCACGTCGATGGTGCCGCGACGAACGAGTTCGCGAATCTTGTCGTTGTCCGGGTAGTTGCCTTCGAGGTAGGCTTCCATCGCTTCTTCGTCGATCTCGACAACGGTCTCGATCAGCTTTTCGCGATATTCTTCGGCCTTCGCCTTCATGTCTTCCGGAATCTCGACGACGTCCCACTGGGCGCCGAGCGATTCATCGCGCCAGACGAGAGCATTCATCTCGATCAGGTCGACAACGCCCTTGAATTCCGTTTCAGCGCCGATCGGCAGCTGCATGACGACAGCGGTGGCACCGAGACGGGTCTTGATCATCTCTACCGAGCGGTAGAAGTCAGCGCCCGTCTTGTCCATCTTGTTGCAGAAGATCATACGCGGAACGTTGTACTTCTCTGCCTGGCGCCAAACGGTTTCCGTCTGCGGCTCAACACCGGCGTTGGCATCGAGCAGCGCGATAGCGCCGTCGAGAACGCGCAGCGAACGCTCGACTTCGATGGTGAAGTCGACGTGGCCGGGGGTGTCGATGATGTTGAAACGGCGCATCTTGCCGTCACGACCCTTCCAGAAGGTCGTCGTAGCAGCAGAGGTGATCGTGATGCCACGCTCCTGCTCCTGCTCCATCCAGTCCATCGTGGCAGCGCCATCATGAACTTCGCCGATTTTGTGCGACTTGCCCGTATAGTAGAGAATACGTTCAGTGGTCGTCGTCTTACCGGCGTCGATATGCGCCATGATACCGAAATTGCGGTAGTCTTCGATTTTATATTCGCGAGCCATAATGGACTGCCTTTCGATATTCGACCGTTGAGATTACCAGCGGTAGTGCGAGAATGCGCGGTTAGCATCAGCCATCTTGTGCGTGTCTTCACGCTTCTTGACGGCAGATCCGCGGTTGTTCGCAGCGTCCATGAGTTCGCCGGAGAGGCGATCGATCATGGTCGTTTCGTTGCGCTTGCGCGCAGCGGCGATCAGCCAACGGATGGCGAGAGCCTGGCGGCGCTCCGGACGAACGTCGACCGGAACCTGGTATGTCGCACCACCAACGCGGCGAGAACGCACTTCAACATGCGGGGCGACGTTGTCGAGAGCGGAATGGAACACGCCGAGCGGCTCCTGCTTCGTCTTGCCCTGCACGGCGTCGAACGCGCCGTAAACGATGCTTTCGGCAACAGACTTCTTGCCGTGAAGCATGATGGCATTCATGAACTTGGTGACGACCAGATCGCCGAACTTCGGGTCCGGATTGATCTCACGCTTTTCTGCACTATGGCGACGGGACATACTCTTTGTCTCTCATATGTTATTGACGCTATACCACGCGGAGAACCTCGCGCAGCGCCGGATTGTTATTGCCGAATTACTTCGGACGCTTCGCACCGTACTTCGAACGGCGCTGCTTGCGGTTCTTGACGCCCTGGGTATCGAGAACACCGCGGATGATGTGGTAACGAACGCCCGGCAAGTCCTTGACGCGGCCGCCACGGATCATGACAACGGAGTGTTCCTGAAGGTTGTGACCTTCGCCAGGAATGTAACCGATGACTTCGAAGCCGTTGGTGAGGCGGATCTTGGCAACCTTACGAAGAGCCGAGTTCGGCTTCTTTGGGGTCGTCGTGTAAACGCGGGTGCAAACGCCACGCTTCTGTGGGTTTTCCTGCAGAGCAGGAACCTTGTTGCGCTTTACCTGTGCCTGACGCGGCTTACGGATCAGCTGGTTTACGGTAGGCATATAACCATCCCTTGCAAAAACTACTTTAGCCACCCCTTCGGGTGGCGGCTACGCCGTCTCCGGCAACCAAACACGCACAGCCTCATGCGCAAAACGTGGCCCGATCCGGTTTCCTCGGATGGACCACCAAGAGCAGAGGACGTAAAGACATACGTCTTGCGTGCAACAATCGTGTCTCTTACGTGTTTTGGACCCCTGTTTGAAGTGATCTCCAGGACGAGTCGTCCCAGATGGCCAGACTTCACATCGGCTCCGATGGCGGGCGTACTACTGTCTTAGCCCGCTTTCGTCAAGGGTGAATCCGAATTTTGTCCCCGCCTGGCAGGCTCCAACGCCCGGCGCTGCGGCAATTCGAAAGGCTTTTATTATAAAGCCCCTACCCTCAGCATTGTTTTTCGGCTTGTGCCCTTTGGCTTTTCACAAAAGCCGTCTATTGATTCCCTTGAAGCACCATTCGCCCTAAGCTCAGGTCGCAATGGAGGCAACATGTGGCAGGCGTCAACGTCAGATGGATTCGCCTCTGGCACCCTCCACCAAAGACAAAAGGAATCGCGTCATGATCACCGAACCCGACAACGACAATGGACGCGACGAGGCGATGGTCTTCGTCATCATCGGCAAGGCCTATGAGCGCGAAGGCGAAGACGGCATCGACATCCACGTCATCCTCCAGGCGCCAGACGACGACACGGCTGTGCGTGAAGCCTTGAACGCACTGTCGGAAGAAGGTTTCCTCGAAGCCGATCTCGACCAGATCGGCATGATCACCGAAGTGCCGGACGACGAACCCCACGCGTCCGCCTATCAGGGCGCGCTGGAAGGCGAAGTCTCGATCATCCGTTTTGCCTGAAATCACAAAGGGCGTGCAACGGCGCGCCCTTTCTTCTGTCTGCTCGCGCTTACCAAACGCTACGCAGCATCATCTCCAGGCCGAGCAAAGCCAGCATCATCAGAAAGCATCGCTTGAACGTCGTCGGGCTAAACGCCCTTCTGAGGACCTGTCCAGCGCCCATGCCGATCAATGCTGGAAAGACCGCCAGGGCCGACCACCCCGCCGCCTCCAAATGAAATGCGCCGTTCAAGACGAGCCCGATCGTCAGCGCAATCGTCGATACTGTGAACGACAGGCCGAGAGCCTGCACCAGATCGTCTTTCTCGAAGCCGAGCGATTGGAGATAGGGAACCGCCGGAATGACGAATACGCCGGTCGCGCCTGTAATCGATCCTGTTACGATCCCCACCAAAGGCGAGAGCCAGAATTCATGTTCCGGTGGGATGCGATAGGGTTTCGCCAGCAGCGTATAGATCGCATACAGGGTCAACGCGGTTCCAAGAGCAAATGTGCTCCATCCCCCGTCCCCACCCGTCAGCATCGAGGTGCTGGCAACTGTCCCGATTACAACCCCAACCATCATCGTCCATAAACGGTAGAATATCCGTGCGACTTTCGCGCCGGCCAGCAACTGCCAGACGTTTGTGACGAAGGACGGAACGATCAGCAGCGATGCGGCTGCAAGTGGCGACAGGAACCCGCCGAGGATCCCCATCGCGACGGTCGGTAGCCCCATCCCTGTCACGCCCTTGACAAGACCGGCACAGAAGAAGGTAGCTGCTACGGCAAGCAGCATGAAGAAGGAATAATCGCTCATGAAACTGTCATAGCGCAGCCCTTGGACTCCACAATACGGGATTTCCTCGATCAGCCTTCGGCTGGACCGAAGGCTGATTTACATTTACGCTCCATGTCATGCGCTTCGACCTCACCGATCTTCGCCTATTTCTTGCTGTTGCCGAAGCCGGCAGCATCACCCATGGTGCACAGGAAGCCGGCCTGTCGCTTGCCGCAGCCAGCGACAGGCTACGTGAGATGGAGCTTGCGGGCGGTGTTGTCTTGCTGGAGAGAGGCAGGCGCGGCATTCGCCTGACCGAGGCTGGCGAAACACTCTCCCATCACGCCCGTCAGATCATTGGCCATGTCGCGCTGATGCGCGCCGATCTAGGCCAACTTGCCAAAGGCTTGCGAGCGACGATCCGCATGGCCGTCAACACGGCGGCAATGGTGGACACCCTGCCGGACCGCCTCACGCCGTGGCTTGCAGGGCATCCCCAGGTCGATGTCGATCTTCGCGAACGTCAAAGCCACGAGATCGCCCGCAGCGTCACCGCAGGCTTTGCCGACATCGGCATCCTGTCCGACGTTGCGGCACATGAAGGGCTCGTCCTCAAACCTTTCGCCACCAGTCAACTCGCCGTTGTCAGCGCCAAGTCCCACAAGCTGGCGAACGACAAGCAGGTCCGCTTTGAGAACCTCACCGAAGACTATTTCATCGGGCTGAAGGACGGTGCCCTTCAAGCTCATATCAAGGCCCAGGCAGAAAAAATCGGCGCGCGCCTGCGCTATCGTACCAGCCTGCGCACCTTCGAAAGCATCTGCCAGGCCGCAAGCGCCGGTATCGGCATCGCCATCGTCCCCTCCGCCATCGCCCACCGATGCAAACGCACTGACCCTTTGTCCGTCACGCCGTTGGCGGATGCATGGGCACGACGTAACCTCGTGGTCTGCATCGCTAAGGGCATAGAGCAGACGCCTCTGGTCGCAGACCTGTTCCAGCATTTGTCCGCAACCACGTGAATGCGTACGAAAGTCCTGGACGTCTTACCTGCGTGTATCTTACTCAGCCCAACGCGTTTTTAGCGCCACCGAGACGTCGGCCATCGACTGCGTGAGAGCGTGGCCGACCAAACACTCTCTCACAGTAAGATCGAAGCGTCTCGAGATCGGCTTCGCCGCGATAGGCAATGTGGCCATCAGGTCGAATGAGGATCAATGATGCTTTTCCAACTCCATAGGCAGCATGGGCTTCATGGTCGAGATCGTAAAGCGCGGTCGGATCGCCAGCCCTTGTCACCGCCGCACCGAGGATGAGGCGCGGGCAAATGAAGGTCCACTCCTGTACACCCGTGCAGCACAAACGGAGCGCGTCCAAGACATCTCTTTCCCGGCCGTCAAAAGCAAGCAGCGTCCATCCGAAACTCTTTCCGTCGGGATTGTAGAGATGGTCGAAGAGTGTCGTAGATCTGCCATCCTCAGCGATCACCTTCGCATCGGGCGCACGCTCTCCCGCCTTCGGACCTCCCTTGGCGACAAGGTCTTTCAACCCGGCGAGATGATCTTCATTCAATGGGCTCTTAGGATAGGCGACATTCAATTGCTGCAGATCCGCGCTGCCCTGGATGAGAGTGCCAATATCGGGAAGGAACCTTGCCGCCAGATCGATCGCGGCATCCTTGATCGCACCGCGATAAACGCTGTTTTCAAACCCGCGAACTTGCTGATCGTCTAGTCTGCGGTGCTCACCGCCCCTCTCTTCATCATAAGACTGGAGCAGCAGAGGTGCCGCCCAGCCGTCAAGAACCATTGCTAGGCGCCAAGCCAGACCCACCGCATCATGAAAACCCGAATTCATGCCCTGCCCGCCGGCGGGTAGCGACTCGTGCCCGGCGTCGCCCACCAGAAAAACCCTTCCCTTGGCGTAGTGTTCGGCAGCACCATGCTGGAAGCGACTATGGGTCAACCAGATAGGGTCGGTGAGTGTCAGCGTCTCATCCTCGGTTACCTCGCGTGCGATGGTCTGCATTTCATCGAGCGTCGGGTCTCTATCGGGAAGTCCGGTATCGTCGGACAGGAAGAACAGACGGTGATACCCGCCCCAGACGGAGAGCACCCCACAGAAACCTTTTTCGTAGTAGAAGAACCAGAGGTGGTCGAAGTCGGTAGACCGGCGCCACGTCAGCTTTGCGTCAAGCTGCCGGTTCATCACATGAGGCAGCTTCTTGAGCTCGAAGTCGAGACCCAATGCCTTGCGAACGGCGCCATCATGACCATCTGCGCCGACAAGGTAACGACAGCGTAAGGTCTCGATGGGTTCAACGATCTGGCCTTCATCATCTTGGCTCACCGTGCCGATCGTAACCGTAACGCTGTCGGCATCCTGCTCGAAGGAGGTGACCCTTCTGCCTCGCTCTACCTCTGCTCCGCTGCTCCTGATCCGTTCCGTCAACGTCTGCTCGATCACATCCTGGCCGCTATAGAGGACGGTGCCGTAAGGGCTATCGACATCGGCGATCCGGACTGGGTTGACCGGTCGACCATTCAGCAGCGTGTTGATTTGGGTTATCTGGTAGGATTTCTCTGCAAGGGCATCGCGAAGTCCGATGCTTGCCAGCAGTTCCTGTGGCCGAGCCCAAAGGTTGTTCGCGCGGGAGTGCGCTCGCGGCTCATGTCGCTGTTCAAACAGTCGAAACGTCACCCCATGATGCGCCAGCGCACAAGCCGTAGTGAGCCCGATAGGACCGCCTCCCACGATGACAACATCGACATCGAAATCTCTTTTCGCCTGTTCGCTCTTCATAACGTTCCTTTCCCGAAAGCCTCGCCGAAATCGTCGCCGTTCGTTTCGAGAGCTTCGTCCAATGCTGAATTGAGGTCGTGTAGGACGTCCATGGCGGTGCCCAACCGCTCTGCGCCGACGCGTTTCAGAATGTGTTCATCCAGCGACAAAACGGCTTCCTCAGCCTGCTGCAAAGCAGCCCTACCCGCTGGCGTCAGAACAACGAGCTTTGCCCGCAGATGGTGGGGGTTCGGTTCCAGTTTCACAAAGCCGCGTTCGACCAGCAGGTCCGTCACGCGCTGTACCGATTGGCGGGTCAAACCCATATTGCGGGCTATGTGCGCGACTGGAAGAGGGAATGACGCGTAGCCCAATGCCCCCAGAACCTGCCACCAGGCGGTGGTCAGTCCAAGCGGGCCGACAATGCGATTGCCCGCATCCACCAGCCGGCCATTGCTCTCGAAAATAGCGAGAACGAGACCACGCACGATCTTCTGGGCGTCGTCGGCACTCAAGTCAGCCTCCTGTCAATTTGACAACATGCTGTCAACTTGAAAAGACGGATATGGTTCCAGACGCCCGTCAACAAAGCGGCGATTTATCTACTGAGCTGTATTACCCTATCTGGATTGAGCGCTTTCACGAATGCTTCGTCGTGGCTTACGGCCAAGACGGCTCCGTCATAGGCCGCCAACGCCGCCTCGAGAGCTGCGATCCCATCCAGATCGAGATGATTGGTCGGCTCGTCGAGGATCAGCAACTGTGGCGGTGTCACCGCGCCAATTGTGCAGGCGAGCCCGGCGCGCACGCGTTCGCCGCCACTCAACGTGTCGGCCATGCGCAGAGCATCGTCTGCGCGAAATTTGAACCGGGCAAGCGCGGCATAGGCTTCTCGATCTTCCGCCTCAGCATGGATCTGCCGGAAATTGTCAAGCAACGTCAGCTCGTCGCGAAGACACCGGACATGCTGATCCAGAACGGCGAACGGCACCAGCATATCGATTACGCCGCAGGACGGTGCCATCTCGCCGCAAATCAGTTTCAGCAGCGTCGTCTTTCCGCTGCCATTTGGTCCCGCAAGAACGACACGCTCCGGCCCGGTCATCGAGAGGGAAAACTCGCAAATGAGGGGGCGCAACAGATCATACCCAGCCGAAACGTCCTGCAGCCGAAGGACGCCTTTGCCGGCAACCAAGCCAGTTCGGGGGATGTCCATCCGGATTGGCTGAAGCACCTCGATGCGAGATCGTGCAGCCGAAACTGCAGCCTCCGAGGTCTCACGTCTGGCGTCGCGCAGGCGCGCACCTGCCCCGCCGGATGCTTCTGCACGGCCTTTCGCTGCGTCCATCAGTATCTTCGGCTGATCGCCCATTGACCGGCTCCTCGCACCGGCACTGTCCTTGCGGGCTTTTCGCTCCGCAGCCTGTTGGGCTCGCTGCGCCACTTCTCGGCTAACTCTTTCCGCCTGCGACAGATCATGTGTCGCCGCATCCAGTTCCTTTTGCTTCAGCTCCAGATAAGCGCTGTAGCCGCCGCCATAGCGGGAAATCCCAAGCGACGTCAGTTCGGCGATCGCGTCCATCTCTTCCAGCAATTCCCGATCATGGCTGACCACGATGGCGCCACGCCGCCACTGACGAACAAGCTCGATCACCATGTCCCGCCCTGCCCGATCGAGATTATTGGTCGGCTCGTCGAGGAGTAGAAAATCCGGCTCTGCTAGAAGGATAGCTGCAAGTGAAGCACGCACGCGCTGTCCGCCAGACAGCTTGGCAAGCGGGGTCTCCGGATCGGCACCCAAACCATAGTGCTCGAGTGCAGCCTCCATCCTTGCGCCAACTGTCCAATCGGCATCCGCCAGTTCCTCGGCACTCGCCTGCCCCGCAGCTGCGCGCTCGATGAGCGCTAGTGCCTCGCGTAGACCAAAAAGATCTGAGAGGGTTACATCGGGTCGGATCATCTCGTCCTGTCGCATCAAAGCGACCTTGCCAGAAACGGAGACGCGGCCACCCTGCGAGATCATATCGCCAGCGATGACGCGCAGAAGCGTGGTTTTGCCAACGCCATTGCGCCCGACGAGCCCAACTCGCTCGGCGGTGAAATTGAAATCGATATTGGTGAAAACTGGTTGGCCGTCAGGCTTGATGCAGGACAGACCAGAAAGAGAAATTGACGAAACCATAGGACAAAACATCTCGCTGCAAAACCAAGGGTGAAGTGGTTGCGCGTGTCCAATCCATCGTCGTCATGTGTCCTCTATCGAAGGCGTTCAAGATAGCCTTCTAACCCCGATCCTTCAAGTCACATCAATTTGTATAAGCACATCCTGAGCAAACGGCCGCTTTCCATGCCCGCGCCAAAACGAAAAACGCCCGGATTGCTCCGGGCGTTTCTATGTCCATTGGCGAGAACCTCCTTGAGAGGTCTCTGCCCTGGCTGCCTTACTCGGCAGCCGGTGCCTTATCCGTCATGTCCTGCAGCATCTGGTTGGCGGAAGCAGAGCCCGTGCTCTTCTTGCGCTCCTCGATGATGAGGTCGTCGCGGGTCGTCGCGATGCGGCGGATCTGCGTCATGGTGCCGCCGGTACCAGCCGGGATAAGGCGGCCGACGATGACGTTTTCCTTGAGGCCCTGCAGCGTGTCCGTCTTGCCGGCAATTGCAGCTTCCGTGAGAACCTTTGTGGTTTCCTGGAACGAAGCGGCCGAGATGAATGACGGCGTCTGCAGCGATGCCTTGGTGATACCGAGAAGAACCGGTTCGCCATAAGCAGGCTTCTTGCCTTCTTCGATCAGACGATCGTTGTTGTCTTCCATCTCGATGCGGTCGACGTTGTCGCCCACGATGTACTGGCTGTCGCCGGCATCCGTGATCTCAACCTTCTGCAGCATCTGACGAACGATGACTTCGATGTGCTTATCGTTGATGACAACGCCCTGCAGACGATAGACTTCCTGGATTTCGTTCACGAGGTAGGAAGCGAGCGCCTCCACGCCCTTGATCGCCAGAATGTCGTGCGGCGCGGGGTTACCGTCGAGGATGTACTCACCCTTCTCGATGTAGTCGCCTTCCTGAAGATGGAAGGGCTTGCCCTTCGGGATCAGGTATTCGACTGCCTCGACGCCGTCTTCTGCAGGCTCGATCATCACGCGGCGCTTGTTCTTGTAGTCGCGGCCGAGGCGGATGGTACCATCGATTTCGGCGATGATAGCGTGATCCTTCGGACGACGCGCTTCGAAGAGTTCGGCAACGCGCGGCAGACCACCGGTGATGTCCTTGGTCTTGGCGCTTTCCAGCGGCGAACGTGCAAGCACGTCACCCTGGGAAACCTTCTGACCAGGTTCGACCGACAGAATTGCATCCACCGACAGCTGGAAGCGCGCTTCGCCGCCACGGGACAGCTTGGCAACTGCGCCGGAGGCATCCTTGATGACGATCGCAGGCTTCAGATCCGAACCACGTGGTGTCGAACGCCAGTCGATAACCTGACGCTTGGTGATACCCGTGGATTCGTCGGTCGCTTCGAGAACGGAGAGACCATCGACCAGATCTTCGAAGTGAACGGTGCCTTCCACTTCCGTCATCATTGGGCGGGTGTAAGGGTCCCACTCTGCCAGACGCTGACCGCGCTTGACCTTGTCGCCATCATCGACGAACAGCTTCGAACCGTAAGCGACGCGCTGCGAAGAACGCTCAACGCCACGCTCATCGAGAATGGTAACCGACATGTTGCGGCCCATCGCGATGAGAACACCTTCCGACGAGCGGAGGATGTTGCGGTTCTTGATCTGGATCGTACCTTCGTAAGACGCTTCCAGGAACGACTGGTCAACCACGTTAGCCGTACCACCAAGGTGGAACGTACGCATGGTCAGCTGCGTGCCTGGCTCACCAATCGACTGAGCGGCGATGACGCCAACGGCTTCGCCCATGTTGACAGGCGTACCGCGTGCAAGGTCACGACCGTAGCAGACGCCGCAGACGCCAACCTGGATTTCGCAAGTCAGAGCAGAACGGATGCGAACGGACTGGATACCAGCCTTCTCGATGGCAGCAACGTCGGCTTCATCGATCAGTGTGCCAGCCTTGACGATGTTCTCGCCTGTAACCGGGTTGTCGATGTCGTCAAGCGAGGTACGACCGAGAATACGTGCGCCGAGCGAAGCAACGACCTGACCGGCATCGACGATGGCAGTCATGGTGAGGCCCTTGTCGGTGCCGCAATCACGAGAGTTGACGATGCAGTCCTGCGCGACGTCAACGAGACGACGTGTCAGGTAACCGGAGTTCGCCGTCTTCAAGGCAGTATCTGCAAGACCCTTACGGGCACCGTGGGTCGAGTTGAAGTACTCGTTAACGGTCAGGCCTTCCTTGAAGTTCGAGATGATCGGCGTTTCGATGATCTCGCCCGATGGCTTGGCCATGAGGCCGCGCATACCGCCGAGCTGACGCATCTGGTTCGGTGAACCGCGGGCACCCGAGTGGCTCATCATGTAGATGGAGTTCATCGGCTTCTGGCGACCGGTTTCCTGGTCGAATTCCACAGCCTTAATGCGCGCCATCATTTCTTCGGCGACCTTTTCAGTCGCCTTGCCCCAGGCGTCGACAACCTTGTTGTACTTTTCGCCCTGGGTGATGAGACCATCATTGTACTGCTGCTCGTATTCCTTCACCAGAGATTCGGTGTCGCCAACGATCTTTGCCTTGGTGTCCGGAATGATCATGTCGTCCTTGCCGAACGAAATACCGGCGCGGCAGGCATGGGTGAAGCCGAGCTGCATGATGCGGTCGCAGAAAATGACCGTGTCCTTCTGACCGCAGTGACGGTAGACCGTGTCGATCATCTTGGAGATGTTCTTCTTGGTCATTTCCTGGTTGCAGGTCTCGAAAGGCACGTTCACGTTCTTCGGCAGAAGTTCGCCGATGATCATGCGTCCAGGCGTCGTTTCATAGATCTTGGAAACCAGCTTGCCGTCGGCATCCATGGTCTTGAAGCGGCCACGGATCTTCGCGTGCAGCGTCACGACCTTGTTTTCAAGAGCATGATGCAGTTCGCCCATGTCGGAGAAGGCCATGCCTTCGCCGGGCTCGCGCTCGTTCATGATCGAGAGGTAGTAGAGGCCGAGAACCATGTCCTGCGAAGGAACGATGATCGGTGCGCCGTTTGCAGGGTGCAGGATGTTGTTCGTCGACATCATCAGCACGCGTGCTTCCAGCTGCGCTTCGAGCGACAGAGGAACGTGCACAGCCATCTGGTCACCGTCGAAGTCGGCGTTGAACGCCGTGCAGACGAGCGGATGCAGCTGGATGGCCTTGCCTTCGACCAGCGTGGGTTCGAAAGCCTGGATACCCAGACGGTGCAGCGTCGGTGCGCGGTTCAGAAGAACAGGATGCTCGCGGATAACCTCATCGAGGATATCCCAGACTTCCGGCTTTTCTTTCTCGACCAGCTTCTTGGCCTGCTTGACGGTGGAGGAGTAACCCTTCGCGTCGAGGCGGGCATAGATGAACGGCTTGAACAGTTCGAGCGCCATCTTCTTCGGCAGACCGCACTGGTGCAGCTTCAGTTCCGGACCGGTCACGATGACCGAACGACCGGAATAGTCGACGCGCTTGCCGAGAAGGTTCTGGCGGAAGCGGCCCTGCTTGCCCTTGAGCATGTCGGAGAGCGACTTCAGCGGACGCTTGTTGGCACCCGTGATGACGCGACCGCGACGACCGTTGTCGAACAGCGCGTCAACGGATTCCTGCAACATACGCTTTTCGTTGCGGATGATGATACCCGGTGCGCGAAGTTCGATAAGACGCTTCAAACGGTTGTTACGGTTGATGACGCGACGATAGAGATCGTTCAGGTCGGACGTCGCAAAGCGGCCGCCATCCAGCGGAACCAGCGGACGCAAATCCGGCGGGATCACCGGAACGACCTTCATGATCATCCATTCCGGACGGTTGCCGGATTCCATGAAGTTCTCGACGATCTTCAGGCGCTTCATCAACTTCTTCTGCTTGAGATCGGATGTGGTCTCAGCAAGGTCCGTACGAAGGTCGCCAGCGATTTTCTCGAGGTCCATCGAAGCGAGCATTTCGTAGATCGCTTCAGCACCGATCATTGCCGTGAACTGGTCTTCACCGAATTCATCGACAGCAATCATGTACTCTTCTTCGGACAGAAGCTGGTTCTGCTTCATCGAAGTCAGGCCAGGCTCGGTCACGATGTAGTTTTCGAAGTAGAGAACGCGCTCTACATCCTTCAGCGTCATGTCGAGCAGGGTCGAGATACGCGAAGGCAGCGACTTCAGGAACCAGATATGGGCAACAGGAGCAGCAAGCTCGATATGGCCCATACGCTCACGGCGAACGCGCGACAGGGTAACTTCGACGCCGCACTTTTCGCAGATGATGCCCTTGTACTTCATGCGCTTGTACTTACCGCACAGGCACTCGTAGTCCTTGATCGGTCCGAAAATGCGCGCGCAGAACAGACCGTCGCGCTCAGGCTTGAACGTACGGTAGTTGATGGTTTCCGGCTTCTTGATCTCACCGTAGGACCACGACAGGATTTTCTCCGGCGAAGCGATCGAAATCCGGATGGAATCGAAATGCTGCGCAGGCACCTGCGGGTTGAAAAGATTCATGACCTCTTGGTTCATGCCTTGTCTCCTTAAGGGGATGGAGCCCCTTGCTTGCATCTGGCGCGATCTTTCCCGGGCTGACCGGCCAGTGCTTCAAACATGGATCTATCCGCAAAATGCGGCGAAAGTGTCCGCCCACAAACACGCATCCGTGAGCGAAGCTGGCAGGCGCTCGTTTCGAAGCGCCTGCCTTTTCTGATCTTATTCCGCCGCGTCAGGCAGCTGATCGCCAGCCTGCTGCTCTTCGAGCTTGGAATTTTCCAGCTCGACGGAGAGGCCCAGAGACCGCATTTCCTTGACGAGAACGTTGAAGCTCTCCGGAATGCCGGCTTCGAAGGTGTCGTCGCCACGGACGATCGCTTCGTAAACCTTGGTGCGGCCCGCCACGTCGTCAGACTTGACGGTGAGCATTTCCTGCAGCGTGTAGGCTGCGCCGTAAGCTTCCAGAGCCCAGACTTCCATTTCCCCGAAGCGCTGACCGCCGAACTGCGCCTTTCCGCCCAGCGGCTGCTGGGTAACGAGTGAGTAAGGACCGATCGAGCGAGCGTGGATCTTGTCGTCGACAAGGTGGTTCAGCTTGATCATGTACATGTAGCCGACAGTCACCTTGCGGTCGAAAGCCTCACCTGTACGTCCGTCATAGAGAACCGACTGACCGGACTCATTGAGACCAGCGCGCTTCAGCATCGAAGCAACGTCGGGCTCATGCGCACCGTCGAAGACCGGTGTTGCGATGGAGACGCCCTTGCGGGACTGCTCTGCCAGGCGCACCAGCGCATCGTCGTCGAAGGAAGACACTTCGTCCTTTGCCTCAGACGCGTAGACTTCCGTCAGCTCGTTCTTCAGGTCGGTGATGTCCATCGTCTTGCGATACTCGTCGAGCAGCTCGCCGATCTTTTTGCCCATACCGGCGCAAGCCCATGCGAGGTGCGTTTCGAGGATCTGACCGACATTCATGCGCGAAGGCACGCCCAGCGGGTTCAAGCAGATGTCGACATGCGTACCGTCTTCCAGGAACGGCATGTCTTCGACAGGCACGATACGCGAGACGACGCCCTTGTTACCGTGACGGCCGGCCATCTTGTCGCCCGGCTGGATCTTGCGCTTAACGGCCACGAAGACCTTGACCATCTTCATGACGCCCGGAGGCATTTCGTCGCCGCGCTGGACTTTTTCGACCTTGTCCATGAAGCGCTGTTCAAGGCGCGACTTGGACTCGTCGTACTGACCACGCAGAGCTTCGATCTCAGACTGAACCTTCTCGTCCTCGACCGCGAACATCCACCACTGCGAGCGGGGGTATTCGGAGACGACGGCGTTGGAAAGTTCAACACCCTTTTTGAAGCCCTTCGGACCGGCGATCGAAACCTGACCGCGCAGCATGTCGACCAGACGGCCATAGACGTTGCGGTCCAGAATTGCCTGTTCGTCGTCGCGGTCCTTGGCCAGGCGCTCGATTTCCTCGCGCTCGATAGCCATCGCACGTTCGTCCTTTTCGACGCCGTGACGGTTGAACACGCGAACTTCGACGACCGTACCGAACGTGCCGGGAGGCATGCGCATGGAGGTGTCGCGAACGTCGGAAGCCTTTTCACCGAAGATGGCGCGCAGAAGCTTTTCTTCAGGCGTCATCGGGCTTTCGCCCTTCGGCGTGATCTTGCCGACGAGGATATCGCCAGGCTGAACTTCCGCACCGATGTAAACGATACCTGCTTCGTCGAGGTTCTTCAGCGCTTCTTCCGAAACATTCGGAATGTCGCGCGTGATTTCTTCAGGACCAAGCTTGGTGTCGCGGGCCATCACTTCGAATTCTTCGATGTGGATGGAGGTGAACACGTCGTCGGAGACGATGCGCTCGGACATCAGGATCGAGTCTTCGTAGTTGTAACCGTTCCACGGCATGAACGCGACGAGCGCGTTGCGGCCGAGTGCCAGGTCACCGAGATCGGTCGAAGGACCGTCCGCGATGATGTCGCCCTTGTTCAGAACGTCGCCGACGGCGACCAGCGGGCGCTGGTTGACGCAGGTGTTCTGGTTGGAACGCTGGAACTTCTGCAGGCGGTAGATGTCAACGCCGGACTTGCCAGCATCGAGATCTTCCGTTGCACGGATAACGATACGCGTCGCATCCACCTGGTCGACCACGCCGCCACGACGGGCTGCAATGGCAGCGCCGGAGTCACGGGCAACGATCGGTTCCATGCCGGTACCGACGAACGGTGCCTCGGCACGCAGAAGCGGAACGGCCTGACGCTGCATGTTCGAGCCCATGAGCGCGCGGTTGGCGTCGTCGTTTTCGAGGAACGGAATGAGAGCCGCGGCGACCGAAACCAGCTGTTTCGGCGAAACGTCCATCAGGTTGATGTTATCACGCGGAGCCAGCATAACTTCGCCAGCATGACGGCAAACCACGAATTCTTCCGTAAAGGCGCCTTCAGCGTCCAACTCGGCATTGGCCTGCGCGACGTAATACTTCGCCTCTTCCATGGCGGAGAGGTAGATCACGTCGGTGGTGACCTTGCCGTCCACGATCTTGCGGTACGGGCTTTCGATGAAGCCGTACTTATTGACGCGGGCAAACGTGGCCAGGCTGTTGATCAGACCGATGTTCGGGCCTTCCGGCGTTTCGATCGGGCAAATACGGCCGTAGTGGGTCGGGTGAACGTCGCGGACTTCGAAGCCTGCACGCTCGCGTGTAAGACCACCCGGTCCAAGAGCCGAAAGACGACGCTTGTGAGTGATTTCCGAAAGCGGGTTCACCTGGTCCATGAACTGCGACAGCTGCGAGGAGCCGAAGAATTCACGAACGGCAGCAGCTGCCGGCTTCGCGTTGATCAGATCCTGCGGCATCACGGTGTCAATTTCGATCGAGGACATACGTTCCTTGATCGCGCGTTCCATGCGCAGAAGGCCCAGACGATACTGGTTTTCCATCAACTCGCCGACAGAACGAACGCGGCGGTTGCCGAGGTTGTCGATGTCGTCGATTTCGCCCTTGCCGTCACGCAGTTCGACCAGCATCTTGACCACGGCCAGGATGTCGTCCTTGCGCAGCGTGCGCACGGTGTCTTCCACGTCGAGGTCGAGACGCATGTTCATCTTGACGCGACCAACGGCCGAAAGGTCGTATCGCTCGGCGTCAAAGAACAGCGAGTTGAACATGGCTTCCGCAGAATCCATGGTCGGCGGTTCGCCCGGACGCATGACGCGGTAGATATCGAACAGAGCGTCCTGACGGTTCTCGTTCTTGTCTGCAGCAAGCGTGTTACGGATATAGGCGCCAACGTTGACGTGGTCGATGTTGAGAACGGAGATCTCGTCGAAGCCATGACCGAGAATGACGGTCAGGGCCTTGTCGTCGATTTCGTCGCCGGCTTCGAGATAGATTTCACCCGTCTCGTAGTTGACGATGTCTTCCGCCAGGAAGTTGCCGTACAGATCTTCGTCGCTGGCCTTCAGAGCTTTCAGGCCCTTTTCGGTCAACTGGCGCAAAAGACGCGGGGTGAGCTTCTTGCCGCCTTCGACAACGACTTCGCCGGTGTCGGCATCGATCATGTCGGTGATGACCTTGGCATTCTTCAGCGTCTCGGGCTGGAACGGAATGCGCCAGCCATCGCCTTCACGGGCGTAGGTCGCCTTGGTGTAGAATGTCGACAGGATTTCTTCGCCATCCATGCCAAGCGCCATGAGGAGCGACGTGACCGGAAGCTTGCGGCGACGGTCGATACGCGCGAACACGACATCCTTGGCGTCGAACTCGATATCGAGCCACGAACCGCGATAAGGAATGACGCGCGCAGCAAAGAGCAGCTTGCCGGAAGAGTGGCTCTTGCCCTTGTCGTGGTCGAAGAACACGCCCGGCGAACGGTGCATCTGAGACACGATAACGCGCTCTGTACCGTTGACGATGAACGTGCCGTTATTGGTCATGAGCGGCATGTCGCCCATGTACACGGACTGTTCCTTGATGTCCTTGATGGACTTCGCGCCTGTATCCTCGTCGATATCGAACACGATGAGGCGCAGCGTCACCTTGAGCGGCGCTGCATAGGTCAGATCGCGCTGACGGCATTCCTCGACGTCGAACTTCGGTGCTTCGAATTCGTAGGATACGAATTCCAGCATGGACGCGCCGGAGAAGTCGGTGATCGGGAATACGGATTTGAATACGGCATTCAATCCCTCGTCGGGACGTCCGCCCTTGGGCTCGTCAACCATGAGGAATTGGTCATACGAAGCCTTCTGAACCTCGATGAGGTTCGGCATTTCCGCTACTTCTGGAATTTTGCCGAAAAACTTGCGTACGCGCCTACGACCGTTAAACGAAAGGGTCTGAGCCATCGTCGCTCCTTTAAAATTGCATCCGGGCCTGCAACGGACGGGTACCGATGGCCAGTCGACCCCGTCGAATAATGGGTAAATTCAATCTCGTTCCACTTCCCGGATCGATCAGGCCGGATTGCCTGATGAGCCGGTTCGGAACCATTCTCTTGAAGAACCCATTACCCAAGGACCGTTTTCAGGCGGTTCTTGGGTAATCGGTTTCATACAGAGCGATAATGGGAGAAGGATTTTCCTTCTCCCACCAGCAATCAAAAAGATTACTTAACGTCGACCTTAGCGCCGGCGTCTTCAAGCTTCTTCTTGAGGTCAGCAGCTTCAGCCTTGGAAACAGCTTCCTTGACAGGCTTCGGAGCGCCTTCAACGAGGTCCTTAGCTTCCTTCAGGCCGAGGCCGGTGATGCCACGAACTTCCTTGATGACGTTGATCTTGTTGGCGCCAGCGTCAACCAGGATAACGTCGAACTCGGTCTTTTCTTCTTCAGGAGCAGCAGCGGCAGCAGCGCCACCAGCAGCAGCAACTGCTACAGGAGCAGCAGCCGAAACGCCCCACTTCTCTTCGAGAAGCTTGGAAAGCTCAGCAGCTTCCAGAACGGTCAACGAGGAGAGGTCTTCTACGATCTTTGCGAGATCAGCCATTTTTCAGTTCCTTTAATTCGGTTCGAACCGGTTTGAATATTTACAGCGAAAAACCGCCTTAAGCGGCTTCGTCCTTCTTGGAGTAAGCCGAGAACACACGAGCAAGCTGACTTGCCGGTGCTGCCACAACCGTTGCGACGCGGGTTGCCGGGGCATTGAGAAGGCCCAGCAGCTTCGCACGCAGCTCGTCCAGCGAAGGCAGTGTCGCAAGCGACTTGACTGCATCAGCTGTCAGAGTGGTTGCGCCCATGGCGCCGCCCAGTACAACGACCTTGTCGTTAGTCTTGGCGAAGTCCATGACGACTTTCGGAGCAATCATAGGGTCAGTGCTGTATGCAATCAGCGTCTGTCCCTTGAAGAGATCTGACATCCCTTCCGACTCCGTACCCTGAAGAGCGATCTTGGCCAGGCGGTTCTTCGCGACCTTGACGGTGCCGCCAGCAGCACGCATTTTCGAACGAAAATCGTTCATCTGCGCAACTGTGACACCAGCATAGTGGGCCACGACAACTGAACCGGAAGCCTTGAAGACTTCGTTCAGCTCCGTGACGAATTCGCGTTTTTCCGCTCTTTCCACTGTCTGTCTCCAGTAGATGACTACACATTGAATGTGTACCCATCGGGTTTGCCTTTGCCTCAAGGGTTTTCGTTGCCGAAATCCCAAGCGACGCTTGAGGATCCTGTCCCCCGCTCTGTCGCCGCAAACGGCTTCAGGCACAGGCACATCAGGTTCGAACCGGATTATTTAGCATCGTCTCGATGCGAAAATCCGGGCTCTTACCCGTCTCATGCAGGTTGAATGATTAAGGCCAACATCCCGAAAGATACCGACCACCTGCAATCTCGGACAGGAATTCCGGGTTGCCCCGGAAATTTCCAGCTCTTGCGAGCCGGAAATCTGTGTTGCCGCGCCTCATGTGAAGCGCGGCGAATTCAACTTAAGCCGTTACCGACGAAGGGTCGATCTTGAAGCCTGGGCCCATGGTCGAGGAGATCGCTACGCGCTTGACGTAGTTGCCCTTTGCACCCGTAGGCTTGGCCTTGATGACGGCGTCAGCAAAAGCCTTGATGTTCTCTTCCAGCGCCTTGGCATCGAACGAAGCCTTGCCAACGCCAGCGTGAACGATACCGGCCTTTTCGACGCGGAACTCGACAGCACCGCCCTTGGAAGCCTTGACGGCACCAGCGACATCCATCGTAACCGTACCGACCTTCGGGTTCGGCATCATGCCGCGCGGGCCGAGAACCTTGCCGAGACGACCGACGAGCGGCATCATGTCAGGGGTCGCGATAACGCGATCAAAATCGATCTTGCCGCCCTGAACCGTTTCCAGCAGGTCTTCGGCACCAACGATGTCTGCGCCAGCAGCCTTGGCTTCATCAGCCTTGGCGCCACGAGCAAAAACAGCAACGCGAACGTCGCGGCCTGTGCCGTTCGGCAGGTTAACAACGCCACGAACCATCTGGTCGGCGTGACGTGGGTCAACGCCAAGGTTCATCGCTACTTCGATGGTTTCGTCGAACTTGGCGACAGCCCGTTCCTTAACCATCGAAATGGCGTCGGTCAGGACGTAGAGCTTGTTCGGGTCAACACCTTCACGGGTCTTCTGTACGCGCTTTGCAAGCTTAGCCATGATCAACCTACCACTTCCAGGCCCATGGCGCGGGCAGAGCCCTCAACCATTGCCATTGCGCCTTCGATGTCGGCTGCGTTCAGATCCTTCATCTTGGCTTCTGCGATCGTCTTGACCTGAGCCTTGGTGATGGAGCCGACCTTGGCGCCCTTACCAGGCGTCTTGGAACCGGAGGTGATCTTTGCTTCCTTCTTCAGCCAATAAGTCATCGGCGGCTGCTTCATGACGAAGGTGAAGGACTTGTCCTGGTAATAGGTGATGACGACCGGGATCGGCATACCCTTTTCCATTTCCTGCGTGGCGGCATTGAACGCCTTGCAGAATTCCATGATGTTAATGCCACGCTGACCAAGCGCAGGTCCGATTGGCGGGGACGGATTGGCCGATCCTGCCTTTACCTGCAACTTGAGCTGGCCTGCAACTTTCTTAGCCATTACTCTCTGCCTTTCAAATCGAACCGGTCGCCCGGTCCATATGCCGGAAAATCCGGCGGCTGCGGTTGCGTGGTCCGATCCCTGCCCCGGCTTAAGAGCCAGACGATCTTCCACGCGTTCTGCGACCTTGGTCGCATCCCATCAGGATTTTAAAGCAAGTCGTTGCTCGATTGTCCTGATGTATTTGATGAAGGGCACGAATGCCCTTCGAAACTTGATCAGACCTTTTCGACCTGATTGTATTCCAGCTCCACCGGAGTGGCGCGACCGAAGATCGAAACTTCGACCTTGAGGCGCGAGCGCTCTTCATCGACGTCCTGAACTACACCGTTGAACGATGCGAACGGACCGTCGGAGACGCGAACCTGCTCACCGATTTCGAACGAGACCGAAGACTTCGGGCGCTCGACACCTTCCTGAACCTGACCAAGGATACGATCAGCTTCAGAGTCAGGGATCGGAACCGGCTTATTGTCGGAACCGAGGAAGCCGGTGACCTTCGGCGTATTCTTGATGAGGTGATAGGCCTCATCCGTCAGGTTGGCGCGCACAAGCACATAACCTGGAAAGAACTTGCGCTCGCTATCGACCTTGCGACCACGACGCACCTCGACGACCTTTTCGGTCGGAACGAGGATTTTCTCGAACAAATGGTCCAGACCCTTCTGGCGAACCTTCTCTTCGATCGATTCAGCGACCTTCTTCTCGAAATTCGAGTAAGCCTGAACGATATACCAACGCGCTGCCATTATAGTTCTCCGTTCAATTCGTTAGCGGCCGACGTTCAGCACGAGGCTGAGCAACCAGCCGATGAGCTGATCTGCCGCAAAGAAGAACAGAGCCGCGAAAATGACCATAACCAGCACCATTGCCGTGGAAATCATGGTCTCGCGGCGCGATGGCCAAGTGATCTTCGACGCTTCGGCGCGCACCTGCTGCAGAAACGTAAACGGGTTGGTTTTGGATGCCATTGACTGCCCACGCAATTACGGCGCGTAAAGCCGATACTCATCAGCCCCACGCACCGCGTGTCTGTTTTGACCCTACATAAACGCCGATTCCCCTTTTAACAAGAGCAAATCGACATTCGGTGAATTCGCCGGATACCCGGCACCCAATCGCCATGCAGCGAAATTGCGCGCTTGCGAGTGAGGAAATGGCAGGGGCAGTAAGGCTCGAACTTACGACCTGCGGTTTTGGAGACCGCCGCTCTACCAACTGAGCTATACCCCTTCAGACCAAACCAGACTCAGCAATTCGCCTCGCCCGCTCGGTGTGTGCCTCCTTTACGGCGACGCGCCGCGATTGGCAAGCGTCTTTTTGCATTTTTCCAATGTCTCACGACCCACAGAGACGATTGATGGGAAGAAGCCGGGACATTCACAAACACTCTTCCCGCAAATAGTTCTTCTAAAGTATTAACAAAGTATTTACGAACTATATCCATCGCCTTGGCAGAAAAATTGATGATTCTTGTGAACCAATTTCAGTGTCGCATCGTTACGGCATCGTCTTGCTGCGCCTCTTACTGGACAGAAGGGCAATGTCGCTCGAATGAGTTGTAGCGGCGCTTCATAACCATTTCTATGCTGCAGGAAGAGATGATGGCTTCCCGCGCGCTTTTCGGCGGTGCGGGTGTCTAGTCATGCTGGGTCGCTCGCATTAGGGCTCCTCGATCATTTGCGGCTAAGACACATGATGAAGCAACTGCAACATATGAAGACCTCCCTCAAGATCACACTTACCTTTGCGATTCTCATCGTTGTTGCGGCGACGGTCAGCATTCTCAATTATCGCAGCATCCATTTCATCGACAATACAAATGGCTGGATCCAGCACACCAATGAAGTCTATCGGGCGACAAATAGAATTCTGGTTGCCATCGTCAATCAGGAAACGGGCTTGCGCGGTTACCTCATAGCGGGGAAGGAGGAATTCCTCGATCCCTATCGCGGCGGCATCAGTGATTATGAGGCGGGCCTCGCCAAGGTGAAGGAACTGACTGCGGACAATCCCGCCCAGCAGCAACGACTTGCCGCTCTTGATGAACAGGCGAAGGCCTGGCGCGCCAACATTGCGGAAAAAGAGATTGCTCTGATGCGCAATACGGCCACCACCGAGCAGGCCAGAGCGTTGGAGGCTCAGGGTGCGGGCAAGGCCTATATGGACAAGATCCGTGGCACCATTGCTGAAATCCAGGAGACGGAGCGCACCCTGATGACTGCGCGAAGCGCCGACGGCGATGCAGCTGTCAGCAACTCCGACTGGGTGAACATTGGCGGACTGATCGGCCTCACAGGTTTCGCTCTTTTCGGCGGCTTTGCTCTTTATCGCGGCATTGCCGAGCCCGTTGGCAGTTCCACGGTCGTCATGCGCAAGCTGGCCGATGGCGATCTCGACGTCGATGTTCCTTTCACCGAATTGAAGAACGAACTTGGAGAGATGGCCCGTGCAGTCGAAGTCTTCAAGCAGAATGCCATCAAGGTTCGTGAACTGAACGCGCAGGAATCAGCGCTGCAGGCAAAGAGTGCGGACCTTCAATCCAACATCGGGGAAGTCGTCTCCGCAGCAGTGGCCGGCGACTTTACCAAGCGGATTACCAAGAACTACGACAATGTCGATCTCGACCGGTTTGCGGCCCAGGTAAATGAACTGGTCGCCTCCGTCGATCGCGGTGTCGCAGAAACCCGCCGTGTTATCTCTGCTCTTTCAGAAGGCGATCTGACGGCTGGAATGCATGGCGACTTCCAGGGTGCGTTTGCAGAACTGCGTGATAACGTCAATCACACCATGGCCAACCTCCGTCACCTCTTGGGCCAGGTTCGCATTGCGATCGAGACCATCAATGGTGGCGCAGGCGAAATGCGCACGGCCTCCGGCGAATTGTCCAAGCGTACAGAGCAACAGGCTGCCTCTCTTGAAGAAACATCTGCGGCGCTGGAGGAGATCACCGCCGCGGTGAAGAACTCCACCGAGCGCGCAACGGAAGCCAGCCATATGGTGGATGAGGCACGCCGCTCGACCGAACAGTCCAGCGCTGTGGTACAGAATGCCGTCTCGGCCATGGGTCGCATCGAACAGGCATCGGGTGAAATCGGTCAGATCATCAACGTCATCGACGAGATCGCCTTCCAGACCAATCTCCTTGCCCTCAATGCAGGCGTTGAAGCCGCCCGCGCTGGTGAAGCTGGCAAAGGCTTTGCCGTCGTCGCCCAGGAGGTGCGCGAGCTTGCGCAGCGCTCAGCCCACGCCGCCAAGGAAATCAAAACGCTGATCTCCCGCTCCGGCGACGAGGTACAGTCCGGCGTCAAGCTGGTAACGGCGACGGGCGAAGCCCTCGGCCAGATCCAGAGCCATGTGGTCAAGATCAACGAGCACGTCCACTCGATCGCCACCGCAGCACGTGAGCAGTCCACCGGATTGTCGGAGGTCAACACGGCCGTCAACCACATGGATCAGATGACACAGCAGAATGCCGCCATGGTGGAGGAATCGACGGCCTCATCCAATCGCCTTGCCGATGAGGCATCCAATCTCGCTCGCCTCATCACCCGCTTCAAGCTGGACGATGCTGCCCCTGCCCTTCGCGCGGCACCGATCGATGCGGCGCCAGTCGTTTCTCCAGCCCGCGCATTGGGCGGCAGACTGACCAAAGCGTTCGGCGGAAGAACAGCGGCTGCGGCCGCCCCCGGTCACTGGGAAGAGTTCTGAAGATTGGGATAACGACGCCGGTCCGCAACAGGGCGGACTGGCGATCCCCGTAACATCGGTCTTTGAATATATGCATCCGGTGGGTCCTCTCATCGGATGTTTTTTTGACGCTCCCGTCAACACGGCCGCTTATCAGCACTCCGATCCGCCGGAGCAAGATCGCCAGTACACCTAAAAGCAAAAGCCCCGCTGTTGCCAGCGGGGCTTTCTCAAATCCGTTGCGGGAAAAGATTACTCGATGATCGAGGCAACGATGCCGGCGCCGACGGTGCGGCCGCCTTCGCGGATAGCGAAGCGCAGCTTTTCTTCCATCGCGATCGGAACGATCAGCTCGACTTCAACGGTGACGTTGTCGCCAGGCATAACCATTTCCGTGCCTTCTGGAAGCGAAACGATACCGGTAACGTCAGTCGTACGGAAGTAGAACTGCGGACGGTAGTTCGTGAAGAACGGCGTATGACGGCCACCTTCTTCCTTCGTCAGGATGTAGGCTTCTGCCATGAACTTCTTGTGCGGCTTGACCGAACCTGGCTTGCAAAGGATCTGACCACGCTCAACGCCATCGCGCTGTACGCCACGAACCAGTGCACCGATGTTGTCGCCAGCCTGGCCCTGATCGAGCAGCTTGCGGAACATTTCAACGCCGGTAACAGTCGTCTTCGACGTCGCGCGAATGCCGACGATTTCGACTTCTTCACCAACCTTGACGATACCACGCTCAACGCGACCCGTCACAACCGTACCACGACCAGAGATCGAGAACACGTCTTCGATCGGCATCAGGAACGGCTGGTCGATCGGACGCTCAGGCGTCGGGATGTAGGCGTCAACCTGAGCCATCAGCTCGCGGATGGCGTCTTCGCCGATCTTCTTGTCGCTGTCTTCGAGAGCGGCAAGTGCCGAACCCTTGACGATCGGAATGTCGTCGCCTGGGAAGTCGTAGGACGACAGAAGTTCGCGAACTTCAAGCTCGACGAGCTCGAGAAGTTCTGCGTCGTCAACCTGGTCGACCTTGTTGAGGAACACGACGATCGCCGGAACGCCAACCTGGCGAGCAAGCAGGATGTGCTCGCGCGTCTGCGGCATTGGGCCGTCAGCAGCAGAGCAAACCAGGATCGCGCCGTCCATCTGGGCAGCACCGGTGATCATGTTCTTCACGTAGTCGGCGTGGCCGGGGCAGTCAACGTGAGCGTAGTGACGGTTAGGCGTCTCATACTCAACGTGTGCCGTCGAAATCGTGATACCACGAGCCTTCTCTTCAGGAGCGGCGTCGATCTGGTCATACGCCTTGAACTCGCCGAAGTACTTCGTGATCGCGGCAGTCAAAGACGTCTTGCCGTGGTCAACGTGACCGATCGTGCCGATGTTGACGTGCGGCTTATTCCGCTCAAACTTGCTCTTTGCCATGTGAATTGCTTCCTGTGAACGTGAAGTAGTTTCCCCGGCGAACCGGTTTGGTGTCGCCGTTTAAGGCTTTGTAGCCGAATGCGCAAGACTTAATTGTCGACGCGCGGAAACGGCGGCCAAAAGCGGCAGGATTGGCGCCATATGGGGATGTTCCGCCGTGTTATCAACCACTTTAATCGCTCGGCAGAACCCCTGAGCGGTGGTCACTCTTTACGTCAAATCAATTCCTGTCATATTGCCAGCCGAAATCGCCACGGGGATACGGCGATTGAGACAGGCTTTACCACTCTTAACACATCACTTCGGCGTCGCTCCTTGCGCGGCCCCCTCGCCTACGCTTCGGGATACAGAATGGAAATCTTTACAGCAGCTGGCTTCACCGCCTTTCTACAGGTCATTGCGATCGACCTGGTTCTGGCAGGTGATAATGCCATCGTCATCGGCCTAGCAGCGGCAGGCCTTCCCGCTCATCTACGCCGCAAGGCAATCCTCGTCGGCATCATCGCAGCAACCGTGTTGCGCATCGCCTTCGCAGCACTGACCGTACAGTTGCTTGCCATTGTCGGCCTGCAGCTCTTCGGCGGTCTCCTGCTCGTCTGGGTGTGCTGGAAGATGTGGAGCGAGCTTCGCGAACAGAACGCCTCTGCCGGAGACACGGTCACCGATGCTGAGGCCGATCTCACCAAGGGTCACAAGACCTTCTTCCAGGCCGCAACGCAGATCGTCATTGCCGACGTTTCCATGTCGCTGGACAACGTACTGGCTGTTGCCGGTGCCGCGCAGGATCACGTAACCGTCCTTATTATCGGCCTCGTCGTGTCGATTGCGCTGATGGGCCTGGCCGCCAACTTCGTTGCCAAGTTGCTCCACCGCTATCGCTGGATCTCGTATGTCGGCCTGGCGGTCATCGTCTACGTGGCGCTCAACATGCTCTATCATGGCGCTGTCGAAGTCTGGCCCTATGTCCAGCCTTACTTCAGCTAAGTGCGAAGGATCGCCTTCCTGATCATGAGGAGCCCGGAACGAATCTTTCGGGCTTCCACCTCCATCGAACAAAGAAACACCAGCAACAAACGCCGAATTGATTCTTCGCGTCCGCGTCAATCGACCTCGAAACAAGCCAAAGAACTCGCCTGTCCCTTCTGGTGATTGCCGTCAGCTTCACGCAAGCATAGAAGACCACTACTTTAGACATAACGAATAACCAAAAGGATGTCTGAACCCATGGCCTATGACTGGTCCGGCGGCCGCACGCGGCGCTCTCGACAGTTAAAGATCGGCGCAGCACTTACGTTCATGCTGCTCGCCGTATTCGTTGCGCAGTTCGTCTACTATACTGCGAGCTGAACCTTTAAGAAGACGCTGTGGCCTTTGGCAAGACCGCAGCCCACCCCGGCACCCCCCCTTCAAGCGCTCGAAAGAGCGCTTTTTACATTTGGGGAATGCTGCGATGCTCGCGCCCACCGCAAAGCTTCCGGTATTGCTTCTAAGCGCGCGTCCGCTTAACCTTGATCTTCTGGTAGCGGTCTAACAACTTCGAGTCATATTCTCCTCACATTTCCGTCAGAACGTGAAATTCAAGGGAGGGTTGAAGAAATGAGGCTTGCAACAGCAATAATCGCTGCATCTCTACTGCTGATAGCACCAGCCGCAGCTCAGCAAGACGCTGTTGACGAGAAGCAGATCGCTCTTCCGGCAGAACAGGGCCTCGTCGTCGGGCATCAGGCGCGACAAGGGCGTGCGATTCTCGTCGAGCTGGTTCCATCCGGCGAGACCGTTCAAAACTTTTCGCGCATGGTGACACTTCAGACGGCTCCCGGAACAGTGCCGGAGGACGCCTACCTTGACGAATTCGCCAAGCGCTATTCAGCAACATGCCCAAAGACGAACCTGACCAATGTGACATTTGGGGAGAAAGGCGCAAAAGGCATTCGTCTCGATTGCCCACGCCATCCACAGACCGGCAAGCTGGAAACCGTCTTCCTGCGCGTGATTGATCTCGGCAAGGACCTCGCAACCGTGCAGATCACCATGCGCTTTCTGCCCATGCCTGCAGACGGCGCGTGGGCGCGCGATTATCTCACCCGCGTTGCCGTACAGTGAGGACGGCCTGATGTCCTCTGCGCTCCGCTATGTCGCCGACATCTGGATATCGCTCCTCGCGGCCGTCCTGGTCGCCGTCGGTGCTTTTCTGTCGATGGGACTGCTGGGGTTACTCGTTTACCATCTCGTATCGCCCGTCCTCGCGTTTAGATACCCGCCGCTGGCCTCTTGGGATCAGTCTCTCGTCTGGCCGCTTATCATCGTCATGCCAGTTCTATGGGCTCCGTCTTTCATTATCGCCGGCATCGCCAACCGCCACATGAGGCTAAGAGGCTCGCGGCCGTTGACCCACGGTTTTCTCTATATCGGCATCCTTTTTGTGTCGGCAGTTTTGGCTTGGTGGGTTCTTCTCAATGCCAATCCCACCGTTTGGCAGTGACGCCACCTCTATAAGGGAGTTCGTTCATGCATCGCATCATTCTCACCGGGATCGCTGCCCTGACATTCGGCACGATCGCTCTGCCCGCCGCTGGCGATGTCCTCATTGACTATCGCGACGATGCGTTTCGATCCGGCAGCCCGTTCTATTCGGCAGCTCAGCGCAGAGATGTCGAGGCGGCTCTGAAAACAGCACCGAAGGAAATCGCCAAGCGTTTCGCAAAAGGATTCTCCATTGCCGGTGACGCAACCGGCGCCTTCACCGCGCCAGGTGCAAAGGAACGCGTCCTTCTTATCCAGGACAAGGCCGCGGTCGCGATCGAGCCCTTCCCGTCCTCTGGCGCTCCGGTCCTGCTTATCATGCAAGACAAGCGACCCATTGGTGTTCGATCGCTGCCGGGTGACGTGCAGTACCAACGCCTCGTGGCCGCATCGGATGTCGATGCCGATGGGCGCGACGAAGTTTTTCTCGAAGCCAGCTTCATGAATATGGGGCAGACGACCGTCTCGCTCGACGTAGTAGCCGTTGGCGACGGTGAGACCGCGAAGGTCAAGAAGACGCTGGAGAATGTCTACTTCGATGGCTGTGACAATCCAACAGGCGAGAAAAGCCGCAGCGCCTCTACGATCAGCATCGACAATGGCCTGAAAACCAAAAGCTTCAAAGAGACTTGCCCAAGATGAGCCAAGTCCCTGCTTCGGAAACCGATACTCCCGTTCAGGATCGGATAGCCTGGCACCAGATTTTTGTCGGCTACGGCCTGGTGCTGATGATGCTGCTTCTGTCTGTTCTGTTTCAGTTGGGCTTTGCCGAGGACAGAGACATGCTTCGCAATATCGGCACAGCGGCTGTGGTGGTCGCAGTCGGCGGAGCGACAGTATTGAAGTATCCACTCGGGGCATTTCGTCGTCGCGTGCTTGTCGAGCGCCCGGCCTTGGAAAACAGGCTGCAATGGGCAGCAATCATCTTTCTTATGCTTCTGTCAGCTGCCACGTCCGTTCACGGCATTATGGTGCTTCCCGCAAGCGGATGGTCTGCCCCATGAGCAAGGTCTTGCCAGTCTTCCAGACATGGGCATCGAAGAAGCAAGCCCTGGTGTCGATCGCCGCTGTCACCCCCTTTTTGACAGGACTGACTTGGACGCTGGTCGTCAACTCCACATATCCCATCGGCATCAGGCTGTTGTTCGCCACCATGATCGGCATCTTCGCCTTGATCCTCGTCGGCCCGCTGCATCGTCTCTTTACATGCGGGCCAACGCTGGAAATTAACGAGCATGGCTTCATGTGGCGCGGCTGGTCACCCCGACAGATTCCGTGGGAGGCTGTCGAACGCTGGAAACAGGTCTCATACCTCGGCACACGGTACATCACCGTCTGGCTACGCGACCCTCATCGCTACCCCTCCTCCACTGCTGCGGGATGGACGCAATGGGCGAATGGCTGGTTCGGCCAAGGCCACATCTCCATTCCCTCTGGAGCATTGAACAGTTCGTTTGATGAGATCGTCACCGCCTTCGGCCGGTTGGCACCGAAACCACCCTTGCCGAGCGACCCGCGACTGGCCCGCCGAACCCAACGAAATCGCGATCCGCGGTTGTAATTCGACGAACTTGGCCGGCCATCTCATTTCAAAACGAGGGAATCACGGTGACAAAATGTAAAAACGTAGGATCGAGTCAAAGAACTCTCTGACGGGAAACGTCGAACACCGAAAGAAGAATATGTCGAGGGAAAGTGTTTGGAGCGGGTAGCGGGAATCGAACCCGCGTATTCAGCTTGGAAGGCTGCTGCTCTACCATTGAGCTATACCCGCGGTGGTGATTTTGATCCGTGCAGAATGGTGGAGGGAGTTGGATTTGAACCAACGTAGGCTGAGCCAACGGATTTACAGTCCGTCCCCTTTAACCACTCGGGCATCCCTCCAGTATTCTGCGAGGATCAAGCGACCAAGCTTAGTCCAGATGTCCGTTCGGCGCTGCGCCGTTCGTCGTCTGTGGCCGCGTATATGACGGCCCTTCATCGTTCTGTCAACACGATGCATGTCGAAAATTCAGGAAAAAATTCGAGCAGTGTCAAAGCCCTGTGGATGGCGCAGGCCGTTGCGGTGGGGACTGGTGCTGATGACGCGGCGGCGATATAAGGCGACATGAGCAAAGACGATCCCAAAGACAAATCCACCCGCGATACGCACTATGCCAACCTTCGACGCGCCGTGCGCGACGGTAAGCGCGAACGCGGTGAAATCCCCACACCGCCTCAACAGAAGCGCCGTAACAAAGGCGCCGATGACTGGAAGCCGCCGCAGCTTGGCGCCGACCAGGTCTATCTTTATGGCCTGCACACGGTGCGCGCCGCGCTGGCCAACAAGGAACGGCAGATCATCAAGCTGTCTGTGACGCAAAACGCATTCGCGCGCCTGGAAATCGGTGAAGCTGCTGCCCAGTCTTTTCCGGTCGAAATGGTTGCCCCCCAGGACATCGACAAGGTTCTTGGGCCCGACGCCATCCACCAGGGCGTGATGCTGGAAACCAGGCCGTTGCCGGTCCGCAAGCTTTCGGCCTTGAAGGATAGCCCTTTGATTCTGGTTCTCGATCAGGTGACCGACCCGCACAATGTCGGCGCCATCATGCGCTCGGCCGTCGCCTTCAACTCGGGCGCCCTGATCACCACCATGCGCCACAGCCCGACCGAATCTGGCGTGCTGGCAAAGTCCGCATCTGGCGCACTGGAAATGATCCCCTATATCCAGATCACCAATCTGGCGGATGTGCTGGGCGAACTCCATAAACTCGGCTTCACTTCCATCGGCCTCGACTCGGAAGGCCCCGCCCCCATCGAGCAGACCTTTAGCGGCGACAAGATCGCCTTGGTTCTGGGCGCCGAAGGCAAGGGCCTGCGCCAGAAGACGCGCGAAACCGTGACGCATCTGGCGCGCCTCGACATGCCGGGCGAAATCAAATCGCTCAACGTTTCGAATGCAGCCGCCATCGCACTTTATGCAACACGGCAGTTTTTGGCGAAGGCATAACCTTCCGCATAAAAATTACCCGGACTCGTTATACCGCGAACCGCTAATGGAGAGACAACAGCAATGAACCAAGCCCCGAAGCCTACCGGTGAACTGACGCTTCGCACGCTGGCCATGCCAGCCGATGCCAATCCGGCAGGTGATATTTTTGGCGGCTGGGTCATGTCTCAGATGGACTTGGCAAGCGGTATACGCGCTGCAGAACGGGCGCGCTGTCGCGTGGTGACGGCAGCGGTAAAGGAGATGGCCTTCGAGCTTCCGGTTAAAATCGGCGACACGCTGTCCATCTATACCGACATTACCCGCACGGGGAGAACCTCGATCACCCTTTGCGTCGAAGCCTGGGCACAACGCTCGCGTTACGACAAGCTGGAGAAAGTCACGGCGGGCACCTTCATCATGGTGGCCATGGACGAAAACGGCACGCCGACGCCGCTCCCGCCGCAGACCCCGATCGAAACGATCGACGTCTGAGCCGCAGGTGACTGCCTTGATCGAATTCAGACAGAGCCGTCAACGTTTTCGATCTCTTACATCCCTGTGACAAAACTTTCGGAATTGCATCCGCCCTTCCAGAACTCGGTTTCGGGGCTGGAAGGATGGCGTCCTCATCATGCCTCATCTCCCAATCATAGCTCGTTGACAGAGACTTAGCCTTTGCTATGTTGCAGTGCAGCGACATGGAGAGCGCGATGACGGACACTGTGACGCGGCCGACGCTGTCGGAACGCACCGATGCACAAATAAGAGAGGTCTTGAACGGCCAGAGGCGAGGCTTGGGCTCGCTGCTTCTCTTTGCAGGACCGGCCGTCATAGCCTCGATCGCCTATATGGACCCCGGCAATTTCGCGACGAATATCCAGGCTGGCTCCGGCTATGGCTATTCGCTCTTGTGGGTCGTGCTGATGGCAAATCTGATTGCCATGATGTTCCAGGCCCTCTCGGCCAAACTCGGCATTGTCACCGGTCGCAATCTGGCGGAGATGTGCCACGATCAATTTTCCACCCCAGTCAGGATCGTGATGTGGATCGTCAGCGAGATCGCCGCTATGGCAACCGATCTTGCTGAGTTCCTCGGCGGTGCCATCGGTCTGTCTCTGCTCTTCGGCATGCCGCTGCTCGCGGGCATGGCAGTCACCGCTGTGGTGACCTACGGAATACTTCTCTTTGAGGGTCGCGGTTTTCGGCCCATGGAACTCGTCATTGGGGCTTTGGTCTCCATCATTGGAATCTGCTATGTCATCGAGATGTTCATCGCGCCGGTTGACTGGGGTGCAGCCGGTCTTGGCGTGATCACTCCCTCCATGCCGGATGCCACCGCGCTGACGATTTCGGTCGGCATTATCGGGGCGACGGTCATGCCACATGCGCTCTATTTGCATTCGGGCCTCACACAGCATCGTGCCAGCGCTCGCAATGACGCCGAGCGAAAAAAGCTCCTGCGATTCTCCAATTGGGAATGCGTCATCGCCCTTGCCGTCGCGGGGCTGGTCAACATGGCGATGGTGACCATGGCTGCGGCGGCTTTCCATGCCGGCCATACGGATGTCGCCGAGATCGAGACAGCCTATCACACGCTGACACCGTTGTTGGGTGGTGCTGCGGCAACGGTCTTTCTGATTTCGCTGATGGCTTCAGGCATGTCGTCCTCCGCCGTTGGCACCATGGCGGGGCAGATGATCATGCAGGGTTTCGTCGGTTTCCATATTCCGATCTGGCTGCGCCGCCTCGTCACCATGCTACCAGCATTCGTTGTCGTGCTGATGGGCGTCAACACCACCGATGCACTGGTCTACAGCCAGGTCGTCCTGTCCTTTGCTCTTCCGATCCCGATGATTGCGCTGGTCATGTTCACACGCAACCCCGCGATCATGGGCAGCTTCGCCAACAAGCGACTGATCGACGTGACGGCGATCGTTGGCACCGTCGTCATTCTCGCCCTCAACGGGGTGCTGTTGCTTCAAACCTTCGGCATTCCCGTGCCGGGACTGGGATGAACATCCGATCTGATCAGGAGTCTCGGACCGATGAAGCAGCCCACATCCAACGAAAGCCGATTGTCTTCGACCGAAGTCGAAACGCATGCCGAAGTTTTCCAGAAAAGTCGCGACGCAAGGCGCAGTGAACTTGTGGAAGATTATGTCGAGCTGATTGCTGACCTGATCGAGCATTTGGGGGAAGCACGTCAGATCGATATTGCACAGCGCCTGGGCGTCAAGCAGCCGACAGTCGCCAAGATGCTAAAGCGTCTCGCTGAAGAAGGACTGATTACGCAAAAACGCTATCGCGGCGTTTTCCTCACATACGAAGGTCAGCAATTGGCCGCGCAGACGAGACGGCGCCACGAAATCGTCGAAGCCTTTCTATGTCGTCTCGGCGTAGATCCGGACACGGCACGGGCCGATGCCGAAGGGATCGAGCACCATGTCAGCGAAGAAACGCTGAAAGCTTTCCAGCGCTTTCTGAAAGACGGCTAGGTCAACACCTGTTCCGCACAGAGATGTATTGCTCGCAGGCGATTCAAATCTTGAGATACGTCGACGATCTGTCGAAGGACAGTCCCGGAAAAATTCCATTGGTCAGCGCTTCACTACCAACATCGAACTGTCGGTAGAGCATGGCGGCTGCGATCTCGCGCACATCGCCGGTCGGCATCAGGTCTCGGTCGTCCAGTAGCTTGCCGTCACCCAGACCCGGCCATTTGCCCAGCACACGACCACCCTGAATCCCCCCACCGGCGAGAATAGTGACGCCGCCCGTGCCATGGTCCGTACCGCCCGTGCCATTCTCCCTGGCGGTGCGGCCGAACTCGGTCATCGCCAACACCATCGTCTTCTTCCAGACCTCGGATCCCACCGCATCTTTCAGCGTCGTCAACGCAATGGTCAGATCTTTCACGGTGCGGGCAAACTGGGCCTTCTGGCCCGCATGCGTATCCCAGCCATCGACGGAGAAGCTGGCGATACGGTAGTCTTCGCGCAGCATGCCGCCCGCAAGTTTTGCGATATCGCGAATACCCTGCCCGCGCTTTTCATCTTGAAAGAGCTGCTCGGCCGCCATGTCGGTGCGCAGCGCCTCGGCGAGCACGCGGCTGAACTCGGCGTCATTGGCATAAAGCCGCTTGAAGAAACCGACTTCATCCGCCGCCATCGTCATGTTGGAACTCGAGGCCCAGACATCCGCCTCATTCGGACCAGATAGAATGAGCTCCATCGACGTGTTGATATCGATGGCCTTGCGATCCTGTGAGCGCGGGATGGCGGAAAGCGCCCGGTTCAGCCAGCCCGTGCGCTCGCCATGCACCGCCTCCGCACCGCTTTCCAACATGTCCTGACCATCGAAATGGCTGCGCTGATCGCGATAGGGTGTCGAAACCGCATGGACGAAAGCCAATTCCTTCGCCTGCCACATCGGCATCAGCGCCTCAGCCGCAGGGTTCAGACCAAAATGCCCATCCAGATCGATCAGTCCCGTATCGGGTGTCAGCGCCAATGTCGGGCGAAACTGAGCGAAGGCACGTTCGCCATAGGGCTGCACCAGATCGAGCCCATCCATCGCCCCGCGCAGAACGATCGTGACGAAACGGTTTTCCCCCGGCATCGCAGCGAAGCTGACTGGGGAGAAAGCCGGTACCGCCGCCGCACAGCAAGCCGTCATCAAGAAGCTGCGGCGGCTCAACATCATATCCTGAGAGAAGGCCATGTCCTATCTCCTGTTGAATTCTGGTGACGACAGCGCCAGCGTCAGACCGCTGACCCGGTTCGGCGCCTGGCCCACCACACGGATTGTGTCGTCGCGCGCCTGATCGGCCAGCGACACTTCAAGCAGCTTCTTCGGCTCGATGTCCTTTCCGAGCGTGCCGGATGCCTTGCGTGCCCACAGGATACGCTCGCTCATCTGGCTCGGCGAAAGCCATGAGGCCACGCCCTCCTCGAAACCGGCCGGGCTCGGCGGCTGCCAAACCGGCTGCCCCATGCGCCGAAGGGCTGCGACTGTCAGCGTCCGGGCAAGACTCGCTTTTGGCTTTGGCAGTTGAGCAGGATTGGATGGAAAGGCAGCCTTCATGTCCGTAGCAGTCTTGTCGATCGCCATCTGCCCGGGGTCTCCGGACGTCGCCGGGGCCATTTCATCGCCACCACCCGTCAGCGCCTGCTGGGCTGCGGCCGCGATCGGCGTATCGAACGGCGTATAGCTATCATCACCATCCGGAGACATTCGTTCGCGCCAGTTTTTCCGGGTGATTCCAAAGGCGCGGAGGCCGGAGACGACATAGTCGAATGGCAGCTTCATCTTGGCGCCAGGCTCCTGCCATGCGCGCGGATGGTTGAGCATTGCGGCGTAAACCTTGGCCAGATGTCCGCCGCTCGCCTTCCATTCTCTCACCATGGCTGTGATCACGTCCGGCGGCGGATCGTCGGCGATAAAGTGGGTCACAAGTTTGCGGCAGATGTGCTGCGCCGTCTCCGTCCGGCTTGCCAGATCGTCCAGCATGACAAGACAGTCATCGGCAGAGCGCGGCTCGCCACCATATTTGACGCCCAATACCTTCATCTCGCCCGGCTCTGCCATGCCGGGACGAAACAGCATCTCGTAGCGATCATCCACAGTCATGCCGGTCAGAACCAGTGCTGCGGATCGGACATCGGTCTGGGTATAGCCGCTGCCGGCACCCATCGTGTGCAACTCGATCAACTCGCGCCCGAGATTTTCATTCAAGCCCTTTTTGCGGTTCTTCGCCGCTGCCGATTGCGGGCCTGTCGACTGCGCCTGATCGAGATAGATCAGCATCGCCGGATGCAGCACTGACGCCTGCAACAGATCGCGAAACGATCCCGCAAGATGCGGACGAATGGCCTCCACTTCATAGAGTGGCGTGATCATCCGCATCGGAAACGATTTGTGTCCGTTGACGGAGAAATGGTCGAACCAGAAAGCGGCCAGCCGCTCATGAAAACCGTAAGGCGAGAAGGCCGCCTGAAGCACCCGGGCAAGACTATCGCGCTGGAAGCTCTGCTCGGCCTTCCGCTGCAATTGCTGGCGCGCCGCGCGATCAGTCTCGGCATCACTCTCTTTCTTGGCGATCTTCAGCGCCTCAAACCCCTTGGCGAGATCGTCAGCCCGCTGCCGCGCATCGAAGGCGCCGCCAATGGGAAAGAAGCTGTCTTTCAAGGGCGCATCCACGAGCTGCACCAGCAGATCGTCAGGATTGCGGCTGAGTATCTGGTCCGGTGCAAGACCGTAACCATAGCGGATCGCCGCCATCGTTGGAGAAAACGGAGCCATGCCTGCCACTCCTGCCAACTATCGATAGCGGGGAGAATTCCAGCCAATTCCGACAAAAAACGTGCAGAACGGCGGCATTTTGCCGACATGGACAATTTGTAATCCGCGCTCGGGACGCTTGCCTTCGCCGAGGCAGAGGCCTACCCTCGAACGAAACGTAGAAGGAGTTTTATGCGCAGAGGTTAAATCCGCACCGCCCCCGCGGTCTTATGGCTGGTTCGATCGCGAGCCGGCTCGACTTTACGTATATCCGCTACGGAACAATCATGAAAAACGATCCATTCGAAATCCGCCGCTACCGGCCTGCGGATAACACACCGCTTTCCTCAATCTGGTACGAGGCATCCGTCCAGGCGCACGCCTTTCTCGGAGAAGAGCGGTTGTCACAACAACGGGCGCTCGTCCAAGCCACCTACTTGCCCCAGGCGGAAACATGGGTGGCCTGTGTCGATGAGACACCCGTCGGCTTCATTGGCCTGATTGACAATTTCATCGGCGGGCTCTTCGTCTCCCCTCACTATCAGGGCAAGGGCATCGGCGCTGCGTTGCTCGCCCATGCCTTTCGCTTGAAGGGGAACCTGTCTCTTACAGTCTACGTCGATAACCAAGCCGCGCACCGCTTCTATCATCACCACGGCTTTCACGACGTCTCGCGCCACTCTGTGGATGACGAGGGTCTACCCTTCCCGATCATCCGCATGAGCAGTGAAGTTTAGATCGTCGATCGTGGCGCAGGTCCTCCTGCGCCGCCTTTGTCGCAGTGACATCGTGGCTAAACTGTGCCACTTCATTGTCCATGAAGCTTATTCGCAGGATCATGCAGGATCGCAGTTCGGCTGGCGCTGTCGCAGTGCTGGCCCTGCTGCTTTTTCTGCTGCAAGGCCTTGCGAATGGCGTGGCTCACGGCAGCATGGCGGCCACGGCCCTTGCAGCCGATGACATCATCTGCGCGGCTAATATGCGCGGTGGCGGCATGCAGAAGCAGTCGCCTGTGGAAAAGCTCGCCAATAGCTGCTGTGGCACACTCTGCCGTCTTGCCTCCGCGTCCTTCACCGCGTTGCTGGCAAGTCCGACCGAAATTGCCGGGCGGGTCGTTCCACACGTCCACGTCACTTTCTGGCGTTGGAGCGAAAACAAAATCTCTGCGCCGCCCACGCGCGAGCAGCAGCCGCGCGGACCACCAAATCCCTTTCACGCATGATCCAGGGCGCATCTCTGCAATAGAGGAATGCGCCGAGAACAATCAGCTTCTTGGCTGGTTACGGGCCTATCGCGCAAAAATAGCCTTGAACCCTCAAGGCGATCCGCGATCCGACCCGCGTTGAAATCCCAGCGGGCACGTCGCCGACGGAATAATTGCGACCGCCTGCATCGTTTTGCGGAGCCAATAATGTCGATCAGCACCACCTCTGTGGGTGAACGCGTGAGCGCGCAGTCATCGCTCAATCTCTATCGCGCCGTCTGGCGCTGGCATTTTTACGCCGGTCTTTTCGTCCTGCCCTTCATGATCAGCCTTGCCATCACCGGTGGGCTCTATCTCTTCAAGGATGAGCTGGATAACGCCATCCATTCCAACCTCAAGCGGATAGAGGTGGCAGACACCACCGCCACTGTCTCCCCGTCCACCATCATTGCCAACGCCGTGGCTGCCGTGCCCGGCACCGCGGTCAAGCTCACCCGCCCCGCCGACGCAGGCGCCTCGACTGAAGTGACGATCAGCACCCCGGAGGGCAAACGCGCCGTCTATGTGAATGGCTACACCGGGCAAGTCCTCGGCTCCCTACCCGACCGGGGCACCGTCATGTGGACAATCCGCACGCTTCACAGCCTCAAATATTTCGGCACCTATGCCCGCTACCTGATCGAGATTGCCGCCGGCTGGTCGATTCTGCTGGTGGCGACCGGCATCTATCTCTGGTGGCCGCGCAGCCAGACCGGCGGCGTGGTTTCCGTTCGCGGCACGCCGAAGAAGCGTGTCTTTTGGCGGGATATGCATGCCGTAACCGGCATCTTCGTCGGCGCCTTCATCGTCTTCCTTGCCATCACCGGCATGCCCTGGTCCGGCGTTTGGGGCGGCAAGGTCAATGAATGGGCCAATGGCAACAATTTCGGTTATCCGGCAGGGGTGCGCGTAGACATCCCGATGTCGGGCGATAGGCTCAACGATGTTTCGAAAACCTCATGGTCGCTGGAGCAGGCAAGGATACCGACCTCCGAAGGTCACGATCATGGCCAGCACACGGAGCCCGCGCCCTCTATGCCCATGAACCACATGGCAATGAACCACGACCATGGCGGTGACATGCCAGCCCCCATCGGCATCGACAAGGCGGTCGCTCGCTTCAATGAGCTTGGCCTCGCAGCCGCTTATACGGTGGCGCTCCCGACAAAGCCGCAGGGCGTCTATAGCGGCTCCGTTTACCCCGACGATCTGTCCAGACAGCGGGTCATCCATCTGGATCAATATACCGGCAAGCCGCTGATCGACATGAGCTACGCCGATTACGGTCCGCTCGGCCGCGGTCTGGAATGGGGCATCAATGTACATATGGGCCAGCAATTCGGTCTTGCCAACCAGATCGTGCTGGCGCTTGCCTGCCTCGCCATCATTCTGCTTGCCGTGTCGGGCGGCGTCATGTGGTGGAAGCGTCGCCCGAAAGGCTCACTCGGCGTTCCGCCTATGCCGCAAAACAGACGTACGCTTTACGGACTGGCCGCAATCCTCGCAGTAGGTGGGGTCATCTTCCCACTCGTCGGTGCAAGCCTGATCGTCATGCTGATTCTCGATCTGGCCATCCAGAAAATCGGGCAACGGCGCAATACCGCTTCATGATCTGAACGAAACCGGCTCAGGGGACGGTCCTTCAGCCTCAGCCGAGTCGATAGGCCTTGCAGACCCGATCGTCCGTCGTGCGATAGGTCCGAAATCCGATGGCTTCGTAATAAGCCTGTCCCATGTCATTATCGGCGCCAATACTGGCGTCGATATCTTTTAGACCGAAGGCTTTAGCGGCTTCGAGCGTGACCTTAAACAGCGCCTTGCCGACGCCTTTTCGTGCAGCGTATGGACTGACATGCGTGCCGATAATGCCCCAGCCTTCCGCCACACCGTAGGGATTGCCGGCAGCGGTGGCGAGCTTCAGCGACTGAAAGCCAAGAATGCGCCCATCCTCATCGACGGCAACCGTGCAAGCGATTCGGGCCGGGTCCGAGATATAGTTCATCGTGACAACCTCGACATCCGTCGGGGTGTTTCGCAGCCCCCCCGCGAAGATTTCGTTCTGCACCGCGGCCATACCTTGCGCATCGTCTGCTGTTGCGGGGCGCGTAATCATGACACTACCTCTTGTCTGAAAGGTTCAAGCCAGACCTTGATCAGCCGTCTAGTGCCGATGACGAGAACCAATATCGTTTTGTCCACTACTTCGTAACCCACACGCGAAGAATTTGAGCCCGACCAGAACTGCTTTTCGAAGCGGGCTAAAAAATGACGATAAGAACGCGGCGGATAGCCTCTTGTTCCAACAAAACCGTTGCCTTTTTGTACTCGTTTTTTAGCGCTCGCCTCTTCCCTTTGCACCTCAAGCTCTCCATATTCCTCGCATGGCCAGATCACCCAAAAAATCCTCCGAAAGCTCCCCCTCCAATGGTTTCGAGGAGATGCCTCAGGCTTCCTTCGAAGGTGCTCCCCTCTCCGGCTCTGTTGCCGACTGGGTGAAGCAGCTGGAGGCGGAAGCCGAAGCGACCTCCGTCGAGACGCAGCGCGAAGTCGCCTCCAAGGCGGGCAAGCACCGCAAGAAGATCGAGATCGAAGCGCGCAAGGAAGCGGAAAAAGCAGCCGCCAAGGCGAGCAAGACGCCGACGGCCTCCAAGACGTCACGCGGTGTTTCGATCGGCGGCTCATCCGATCCGAAAACTCGAGCGGCAGCCGGTCTCAATCCGGTCGCGGGCATGGACATATCATTGGAAGACGCCGCTTCACTGGCGCCCGGTGCGGTAACCGCCACGGTGGATGCACTCTCGAAGCTCATTGAAAGCGGCAATCCGCTGTTCAAGGACGGTAAGCTGTGGACGCCTCACCGGCCTGCGCGCCCGCCGAAATCCGAAGGCGGCATTGCTATCGAAATGGTGACGGACTACAAGCCCTCCGGCGACCAGCCAACCGCGATTGCCGATCTGGTGGAAGGCATCAATTCCGGTGACCGGTCCCAGGTGCTTCTCGGCGTTACCGGCTCGGGCAAGACCTTCACCATGGCAAAGGTCATTGAGGCCACCAACCGCCCGGCGGTTATCCTGGCCCCCAACAAGACGCTGGCCGCTCAGCTCTATTCCGAATTCAAGAACTTCTTCCCCAACAACGCGGTGGAGTATTTCGTCTCTTACTACGACTACTACCAGCCGGAAGCCTATGTGCCGCGCTCGGACACTTTCATCGAGAAAGAATCTTCGATCAACGAGCAGATCGACCGGATGCGCCATGCCGCAACCCGCGCGATCCTAGAGCGTGACGACTGCATTATCGTCGCTTCCGTTTCCTGCATCTACGGTATCGGTTCGGTGGAAACCTACACCGCCATGACCTTCCAGATGCAGGTGGGCGATAAGCTCGACCAGCGCCAGCTGCTGGCCGACCTCGTGGCCCAGCAATACAAGCGCCGCGACATGGATTTCCAGCGCGGCTCTTTCCGCGTGCGCGGCGATACGATCGAGCTTTTCCCTGCCCACTTGGAAGATGCCGCCTGGCGCATTTCGATGTGGGGCGACGAGATTGAGAGCATCACCGAATTCGACCCGCTGACCGGCCAGAAGACCGGCGACCTGCAATCGGTCAAGATCTACGCAAACTCGCACTATGTGACCCCGCGCCCTACGCTGAACGGCGCGATCAAGGCGATCAAGGAAGAGTTGAAGCATCGTCTGGCAGAGCTGGAAAGTGCCGGCCGCCTGCTGGAAGCCCAGCGCCTGGAGCAGCGCACTCGCTATGACATCGAAATGATGGAAGCCACTGGCTCCTGTAACGGCATCGAAAACTATTCGCGTTATCTGACCGGCCGCACGCCCGGCGAACCGCCGCCAACGCTGTTCGAATATATTCCAGATAACGCGCTGATCTTCATCGACGAATCCCACGTCACCATTCCGCAGATCGGCGGCATGTATCGTGGCGACTTCCGCCGCAAGGCGACGCTGGCCGAATATGGCTTCCGCCTGCCCTCCTGCATGGACAATCGTCCTCTGCGCTTCGAGGAGTGGGACGCCATGCGTCCTCAAACCGTGGCCGTGTCGGCAACACCCGGCGGCTGGGAAATGGAACAGGCGGGCGGCGTCTTCGCCGAACAGGTTATTCGCCCGACGGGCCTCATCGATCCTCCGGTGGAAGTGCGCTCCGCGCGATCCCAGGTGGACGATGTTCTGGGTGAAATCCGCGAGACTGCAGCCAAAGGTTATCGCACGCTCTGCACCGTGCTGACAAAGCGCATGGCCGAAGACCTGACGGAATATCTGCACGAACAGGGCGTTCGAGTGCGCTACATGCACTCGGATATCGACACGCTGGAACGCATCGAAATCATCCGCGATTTGCGTCTCGGCGCGTTCGACGTTCTGGTCGGCATCAACCTGCTGCGCGAAGGTCTCGACATTCCCGAATGCGGCTTCGTCGCGATTCTGGATGCGGACAAGGAAGGCTTCCTGCGCTCTGAAACGTCGCTCATCCAGACCATCGGTCGCGCTGCACGTAACGTCGATGGCAAGGTCATCCTTTACGCGGACAACATCACCGGCTCGATGAAGCGGGCGATGGAAGAGACCAGCCGCCGTCGCGAAAAGCAGGTGGCCTATAATGAAGAGCACGGAATCACGCCTGAATCGGTCAAGGCGAAGATCTCCGATATTCTTGATTCAGTTTATGAACGCGACCACGTAAGGGCCGATATTTCCGGCGTTTCAGGCAAGGGCTTCGCCGATGGCGGCCACCTCGTCGGCAACAATCTGCAGGCGCATCTCAACGCCATGGAAAAACAGATGCGCGACGCCGCGGCCGATCTCGACTTCGAGAAGGCTGCCCGCCTGCGCGACGAAATCAAGCGCCTCAAAGCCGTCGAGCTTGCGGCGATGGATGATCCAATTGCCAAGCAGGAGGCGTCGAGTGCCGAAGGCATGAGAGGAAAAGAAGCCTCGAGCAAAGCCAGAAAGACCGGATCGGGCGGCAACCGCGAGGCGACCTCTCCCCTTGAGGAGAGGTCCGGCAGAACAGAGCGGGGTGACGCCTCAAACGCCGACGGCACGTCCCTCTTCGCCAAACCCTCGCTGGACGACATGGGCCCCGGTACCGACACCGCCAAGCCCCTCTTCCGCAAGAACACGCTGGATGAAATGACCGTCGGTCGCACTGAAAAACCCGTCCGCGGCGCAGCGCCAGAAAAGCCTGCGACCCAGCCCGGCAAGCGTTTCTCTCCACTGCTGGAGGGCCTGCCGGAACCAGCAAATGGCGGCAAGGACGATCCTCGCCCTCTGAAGCGCGGTAAGGTCGGCGTCGGCTCCTACGAGGATCCGGGTGAACAGAAGCGCAAAGGACGGACCAAGGGCAAGACGGGCAGACCAGGACGATAGAGCGCCGGGCGTCTTTTCAGATGCATAAAAACGCTCTACCTTCTTTAAATCGACGCATCGGCCTGGAAATCGAATCCGATGTTCAGGCCTATGCTGTAGCCACCAACGCAACGTCTTTCGGGAACATTCAGACGCGCGACGGCATTCCCGTTGCGCGCAATGAAACGGAAGGTGAAGCGATATGCGGCTGCACACACTTGCTTTTTCGGCACTGACACTAGCCTGCCTTACGTCATCCGCTATGTCTGGCACAATCAGCGACGCCACCTTTCACAGCAACGCATTGAACGCGAATCTTCCCGTGAATATCTATCGCCCGGATGGCGAGCCGCCGGAAAATGGCTGGCCGGTTCTCTACCTGCTGCATGGCCATGATGGCGATCAGAATAGCTGGCGCGACCTCGGCGATATCGAAAAGACGCTGGACGGTATGATCGCCGCTGGCACGATCCGCCCGCTGGTCGTCGTCATGCCTGGCGTGAAGAATAGCTGGTATGTCGATTCCGCCGCCGTCGATGGCCCCGGCGATTATGAAGCCGCCATCACCGGCGATCTGCGCGTCCATGTCGAAAAGACGCTGCCGGTGCGCAAGGACAGGCAGGGCCGCGCCATTGCGGGCCTTTCCATGGGCGGCTTCGGCGCGCTGCATCTGGCCTACGCCCACGAAGACCTCTACGCCGCCGTCGCGAGCCTCTCCGGCGCCATCTGGCAGAACGTCCCGGCCTCCGATCTCGACAAGACACCAGCGGAGCTGAAACTTATCCAGGACAGCGCCTTCTTCCACCGCGTCGATCGCGCCACCATCACCAGCGGCATCGTCCTGCCCTCCACCGGCGACCACTTCTCCGGCGCCTTCGGCACACCTTTCGACGCGAGGCTCTTCAACGAAAAGAACGTCTTCACCCTCGTAGCCCAGCATATCGCCGAATCCCAGGACCTCCCCGCCACCTACCTGACCGTTGGAGACGACGACGGCTTCTTCCTCTGGCGCGGCGCCGTCGCCTTGCACGAAACGCTACAGACCGACAACCGCAAGTCGGAATTGCGTATTACCGACGGGGACCATGTTTGGTCGTTGTGGAAGGTGTCTATTGTCGATGCGTTGAAGTTTGTGGATGGCGAGTGGGACAAATCTGCCCAACCAGAAGGCAGCAAGACCGAGTAATAATTACAGTCAGGGACAACACGAAGAGTTTTACTTCTCCCAGGAACCAAATCCACCCCCCACCCGTTCTTCCCCCGAACGAAACGTTCAGCATACAAAAGGGAAGAAACATTCATGAAAAACAAGGTTTTCGCACTGGCTGCTGTTGCAGCCCTGACCTCCTCTGTCGCTTTTGCCCAGACCGCTGCACCTGCCGCTCCGGCAGCGCCTGCACCAGCCGCTTCTGGCTCTGATGCGATGATGTCTGGTCCTGGCTTCACCATGGGCACCAAGCCAGCTGGCCCGCTGAAGTTCGTCAACGTGCAGAAGACCGACCTGACCGCTGATCAGCTCGAAGGCGTGAACATCTACAATGCTCAGAACGAAGAGATCGGTGAGATCGAAGACGTCGTGATCGGCGATGGCAAGGCTGTCATCGGTATTGTCGCTAGCGTCGGCGGCTTCCTCGGCATCAATGAGAGCTATGTCGTTCTCGACCCGACCTCCGTTGCCATCAACAACGACAATGGCACGTGGAAGGCTCACGTCGACACCACCAAGGAAGCACTTCAGAACGCTCCGAAGCTGGACTACGACAAGCTCGACGATTGATTGATCGCACGCGCCCTCGGGCGATTGATCAAAGGCCTCTGCGCTTAACGTGCAGGGGCCTTTTTCTTGTCGAAGGCAAGACGGTCGGCACACCGAAAGCGCTCCTCCGACGCCATAAGCATCGTGCCTCCCCACCTCGAGATGCCCTACTGGCCGATCTTGTCGGCAGGCGGCTCCATCACGGAGATGGCCCAAAGCATGTCGCGCAAAAGCGCGCAGCGTTCCTGCAAGAACGACATACGATAATCGGCACCTAAAGCGTACGAACGGGTCTGAGAGATCGCGAAAAGCTTTAGGAAGACCCGAAAGGTTGCTTGCCCGCCAGCCTCGAATTCGCCTATCGTCCGGCGCATCATGAACAGGACTTCCCCGTTGCCCGCTTTCCGCTTTAACGCCGCCGTAGCCGGCTTTCTCGCCGCTCTTCTGATACCGCTCACCGCCGAAGCCCAGAGCGGGAGTTGGAAGCCTTCGGAGCAGATCAAGACCTATGCGATCTCGGGCAATTCCGGCATCGAGCTTTATCGCTCAATCGGCGAACGGGGGCCGCAGGCAGGTGTCCAGGCGGTGGCACACACGACGTTCAAGCTGACATGGCGGCGCGAGTACCGCCCGCAGGCAGACGGCGCGTGCGTGCTTGCGACGGCGCGGCCGAACCTCACGATCATCTACACCTGGCCGAAAGCGCCGGGGAAACTGCCGCCAGACGTGGCTGCAAGTTGGCAACGCTTCATCGCCGGTGTGGAAAAGCATGAGCGGGTGCATGGCGAGCATATTCTCGACATGGTGCGGAAGATCGAGGCCTATAGCGTCGGCCTTCGGGCCGAAGACGATCCGAAATGCCAGAAGGTCCGCGCCGTGTTGCAGCAGCGACTAAAGGAATTGTCGGACGAGCAACGCCAGCGCGGACGCGATTTCGACCGCCAGGAACTGACCGATGGCGGCGCGGTTCATCAACTTATTCTGGCTTTGGTGAACGGCCCTTGAGATTATACATGTCGCAGCACGAAGCGGTGCGATCAGGACATGCGGAAGGACGAGCGGCTGAAGATAGGGGCGCAGCCCGGAAAGATCGTGGGACGCCCTAAGCGTACTGCCGGTTGGCAGCCCTACTCCGCCGCCTCGCCCTTCAACACGGGCTCTGCCGCAATCGCTCGCTCGAGCTCATAGGAATAGCCTTCCAGCATCGTATAGGCCTGCTCGATGACCTCGATCTGGTTTTCCGCGTTGCGGATCGCATCGGCCAACGACTGGCTGCGCGCCCGCAGCATGGAGCCCAGCACATCGGTTTCCGGCTTCATGCCAAGCCGGTCCATGTGCTTACGCACGCGGGTGCGATGGCGCTCAAGCTCGAGAATGTGAAAGCGGCTTTTGAGAATATCGTCCGTCAGCTTGCGTCGCATCGCCGCGACGGGATCGAAACTGCCAGGCTCGCGCTCGTCGAGAACGAACTCGTTCACCAGCGTTTCTAGCATCAGGAGACCCTTGAGATCCTTCGGATCGGCCAGCTGCGGATCGTAACCGGTATCGTCGAACACCTTGCGACGCACCGGATCCTTCAGCAGCTCGTAGGCCAGTTGTAGCTTGGCGAACTGGTCGGCATCGCCGCCGCTGTCCGGATGGGCATTCTTAGCCGCCTTGCGATAGGCAGCCTTGATCGCAGCCTCATCCGCCTCGCGCTCCACACCCAGCAAAACATAAGGATCGATCACCGAAACACCTGTACTCGCATTACCGAAATCCGCCTTGGCGGGTGATACCACGCACAAGCGATGGCGGGATCATACGCAATTTTCACCAGCCACGGCACCCCTCGCCAGCAGTTTTGAACGTAAAACGCCAAATCCACCGTAGGGCGCGTGGCAACTGAAACGCGCGCCGGAGCCAATCGCCCCCAAATTTGTCCGGCGCGTGACCATGATAGGCGAAGGAGGGACAAAATTGTGGAAAGCCCCGGCAATAAAGATATCAAGAGCGATGTGGACGGCGATGCCTGATGAAGTCTGACAGGCCAAGTTTCAGACACTCATTCGAAAACAGCAGCAGGCACACGCTTTTCGCCGCGCATCGTCGCCCAAATGGAAAGCCCGATGCCGATGAACAGCGTTTCCATGAAGGTCCCGGCGGGAGCAATATCATACGCGAATACGGTAATGGTGCTGACAAAACAAATCGCTGCGGCCAGAACCGAACACAGGAGAACAACGAGAAAACGGAGCCAACCCCCATAGGGGCGCATCGCGATACGCGTGGACAGCTGAAAAGGCAGCAGCCAGCAGGCCAGGTAAATCAGGCCCCAAACGATCACGAAAGCGACTTCGAACATTCTCTTCTTCCAGGTGACGACAGCGAGGCCCATTCTATGGCTGCAATTGAAACATCCTATCAGAGGCGTGTGAGAGATTGCCGACTTCAGCCTCCCTTTCGTGAACTCGCGGACGGCGTGCTCTGTCGCTTATTTGCAATCCCCAGGCACCACGGAATAGGCATCGGTGCCACCGTCCCATGTGTACGAATATATAATCTTGGTTACTCGGCCGGCGTCGAAATCCGGCCTCCAGACCTGGCAAAGCCCTTGCAGGTTCTTTTGCTTAACCGCGGAAACTTTGAAGTCTGGCGGGATGGCACCCATCTGTGCAGAGCAGGGCCATGTCGCAGACGATCGCCCGACGTTCGCCTTCTGGATCCGGTCATTGTTGCGGATTAAACGATCAAGCAACGGCAGAACGGCAGCGGCGTGCTTTGTAGGCCGCGAGATCCTTCACCAACTCGTCGCGTTAGGCCTTGGCAACTTTGTATTCTACGGCTCGCTCGGCGGGGCTTCTCGGCGCTTTGCGTTGCTGAGAAGATCGGTAAGCTGCTTGACTGCAGCGTCCAGACGCTGCTCCGGAAATTAGCCTCTTCCATTCCCTTGCGGGTGGCATCGACTTCAGCGGGACGCAAGCGGGGATTAAGCACGCGCTGCTCAGAGGCCTCGCCGGTGGCCCCGACGTCAGTGCTGGCCTGCTGGACTTCCTGAAGCAGAACGGCAATTGCTTGGGAGGTTTCGTCACCTGCGAACGTCTCGGAAATTCGAGCATCCAGTCTGGCGGCTCGCTTGCTCATTCGGTTCTCCTTTGTTGAGAACCATAAGACCACGATAGCCTATCGAGCGTCTTTTGAAGGATTTGGAACTTTGCGGAAGTTTCTATCAGCCGGCGAGAAAAAGGCGCCCATCGGACGCCTAAATCAAAACCACTGCGCGCCTATCTTATCCGAGGGCAGCCAGATCGATTCGCTAGATAAAGCTGAACATACTCATTCTCCCACCCGTAGCCATCGATAATAATTTGTCGTCCCGTGATGGACGAAATCTGCGCGTCTTTAACGCCTATACGGCGTGCTACTCTGAGCGCTTGTCGTGGACTGCACCCGCCCCCATACTCCTCCTCCCCGCGTCGATCTCGACCGAAGCTAAATTCGAACTCTTGTGCGCTACCGATTAGAGGCTGAAGGACGAGGGCAGGCAAGACAACTGCCGTGAAAAGCCGCTTATTGCGAATGACCATGATCGGACTCCCTAAATGCGCCAGAATACTACACTAGTTTTTATGAACAGTAGCAAAACGCCCTGAACAAGTTCATCTCTGAGAATCTTTCGAACGCATTTCAGCGAGAACTGAGCGCCTCCGGTTCAGCTCTCTAAGAACCTTCACTTCTTCCTGAAGTCTGACGGCACGGCGGATGTAGAACTTGACGACTGGATGATCCCAGTCACCTACACAAGCGTCTCAAGCTGATCGTCCACCACCATCAGGAGCGCGGAAAGAGATGTCTTCAGCGTGCCGCTCTTGCCAGCCTGCCAGCCGATGCCGTGCTTCCTGGCCCAGCCTCTTTTTGTCCGGTCACACACCTCCGCATACGAGCAAGCGCCACCGGGACGGATGAGCTCGCTTCCCAGCATTGGAGCCAGCACCTTGCCGCCATGCACGATGCCGCGCCGCATGGATGTAGATGATTTCTCATGCAACGCCTCCATTGCTTTCACGAATGAATATCCCGAGAGATTTGCTGCGAGAGACGGGGCGTCCTTCGTGCCGGTCGATCCACCGCCAAGCTGCGCGATGGGTGTTGAATGGCCTCGCGATTGTTACGTCGTCGGGCTGTTCAACAACGAAGTAACCAGTGCCACCGCCTGCTCCGCGCACAACAACCATCAAACTCATGCCACCTTCCTCCTTGACTGCAGCGATATGCGTTCGCCGTCTTTTCATGGGAAGGGATAAGGCTGCACACATATGCTTTGATGACCGCCGACATGATGTCGATGACCTTCGCGCTCGGTCGATCCTCGGCCCACTGGACTAGATCAAGCTGGTTCATGCCGCACTCCTCGCTCCATCGATTGTTCCTCCCAGTTCAAACGGAGAGAAGTTTCCCCCCATCAGCAAGCGGACACATTCATCCAGACAACTTTCAGGAGCGCCTAAATCGGGGAGGAACGTTTTCGCTTCTGCAAATAATGATGTCACTGGACAAGGCTCTCCCATTTGAAAGCGAGCAGGCTGAGCGTTTTTTCGGTTCCTAAGCTAACTGATCCTGTTACTGTTTCTAGGTCCTTCTCCTGTTCCTTGCTTCGAAGGGGCTTTGTCAACGTCGCCAGCCGCACTCTCGAAATCAGCCAGATTTCGTTCTTCGTGAAGGTGAAGTGTGATGCGTTACTTTGCATAAACGCCGAGCGTTATCGGGCAGATAGGCAGCATTTCAAGCTGGTTCGCTACGCCCTTCACGCGCTTGTCCTTCTCCAAAGGTTGAGGCCCTATCCGGTCAGAAGCCATGTCATGTACCCAAGCGACTTCGTGCTTGAAGTCATACGAGGAAATATCCGCTTCAATAAGCGCTAGAATCCTAGTCTTGAGAGCATTCGATCTCATGGGCAATGTAGGCGATCGGCACCTAGTAAAGGCCCAGGCATGTCCGCATGGCCGCTGATGGTGAGGTGAAAGTAAACGGCTATTGCCTCAGGATCCCCCGCACGGGCTTCAAATCGGCCTGCCACATCCAAGGGGAATTGACGCGAATTTTCTCATTCGTGCGCCCTCTGCCAAACCTTGTACTTGTTCGACAAGGCCGTTGCCTCGCACGCCCCAAGCGTTGATGCCAAAGCGTTCACGGATCGCTGGAGTGATTGGTGTCTGCGCTGGCTTCTGCTCTGCCAGCCATTGCACTGCTTGGTTGACGGTTTCACTGTGTTCGTGTTCGTGTTCGTGGTCGGTGCCTATGATACGGCCACCCCTTCATCTGCTGCGATCTTGCTCTCGATCAAGCGATCAACATCAGTCTTGGGTTAGCCCACACGACGTGCAGTAAGCTGCGCGCCTTTGGGAAAAAGACCTTCCGAAATTTCGGAGTAAAAGGTATGACGGCTTAAGCCAGCCCTCTGAATTACTTCTTCGCCAGCGAGAACGCGATTGGCCATCTTGGCACTCCGTCTTTTGCGACAGAATGCTAAAATGGGCGCCTAGGGGCGAAAAATACCGATTTATTTCTTACCGAAACAGCTCGGAATGTTTAGCCCAATCAGGACCAAGGTAAGTCATCTCGAGGCTTACCCTCTGTTCCCACAAGCGTTTTATTGTCTGAATTTCCTTGCGCGCACTCTCTGGATTGAGAAGCCCTGGCCTGTCGGCATTCAACACCGAATTAGCGGCGGTAAAATAGCAGTTCCATGCCTCGCTTCATCCGTTGGCCTTCCTTCGAGCCAGGAAGCGTGGCGGTTGGCTCATTTCCTGTGACCCTCCGATATGCGGTTAAGATATCTGAAAGGTAGCAGAGCCGGGGAGGTGTCTCTGCATTACTGAATATCCTCGACCTCTTCGTCCTTTGTAGGAACCAGATCGGTACTCAAACGCATGCGCGCGACCAACTGGAGAGGAAGAAGAGTTGCGGACTATGTCGCGGTGTTGGTGGCCCGACATAGGCTTGCCGCGCTTCGTCGAAACTCGTTCGAGAAAATTACAGCGGTCGACAATGGTGCCATCAAAGCCGGTAGTGCCCGCGATAAGCTGGAGCAACGTAGTGGGATGCCGGTCCATCGGTTCCACGTAATCCCTCTCGGCCTTCTTTGGTTTTGGACTAAGCGTGAGAAGGGAGTGGTGCAAGAAGCGATCAGCGATTCGTTAAAAAGCATTAGGACACGGATCTCGTCAGAGCCCTTGAACTCGATCTCGACGCGGTTCATCTCCAGTCAATCTTTCGAAGGCGCAAGCAACGCTATAATGGATCGAGCTTGCTCGTCATCATATCGGAATTGTTCGGCGAGACGTGTTGGGAAGGTGGTCTTTGCCAGCTTGTTTGCCCCCTTGTGCCCCGGAAGCGGGTGGGCGTCTCATCAACATCACTCAAGTGGTTGATTTTACTGGTGCCCCCGGCAGGGTTCGAACCCGCGACCCCCTGATTACAAATCAGGTGCTCTACCAACTGAGCTACAAGGGCAATCCAGTGCCGCCGAATTATCAGATTCCCTTCTCATGTAAAGGAAAAACTTGCTGGCTTTGTCAAAAACGAACGCGCTAGGCTTAAATGATGGGGATCGACCTTCCTCCGAGCACAGAGCGCTCCTGCGAGTTCGGCGGGTAAAGGCTTGCGTTGGCAGAGAAAGTATGGCTCTGACAGAACAGAATGGGCCGCTAAGCGTGGCCAGTGTAAACAGGAGCATGACGATGAGCGAATTGACGGTAGCAGACGCGACAGATCGCATTTACGAATCGCTGCGCGCAGACAATGCCGACCTCGATCTTCACATCGCCAACCTGAAGGCTGCTTTGAAGCATGAAGGTGTGAAAGAAGCAACTTTCGACCCAGCCAAGCTTTCGCACAACAACCGCTCCGGTCGAAAGCTGATGCAGGCCTATTTCCGCCAGCGCGGCGTGACCGTGAAGTTTGAAGGCGCGTAAAACGCCGCTTTCCGTTTCCACGCGTCACGCTTTTAGAAAGCAGCGCGCTTGATGCTGCCGGTCGGCGTGGCTATCCTCTCAGCGACGCAAGCGGAAATGATGCCCATCACAAGACCTCATTTCGGAATCGCGGTGGCGCGTCTGGGCGTCTTGGACGCCTTGTCCGCTTATGATCCAAGGATTGCTGGCACACCACCTCTTGGGCTCGAGACCGACAAGAGCGACATTGATATTCTTTGCCACGCGCCGGATGCGGGTGCCTTTCTGAACGACATACAGCGTCTCTATGGCGCAATGGACAGCCTGCGCATATGGCAGTGGATCTCGAAAGATCGTCCGGTGATCGTCACCTTCCACATTCATGGTTGGGATTTCGAAATCTTCGCCAGTCCTCAGCCGGTCTCAACACAAACCGGCTGGCGTCACTTCCAGATCGAAAAGCGTCTGCTTTCGCTCGGTGGAGACGAATTCAAGAGGGCGATCATGCGGTTTAGACAGCAGGGCCTGAAGACGGAGCCGGCATTCTGGTCGGCGCTCCAGGAAGAAGGCGATCCGTATAAAGGATTGCTATCAATGAGTGAGGCAACAGACGATCAGCTTCGCCAAAAACTTATTCGCCTTGGCTTCTGCTGCGACGCAGCCTCGCCTGAAGCCTAACTGCAACCTTACCCTAGATCCAGCGTCATCACCACGGGGCAATGGTCCGATGCCTTGGGGCGATCCCAGCCGGTCCGTGGATAACGCTCCACCTCCTGCCCGGGAGGAAAGACTGTACGGAAGGGCTGCCCGGCGCGGATGATCTCCGGCACGCGCTCGACATTCCGCTGCGCAAGGCTTTGCGACAGCAGGATATAGTCCAACTGGCAAAGATGCTGCTCCTGCGGCCCTCTGGAATGATAGAGCGTCCAGCGATCCATCACATCACGGCGTTGCATCGGGTTTATGACAAAGCTGTCTCGCGTGAGAAGATCCAGCGCGCTGCGCTCTTCCGTCACCGCCGTGAAACTGTAGCCGCTTCGGCGGTCGCCCTTGATGACGATCCGCTCCTGATAATCATTCATATCGCCACAGATGGCGAAGTTGGCCTGCCGCGCCTGATCGACGCCGAAGCGGTCCTCGATAATGCGGCGAATGCCGCGCACCTCCGCCTCGCGCACAGGCATGGTGCCAAGCCTCGCATCGGTCGATTCGCGGGCATTGCTCATCGATTTCAGATGGGTGACGAAGAGCGAGAAAGGCTTTCCGCCGATCTTCAGGTCAAGCTCCAGGCAGTCACGCTTGAAGATCTTGTCGTCTATGGCGTTGGTGAGCGCCAGTTCGTCATTGAAGAGATCGAAATCGCGATAGGTTTTCGCTGCATGGCTGCGAATATCGATAAGCTCGATCTTCTCGCCATCGCGTGTTTCATCGCGCATGACGACAGCCACATCGATCCCTCGGCTATCATTTCCTTCCACCAGATACTTGTGCCGATAGCCATTGCCGACCATACGATACAGATAGCCATATTCGAAGGCCTGCAAGGCGGCCATGTTGTCGACTTCCTGCAGGCAAAGGATATCGGCATCCGCATCGGCAATGGCGAGTGCGGAAAGCTGGCGCATGTCATCCGTCGACGCTAGCATGCGCGCACTTTCCAGCGCATTGTAGGTCGCCTCGTCGCGCACATCGAAGAGCTGCATGGCGCGGTCGCGTCGGGTCTGATTACGAAACCCGGTAAAATCGAAGCGGGTCATCAGGTTTTCGATATTGAAGGTGGCAAGCCGAAGCGACATGAATCATTCCCATATGAACACCCAGCTTAGCCGGTTTCGATGGGAAGCCAAGTCGCCGGCGTTACAACCGCCACGCCGAGCGGATGATAACGGGATAGGTCGCCCCAAGCGCTGCCGGCTCCCGAGAGTAAGCACGCAGCACCTGCCCATCTGGCAGCGTCAGGCGCAGGGCGTATCTCTCGCCTTCATAGAGAATATTGCTGACCCGGCAGGCAATGCCCTCGGCATCCTGCAACACATCCTGCGGGCGAACCAGAATGTCACTTGATAGGGACGTCGGTACTTGGGCCTGCAAGGCTGGTTTCAACACATCCCAGGTCAGCGCCCGCGCCGCGGTCTCGTTGAGATGGAGTGAGACAATAGCGCCCTGCCCGACAAGCGACCCGACCAGCCGTCCTTCCGGTCGTGCATAAAGCTCTGCAGGCGGTGCCATCTGCAACAGCCTTCCTTCCGACATCACCGCCACATCAGTGGCGAGCGCCATGGCTTCGGCCTGATCATGCGTCACATAGACCATCGTAGCACCAGAGGTGGCGTGGAACTCGCGAAAGGTCTCTTCCATCTCCTGGCGCAGATGCCGGTCGAGATTGGCAAGTGGCTCGTCCAGAAGCACCACATCCGGCTCGGTGACGAGGCAGCGCGCAAGCGCCACACGCTGACGCTGTCCGCCTGAAAGCTCCGACGGGCGACGATCTGCATAGGCATCGAGGCGCACGGTTGCTAGCGCATCCATCACCTTGCGGCGATAGCGCTCACCGGTAATGCCTCGCACCTTCAGCGGATAACCTGTATTCTCCACCACCGTCATATGCGGCCAGAGCGCGTAGGACTGAAAGACCATCGCCATATTGCGCCGTTCCGGTGGCACCATGCTGCCGGCATCGGCCAGCACCCTTTCGCCAAGCAGAATTGCGCCGTCGCTTGGCCGCTCGAAGCCGGCGATCATCCGCAACACCGTGGTCTTGCCGCAGCCGGACGGGCCGAGCAGAGCGAGAAAACCGCCTTCGCGGATCGTCATCGACACATCGTTGACGGCGGGCTTGCCGCCGCCGAAGCTCTTCGAGAGGCGATTGAGGATCAGTTTCGCCAAGGCACCACTCCCTTCGGCAGCTGGCGGCCGAGCAGTTCGAGCAGCAGCATCAGCACGATCACCATCGCCACCACCAGAACGGAGAGTGCCGAGGCGAGATCAAAGCTGCCGCTATCATCGAGATTATAGATCACCACACCGAGCGTCTGGGTGCCTGCCGACCAGAGCAACGCAGAGACCGTCAGTTCATTGCAGGCAATCAGAAAGACGAGAATGACGGAGGCACCCGCGGCGGGACCGACAAGTGGCAGAATGATATCCTTCATCCTTCGCCAGAAGCCGGCACCGGAAAGCCGCGCGGCTTCCTCCAGAACGGGATCGAACTGGGTAAAGGCGCTGACCATCGGTTTCAGGCTGACGGCGAAGAAGGAGGAGAAATAGGCAAGCAGAATGATCCACAGCGTGCCGTAAAGCGTGATGCCGACAAGCGGGATGGGTGCAGCAAAGAGCAACACATAGGAGACGGAAATCACCACGCCGGGCAGCGCATAGGGAACATCGACCAGCGCCGACAGCAGGAACATAAACCGGCTTTTGCCCATCACAAGAAAATAAGCGGTCAGCACAGTCACCAGAAGGAGACATATGGATGTGGCCGTCGCGAGAAACAGCGAGTTGACGAAAGCCGTGCGCGTCCCCGACTGACGAAACAGGATTTCCTGATAGGCATGGATCGTCGCCGTCTTCAACGTCAGCGGCACGCCATAAGCGGGCGCTAGCGAGCTTGCCACCAGCGCCGCCAATGGTGCGACGAGGATAACGAGGATGGCGAGCCAGAGGAGCGCTTCAACGATCAAGCGCCAGCCGCCGAGCTGGAAGGTCGCTGCCCTGCCGGACAGACCGATGATGCGATAGTCCCGCCCCTTCATTGCCCGTTCCTGAATGGCAAGGCCGAGGACGGAGATGATGGCAATCATGCCCGACAGCATCGCAATGTCGCCAAAGGTGCTGCTGCCGAAGCTGGAGAAGCGGCTGTAGATCAGCGTCGGCAAGGTGAAGATGGAGGCCGGTATGCCGAGGATGGCGGGAATGCCGAAATTGCCGACGCCAGAAACGAAAGCGATGGCTGCGCCCGCAATCAGCCCCGGCATGGAGAGCGGCAGGATGATATCCTTCAGCACCTGCCAGGACGATGCACCCGAAAGCTTCGCCGCCTCGATTCCATCCTGCGGCAGCGCCAACAGCCCTGAACGCAACGAGAGATAGACGAGCGGCGCATGCTGGACGCCGAGAAGCAGCGAAATCCCGAAGATCGAATAAAGCGGCTGGGCAGAGCCGAGGGCCGGCGCCATCCCAATGGCCTTCAACAACGTGCTGGACGGTCCGGTCATGCCGATCCAGGAAAGCGCCGTCACCTGCGGCGGGATCATCATCGGCAGCATGAAGAGGAAGCTTAAAATCGACTTGCCGCGAATATTGCAGAGCGTCAGCGTCAGCGCAAAACCACCGCCGATCGCAAGCGAGATCAGCATGCCGAACAACGAGGTGGAGAGCGTGTTGGCCACGGCCTGCCACAGTGCCGGATCGCTGAAAAGCGGCCATATGTCACCCTTTAGTGACGAAAGGATGCCGGTATAGGCCAACCGTCCCAGCGGCAAAGCGCTGAGCATGAAGACGACGATAATGACAAATGGAAACAGCCAGCACGGCTGGCTGCTTCCATGAGTTGAAAAGGCTGGCATGAAGAGGAATCAGCCCTTGGAGCCGCCAAAGATATCGGAGAAGGTCTTGAGGTCCTTTTCGGAATTCTTCAGCGCCTCAGCCGGGTTCAGTGGCAGCACCTTGATCTGGTCGCGCTGCGGGATGCCCGCCGGCAGGGCAACATCGTTGCGCGCCGGAATATAACCAAGCTTGACGAAGCCTTCCTGACCTTGCGTCGAAAGCACATAGTCCACGAATTTCTTGGCGGCATCGGCATGCTTGGTGTGAGCCAGAATGCCGACTGGCTCGGTGACGGCGGACACGCCTTCTGTCGGGAAGACGAACTCGACCGGAGCGCCCTTGGCCTTCTCGCGGATCGGCATGTAATCGACAACCACGCCATAAGCCTTCTCACCGGAAGCGACGGATTTCAGCACAGCACCGTTACCACCGGCGGCAATCGCACCGTTGTCCTTCAGCGCCTTGTAGTAATCCCAGCCGAGGCTTGGAACAGCGGCAATCGTCTGCGCGTGGATGAGTGCTGCGCCCGAGGTCAACGGGCTTGGCATGGTCACCAGCCCCTTAGCCTCCGGCTTTTCCAGGTCCTTCCAGCTCGTCGGCTTCATCGCAGCTTGCGTATTGTACATGATGCCGGTGGTGATGAGCTTTGTGGAATAGTAGTAGCCATCCGCATCATAAAGCGTGGCATCGTAATGGGCAGCCTCCGGCGACTTGTAGGCCATCAGCTGACCGGCCTGCTTCATGCGTTCCAGCGTCACCGTATCGGCAATCAAAAGAACGTCGGCAACCAGATTGCCCGCCTCGATCTCGGCCATCAGCTTAGCCATGATCTTTGGCGTTCCGTCACGGACCCATTCGACCTCGATGCCGGGGTTGGCAGCTTTGAAGCCGTCGACGGTCGCTTGGGCGTCTTCATTCGGCTGGCTGGTGTAAAGCACCAGATCTGCGGCATTCGCGGCGCTCATCAAAAAGCCGAGCGACACGATGGCGGTGAAGGCGGAAAGAAGCGTTTTCATGAACCCAGTCCCTGTTTAGAATTGGGACCGCTAAAACATACCTGCATAACATGTATGTGACAGACAGGATTTGTCTGTCACATTCTCCGTTAAAGCGTGATCTTTCCCTCGATCAACGTTGTTACCTGCCCGCCGATCCAGATATCGTCACCGATCTTGTCAACGCTGACACGCCCTGCCCGGCCAAGAACCGTGCCCTGGCTGGCGACATAGCGCTCCGGAGCCAAGCCAGCACCGATGAGCCACTGCGCAACGCCAGCGTTGAGGCTGCCAGTCACGGGGTCTTCGCCACCTTCGAAGAAAGCGCGAACTTCGAAATCGGCATCGATCCCATCTTCCGGCTGGCATTGCGCAACCACGCCCACCTTGAACCCGCCGAGCGCGACGAAGTCCGGCTCGATGCCGATAACATCTGCACGGCTTCTGAGAAGCAGCGATACCCAACCCGGACCATTATCCGTCCAGCTTGCATCCAGGATCACCTCTGGTGCCAGCGCCAGTGCCGCCGCGACCTGCGAAACAGAGGTCGGGTCGACCGGTCCGAACTTGCGCAATGGCGGCGCGGCAAAAGCCAGTCTCTCACCCGTTATCCTGATCTTGATCAGACCGGCCTCGCACTGCTGGACGATTTCGCCTTTGCCGCTCTGACCGGAATGCGAGAGAAAGACATGGCACGTGCCAAGTGTCGGATGACCGGCGAAAGGCAGCTCTCCTTTCGGGGTGAAGATTCGCACCCGATATTCCGCGCCAGCCACTGTCGGCTTCATCAGGAACGTGGCCTCACTGAGGTTGGTCCAGTTGGCAAAAGCCGCCATCTCCTCATCGGACCAGTCATCCGCGTCGCAAACCACTGCAAGCGGGTTGCCCTTCAGAGGCTCGGCGGAAAAGACATCGACCTGATGGAAGGGGTAGGTTCTCGCCATGGCGCATATCCTTCGATTGGGAGGCGTTGTGTCTGTGCGAAGCGTCGCAACATCGCGGGATGACGGAGCAAAGCATCACCTCTGATGCTGGCCGCTCTTCAAGTCGGCCAGCAGAGGCTCGTCGGTTTAAGGGCGGAACAAACCCGCCCCTTGCCTCACACGATCGGCATCGTCGCCTTGGTCGAGGTCTCGGCATTGGCAATCAGACGGCCGAGACGCTTGATGCCCTCATCGATCATCTGCTCATTGGCGCATGAGAAGCTGATGCGCAACGTATTGCTGCCCGAACCATCGGCGAAGAAAGCCTTGCCCGGAACGAAAGCGACGCGCTCGCTGGCAAGCGATTGCGCCAGAAGCTCCGCGCCATCGAGACCTTCCGGCAGCGTTACCCAGATGAACATGCCGCCTTCCGGCTTCGTCCAGCGCGCCGTCTTCGGCATGTAGTTGTCGAGCGCAGTCAGCATGGCATCGCGGCGCGCACTATAGGCCGCCTTGATCTTGGCGACCTGGTTGTCGAAGCCGCGCGATGCGACATGCTCGATCGCCATCTGGTTGATCGTCGAGGAATGCAGATCCGCCGCCTGCTTCATCAGCACCAGCTTGCGGATGACGGGCATGGCAGCAACCACGAAACCGACGCGAAGACCTGGCGCCAGCGTCTTGGAGAAGCTGCCGGAATAGATAGTGCGGGTCTTTTCGATACCGCCCTTGCGCTCGATGTCGAGCGCCAGGATCGGCGTGACTGGCTCGCCATCGAAACGCAGATTCTGATAGGCGCCATCCTCGATGACCGCAATATCGAGCTCATCGGCCAGTTCCAAAAGCTTCTTGCGGCCTGCAAGATCGACGGTCTCACCGGTCGGGTTGGAGAAATCGGCAGATAGATAGGCGAACTTGACCGAACCACCCGCCTTGGTCGCGTTGTCGCGATAGGTCTCAGGCGTGCGATTGCCGCCGGGGTTGAGCTGGTCGTAGTTCGGCTCATAGGCGTTGAACGCAGACAGCGCACCAAGATAGGTCGGCCATGTGACGAGTGCTGTATCGTTCGGCGACAGGAACAGCTTGCCGAGATAATCCAACGCCTGCTGCGAACCGGACGTGATGAAGACGTTATCGACCGAGCAGTCGATGCCGATCTTTGCCATGTCCTTGACGATCCATTCGCGCAGCGGCTTGTAGCCTTCGCTCACCGAATATTGCAGCGCTGAATTCACCTGGGAACCGGAGAATATATCCGAGTAGGCTTGCTTGAAGTCAGCATCGGGAAACAGCGCCGGATCGGGAATGCCGCCTGCAAAGGAAATGATATCCGGCTGATCCAAGAGCTTCAGAAGCTCACGGATTTCAGATGCTTTCATCCGCGATGAACGCGTGGCGAAGATTTGTTCCCAATCAAGCATGGGTCTGTTTCCTCATATTTCGTTTTATGACGCAAATGAGTACAGAAACATCGATAGGTCAGCAATACTGACTTATCAGTTTCCGGTACGGTTTTTGAAGATTTTTTGCGTCCGCTCCCGATGTGTCGACATCCAATACAATCTCTTCAAACACTTCACAATCTGCTTGGCGATGGATTGACGAGCCGAGATTTTCCGGGTGGATTGCGGCCCAACTGATTTGCTGTCCGGAGGAGACAAAATGCTCAAGAATATCCACCCCGCGCTGAACGCCGACGTCCTGCACGCTTTGCGCGCCATGGGCCACGCCGACACGCTCGTCGTAACCGACACCAACTTCCCTTCGGACAGCATTGCCCAGCACACCGCCGTCGGCCAGGTGCTGCGCATGGAAAACCTCACCTCCGCCCAGGCGATCAAGGCCATCCTCTCGGTCTTCCCGCTCGACACGCCGCTGCAGCCTTCCGTCGGCCGAATGGAAGTCATGGGCGCACCGGATCAGATAGAGCCGGTCCAACAAGAAGTTCAGGCGGAAATCGATGCCGCCGAAGGCAAGTCGGCACCCATGTATGGGATCGAACGTTTCGCCTTTTATGAAAAGGCCAAGGAAGCCTACTGCATCATCACCACCGGTGAGCTGCGTTTCTACGGCTGCTTCATTCTGACCAAGGGCGTTATTTACCCAGCGACGTGACAAAAGCGATGACCGGGAAATCCGTCCCTAGAGTGGACAGAGACCTTTGTAAGCATGCCTATGCCGACACTATTGAATCAATAAGTCGGTTGGCTTCCTATGCGACCTCCAGAAGCCTGAAAGCCTTAGGTTATGGAGAATATTACAATATTGCTGAGAATCTTTGCAGGAAGGATTTGTTAATCCTGTGTATTTCTACTCGTAGATTCGCGGAGATTACAAACACCGTGTCGGAGTTGAAATCGCGGACTGTTTCCATTTCAGACGATGTTGCAAAATCTCAGGGCGGCACCCGATCAAACAGTGCTTGGAACATAATTGGAAATATCATTCATGGAAACGAGATGAAGGTCTTCAAAGACCTTGGAACCATGAACTACGCCGTGGGTGAGATCGACTTGATTAAGTGGCTCGATACGAAAGAAGAAATAGACACGGCGATATCGATCAAATCTGATAAATTTGAACGGAAGTATTTTTCTTTGATAGACCTGCTGAGCGCCATCAATAACTATATTGAAAGCGTTTCCGACAGCATTGAAGGCGTATATCTGGGATCGTCATACGAAATGTAGAAGGCCGGAGCTTTTGCTCCGGCCTTCTAACTTTAATAGTGGTGTAACTTAGTTGACAGCCTTGTCGACCAGCTTGTTCTTGCCGATCCAAGGCATCATGCCGCGCAGCTTGGCGCCGACTTCTTCGATCTGGTGAACGTCGTTCATGCGGCGGATACCCTTGAAGCGGGCTGCACCCGAACGGTATTCCTGCATCCAGTCGGAGGTGAACTTGCCGGTCTGGATGTCGTGCAGAACGCGCTTCATCTCAGCCTTGGTTTCTGCGGTAATGATGCGCGGACCGGTGACGTACTCGCCCCACTCGGCCGTGTTGGAGATCGAGTAGTTCATGTTGGCGATGCCGCCTTCATAGATCAGGTCGACGATCAGCTTCACTTCGTGCAGGCACTCGAAGTAAGCCATTTCAGGCGCATAACCGCCTTCGACCAGCGTTTCGAAACCGGCGCGGATCAGTTCGACGAGACCGCCGCACAGAACGACCTGTTCGCCGAAGAGGTCGGTTTCGCACTCTTCCTTGAAGTTGGTTTCGATGATGCCGGAGCGGCCGCCGCCAACGCCACAAGCGTAGGAGAGTGCAAGTTCAAGAGCATTGCCGGAAGCGTTCTGGTGAACGGCAACGAGGCAAGGCACGCCGCCGCCCTTCTGGTATTCGCCGCGAACCGTGTGGCCTGGGCCCTTCGGTGCGATCATGACGACGTCGAGCGAAGCCTTCGGCTCGATGAGGCCAAAGTGAACGTTGAGGCCGTGGGCAAATGCGATGGCAGCGCCGTCGCGGATGTTGCCGGCAATTTCAGCCTTGTAGATGTCGGCCTGAAGTTCGTCAGGCGTTGCCATCATCAACAGGTCGGCCCACTTGGCAGCTTCGGCAACCGTCATGACCTTGAAGCCGTCGGCTTCTGCCTTCTTGATGGTCGGCGAACCGGCCTTCAGGGCAATGACGACGTTGTTGGAGCCGCTGTCCTTCAGGTTCAGCGCATGCGCCCGGCCCTGCGAACCATAACCGACGATGGCGACATTCTTCGCCTTGATGAGATTGAGATCGGCATCACGATCGTAGTAAACGCGCATTTCTTGGTCCTTCCCTATTCAAAACCAGATGATTGACCGGAACTCAGGCGGCTTTGCCGCCCTTTTCCGAATGTACCTTTTCCGTCCCGTAAAGCGTCAGGAAGGCGGCAACCGCCTTGCGCGCCCGGGCGGAAAAATCCTTGGCCTGCGCTTCGCCGAGCAGCATGCGCACATGCAGATCGGTAACGATCAGGCCGTAAAAACTGCGATAGGCGTCCTCCAGGTCGTCAAAGCGCAGGTAACCGCAACGGCGACCAGCCTCGATCAGACCACGAGCACGCTTGTCGATCTGGCGACGCCCGCGCTCCAGCAGAAGATTGCCGAGTTTGGAGCCTTCACGGCTCGCCTGCCCGATGGCAAGACGGTTCAACGCCAGCGACACATCGCCTGCCAAAACGTCGAGCAGATCATGGGCAAAGACTTCAAGATGATCGACGAGTTGCGGCGCCGTAACGCGATCGCCCGCCTTCTCGAAGGTTCGGACCTTGCTCTGCTGGAAGCTGATCATCGCTGCCAGCAGACCATCGCGATCGCCGAACCACTTGTAGAGGCTTTCCTTAGAACAGTTGGCAGCGCGTGCCAGACCAGAGGTCGTCAGCGCTTTTTCTCCACCCTCGACCAGAAGACGCAATGCCTGCTCCAGAACGGCGTTCTGTCGCGGCGAAAATTCCTGCGCTGTGATCGGATCGGTCCCCACCTTGTCCACTCCACTCTCGATTATGTACCGTACGGTACGGTTCGAGCGACATTTAAGCGGAGCGCTAGTCAGGGTCAAGAGGATTTTTGGACGAAGTGTGCGAATTGACGCGCCGCAATATGAGGTCTGGAGAAATCGTAAACGTTTCCAATTACTTACGCGGTAGCGTCGAACTCTGATCTTGCGTGCTTCACCGCATCATGATTGTCCAGCGCCCAGTTGATCACCTGCGACAGTGGCAGATAGAGGGACCGCCCTAGCGGCGTCATGCTATACTCGACGCTTGGCGGCTTGGTCGGAAACACCTCGCGATGAATATAGCCATCCCGCTGCAGGTCGCGCAGTGTCTGAGTGAGCATGCGTTGTGAGATATCGGGCACCATGCGGCGCAACTCACCAAAACGATAGGGGCGCTCAGCGAGCGCCTGCAACAGCAGCGTCGACCATTTCCCGCCAATGTGATTGAGCAGATCGCGCACCGGGCAATTGTCGAAATCGAGATTGGCAAAATCTGGCAGGGGTGCCGACGATTGGGCTGGAGCCGAGGTTGCGGCCGGTTTCAAGCGTGAGACTGTCGCGCTCATGGCGGTGGTTCCCTTCTGGTAACGTAGGGCGCAAGAACTGCCTTCTTTACAGGGGTCAGTCAATTCCTATTTTAGAGCTACTCTCTTTTCGAGACCAGCAAAGGACAGACATTATGAGCAAGATTCTCGTGACAGGTGCCTCCGGCCATCTCGGCCAGGCCGTCATCCGTCATCTCTTGGAAACCTATCACGTCCCGCCCTCCGATGTTGTCGCCGCGAGCCGCGATACATCCAAACTCGCAGGCCTTGCCGCAAAGGGCGTCGAGACGCGCGCAGCCGATTTTGACGACACGGCCTCGCTCGAGAAGGCGTTCGAAGGCATCAACACGCTGCTCATCATCTCCACCGACGCTCTCGCTGTTCCAGGCCAGCGCTTGAATCAGCACAAGGCAGCCGTCGCCGCCGCGACCAAAGTCGGCGTCAAGCATCTGGCCTACACTTCGATGCCAAATCCGGACAAATCGCTCGTCACCTTCGCGCCGGATCATCTGGGAACGGAAGAAGCGGTCAAGGCAAGTGGCTTGCCCTACACGATCATTCGCAATGCCTGGTATCTGGACAATTACCTTCACGGCATGCCGCATAATCTGGCAGGTGGTCAGTGGTACACGGCATCGGGCAACGGCAAGGTGTCCAATATCTCCAGGGATGACTGCGCCCGCGCAGCCGCGGCAGCTCTTGCAAACGGTAAGGCGGAAAACAAGACCTACACGCTGACGGGACCGGAACTGCTCGATGCAGATCAGATTGCCGCACTGGTTTCGGAGGCAACCGGCAAACCACTGACGGCGGTCAAAGTCACGCCTGACGATCTGAGAAAGGGCATCGAAGGTGTGGGCCTTCCCGCTTTCGTCGCCGAGATGCTGGCCTCGGCAGATGCCAATATCGCAGCCGGTAACTTCGAGATTCGGACCAATGACTACGAAACATTGACCGGCAAGAAGCCACAAACCTCTGCAGAGTTCTTCAAGGCCCACAGGGCCGCATTGATCGGCTGATGCGTTCACCAGCCCATATCTCGGCGCAGAGCCGGGGTATGGGAAGCCAGATCACTCTGCTGCGGTACTCATGCTCTCGCGCGAGGCTTCCACGTCGCGCGCTGGCGACAAGCCATAGACACGGGCATATTCCCGGCTGAACTGCGACGGGCTCTGATAGCCGACCCTGTGGCCAGCGGTTCCGGCATCCAGTCGCTCCAACAGCATCAGACGGCGCGCCTCATGCAGCCGCAACTGCTTCTGATACTGCACCGGCGTCATTGCCGTGACCGCTTTGAAATGCTGGTGGAAGGACGAGACGCTCATGCCGACCCGTTCTGCGACATCCTCGATGCGGATCGGGCGAGCGTAATTCGCACGAAGCCACGCGATTGCACGGGCAATCCGGTTGCCATGGCTGTCTGCCGCCAGGATGTTCATCAACTGTCCACCCGCAGGACCAGTGAGAATGCGGTAGAGGATTTCCTGCTCGATCAGCGGTGCCATGGCAGGGATGTCGGCTGGACGATCGAGCAAGCGCAACAACCGCGTCGTCGCGTCAAGAAGTTCAGGCGTAGCCGCATTGACCACGATGCCACGCTGGCTGGGGACCGTCGTCGGCGGGCGGGCGATCTGCGCCCGGCTCATCACGTCGAGAAGCTTCTCACTGTTGATCGCAATCGAAATGCAAAAATGCGGCACCTCGTGGCTTGCCTCCACCACACGCCACGCCACCGGCAGATCGAAGGAGGTCAGGAGATAATCTCCCGCGCCGTAGTTGATGGTGTCGGTGCCGAGCTGAAGGCTTTTGGCGCCCTGAATGACCATGGCAAAACAGGGATGGTAACTGCCGTGGCAAGGCGCACTCGGGCTTGAACGCTTGCTGAGCCTTAACGCCTCGATGTCGGTCGTCACCTCGCCTTCTCCTCGCGCGTAACGGGCAGCAATCGAGACGATTTCCTGGTAAGGGCTGAAGGGCAGCGTCATGGGGCGAAAACCTTAGGGCAAACGGCAGTTCCGTTCAGACATATCTAAAATGCCTTCCTGTCGCCGCAAAGAGGGCGCGCCTCACTTTTGTAGAATTATGCAAGAAGCTTGGAGGATTGCTCTAACGCTCTTTTGCTTTCCAGATGCATGATCATGCATCCCATTTCACAGCTGAAAGGAACTTCAGATGGCTACTGCAAGAGGTTATGCTGCAACAGACGCATCCAAGCCGCTCACACCCTTTACCTTCGAACGTCGTGAGCCGAACGAAGACGATGTCGTCATCGACATCAAATATGCGGGCATCTGCCATTCGGACATTCACACCGTTCGCAATGAATGGAAGAACGCCGTGTACCCGATCGTTCCCGGCCACGAAATCGCTGGCATCGTAACGGCCGTCGGCTCCAAGGTCACCCGCTTCAAGGTTGGCGACCATGTCGGCGTCGGCTGCTTCGTCGATAGCTGCGTTGGCTGCGCCACCCGCGACGTCGATAATGAGCAATACATGCCGGGCCTCGTCCAGACCTACAACTCGGTCGAACGTGACGGCAAGACTGCGACGCAGGGCGGTTACTCCGACCACATCGTCGTCAAGGAAGGCTACGTTCTTTCCATTCCGGAAAACCTGCCACTCGACGCCTCTGCCCCGCTGCTTTGCGCCGGCATCACCCTCTACTCACCGCTAAAGCACTGGAATGCCGGTCCCGGCAAGAAGGTCGCCATCGTCGGCATGGGCGGTCTCGGTCATATGGGTGTGAAGATCGGCGCCGCCATGGGCGCGGATATCACCGTGCTTTCGCAGTCGCTTTCCAAGAAGGAAGACGGCATGAAGCTCGGCGCGAAGGATTACTACGCCACCAGCGATGCCTCCACCTTCGAGAAGCTTGCCGGCACCTTCGACATCATCATCTGCACCGTCTCCGCAGAAATCGACTGGAACGCCTATCTCGGCATGCTCAAGGTCAATGGCTCCATGGTCGTGGTCGGCGCGCCTGAAAACGCCATTCCCGTCCACGCCTTCTCGCTGATCCCAGGCCGCAAGAGCCTTTCCGGCTCGATGATTGGCTCAATCAAGGAAACCCAGGAAATGCTGGATTTCTGCGGGCAACACAACATCGTCTCCGAGATCGAGAAGATCGACATCAAGGACGTCAACGAGGCCTATGAGCGCGTGCTGAAGAGCGATGTGCGCTACCGCTTCGTCATTGACATGGCGACACTCGACGCGTGAACTTAAGGGCATAAAACCCAAGAAGAAAGAAGGGCGAGCTTTAACCGAAGTCCGCCCTTCTTTTTACTGCGCCTTCCCGACAGGCTGCGTCTCGTCCTTCAGCGTATCACGCTGGGTAATCAGGCGCGCACTATGCTGGCCGCTGAGATAAATCCACAGCCAACTCCAGGCCACAGCGAGTCTCGAGCGCGTGCCGATAAGAAAGTAGATATGGGCGATCCCCCATATCCACCAGGCAATAACTCCCTTCAGCTTGATCTTGCCGAAGTCTATGACGGCGGCCCGCTTGCCGATCGTGGCCAGATTTCCCTGATGCACATATTTGAACGGATCAGGCCCCGCCTTTCCGGTCAGTCGCGCCTTGATCACCTTGGCGACATGGTCACCTTGCTGCTTGGCGGCTGGCGCAATGCCAGGGACCGTCTTGCCCTCTCCTTGGCGGACCGATGCCGTATCGCCGATGACGAAGATGTTCGGATCCTCGGCTATGTGGAGATGAGGCCCCACCTCGGTGCGGCCTGCGCGGTCCGCTTTGACATTCAACCATTGCGCGGCGGGAGAGGCATGTACCCCCGCCCCCCAGATAATCGTGCGCGCCGGAATGAAGTCGTCGCCAATCTTCACGCCCTCTTCAGTGCAATCCGTGACGGGCGCGCCGAGCATGACTTCCACGCCAAGTCTTTCCAGCGCTCGCTTGCTGTATTCCGAGAGATCCTCGGTAAAGGCAGGCAACACGCGCTTTCCTGCCTCCACCAGAACGACCCGCGTCGTGCGCGTATCGATGTTGCGAAACTCCGGTGGAAGAACCTTCTTGGCAAGATCGGCGATCATGCCCGCCATCTCCACGCCCGTCGGCCCGGCGCCTATCACAACGAAGGTGAGATAGGCCTGTTTGACCGCCTCCGTCTTCTCCAACTCGGCGCGCTCGAAGGCGAGTAGTAGCCGCCTGCGAATGGTGGTCGCGTCCTCCAGCGTCTTGAGACCGGGCGCATATTTTTCCCAGGCATCATTGCCGAAATAGGCGTGGCGCGCACCGGTCGCAAGCACCAGCGTATCGAAGGAGACGATCTCGCCATTGGTCAGGTGAACGGTGCGGGTCGTCCGGTCGATGCCGGATACTTCGGCAAGCACAGTCGAGACTTCGGGCCTGTCACGAAACAGATGGCGGATCGGCCAGGCGATCTCAGATGTCGAAAGTGCCGTGGTGGCCACCTGATAAAGCAGCGGCTGAAAAAGGTGATGGTTGCGGCGGTCAATCAGGGTGATGCGTGTCGGCGCGCCCTTCAGGCCGTGTACAGTTTGTAGGCCGCCGAAGCCTCCCCCAACGACGACGACATGATGTTCCTGCATAGGACTTGCCCTCATTACAATCAGAAAATCAAACCGCGCAGGTTGTACGCGGTTTCATTGTAGGGGCAAAAAATGACGTGAGTTATGAAATAGCCTGACCGCAGGCCCTGCAAAAACGCCGAACGGTTTCAGCCATACCGTATTCCAAAGCATCCGCAGTAAGGCCATGGCCGATAGACACTTCCGAAAGCTGAGGAATACGCGCCACCAAAGCCGGTAGATTGTCCACAGTCAGATCATGGCCAGCATTGACCCCAAGCCCAAATTCCGCAGCAAAGTCAGCAGTCTGTCCGAGTTTCTCAACCCAGATTCGGGCCGCCGCTGGATCATCGTAGCAGCCGCCATAGGGACCGGTGTAAAGCTCGATGCGCTGAGCACCCGTCGCTGCTGCCAATTCCATGACGGAACGATCTGCATCGCCATCCGCGAACAACGAAACGCGCATACCGCGTGATTTGAGACGTGATGTGACCTGCTTGAGAAAATCACCATGCTCGCGGACATCCCAACCATGGTCAGAGGTTGCCTGGGATGGATCATCCGGTACCAGTGTCACCTGCTCCGGTTGGTTCTCTTCGCAAAGAAGAAGAAAATCCTCGGTCGGATAACCTTCCATATTGAATTCTGCGTGCGGAAACTCGTCGTCGATCAATGCCCGCAGCACCGGCAGGTCGGAAAAGCGGATATGACGCTGATCAGGTCGTGGATGAACCGTCAGCCCACTGACACCCGCTTTCAGCGCGATACGTCCAAACGCGGCAACATCAGGCCAGGGCAAGTCGCGCCTGTTGCGCAGCATAGCAATCGCATTCAGATTGACGGACAGTTTGGTCGGCATTTCATTCCCCGGCTCTGATGATGAAGAACATTAAGTTGCGCGTTTGTTGCCCGCCATTTCGTCATTATCGCGTCATTACGCAAGCTACCAAAAAAAATTGCGATTTAAGTGGAACCATCCTGCGGCGAGCGCATTAGGCCTGAGGATCGGGGACCCAGATGACACAATCATTTTCATTAGAAGATTCTAATATCGATTTGGATACGGCTTTCGTCAGTGAAATGGGTGCGGCGGCCATGCCAGATCTGGCTGTCCCGGATATGATCGTGTCAGGCAAGGTTGGCCACGAGGCAGTGGTCCTTAAAACCGGGTCATGGAGCAACAAGTCCATGCGCAAGGGCAGCGAGACAACCGCAATGCTGGGATCGAAGAGCTCGAAAGGCTTTCTCCCCGACGTTAAGGTACCGTCTTCACTTCCACCTGAGCCGGTTGTCATCGCAGACATGGCCAATCTCTTTGGCGTCACGCACAGGACGCTGCATTTCTACGAAGAAAAGAAGATCCTCTCCTCTCGCCGCATGGGCCTCATGCGCATTTATTCCCACCAGGATGTTCACCGCATGGCGGTCATCAACCTGCTGCGCGATATCGGCGTTGCGGTTGCGGCCATTCAAGACATCATGCACAAGCTCGATCACGCCTCCTCTCAGGAAGAAGCAGACGATATTTTCCAGAGCGCGCTTGAAACGCGAAAGCGCGAATTGACACTGGAGATTTCCACCGTTCACCGCCAGATCGACCAGATCAGCAACCTTATGGACGTATCGGACGACAGCTATTCAGAGCCGCTTTACGATGTCGTTGTCGATCTGACAGACAAGGAAAAGAGCTGCCTCGAATTAATGGCGGAAGGATATTCATCGACCCGTCTGAGCCGCACACTTGGCATGTCGGCCGATGAACTGAGCGGTCTGGAAGAAGACCTTCTCGGTAAGTTCGGCGTCAATAATCGATTTCAGGTCGTTGCTAAGGCGCTGACGATGGGCATCATCCAGCACTGATAAGCCTGAGAAATCCTACCGGACGATGGTCAGCGTTTCAGCCGCACGTGTCACGGCCGTATAGAGCCAGCGCTCGCGTGTATCGCGAAAAGCGTAGCTCTCATCAAACAGCACGACATTGTTCCATTGCGAACCCTGCGCCTTGTGCACCGTCAGCGCATAGCCGTAATCGAACTCATCGTATCGCTTGCGCGTTGACCACGGAATTTCCGTTTCGGTCTCTTCGAATGCGGCTTTCAGCAATTTGATCTTCGCCGCACCGCGATCCATATCGTCGTCTTCCGGCCTGATCATCAGATTGATGCCCGGCTTGACCGTCTCCCGAGACGAACTCATCACCTGCCAGAGGGACCCGTTGAGCAAGCCCTTTGCCGGGTCGTTGCGCAGGCACACCAGCTTGTCGCCGGATTGTGGATATTCTGCCGAAAACCCTTTCAACTCGCGAAGCCGCTGATTGTAGCGCTTGCGCGTGCGGTTCGTCCCGACCAGAACCTGATCCGCGTCCAGCACCAGCGACTGGGTGACCTCCGACTTGGAAATCACCTGCGCGGTCCCATAGTCGCCGCGCATGATCTCGCGTCCCTCTCGCACATCCATGGCAAGCTGGATAATCGGGTTGTCCTTCGCCTGACGATGGATTTCCGACAGCAGATAATCCGGCTCCTGCTCGGTGAAGTAACCACCGCCTGAAACCGGCGGCAACTGCCCGGGATCGCCCAGCACCAGAACAGGCGTGCCGAAGCTCATCAGGTCCTTACCTAGCTGCTCATCCACCATTGAGCATTCATCGATGATGATGAGCGCTGCTTTGGCAAGCGGGCTTTGGCGATTGATGGTGAACATCGGCGCAATTGAGGTCTTGCCGGTTTCCTCGTCCTCGACGGCTTCTTCGCCACGGGGCCGGTAGATCAGCGAATGAATGGTGCGGGCGTTCGACGCGCCACGCGAGCGCAAAACCTGGGCGGCTTTGCCGGTGAACGCGGCAAACAGTACCTCTCCATCGACATGCTCGGCAAAATGCTTGGCGAGCGTGGTCTTGCCCGTACCGGCATAGCCGAAGAGACGGAACACCGGCGAACGGCCTTCCTTCAACCAGCGCGAAACAGCCTTGAGGGCTTCATCCTGTTGCGGAGAAAATTGCATGCTTCCTCTTCGCAGGATTCTAACAGTGAGCGCAACAGAAAAAGAACGAAAGAAGAATGTTCCACCCAGACGCGTCCCTACAACGCAACGGGCGGAGGCAGGTAATGGCATCCCACGTCACTTTTGATTAGATAGACGCATGAAGATATTGATTCTCGGTGCAAGCGGCTTCATCGGCTCGGACATTCTTCGCAGACTGCACAATGACGGCCATTTGGTCACGGGTCTCGCGCGCAACACTGTTTCCGCCCGGCGGAAATTCCCTCTCGCCAACTGGATCGATGGCGACTTGGCGCGGATGAAAGATGCCAGCAGTTGGACTGAGCTGGTGGCTGACCATGAGGTCATCGTCAATTGCGCCGGCGCGCTTCAGGATGGTCTAGCCGACAATCTCTCCGCCACGCAGTTGGATGCGATGCTGGCGCTTTATGAAGCGTGTATTCTGGCGCGCGGCAGGCTTATCATTCAAATTTCTGCGCAAACCTCGGGGACTGCATCCAACTTGCCGTTTCTGGCGACAAAGCGCGGCGCTGACGAAGCGCTTGCCGCCAGTGGTTTGCCGCACGTCATCTTCCGCCCTGCCCTCGTTATCGGCCGCAACGCCCATGGCGGCACAGCACTCATTCGGGCTCTGGCCGGTCTGCCCCGCTTCGTTCCTCTCGCGCACGCGGAGAGCCCGGTTCGCGTCGTCTCGGTCAATGATGTCGCCTCTGCGGTATCGCGCGCCGTCAGCGGACACATCGCGCCGGCAAGCGACCTGCATCTGGCAGCCGATGAGACCGTGACGCTGAAAGAGCTCGTCGCGCTGCATCGCCAATGGCTCGGACTGCCTCCTGCAAGGTTTGTCTCGCTCTCACCCGCGATCGCCAAGCCCGTCAGCGTGATGGCGGATCTCGCGGGTTATCTGGGCTGGCGCTCGCCACTTCGATCCACGGCCATGGCGGTGATGTCGGAAGGCGTTTCGACGCAAGCGCAGACAAACACGCTTTCGGTTGCAACGGCAGCCGAAACGTTGGCGCGTCATCCATCCGCCGTGCAGGATCTCTGGTTCGCTCGCCTCTATCTCCTCAAACCCATCATCATTCTCTCCCTGTCGCTCTTCTGGTTGCTGTCAGGCCTCGTTCCGCTGGCAAATATCGATGGCGCGGCAAGCCACTTCCTGCCTTTCCTGCCACAAACTGGAGCGACCGCGCTCACAATTGCCACCTGCGCACTCGACATCGCGCTCGGCATTGCCGTCGTCATCAGGCGCTTTTCGCGAAAGGCCATGCTGGGCATGGTGTTGGTGACGGCATCCTATCTTCTCGGTGCAACGCTTCTCGAACCCTCACTTTGGCTCGACCCGCTCGGACCGCTTGTGAAAGTCTTGCCATCGATCGTTCTCACTCTCGTTGCCCTGGCGACGCTGGAAGAAAGGTAAGCGGTGCGATGCTGGAAGAGTTGCTCCGCCTCGCCCACGTGATCGGCGCGACCGTACTGCTGGGAACCGGTGCCGGCATTGCCTTCTTCATGGTCTTGGCGCGTCGTACAGAGAACCCGACGCTGATTGCCCATGTTGCAGGAACGGTGGTGATTGCCGATACGATCTTTACCGCCACAGCCGCCATCTTCCAGCCGATCACCGGCTACTTTCTGGCGCGCCTGATTGGCTGGCCACTGACTGAAGGCTGGGTCTGGCTTTCGCTCCTTCTCTACGTCTTCGTCGGTCTTTTCTGGCTGCCCGTCGTCTGGATCCAGATCAGGCTGCGCGACATCGCCAGAGCCGCGGCAGCAGAGCGATCAGCACTTCCTCCGCAATGGTTTCGTCTTTACCGCATCTGGTTCGCCTGCGGCTTTCCCGCCTTCTTCGCGGTTATCGCCATTCTCTGGCTGATGCTGACAAAGCCTGAGATCACTTTCGGGATCGGCTAGCGCGACAAGCGGAACCCACCAGGACGTTCATTCACTTCAACATTGGCCAGAGGCTCAGCACAAGCAATACGGCCATCGTGATGTTGAACCATTTCAACCGCGCAGGAACGGACAGCCATTCGCGCAGCACGGAGCCAAATCCCGCCCATGTCGAAACGCTCGGCAGGTTGACCGCGGCAAAGGCAAGACCAACAAGCATCACCGTCAGCGTGTACTGGTTTTCATCCGTGTAGGTCGCCATGGCAGCGACCGCCATCACCCACGCCTTCGGATTGACCCACTGGAACGCGGCAGCACCGAGAAACGTCATCGGCTCGGCGCCAGCCTTTCCGTCACCAAGACTACGGGAGGTGCCGATCTTCCAGGCGATCCAGACCAGATAGGCGCCTCCGGCAAATTTCAGCGCGGTGTATAGCACGGGGACCGAGTGCAGCAGCGCGCCAAGTCCAAGCCCCACTCCAATCAGCAACGACAGGAACCCCACCCCGATCCCTAACATGTGCGGAATGGTGCGGCGAAAGCCGAAATTCACGCCCGATGCAAACAGCATCATATTGTTGGGTCCAGGCGTAATCGACGTGGTGAACGCGAAGACCAGAAGCGCGATGAAAGTCTCGATTGTCATGAATGTCCCCTTGAAGGTTCATCCTATTCGCCAGCCAAACGGAAAACCAGCAATCAGCACGAATGGCACGTCGCACAAGTTTTGATGGATCGAGAGAGATCCCTTCTGGTTTACTGTCTCAGCAATCTTCGAGGAGGCCTTCATGTATGACGATATCCCAACGCTGACCCTGCCTTCGGGACGGGAAATCCCCTCACTCGGCATCGGCACCTGGAACATGGGCGAGAGCAAAGCCTATGAAGCACAGGAGGTGGCGAGCATCCGCATGGCCGTCGAGCTCGGCATGACGGTCGTCGATACTGCAGAAATGTATGCGGACGGACGATCGGAAGAAGTTGTCGGAAAAGCTGTTGCGGATAGACGTGACGATGTGTTTCTCGTCAGCAAAGTCTATCCCTTCAATGCAAGTTCGTCCGGAACGATCGAAGCCTGCGAACGCAGCTTGACGCGTCTCGGGGTCGATCATTTGGATCTTTATCTTCTCCACTGGCGTGGCTCTCACCCGCTGAAGGAAACGGTAGCCGCTTTTGAAAAGCTGAAGCAGGCCGGCAAGATTCGAGATTGGGGTGTGTCGAACTTCGATACGGAAGATATGGAAGAACTGTTCGAGGTAGACGACGGTCGCAACTGCGCGGTCAATCAGGTTCTCTACAACCTGTCGCGGCGCGGCGTGGAATATGATCTTCTTCCCTGGTGCCAGAAAAAGGGCGTACCACTCATGGCTTACTCGCCCATAGAACAGGGGCGCATTCTCAATAATCGTGAACTGATACGTATTGCCAAGGCCTATCAGGCAACGCCAGCACAGGTGGCGCTCGCCTTTCTCCTGGAACGCGACGGCGTTCTCGCCATCCCCAAAAGCGCCAAGCCTGAACGGGTGGAGGAAAATCGCGGCGCGACCGATCTGGATATCAGCGATGAAGATTGGACAATCCTCGATGCTGCATTTCCGCCGCCGACCAGAAAGACATCTCTGGCGATGTTATGATTTTATTTCACATACTTAGCGTCGCCTGCAGAATCAATTTCTGAGGTAGCGCACATCAGAACCAAACGAAAAGCCGGGCGCTTGCGACGCCCGGCTTTATCATTTGAACTTGCATTCCGGTTTTTTCAGAACTCTTCCCAGTCCTGCTTGACCGCTGCATTGCCGCTAAAGGCGGTTGCAAGCTTGCGGCCAAGTGCCCGGGCTGGTGACGCGGCCGGACGTTCGGTAGCTGCGGCCGCACGGATAGGTGCCTCGAAAGTCGCAGATAGCTTGAACTGACCGAGAAGCTGGTTCAGCGAAGAGGCCTCGCGGGCAAGACCGTGGCTTGCTGCCGTGGTCTCTTCCACCATTGCTGCATTCTTCTGTGTGTCCTGATCCATCTGGTTCACAGCCGTATTGATCTGCTGCAGACCGGAGGACTGCTCCTGTGCCGCTTCCACGATCGCCATGACGTGGCGGTTGATCTCCTGCACTTCCGCCACGATGGTTTCCAGCGCACGGCCCGTTTCACCAACGAGCTCGACGCCTTCCTGAACCTGCGTGTTGGAGGTGGAAATCAGACCCTTGATGTCCTTTGCAGCACTGGCGGAACGCTGTGCCAGTTCACGCACTTCCTGGGCAACGACCGCGAAGCCCTTGCCCGCCTCACCAGCACGTGCCGCTTCCACGCCGGCATTCAGAGCCAGAAGGTTGGTCTGGAAGGCGATCTCATCGATGACGCTGATGATGTTGGAAATCTCACCGGACGACTTCTCGATCCGCTCCATGGCAACGACGGCTTTGCGAACAACCTCACCCGATTGTTCGGCACCGGTGCGCGCCTTGGCAACCAACTGACCGGCCTCCTGCGCACGACGGGTGGAGTCCTTCACGGTCGTCGTGATTTCTTCCAGCGCCGCGGCTGTTTCTTCGACGGAGGCTGCCTGCTGTTCGGTACGCTTGGCAAGATCGTCGGCTGCGGCACGAATTTCATTCGCACCGGCATCGATACCGCGAGCATTTTCCGCCACGCGGGTCAGAGCCGACTGCAACTTCTCGGCAGAGGCGTTGAAGTTCTCACGAACGACATCGAGATGGGCGACGAATGGCTGCCCGATCCGGTAGGAGACATCGCCCTCTGACAGTCGCGACAAACCATTCGCCAGATTGTCGACGGCAAATTGCGTATCCGCGGCTTCCCTGGCCTTCTGTTCGTCGCGGGCGATCCGCTCTTTCTCCGACAGGCTGCGATTGGCGTCAGCTTCCTGCTCCAGACGGATACGCTCCAGGGCATTTTCGCGGAACACGGCGACGGCCTGCGCCATCTGTCCTACTTCGTCCTTGCGGTTGACACCGTCGATCTCCTCACGCGTCTGACCACCAGCGAGCGAAACCATACGTGCGGAGAGGCTCGTAATCGGACCTGTGATGCCGCGGGCGGAAACCAAAAGCGACATGGCAATGGCAGCAGCGAAAAGAGCGGCAAGCGCGCTCAGAGAATACAGGATCGTCGAATTCGTCAGTGCCGAGAGATCGCCTGATCTGGCGTTGACATCTTTCAGCGTCGCTTCGTTGAAAGTCCGCATGTCCACACGCCAACTGGCGATCATGGTATTGATCTCGGTGAGCTTGCGGCGGGCGGTCAAAAAATCGCCGTTCTTCATCATCACCCAAACTTCGTCGGTAGCCTTGATGATGTCATTGGCGCGGTTCGATATATCGGCAAGACCGTCCTTCATACCGGGTACGAGCTTGGGCGCATTCTCCAATCTTGTAAGAAGTGCTGCGACATCCTTCTTGTATGTCTCCTGCATATCAGTTGGCTTGCGGCCCTGTTCGGACGCGAGCAGACCCAAAGTCGTGTCATAGCCCAATGCCAAGAGCGACGTATTCGCGCGGAAAAGCTCCGTCGTAGCATTGCTGTCTTTTGTGATGAGGTCGCTATAGGCCTGATCGGCACTCTTGTAATTCATCGCGACCACGCCGACGCCACAGAGCCCAACCACCGACACCGGAATGATCAGACTAAGGATTTTCGTGCGAATTTTTGCATTCTCAAGAAAAGACATGTGTCCCCGCATAAGCAAGCTACCTGATGGCAATAGCGTGCTTGCACCAACCTCCTCCAGGGGCTGGTTCAGCCATTGCTTTGCCGATCTTGATGATACGCTCCATCATGGAGCGAGGAATGTCCGAAATCTACAATTCGACCATGTATAAAAGTTTAACCAAGGGACAGCAACGCGTGCGAAAAAAGCAAGAAAACGTGATGAAATGAATAACTTACGTAGCGAAAGGCAAAAGCCGTCAGCCTTGATGATAGCCCAGGGGGCTGCTCACATCGCGCAAATGTCGGCCGTCTGAATATAAGATTTGGCAGAAATAACAGGCCCCGTTTATCGGAGCCTGTATCTCTTGAACTTACATGCCCTCCGGACCGCGGTTCATTGCCGCGATACCCGTGCGGCAAATTTCGATCAGGCCGAGCGGCTTGATGATCGAAACGAACTGGTCGATCTTGGAAGACTTGCCGGTGATCTCGAAAATGAAGTGGTCGAGCGTTGCATCCACCACCTTGGCATGGAAGGCGTCCGCAAGACGCAAGGTCTCGGCACGGTCCTCACCGCGCCCAGCCACCTTGATCAGCGCAACTTCGCGCTCGATCGGACGCTCCTGCCCTGCCTGGCGGGCACGCACGGTCAGATCCACCACGCGGTGAACCGGAACGATCCGCTCAAGCTGCGCCTTGATCTGCTCCAGCACACCCGGTGTGCCGCGCGTGACGATGGTGATGCGCGACAGATGCGCCTCATGCTCGGTCTCGGAAACCGTCAGGCTCTCGATGTTGTAGCCGCGGCCGGAAAACAGACCGATGACGCGGGCAAGGACGCCCGGCTCATTGTTGACGAGAACCGAAAGCGTGTGGTTTTCGACCATCGCCGTTTCCGTCTGGATGAAGTAGGCGGAGCCGGTGGGCTGTAGGTGTGCGTTCATGTCTTTATCCTCTTCCCACGCTTAGACGAGCTGGCGGCCCTTGGCATCGATGGCATTGGCAACTGCTTCGTCCGTTGCTTCGTCGGGCAGCAGCATCTCGTTATGTGCCTTACCAGACGGGATCATCGGGAAGCAATTGGCGAGATTGGCAACGCGGCAATCGAAAATAACCGGCCTCTTCACCGCGATCATCTCGGCAATCTTGTCGTCCAGCTCCTTCGGATCGTCGCAATACATGCCGACCGCACCATAGGCCTCCGCCAGCTTGACGAAGTCGGGCATGGCTTCGGTATAGGAGTTGGACAGACGGTTGCCGTGAAGCAACTGCTGCCACTGGCGGACCATGCCCATATACTGGTTGTTCAAGATGAAGATCTTGACCGGCAGATTGTACTGGATGGCGCAGGACATTTCCTGAATGCACATCTGGATCGAGGCATCGCCGGCAACATCGATAACCAATGCGTCCGGATGGGCGACTTGTACGCCGATGGCCGCAGGGAAGCCGTAACCCATGGTACCGAGACCACCGGATGTCATCCAGCGGTTCGGCTGTTCGAAGCCGAGGAATTGTGCCGCCCACATCTGGTGCTGACCGACTTCGGTGGTGATATAGGTGTCGTGGTCCCTGGTTGCAGCAGACAGGCGCTCCAGCGCATATTGCGGCATGATGACGTCGTTGGAGTTCTTGTAGGCAAACGAGTTGCGCGCCCGCCAGCGGGCGATCTGGCTGTGCCACTCTTGCGTCTGCGCCTTTTCAGGCTTGGCAGGCAGTGCCCGCCACAGACGAACCATATCTTCCAGAACATGACCAACATCGCCGATGATCGGAACATCGACGCGAACGTTCTTGTTGATCGACGACGGGTCGATGTCGATGTGGATCTTCTTGGAGTTCGGCGAGAAGGCATTCAGGCGACCGGTGATACGGTCGTCGAAACGCGCACCGATGCAGACCATGACGTCGCAATCATGCATGGTCATGTTGGCTTCGTAGGATCCGTGCATGCCGAGCATGCCCAGCCACTTGTCGCCGGATGCCGGATAGGCCCCCAGCCCCATCAGCGTAGAGGTGATCGGGAAGCCGGTCAGCTCCACCAGCTCGCGCAGCAGGCGAGTGGCTTCCGGACCGGAGTTGACGACGCCGCCGCCGGTATAAAAGACCGGACGCCGCGCTTTCGACATCAGCTCGATAGCTGCCTTGACGGCATTGAGGTCACCCTGAACCTTCGGTGTATAGCTCTTTTGCTGAACGGCAGCAGATGGCGGCGTGTAGGTACCGGTGGCGAACTGAATATCCTTCGGAACGTCGACGACGACCGGACCTGGACGGCCTGTCTGGGCAATGCGGAAGGCTTCATGAATGATGCCCGCCAGCTCGTTGACATCTTTGACCAGCCAATTGTGCTTGGTGCACGGGCGTGTAATGCCGACGGTATCGCATTCCTGGAAGGCATCGGAGCCGATGAGCGTGGTCGGAACCTGGCCGGAAATGCAGACCAGCGGAATGCTATCCATCAGTGCATCCTGCAACGGCGTAACAGCATTCGTCGCACCCGGACCGGACGTAACAAGCATGACGCCGACCTTGCCGGTCGAGCGCGCATAGCCTTCCGCAGCATGGCCTGCACCCTGTTCGTGGCGAACCAGAATGTGCTGAATTTCTTCCTGCTGGAAAATCTCGTCGTAGATCGGAAGAACCGCACCACCCGGATAGCCGAAAATATGCTCGACGCCATTGTCTTTCAGCGCGCGCAGAACGATCTCCGCGCCGGTCATGCGATTGCCGTTGTCCGTGGTATCCTTATCCGTCATTGCCTGTTCCATCCCGATTTGGCTTTTGGATATCGCTGGGCGTGACCGCCCAAGTGGAGACATAAAAAAAGGCCCCTAGAGGAGCCTCGTTCCGCGCATGGGTGCTTTCGCCGGATGGTTACACCATCCTGCCCATGCGCCGTCCCACCACGATAAGTACGTTAAGATTTTTCATGGAGCGGAGTGTTAGACAGAAACCCGTTTGGCGTCAACGCAAAATGCCGAAAAAATGCACCCGTTCTTAACTTTATTGCGAGGAACCACGGCGCAACGAAACAAAGATGCGTGCCCGTTACACCGGTTGTTAAAGTCACAAGGGCTATAGCTGCTGACAAGAAGAAGCCGACCTTGTGAAGACTTCAGCATCGACCTGGCAGGGACAAAACGTGCTCAACGACGATCTGCACACATCGGCAAAAGCCGGCGAACACGACCGACGCGACGGACAAACTGCGGGCAACCGCATGCTCGGGCGCGTGATTTTCTGCAGCGGCTCGAAGGCCAGAATTTCCGTAACCACCGACAGCGGCAATCCGGGCTTTGCGCAATTGTGGTCAGTCGGCCGTCTGATCTCGATCGATCTCGGCGAGACCCGCGTTGCAGCTCTCACCTACGCTATGAATGTCGACGGTCCGCTCTGGTCCGAACGTGAACCAAATACGCTGCTCATCGATGTGGAACTGCTCGGCGAAATATACTCCACCCCGGAAGGCATCGAGCAGTTTTCAAGCGGTATTACCCGTTACCCATATCTCGGCGCCATCGCACACCGCATCCGCGCCAGCGATCTCGTCCGCATCTATGAGAACAGCGCGAGGGGCAGTTGCATCGTCGGCCAGCTGAGCCAGGATCAGACCGTAGACGCAATGATCAACATTCCGGAAATGCTGTCCAAGCACTTTGCGGTCGTTGGCTCCACCGGCGTTGGCAAGACGACAGCGGTCACCCTACTTCTCAACAAGGCGATCGAGAAGGATCCAAAGCTTCGGGTCCTGATCCTCGATCCACACAATGAATTTGCCGCAGCTTTCCCCAACACCTCGGTCGTGATCGATACCGATACGCTGGATTTGCCGTTCTGGCTGATGAAGCTTGAAGAATTCACCGAAGTGCTATTTCGCGGCCAAAAGCCGCCTGTCGATGAACTTGATATTCTGCGTGATCTCATCCCCGAGGCAAAACGGGCCTTCCGTGGTTCCGATGCGTCACCCATGCGCCGCGCCTCGGAGAAGACGTCGCTTACCGCCGACACACCGGTCCCTTACCGCATCGCCGACCTTCTTGCGCTCATCGACGAGCGTATCGGACGGCTGGAGGGTCGTGGGGAAAAGCCGGTCTTGCGCACGCTGAAGCTACGCATCATGGCTGCGATCAACGATCCGCGCTACCACTTCATGTTCTCCAACAGCACCATCAGCGACACGATTATGGAAACGGTGGCGCACATCTTCCGGGTACCGGGAGACGGCAAGCCGATTTCGGTTTTTCAGCTGGCAGGCATCCCCTCGGAGGTCGTCAACTCCGTCGCCTCGGTTCTGTGCCGCATGGCCTTCGAACTGGCTCTATGGGGCCAGGGATCGATCCACACATTAGTGGTCTGCGAAGAGGCGCACCGCTACGTGCCGGCCAATCCGGAACTCGGCTTCTTCCCCACGCGTCAGGCCATTGCCCGCATCGCCAAGGAAGGCCGCAAATACGGCGTCTCGCTCGGCATCATCACGCAGCGCCCTGGTGAACTCGACCAGACGATCCTGTCGCAGTGCTCCACCGTCTTCGCCATGCGCCTGTCGAACGACAACGACCAGGACATCATCCGTTCGGCGATCTCGACCTCGTCGAGTTCAACGATCAGTTTCCTCTCCTCACTTGGCAATGGAGAAGCCATCGCCTTCGGCGAGGCGATCAACGTGCCGATGCGCATGCGCTTCAACCGCCTGCCGCCACACATGCTGCCAAAGGCAAATGGTATAATCAGCCACCATCATGAAGATGTGCCGGACAATGTTGACCTGCGCTCCATCGTCAAAAGGATGCGCGCGCTCTCCGGTCCAGACATTTCCGGCTTTCGCCAGAGCTATGACGCGACGGTCGCAAAGGATGCCGGCGAAATCGAAACGGAAAGCTGGCCCTATGACCCGTCCGAGGACGTGGGCGGTGATTGCCAACCCTACCGCCCGGACATGCTGCCGCGCAGCATCCAGACGACCGCGCACAAGCTCGAACAACAGCAACCACCCCATCCAGTTGCTGACACCACGCGTCCCTTCTTTACCAATGAGACGCGCTCCTCCATCCGGGAGACCTTGCTCAAGAAGCCTCTCGGCAGTCTCTACAAAAAGGATTGAAACATTCAGGGGCTGACGCGTTGCCAGTCTTCGCCCATCTGGTTTCGAAACCAGGTCATCTGCCGTTTGGCATATTGGCGGGTCGCGGCTGCGGCCTTTTCGATTACCTCATCCTCAGGCATGCGACCGGCCAGCATCTCGGCGATCTGCGATACGCCAATCGCTTTCATGGCAGTCGAGTCCGCAGGCAATTCCAGAGCCAGAAGCGCCCTTACCTCATCCACCGCTCCGGTCTGCATCATCCCGGCAAAACGGCGGTTGATGCGATCGTGCAAGACGCTACGCTCCGGTAGAACCACAATCTTGCGAGCACGATCGGGATTGACGATCATTGGACCCGTTGCAGACTGAAACGACCTGATCGATCGTCCTGTCGCCTCAAGAACTTCCAGCGCACGCACAATTCGTTGCCCGTCCGTTGGCATCAGCGTCGCCGCCATCTCCGGATCTCGCCTCTCCAATTCGCGATAGAGATCGAAGCTTCCGTCATCCAAAAGCCGCTGCCGGTATCCTCCCCGAATTCCGGGCGGGATTGCTGGCATGTCAGATAATCCGCCGGTCAGAGCCTTGAAGTACAGCCCCGTGCCTCCAACGATCACAGGAAGCAGCCCCTGCTCCTTCACCTCATGCAGAAGCGACGTGACATCGCGCAACCAATCGCCGGTCGAATAAAGCGCGTTGGCAGGAACGTGACCGTAAAGATGATGCGGAATGCCCTCCATTTCGTCGAGGGAGGGACGGGCTGTCAGCACCTGCAGCGTGTCGTAGACCTGCATGCTGTCTGCATTGATGACGACGCCGCGATGTTCCCGCGCCAGACGAAGAGCAAGCGCGGACTTGCCGCTTGCCGTTGGGCCAGTTATCAGGATCGCATCGAATGGTTCATCAAGGTTTTTCATCATGGCTTTCGTTGCCACGCTTATCGCCAATCCGTCAAATCCTGTTCTTGGCCCAGCCCTTGGTGAAACGGCGGCGCAGGTCGTCGGCGCCTCCGGGCTTTACTGGCTGGCCGACGGTGTTGCCTGCGATATCGTGCTGCCTGAAGGCGCCGATGTTGACGCTGCCCGCATTACCTTGTCCGCCACGATAGCAGGCCTGCCGATAGATATCGTCATTCAGGATCAGGATACGCGCCGCAAGAAAATCCTGATCGCAGATATGGATTCAACCATGATCGGCCAGGAGTGCATCGATGAACTGGCGGCAGAAGTGGGATTGAAGGACAAGGTGTCGGCGATTACCGCGCGTGCGATGAATGGCGAGATCGCCTTCGAGCCCGCACTGCGAGAGCGCGTCGCGCTGCTCAAGGGCCTGCCAGTTTCGGTCATCGATGAGGTGATTGAAAAACGCATCACCCTCACCCCAGGCGGCAAGGAACTCGTGGCGACGATGAAGGCCAAGGGCTACTATACTGCTCTCGTTTCCGGCGGCTTCACCGTGTTTACCGCACGCGTCGCGGAGATGATCGGCTTCCAGGAAAATCGCGCCAATCTTCTGGGTGAACAGGATGGGCTGCTGGACGGCACCGTTGCCGAACCCATTCTCGGCAAACAGGCCAAGGTCGATGCCTTGAACGATATAGCCAACACGCTCGGCATTTCCCCGGAAGATGCGCTTGCCGTTGGCGATGGCGCAAACGATCTCGGCATGTTGCATCTTGCCGGCAGCGGTGTGGCGCTCCATGCCAAACCAGCCGTCGCGGCAGAAGCCAAGATTCGCATCGATCACGGCGATCTGACCGCCCTTCTTTATCTTCAGGGCTATCGCAAGTCGGATTTCGTCACCGCATGATCATCCACGGCACACCGCGCCTGATCCTACGCGACTGGAAAGAAAGCGACCGCCATCTCTTCCGCGAGATCAACGCCGATCCCGTGGTCATGGAGTTCTTCGCCGTGCGTCGCACAGATGAAGAGTCCGACACCATGATGGAACGGATAAACGCCATGATCCACGCCACCGGCTTCGGCTTCTACGCAATGGAAAATCGTGAAACAGGGGAGCCTATGGGCTTTTGCGGCGTCGCTCCTGTCACGGTCGACGAGGTCTTTGCGCCTGGCACGATGGAGATCGGCTGGCGTCTTGCCACGCGGTACTGGGGCAAAGGCTACGTGACGGAGGCGGCAAAGGCACTGCTATCGATGGCTTTCGACGACAAGCGCCTTGCCGAAATCGTCTCGTTTGCCGTCTACAACAACCACCGCTCCACCGCCGTGATGAAGCGCATCGGACTGAAACGCGACCCCTCGCGCGATTTCGATCATCCGCGTGTGCCGGAAGAGACACACCCGCATTTACGTCCCCACGTCACCTACGCGCTGACGCTGGAGGAATGGCGAGCGCGATAACGTCGCATCCCGCTGCCAATCATCTTCACTTCACGGCGGCATTACCACCATCGGCATACAGGGCGGATCCGGCCACGAAGCTCGCCATTGGACTTGCCAGGAAGAGCGCCGCCTGCGCCAATTCCCCGGGGCTTGCGATGCGCTTCATCGCGTGAAGACCAGCGGCCCATTCTTTTTGTGCGTCATCTCCAGCCATCGCCGTATCCACACCCCCTGGCAGCAAAGCATTGACGCGGATACCTTTCACCGCATAGTCGGCGGTCAAACCTTTTACCAGCCCCATGAGCGCCGCCTTTGCCGCGCCGTAGGCGGCCATTCCGGGCAGGCCAACGCTCGTGCCAACAAAGCTGGAGGTGAAGACAATCGCCCCGCCGCCGCGCGCCAGCATGGATGGCACCTGGGAACGGGCACCCAGAAAGGCCGAGGTCAGATTGGCGTTCAATGTGTGATGCCATTCTTCGAGCGGAAGTTCGGCAAGCGGCTTAATCGCGCCCACAGCGCCCGCATTGTTGACGGCAATATCAAGGCCGCCGAACCGATCCGCCGCCGCCTGAACCAATCGCTCATGGGTCTGCGCAAGTCCCACGTCGCCGACCACCGCATGCACCCGGCCGCCCAGATCCGCGATCGTTTCGGCAACCTCATTCAGCGCCCGCTCGCCACGCGCATTGATGACGACTGCGGCACCTTGTGCGGCGAAAAGCAGCGCCGTCGCCCGGCCAATACCGGATGATGCGCCAGTGATGATTGCGACTTTGTTATTCAGCAGTGTCACAGCCTCGGACCTCCATTTGATGAAGGCCAAGGCTTAGAGCGCACCTCGATTGACAGCCACCCGTTTCATGCACTTGCGCTAATGCAGGCCAAAGAGGTTGAGCAGCTCCTCGCGCTGGCGAACGAAGGCTGCAGAGCTCCGGTCGCATAGGCGTGGAAGATCGACGTCGATCAGCCTCGGCATAGCCCCCTTCTCGCGTGGTAGGATCAAAATCCGGTCGGCGAGATAAAGTGCCTCTTCCAGATCGTGCGTCACGAGAAGCGTTGTCACGTCCTCCTCGCGCCAAATGCGTGCGAGTTCTTGTTGCATACCGATCTTGGTCATCGCGTCCAGCGCACCGAGCGGCTCGTCGAGCAGCAGAATTTCCGGCTGAACGGCGAGCGCGCGAGCGATACCAACCCGCTGTGCCATGCCGCCGGAAAGTTGCCTTGGATAGGCATCCTCGAATTGCTGCAGGCCGACAAGGTTGATGTATCGTCGTGCATGGCCACGCGCTTCTTCGCGGCTCTGCCCCTGCGTCTCCAGCCCGAAGGCCACATTGTCGAGGACGGTCAACCAGGGCAGAAGCCGCGGTTCCTGGAAGATCACGGCGCGCTCTCGACCAACACCACGGACAACGTTACCGTCGATCAGCACGTCGCCACGATCGGCCTCTTCAAGGCCCGCTAATACCCTGAGCAGTGTCGTCTTGCCCGAACCGCTGGCACCGACGATGGCGAGGCTTTCGCCGGAGCGGATCGTCAGGTTCAAGTCTTTCAGCACCTGAAACGGCTTGCCGTTCAGCTGGTAGGATTTGGAGAGGTGGCGGATCGCCACCTCTCCTCGTAGGGATTGAACTGCGCTCATGACATCAGCCTCAATTGCTGGCAGTTGCGGTTTCGGACGAATAAAGGATCTTCTCGGCCACGAGCTGGCCCTGCTGAACCTTCCCCTCGCGCGTGAGCACGTCGATCCAGAACTGTAGGTCGCGATCGACCGCCTTGCCGCCGGGGCGCACGCCGTAGCCGAGGAAGTACTGAGCCAGTTCTGGATTCTCGCCGCGCTCTTCTAGAGCCTTGGCCAGGATTGTCTTCGTTTCGTCCGGATGCTCGCGCGCATAATCGAGGGCACGCTGAGACTGCTCGACGAAGGTCTTTGCCGCTTCCGGGTGCGCCTTGATGAAGTCGCGGCGCAACACAACGAAGCCGCCGGCGATATCGCCGAGAACATCGGTATCATCGAAGACGGGGCGAATGCCGCCATTCTTCTTGGCAAGGCCCTCGAAGGTTGTTTGCCAATAACCGAAGGCAGCAATATCCACCTGGTTGGAACGAAGCACCTGCTCCAGCTGCGGTCCCGGCACCACCACCGGCTTTGCGGCATCGGCTGGCAGACCCTGCGAATGTAGCGCTTCGCGGATTGTGTAATCGAGATGGGCACCGAGCGTATTGACCGCAATTGTCTTGCCGGCAATGTCCTTGATCGTCTTGATCGGGCTGTCGTCCAGGACATAAAAGACTGACTGGACCTGGTCGTTGATGCCGTTTGAAGGATATGCGGCGACGAAGTCGTTTCCACCTGCAATCGAGTTCAACACGGCCGATGTCGCAGCACTGCCGATCTCGACATCGCCGGACGCCAGCGCAAAGAGAGAAGCCGGGCCGCCTTGGGCATAGCCGACATTTTCAACACTGACGCCGGTTCCTTTGAAGTAGCCGAGCTTTTCGGCAAGTTCGTGGGCGGCAAGACCGCCTTGGCTTGCGAGGTAGCGGAGCTTCACCTCTTCCGCCGAAGCAATGTTGGTGAGGCCGAAGAGGATGGCTGCCGAAAGCAGCAGCTTACGGGAATGGAAGCTCATGGGTCGTATCCTTTGAATTTAAAAGTGATGGAGCGATACGGGGATCAATGGGACGGCGCGGACCAGCGGCAAAGCTTGCGCTGGAGCAGCACGAGCCCGGCATTGGCCGCGAGCCCGAGAAGCGCCAGAAGAAGGATCGACGCATACATCAGCGGAATCTGGAAATTGTACTGGGCGTTCATCACCTGGAAGCCGACACCCTTGTTGGCGCCGATCATTTCGGCAGCAATCAGCAAGAGGAGCGCAGTGGTCGCGGAAAGGCGCAAGCCGACGAAAATCGCCGGAACGGATGCCGGCAGGATGACCCGACGGAAGATCGCGATCGACCCTGCGCCATAGGTCCGCGCCATTTCGACGAGCTTGCGATCCACTTCCTTCACTCCGCCGATGGTGGATAGCAGGATGGGGAAGAGCGTCGCCCAGAAGATGACGAAGACCTTGGATGCTTCACCGAGCCCCAGCATCAGAATGAAGACAGGATAGAGCGCTAAGGCCGATGTCTGGCGAAAGAACTGCAGCAGTGGGTCGAGTGCGCGCTCCACCGCTGCCACCTGCCCCATGAAGAGGCCGAGCGGAATGCCGATGGCGACGGCGGCTGCGAAGGCGATGCCGGATCGCTGCAGGCTGATCGCGATGTCATCGAGCAGTGCCCCGCCAACGATGCCCTTCCAGAGAGCCGCAACGATAACGTCGAGCCGTGGAAAGACCGCGGGGTTGATCCACCCCTGCGCGCTCGATATTTGCCACGCCGCCAGAAAGCCGAGCACCAGCCCGTAGCGGGAGAGGAACGGTGCAACATATCGGTTCGCCACCTGGAGGGCGACGGGCGTGCGCCTCTCGCCTCGATAGTGCAGAACCCCTGAAGGATTGGATTTTACCTCGTCATAGGACATGATCGCACCTCACTCCGCTGCCTGGGCGACCGGCTGCTGAACCGACCAGCGATTGACGGGATATGGCAGACCGAGATTTTCACGAAGCGTGGTGCCCTCATATTCCGTCCTGAACAGTCCACGGCGCTGCAATTCTGGAATGACGAGATCGACGAAGTCGTCGAGCGCTGTCGGGAGCCATGGTGGCAGTATGTTAAAGCCGTCCGCCGCCTCGTTTTCGAACCATTCCTGCAGCGTATCGACGATGGTTTCGGGTGTGCCGACGATGGTGAAATGCCCGCGAGCGGAAGCGACCCACTGATAGAGTTGGCGGATGGTGAAGTTGTTCTCATCGGCGATCTGACGCAGTAGCGCCTGGCGGCTCTTCATGCCTTCCGTCGGCGGCGCAACGGGTAGCGGTCCGTCGAGATCGTAACCCTTGAGGTCGAGCGTACCGCCTGTCAGCCCGTTAAGAAGGCCGACGCCATCCTCTTCAAGGATGAGCGAGGTAAGCTTCTCATACTTCTCCTGCGCTTCCTCTTGAGTTCTGCCGACAAAGGGCGAAACACCCGGCATCACCAGGATGTGGTTCGGATCACGACCGAGACGGCGAGCGCGGGTCTTGATGTCGCGGTAAAACTCCTGGGCCGTCTCCAGATGCTGGTGCGCAGTGAAGATCACCTCGGCTGTTGCGGCCGCCAGATCCCGCCCATCATCCGATTGGCCAGCCTGCACGATGACGGGATGGCCCTGGGGCGAGCGCGGCACGTTGAGCGGACCGCGCACCTGAAAATGCTCTCCGCGGTGGTCGGTCTCATGCAGCTTGGCCTTGTCGTAGAAGACGCCGCTTTCCACATCGCGGATAAAGGCATCATCCTCAAAACTGTCCCAGAGCTTCTTGACGACATCAACGTGCTCGGCCGCGCGCTTGTAGCGGCTGGCATGGGGCAGTTGCGTATCCAGATTGAAGTTCTGGGCGGCGGAGTCGCCGGTGGTCGTCACCACGTTCCACCCTGCCCTTCCACCAGAAATCAGATCCAGCGAGGCGAACTTGCGCGCCGTCAGATAAGGCTCCTCGTATGTCGTCGACGACGTGGCGATAAAGCCGATGTTCGTGGTGAAGGGTGCCAGCGCCGAGAACAGCGTCGTCGGCTCGAAACCGGCCACCCTGGCATTACCGCCCTCTCGCGCTCCGCCGAAGCCGACGGCGAGATTGTCCGCCAGGAAGTAAGCGTCAAAGAGCCCTCGTTCGGCGGTCTGCGCCAGTTGCTTGTGAAACTCGAAGCTGACCGCGCCATCCACCGGCTGATCGGGATGACGCCATGATGCAATATGTTGCCCACCACCCGGCAGGAATGCGCCTAGTCTGATCTTTCGTGCCATTGGTCCCTCGCTTTGAAGCTTTGCCGCATCTGCCATCAGGCGGAGATACGGGCTGTTCAGCCGCAGCACCCGTTCACCACGTGCCGCTTGAGAAGAAACCTACATTGTCTATTATTTTTATATAGAAAGGAGATTGCTCGTTTACGGATAGAGAGCAAAAATATTTCTGTTTTAGAGCGAGCAGACAGAACGCAAGCAAATATGTTCCGATACACGCACACTTGCTTTTACTGGCTGAGAACGCTCGGCCCTGGCGAACTGCCAAATCCTCGCGCCTTTGGAATGACCAACGGACCAGCAAAAAGCCGCCCGCGGGAAACGGACGGCCTTGAAGATGTATTCGCAAAAAGCAGACGTCTCAAAATTGGGGCGGGTTATTCCAGCGGTATTGCGACGAAACGCAGATTGCCCTGCGCATCGGCAATCATCATATGGGCGTTCTTGCGCCCTGCAGATTTCAAACCATTGACCCGAACCATCACATCGCCTGGCACTTCCATGAAATCCTGCCCGACTTCGACGATCACATCACCAGCCTTGACGCCCTTCTGCTCTGCAATCGAACCCGGCGCGACGCTTGCCACATAAACGCCCTCCACGCTTTCTGCGACACCCTTCTCGGTCTTCAACTCATCGGTCAGCGTCACAAGGTTCATGCCGAGCACGGTCTGCGCTGCCTCGCGCGTGTCTGGCGCCTGTTGTTCGGTTTCGCCGTTTTTCTCCTCAGGCGCTGTCATTTCGCCGCCTTCGCCATCTTCCGGCATGGCGTCGTCGCTGCCGGCACCCGGCTGTTGCTCTTCGGCATTGTCCTGCAATTGGCCAAGCTTGACCTTGACCTTCTCTTCCTTGCCATCGCGAAGTACGACGACATCGACTTCCTTGCCAACAGGGCTTTCGGCGACGATCCGTGGCAGGTCGCGCATTTCCTGGATCGGCTTGCCATCGAAGTTCAGCACCACGTCGCCCGGCTTGATAGGTCCATTCTCAACCGGTCCGCCCTTCACCACGCCAGAAATCAGCGCACCCTTGGCGCTATCCATGCCAAGGCTGGAGGCGATATCGTCTGTGACCGGCTGAACGCGCACGCCAAGCCAGCCACGGCGAGTTTCTCCAAACTCGATCAACTGCTGCACGATGTTTTGCGCAAGCTCTGTCGGAACGGCAAAACCAATACCGATCGACCCACCGCTCGGCGAAATGATTGCGGTATTGATGCCGATGACCTCCCCCTTCATGTTGAAGAGCGGACCACCTGAGTTGCCCTTGTTGATAGCAGCATCGGTCTGGATGAAGTTGTCATAGGGTCCGGCATTGATGTTACGGCCACGGGCTGAAACCACACCTACCGTCAGCGATCCGCCGAGGCCGAAAGGATTACCGATCGCCATGACCCAGTCACCGATACGCATCGTCCGCGAGTCGCCAAACTTGACAGCCTTGAGCGGTGTCTTCGGCTCCACCTTCAAAACGGAAAGGTCCGTCTTGGTATCGGTGCCGACAAGCTTTGCCTTCAGTTTGTTGCCGTTCGGGAAGATGACCTCGATATCGTCTGCACCTTCGATAACGTGATTGTTGGTGACGACGTAACCCGCCGGATCGATGACGAAGCCGGAGCCAAGCGAGTTGACCTTCTCGCCGCCGTCGGGCTTCTGGTTATCGAAATAGTCCTTGAAGAACTCCTGGAAAGGTGACCCGTCGGGAATACGCGGCGGCGTCGGACCCTTGCCCTCGGCCTTGACGCTTTGCGAGGTCGAGATGTTCACCACCGCATCGAGAAGCGGTGCGGCAAGATCGGCAACAGACGCCGGCCCATTGGTCTGCGCCATCGCCCCCACAGGCACGGCCACACCACCGGTCACGATGGCGAAGGCGGCCAAACCGGCAACGCTGCTGCGGAAGGGCGAAAATCGGGTCACGGGCATCAAGCGTCCTCGCATCTGCAAATAGTAGCCTCAAGCTTTAGGAACCAAGCATAAGGCGGAATGATGAAGTGTGAAAAACCTTTTCGTGAAGCGGACGCGAATCGTCACGAGAATCCACTGAAAATAAAGGCCTATCTTAAAGCCCCGACCATCACACGGACTTTCTTCCATAAGAAAAGGCCGCTCGAGGCGGCCTTTTCAATCTTATCAATCCAACAATCAGTTCGCTGGCGCCGGCGTCGGCGCAGTGCCGGGCGCTGCTGGAGCAGCGGGAGCCGCACCCTGGGGCTGCGTACCGTTGATGTTGTTGAAATAGCGGAAGAAGGTCGAATCTGGCGAAAGAACCAGAGTCGTCCCGCTGCCGTTCAGCGAGTTGGCGTAAGCCGTCATCGAGCGGTAGAACTCGAAGAAAGCCGGATCACGTTGGAAGGCCTCACCGAAGATGCGGTTGCGTTCCGCGTCGCCTTCACCACGCAGCACTTCAGACTGGCGCTGAGCGTCGGATTCGAGCTCGACGACCTGACGATCGGCGATAGCGCGACGGCGCTGGCCCTCTTCGTTACCGCGCGCGCGGATCAGTTCGGCTTCTGCCAGACGTTCGGACTTCATACGCTCGAAGGTCTGCTGGGAGACTTCCTGCGTCAGATCCGTACGACGGATACGAACGTCGACAATGCTGATACCGAGAGACTCGGCGTCAGGACGCAGATCGTCGCGCACTTCCTGCATCATGGAAGCGCGAGCATCCGACAGCGCAGATTCGAAGCCACGCAGACCGTAGACACGGCGAAGCGACGCATCGAGACGGGTGCGCAGACGCGATTCCGCCGAGAGCTGATCGCCCGATACCGTTTCACGGAAGCGGCGTGCATCGGTGATGCGATAGACTACGAAGGCATCGACTTCATAGAACTTGCCGCCCGACACCTGAACACGAATGTTGTCGTGGTCGAAGCGCAATGCGCGGTTCTCGATATACTGAACGCGATCGGCATCCATGAAGGCGAATGGCAGCTTGAAGTACAGGCCTGGCTGCGTCTTCACATCCTGGATCTGACCGAAGCGAACGACGATCGCCTGCTGCCGCTCATTCACGACGAACACCGACGAGTAGACGAGGAAGAACAGGACCGCGAGGCCGACGAGAATTGCCGTAAGACGATTGCTCATATCAGTTGCCTCCCTGCTGTGCTGCGCCGGTATTGCCGCGCATCATTTCGTTCAGAGGCAAATATGGCACCACGCCCTGCTTTTCATCGATGATGATCTTGTTCGAACCCTTGAGCACCTGCTCCATCGTTTCGATGAACATACGCTCACGCGTTACTTCCGGTGCCGTGCGGTACTGATCGTAAATCGAGATGAAGCGCTGCGCTTCACCCTGAGATTCGTTGACGACGCGGCTCTTGTAAGCATTCGCCTCTTCGACGATCTGTGCCGCCTGACCGCGTGCCGCACCAAGCTTCTGGTTGGCATACTGGTTGGCTTCCTGGACGAAACGATCTTCATCCTGCTCGGCGCGCTGTACTTCATCAAAGGCATCGGCGACTTCGCGCGGCGGTGCCGCATCTTCGATCGCAACCGCGTTGATGGAGATGCCAGCGCCGTAGCTGTCCATCGTCGCCTGGATGATGCTGCGAACATCCGCAGCAATCGCCTGACGATTGTCACGGAAAATGTCCTGCGCCGGGCGGCGACCAACGACTTCGCGCATCGCGCTTTCAGAAACCTGCTGAAGGGTTTCAGCCGGAGTATCGACGTTGAAGAGATAGGATTTTGGATCGGAGACCGTGTAGAGCACCGAGAACTGCACGTTGACGATGTTCTGGTCGCCGGTCAGCATCACGCCCGTGGCCGCCGACGAGGACGTCGCACGCGCGCCGATGTTCTGCTGCTGCTCGGTCACCTTGACGATCTCGACAGTCTCGATTGGCCAGAAGTGATAATGCAGGCCCGGCATCGATACTTCGTTCTTCGGCTTGCCGAAGCGAAGCTCGACGCCGCGCTCATCCGGCTGGACCGTGTAGATCGACTGAATGCCGATAAAGGCAAGAATGACCAGCGCGACGATGGCAACGACGCCACCGTTGAAGCCGCCGGGGAGCATGTGCTTGAAACGATCCTGACTACGACGGATGATTTCTTCGAGATCGGGCGGGCCGCCATTGCCGTTACCGCCGCCTCCGCCACCGCGTGGTCGGTTTGGACCCTGTCCCCAAGGTCCACCCTGGTTGTTGTTTCCTCCACCACCATTATTACCGCCGCCGCCCCAAGGGCCGCCGCCGCCGTTCTGATTGCTCCAGGGCATTCATACCTCTTCGTTATAAAAACTTCCCGCTCCCTCTCCATTGTGCTTTTGCACAGCCGGCGGGAATATCGTCCTCGTTATAAGAAGGCGAAGCGTCCGTTTCAACGCGGGGGCGGTAACTTAATACCCGTACGGCCCAAATAGTTCACTTTGCCGCAGCGCGACGCTGGTAGGTTGAGAAGCGCACGGCGTAATCGTCCTTTTCCCCGGCTGGCAGGGCAGTTTCGTCGGTTTTCTCAAAAACGGTCGGATCGATTTTCGGAAAATGAGTATCGCCATCCAGTTCAACCTCCACATGGGTGACGGAAAGTTGATCGGCGAAGGGCATGGCCTGACGGTAAATCTCACCGCCACCAGCCACATAAACGGCGTCCACGCCAAGGTCTCGAGCCTTCGCTTTTGCCAGCGAAAAAGCATCTTCCAGCGACGAGACAACCTCGACGCCATCTGGCTGATAATCGGGATCACGGCTGACGATGATATGAGGACGACCCGGCAATGGGCGCTCGCCCACCGAGAGAAACGTCTTCCGCCCCATGATCATCGGCTTGCCCATGGTCTCCGCCTTGAACCGCTTGAGATCGGACGACAGCTTCCAGGGCATGTCCAGGTCACGCCCTATGACGTTGTTGCGGGCAACGGCAGCGATTAGAATGATGCGAGGTTCGCTCATACCGCAATCGGCGCCTTGATGCTTGAATCGGCTTCGTAGTTCTCCAGCGTAAAGTCTTCGAACTTAAAGGAAAACAGATCGCGCACCTCCGGGTTTAGACGCATGGTCGGCAAAGGCTTCGGCGTGCGGGTCATCTGCAACTCGGCCTGCTCAAAATGGTTCGCATAGATATGCGCGTCACCAAGCGTATGGACGAAATCGCCGGGCTTCAAACCGGTGACCTGCGCCACCATGAGCGTCAGCAAGGCGTAAGAAGCTATGTTGAAGGGTACGCCGAGGAAGATATCGGCGGATCGCTGGTAAAGCTGGCAGGAGAGCTTGCCATCCGACACATAGAACTGGAACAGGCAGTGGCAGGGCGGAAGCGCCATCTCGTCCACCAGCGCCGGGTTCCACGCCGAAACGATGTGACGGCGCGAATTGGGGTTGGTCTTCAGCCCTTCAATGAGAAGTTGGATCTGGTCGATGTGCCGCCCATCCGGTGCGGGCCAGGAGCGCCACTGCGCGCCATAAACAGGCCCGAGATCGCCCTTCTCATCGGCCCACTCGTCCCAAATAGTAACGCCGTTTTCCTTGAGATAGGCGATGTTCGTATCGCCCTTCAAAAACCACAGCAACTCATGGATGATCGAGCGCAGATGAAGCTTCTTGGTGGTCAGCACCGGGAAGCCTTCGGACAGGTCGAAACGCATCTGGTAGCCGAAGACGGAGCGCGTGCCCGTACCGGTGCGATCGCCGCGATCGCTGCCCGTTTCCATCACATGCTTGAGAAGATCGAGATATTGCTTCATGTCGTTCCGCCACCGAGTCTCTAAGAGGTCTGTGTTATACCCCTTCCCGGCAGCGGAACCAATCGATGGACTTGGTTCTCCAAAACTTTTGCTTAGACCGTCTCCAGCTTCCCGAGATGCTTGGCTACGAGGTAGTAGAAAGTCACACGGGATTTCGTGCGGTCGGCCGCCATCTCCTTCGCTGTCGCGGCAATCGCCGCATCAGCGTCAGCGCCATCCACGCCGAGCTTCTTGGCGCACCATCCGCTCTTCACTCTCGCAAGCTCCTCTGGGTCAGACGACGACACGAGCGCCGAGTCACGATTGCGAAGCGCAATGCCCAAATATTTGACGATCTTATTGACCACGGCTTCATCGGCATTGGGATCGTACGTCTTCACATCTGCAAGATAGTCCGTCATGTCCTTATCCTCCATGTTAAGCGGCCGGATCGTGTCCACGGCCACTTCAAGAAGAAGATGTTCCAACCCTGCAACCGCGTCAAGAATCTCGTCCAACCGAACGTCGTTCATTCCTTTATCGAAATGTCACAAGCCCTCTTTTCTAAGCGCGTAGAAATGCCTATATCACCCTTGCCGGATGCAAATCCGGCTATGGCGATAAACGGTCGATGGAATAAACCTATTGGACCCGGGGGCGGTACCCGGCGCCTCCACCAAAAACCGGCGGCTTCTTGTGATAAGGCCGGCTTTTGATGGGGGCGAAATAGGATCGACAAGGGCGTAAAGATCGAACTTTTGCTCGGCATGATACCGCCGTTATCGGGTCACAAGTGTAGTTGCAAATGACAACAACGCTAAGGAATACGCTCTCGCTGCCTAATGGCGGTGCGGGAATTCCGCTCTAAGTCCTTACGGTTAGCCCCGTAAGGCGGGGTTCGGAGGTACCTGGCAACAGAAACCTCCACCTTCTCTCCTCTTTTGAAATTCGTTATAGGGTGCGTCTGACTCGCTTTCGGCTCCTCGTCATTGCGCATATATTTGCCGCGGTTGATGGGTAGAACATGCTGGAAGCGGCAAAGGCTTTTTCATTGCTGCGCATTAAGACATTGCGTATACTTAGGTAAAAGACGTTCGAATAAGGAAAGACAGGACCGTATGGGGCAGGATCATATCCGTTACGACATTCTCGCACAGGATGCCCTTCGCGGCGTTATCCGCAAGGTTCTGAGCGAGGTTGCGGCCACCGGCCGGCTTCCGGGCGATCACCACTTCTTCATCACGTTCCTGACGGGCGCGCCGGGTGTGCGGATTTCACAGCACCTCAAGGCGAAGTACGCAGAACAGATGACGATCGTCATTCAACACCAGTTCTGGGACCTGAAGGTCACCGAGACCCTTTTCGAGATCGGCCTGTCTTTCTCCGACACGCCTGAAAAGCTGGTCATCCCATTCAACGCCATCCGTGGATTCTATGATCCGTCGGTCAACTTCGAACTCGAATTCGACGTGCCTCTGGCCGAAGAAGAAGAGGTTCAGGAAGCGGAAATTACCGCCTATCCTGCACCCGCTGAAGGCAAGGTTCAGCCTTCTGACGAGAAGAAGACGGACGAGGAAAAGAAGGCCGGCTCGGTCGTATCGCTGGATGCGTTCCGCAAGAACAAGTAAGGCGGTCGGCTCTGTCGTCTACGCTATACTGAACACGGGGATTGCATCATGACGGGCGATGTCGTGAACCTGCGCCAGTTCCGCAAGCAGAAGGCGCGCTCCGACAAGGACAAACAGGCGGAGCAAAACCGCCTGTCTTTCGGCAGAACGAAATCCGAAAAGTCTCTGACGGCAGCCTTGAACGACAAGGCTAAGCGTCGACTGGATCAGGGCAGGCTTGATCGTCAGGACGACAAGTCGGACTAAGGCCTGTCGCTGTCCTTCAGATTCGCTCCCTACGCCTTAGTTCCTTCTTGTGCCGCATGTCGCTGATGTAAGACCGCTGCACAGTTTTGCGCGACATGCTTGAGAACTTGCCGAGGTGACTTGCCCCAGCCCTTCTCCCAGCTACTTCCACTCAACTGCCTCTGCCCAGTTCCGATCTAGAACTTCCCACTCGACACCTCGATCGTGGACCGCGTTTGCCGCCTGCCGCGTGACTGCAGCCGCTTTGGTATGCCCTTGGGCTTTAGCGGCGCGCAAGGACTGAACATTCCCACTGAATTTCGGATGTGCCTCCAATACAGACACTCGCTAGCGGCGGCACCTGTAACCGACCTTTTTCGGCCTCTCTTTCGATATCGCTAAACCTTGGAAAGAAGTGGTGGAACCGAGCGGATATAACAGCGTTATCGAACGCAAGGTCCTAGACATATCATGGACTTGCAGGCACCGAATGAATCAGATTGGCACCCTCTTGAATCGGCTTGGAAAGCAGCGACCTTGATACGCAAGCACTCCACGACTCTTCATGGTCACCGCACGAGCATCTCACTAGAGGATGCGTTCTGGGACGAACTTCGCGCCATAGCGGAAAAGCGCAAAATGAGCTTCGCGTCCCTGTTGGCGGAGATAGACGATAACAGATCGGAAAGCAGCAACCTGTCCTCTGCCCTGAGGGTCTATGTGCTGACCTGGATGAAAAGCCAGAAGTAGCGGATCGATCGCCTTCGCCCACCCGCCAAGTTAGCAACGATTGGTCGCCTTACGGCGGAGAATCGTTCGAGGGGTTGGAGAATTGCCTGATCACATCCTGCGTCGGTGGAACTTTTAGGGTCGGTGTGGCCTCAGGTGTCTGCTGTTCCCGCTGCAAACGTTCCTGCTGCTCCTTCTCGGCCTGCAGGCGCTCCTGTGCCAGAGCCCGCAAACGCTCCTCTTCCGCCTGCCTTGCTCGTTCTTCTGCCTCTGCACGCTCCTTTGCAGCCTGCCGCTCTGCCGCCTGGAATCGATAAAGCGCGACCTCGCGCCTCAGTCGCTGCTTTTCCAGAACGCTAGCCTGCAGCGCTTCGACCCGGCGGCGCTCCTTCTCGAAAGCGCGCAGGGAAAGATAGCCTGTCAGCCCCGAGACATCCGTCGTCAAGGCTGGCTGCGCCAGAGGGCCGACATAGTTCAGCCGGATGGACGGTGTAGCGCCGGCGAGCTCCTCGGTGCCCGGCTTATAATCGAGCTCGACACCACCGGTGAGCGTTTCATCTGCAATGTTGAGCGACAGATCACCTTTGAGGGAGAGCTGATCCGTGGATGCCGTGACGTTCTGCATATGCAGGCTGCCATCGCCGATAGTGAACGGCATCGAGATTTGGCCGAGCGACACATCTCCCTGCCACAGTTGCTGATCCACCAGCGGGCGAACTTTCGCCGCGTCGATATTGCCCTGAAGGCCCGCGGCCGCTTGAAGCCAAGGCTGGAAGGCATTGGGATTGATCCCGCGCAGGACCAGATCATTGGTGCGAATTTCACCCGAGCCACTGGCGGACGTCAGCAATTCGCGAACGCTCTTACCGGTTGCTTCCGCCGTCAGCTCAGCGCCAAAGCGACCGGTGGCCACCGGGCTGTTGCCGCTCTTCCAGATGATGCCTTCCGGATTGGCGCCGGAAATCGAAAGCTTGGTGCGGAAGATTCCGGCCCCTTCGCCCGTCGCCATCGCCATTCTGCCGGACAGTTTGCCGCCCATCCAGTCGCCGGCAACATCGTCGAGCGACAGCGTGCCGTTTCCATGCGTCAGTGCGAACGATGATCCGGTGACGGTACCAAAAGGTCCCGCCTCGAATTTCGCTGTCTTGACGGAAAGTGCGGCTTCGATCTTCGGGAAGGATGGAAGTGCCACCGGCTTGGCATTCAATCCGCCATTTTCCGGATCGATCACCGGGCCGTACATGGCATCACCAAGCCAAGCCATGTCCACGCTCGCGAGAGAAACGTCACCCGTCAACTTGTAGGGCGCGGCACGCGATACTGCGACATTACCGGAAAAGGCGTTGCCGCCTACCTGGCCGTTGAGATTGGCAAAGGTGGCCTTTTCCTTATCGACAGAAAGCTTGGCGTTGACCTTGGTCGACATGCCGCCACCAAGCTGCGGAAGGCCAACGGCGTTCATGATGAGATAGGGTTCGATATCCGCACTTTCGAGCGCAAGATCGGCACTTCCTTCGCCAAAGGTCTCAGGCGCAAGAGAAAAGCTGCCACCGGCGCTGAAGTGGGTGCGCTCAGTCGAGAAGCGGAAATCCGTCTGCATTGCCGAGCCTAGGCTGCCATTCAGCTTGACCGAAAGCAGACCTTCGCCATCCGCATCGAACGGCAGCGGATCGAGCCCAGCCTGGCCGAAGAGAATTGCGGTGGACTGGTTCTTGAGAACCGCTTCCAGTGTCAGCGCCGTATCATCGGTGATCGAGAAGAAGTCCGGCAATTTTGCAACCGCCGAGAGACGGCTGCCATTGATGGTACCCGAAACCGCTGCATTCGCCCCACCGCTGTTGCTATCGACGGAGAGATCGACGGTGACATCCGAATTGGCGTACCAGGGGGCGCTTTTTACGAGACGATCGAGCAGCGGATGGTGCGGCAGCTTCTGGCGGATCAACTCAAGCACCGGCTGCATGTCTGCCGCACGCAGATTGATCGTTCCCTTGCCGCCGTATTTCAGCAGCGTGCCCTGTAGCTCTCCCTTGGCGTGAACCTCGGCACCGGCAATATCGCCGGCCGTCATCGTCTCAAGTGAGAGAACGCCTTGAGAGACAGTGAAGGCCGTCTCCACCTTGTTGGCGGTTACGCCCGCCATATTGAACCTGTCAGCCTTGAATTTGGCATTGATGCGATGATCGAAAACGGATGTGCCGTTCTGATCGCCGAGTACCAGACTGCCAAGCGCCTTGAGAGCATCGATATCGATCTCGTTCCCTGCGAGGTCGATATCGATACTCGATCCCTTGTCCAAAGCCTGACGCAGCAGGCTGCCGCGCAACGAAGCCTGACCGATGGCAAGCTCGAGGTTGTCGAAGCGTTGCGCCTTGGTCGTTAGCGACACCTTGGATGAGAAGCCAGCAGCATTGAGCTGGCGAATGGCCGGATCGACGCTGCCCGTCAGCCAGTTGGCAAGACCCGACGGCTGGTTGGAGGCCACCAGAAGATCGCCATTGAAGGCTGGCCCGTCGGTGAGCGTCAGCGATCCTTTCGCTTCGAATTGCGTGCGTCCGGGCAGCACGGCAACGGCGTTGACCACCTGCCAGCCTGCCCCGTCCGGCCGCACGTCGAGACGAATATCACGAATAGTCGTGTCATCCGAAACGAGCGCGGGCAGACTGATGCTGGCCTTGCCCGGCACCTGCGGCACCGGAATGCGGGCAATCAGATCGGCAAAAGCTTCGATGCGCTGGCGCACTGAGACGGTCGGCACGCGCGAGGTCTTGCCGCTGGACGGTGTCGGTACCGGCGTGAAGCGGTTGAAATCAATCTGCTGCCCATCGGCGGTCAGCAAAAATTCCGGTGCGGCACCCGTATCAAGCGTCGCTTCACCGGTGACGATATAGGGGTTATCAACCGCACCCAGTTCCATACGGTAGCTCGGAATGCGAACGCGGCCATTGGTCAGTTCGAAACTGCCACGCGTGCGGGGCGCAGAAAAGATCGATTGATCCTGCTTCTGCTGTCCCTTTTGCTGCTGATTGTCGTCCCGGCGAAAATTGAAGGCGAAGGAGCCGCTATACACCGGACGGCCAGCCGTGGCGCCAATGCCGCCATCCAGATCAATCTCGACGGGATATTCGTCCGGCTGCATGCGAAGGCGCAAGCCCATGCGACCGACCGTCGGGTCCGGCTCGCCGCTGGTCAGCGAGAAAGAGCCGGCATGACCGTCGATCGCCGCACGCCCGTCCGCACGCCAGGGACCGGCAAGCGATTTGGCCGACATCGCAGCATTCAGCGCGGTGATGGTTCGATTGCGCCCGGACTGCTCATCGATGAACTCGATCTGCCCGTCTTCGATGTTGACGCTTTCGAGCACCACGGTGCGGGCCGGAATTTCGGCGCGACCACCCCGCATCCAGTCGAGCGTGCCGTCCTTCAGCAGTCGAATCTTAGCCTTCGGCTCTTCGATGCGCATGTCGAAGATGCGCGCTTCTCCAGACAAAAATGGCGCGAGTTCGGCATCCATGGAGAAACGCGCGACCTGGATGAGCGGCGAGCCATCGGCATCGGTGCCTGCCCGCACATCATGCAATGTGACAGACGGGAATGGCAGAAGCCGGGCTTCGACCGGTCCATGGACCACGACCTTCTTGCCGAGAATGCGGCTTGCCTGATCCTCGAAGTCTCGGCGGAAGTCGGTCCAGTCGATAAAATAGGGAATCAAAAGCGCTGCAAATAGCGCTACGACCAGCAGTCCGCCCAGAAAAACCAGTATGCGTCCGAGCACGACCCGTCGTCTCCCATAATCACCGCTGAAAACTAGCGGTTTTTCGCCCTAGGGCAAGCATCATTTGGTTGAAAGCTTTTGCCGTCTAACCAGATCAAAGGCGAAAGAGCTTGCCCGGATTGAAAATATTATCTGGATCAAGAGACCGCTTGATGGCGCGCATCGTATCCAGTGCGGGACCCGCCTCTTCTTCCAGAAAACTCATCTTCCCCTGCCCTACGCCATGCTCACCGGTGCAGGTGCCGTCCATGGAAAGTGCACGACGATTGAGACGCGCGACGAAGGCTTCCGTCTTCGCAACACTGTCGGCGTTCTTGCCGTCGAAGAGCACGAGAACGTGGAAATTGCCATCGCCAGCGTGTCCGACGATCGGTGCCAGCATGTCGTTTTTCTGGATGTCACGCTGGGTTTCCACCACGCAGTCGGCCAGGCGGGAGATCGGCACGCAGACATCGGTCGAAAGGCCGTCGAGATGCGGCGCGAGCGCCCGCGATGCCCAATAGGCATCATGGCGCGCCTTCCAAAGCTTGTTGCGCTCCTGCGCATCGCCGGTCCATTTGAAATCAGCGCTGCCGAATTCCGCAACGATTTCGGCAAATTGCTGCGACTGCATCGCGGTTGTTTCCTCCGTCCCGTGAAACTCGACAAAGAGTGTCGGCTTCTCTTCATAGCCAAGGCCCGAATAGGCGTTGCAGGCACGGATCTGGACTTCGTCCAGCAGTTCGATACGGGCCACCGGAATGCCGATCTGGATCGTCATGATCACCGCATCGCAAGCGGCCTTTATCGTGTCGAAAGTGCAGACACCACCGGCGATCTTTTCAGGGATACCCTGAAGCCGAAGCGTAACGGAGGTGAGGACGCCAAGCGTTCCTTCCGCACCAACGAAAAGCCGCGTCAGATCGTAACCCGCAGAGGATTTTCTGGCGCGCCGGCCTGTTCGGATTTCCTCACCATTGGCCGTCACTGCCGTCACGGCCAGAACATTGTCCTTCATCGTACCATAGCGAACCGCATTTGTGCCGGATGCGCGCGTGGAGGCCATGCCGCCAATCGAGGCATTGGCGCCGGGGTCTATCGGAAAGAACAGGCCGGTGTCGCGCAGATAGGTGTTGAGCTGCTCACGATTGACGCCGGGCTCCACCGTCACGTCCAGATCCTCGGCATTGACCTCGATGATGCGATTCATCCTGCTGAAATCGATAGAGATCCCGCCTGACGGCGCGTTCACCTGTCCTTCGAGCGAAGAACCCGTGCCGAAGGGAATGACCGGTACCTTATGCTCCGCGCAGGCCTTGACGACCGTCTTTACATCATCGGCGTTCTCGACGAAGGCAACGCCATCGGGAAGCTGCGTCGTCAAGTAAGTCGTAGTGTGCGAGTGCTGCTCGCGAAAAGACTGTCCCGTCTGGAATTTGTCTCCGAGATCGCGCTTCAGCATCGTCAGAACAGTGGCGATGCCAGCCTCGTTTCGTGTTCCCGATACGACATCTTTCAAAGCCATGACATGCTCCACCACGCTGCAAACTCGGCCCGCGTCACGCGCGGGCCATGGCGTGGTATGTGACAAGGCTCTCACTTTGTCCAGCGCGGGATTTACCTCGACAAGGTGTCGGACGCCGAATTATTCGGCGGCGAGGAGCGGCTTGTCCTCCTCGATCGCCCGGCGGCGGATCGCCGTTTCCAACTCGCGGTGCAGACGTATTTCCTCGTCCGCCTGCGGTTTGGCAAAACGTGCGATGAGCAGATACGAAACCGGCGTGATGTAGAGTGTCACCAGCGTCGCAAAACCCAGACCGCCGACGATCACCCAGCCAAGCGCGATACGAGCTTCGGCACCAGCACCCTGCGCCAGCACCAACGGCACGCCGCCAAGAATGGTAGCGATCATCGTCATCATCACGGGTCGCAGGCGAATGCTGCACGCCTTCTCGATGGCTTCTCGCACACTTGCGCCCTGATCGCGCAGGTGGTTGGCAAATTCCACGATCAGAATACCGTTTTTCGCCATGACGCCCACCAGAAGCACGAGACCGATCTGGCTATAGACGTTGAGGCTCGATCCGGTCACGAGCAGCGCAATTACGGCGCAGGCAAGACCAAGCGGTACTGTCGTCATGATGATCAGCGAACTCAGAACGCTTTCGAACTGCGCTGCCAGCACCAGGAAGATGATCGCAATGGCAAAACCGAAGGTCAGCAGCATGCCGCTTGAATTTTCCTGGAGTGTGGCGGCTTCGCCAAGCGGGATCAGACGCGCGCCGGATGGCATGATCTGTCCTGCCAGTTCGTTGACCTTGGCGACCGCTTCACCCAGCGAAACGCCTTCGCGGAGATTGGCAGAGAAGCCGACCGATGGCAGTTGCTGCTCGCGGTTCAACTGCGGCGCGACGGCATTTTCCTTCATCGTCGCAATCACCGACATAGGCACGATCTTGCCGTCATCGGTCTTGAGGAAGACGTTCTCGAGGTCCGTCGGATCATTGATCGGTCGGGTGGAAGCCAGAAGACGAACCGGAATGGCGTCACCATTGACGAAGACGTCGACGATGGAACGGCCTTCCAGGAGCGACTGCATCGCACGCGACAGGCCTGTGATATCGATCCCGAGATCGGAGGCTCGTTCTCGGTCGATAGACACCGAAAGCTGCGCCTGATTGGGTTCATTGTCGAAACGCGGCGTGTCGAACATGCCGGTTTCTTCCATGGCAAGCAGCAGCTTCTGCGTGGATTCCGTCAGCGCCGGATAGTTGGAGCCTACCATCGCCATGCTCAAGCCGTTGCCAGCACCACGAATACGCAAGCTGTTCGGCTGCTGCGCCGTGCCGCGCAGCGCCGGCACCTTTTGCGCGGCAGCATTGATATCCTGTGCAATCTGGTTCTGCGTCCGGTCGCGGTCCGCCCAAGGCGCCAGCGTTAGCACCATGAAGCCTGAGTTTGTCGCACCATTCATGCCGGTAATTGAATAGATGTTGCGGATCTCGCCACTCTCACGCAGAGGCGCAAGATTCTCCTCGATCCGCTGCAACTGGTCGCGGGTATATTCGAGGCTGACGCCCTGAGGCGCCGTGACGCGCATGAAGATGGACGAGCGGTCCTCGCGCGGCGTCAACTCGTTCTGGACCATACCGAATGCCACCCAGGACAGACCAGCGAAGCCAAGCGACACGACGATGACGATCAGGGGATTATTCAGGCAGCTCGACAGAGTGCTCTTGTAGGTGCTGGCAAAGAGATTGCCGAACCATGCAAGCGGGCCAGTGTTATGCTCGACGGTTTTCTTGAGCATGCGCGATGCCAGCATCGGACAAAGCGTCAGAGCCACGATCGAAGACAGGCCGACGGCGAAGGCAAGCACGAAGCCGAACTCGCGGAACAACCCGCCCAGCTGGCCAGGCAGGAAGGAGAGCGGAATGAAAACCGCTGCCAGCGTCGCCGTGGTGGCGAGAACAGCAAAGAAGACCTCCTGGGTGCCGAGCACGGCCGCGGCACGCGGTCCCATGCCTTCCGCCCGTCGGCGCACGATGTTTTCCAACACCACGATCGCATCGTCCACCACAAGACCCGTCGCCAGCACGATGGCAAGCAGAGTGAGGATGTTGATGGAGAAGCCGACCATGAAGATGGCGACCAAGGTGCCGATCAGCGCGACGGGCATCGTAATGGCTGGAATAAGCGTGGCCCGCCAGTCCCTCAGGAAGAGGTACAGAACGACGACCACGATCAGCGCGGAGAGACCCAGCGCCAGTTCCACCTCATGAAGCGCGCCTTCGATAAACACCGCATCATCGCTTGTGACGACGATTCGTGTGCCTTCCGGCAGGTTCGGCGTCATCGCATCAACGGCCGCCTTCACCCCGGTCGAAATGTTCAACGTGTTGGACTGCGCCTGGCGGATGACGCCAAGGCCCACACCTTGAACACCGTTGGACCTCAATGACGTACTCTCGTCATCGGCACCAAGCTGCACGCTCGCCACATCGCGAAGACGCACCTTGTCCTTGATCAGCAGATTTTCGAATTCGGCAGGCGTGGTCAAGTTGGCGGTCGCACGAACGACGATGTCCTGCGTGGTGCTCTTCAATGAGCCAGCCGGCACGTCGAGGGCCGCAGTCGCCAGCGCATTCGAGACATCGGTCACGGTCAGACCGCGGCTTGCAAGGGCCGCCTGATCCAGATCGATACGGAAGACCTTTTCCTGGTCGCCGTAAAGCTCGACATCGGCAACGCCGTCGACGGCAGCCAGACGGTCAACGATCTCATCATCAACGAGCTTGGTGAGATCTTCCATGCTGAGCGTGGTGGATGTGACGGCAAGACGCATGATCGGCTGGCTGTCGGAATCCGCCTTTATGATCTGCGGTTCATCGGCGTCTTCCGGCATCTGGTTGGTGACGCGCCCAATCGCGTCGCGCACATCATTGGCAGCAACAGCAAGATCGATATTGTCGCCGAATTCCAAAGTCACACGGCTGGTGCCAAACTGAGAGGCGGACGAAATGGACTTGACCCCACTGACGCGGGCAACAGCACCTTCGATCGTCTGCGTTACTTCCTGGTCGATGGTCTGCGGAGATGCGCCGTCATAGGTCGTGCGCACAGAGATAACCGGACGGTCCACGTCCGGCAGTTCGCGCACTTCCACGCCCACCAATGCCGCAAGACCCGCGACCACCAGCAGCGTATTGATCACCGCTGCAAGGATCGGCCGCCTTACGAAGAGCGCGGTGAAAGCAAGCTTCGAGTCCTGCCCAGCAGGCGGTGTCTGTCCGGTTGATGAACCGCTCATTGGCTAGCGACCTCCGGTGCTTTCGGTTCATTGCCGACGCGCACGGCGCCGCCCTCACGCACGCGCTGCAAACCCTCCGTTACGAGGAGGTCGTTGGGCGATAGCTCGGCTTTTACCAGAACCGCATCGGGATTGCGCTGCACCACCTGAACGCGGACCTTGTTCGATTTGTTGTCCTTCACGCGCCACACATAAGAACCATCGGCGTCCCATTGCACCGCTAGCGGATCGACCGATGGGTAGGTCTCGCCTTCGAACTTCATCGTGACGCTGAACGACATGCCGGCACGCAACTCGTCCTTGGCATTATCGAAGACGGCGCGCACACGGACGGTGCGGCTTGCCTCGTCAACGCGATTGTCGATCGCTTCCACCTTGCCTGTGAAAGTCTCGCCCGGGCGTGCGATCGAAGTTGCCTCCACCGGCATGCCGACCTTGATCGCGGTGGCAAACCGTTCTGGAGCCCAGAAATTGACGAGAATTTTCGAACGATCGTCGAGGCTGACGATGCTCGTCTGCGTCGTGGCATTGTCGCCGACATTGATGGCGACGATGCCGGCAATCCCATCGATCGGCGCAACGATGTCACGACGCTTCAGGTTGAGCTCGGCGGTGCTGACCGCAAGCTTGGCAGATTCCTCGGCAATCTGCGCATCGAGAACATCAAGACGCGCCACCGATCTGAGATTTCTGTAGGAGGTTGACTTCTCGACAGCGCTCTTCAGCGCGACCTGCGCCTTGTCGCGCTCGATCACCTGCTCGTCATCATCGAGCTTTGCAAGCACATCGCCCTTCTTCACCTTCTGCCCCGACGACACGAGAATTTCGGAAATCAAGCCTGACGCTTGAGGTGTTACAACGACAGTCTGAATCGCCTCGCCGTTACCGATGGCATTGAGGCGATCGTTCACCGTTCCGGTTTTGGCAGGAGCTGTGATGACGAGTGTCGAATTGTTGCGCCCAGCCCCGCCACCTTGCCCTGTAGGTCTGGATGGGCCGTTGGCGGCCTCCTTCGCAGCAGGCTCTGCGCTCGTGACGAGTCCAGCTTTCGCCAGCAGGTTCTGCCCGGTGGACGAATTGAACGCCCACATGAAGAACCCAGCCCCGACAACCGCCAGACTGACACCAACCTGCTTCCAAACCCGCATGCAATTCTCCGTATGATCCATCCGCGAACGCAGCCCTGCCGCAGCGCGGACAGGCGAATGATTTGGCGCAGTATCTTTGCTGGTGCTTAACAACGCAACGCAAGATTCCGTTTCTTACGGAATTGTAATTCGCGAAAATTTTACGGAAACACCTCGAAAAACAACCGCTATACTTTATCTTGGGTTGTAATTCGCTCCCTAAGCCATCCTCCATACCACATCAGACATGCCCATCCGGCCATGTCGCACGCCCCCTTCAAACCGTGGTTTTGCCTTCTATTCGTCGTGTTCGACGCCAATACCGGGAATAAAAGCAGAACGATCTTCTAGCGTTTACATCCCGAATCACTACATTGAGCCGCATGAGCAATAGTTTCGACGATATGCCGTTCTTCGAGGAAGAACCAAAAGAGCCGCGCCGTCCGGCCCCAAACGCAGCTCCAGCCGCAGGCGGTCTGGGCATTGCGGCCCGCGCCATGGCAGCGCGCGACCAGGCACGTGGTACGCCCGATTATCTCTCCGGTCTTAATCCTGAGCAGCAGGAGGCCGTTGAAACGGTGGACGGTCCGGTTCTGGTTCTGGCAGGTGCAGGCACCGGCAAGACCCGTGTGCTGACCACACGCATCGCCCATATTCTCGCGACCAACAAAGCCTATCCGAGCCAGATCCTTGCCGTGACCTTTACCAACAAGGCCGCCCGCGAAATGAAAGAGCGTATTGGCGTTCTCGTCGGCGGCGCGGTTGAAGGCATGCCGTGGCTCGGCACCTTCCACTCCATTGGCGTGAAGCTTCTGCGCAAACATGCAGAGCTTGTGGGGTTGAAATCCAACTTCACCATTCTCGATACAGACGATGTCGTGCGGCTCATCAAGCAGTTGATCCAGGCCGAAGGGCTCGATGACAAGCGTTGGCCCGCCAAACAGTTCGCCGGCATGATCGACAATTGGAAGAATAAGGGGCTGACGCCGCCGGATATTCCGGAAGGTGACAGCCGGGCTTTCGCCAACGGCAAGGGCCGCGATCTTTACACCGCCTACCAGGAGAGATTGAGAAACCTGAACGCCTGCGACTTCGGTGATCTCCTGCTTCACCCCATCACTATCTTCCGCCGCCATGCAGACATTCTAAAAGAGTATCACCAGCGGTTCCGCTATATCCTCGTCGACGAGTATCAGGATACCAACACCGCCCAATATATGTGGCTGCGGCTTTTGGCGCAGCGCGCGAAGGGCGAAACTCAGAACGTCTGCTGCGTCGGCGACGACGACCAGTCCATCTATGGCTGGCGCGGCGCAGAGGTGGACAATATCCTGCGCTTCGATAAGGATTTTCCCGGCGCCAAAGTGATCAAACTTGAGCGCAACTATCGCTCCACCGAGCACATCCTCGGCGCTGCCGGTCATTTGATCGCCCATAACGAGGGCCGTCTCGGCAAGACGCTGTTTACCGACCGCATCGATCCCAACGACGAAAAGGTCGTGGTCCACGCGGCGTGGGATTCTGAAGAGGAAGCCCGTGCTGTTGGCGAAGAGATCGAAGCGCTTCAGCGCAACACCAAGCACAATCTCAACGACATGGCGATCCTGGTTCGTGCCTCGTTCCAGATGCGCGAATTCGAAGACCGTTTCGTCACACTCGGTCTGAACTATCGCGTCATTGGCGGCCCGCGCTTCTATGAGCGCATGGAAATTCGCGATGCCATGGCCTATTTCCGCCTCGTCTGCCAACCGGCCGACGATCTTGCTTTCGAGCGCATCGTGAATACGCCCAAGCGCGGCCTTGGCGATACAACGATCCGGACGCTGCATGACTATGCTCGCGCCCGTAATATTCCAATGCTGGCCGCGGCCGCCGATATTATCGAAACGGATGAGTTGAAGCCGAAGGCGCGCAAGGCACTCTTTGATGTGGTGCAGGATTTTCGCCGTTGGCAGGGGTTGCTGGAGAACACGGAGCACACTGTTCTGGCCGAGCAGATCCTTGATGAAAGCGGCTACACTGCCATGTGGCAGGCGGATAAAACGGCGGAAGCGCCAGGACGCCTGGAAAACTTGAAAGAACTCATCCGCTCGATGGAGTCCTTCGAGAGCATGCGCGGCTTCCTGGAGCACGTCGCGCTCGTCATGGATGCCGAGCAGAATGAAGAGCTTGATGCCGTCTCGATCATGACGCTTCATTCCGCCAAGGGCCTGGAATTCGAAACGGTCTTCCTGCCCGGTTGGGAAGAAGGCCTTTTCCCTCATCAGCGGTCTCTCGATGAAGGTGGCCGCTCTGGTCTGGAGGAAGAGCGTCGGCTCGCCTATGTGGGCATTACGCGCGCAAAGCGGCGCTGCCACATCTGGTTCGTCTCCAACAGGCGCATCCACGGCCTGTGGCAATCCACCCTGCCCTCGCGCTTTCTTGATGAGCTGCCGCCATCCCATGTCGAGGTTACCGCGTCGGAAAGCAATTACGGTGGCTATGGTGGTCGCGGCGGTTATGGACAATCTCGCTTCGATAAGGCTGAACCTTTTGCCAATAATTATGCCACTCCCGGCTGGAAACGAGCGCAGGCCAACCGGTCGGACGCCACGCGCGACAATTGGGGCAGCCGGTCAGGCCATGCAGTGGAGCGTATCGGTTACGGCGAAAGTGGCCCCCGCGCCCGGACTATCGAGGGAGAACTGGTGGCGAAATCCGTAGCGGACGCGCCATCGAAGTTCGCTGTCGGAGACCGTGTCTTCCACATCAAATTCGGTAACGGCAATGTCGCGACCGTCGAAGGCAATAAGTTGACGATCGATTTTGACCGGGCGGGTCAAAAACGCGTGCTCGACGGCTTCGTTGAAAAGACCTGATGCCATAGCATCAGGACGCCGCTTCAGCTGGAAGATGGGAAAGTGTGCCTATACGCCCAAAAAAGGCGCATAGGGCGCCAAATTTTCACCTGGTATTTTCCACAAAGTGACCTCTTAGACTATTTCCCTCGGATCGATTCTCGGCAATAACCAACTGGTTTTGCCAGATCGCTCATCTCGAGGTTAACTTGCATATATTCGAAAATTCTAATTCAATACTTGCAGTTTACCTCATCAACATGGCCAATGCTCAGGAACGGAAGCACGCCATGTTCGATAAACTTTCGGCCATTGGGCTGACGGCAGAGCGTGTCGAAGCGGTCGACGGCAGAGCGCTGACATTTCCGATTCCGGAGTTCAGCGAACTCTCCTACAAGCTGATGCACGGTCGCCGCACCTGTCCGCCTGAAATCGGCTGCTATTTGAGCCACGTCGAATGCGCACGTCGGCTGCTGAACAGTGACGCGGACTTCGCGCTGATCTTGGAGGATGACGTCGTCTTCAAGCAGGATTTCATGGAGTCGATAGAAGCCGCGATCGATCATCGCAATGATTGGGATATTCTACGACTATCAACTGTGAGCCACGGCAGAAAATACCCCTTTCGCAAACTAACAGGCGACCGCTCATTGAGCGTGGCGCTGACGCGAGAAAAAGGCTCCGGCGCCTATATCGTCAATCGCAAGGCGGCAAAGTGGATTGCGGAAAAGCTGGTACCAATGCGGCTTGCCTACGATATCGCCTACGATCTGGAATATCTGGCCGGACTGAAATCGGCCTTCATCTACCCGCTTTGCGCCTCGCAGGATGCGGACAACACGAGTTCCATTCAGGGCACGGCTCGCGCATACAAGCTGCCCCGCTGGCGCTATTTTACCGTGCTGCCATTCCGCGCATATCTGGAGGTGACCCGCTTCCTGTTCAGAGGAGCGAGGCTCCTGGTGGGCTATGCGGGCAATCTAAGCGCTCCGCGCAAAGCGGCGGCCGAGAAGAGACCGAACACTCCGCCAGTCTCCTCCACGCCGCTTAGCTTGATCGCCAATGAGACCGCAACGACTCACGCGTTCGTTTCGCCAGGCGTGAACCCAATCAAGTAAACCGCAGCGACGATGACGGCGATAATAAAGATGGTGATGACGAACATCGTCATCCGGCTCAGTGGTTTGCGTGTCGTTTTCTTCATGCGCAGACAACATCGCCGCGCTGATTTTGTTCCCTTGCAACGACCTTCCCGTCACTTCGAATGACGGGGACATCAGCGCAATTCGTTTTATTTTTGCGCAGTAAGGTTCTAAAGCCGGAAGACTTCTTCAGGACCATCCCGCAAAGACCAGGTTTCCCATGACGCCGACACGTTCCAACCCGCTTCACTTGGCGGCCGCTTTCGCCAGCGGCGGCCTTTTGACCCTCATGGTGCATTTCAATGGGATGCTTGCCCATTACGGTAATGCGCTGTTTTCCTCTTGGACGGCGCACGCCACCGGTACGGTTGCCGCCATCATCGTCATGGGGCTGCTCTACCGCAAACCGGCACCGGGACAGCCGGCAAAACCCAAAGCGCCGCTCTGGGCTTACATGGGCGGGATGATAGGCGCTGTTTTGGTGATGCTGACCTCCACAGCGGTGAATTCACCTCTGGCACTTTCCGGCACAATTGCGCTTGGACTGGCCGGGCAGGTAATCTTCAGCCTTGCAGCAGATTTTTGGGGCCTGTTCGGCTTTCCCAAGCGTCGCCCACAGGGGCAGGATATTCTAGCAATTGCCTTGATCCTTGGCGGTAGCGCTCTCATCATCCTGGTCGGGAGAGCGGCATGATCGTTTGGATCGCAATGGCCTTCATCGGTGGTGTCTTCGTATCGCTAAGCCGCCAAGTGAATGGCCGCCTCAGCCTCTCCACATCGCCGCTGACTGCATCCTTTTGGAATCACTTCGTCGGGTTGATGGTGCTGACGCTGGTGGGGCTCGCTATCGGTGGTTTGTGGCCGCCCGGCGCCAGTGATGCGCCCTGGTACGCCTTTATCGGCGGGCCGATCGGCGTCGTCTTCATCGCGTCTGGCAGTTGGTTGATCGCGCGCATCGGCGCGGTCAATACGGCGCTTCTCGTCATCAGCGGGCAGATGGTATCAGGGGTGGTGCTGGATTTCTTCAGCGATCAGCCGCCGAAAATCTGGGCGACTGCGCTCGGCGTGGTCTTCATTCTCGGCGGAATGGTGCTGACCCAACGCCAGCGTTAAATCAACCGCGTCGCCAGGCTCAGCCCTTGCCGAACAGGCTGCCGAACAATGTCTTGCCGCCGCTTTTTCCACCGCCGGCCGCAACAGCCGAAGGACGGCCGTTCAGCTTCGGCACCACGATCAAGCGCTTGACCTCGCCGCGTTTGAAGGCTGCCAGGAACTTCGGATATTCCTTGAAGACAACGCAGCCGTTCGATTCGCCACGCTTTGCCAACATATAGGTGTGCGCCAGAAGACCGTTGCGCCCATGCGGATTGACGCCGCTTTCCGGTGTCAAACGAATGGCCTCCACGCCGTGGAACAACGATTCGCGCATCGTCAGGCGATAGCTTGACGGTGGCGTCGCGCCGCGCATCTTCACATGCACGAAATCGGGATTATCGCGCATCTTGCCGATACCGGAATGAGCCTCGAGCTTCTCGCCACTCGGAAGATGCACAACGCCTGCGGAAATATCATATATGGCAGTGCCGTTACCGCGGTCCGGCCATGGAACGGCGTCCATTTTCGTTTCGCGCATCGGATTGTCGGGACGGGCAAAGGCCACCATCGTAGATGTCGCAGGCTGCTGAACCGGCGGCTTGGCAGGCGCTGGAACAGTTGCTTGGGCCGCGATTTCCTTCTCGACGACAGATGGATTGGCCGGACGTGGTGTCGGCTCGACCTCGAAGGCTTTCGCAATCTCAGGGCGGAAATTCGGTAACGGGACCGTCTCTGGCAGGAGATCGATCTCCTCATCCGCCTTTTCCTGCGGACGACCGAGGGCGGCGGCGAACGCTGGATGCTCCTTCGCCTCCTGCGTTTCCAGCATCGCGGTTTCAGATCCGCGACCAAGTGCCGAATCGACGATCGCCGACGGGCGAAGCGCGTCCAGTTCTTTCACCGTCGCCTGGCCTTGCGCATCGATAGCCGCTGCGGTGCCGAAGCGCGCAGCAAAGAGCTTGGCGTTCAGCTGATGCTCTGACGCGAGACGCGTCATTTTCTGGTGGCCCTGGGGGTTGGCTGAAAGGCGCGAAAACTTATGGACGCGGATGGTCGGCTGAACGTTATCGGACGTTTCGCCCACAGCACGATCCACCTGAGCCAGCAGCATCTTGTCGAAGCGAGCCGTGCCATGAGAGGCCTGCGCCATCCCGTGCAGCGAAGCAAAAGCCGCCACAGCACAGACACTGGCAAGGATTCCGCCGCCCAACAGAGCGGAGAGGCCGCCTGACGAAAGGCCGGCACGTTTTTTGGCATGGGCTGCACCGCGCGCGGGCACGCCCTGATAGGTCACGACTGATGACGCCATGATACTCGTTACTCGAACCGTTTACGCAAAACCGGCTTATCGCCGGCGACTTGGCGTTGACCTCGATCGTCAGATGCGAATCGCACCATCCTCGAAGCGAACAGGTTCGAAGCATGCCGAATTATGGTAACCAAAATCTTTACGAGTCCCCTGAAAACGCTGTCCCTTGAGCGTGAGCTATGTTCATGCAGGTAAGATCCGAAGTTCGCGCCTCATTATTGTCGGGCGTCGAAACCGAAGAGCAGGGCTGTCCACGCAGCGCATATAAAGCTGACTCGGCTCCCCTCTTCTGGAGGAAGCCTGTATCTTTTGACTTTGCCTAAAATGCGGCGATCATGGCGGTCTCGGTCATCGCGTCGTTTTCATTTCGAGCAAAACCTTCTAAGCTTTGCCATCCGCGATAAACGCAAGGGAATGACAGATGAAGGCGCTGCTGCTGATCGACATCCAGAACGGCTTTTGCCCGGGTGGCAATCTCCCCGTTGCCGATGGTGACAAAATCGTGCCGATCGCCAACGCGCTGATCGAAAATGGCGGCTACGATCTGATTGTCGCGTCACAAGATTGGCATCCGGCCAATCATGGCAGCTTCGCGTCCCAGCACCCGGGCCGGCAGCCCTTCGAGATGGGCGAACTTTCCGGCAAGCCGCAGGTCATGTGGCCGGATCATTGCGTGCAGGAAACCCCGGATGCGGACTTCCATCCGGACCTCAATACTCAGGCATTCGATTACGTGCAGCAGAAGGGTGAGAACCCGGCAATCGACAGCTATTCAGCTTTTCGCGATAACGACCAGTCAGCGACGACTGGCCTAGCGGACTACCTTAGCCGCCAGGGTGTAACCGTGCTCGATATCTGCGGGCTTGCTACGGACTACTGTGTCAGTTCCTCCGCGCTTGATGCGCGAGAGATGCTGCCGGATGTCAAAGTCCGCTTCATCGAGGATGCCAGCCGTGGGATAGATCCGGAAGGTATCAAGACTGCCATCGCGGCTATGCGCGTCCAGGGCATTGCAGTGGTCAACAGCAGCGATATCCTGAAAGCCTGATCCGTCAGCGGCCGTTCAGCGGCTGCTCCAAAACATCGATATCGGCAGCAGCATCATCCATCCGGCGCGAGATCACCGCTTGTGCGTCTCTCAGGCCTTGATTGTAAAAAGCCGGACCGACGACCTCCGCCACGTGGTCCAGCAGCATTTCGCATTGCAGCCCGCTCACCTCCACATCCAGTTCATTCACCAGATAGTCCTGGACTGCCTTGGCCAACCCCGCTTTCTGCTGCTTATCGATCTTCAGTTCCAACTCGTGTTCCTCCCGACGTACTCAAGGCAGTATGACTGCGCCTCTATCGAGCTTCAAATAAATCAATCGAGCCATTCTTTATTTTTGTTTGTGCGAATAGAGCCCAGCCTGTAGGAGAACAGACATCCGATGTTCCCCGGTACAGGACCGGCTTACCCCATGACCCAGTCATCTTTCAGGTCAGGCATCCGCCTTGGCCTTCCCGTCGCTCTTGCCGTTTTGCCGTTTGGCGCACTGTTTGGTGCCGTTGCGATCGACAATGGCATGACGATTTACGAAGCAACTTTAATGAGCGGCATCATTTACGCTGGTGCCAGTCAGCTCGTCGGTATCGAGCTTTTCAATCAGAACCTGCCCGCCTGGCTCGTGGTGTTATCGATCTTTGCCGTCAACTTCCGGCACGTGCTTTATTCCGCCGCCATGGTTCGCATCGTACCGGAATGGTCCTTTGCCCGCAAAGCCATCGGCTTCTTCTTTCTGGTCGATCCGCAATTTGCCGAATCCGTCCGGCAGAAAGAACTTCACGGCGAGGTGCGTTATTCGCTCTATATGGGTTATGCACTTGTGGTCTATGTGCTGTGGATGATCTCCACCGTCCTCGGCGCCTCGCTCGGCAATCTGGTCGGTGATCCAAAGGCGCTTGGCTTCGATGTGCTGCTGCCAATCTACTTCATGGGCATGGTGCTGGGTTTTCGTAAGCGCAACAGCTTCTATCCCGTCATGCTGGCAAGCGCCGTCGGCTCGATCGCGTCCTTCCACTTCGTCGGCTCGCCCTGGCATGTCAGCATCGGCGCGATGACGGGCATCATCATCGCCGTCATACTGCCGCCCGCAAAGAGCGAAGAGCCCGAGGTCCAGACACCATGAGCGACTTCTTCCATCTTCAGACCCTGATCATCATCTTTGCCGGGGCCGTCGCGACCTACCTCACCCGCGTTGGCGGCTATGTGCTGATGACGCGGCTGAAATCCATTCCGCCGCGCGTGGAGGCCGGGTTGAACGCCGTACCCGTCGCGGTCCTAACGACGCTCGTCGCGCCCGCCTTCTTTGAAGGCGGATATGACGTGAAGCTCGGCATGATCGTGGCGCTGATCGTCGGTCTGCGCTTCCCTGGCCTTATCATGCTGTTTGCTGGCTGGGCGCTGGTCGTGGCGTTGCGGCATTTCCAACTCGCGTGAGATGAAAACGCCGCCTAAGTCTTAAGTTACAAGGTTTCCGTTGCAGCCACCAACCACTGCTTGACGCTCTCGTCGCTGATGAGCGGCATCAGCTTCTCCCGCGTCGTGGCGTGATAGTCGTTCAGCCAGTTTCGCTCGTCCTCTGTTAGCAGTGAAACAAGGATCAGCCGGCGGTCGATCGGGCACCATGTCAGCGTCTCGAAGGACAGCATCGGCTGATCGCCGCCTTCGATTGCCTCAGCCTCGCGCACATAGATGAGGTTCTCGATGCGGATGCCGAAGGCGCCGGGGCGGTAATAGCCCGGCTCGTTGGACAGGATCATGCCCGGTAAAAATTCCTGCTGAGACACACGCGAAATGCGCTGCGGTCCTTCATGCACCGAGAGATAAGAGCCAACGCCGTGGCCGGTTCCGTGGCCGTAATCAGCCCCCGCCTTCCAAAGCGCGATGCGCGCCAGCGGATCGAGATCGCAACCGCGCGTTCCTTTTGGAAACTTCGCGTCGCTGATGGCAATCACGCCCTTCAAAACCAGCGTGAAGAAGCGCTTCTGCTCCTCAGGCACGTTACCAATGGCAATGGTGCGAGTGATATCCGTGGTGCCATTCACATATTGCGCGCCGGAATCGACGAGGAACATCTCGCCGTCTTGCAGGCGGCGGTCGCTATCGGTGGTCACACGATAATGGATGATCGCGGCATTTGGGCCGGAGCCGGAAATCGTATCGAAGGATACATCCTTGAGCGGATTTTGCATCGCCTCGCCAAGACGCGCCCGAGCCTGCTCCAGCTTCTTTACCGCCTGGATTTCGGTAACGCTGCCGGGCTGCTGGCTGTCGAGCCATGCGAGATACTCCACCATCGCCGCGCCATCCTGAATATGGGCAGCGGCGGAGCCAGCCAGTTCCGCTTCGTTCTTGCAGGCACGCGGCAGCTTGACAGGATCAGTCGCCTCCACGACCGTGCCGCCAGCGTTCGTGATGAGACGCGTCAGCGCCACCGGCACCACATCGGCGTCCACGAGAATCCATGCGCCTTTTTCAGCAAGCCCACCAAGAACAGCTTCGATCTCATTTGGCGCGTGAAGCTTCGCCAGTCCGTTGAGATAGTCTTTGACCTCACCGTTCAATTTGCGCTCATCCAGAAACAGATCGGCTTTGCCGTTAGCATGGATGATGGCGCGAGCCAGCGGATGAGGGGTATGCGGCACGTCGTTGCCACGGATATTGAAGATCCAAGCGATCGACGAGGGATCGGTCACCAGAACGACGTCAGCCTTCCGGCCTGTCACATCCTCGGCAACCTTATCGATCTTCTGACGCGATGGCGTTCCGCTAAAGGCTTCGGGCTGGATCGTCACCGGCTCGAGAGGTTCTGCGGGACGCCCTTCCCAGAGAGGATCGAGAGGGTTTGCTGACAACAGCACCACGCAGCCGCCCTTCTCCGCCAGCGCCTTTTCAAGGCGCGACAGTTCCGTGCTTGTATGCAGCCAGGGATCGATACCGAGGCGGAATCTGTTCGGCGCATGTTCGCCCAGCCATTTTGCCGGCGGAGCGCCGACCAGATCGCCACCGGTAAAGACGGCGGAATCTACCTGCGACGTCAACTGCGTCGTGTAGCGCCCATCGACAAACACGATGGCCTCCGACCGCGTCACGAGGACGATGCCCGCAGAACCGGTAAAACCCGTCAACCATGCCATCCGCTCGGCACATTCCGGCACATATTCGCCCTGGTATTCGTCGGCGCGGGGAATAAGGAACCCGTCTATGCCGAGCGCGTCGAAGGTGGCGCGCAGCGCCTCCACACGGGCCTTGCCGAATTGCGGAGTGGACTTGTTGTCGAAGGACTGAAACATGGCATGCTTTCTGGATTGTCTTGGCAATTTTACGAGACCATAGCCCGGCAGCGTCTTGCAGGTCCAGATGAAAGCTAATCTGGCAAACTGCGATGTTGTCCGCTCAATAGTTAGGCACACCGCCCAAAAATGGATAGATAACGCACCAAGAAATGCATCAGGCGCATAGCACGGATGCCGATGCGGCTATGGTGCTCGCCGCTGCAATGTCTTAGATTTCAAAGCATCGAAAGGGCAAACAAAAGCCTATAAAACAAGGATTTTTCACATGTCGAAGTCGATCTTTCGCACCGCATTTGAACGCGTCGTCGAAGCCCGTCAGCGGCAGGCGGATCGTTATGTCAGTAGCGCAATGCTGAACCTGGACGACACGACGATCGCAGCGTTTGGCACCACACGTGAAGAACTGCGTCGCAAGGCGAAATCCACTTACGTATTCTGATCGTTTGGGCGGGCGTCCTCCCCGCTCCCTGAACAAGGAATACGTTTATCCGCTCGAGCCTCTCCTCCCAAGGCTCGCGGATTCGGTCGCCAGGACCGATTGAAGAGGCGGCGCGCAAGCGTCGCCTTTTTCATGTCGTCAGATGACATCGCGACGAAGATGGATCGTGACCCAGCCGTTGCGCCAGATAGTGCGGATGTGGCTGAGCTTCATGCCATTATAGGCCGACAGAACCTTCCAGCGCTGGGTGCTGAGAATACCCGACAGAATAACGGTGCCACCGGGCGCCAGATGCGCCACGAGTTGCGGTGCCATCTTGATCAGTGGACGCGCTAAAATATTGGCAATGATGAGATCGAATGGCCCATGCCGACGGAAGGAATGCGAATGGAAGCCGGGCGCGGTCTCGAAGGCAATACCGGAGACGATACCGTTCAGCTTCGCATTATCCTTGGCGACCCGCGTCGCGATGGGATCGACATCGGTGGCAAGCACCGGCACCTTGCGCATCTTTGCCGTCGCGATTGCCAGAACACCGCTGCCCGTGCCGAGATCGAGTGCGTTGCGAATGGTGCGCGAACGCAGCACCTCTTCGATCATCTCCAGGCAACCCGCCGTGGTGCCGTGATGACCGGTACCAAAAGCCTGACCAGCCTCGATTTCGATGGCAAGATCGTTTGGACGAACCTTGTCGCGATCATGCGAACCGTGCACCAGGAAGCGCCCTGCCCGCACGGGCTTCAGGCCCTCAAGCGACTTGGCGATCCAGTCGACATCGGGAATGACTTCTCGCTCGATCGCAAGATGCGGAAAGGAAGATTTCAACAGCGTCTGAAAGCGCTCAGTAATCTCTTCTTCCTGCTCGAAAAGCATGTAGATCGATGCTTCCCAGATATCGCGCTTCTCATCGACCTCGGTGGTCGCGATCGCAATATCTTCCTCGCCGAAGACCTCCGACATCACATCAAGCACGTCACCTGCCTGAACTTCGGTTGTGGTGACATAGAGACGGATTTCGCTCACGACAGACGCTTTCCCTAAGGCATGTTGCGCAATCCCGTTCAGCGGTCTTGCAATGATGACATGCGACGAAACGAGGCCTTCAAACGTGCGCATCAATCGCCACACGCTTCAGCTGGTTGAAGCGTCAGCCTTTGCCACAAAACACGCGGCAATCCAATGGAGCGACAAGAGTTTCTTTAGGGCGAAGCGTCAGGACTTGACGAGATTTTGCAGCTTTAGAACGGCGACATCGGGATTTTCGCCGTAAGCGATGGTGCCGCCGAAAGAACCGTCCGGGCGAAGCAGGATCACCGAGGCCGTATGGTCCATGGTGTAGTCACCGTTCGGGTCTTTCTCATCGACCGGCACTTTCTTGGCGTAGATGCGATAGCCCTTCAGCGTCTCGGCGATCTTGTCCGGTGCACCGGTAATGCCGGTGATACGCTTGGAGACGTTGGAGACATACTGGTTCATCACCTCCGGGGTATCGCGCTCAGGATCGACGGACACGAAAAAGGCTTGCAGCTTGTCACCTGCTGGATCGACCTTCTCCATCCAGCCGTTCAACTCAAACAGCGTGGTGGGGCAAACTTCCGGGCAATGGGTGAAGCCGAAGAAAAGCGCTGTCGGCTTGCCTTGAAACGCCTTCTCGGTGATTGGCTGGCCGTTCTGCGCAACCAGTTGGAAAGGGACGCCATAGGCCTCCTCGACCATTTGCTCACGGCTCTTGGTCAACTCCACCGTCAACCACCCCATGACGCCCAAGAGAACAACAACCGCACCCCAGAGCGCAAGACGGATCGATTTCATGCTGTTCCTCACCATGCGATAACCAGCGCCAAGCGCCCTACCCGTGTGATAGCCAAGCCGTTGACGTTGCGCAAATCAAGAACAGCCAGAAAGCACACCCGCGCTCTTTTGTCTCAACGTGACGATGGGAAAGCGATCCGTCAGAAGCACCAAGCGATGCCGTTCTGCACCGAGGCAATAAAGATGTCCGTGCCGTGCCGCAGCCAACCCTCGAAGGTGGCAACGGACACGTAAAGCACCGCCGCCGTGGCAATGGCCGCAAATAGCAACTTTCCGGAATGGGACAATAACGCGTTCATGACGCGAGTATACCGCAGTGGCACTGCAAGAGCAAAGCGAGATACAAAACCGGAGGCCCGGCCGTCATTGGACGTGTTAGTGAAAGTTTAAACGATTCTTGCCATCTTACCCGTCAGCGGTCCGCGCAAGCGCACGACATGATGTCACCGGATTTCAACTGGACGCCGCATTCATCCTTCCCAGCACACGGCCCGCCAGAGAGCCGCCAGGACAAGCAACGACCATGTCGAACGCCATCAAACAATCCGGCGCATACCTCGAAATCGTTTCCTTCCATCTCGGCGATCAGGAATTCTGCATCGACATCATGGCGATCCGCGAAATCCGCGGTTGGGCGCCGGTGACCCCGATGCCACACACACCGCCTTACGTTCTCGGCCTGATCAACCTTCGCGGTGCGGTAATCCCGGTTATCGACATGGCATGCCGCCTAGGCATGAAGATGACCGAACCGTCCGAACGTTCCGCCATCATCGTCACCGATATCGGCGGCAAGCTGGTCGGCCTCTTGGTCGAACAGGTCTCCGACATGATGACCATCCGCTCCGAAGACCTCCAGCCCGCCCCGGAAATCATCCCGGAAGAGCAGCGCAATTTCTGCCGCGGCATCGTGGCGCTGGAAAAGAGCATGGTCTGCTTCCTCAACCTCGACACGGTCATTGCCGACGAATTGTCGCGCGAAGCCGCATAACGTCCGGCATTTCGGATTTCAGATTGCGGCGGGCCTTGGTCCGCCGTTTTTCGTTGGACGACTTCCTTTATACGCACCGGTCCTTACAGTCTGTTCAAGAATTGTGGTTGGTCTGCCGAAAAGGGTGATTTCGAGAACCGGAACGCAGCGTACTTCGGTACGTGGGCACCGGAAGCGCAGAAATTACCATTTGCAGGCGACCGAACGCGATCATTGGATAGACTGTTATGGCTTGCCATTCTTCCACGTTACGGTCTGACCATAGAGCGGCACCGTCGAAATCGCCATCTTGGCCGAGCCATCGGTCAACTCCCGCGTGTGGACCAGATAGATCAGCGCATCGTTCGCCTTGTCGTAAATCCGGTTGACCACCATCTTCTTCCACACCAGCGACATGCCTTGACGGAAGACCTCTTCGCCACCCTTGGACAGATCGATATCGCCCACTTCCACCGGCCCGGTCTGGCTGCAGGAAATGGCGTTGTTGGACGGGTCCTCGAACCAGTTGCCGTTCTTCAGCCGATCGATGACGCCGCGTTCGAAATAGGTGATGTGGCAGGTCACACCCTTTACCTCCGGATCGGCGATCGCTTCCACCACGATGTCATTGCCGGTCCAATCGACACCCACCTTGCCTACAACCTGCGCCAATGCGCCCAGCGGAAAGAGTGCCAGTCCCGCAACCAGGATCGCTCGAAGTTTCTGTGATGCCATCGCCTTTACCTCCGTGTCTGAGACAAGAGATAGGATGACACGTCAGCGTAACAAGATCGTGGGGTCAGCGTTTTCTCATCGTGCAGGGCTCATAACCCATGGCGTGCAGACGCCCCGCCACCATTCCAATCTTTGCTGGGATATCCCTCACATGCTGCAGGGCAAGAGACTTCGCTGCAGCAATGGCCGCAGAAGCGCAGACCACAGCGTCTTCCGCCGCATTGTGGTGGACGAAGCGAAGCTGCAGATGGTGCGCGATAATGTTGAGCTTATGCGACGGCAGTGATGGCCAGACGCGCTGTGCCATCTTCACGCTGCAGAAGTAAGACAGCGATGGGTAGCTCTGGCGGTACTTGTCGAAGCTCGCCCGCATCACGCTGAAATCGAAGGCCGCATTGTGCGCGATCATCGTCGCCTCACGCAGATCGTCAACAAACTCTTCCATCACGTCCGGAAATTCAGGCGCATCCTCCACATCGGCCGGACGAATGCCGTGCACGGCAATGTTGAAGGGCGAAAAGCGCATGTCTTTGGGCCGGATCAGCCGCTCTTCGACCCGCGTGATGACGCCATCCTCGATCCATGCCAGCCCGACGGAACAGGCGCTGCCACGCTCCTCATTGGCGGTTTCAAAATCGATGGCGATTGTTTTCAAGAGGCGATTCCCGGTTGGTCGTAAACGGCATAAAACAAAACCGATCGAAAATGAACCGCCAAGCAGGAAACGGGTGGGACAGCGATACCCACGGAGGTAGAAGCAACCAAACGAAACCGGATGATGGTCATGAGCGTACACAGCCGAATGAACGCAACGGAGTGGGCAATGCTCGTTGCCTTGTCCGTCCTCTGGGGAGGCTCCTTTTTCTTCGTCGGCATCGCGGTCAAAGAACTGCCGCCGATCACCATCGTCACATTGCGGGTCACCATCGCCGCGCTCGCGCTTCTCACCGTATGCCGTGTCCTCGGCTACAGCCTGCCGCGAAAGTCGGAGGTGCTGCGCGCCTTCGTCATCATGGGCCTCTTGAATAACATCATACCCTTTTCGCTGATCGTCTGGGGTCAGACGCATATTGCCAGCGGCGTCGCTTCCATCCTCAACGCCACGACGCCGCTCTTCACCGTGCTTGTCGCCCATATAATGACAACGGATGAGAAGCTCAGCGCCAACAAGCTTGCAGGCGTCATCATCGGTTTTGTCGGCGTCGCGACCATGATCGGCCCTGCAGCACTCACAGGTGAACGCTCCAGTCTCTGGGGTCAGCTTGCCATTCTCGGGGCCGCCATATCATACGCTTTCGCAGGCATTTTCGGACGGCGTTTCAAGGCCATGGGCGTGCCGCCTCTGGTGACAGCCACGGGTCAGATTTCCGCCTCGAGCCTCATCCTCATACCCGTTGCACTCTTGGTCGACAGGCCGTGGACGCTTGCCATGCCGAGCGGCGAAACATGGGCGGCACTCTTCGGCATCGCGCTTTTGTCCACCGCACTCGCCTATCTTATCTTCTTCCGCATTCTCTCGTCGGCGGGTGCGACGAACCTTGCGCTCGTTACCTTCCTCATTCCAGTCAGCGCCATCGTCCTCGGCTCCCTGGTCCTGGGAGAGCAGCTCGCCCTGAAGCACCTTATCGGCATGGCGATGATCGCGGCCGGTCTCGTTGCCATCGATGGCCGGCTATTGCAGCGCAAGTCTCTCAAGACTTGACAGTCCCCACCGGTCACAGCATCCTGCAGCAATGATCGCAACGACCAATACAGTGATGCTTATCGTGGGTACCACCGGCGCGCCGGGGGACGATGGAGCATTGTCGCGATAGGTCTCGCGATCTTTCCACCGAAGCCCTGCCGAAGTAGCAGGGCAAGAGAATGCACCTGCTCTTCCGACTGAAAGGAAACAGCATGTCGCACTCTCAGGACCCGCCCTCACCCGCCGACTTTTCCCTTGATGAGGTTATCATCCGCGGCGTTCGACCGGATGACGCCAAAGCTTTGACGCAGGTGCTTAACATGCCTGGCGTCCGCCATGGCACCTTGCGCCAGCCGTTTCAAAGTGTTGCCCAGACCCGTCAATATATCGAATCCCTCACGCCCGCCGATATCGTCATCGCCGCAGAATGGCGTGGTCGCGTGCTTGGAAATGCCGGCCTCCACGCTCAACGCGGTCGCAGGCGACACGCAGCCTCACTCGGGCTTGGCATCCACGACGATTTCACCGGCAAAGGCCTCGGAACGCTCTTCCTCAAAACACTGCTGGATGCAGCCGATAACTGGCATGACTTGAAACGGATCGAACTTAACGTCTTCAACGACAACGCGTCCGCCATCGGGCTTTACGAGAAGTTCGGGTTCGAGAAGGAGGGAACGATGCGGCAATACGCTTTCCGCAACGGCGCCTACGCCGATTGTCATCTGATGGCGAGGCTTCGTTAAGACCCATTATTCTCGACATGGTCTGCCATCACCTCGCGAATGGTCCTGCGTGACCATTCGCTGAGCTTCTCATCGCGGCCTCGCTCCGCCGCAAGCACGATCATCGCCTTCCATAGCGCCCAACCCCGTCCGCGCTGCCATGTGGCAACATCGAGAGGAAGAGCCTCCCTGAATACAGCACGGCTTTCGGCATCCAGCACATTCCAGGCAAGGATGAGATCGGACGCGGGGTCGCCCACACCCGAACTGCCGAAGTCGATGACGGCGCAAAGCCGACCGCCCTGCATTAGGAGATTGCCCTCGGCGATATCGCCATGGACCCAGACCGGCTCGCCCCGCCAACGGCTTGCAAGCGCTACATCCCAAATCGTCCGCGCCAGCTCCGCATCCACCTCATCGCTTACGCTTTCGATCGCGGCTCGCGCTTCCGCATCATAGACTAGCAAAGAGCCGCCTCGATGGAAGTTGTGTGCGCCTGCAGGCGGCCCTTTGCTGGCGTCTATGGCGTGAAGCGCCTGCAGAAACGCCGCGACATTCTGTGCCAAAAGTTTCAAATTCGTCTCTGGTAGTTGCAGCGCCAGAGGGTCGCCATCAAGCCAACGGTAGATCGACCAAGGCCAGGGATAGTCCTGTGACGGTTTCCCCTTAACCAGAGGTTCGGGAATTGGCAGCGGCAGCCGCTTTGCCAAACAGGGCAGCCAGCGATGCTCTTTTTCCACCTGCGCAACATAACCCGCTGCACTCGGTAGACGCACCAGCATCGTCTCTCCAAGGCGAAAACTGCGATTATCCCAACCGCTGTGGCGCACCGGCCTGACCGGAAGATCCGCCCAGTGCGCAAACTGCTCGGCAACCAGTCGCGCCACAGTCTCCGTCGATACATCCAGCCGATCGCTCATGAGGGCGCCTCCTTGCCTTCAACCAAACCGACAGGACGCGTTGATCTCGTTATCCGCCGATCAACGCCAGCCACTCATCCTCGTCCATGGTTTGCACGCCAAGCTCGCGCGCCTTGTCGAGCTTCGATCCCGCACCGGGGCCTGCCACCACGATATCGGTCTTCTTCGACACCGACCCCGCCACCTTGGCACCGAGACTTTCTGCCCTCGCCTTGGCTTCATCTCGCGTAAATTTTTCCAGCGAGCCGGTAAAGACCACCGTCTTGCCGGCGACAGGGCTTCCCGCCGTCGAAGGCTTCTCCGCCTCTTTCGGCCGGAGCTCCTTCATCAGCCGGTCGATGACATCGAGATTGCGTGGCTCCTTGTAGAATTCCACAATCGCGCGCGCCACCACTTCACCGATGCCGTCTATCGTATTGAGGTCGCTCCACGCGTCGCTGGTCTGATCAGATGCAGCCTTCATCGCGTCTTCGAAATGCGAATAGGTGCCGTAGCTGCGCGCGAGCAGCTTCGCAGTTGTCTCTCCCACATGGCGAATGCCGAGCGCAAAAATCAGCCGGTGCAGATCGATCTCGCGGCGAGCATCGATGGCATCGAACAACTTCTTCACGCTGACTTTGCCGAAGCCTTCAATATTCTCAAGCTTCGTGAGGTGACTTTTCTCCTGTCGCTCCTTCAGCCTGAAGATGTCCGGTGCGGTCTTGATCGACAGTGCCGGGTCGTCACTCTCGAAAAAGAACTCGATCTGCTTGGTGCCAAGCCCCTCGATGTCGAAGGCGTTGCGCGACACAAAGTGTTTTAGGTGCTCCACCGCCTGTGCCCGACAGACAAAACCGCCGGTACAGCGTGTTACCGAGTCGAGCTTGCCGGTCTTTTCGTTGCGCTCACGAACCGCATGGCTGCCACAAACCGGGCATTTCTTCGGAAATTCATAAGGCTTCAGATTATCGGGACGCCGTTCCAGAACGACATCCAGAACCTGCGGAATGACGTCGCCTGCGCGCTGAACGATGACCGTATCGCCGATCCGAATATCATGATCGTCAGGCCGGATACGCTCGCCGTGATTGCCGATTCCCTCGATATAATCGGCGTTGTGCAGCGTGGCATTCGTCACCACCACGCCGCCGACGGTGATCGGCGTCAGTCGCGCCACGGGCGTCAGCGCGCCTGTACGTCCCACCTGAATGTCGATCGCCTCCACAGTGGTGAAAGCCTGCTCTGCGGGAAATTTGTGTGCCGTTGCCCAGCGTGGGCTGCGCGAGCGGAACCCAAGCCGTTCCTGCAGATCAAGCTCATCGACCTTGTAGACAACGCCGTCGATATCGTAATCGAGGTCCGGCCGCGCGATCCCGATTTCATGATAATGTTCAAGCAGTTGTGCGGCCGAAGTGAATCTCTTCATCAACGGATTGACGGGAAAACCCCACTGGCGAAACTTCTCGACAATACCATGCTGCGTGTCGGCCAAGCGAGTCTGTTGCCCCCCACTGGAGACCTCACCGAGTGCATAGGCAAAGAACTTCAGCTTGCGCCGTGCGGTGACGTTCGGATCGAGCTGGCGTAGCGATCCAGAGGCCGTGTTACGCGGATTGACATAGGTCTGCTTGCCCTCGGCCTCCATCTGCGCATTCAGCGCCAGAAAGTCACTCTTGGCCATATAGACTTCGCCACGCACCTCCACCACATCCGGAACGCCCGCGGGAAGCTCGTTTGGAATTTCCTTGATGGTGCGGATATTGGCTGTGACATTCTCCCCCGTCGTGCCATCGCCGCGCGTCGCCGCCGTCGTCAGGCGACCTCGCTCATAGCGGATCGACATGGACAGTCCGTCGATCTTCGGCTCGGCGGTAAAAGCAATTGAATCGTCCGGGAGGCGGCCAAGGAAGCGATAGACCGAGGCCACGAAGTCGGCGACATCCTCGTCCGAAAAGGTATTATCGAGCGAGAGCATCGGTCGCGCGTGAACGATGGGCGCAAACGTCGGCAGCGGCGTAAAACCCACCTTCTTGGAAGGACTATCGGCGCGCACCAGCGCCGGAAAAGCCGCTTCGATCGCATCGTTACGCCGCTTCAGCGCGTCATACTCCGCATCCGAAATTTCAGGCTGATCCTTGCCGTGATAGAGCGCGTCGTGCCGGGCAATCTCTGCCGCAAGAAATGCAAGCTCGGAAGACGCTTCAAGCTCGGTCAGGTTTTCGACAGGTATCTGGTCGTTCGACATGGCGGCCTCATTGGGGAATCTGTCTGTGGTTTTAGCCAATTATTGCCGGCGGCGAAACGGGCATCCACTTCCCATCCTGCCGGAATAGGTTACTCTGAACTTCCGGATAATCCCTCTGTTCCGGAGTCACCCTATGGACGTGACGACTTTGCTCGCCTTCACCGCTGCTTTCTTCGTCTTCGCAGCCAGTCCAGGCCCCGACAACATGACCATCGTTGCCCGAACCATCACCCACGGCGCGCGCTCAGGCATCGCCTATGGGATCGGCACCGTTGCTGGCATCCTGATCTTTCTCACCCTTGCTGCCTTCGGTCTCTCGCTGATTGCTCAAGAGATGAGTGGCGTCATGACGGTTCTGCGCTACGGCGGTGCGGCCTATCTGATCTGGATGGGCGTGAAGATGTGGACGGCGCCGGCGGTCGTGCCGCAACTTCAACCAACCAGTGAAAAACGAGGCCTTTTCTCCATCTTTCTCACTGGCTTCGTCCTCAATCTCGGCAATCCGAAAATGCCACTCTTCTACGTCGCGCTCTTGCCCAACATCGTTGGCGCCGCGCTCACTATGGATCATCTGGCATCGCTGGCGGGCGTCATCCTGTGCGTCGAAGTTGTGGTGATCGGTGGTCACGTTCTGCTTGCGGTGAGAGCGCGCAAGCTTCTAAGGTCTGAACGCATCGTGCAGCGTGTCAACCGCGTGGCAGGCACCGTTATGATCGGCTCCGGCGTGGCTGTCGCCGCCAGCCGCTGACAGGGAGTGACATGACCATGGTCGTCAAAAGGATTGTTGCCAACATTGCTGCAGCGGACGTCAAAGCCGCAAAGGCGTTCTACGGCGATATTCTCGGCCTCGACCTCGTCATGGATCACGGCTGGATCGTCACATTTGCAGCACCGGCAAACGAAGCCCAGCCGCAGATCAGCATTGCCACGCAAGGTGGATCAGGAACACCTGTCCCGGATCTCTCGGTTGAGGTGGATAATCTTGAAGAGGTGATTCAGCGGGCGAAAGCGTCAGGCGTGAAGCTCGAATACGGTCCTGCCCATGAGCCATGGGGCGTGAAGCGTTTCTATCTGCGCGATCCTTTTGGGCGGCTGATCAATATCCTGTCTCACGAAGAAGAGGAGTGAACGTCCCCCGTCAACCGTACGCTGTCGTACACAGGTTTATGACCCTGTCCACACGATTACTTAAGATTGCCCGGCTAGGTTTCTCGCAACGATCATGGAGAGAAGCTGAACATGTCGACAAAATGCGAAGGTTGCCGGGACGGCAAAAGCCTCGACCTGCCGTTTTCGATGGCATTCCAGCCGATCTTCGATGTCAACACCGGCTCGGTGTTTGCCAATGAAGCACTGGTGCGTGGCCCGAATGGCGAGGGTGCGGGGACGGTGCTTTCCCAGGTGGATGACAGCAACCGGTACGCCTTCGATCAGCAATGTCGCGTCAAGGCAATTGAACTCGCCGCGCGTCTTTTCGACCCCACGGACACTACAAAGCTTTCGATCAACTTTATGCCGAACGCCGTCTATGAGCCGCGCGCCTGCATTCGCCTGACGCTGGCAACCGCGATGAAGACCGGCTTCCCGCTGAACCGTATCATTTTCGAGTTCACCGAGACCGAGAAGCTGGACTCGGTCCATGTGCTGAACATCCTGCGGACATATCGGGATATCGGTTTCATGACCGCGATCGATGATTTCGGCGCAGGCTACTCGGGCCTTGGCCTTCTCACTCATTTCCAGCCGGATATCGTGAAACTCGACATGGATATGATCCGTGGCATCGACCGCGATCCGGTCAGACGCGTGATCGTGCGCAACACGCTGAACATGCTGGCGGACCTGAACATCACGCCGCTTTGTGAAGGTGTGGAAACCGCCGACGAACTATCGGCCCTGCGCGACCTCGGCGTCAACCTGATGCAGGGATATCTTCTCGCGAAACCGGCCTTCGAGTCCGTGGCCCTTCCCACCACGATCGGCGAATTGCTGGTACCCGCCGCGTAATTTTTACGCGGACCTGGATCGAAGACTTATATCAGTCGTCGTTGCTTAGTCCTGCGCGGCCAACAGCCGCGCAGCAGCGGCCCTCGCCTCGTCCGTCACGGACGCACCGGCAAGCATGCGCGCAATCTCTTCCGTGCGATGTTCCGGCTTCATGGTCGCCACGCGCGTGGCGATGCGCTCAGTGCCGTCACCTGCCGGCCCCTTGGCGATCAGCAGATGCGTGGACGCCCGTGCCGCCACCTGCGGCGCATGCGTCACTGACAGGACCTGCACCGTCTTCGACAGCCGCTTCAGCCTCTGGCCGATTGCATCTGCCACCGCACCACCAACACCCGTGTCGATCTCATCGAAGACCAGCGTCGGTGCGGAGCCACGATCGGCAAGAGCCACCTTGAGGGCCAGCAGGAAGCGCGACAGCTCGCCGCCGGACGCTACCTTCATGATCGGACCGGGCCGCGTGCCTGGGTTGGTCTGGACGTGGAACTCGACCACGTCTATGCCGTCTGCCGTCGCAGAAGAAGGATCGCTGGTCACCTCCACTGTGAAACGCGCCCTCTCCAGCTTCAGGGCTGGAAGTTCGGCCATAACCGCTTCAGAGAGAGCTGCCGCTGCATTGCGTCGCTTGTCGGAGAGCGAAAGTGCCGCACGGTCGAAGTCGGCCTTGACCACGCCAAGCTGCGCTTCAAGCTTTGCCAGCTTTTCTTCACCCGCATCCAGATCGGCAAGATCCGTCACCATCCGCTCGGCAAGGGCTGGAAGATCAGAAACGGCAACCGAATATTTTCGACCGGCCGCGCGCAGCGCGAAGAGACGCTCTTCGACGCGCTCCAACTCGCGCGGATCGAATTCCGTTCGGCGAAGCGCCGCTTCGACTTCCATCTGGGCGTTCGAAAGATTATCGAGTGCAGCGTCCAGCAGTTGCACGGTGTCTTCCAAAAGACCCGGCGCCTCATGGCTTTTGCGCTCCAGGCGCCGCATCATCGAGGCGATGATCGGAACGGGAGACGCATTGCCATTTAAAAATTCACTGGCCTCGGCAATATCACCGGCAATGCGCTCGGATTTTTGCATCACGGCGCGGCGCTCGGCCAACTCTTCTTCCTCGCCATCGCGAGGAGAAAGCGCTTCCAGCTCCTCGACGGAAGACCGCAGATAATCAGCCTCACGCGCCGCAGCCTCGACCTTGGCGCGGTGCACCTTCAAGCCGCGCTCGGCGTCCTTCCAGGTGCGGTAGAGACCTTGAACAGAAGCAACTTCGTCATTGAGACCGGCAAAGGCATCGAGAAGCGCGCGATGCGCGTTGGTGTCAACCAGCGCACGATCGTCATGCTGTCCGTGAATTTCGACCAGATGCTGGCCAAGCTGGCGCATCATCTGCACCGATACGGCCTGGTCGTTCACATAGGCCTTTGTGCGCCCATCAGCGGATTGCACGCGGCGAAAAATCAGGTCGCCGTCATCGTCTAGACCGTTTTCTCTCAGCAGCAGGCGCGCAGGATGATCCATGCCGACTTCGAAAGTCGCGGTCACCTGCCCCTTGTCCTCGCCATGGCGCACAAGACCGCCATCGCCGCGCCCACCAAGGGCGAGAGAGAGACTATCGAGAAGAATGGATTTGCCGGCGCCGGTTTCGCCGGTCAGCACGGAGAGACCGGCCTCGAACCCAAGGTCGAGCCGTTCGATCAGAACGATGTCGCGGATCGAAAGCTGGACCAGCATGGAAGATGCCTTTGCCTTACGCTCCGATCAGCTTCTTGCCGGCGCGGGAAATCCAGGATTCGCGGTTTTCACGCGGCTCCAGACCCTGACCCTTCAAGAGCTTGTAGGAATCGGCATACCACTGGCTGTCCGGGTAGTTGTTGCCAAGAACGGCAGTTGCCGTCTGGGCCTCATCCACCAGTCCCATGGCGTAATAGGCTTCGGTGAGACGCGCGAGCGCCTCTTCGATCTGGTTGGTGTTCTGGTACTGCTCCACCACGATACGGAAGCGCGACACAGCAGCCAGATACTCCTTGCGCTCAAGATAGTAGCGACCGACCTGCATTTCGCGACCGGCAAGCTGGTCACGCGCAAAGCGGATTTTCGCCTGCGCATCGGCGACATATTCCGAGTCCGGATAATCGTTGACCACCTTGCTCATCGCTTCGATGGTGCGCTGCGCGGCGCGCTGATCCTGCGTGACGTCGGCGATCTGCTTGGAGTAAGCAAGGCCGATCATGTACTGGACGTAAGCGGCGTCTTTCGCGCGCGGATATTGCTTAAGGAAGCGCTGACCGCAGGTGATCGCGGCTTCGTTCTTGTTCTGGCGCGTGGCGATGAAGGTGTTCATCACCAGAGCCTTCTGGCCCCATTCGGTGAAGGGATACTGCTTGTCGATCGCGGTGAACTTGCGACCGGCTTCCGTCATGTTGCCCTTGTTCATGTTGGCAAGCGCCTGGCGGTACAGCACATCCGGCGGATCGTTCTCAACGCCAAGCTTGGTGATGTCGATATCGGGATCGGACTGGCAGGCAGTGACCAGCGTTCCGGCGCCAAGCAGCATCAGCGATACGAGTCCGACCCGTACCGTTCCATTCATTGCACCAGACCCTACACGCTTCATTCGACAGTTCCCACTTCCTGCGTCACTACAGAGCTTTGGCTTCTCGCCGGCGGTTCTAGCCGCAAAAGCACCAGCAGGGCAACGCAATGATGACGCATTAACGCATTTTTATGGCAGGCCCACGCGTCAAACGCGATAATCCTCACCTCCACCCGTACCACCCCTATTAGCCGGTTGTAATCTGCTTGGCCAGCTTTTTAAGCGGGGTGGTTTTGGCGCTTGAAAGGCATTTGAGCCGCGGCCTCAAGAGACAAAAGAAAAAGGCTGCCTGGAGGACAGCCTTTTTTGGAAAGTCGAATGTCTCTCTGATCTTATGCAGACCAGGGAGCAAATTCCGGCTGGTTGATCGCCACGAATTCACGCGCACGAACGACCGGCTGACGGGCGGCAGGAGCCTCCACGATTTCATAAGCGGTCGGGTCGCTGAGAAGTGCCTTGAGCGCATTTGCATTGACCTTGTGACCGCCACGATAGGAGCGATAGCAGCCGATGAATTGCGCGCCGGCCAGCGCCAGATCGCCGACCGCGTCGAGCGTCTTGTGACGGACAAACTCGTCCTTCTCGTAACGCAGCCCTTCCATGTTGATGACTGTGTGATCGTCAGAGATGACCACCGAGTTTTCGAGCGAAGAACCGAGCGCGTAACCGGCAGCCCACAGGCGCTCTACATCACGCATAAAGCCGAAGGTGCGAGCGCGCGAAAGCTCGTTCTTGAATGTTTCAGCCGTCAGGTCGCCCTTCCAGGTCTGGCGGCCAATCAACGGCGTATCGAAATCGATCTCGACTTCAAAGCGGGTGCCGTCATAGGGGCGGAACTCCGCCCAGGAGGCGCCCGCATCGATGCGAACCGGCTTGATAACGCGGATATAGCGACGCTTCACGCCGAGATTGACGATGCCAACCGATTCGATCGCTTCGATGAAGGGGGCAGAGCTGCCATCCATGATCGGCACTTCAGGGCCGTCGACTTCAACGATGAGGTTGTCGATGCCCATGGCATAGATACCGGCCATAACGTGCTCGACGGTTGCAACGGACTGTGCGGGCGAACGACCGATCACGGTGCAGAGATCGGTATTGCCGACATTGGCAGAAACCGCCTTCACTTCCACCACGGTGCCATTCTCCAGCGTGCGGCTGAAGACGATGCCGGTTCCGGCTTCCCCCGGCTGAAACGTCATGGAAGCCGGGTTGCCCGAATGAACGCCGATGCCCTTGAGCTGAACAGGGTTGGCGATAGTTGTCTGAAAACCGAGCAATCCGATGGTCATGCGTATCAAGCCTTTTCATGTGACCCAGCCAGCGATGCCGGCTTGGTCGGAAGTCAAAAGAGGGGAAATGAAGCGCTCACGCAGACGTTATTTCCCATTCCCATGCTCTTACATACGCACACTGCAGCGCCATCACAAATCACTGTTGATTTCGCTTTGTTACACACTCAAGCATTTGAAAGGATTGGGAGAAGTGCGCGCGATCGACGGCACTGAAACACGAATACCCGGGCGTTTCGGACCCGGGTATTCGCTTAACGCAGAATCGCCTGATCGGTTCACCGACCGGCTATCAGATCAGTTCGACTGACGGCGCAGGAAGGCCGGAATTTCGAGCTGATCGTCTTCGTGATGGCTGGCAGAAGCCGGCGACTGGCGACCGTGGTCATCCAGATTGCCACGACGCGGTGCGTACATGCTGGCTTCCGGAGACATCGGACGGCGCTGCTGCGGAGCAAGGCTAGGAGCATCCATCATGTCGGAAGGAACGGCATCTTCTTCATCGCGACGGCCGAGCGAATTAGTGATTCGCTTCAACAGACCCATGGGGCCGCGCTCTTCAGGCGCTGCATGAGCAACCTGTGCACGGTGATCCATCTCAGCCTTTACGACCGGAGGAAAGTCCTCGACCTTTGGCATGCGAACCGGCTCCGGCTGGCGTGCGACAGGAGCTGGTTCATGATAAACCTGAGCCTGTGGCTGTGCCATGCGCGGAGCCGGCGCTGCGACCTGCTCCGGAGCGTGGTATACAGGTGCCGGAGCAGCCTGAACCGGTGCTGCGGGGCGAGCAACGACCGGCGCTTCGGCCGGAGCAGATGCGAACAGCTTGCTCTGTGGGCGGAACTCGGCTTCTGCCTGTGCCTGACGCAACTGCTGTTCAGCAGCGGCCAGAGCCAGTTCACGCTCCATATCGACTTCCGCGGCGCGGATGGTCTGAGCAATCGGATCTACGGACTTTGGTGCCTGCATGATTGGAGCAGGCTGAGCTGCGGCCGGTGCGGGTGCAACGGCCGCGGAGGGACGGATAACGGGCTTTGCTGCTGCAGCGGCGGCTGCACGCATTTCAGCGATGTTCTTTTCCATCTGGCCCGGTACACGGTCGATACCGGTGGCAACGACGGAGACGCGGATGAGGCCTTCGAGCGCTTCGTCGAAAGTCGCGCCGAGGATGATGTTGGCATCCGGATCGACTTCTTCACGAATACGCGTTGCAGCTTCGTCGACTTCGAAGAGGGTCAGGTCGCGACCACCGGTGATGGAGATCAGGAGGCCCTGTGCACCCTTCATCGAGGTTTCGTCGAGCAGCGGGTTGGCAATCGCCGCTTCTGCAGCCTGCATTGCGCGGCCTTCGCCGGAGGCCTCACCCGTACCCATCATTGCGCGGCCCATTTCGCGCATGACCGAGCGAACGTCGGCGAAGTCGAGGTTGATGAGACCTTCCTTCACCATCAGGTCGGTGATGCAGGCAACGCCGGAATAGAGAACCTGGTCGGCCATTGCGAAGGCATCGGCAAAGGTCGTCTTGTCGTTGGCGATGCGGAAGAGGTTCTGGTTCGGAATGACGATCAGCGTATCGACAGACTTCTGCAGCTCTTCGATGCCCTGTTCGGCCAGACGCATGCGGCGTCCCCCTTCGAAGTGGAAAGGCTTGGTCACGACGCCAACCGTCAGGATGCCCTTGTTGCGGGCTGCCTGTGCGACGACTGGAGCCGCACCCGTGCCGGTGCCGCCGCCCATGCCGGCGGTGACGAAGCACATGTGCGTGCCGTTCAGGTGGTCGATGATTTCATCGATGCACTCTTCGGCAGCAGCGCGGCCGACTTCCGGCTGCGAACCCGCGCCAAGACCTTCGGTGACGTTGACGCCGAGCTGGATAACCCGGTCGGCTTTCGTCATCGTCAGCGCCTGTGCGTCCGTGTTGGCGACGACGAAATCGACGCCCTGCAGACCTGCCGTGATCATGTTGTTGACAGCGTTACCGCCACCGCCGCCAACACCGAAAACGGTGATGCGTGGCTTCAGCTCGGTGATATCCGGCTTTTGCAGCTGTATCGTCATTTTACCATTCCTTCTTTTGATGGCCGGCAACGCCCCGCTGGCCAATTCCTTTGAACTTCACTCATTCCTCTTCCGATACGCAGGAAAAGGATCAGAAACTTTCTTTCAGCCACTGCCCCACGCGGGCGATACGCCCGCTGCCCATTCCAAACGGCGAGAACATTCCGCTCTGCGCCGCATGAATTTCGATGTCCGCGATCTGCGGATAGATCATCAATCCACAAGCCGTGGAGAAGGCCGGGCCCTTGGCCGCAACCGGCAGGCCCGCTACACCCATCGGACGACCGATGCGCACATTACGAGCCAGAATACGACGCGCCGTTTCCGGCAGACCTGTGAGCTGGCTTGCGCCCCCCGTCAGCACCACGCGCTTGCCCACGATCGGGCTGAAACCGGACTTCTGGATACGGTCGCGGATCAGTTCCAGCGTCTCTTCGATACGAGCGCGAATGATGCGGCTGACCAGCGCCTTCGAGACCTGCGACGGCTGGTCGCGGTCGTCCTCACCGATCGGCGGAACGGCGATCATCTCGCGATCGTCCACGCCGCCATTGGCAAGCGATGAACCGTGAACCACCTTCAGACGCTCGGCATCCTCGATGCGCGTGGACAGACCACGTGCAAGGTCGGTGGTCACATGGTGTCCACCAAGGCCGATCGCGTCGGTGTGTACCAGACGCCCTTCGGCGAAGACCGAGATCGTCGTCGTGCCGCCGCCCATGTCGATGGCAGCACACCCGAGTTCGACTTCGTCGTCTACCAGTGCAGCCAGACCGCTGGCATAGGGGGTGGCAACGATGCCTTCGACCGACAAATGCGCGCGGTTGATGCAAAGCTCGAGGTTCTTCAGCGCCGTGCGTTCAGCCGTGACCACATGCATGTCCACGCCCAGCAGGTCGCCATACATGGACAGCGGATCGCGAATGCCGCGCTCGCCATCCAGCGAATAGCCGGTCGGCAGCGAATGCAGGATGGCGCGGTCTTGGCGTAGCGACTGCTGGCTTGCGGCAATGAGAACCTTACGCAGATCGCCGGCTTCCACTTCCTGGCCACCGAGATCGATGGAGGCGGTGTAGATATCGCTTGCCAGACGGCCAGCCGAAACATTGACGATCAGGCTGTCGACGGTCAGACCTGCCATGCGCTCGGCCGCATCGACGGCCAGACGAATGACGCCTTCCAGCGCGTCGAGATCGGCAATCACGCCGGATTTTACGCCACGCGAACGCTGATGGCCAATGCCGATCACGTCCACCTTGTGCGTGCGGCCGGGCAGAACTTCGCTCTCCTGGCGCGGCGTCAGGCGGCCGATCATGCACACGACCTTGGTCGAGCCGATATCGAGAACGGAGACCACGTGGCTGCGCTTCGACGACAACGGTTTCAGGCGTGGAAGACCAAACTGGGAAGAACCGAACAAGCTCATGTGTTCTTCTCCGCCTTCTTGAGGGCCTTGCTGCGGGCGTCGACGGCGGCCTGGCGGCGCTCGGCGGCACCTTCCGTCAACTGCACCGTGGTGCGGTCGGAAAGACGCAGGTCGACGGCTGCAACATCACGCGAGAGGATTTTCTGCTCCATGTCGAGCCGAGCAAGAAGCTGCAGCGCCTTCGGCACATTTTCTTCCGGCAGCTTGACGACGATACCGTTGTCGAGGTGCAAGTCCCAGCGACGACCAGCGACGCGAACGTAGGCGCGAACGCGGTTGCGAATTTCCGGCCAGTCGGCCAGTTCGTCAACAAAGCCAGCCGCACCCGTTTCGGCGTCGCGACCAACGAAGAGTGGCAGGCCTGCGTATTTATTGTCACGCAACGGCGCGATGACGCTGCCGCTCTTCTCGATCAGCGACAGTTCCGAGCCGTGCTGCCAAATGCCGAAAGCCTGGCGCTCCTTCAGACGAACTTCGATCGTCTTCGGGTAAACCTTGCGCACTTCGACATCTTCGACCCAGGGAAGCTCGGTCAGCTTCTTGCGGGCTGCATTAACGTCGAGCGCAATCAGCGACGTCGCACCGTCGAGACCGAGCAGCTGGAAGACTTCGATTTCCGATGTCTGAAGATTGCCGGAGACTTTGACGTCTTCCACGGCAAAACCGGCGGCAGACGTCGTTGCCTGAGCGACCAGCTCCGTGTGGCCACCAAGCGACATGCCGTAGAGACCAACCGCGGAGAAGAATACCAGCGTCGAAGCCGTGCCAGTATGGGCCGGAATATGAATGCGCCCCGTTGCGAGGCTGACGCAGAAACGGAACACGCGACGCAGCGGACGCGGAAGAACGAGACGATCGTCCACACCGGCCGATGCGTGACCATCACGCTTTTTAGCTGTCGATCTTTTGCCGTTTACCGCAAGCACGACGCATCCTCCACCATCCACCGGACAAGCTCACCAAAGGAGCGACCCTGATGAGCCGCCATTTCGGGCACGAGGGAGGTTGGCGTCATTCCCGGCTGGGTGTTGATTTCCAGCCAGATCAGCTCGCCATCTTCTGAGACACGGTCGTCGTAGCGAAAATCCGAACGGCTCACGCCACGGCAACCAATCACCTGATGCGCCATGACTGCCAATGATTGGATTCTTTGGTAAATATTCGGTGAAATTTCCGCCGGAATGACATGCTTTGAGCCACCCTTGGCATATTTCGCGTCGTAATCGTAGAAGTTATGACCGAGCGGAACCACCTCGGTAACACCCAAAGCCTCGCCGTTCATGACGCCGCAGGTCAGTTCGCGCCCGTGGACATAGCGTTCGACCATCACCGAATCACCGTAACGCCATTCGGTGGAGCCAAGTACCTGCGGAGGATGGGATTGATCTTCCTTGACGATCACCACGCCGAAGCTCGATCCTTCACGGACCGGCTTGACCACATAAGGGGTCACCATAGGATGTTCGGAGCCGATGTCGAAGCGGTTCATCAGCTTTTCAGCAGCAACGGGAATGCCTGCAGCAGCAGCAATTTTCTTCGACTGCGACTTGTTCATCGCCAGCGACGAAGCGGCAACGCCAGAATGCGTGTAGGGAATTTCGAGATATTCCAGAATGCCTTGGATCGTGCCGTCCTCACCAAAAGGCCCGTGCAAAGCATTGAAAGCAACATCGGGACGCAGATCAGCAAGAACGGCCGCAACGTTACGATCCACATCAACACGCGTGACCTTATAGCCCTCGCCTTCCAGCGCGGACGCGCAAGCCTCTCCTGACGAGAGGCTGACCGGCCGCTCCGAAGAAAACCCACCCATAAGAACAGCCACGTGCTTGCCGCTCATCACAACCTCTAACACCTGTAATCCCAGACGAGGCACCGGAACCGGAATGGTTCGCGATTCTCTCGCCCGACCCGTACGAGACACTTAAACGTCATTAAGGTTAACGAAGCGTTTACTTTCCTTAACCCGAACGGCCCACGATGCGATTTTTGTTAAAGAATCACATGAGGCACGGATTCCTTCCTTGGAATCAGAGTGTTGCAGTCGATGCAAGATTCAGAATTTCAACCGGATCAAATAAACCCGTTGCGCGGAGTTTGAGCATCGGCCTCGAAAGCAAGATCGATTCGTTAAGATCGACAGCTTGTCCCCAGGGTTTTCGACGGCAGTGATCTCATCTGACGCGCCCTGATGTGAGATGCTGGAATTCGCTCAGCGAAAGGCACATTCGAGAAAAACGCTTCCTATCCTTGTATTTTTTGCGGCTTATTGCGCTTTCAGCGTTTCAAAGGATCAAAAATTGCGTTAACGCAACCGCAGCCTTCCTGAAGGCCATAAGTCTTACTTAACAATGGAACGACAATAATGACTGACGCGATATCTTCCGTATCGCCGACAGCTGACAAGCCGAACGATGTAAAGACAAATTCGCCTGCACGAGTTCTCACTGCCAGCCTGGTCGGCACGACCATCGAATTCTTCGATTTCTACGTTTATGCGACCGCCGCCGTGCTCGTGTTTCCGACGCTGTTTTTCCCCAACAGCGATCCGATGACGGCGCTGCTTGCATCCTTTGCCACTTTCTCGATTGCCTTCTTCGCCCGTCCTCTCGGGGCTCTGGTGTTCGGCCATTACGGTGACCGCGTCGGCCGCAAGACGACGCTTGTTGCGGCCCTGCTGACGATGGGTATTTCCACTGTCGTGATCGGTCTTCTCCCGTCCTATGAGACCGCGGGCGTTCTTGCTCCGCTGCTGCTTGCACTGTGCCGCTTCGGTCAGGGCTTTGGCCTTGGTGGCGAATGGGGCGGTGCCGTTCTTCTGGCAACGGAAAATGCGCCTCCCGGCAAACGCAACTGGTACGCCATGTTCCCGCAGCTTGGCGCGCCGGTCGGCCTCTTTTTGTCTTCCGGCATCTTCTGGCTGCTGCTGCACGTTATGTCGAACGAAGCGCTGATCTCGTGGGGCTGGCGTATTCCGTTCGTTGCCTCGACGCTGCTGATCGCCGTTGGTCTGTGGGTCCGTTTCTCCATTTCGGAAACGCCTGCCTTCCAAAAGGCCATCGACAAGCATGAGCGTGTTGCCGTTCCTGCCAAGGAAATCTTCACCAAGTACAAGCGCAGCCTGTTCCTCGGCACCTTTGTAGCGCTCGTCACCTTCGTGCTGTTCTACATCGCGACCGCCTGGCTGCTGTCCTACAACGTCAAGGTTCTGAAGATCCCCTTCCTCGACGCTCTGGAAATCCAGATCCTCAGCGCCGTCGTCTTCGGTATCTTCATTCCGCTGACCGGCATCGTTGGCGACAAGGTCGGTCGTCGCCTGTCGCTGATCGTCATCACCGTGCTGATTGCTGCCTTCTCCTTCCTTCTTCCGGTTCTGCTGGGCGGCGGTGAGGCAGGCGTTGCAATCTTCGCGGCTTCCGCCATGGCGCTGATGGGCATGACCTACGCCCTGATCGGTGCAGCACTCGCGGCACCCTTCCCCACCAGCGTCCGCTATACTGGCGCTTCGTTGACCTTCAACTTCGCAGGCATCGTCGGCGCCTCGCTCGCACCTTACATCGCGACGTGGCTGCAGACGACTTACGGCATGGCAGCCGTCGGCTACTATCTCGGCCTCGCTGCCGTCATCACGCTGATCTGCATCCTCGCTTCCGGCAAGGACGAAGTATAAGAAGAAATGGACAAGGGCGGCGCGCCATCACAGATGCGCCGCTTGAAGACTGAATCAAGCTTACAAAAAAGCCCGCGAAGTTTCTGACTTCGCGGGCTTTTCTTTGACTGCTAGCGACGGCGATTATGCGCCGAGAAACGGCTCGACTTCCCGGCCCGGCATGAAGAGGCCAAGGCGCTTGATTTCCCACTCCAGACGGATGCCAGATTTCTCGAAGACGCGCTTGCGCACGGCTTCACCGAGATATTCAAGATCGTATCCAGTTGCGTGGCCGGTATTGATCATGAAATTGCAATGCAGCGACGACATCTGTGCGCCGCCGATCACCATGCCACGACCACCTGCCTCGTCGATCAGTTCCCATGCGGAGTGACCTTCCGGGTTCTTGAAGGTCGAACCGCCCGTCTGTTCGCGGATCGGCTGAACCGTTTCGCGATGATGACGCACAGCGTCCATGTCGGCGCGGATCTTCGCACGGTCTTCCGGATAGCCTTCAAACAGCGCACCGGTGAAGATCAGATCCTTGTCAGCGCCTGAATGGCGGTAGTTATACTGCATATCGGCATTGGAGAGCACGTGGCTGTTGCCCTTGCGGTCCACCGCGTAGACTTCGACAACGCGATCCCGGGTTTCGCCACCATTGGCGCCCGCATTCATGCGCAGCGCACCGCCAATGGAGCCTGGGATGCCATAGTAAAAATGGAAGCCGCCGATACCGTTGTCCATTGCCATGGCCGCGATATGCTTGTCCGGGCAGATAGCACCGGCCTTGATGCGGTTCTCGCCCGCAAGCTCTACCTGACCGAAACCCTTGGCGGACAGACGCACGACAACACCTGGAATGCCGCCATCGCGCACCAGCAGGTTGGAGCCAACGCCAACAACCGTCAGCGGAACATCGTCCGGCAGAAGCTTGAGGAAGGTGATGAGATCGTCCGTGTCATGGGGCTGGAACATCAGTTCCGCAAGACCACCGGCCCTGAACCACGTCACGCGGTCCATTGGCGAGTCCGGCGTCACACGTCCTCTTAATTCCTTTACTCCGTCGCCGAGCCTTTCCAGCAACTTTACCCCATCCACCTGTCTCATGCAGACTTTCCTGAAATGCTATCCAATTCCAAGGGCAGCGCCGCCGCCCACTGCGTAATATTACCAGCCCCCAAGAGAACCACGAAATCACCCGGATTCGCAATGGCCGCAACCGTCTTTGCCAGATCCTCGCGCGCAGCGAGATGGCGGGCATCGCGATGGCCGGCTGCCTTGATGGCGGAGACCAGTGTCTCGGAGTTCACGCCTTCGATGGCATCTTCGCCCGCGGCATAGACCGGAGCAAGAAGAATCGTGTCCGCGTCATTGAAGCAGTGGGCAAAATCCTCAAACAAGCTCGACAAACGTGTGAAGCGGTGCGGCTGATGCACGGCGATGATACGGCCCTTGCAGGCTTCCCGCGCAGCCTTCAGCACCGCTTTGATTTCGACCGGATGGTGACCGTAATCGTCGAACACCTGAACGCCATTCGATTCACCCGTCAGCGTAAACCGGCGCTTGACGCCGCCGAAGGAGCCGAGCCCCTTCTTGATGTCTGCCTCTGAAATGCCAAGCCGGTTGGCGACCGCAATCGCCGCAGTAGCATTCGAGACGTTATGACGGCCGGGCATCGGCAGCACGAGATCCTTGAAGGAAAACACCTTGCCCGTACGGCGACGGCGAATTTCTACGTCGAAGATCGACTTTGTACCGTCGATGCGAACATTCGAGAAACGCACATCGGCCTGCGGGTTTTCACCATAGGTGATGACCTTGCGATCCTCGATCTTACCGACCAGTGCCTGCACTTCCGGATGATCGAGGCACATAACGCCGAAGCCATAGAAGGGAACGTTTTCCACGAACTGGCGGAAGGCTTCACGTACGGCATCGAAATTGCCGTAGTGATCGAGATGCTCTGGGTCGATATTGGTGACGACCGCGACATCGGCAGGGAGCTTCAGGAAGGTGCCGTCGGATTCATCGGCCTCAACCACCATCCACTCACCCTCACCCATGCGAGCATTGGTACCGTAGGCGTTGATGATACCGCCATTGATGACGGTCGGATCGAGATTGCCGGCTTCCAGGAGCGTTGCGACCATCGACGTCGTCGTCGTCTTGCCATGCGTACCACCGATAGCGATCGCATTGCGAAAGCGCATCAGTTCGGCCAGCATTTCAGCACGGCGAACGATCGGCAGGTGCCTCTCGCGCGCGGCGATCAGTTCCGGATTGTTCTTCTTGATGGCGGTCGACACCACGACAACTTCCGCGTCGCCCAGATTTTCGGCCTTGTGACCAACGAAAACCTCGATGCCCTTATCACGCAGACGCTGCACATTGGCGCTGTCTGCTTGATCGGAGCCTTGAACGCGATGGCCGAGATTGTGCAGCACTTCGGCAATGCCGCTCATGCCGATGCCGCCAATTCCGATGAAATGGACTAGACCGATGGCTTTCGGCATCTTCATGGATGCACTCCTTCATTCTTCGATTTGAATTGCTGAACGCTTTGCCCCGCGGCGATCGCCTCCACGAGATCGGCAAGGCGCCTGGCGGCATCCGGCTTGCCGGTCGCCTTGGCGGCGGCCGCAGTCTTCTCCAGCCGCGCCGGATCGTTCATCGCCTCCGCCAATAGGGCAGACAGCGCTTTCGGTGAAAGCTCAGGCTGCTTGATGACGCTTGCGCCGCCTGCGGCAGAAAGGGCTGCGGCATTGGCCGCCTGATCGTGATCGAGCGCATGCGGATAAGGCACCAGTACAGATGGGCGACCAATCACAGAAAGCTCCGACACGGTTGAAGCGCCCGAGCGGCTGATCACCAGATCGGCTTGTGCAATGCGCTGCGCCATGTCGCCAAAGAAAGGCGAGACATCCGCCTTCACACCAAGCTTCTTGTAGGATTCGACGACGCTGTCCTTGTCTTCGACACGTGCCTGCTGGGTTAGCGTGATGCGACTGCGAAGATCGTTTGGCAACAGGCATATGGCAGCGGGAACGGCCGCTGAGAAAAACTGTGCGCCCTGGCTTCCGCCAAAGACGACGAGATTGAACTCTTCACCCGCCTGGGACGGCGTATAGGCAACGTCTGCCGCAGAGAGAACCGCGGGGCGAACCGGGTTGCCGGTCATGACGATCTTGTCGCCATATTCACCCTTGTTATCTGGCAGAAAGCCGCCGGCAATCGCTTTCACACGCTTTGCCAGCGCCTTGTTGGCGCGGCCCATCACGGCATTCTGCTCATGCAGCAGCGACGGTACACCCATGCCCGTGGATGCAAGTAGCGGCGGAACCGTCGGATAACCACCAAATCCCACGACAGCGACGGGCTTCAGGCGCGTCATCAGCTTGCGTGCGGAGCGAAGACCGGTCCACAGCGTGGCGAGCGCCTTGATCACGCGGATCGGGTTCTTGGAGCCGATGGTGGCGGACGGGACGATGTGGATTTCATCGGCGGGAAACTTGCCGGCATAACGCTCGGCACGGCTGTCGGTCACCAGATGCACGGAGTAACCGCGTGCCTTCAACTCGTAGGCCAACGCTTCGGCTGGAAAAACATGGCCGCCGGTTCCACCGGCGGCAAGCATAACGATACCCTTGGTCATAACTCTTTACTCCGCAGGAAGACCAGCGCCCACTCGGAAGAAGCTGCGCTCCTGTGCGCGCTTTTCAGGCCTGTGTCGTGTGAGCGCCAGCAGGAAACCAGCCGTGACGCATATCGCCATCATCGACGAACCGCCATAGGAAATCAGCGGAAGCGTCATGCCCTTGGCCGGCATGAGTTCGAGATTGACGCCGATATTGATCATCGACTGAATGCCGATCTGCAGAACGAGGCCTGCAACCGCAAAGCGGACGAAATCGTCCTTTTCCTTGAAAGCGTGGCTGAGGCCACGCAGCACGATGAAGGCGAAGATCGCAACCAGCGCCATGCAGAAGACGATGCCGAATTCTTCAGCAGCCACGGAGAAGATGAAGTCGGTATGGCTGTCGGGAATGATGCGCTTGACGATGCCTTCACCCGGACCCTGGCCGAACCAGTCACCGCGGATGATCGCTTCACGGGCGGTATCCACCTGAAACGTGTCGCCCTCGCCTGTCCAGAAGCGGTCGATACGACCGGCCACATGCGGAAGCGTCAAATAGGCCGTGATGATGCCACCAACGCCCAGACCGCCGAGCATGATGATCCAGAACCATGGCACGCCGGCCATAAAGAACATGCCGCCCCAGACCACGGATGTCAGGATCGTCTGGCCGAAGTCCGGCTGGGCGATGAGCAGAGCGGCGACGATACCGAACGTGATGATGGCAAAGAGATTGCCAGGAATTTCCGGATGACGCGCACGTTCGGCAAAAAGCCAGGCGCAGACGATGACGAAGGCCGGCTTCATGAATTCGGACGGCTGGATGGAGAAGCTGCCGATCGAAATCCAGCGGCGCGCACCCTTCACTTCGATGCCGAAGAACAGCGCAAATATCATCATCAGCAGCGATACGATCAGGAGAACGATAGCCACGCGTCGCACTTGGCGCGGTGACAGAAAGGACAGACCGATCATGATCGCCAGCGACGGAACGATGAACATCGCCTGACGCTCGACAAAGAAAAAGCTGTTGAGACCGATACGCTCGGCAACCGCGGGCGATGCGGCAAAGGACAGCATCAGACCAATGCCGATGAGAGCAATGAAAGCCGCCAGGAAGAAGCGATCGATTGTCCAGAACCATTCAGCGACTGGACCGCGGTCAGTACGGCTTACCATGTCTTCAGTGCTCCTTTTGCACTTCCACCAGCATCATCACACCATCCAGTGCAGCGACGCGGGAAACGAACGAATCACCACGTATTTCAAAATTCTTATATTGGTCGAAGCTTGCGCAGGCCGGGGATAACATGACGACATTGCCGCTTTGGCCATCCGCAGTCGCATCGGCAGCAGCGTGTTCAAGCGCTCTATCGAGCGTGCCGGAGATCTCGTAAGGTACGGCCTCTCCCAACGTCGCAGCAAACTCCGCTGCCGCTTCGCCAATCAGATAGGCTTTGGCAATGCGGGAGAAGAGCGGTGACAGGCTGGTGATGCCGCCCGCCTTCGGCAGGCCGCCGGCAATCCAGTAAATGCGGTCATAGCTGGACAAAGCGGGAGCGGATGCATCCGCATTTGTTGCCTTGCTGTCATTGACGAAGGTAACGTTGCCGCGCTGTCCTACAGGCTGCATGCGATGCTTCAGGCCGGGGAAGGATTTCAAACCGGCTCGTACCTCGTCTTGCGAAATACCAACAGCGAGACAAGCCGCGATGGCCGCCGCGGCGTTTTGGGCATTGTGGCTGCCGCGCAGCGTCTGGACGCCGTCAAGATCGACGAGTAACGAGGATGTCCCGCGCTCGGCCTTCAATATCCGGCTGCCGTCGGCATACAGCCCGTCCGCCACGACATTGCGCTTGGAAATCCGTGCCACCTTCACGCCAGCGCGTTCGATACGATCGGCAATCAAGGAGCAGTAGCTATCATCGACGCCGACAATGGCGGTATCGCTTCCAGCGACGAGACGCTCTTTTACATCGGCATAATGCTGCATTGTGCCGTGGCGGTCGAGGTGATCGGGCGTGAGATTGAGCAGGATACCCGCCGTCGGGTTCAACGTCGGCGCGAGATCGATCTGATAGGAGGAGCACTCGACCACATAGAACCGCTCTGCCTTCGGCGGATCGAGGCTGAGCACAGCCGTGCCGATATTGCCACCGAGCTGCGTATCGCGGCCTCCGGTTTTCAGAATGTGCGCAATGAGTGCAGTCGTCGTCGATTTACCGTTGGTGCCGGTAATGGCGATGAATGGGCAACCCGGTGCATGCGCACGACGTTCGCGAACAAACAGCTCGATATCGCCAATCACCTCGACACCGGCAGCCTTTGCAAGATCGACCGACCAATGCGGCTTCGGATGAGTTAGCGGTACACCCGGTGCAAGAACAAAAGCGGCAAGCTTCGACCAATCGAGCGTGCGCAGATCGGCGGTCGGAATACCCTGACTTTCAGCTTTCGCAACGCTATCGGGATTGTCGTCGAAAGCGACGACATCCGCGCCGCCTGCAACCAACGCCCTCGCGGTCGCAAGGCCAGAACCACCGAGACCGAAAAGCGCGACCTTCTGATCCGCGAAAGAGGTGACGGGGATCATCGCTTACCTCAGCTTCAGCGTGGCAAGGCCGAGCATGGCAAGACCGACGGAGATGATCCAGAAGCGGATGACCACCTGGCTTTCCGTCCAACCCTTCTTTTCGAAATGGTGGTGGATTGGCGCCATCAGAAAAACCCGCCGGCCGGTGCGCTTGAACCAGAAGACCTGAATGATGACGGAGAGCGTCTCCATGACGAAGAGACCGCCGACGATGACCATGACAATCTCGTGCTTGACCGCAACGGCGATCGAGCCGATCAGGCCACCAAGCGCCAGAGAGCCTGTGTCACCCATGAAAATGGCAGCCGGCGGTGCATTGAACCAGAGAAAGCCGAGACCGGCACCGATGACGGCACCGACAATGACGGCAAGCTCGCCCGTTCCGGGGACGAAATTGATCTGAAGGTAGTTCGCGAAAATCGCATTACCGACGAGGTAGGAAATCACACCGAAGGTCGCGGCTGCAATCATCACCGGCACGATCGCAAGACCGTCAAGGCCGTCGGTCAGGTTCACCGCATTACCGGCGGCGACAATGACAAAGGCACCGAAGAGAACGAAGAAGTAGCCGAGGTTGATGACGAATTCCTTGAAGAAAGGAAAGGCGACCGAGCTTCCAAGCGTTCCGCCATGCGGAGCGGTGGCTAACGCAATCTGCATCATGAAGAAGGTGGCGATGGCAGCAATCACAAATTCGATGCCGAGACGCGCCTTGCCGGAAAAGCCCTTGTCGCTCTGTTTCGTCACCTTCAGGTAGTCGTCATAAAAGCCGATGGCGCCGAAGCCGAGCGTCACCAAAAGAACGGCAACGACATAAACATTCGACAGATCGCCCCAGAGCAATGATCCACCCAGGATACCGGCTAGGATCATCAGCCCGCCCATGGTCGGCGTGCCGGCCTTCTTGAAGTGCGTCTGCGGTCCATCGGCACGGATCGGCTGCCCCTTTCCCTGGCGAATGCGCAACGAATTGATGATGGCAGGTCCGAACAGGAAGACGATCAGCGCGGAGGTGAAGAGCGCTGCACCCGCGCGGAACGTGATGTACCGGAACAGGTTGAAGATTTGAATTTTGTCCGACAGTTCAACGAGCCAGATCAGCATGTTTGCCCTTTCGAAAGGCGGTCGAAGCGGCGGGCAGGAGGTAAAACCGGTGCCGCTTCGAAGTCCTTGTTTCCGTATCGAGTGCAGAAAGCCGAGGATTTCGGACTTTCAGACTTTCTAATTCTGGCGCTCCGTCTCGGGGAATGCCGGATACTTGTCAAGAAGAGCCGAGACAATCTTGCCGAAACCAATGCCAAGTGACGATTTTATCATCACCACATCGCCCGGCTGCACCCATTTCAACACGAATTCCGCCAGTTCCGCGGTCGTCGGGAACCAGGACACATTGACGCTTTCCGGCAGCGCGTCGCGAAGATAGGCCATCGATTCTCCGGCGAGCCAGACATGTTCTATGCCGGCAGACAGGATTGGCCCGGAGAGCTCTTCGTGCACTTCCGCGGCAAATTCGCCCATCTCCAGCATGTCGCCGAGAACTGCGATGCGTCGGCCGTTACCGCGCACTTCAGCCTGCGCGAGAAGCGCGATCGCCGCGCGCATGGACGCGGGATTGGCGTTGTAGCTCTCGTCGATCAGGAGAAACGAACCATCGCCAACCGAGAGACGGTGACGCTCTCCCCTACCCTTGACGGGTCGAAGCGCGCCGAGCGCATCGAAAGCGCGATCCAGATTGGCGCCTGTCACGGCGACGACGCCAAGAGCGGCCATCGCATTTTCTGCGACGTGACGACCCGGCGTTCCGATATTCAACTCGCTGGTCTCGCCATTGATGATCGCCCAGATGGTTGAGCCGTTTGGCGTGCTTTCGAAATCGGCAAGCCTAAAATCGGCCTTGGCATGCTGGCCAAAGGTCAGAATATGGTCGATGCCGACATTGATAGCCGCCGCTTCCAGCCGTTCGAACTGCGCATTGTCGCGGTTCAGAATCACCGCACCGCCGGGCAGAACGCCCTCGAATATTTCCGCCTTGGCATCTGCAATTTCTTCGAGACTGGTGAAGTTGCCAAGATGCGCCGCAGCAATCGTGGTGATAATCGCCACATGCGGCTTCACCTGCTTCACCAACGGACGGATTTCGTTCGGATGGTTCATGCCCACTTCGAACACGCCGAATTCGGTATCGGCGGGCATACGCGCCAGCGTCAACGGCACGCCCCAGTGATTATTGAAGGAGGAAACCGCGGCATGCACCTTGCCCGACGGGGCCAGCACCTGCCGCAGCATTTCCTTGGTTGTAGTCTTGCCGACAGAGCCGGTGACGGCAATGATGCGTGCCGAGGTTCTTTCGCGCGCAGCAATACCAAGCTTGACCAGCGCGGACAGCACGTCATCGACAACGATCATTGGAACCGTCAGACGACCGAGAGCCGGCAGCTTCGCTTCGGAGACCACCATAAGGCTTGCGCCATTGGCAACGGCAAAGCTCGCATAATCATGGCCGTCGACGCGATCGCCCTTGATGGCGAAGAAGGCCTCGCCCTGCTGCACCGTGCGGCTGTCGATGGAAATGCCTGTAATACCTTGCGGCAGATTGCCGACCGGACGTCCCGCCGTGATGGCAATCATGTCTGCAACTGTCCATAACCAGTTCAAATCTTCAATCCTTCCAGCGCCGAACGCACCTGTTCATGGTCCGAAAACGGCAGCGTTACGCCGCCGATAATCTGACCTTCCTCGTGCCCCTTGCCCGCAACGATCAATGTGTCTCCATTCCCCAGCATCGACACGGCATGGCGGATCGCCTCTGCGCGGTCTGCGATTTCCAATGCGCCCGGGGCTGCTGCCATGATCTCGGACCGGATGGTGGCCGGCTCCTCGGAGCGCGGATTGTCGTCGGTGACGATCACCACGTCGGAAAGCCGCGTGGCGACCTCGCCCATGATCGGGCGTTTGCCCTTGTCACGGTCGCCGCCGCAGCCGAAGACGGTGATGATACGGCCCGAGGTGAAGGGGCGCACAGACGTCAGGACGTTTTCCAGCGCATCGGGCTTATGAGCATAATCCACGTAGGCGAGCGCGCCGTTCTTCGTCTGTCCGACCAGTTCCAGACGCCCCGCGGCGCCGATCAGCTTTTCGAGCGCCTTCATCGCCACCGCGACCGGAATGCCGGTAGACATGGCGAGACCGGCCGATACGAGCGCGTTGGCCACCTGGAAATCTCCTGCGAGCGGGATGTCCACCTCGTGGATTGCGCCTTCGTGATGAACTTCGATCATCTGCTTGTGACGGAAATGCTCAACGCGCTTCAGCGCCAGATACTCGCCCTTACGGCCAACAGTGCGCACATCATGACCAGCCTTGGTCGCCACGTCGATTGCTTGCGCGGACCACGGATCGTCGGCAAATATCACCACCGGCGAACCCTTTGGCAGAAGCGTATCGAACAGCCGCATCTTGGCCGCCATATAGTCCTCGACCGTCGGATGGTAATCCATATGATCGCGACCGAGATTGGTAAAACCGGCAGCGGAGAGCTTGACGCCGTCCAGGCGACGCTGATCGAGACCGTGGCTGGAGGCTTCCATCGCGGCGTGGGTAACGCCTTCCGACGCCAATTCGGCCAGAAGCGCATGCAGAGAAACAGGATCGGGTGTGGTTAGCGAACCGTAATCTTCGCGGCCCGGCGCAATCACGCCAGTCGTGCCGATCTGCGCGGCTGGATGACCGGCAAAGGCCCAGATCTGACGAGTAAAGGACGCAACAGAAGTCTTGCCGGCCGTGCCGGTGACGGCGACCATCGTCTCGGGCTGCCTCCCGTAAAAGCGGGCGGCAGCGAGCGCGAGATACAATCTTGGATCGGAGACGACAAGAACCGGCACATCTGCGGAAACGGACTGGCCGGAAACGATCGCGACTGCACCCTTGGCAACCGCATCCTGCACGAAACTCGCGCCATCCGCCTTGTTGCCGGCAACAGCGACGAAGAGCGCGCCCGGCTCGACCTTGCGGCTATCAGCCGTGATCGAGGTGATGGTCAGCGCTCCGGCATGGCTCCGAAGCAATTCATTCAGTTCCGGAAACGACTGTCCCGATAGATCTCGCAAATTCATTGATGTGTCCGTCATGTCCCCCCGACGCGAATCGCCGGTCCATCATAAGCTGTACCAATCAATAAGACACGAGCAAGGCCGAGCCATCCTTGCCGAACTTCGGCTTCACGCCAAGGATCGCCGCAGAGCGGGTGATGATGTCGTGTACCATCGGAGCCGCGGAAGAGCCTGCAAGTGCAGCGCCATTGCCCTTGTCCGTCTTCGGCTCGTCGATGAAGGAAAGCACCACATATTCAGGTTTTTCCATCGGGAAGGCTGAAAGGAAGGCGTTGAAGTTCTTGTCGTGCACGTAGCGACCGTTGACCACCTTGTCGGCGGTGCCGGTCTTGCCGCCCACATTGAAACCTTCGACGCGCGCGTTACGGCCCGAGCCATTGACGCCGTTCCATTCAAACAGGAAGCGCATGTCGCGGCTGGTCGTGGGTTTGATCACCTGCTTGGCCACCGCATCGGCCTGTTCGACCGTGCGCGGCAGGAAAGTCGGCTCGATCAGCTTGCCGCCATTAACCAGCGCCGCACCGGCAATCGCCGTCTGCAGCGGAGTGGTCGACACGCCGTGACCGAACGAAATCGTAATCGAGTTGATCTTCTTCCACTGGCGCGGCTGCGTCGGCATGGCCACTTCCGGCAACTCCGTCTGCATCCTTGTTAGAAGACCGAGACGTGTCAGGAATTCCTTGTGTCCGTCGGTCCCAACAGTATCGGCGATCTTTGCCGTACCGATGTTGGACGAATACTGGAAGATTTCCGGCACTGAGAGCACACGCCCCTTGCCGTGGAAGTCCTTGATGGTGAAGCCACCGATGCGGATCGGGAAGCGAGCATCGAAGGTTGAACCCAGGTTCACACCGCCCTCGTCCAGCCCCATGGCGATGGTGAAGGATTTGAAGGTCGAACCCATTTCGAACGTGCCGTTCGACATGCGGTTCAGCCAGCCTTCCTTTGCACCTTCCGCCGGGTTGTTCGGATCGTAATCCGGCAGAGAGGCCATCGCGAGGATTTCGCCCGTATGGACATTGATGACGACAGCGCCTGCCCCGATCGCCTGGAACTTCTGGATCGCATTGGCGACGACTTCACGCACAATCGCCTGCACGCGCAGATCGATGGACAGCTTCACCGGCTCGAGCGGCTGGTCGGAGGTCATCCCAAGCGCAGTTAGATCCGCAAGACCCTGGCTGTCCAGATAGCGCTCCATACCAGCAACGCCGCGGTTATCGATATTGACATGGCCGATGACGTGCGCCGCTGTCGGGCCACCGGGATAGAAGCGACGTTTCTCAGGGCGAAAGCCGATGCCAGGAATGCCGAGCGCCAAAATCTGGCTCTGCTGCTTCGGCGTCAACTGACGGCGCAGCCACTGGAAGCGTGAACTGGAGGTCAGCTTCTGATAGGTGCCGCGCGTATCGAGATCGGGAAGAACCGTGCGCAGCTTCTCGATTGCCTCGTCGACATCGACGATGCGATGCGGTTCGGCAAAGAGCGACACGGTGCGGATATCGGTGGCGAGCACTTCGCCATTGCGGTCCAGAAGGTCGGGACGCGAGGCCATCAGCCTGTCGGCAGGCGCAATGCTGGAAACTGTTTCCTGCTGGGCCAGACCATATTGCACCAGACGACCGCCGATGACGCCGTAAAAGCAGACGAAGCCGAAGATCAAAAGGCCGACGCGGCTTTTTGCCTGCGAAGCGCGCCTCTTGCGCGCACCGTCAAACGCAGCATGGTCCGCTCCGCCAATCGTGCTGGCGGAGAAATGGGCCTTGCTCTTCAAAACCATGACGCGGGAGAGAAAAGACATCAGTCCACCGATCCTGTTATCGTTTCATCCATTTCGCCAGACTCGTCGCCAACCGGCGCTCTTGGCGCAGGCATCGGCTGCTTCGGCGCGCGTGCCACATGAGAGCGCGGCGCCGGTGCTGGAACAGGCTTGCCGCCAGTGGCGACAATCTGGCCGGCAGGCGCAGATTTCGGCTTGGCACCACCAAGTGTGGCGCCAGGCTTCGAACCATTGACGGCCGCAGCAATCACGTCCTCGACGCTCATGCCTTCAGGCTCTGGCGGCTGAGGCAGCTGCGAACGCAGCATCGGCAGTTCCTGCGGCTGCGCCAGCTGCGTGGGCAATGTGGGCGCCAACTGAAGATCGGCCTGATAGGCGTTCACGAGACGATGCAGGCGGTTCGGCTGCGTTAGAAGCGCCCAGTCGGCCCGCAGCAGATCGATCGTGTCGCGCTCTAGCCTGATCTCGGCTTCGAGCTTCTTGACCGATTCAAGCTTGAGATCGGCCTGATGCTTGATGGAATAGGTGACGACGGCTGCTGCCACCATCACGCCGACGAGAATGAGGTCGAGTGTGCGCAGCATATCAGCCTCCCATCTTTTCAAGGCTGGCGAGATCGGGAAGTTCGAAAATGGACATGTCCGGCGAACGGACGGCAGCGTTGGTGCGAATACCCGCACGCAGCTTGGCGGAACGGGCGCGCGGATTCGTCTCCGCCTCTTCCTCGCTTGCAGCGATCATCGGCTTGCCCAGCGCATCGAAGATTGCCGGCTTGTCTTCGACCATCGGCATGTGACGGGACCCTGCCGCACGGCCGGAACGATCAGCGAAATACTTCTTCACGATGCGATCTTCCAGCGAGTGGAAAGTAACGACCACGAGACGACCGCCGGGCTTCAATACCTGCTCGGCAGCAAATAACCCCTTGGCCAGCTCGCCCAGCTCGTCATTGACGAAGACGCGCAGCGCCTGGAAAACACGGGTTGCGGGATGGATCTTGTCCTTCGCCTTGCGGGGCGTGACGATTTCTATCAGCCCGGCAAGATCACGGGTGGTGCGGAAAGGCTCCTCGGCACGCTTCTTCTCGATGGCGCGCGCAATACGACCCGCCTGCTTTTCCTCACCGAGGAAGCCGAAGATGCGGATCAGATCGCCGACCTTGCAGCGATTGACGACATCGGCAGCGGAGACGCCGGATGCGGACATGCGCATGTCGAGCGGGCCGTTCTTCTGAAAGGAGAAGCCGCGCTCGGCCTCATCGATCTGCATGGAGGAGACGCCGATGTCCAGCACCACGCCATCCAGGCCTTCGGCTGGAGCATGTGCCGCCAGATTGGAAAACTGCGATTGAATGAGAGAAAGACGTCCGCCATTGGCCGTCACCATCGGTTGGCCGGCGGCAATGGCCGTCGGGTCTCGGTCGAGAGCGATGACATGGGCACCGCGATCAAGGATCGCCTGGGTGTAGCCGCCAGCGCCGAATGTGCCGTCGAGAATGATCTTGCCTTCGGCGGGATCGAGCGCGTTTAGAACTTCGCGAAGGAGGACCGGAATGTGGCGAACAGGTCCGCCACCGGCATCAGAAAATCGTCCGCCAGAATTCGCCGCCATTCCGTGTCCCCGCCTTAGACGGGACGAACAGCAGAAAAACTGCGCCCCGTTCTTGCTGCCGTCTGCGCCTCGTGAAACGCTTCCGGCTGCCACAACTGAAAATGATCCGCCCGACCAACAAAGGTCACTTCGGTGGAAATATCGGTGAAGTCGCGGATGAAATCCGTGACCATCAACCGCCCTTCCCCGTCGAGCTTCATGAACACGCCGCCACCGTGAACCAGCAGCGACATTGCATTGGCTTCCGGCGAAAACGCGTCCATTGACGCGATCTGCCGCTCGTAGCGATCCAACAGGTCCGGCCCGCCAATGCTGATGGCCGGAAAAGCGAAATCCTGAAGGCAATAAAGCTCCTGGATATCGCGTTGCGCCAGCACCGAACGAAACGCCGACGGAACCGAAACGCGCCCCTTGGCGTCGATCCTGTTCGTCACGTTCGATAAAAAGCGCCCCATATGACAACTCGCCAGAAACGCCTGAAGCCGCATGCTCAGGCGACACCGATACGCACGACAAATCGCTGAGCGGCAGAACCAAAAGTCCTGCAGCCTTGGAAAGGCCTTGTCTCCGTTTCAGCGATTGCGGGTCAAAAACACGACCCCTTGTGGTGTGCATTTGGGATACCATGGGACACTATGGGCGTCAATGGGAGAAGGCGGCGCGAACCGACTTCAGATTCGAATATTCATATCCCGTTAAGTTTAACGAATGGTTTACTCGCAGGCTTCTCGCACACCATGTCCGCCTTCCGTTACGGAAGGTTGAAATGAAATTTATTGAGCGATAACAAGCGTTTATTCCGACGAGCGGAATCGGCTTCACACGAGACAAGGAAAAAGAGGAAAATCGCCAGTTGGCCTGTAAGCCGGGTTCTGTATGGCCCCGGTTTGACCCGGAACGTGGCAGCCATTCATCTGGGACGACATTTGCATGCCGCCTCGCGCAACCCACCCGGATGACTCGCCCGGAAACAGGCTGTAGGCACTGCTTTGACAGCACCCCACGTCATCCCTATTCGGTCTTGCTCCCGGTGGGGTTTACCATGCCACCCCTGTTACCAGCGGCGCGGTGGGCTCTTACCCCACCCTTTCACCCTTACCACCTAAAGGTGGCGGTCTACTCTCTGCGGCACTTTCCCTAGGGTCGCCCCCGCCGGACGTTATCCGGCACCGTGTTTCCGTGGAGCCCGGACTTTCCTCACCCTACCGTCTTTCGACATTGGTAAAGCGCGGCTGCCCGGCCAACTGGCACGCGCTCCTTAGACGGGTTCAGGATGAAAAGCCAACGGAAAATCGGCCTCAGTTAGCGTGCCCCTCAACGAAGCCGCCAGAGCTATTGAGCTAAGACTGGGGCAAAGTCGGCGTCGTATCCCTCGTCCTTGAGATGACCTTGCGTCAAAAGCACCGCGCCAAGCCGCCCGATCTCGTCCGAACTCTTCGCGGCTGCACCGCAGCCCCCGGTCAGAACTGCAATCCGCTCGGACCCGCAATAGCCGATCGCTGGGTAGCCGCTCGGCGTATAGGATGTGACGCAAGCTGCCATCGACAGTCGTGTAACATCAATTTTGGGTACAAGCGTCTCGACGATTGCAGCAAGAGCGTCCCGTACCTGCGGCTTGCCACCTGCTCGGAACCAGGCGCGGATCTCCGCATCCGTGCCAAGAACGATATCTTCCGGCTCTCCGCCTATCTTCAAATAAGCCTTACCATCGGGGTAGACGACTGGCGGCAAAAGATAGATGTGCTTGCTCGCGTCGCTCGGCTCGTAAATCAGCGAGGGCATTTCGCCATAGTCGGGAAGCTCGGCCTTGTCGATTTCGAAGAAAGCAACCGTGCGACCATAGACTTCCATCGAAAGCGGCCGTGGCAGAAGCCCGTCCGCAATCGAAAATCCGCCCGCGGCCACTAGCACCTTTTCCGCGCTGTAGCTTTTGCCGGACGCCGTGTTCACGATCGCCAGACCACCCTCGTCCCGCACCGAAACCACCACATCGTCATAACGCGTCATGCCACGCTTCTCGGCAGCAACGATTTGCGCCCGCACAAGCTCACGCGGGTTGATGTGCCCGGCGTTGCGCCGCTCGAAAACACCTTCACACCCGGCCTCGAAGGAAAAGTAAGGGAAACGGCTCTTCAACTCGGCGTCGCCAAGAATGTCGGTGTTCACACCCAGCGCTTCAGCCGCAGAACAAATGTTGTCGATATAGGGCACCCCCATGCCGCGCGCCTTGCCGACGATCAGGCAACCGACCTCTTGATAGAATTCGATCCCGCTCTCACGCTCGATTTCCTGGTAGCGCGCAATCGAGCGATTGGCGAGCCGCGCCCACTCCGCGTCGTCATCGATGGTGCGCGTAATACGCGCCGCATCGTAATGGCTGGCGAAAACGCCATGGTGATTACGAATATCAGATGGCTCCGCAGGACCAATCAGCGCAACGCCATCAGTTTCAAGAGAAAGATGCCGAGCAGCAGCAGCCCCCATCATGCCCGCACCAACCACGATATATCTAAACTGCGCTGACATAACTGTTCTCAACCGATTTAAGATTCTGGTTCAAAGACTTGTAGCGGCTTCCTGATTCACTGCCAGAGGCATCTGAGGTTTTTGGAAGCACGTTCTGGGCAAAACATTACGCCGCTTCTCGCTCTTTGATGGCCGCAAGATCGACCTCCAATTTCGCAGAAGCGCTTTTGATATCGAAAGCGTTTTGCAGGTTCAGCCAATACTCCGGTGTTGTGTTGAAGAACTTCGCCAGTCGCAGCGCCGTATCCGCCGTAATGCCAAGCTTCTCCCCCACGATTCGTTCGATACGAGTACGCGGTACGTGCAGATGCTTTGCGAGCGCATAAGCCGTCATATCCAATGGCTCAAGATAGAGTTCCCGGAGAATTTCGCCCGGATGGATGGCCGGTGATTTGGTAACTGTCATGAGCGCTGCCCTCCTTGGTCCAATTGTCATGAACGATTCAAAGCTGTCGGACCTCAATGGTAATCCGTAATCTCAACCTCGTCCGGCCCGCCTTCGGTCCAGACGAAGCAGATGCGCCACTGCCTGTTGATCCGTATGGAATGCTGGCGCTGCCGATCGCCGGACAGCTTCTCCAAATGGTTTCCGGGCGGCGAACGCAGGTCGTCCAAAGCGACCGCAGCATCCAGAACCATGAGCAGCTGCTGGGCGCGACGGACCATATCTGCCGGAAAACCCTTTTTCACCGATCCATCATCGACAGACGCAGTAAGCTTATCCTTGAACGACCGGATCATCGCACACTCCCAATGATAGTATCATAAAGAGATACGAAAGAAAGTCAAAGGATTGTATCGATAAGAGATACGTTTCAACCGGAGTCGTCAGAAAAAACCGGCGCCATCTCCACTGCAAAATCGTCTTCGCCGAGTTGCCCCTCAAGCAAAAGCACCGCCCCCAATCGGCCAATCTCATCGGACGATTTGGCCGAGACGAAGTTGCCGCCCGTCAGCACGGCGATGTTGGACGACGATGTGTAGCCGATATAGGGGTAACTGGTACGGGTAATTGAGGCGACGCAGGAGCCGGAGGTAACAGGGCATCCGACAAGCTCGGGCATCAATTCCACAGCGCGACGAACAAGGAAATCCACTTCGCGCGGCGTTCCGTCCGAATGAAACCAGCGGATCGCTTGATCAAGCGTTTCCATACGGCTCTTCTCGCTTTCTCCACCAATCTTCAGATAGACCTTGCCGTCGGGATAACGCACGGGCGGCAGGATGTAGACGATGTCGTCTTCGCTCTCTGCCAGCACAATGGTAGAGGGCATGCCGGCAAAAGCTTTTTGCTTTTCTTCGTTCAGTTCGAAGAAGGCGATGGTGCGGCCGGTTGCCGCCATGTCCACTTTCAAAGGCAGGATGTCGGCCATGTTGGTGAACCCGCCTGCGGCGACAACTACCTTTTCTGCCGTAAACCGATGACCATCCACCGTCTCGACCACAACGCCAGAACCGCTATCGAAGATCTTGCATACGGTCTGCCGAAGGACGCAAGCGCCTTGCCGCTCGGCAATGGCTATCTGCGCTCGAACCAACGCACGCGGATTGACGTAACCGGCATTGCGCGGCTCAAACCAGCCCCGATGGTCAACAGGCAGAGAGAACATCGGGAAGCGAGAGGCCAGCGCGTCCGGCTCGTAGGTCTCGATGGTCAGCCCCATGCTGTCTTTTCGATCCATGGCACTCGCCACGTAGTCGCCACCAAGGCCTTGCCCGTTGCCGGTAAAGAGACAGCCCACCTCGTGGTAGAAGCGGATGCCGCTCTGGTGCTCGATTTCGCCGTAGCGCGCAATCGAGCGCTTTGCCAATTCTGCCCAAACCGCGTCGCCGTCGAAACCGCGCGTGATGCGTGCTTCGTCATAATGGCTGGAGAAGACGCCCTGATGCATCTTGCGGTCCGCGGGCTCGGCGGGACCGATCAGCGCAACGCCACCCGTCTGCGAGGAAAGATGGCGTGCCGCAGCCGCTCCCATCATTCCAGCCCCGATCACGATATATCTGCAGTCGGTCATGCTGCGCTCCTTGACTTAGAGCGTTGAACTAACAAACTCCGTTTACAGAAAGAAGCCCCAACGCGCCAATCCTGTCATCCCTGGAGAAGAGCTTGCACCTTGCCGCAATAGGCCTTGGACACAGGGTTCATGCGGGTTGCAGCGTGGCCGGCATTGTAGCGCAAAATGGTGCTGCATATTTCGCCGCCACCCAATTGATGTGCGGTGGCGAGATATTGCATGCCCCAGCGGATATTGGTTTCGGGATCGTACAGCGCTTTGACCGTGCCGCGATAACCCATCATCCGCGCGGTGGCAGGCTTGATCTGCATCAGCCCGACCTCTCCGGCACGTCCGCGAGCCTTGGGATTGAAACGGCTTTCCACCGAAACCACCGCATGCGCCAGATTGGTCGGCACGCCGTAACGCTTGGCGTATTTGACGATGAGATCGGAGTAATCGTTCTTCAGCGTGGCAGGAAGGGTTCGTTCAGGAATGGGGTAACCGGGTTTACGGAAAAAGGTTTGTAGCGTCACGGTTTTGGTTTTCACGTCATCCTTGGCAACAACAATTCCGGTCTGCGCGGCCAGCATCGACATGCAGACCGAGACAGCAACAATCACTCTTCTCATCAGTAGAAATAGTCTCCAGGCACAAAGATATCCAGTAATGGACGCGCAAGCATGCGCTCCAAGACAGTCACGGGGACGATCCTCGGGGAAGTCTTCGTCATTGATATTGGCGGCATCCAGGACAAGACCCTGCCAGCCGCATTTCGATGCGGCGTTTAAAGTCGGCTAATAAGGATTTACTGTGGCAGGGTCAAAAGAACGCACCTGAGACCTGCTTCGATCACAGCGGTTTCATCGCAATACCGCTTACGCGCTTTTGAATTTCGGCAATTCCGAAATCAGTCTGTGAAGCGTGTCGATGGTGGAAAAATCGGCGATCCCATCCACCAGCGCAGGCCGAAAATGACGCTGGAAGGCTGCCACCGCACCTTCGGTTTTCTCGCAATAACTGCCCGAAATTTCAACGCCGTAGCCATAGAGCGACAACATGGACTGCAACGCTTCGACCGGCTGCCCACTATCGCCGCGATGGAAGAAGCGTCCGCCGCCGATCGGCGCAGGTGAAACCCAATGGCCCACGCCCTTCTGCGACAGGATGTCCCATGGGAATTTCTCGCCCGGATCCACCTTGCGAACAAGTGCAATATCGGAGTGTGCGAGCACCCGCTCCGGCGCAATCGACCACCGTCCGCCACAGTCACGACATAATTCAGCAACGGCGTCTATCTGGGCTTGAGGGAAATCCGGCAGCCCCGCAGGATGGCCGCCGTTGGCGATCTCGATGCCGATTGAACGCGAGTTCAGATCGATCTCGCCCGCCCAGAAGCTTTTCCCTGCGTGCCAAGCGCGGCGGCTTTCCGGCACCATCTGGACAATACGCCCGTCCTCGAAGACAAGATAGTGGCTGGAGACCTGGCTCTCCGGATTACAAAGCCATTCCTGCGCGCGCTCGGCGCTTTCCATACCGGTGTAATGAAGAATGATGGCATCGGGTGCGCTCACCCCCACCCGCTCGCCATGGTTTGGCGAGGACTGGACGCGGGCACCGGCATAATCCGGCAGGAAGTCACTCATGCGACGCGGCGTTCTCTCTCAATGGCCGCATAGGCGGCGTTAAGAGCCGCCATACGCTCATTCGCGGCCGCATGCAATTCCATCGGAACGCCGCGGGCAATCAGCTTGTCTGGATGATGCTCGGCCACCAACAGACGATAGCGCTTGCGAATATCGGAGAAATCGTCGGATGGGGAAACGCCAAGCACGCGGTAGGGATCACGTCCCTCCATATGGACGTGGCGCGCCATGATTGTTTCGAAGTGGTCCTCAGTGATCCGGAAGATTTCCGCGATCCGGCCAAGGAATGCCATTTCGCGCTCGTGGATCAGACCATCGGCCTTGGCAATGTGGAACAAGCCATCGACCACGCTTTCCAGCATCTCGCAATTCTCGCGCCCTGTGCCGCAGAGACCTGCCAGCCGCTCGGCATAGGCTTCGTAACCGGCCACGTCCTGACGCGCGAGATTGTAGAGTCGAGCTACGTTCTTGGCTTCCTCTTCGGGGAAATCAAAGATTTGGCGAAAAGCACGCACCTCGGCATCATTGACGACACCGTCGGCCTTGGCCATCTTGGCAGAAAGAGCGATGATTGCGACGGAAAACGAGACCTTACGGCGAGTTTCAGGGTCGCCTTCGAAGACGGTACGTACCGCTTCGATCACCCGGCCCAACACATTTCCAGCCGCCTCGCCGATCGCGCCGAGCAGCCGCTCCCAGAGGGATGAAATTTGCAAACAGGCGAAATCGAACATCATGTCTCTAAGCATGACGGCTCCATGGTATGATTGCAAGACGCATAAAGGCGGCTCAGCATTAAGTTTTAGTCATCTTAGCTGCGCTTTATGCTGATCGTCTGACACCGTCGTAACAGCTTTTCCACAGGCCGGTTCCGAGGTCGCCAATAGTTCTTTGCATTGAAACGATTATATTCGACGGGCAGTTCACCGATCTTCGAAAATACCGCGAAATACCCGTTTTTCTTGAGAAATTCACTTTACATGCAGGAGAGCCTGTCGCATCCATTTACCCCGACACGCATTGAGCACCGACAAAGGAGAGCCCCATGGCCAAACAGAAAGTCGCAATGTTGACCGCAGGCGGACTGGCGCCCTGCCTCTCGTCTGCCGTGGGCGGATTGATCGAGCGTTACACCGACATCGCTCCCGAAATCGACATCGTGGCCTATCGCTCCGGCTATCAGGGTGTGCTTTTGGGCGACAGCGTCGCAATCACCAAAGAGATGCGCGAGAAGGCTCCGCTGCTGCACCGTTATGGCGGCTCTCCGATCGGCAATAGCCGCGTGAAGCTCACCAATGCAGCCGACTGCGCCAAGCGCGGATTGGTCAAAGAAGGCGAAAACCCGCTGCAGGTGGCCGCCGATCGTCTCGCAAAGGACGGCGTTACCATTCTTCACACCATTGGCGGTGACGACACCAATACCACGGCTGCAGACCTTGCCGCCTATCTGGGCGCCAATGGCTACAATCTCACCGTCGTCGGCCTTCCCAAGACGGTTGATAATGACGTGGTCCCGATCAAGCAGTCGCTCGGCGCCTGGACGGCGGCGGAAGTCGGCGCAAACTTCTTCGACAATGTCAGCAACGAACAAAGTGCTGCACCCAAGACCTTTGTCATTCATGAGGTTATGGGCCGTCACTGCGGCTGGCTGACGGCGGCCACTGCACGCGCCTATATCCAGAAGGTTAAGGGCAACGACTATGTCGAAGGCCTGCTGATGGGCGAAGAGTTGAAGCGCATCGACGGGCTTTACCTCCCGGAAATGGCCTTCGATATCCAGGCGGAAGCCGAACGCTTGAAGAAGATCATGGAAAAGAACGGCTTCGTTACGCTTTTCGTCTCGGAAGGCGCTGGCCTTGATTCGATTGTCGCCGAGCGCGAAGCGGCTGGCGAAGCGGTCAAGCGCGACGCCTTCGGCCATGTGAAGATCGACACGATTAATGTTGGCGGCTGGTTCCAGAAACAGTTCGCAAGTCTGATCGGCGCCGAGCGCACCATGGTGCAGAAGTCAGGCTACTATGCTCGCTCCGCCCCCGCCAATAGTGAGGACCTGCGTTTGATCCATAGCATGGTGGATCTGGCCGTCGAAAGTGCGCTGAACAAGGTCTCCGGCGTCACCGGCCATGATGAGGATCAGGGCGGCAAGTTGCGCACCATTGAGTTTCCGCGCATCAAGGGCGGCAAGCACTTCGATATTTCGACACCGTGGTTCTCCGAGGTGATGGACCATATCGGCCAACCCTTCAAAGCGGCCTAATGACCGAAAGCTCTTCCTTTTTTATTAGGAAGACATCATGCATCCATCGGCCCGGAAAACCGTTTGGTTTCCGGGCCGATGCTTTTTTCCCTTCTTGAATGTCTCACGGAAGAAGGCGTGGCTTTCGCACAACGCAGCATGGGAAAGCCTGCATTGTTCCAAACTCCATGCGACGAAGGCTTTATTATCGCCTCATCGCTTGGTAAAACGATGTGAAGGGCAAGGAGGTCGTCATGTCCGCACAAGTCTGGCTGGTGTTCTGCGCAGCCTGTGCCATTCTTTTTGCGCTACCATCGCCTATCGCTTTCAAGGTTGCGAATTATGCAGCGGTCCGCGGCAAGCGCACCATGATTGCTTCGGTCAGCGGCGCGACGCTTGGCGTGATGACGACATTTACCGCGGCGGCCACTGTGGTTGCTGGCGCGTCTTACGTGCCCTCTTCCTTCCTCGATGTCATCCAATGGGCAGGGATCGGCTGGCTGATGCTGTTCGGCCTCTGGACGATCGCAACGCCTGCCGCGCGCGAATCCCAGGCGGAGAATGACAACCTGCGTGCCAGAACACTCGGCGCGATCTTCATCGACTGCTTCGTGCTGGCCGCACTGCGCCTGCGTTACTTCGCCTTTTTCATCGCCTTCCTGCCGCAGTTCATCAATCGCACGCGCGATGTCGTGGGAATGTTGACGCAGATGCAGGCAGCCACACTTATCCTGTCCCTTCTCTGCCTGACGCTGCAGGCCACCTTTGCGCGCTCGACCATCGCTATGGTGCGCCGGGCATCGGCAACGAAAAAAGTCAGAAATACCCGTGGGACGCGCTTCATCACAGGCCGCGCCGTCTCCGCTGGCTACCGCCGTATTGCTGCCTGAAACACATCTCGCGCCTCCCGTCTTGCCGGAATCCTTACAATGCGTTAATGATCCGCCCAGGAGACTGCGTGCTTCGTTTGATACGGGGGCATCAACGAGCAGGCAAATTAGAGGCGGCAGCATGATATTTTCTGGCAATTTGCGCCGTAGATCGGCGTCACTTTTGTCGTCCACCATGGGCTTGACGCTGGCTTTGGCAGGATGCACCAGCGTGGAATATTCAGCAAATTCCGATGTACAATCCCCCAAGATTGCAGCAGCACCCGTCGCAGGGCAAGCGACAGCGACCGGCCCTGTGGCGCCCGGCACGCAAGCAGCGACGGCAGGCCAGCAACCCGGCACCGTAGCAGCAGCAGCGACAACCGCGCCAACAGCCGAGGCCGCCTCCCCGGTTCAGGTCGCATCCAATTCTGCGACAACACCGATGCCCTCTCAGCCAGCCCTCAAGGGTGGTCGTGTCGCCCTTCCCCCGGCAGCAGAAATTGCAGCAGCGGCCGCCATCTCGGCGCAGATGCAATCGCCGACAGGCGCTCCACAGATGGCATCCGCTACAACGGCGGCAACGCTTGGCGCGACACCCGTCGCAGCGACAGCGATGACCACCAATCACGCGGCCGGCCTTCAGGCTGCAGCAAACACCTCCGCCACCGCAACCCTGCCTCAGGTCGTCGCCGTCAAGGGTTCGTTCCCTCCGGCTCCCCCACCGCCCGGCACGCCCTCGGCAGCGCCGGTACAGTTGACGGAAGACATGGTGCGCGCGCAGACGATCGTCCCGCTGCCGAAGCCTGACAGCACGGTTCTCGCTTACGCGTCGGCTCCGCAGAATGCCGCACTGGCTGCAATCAGCACCCGCGAAGGTCTCAGCACCGGGCCGCAGCCCGTCGGTCGCGAGAAGCTCAGCGGCCTTATCTCCAAATACGCGGTCATGTACAGCGTTCCGGAAGATCTGGTACACCGCGTCGTCATGCGCGAAAGCCGCTATAATCCTGGCGCCTACAATCGTGGCCACTTTGGGCTGATGCAGATCAAGCACGCCACGGCCCGTTCCATGGGCTTCAACGGCCCTGCTTCCGGCCTTTTCGACGCTGAAACCAATCTACGATATGCAGTGAAGTATCTGAGTGGCGCATGGAAAGTGTCGGAGAATGATCGTGACGGCGCTGTGCGCCTCTATGCCCGCGGCTATTACTACGACGCCAAGCGCAAGAACATGCTCCACGTCCTGCGTCAGTAACAGAGCGCTCTCTTTCCTCAGCTCTCTATGATCTGAACTGCTCTTGAACAAAGGGCAGTCCGACGCATTCTAGAGGTCTGCGCGGGCTGCTTAGCACGGCGTTTGCATAGCCGCGTATTGCTACAGCAAATGCTCTCCTTCGCTCTCCCGTCATTAAACTGTTGCGTCCCGACGCTACACGCCTGTCACCCGAACGATAGGTGGAATCATATGACGAGTGCTGCCCCCAAAACCGGCTTCAGCAAGAACACCAAGCTCAAGTCCGCCCTTCTCCAGCACAAGGCGCTCTCGACCAGCGGCCTGTCGGAGCGGTTGTTCGGCATGCTGTTTTCGGGCCTTGTCTATCCGCAAATCTGGGAAGACCCCGATGTCGACATGCAGGCCATGGCGCTTCGTGAGGGTCATAGCATCGTCACCATCGGCTCGGGCGGCTGCAACGCGCTGGCCTACCTGTCGCAAAACCCGAAGCGCATCGACGTCGTCGATCTCAATCCTCATCACATAGCACTGAACCGGCTGAAGCTTGCAGCCTTCCGCCACCTGCCAAGCCATGGCGACGTCGTGCGCCAGTTCGGCAAGGCCAATGTCGGTTCGAACAGCCATGGCTATGACCGATTCATCGCCCCGAACCTTGATGAGCAGACCCGTGCCTATTGGTCGAAGCGCACGATCGTCGGACGACGCCGCATTTCCGTTTTCGATCGCAATATCTACCGCACCGGCCTGCTGGGCCGTTCCATCGGCGCCGGACATCTTTTGGCGCGTCTGCACGGCGTCAAGCTTCAGGACATCGCAAAAACCCGCTCGATGGAAGAGCAGCGCCAGTTCTTCGATGAGAAGGTGGCGCCCCTCTTCGACAAGCCGATGATCCGCTGGCTGACCAAGCGCAAGAGTTCGCTCTTCGGCCTCGGCATTCCACCGCGCCAATATGACGAGCTTGCGAGCCTATCCGATGGCAACACCATCGCGCCCGTTTTGCGCCGACGTCTGGAAAAGCTTGCCTGCGACTTCGCCCTGAAAGACAACTACTTCGCCTGGCAAGCCTTCGCCCGCCGCTACCCAGATGCCAGCGAAGGTGCGCTGCCGGATTATCTGAAGCCTGAACATTACGGTGCCATCCGAAAAAATGCCGATCGCGTCACCGTCCATCACGCCACCTTTACCGAGCTTCTGGCATCGAAACCTGCCTCGTCGGTGGATCGCTATGTGCTGCTTGATGCGCAGGACTGGATGAGCGACGTGCAAATCAACGAGCTATGGGCGCAGATCAGCCGCACGGCGACACCCGATGCGCGGGTGATCTTCCGTACAGCGGCAGAAAAGAGCGTCATCGAAGGCCGCCTTTCTCCCGATATCCGCGCCCAGTGGTCCTACCTCGAAGCCCGTTCGCTTGAGCTCAACGCAAAAGATCGCTCCGCCATTTATGGCGGCTTCCACATCTATCAAAGGAAATCGGCATGAAAAGCATTGGCGACAGCGTCGGACTTGCAAACGCCCAGCATGCCACTCTGATGGACAGGATGTACCGTCACCAGCGCCACATCTACGACATCACCCGCAAATATTATCTGCTTGGCCGTGACCGCACGATCGAGCGACTGGATGTTCCCCACGGCGGCAGCCTTTTGGAAGTCGGCTGCGGCACGGGCCGCAATCTCCTCCTCGCCGCCCGTCATTTTCCCCTCGCCAAGCTTTATGGCCTGGATATCTCCGCCGAGATGCTGACCACGGCGGCCGAGAACTTTGCGAACAAGAAGTCACGTCCGACACTGCGCGTTTCCGATGCCACAACCTTCAGGCTCGGTGAGTTTGGCCGCAGCGACGGTTTCGACCGCATCATGATCTCCTACGCGATCTCGATGATCCCTGAATGGGAGAAGGCCGTCGAACGCGCCCTTCTCTCTCTGGCACCTGGCGGATCGCTACACATCGTCGATTTTGGCCAGCAGGAACATCTGCCCGTCCGGTTCCGCAGCCTGCTTCAGGCATGGCTGACGAAGTTCCATGTCACCCCACGCGCCAACCTGCGCTACGTGCTGGAAACGCTTGCGGGAAGCCACAATGCGTCGTTGGAATTTGAACCGATCGCGCGAGGTTATGCTTGGCGCGCGGTGCTGACAATGCCGAAGAGTTGAGAGGGAGATTTCGCCCCCTGCAAATGAATTCTTATCCGTCCTCTTGTCATAACCGCTTGTTTACCCTGTTATGGTAAATGCGGATTAACGATATGCAGCGTCGGCCAACGAGCCAGCGCGCGCGATCGGTGGGAACTCATTCAACTGGGAACATCATGCGGCGGCTCATTCCGGCTCTTCTCGGCATCTTGCTGGTCCTCAGTGGCTGCACCTCGACCAGTTACGATTTCCTGGAAACCGCCTCCGTCGCGAGGCCGAAGTTCAAGGATAATGATCCGCACGATTTCGGTCGCAATTCCCCGCACAGGCATGAAGTCCATGGCATCGACGTGTCCAAGTGGAACGGCGAGATCGAGTGGGCCACGGTACGCAAGTCAGGCGTATCCTTTGCCTTCATCAAGGCCACCGAAGGCACCGATCGCCTGGATTCTCGCTTTGACGATTACTGGCGCGGCGCGGCTGCCGCCGGCGTGCCGCACGCGCCCTACCACTTCTATTATTTCTGCGCGCCTGCGGACGCCCAGGCAGACTGGTTCATCCGCAACGTGCCGAAGGAATCGATGAAGCTGCCGCCGGTGCTCGACGTGGAATGGAATCCTGCTTCGCCTACCTGCAAGACGCGTCCCTCGCCCGACGTGGTACGCTCCGAAATCCAGCGCTTCCTCACCCGCATCGAAAACTACTACGGTAAGCGCCCGATCATCTATACCAGCGTCGATTTCCATCGTGACAATCTGGTCGGCCAGTTCAAGAACTATCACTTCTGGGTTCGCTCGGTGGCGGCTCACCCATCGGAAATCTACCCGCAACGCCAATGGGCCTTCTGGCAATATACCGGCACAGGCGTCATTCCAGGCATCAGCACACCGACAGACATCAACGTTTTCTCCGGAAGCGAGAAGAACTGGCGCACCTGGGTGGCATCAGCGTCCAACGCCCGTAGTTGAGTACAGACCACGGCCAGATCACATAATTAGCGGGTTCAGTTGCCACAAAAGCGCATACCACTTCTGCGCGACCGGCTTAGGACTTGCTTTTTCCTCTAAGACAGGCAGATGTGCGACGAAATAATCGCAGAGGCGAAGGAAACAAAACCCTTGCGATTTCTTTCACGATCTCGCCCATGCTTCCGCCACAAAGGCTAGGAAATCAATGGGCCAATCGCACATTGAGGAATTCTGATGTTCAGCTTCTCGCAACGCAGCCTGGTTCTCGCTGCCACTCTTTTCGCCTTGTCCTGCGGTTCAGCACTGGCCGTTACCCCGACCGTTTCTCCAGATGATCCGAAGCAGGCTCCCTGCGGCGGTGATCTTTCGACCTTCCTCAAGGGCGTGCAGGATGAAGCCGTCGCCAAGGGCGTATCGGCAGAGGCAGTCGACAAGGCGCTTGCCGGTGCCCAAATCGACCAGAAGGTTCTTTCGCGCGACCGCGCCCAGGGTGTCTTCCGTCAGACCTTCCTGGAATTCTCGCAGCGCACCGTCAGCCAGGGCCGTCTGGATATGGGCCGCAAGAAGCTCCAGGAATATTCCTCCACGTTCAAGCGTGCTGAGGACGAGTTCGGCGTGCCCGCCGGCGTCATCGCCGCATTCTGGGCAATGGAAACCGATTTCGGCGCTGTGCAGGGCGATTTCAACACCCGCAACGCGCTTGTCACGCTTTCGCATGATTGCCGCCGGCCCGAGCTCTTCCGCCCACAGCTGATCGCGCTGACCGAAATGGTCCAGCATGGCGATCTCGACCCCGCCACCAACACCGGTGCATGGGCTGGCGAAATTGGCCAGGTGCAGATGCTGCCTAAGGACATCATCGCTTTTGGCGTCGATGGTGATGGCGATGGGCACGTCAACGTCAAGGGAAGCGCACAGGATGCGATTCTGACGGCCGCAAAGTTCATCCAGCATCTCGGCTTCAAGAAGGGCGAGCCATGGATCCAGGAAGTCGCGGTACCGGAAAATCTGCCTTGGGAAAAATCCGGCCTTGGCGGCACCATGACCGCTGGCGACTGGTTCAATCTCGGCGTTACCCCGCGCGACGGGGACAAGAAGTTTGCCAATCTCCAGGCAGCCCTCATCATGCCGCAGGGCCGCAAGGGACCAACCTTCCTCACCTATCCGAACTTTAATATCTATCTCGAGTGGAACCAGTCCTTCATCTACACGACCTCGGCTGCCTATTTCGCGACGAGGCTGATGGGCGCTCCGGTGTACAACAAGGGCAACCCTGATCCCGGCCTCAACGATGCCGAGATGAAGGAACTGCAGACGAAGCTGGATGCCAAGACGCATGATGTCGGCAAGATTGACGGCATCCTGGGCTCCGGGACCCGCATCGCCGTTCAGCGCGAGCAGCAGCGTCTGGGCCTGCCCGCTGATGGCTGGCCAACACGCGAGTTGCTCGACAAGCTTTGATCCCTACAAACGCTTCGAGTCTTTCAAAAATGGCTGGCGGGAACGCCGGCCATTTACTTTTTTTTGGCGTTGGAATAACGAAATCTTCACCCTGTAATATAAGTTGTTTTTCAATGGATTGCTGCCGCAATTTCATCCAAATGCGGCCTCTCTCATGTGCACTGCATCATAAAAAGCGCTTTTCAAAAGACACAAAAGGGTCATAATGCTTACTGTCAACGAACAGGAGGCAGAGCATGGGACTTACAAATTCTCTTAATGCCTTGGCAGTCGGCGTGGCGTTTGCGTTTGTCGGAGTGATGCTTTTCATCTGACGAAACGTTGGGGTTTAGGACGCCCAGCCGCAAGTTGATCCTTATAAGCCATTAAAAAAGCGCAGGTTTTTCTACCTGCGCTTTTTTTATATCCGTTTTTCTGTAGCTCGATCAGGCCGCAGATTTGCGCGCCGGGCGGAAGCCGACATTTTCCAAAACAGCGTTGACCAGTGGTGCGCGGTTCATCGTGTAGAGATGAAATTCGTTAACGCCGCGACGCTGCAGGTCGAGGATCTGCTCGGCCGCGACATCGGCAGCAACCTTGGCACGACCGGCCGGATCGTCGTCATAACCGGCGAAGCGCTCGTCAAGGAAAGCGGGAACGCTTGTGCCGCAGCGCCCTGCGAAGCGCTTCAACTGCGTGAGGTTCTGGATCGGCATGATACCCGGCACGACGGGTATCTTGATACCAGCCTTGTTGACACGCTCCATGTAGCGCTCGAAGACGTCATTGTCGAAGAAGAACTGTGTTAGCGCGCGCGTTGCGCCGTTGTCGGCCTTGAGCTTCAGCATCTCGATATCGACATCATTGCTTTCGCTCTCCGGATGCTTCTCCGGATAGGACGACACGGAGATTTCGAAGTCGCCCAGTTCCTTGAGACCGCGCACCAGGGCAGCGGCATTCTCATAACCTTCCGGATGCGGCTTGTAGGCCGTACCGATCCCCGTGGCAGGATCGCCGCGAAGCGCGACGAAGTGGGTCACGCCCACATTGCGCAGTTCTTCCACGACCTCGTGTGTTTCGCGCTTGCTGGCATCCACGCAGGTCAGGTGCGACGCCGTGGCCAGGCCAGCCACCGAGATCATCCGGCGCACCGCCTCCAGCGTCGGCGCCTTGGTGGTGCCCCCTGCCCCATAGGTCACGGATACGAAATCCGGGTTCCATCGAGACAACTCTTCCACCGTCTCCCAAAGCTGCACATCCATATCGGGGCTCTTCGGCGGGAAAAACTCGAAGGAGAGCTTGAAGTCGCTGGAAGGGTTACGATCGATCTCTGTCTTGGTCATGTCATGCCCTCCCGGCGGAAACGAATTGAGGCTCTGCCGATTGATCCCCGGCAATCAGCAGGCGCGGGTCGCGTGCAACCCAAATGGTGACGTCGAGCGACTGGGCCGATGCCTTGCCGGAATGCAGGTCCGTAGACTTTTCCAGCGAGAGCCCGGCTTTCTTGAGCCACTCTTCCATGGTCTGGTTAGAGAAGCCCAGGCGAACATGGGCATGCTCTTCACGCAGATATTCCAGCGAATGAGGTGCCAGATCGATGATCACCAGACGGCCATTGGGGCGCAGCATGCGGGCCGCCTCGGCAATCGCCATTTCCGGGTGATCGAGAAAATGCAGGACCTGATGAACCACGACCAGATCAAAATCCTGACCTTCGAGTGGCAGATTAAGAATATCGCCATGACGCACGGAAGCATGCGCAACACCCGCCTTGTCCAGATTGGAGCGCGCGACCGCCAGCATGTCGCGGCTGGCATCAATGCCGATCGCGCGCCGGTAGATGCCGCTCAGCAGCTGCAGGATACGGCCCGTGCCCGTTCCCAGATCCAGCATGGAATCGACTGGCGTGGTACCAACGAGCTTGAGAAGAGCCGCATCCACCGCCTCATCACTCACGTGCAGACGACGAAGCTCGTCCCAGGCCGAGGCGTTGCGGCTGAAATAGTCCTGCGCGCGTGCAGCACGCACGCGCTTGACGCCAGCAAGGCGCTCATTGTCTCTTGAAAGAACTGCGTCGGCAGAGGACGCAAGAGACAGCAACTGCTTGACCAGCTCGGCGGACATGCCATCCTGCTTCAAGCGAAAGTAGGCCCAGGCGCCTTCCTGATAGCGGTCGATCAGATCCTCTTCCGCCAGAAGCTTGAGATGGCGCGAGATGCGGGGCTGCGACTGGCCAAGAATTTCGGTGAGGTCGGTCACCGTCAAGTCACCAGCAGACAGCAGCGCCAGCAAGCGAAAGCGCGTGGGCTCCCCCGCTGCCTTCAACAGATCCACCAGATTGTCCAGCCCAAGCGCCAACGCCGCCACCTCATCCAATCAACATATAAAGATATCTTTATACGATTAGCAAGGAGATGCAAGACTGGACTTGCACCCTAAGTCGAAAACCGGTCAGGGCTAATGCGCACAAAATGTTCCTTCCCGCGACCGAACATCTTCTGCTGCCCGGGAAGGAATTTTCCTCCACCGAGACAAGCTGCTCTGTGACCTCAAAATTTCCGAAAACAGCGCCTTGACCTCAACTATACTTGAGGTCGTACCAACATCAGCAACTCAAAAGCCAGCCTCGAAGCAGGCGCATAACCAGGAGTATGCTCATGATTTCCCTCAAAGGTCTCTACGAAACCCATCTGACCGTCTCGAACCTCGATCGATCCATCGAATTCTACCGCGATGTCGTCGGATTGGAACTGGCACACACCATACCCGACAGAAACGTTGCGTTCTTCTGGGTTGCAGGCCGCGAGACCTCCATGCTCGGCCTGTGGTCCATACACAGTTCTCCGCTACGAAACCGGCTGCACATCGCCTTCCAAACGAGCCTTGAGCAGTTGCTGAGATTTTCCGACTATCTGCGCTCGAAGGACATCACGCCACGCGACGGTACAGGCTCGGAGATCGAAGAGCCCATCATCTTTCCCTGGATGCCGGCTGCCAGCGTCTACTTTGATGATCCGGATGGCCACTCGCTGGAGTATATCGCGCTCCTGCCAGATCAGCCCCGCAGGGACATACCAGGGACGCTAACCTTCTCCAAGTGGAAGCAAATTGCCGCTGGTCAATTCTGAAGCAGCAACTAACAAGAAAGAAAGGCGGGATGAACGCCCGCCTCTCTCATCGCCAAGGCGCGATCGTTTTCAGAACTCGGTCCACTCACCCACTGAAAGAGCAGCGTTGCCATGCGCGACCGGCGCGAAGCGTGAGCGAGCGGCCTGTGGCGCAGAAGTCGACCGCGTCGGAACAGCGGGACGCATTGTCTCACCCATGCTGCGCAATTGCTGGGTCGCCAATCCCAACTGGAAGTGGGATAGAAGCTCGTTCAACCTGACGCTTTCTTGAGCGAGCGCGGCACCGGCAGCATTCATCTCTTCCACCATCGCCGCATTCTGCTGTGTGGCATGGTCCATGTGGTTCACAGCAGTGTTGACCTCCGCCAGTCCAGCGGATTGCTCCTGGGCAGCGGTCGCGATGGCTTCCATGTGCGCATTGACCGACTGGACAAGCTCAGCAATCTCGGCAAGCCCAGAGCCGGTGTCGCTGACCAGCCGAACGCCATCGCTGACGGCAACCTCGGAATTGCCGATAAGCTGCTTGATCTCCTTGGCTGCCTTGGCGGACCGTTGTGCCAGTTCGCGCACTTCCTGTGCCACGACGGCAAAGCCCTTGCCCGCTTCGCCGGCACGCGCAGCTTCCACACCGGCGTTCAGCGCAAGCAAGTTCGTCTGAAATGCGATCTCGTCGATGACGCCAATGATCTGCCCGATCTGCCGGGATGCCTCTTCGATCCGGCTCATTGCTGACACGGCATTGCGCACGACGTCGCCGGACGCCCCCGCCTTGTCGCGTGCATTGCGAACAACAGCGCGCGCTTCTGCTGCACGCTTGGATGTAGACGAGACGTTGGCGGTGATCTCTTCCAGAGCCGCTGCCGTTTCCTCCAATGACGCTGCCTGCTGTTCCGTGCGACGGGAGAGATCGTCGGAGGCGGAGGAGACTTCTTTCGATCCACCGGTGACCGTGGCGACCGACTGGCCGACACCCGTCAGCGTTTCGCGCAACTGGCGAACAGAGCTGTTGAAATCCTGGCGCAATGCCTCGAATTGCGAAGAGAGAGGCTGGTCCAGTTCGCACAGCATATCGCCGCTCGCAAGCTTCTTCATGCTTGCTGCAAATGCGCTGGTCGCTTGCGTCAGCTTCAGTTGCGCCTCTTCTTCCGCTTGACGCTGCATCTCCGCACGCTCGCGTTCCGCACGAAGACGGTTGCCGGCCTCCGCGGCTTCAAGCTCGCGGTTACGAATTGCGGATTGGCGGAACACCTCGACGGCCTGTTCCATATCGCCAATCTCATCGCGTCGACCGGAGGTCAGATTGCCGTCTTCAATCTGACCGGCGGCAAGGCGTCCCATGGCAGCAACCATTTTCCGTATGGGTCGGACAACGGTCATCGCCATCACGCTGGAAAACAGGATCATCATTGCCGCGCCCAAGAGGATGGCGACAGTCATCAAAACGAGAATATTGAAAGCGGAGGCGGCATGCTGCTTTGCAAGTGTTGCAATGTCGTCCAACGCTTGATTTTCAATCTGCTTCAAAGCCTCAATACGCTTCGTAGCGGCGGCAAACCATGCGGCGCTATCCAGCGCGCTTAAGTCTGCGCCGGCACCGCCGGTCAAAAGCTTCGAACGGAGGTCGCCAACAACGTCCGAGACGCCCTCAAGCAAAGCGGCATCACTCTTCTGCCGCTCGGCATCCTGCTGCGCCAGAAACACGTTGATCAAGGCCTGCTGACCACCAGCCATAGCGGCAAATTCAGGAAAGCGCGCGGCATCCATACGCTTGGAGGAGATGAAGCCATTGGCAAGGCCCCTCTCCTGACCTGCGATTTCCTTCGCACGCATCAAAAGAGAGAAAGCCGCGATCCGACTTGAAATCTCGGGATTGGCGGTTTCGCCTGCCAGATCATCACTGATCGAGAGAATGCCTGCCACAGCGGACGTATAGGCAGCAAATGCGGCACCGCCGGGGGCGGAGAGGCTATCGACCGCGACACGGATGTCGAGCGCTTTTGAAACCTGGTTCTTCGCCGTATCTTGATGCGCCGCGATAGCACCGCCGGTCAGTTGATCAAGGATGGCAGCGACTGCCGGAAGATCGCTGACCGCCACATCCGTTTGCCGGCGAGCGGTGGCAAGTTCGCTGACGTTTTTCGTACCCTTGGAGCCGATAAAGCCCGCAGTCAGCCCTCTTTCTACCTGCAGAGCATGCGCAACATCGGAGAGCTTCTTCAGCTGATCTCCGATCACCACCACGTTCTGCATGTTTTGGTAGTCGCCGAGGCGTCCCGATATCTCGACATAGGAAAGATAGCCTGCGGCCAACATTGGAAGAACGACAGCAGCCCAAAGCCTTTTGCTGACGGGAATATCGACGAGTTTCATGAGGGGACGCTCCAAGACCGTGACCTCATGCCACCCACTGCGCGCAACTCATCCGCGCCGCCGTATTAGAGCGTTGTCATATTAAAAAAGATTGAAATCAAAGTACAACCGTCCGTTTTCGCACGATTTGACTATCGTCAAGCATGTATAGCCGAAAATTAGTGCAAAACAAAAGCCGCCACCTAGAATATAGGCAGCGGCTTTCTAATAAACGCCTATTTCATAATCAATCAGCGTGTGAGGCGCTTATAGGCCTGGCTGCCAGGGTTGAGCGCATCCGGGCCGAGACGACGGATCTTGTCCTGTTCATAGTCTTCGAAGTTGCCTTCGAACCATTCAACATGGCCGTCGCCTTCGAAGGCGAGGATGTGCGTGGCCAGACGGTCGAGGAACATGCGATCGTGGCTGATGATGATGGCGCAGCCGGCGAAGGCTTCCAGCGCACTTTCCAGCGCACCCAGGGTTTCGGTATCGAGGTCGTTGGTCGGTTCGTCGAGGAGAAGAACGTTGCCGCCGGCCTTCAGCATCTTGGCAAGGTGAACGCGGTTGCGCTGACCACCGGAAAGATTGCCGACCTTCTGCTGCTGATCGCCGCCCTTGAAGTTGAAGGCGCCGCAGTAAGCTCTGCTGTTCATATCGAACTTGCCGAGCTTGATGACTTCCGCACCACCGGAAATTTCTTCCCAGACGGTCTTGTCGGCATCAAGCGCGTCGCGGCTCTGATCGACATAGCCGAGATGCACCGTTTCACCGACGCGGATCGTACCGGCATCCGGCTTTTCCTGACCGGTGATCATCTTGAACAGCGTCGACTTACCGGCACCGTTCGGTCCGATGATGCCGACGATGCCGCCCGGTGGCAGCTTGATCGACAGATCGTTGATCAGCGTGCGGCCTTCGAAGCCTTTCTTGATGCCCTCAAGCTCGATAACGACCTGACCAAGACGCTCGGAAACCGGGATAATGATCTGCGCATCGCCGGGACGGATGTTCTCGGCCGCATCGACGAGCTGTTCATAGGCCTTGATACGCGCCTTGGACTTTGCCTGACGAGCTTTCGGGCTCGACGCAATCCACTCCTGTTCGCGCGACAGCGACTTCTGGCGACCGGCTTCTTCACGCGCTTCCTGCTGCATGCGCTTGGCCTTGGCCGTCAGATATGCGGAGTAGTTGCCTTCGTAAGGAATGCCGCGGCCACGGTCGAGCTCGAGGATCCAGCCGGTGACGTTGTCAAGGAAGTAGCGGTCGTGGGTGATCATCATGACGGCGCCGGGGTAATCGCGCAGGTGCTTTTCGAGCCAGGCGATGGTTTCCGCGTCAAGGTGGTTGGTAGGTTCGTCGAGCAGCAGCAGGTCCGGCTGCGACAGCAGCAGACGGCAAAGCGCGATACGGCGACGCTCACCACCCGAAAGCACGCTTACATCGGCGTCCTTCGGCGGGCAGCGCAGCGCTTCCATCGCCATTTCGACCTGCTGTTCCAGATCCCAAAGGTTCTGGCTGTCGATGATGTCCTGGAGCTTTGCGCCTTCGTCGGCGGTCTCGTCGGAATAGTTCATCATCAGTTCGTTGTAGCGGTCAAGCACGGCCTGCTTGTCGGCCACGCCTTCCATGACGTTTTCGAAAGCATTCTTGTTGGGGTCGAGCTTCGGCTCCTGCTCCAGATAGCCGACGGTCGCGCCTTCCGCCAGCCAGGCTTCGCCGGTGAATTCCTTGTCCTGGCCGGCAATGATGCGCAAAACCGTGGACTTACCGGCACCGTTCGGGCCGAGAATACCGATCTTGGCATCCGGGTAGAAGGAGAGGTTCACGTTCTCGAGAATCTTCTTCGCGCCATAGGACTTGTTCAGCCCGGACATGTGATAGATGAATTGGCGTGCCATTGTAGCGAATGCTCCGCGTCGGATGTGAAAAGTCGGATTGGGAAATTTGCCGCTATGTAAGGTAAACGGGGCTGAGGAGCAACCTCTTGGCCGATAATAAGCAAGTGGAAGAGCACATGGGCGATGATCTGATGTTCGGCAAAATCGAGCGGCTGGAGAGCCCATCGGGCGCCACACTCGCCTATCGCCATGAGCCTGCCCGAGCCGAGCCGCGCGGCGTCTTGATGGTCTGCCACGGGCTCGTCGATCATGCAGGGCGCTATCGCCTCTTCGCTGACTTCATGGCCAATCAAGGCTTTGAGGTCTATGCGCATGATCACCGCGGCCATGGGCGCACACGCTCCGCGGACGCGCCGATTGGCCGGTTCGCTCCCAAGGATGGACTTTACAAGGTCGTAGAGGATGTCATCGCCATGCGTGATCTCATCGCAGACCGTCATCCAGGCCTGCCTGTGATCCTGTTCGGTCACTCAATGGGCGGGTTGATTGCGCTCAACACGGCCGTCAGCCACCCGGATCGTTTCGACGCGCTCTCCATCTGGAATTCCAATTTCAACACCGGGGTGATGGGTCGCCTCGCGCAAGCTGTGCTGCGCATCGAGAAAATGCTGAAGGGCTCGGATGTGCCAAGCGCCGTTCTACCGAAGGCCACCTTCCGCGTATGGAACGCGCGTATGCCGGAGAAGCGCACAACCGCCGACTGGCTGAGCCACGACAAGGCAGCAGTCGATGCCTATGCGGGCGATCCGCTTTGCCAGTTCGAGGCCAGCGTTTCGCTGTGGCAGGATGTGTTCGAGATGTCCTATCGTGGTCCCAGGTTGATGGAGCGCTTGCCCAAACAGCTTCCCATAAAGCTTGTGAGTGGTGACGAGGATGCCGCAACCAATAACGGCCGCGAGATCAGCTGGCTGGCAGAGAAGTTTCGTAACGCTGGCTTCTCGGATGTGGAAGACACCATCTACAAGGGCATGCGCCACGAAACGCTGAACGAGATCGGCTGGGAAAAGCCTGCTGCGGATTTTGCGGCCTGGGCCGCAAGAGTGACCGCCGGGAAGAAAAGCGTCGTTGCCCAAACGGAATAACGCCATGAGATAAATTCACATGCGCACCTCTACCCACCCGTTTATAAGGCTGGGGAAAGCGCAAGGTAACTCATGGTCGAACCGTCATCGTCGAAAGAGCCGCCCCTGAAGGGCATTCGTGTCATCGAACTTGCCCGCGTTCTGGCAGGTCCGTGGGCGGGCCAGATGCTCGCCGATATGGGTGCCGATGTCATCAAGGTGGAAAGCCCGGATGGTGGCGACGATACCCGCGCCTGGGGACCGCCCTTCGTCGAAGGCAGGGATGGCGACAATCTTTCGGCCGCCTACTATCATTCGACCAATCGCGGCAAGCGCTCCATCACCATCGACCTGAAGACCGAGGAAGGCCGTCAGATCGTGCGGCGCTTGGTCAAGACCGCCGACGTGGTGATCGAGAACTTCAAGCGCGGCGGGTTGGAGAAATATGGCCTGGATTACCAGAGTCTTCGCGCCCTGAACCCGAAGCTGATCTACTGCTCGATCACCGGTTTCGGTCAAACAGGGCCGTATGCGGATTTCGCCGGCTACGATTACATCGTTCAAGGCATGTCCGGCTTCATGTCGATCACCGGCGAGCCGGATGGCCAGCCGATGAAGGCCGGCGTTGCGGTTGCCGATATCTTCACCGGCATCTATTCCGTCAGCGCAATCCAGGCCGCACTCATCCATGCGTTGCGGAGCGGAGAGGGTCAGCATATCGACATGGCACTGCTGGACGTGCAGTCTGCCGTGCTGGCCAACCAGAACATGAACTACCTGATCTCCGGCAGACCTCCTGTCCGGCTTGGCAATGCGCACCCGAATATCTCTCCGTATGAGGTAGTCCCGACGGCGGATGGCTTCCTGATCCTTGCTGTCGGCAATGACGGTCAGTTCAAGCGGCTGTGCAAGATCCTGAGCATTGATGCGATTGCTGATGACGAGCGCTACGCCACCAACAAGGCACGCGTGGCCCACAAGCTTGAGGTCCGGCAAATCGTTTCCACCGAAACGTTGAAATGGATGAAGCGTGACCTTCTGACCGCCTGCGAAAGCAATGCGGTGCCAGCGGGCCCGATCAACTCCATCGAGGAAATGTTTGCCGATCCACAAGTTCAGGCACGCGGCCTTCGTATCGATCTCGAAGCCGCCGATGGCACGGTTATCCCCGGCGTGCGAACCCCGATCGTGCTCTCGGAAACGCCACTGCGCTACAGCCGTCCAAGCCCGCGCCTTGGAGAACATCAGGCCGAAGTTCTGGCCGAACTGGACGATATCGAAAGGAACATCGCGCAATGACGACTTTGGGAAAGAGAACCGGCGGGCAGCTTATTGTCGAGGCGCTGAAAGCCAATGGCGTATCGCGTGTCTCTTGCGTGCCGGGCGAAAGCTATCTGGCGGTTCTGGATGCGCTTTATGAAAGCGGCATCGAGACGGTCGTCTGCCGCCAGGAAGGTGGCGCCGCAATGATGGCGGACACCTGGGGACGGCTAACAGGCGAACCCGGCATCTGCATGGTCACCCGCGGTCCAGGCGCCACCAATGCGTCCGCAGGCCTGCATGTCGCTAGACAAGACTCGATCCCGATGATCCTCTTCATCGGCCAGGTGCAGCGCGATGCGCGCGAACGCGAGGCCTTCCAGGAAGTTGAGTATCGCCGCGCCTTCACCGAATTCGCCAAATGGGTCGGCGAGATCGACGATGCGCGCCGCATTCCTGAATTCGTTACCCGCGCCTTTGCGGTCGCAACCTCCGGCCGCCCCGGCCCCGTGGTTCTGACGCTGCCGGAAGACATGCTGGTGGAAGAGGTCGAGGCACCGGAAGCCAAAGCCTACACGCCGGTCGAAAACCATCCCGGCCGAAAGCAGATGGCGAAGTTCGCAGACCAGCTCGCCAACGCCAAGCGCCCGATGTTCATCCTTGGCGGAACGCGCTGGTCCGAAGAAACCGTTGCCTCCTTCAAGCAATTTGCCGAAAGCCTAGAAGTGCCAGTCGGTTGCTCTTTCCGCCGCCAGATGCTCTTCGATCACACCAGTTCGTCTTACGCCGGCGATGTCGGCATCGGCATCAATCCGGCGCTGTCCAAGGAAATCAAGGAGTCCGATCTCATCGTGCTTGTCGGCGCCCGCATGTCGGAAATGCCGTCCTCCGGCTACACCATGCTGGAGATCCCCTACCCGTCTCAGACACTGGTGCATGTCTTCCCCGAAGCCGAAGAGTTGGGTCGTATCTATCGCCCGGATCTTGCCATCTGTGCGGCACCGGAAGACTTCGTTGAGGCCCTGGAAGAGCTCAAAGTGGATGTAAACCCAGCCTGGGCAGAACGCACCTCTGCCATGCACGAGGCCTATCTGAAATGGTCCACACCACCCAAGACAGGTCCCGGCAACGTCCAGATGGGGCCGATCATGGACTGGATCGAGGCCAATGTGCCGGATGATGCGATCTTCACCAACGGCGCTGGCAACTATGCCACATGGGTTCACCGCTTCCACCGTTTCCGCCGCTTCAACACCCAAGCCGCCCCTACTTCCGGCTCCATGGGCTATGGCCTGCCGGCAGCCGTTGCGGCAAAACACCTCTTCCCGGAGCGAGAAGTCATCTGCTTTGCGGGTGATGGCTGCTTCATGATGCATGGACAGGAATTCATCACCGCCGTTCGCTACGGCCTGCCGATCATCACTGTGCTCGTCAATAACGGCACCTACGGCACGATCCGCATGCATCAGGAGCGGGAATATCCCGGTCGCGTCAGCGCCACCGATCTCGTCAACCCGGATTTCGTCGCCTACGCAAAAGCTTTCGGGGGACATGGGGAACTGGTGGCAAAAACCGAAGACTTCGGCCCCGCTTTTGAGCGCGCACGCGCCAGTGGCAAGGCAGCCATCATCGAAATCAAGCTCGACGCAGAAGCAATTACCCCTGCTCGCACGCTCACGCAGATCCGCAACAAGAGCTGAGCGTGTAGAGCTCCTCTCTTCCCTCAAACCTGTCTCCGTGACAGAAATCAGGCAGAAGCGCGTGAGCGCGACGAAGAAGACACGCCAGTCCGGTATCCTGGGCTGGCTGGATCTCGTTGACGAGCAGGAATGAAGGAACGACAGGCTGCCATGCACAACAGCAAAATCCCGGTCATCACACCCCGCAATGCCAAGATCGAAGCTTCGGCCGGTGCGCCCTTCGAAGCCATCCGGGTGGCTCGCGATGTGCTGCTGACGTCACGAACCTGCGGTCTGGCAACTCTCGATCCCGCAAGCGGCTACCCCTACAGTACCGCCACCAATATCGCCGTCGAGGCGGATGGAACGCCGTTCTTCTTCGCCGCGCACCTGGCGCTTCATGCGCGCAACATCGAGGCCGATCCCCGCATCTCGCTGGTGCTGGCTCCTTTCAACAAGGGCGACGCCCTCACGCTGCCTCGGCTGACACTGGTCGGCAGGGCGGAACTGATGAGCGATCGTGAAACACCACTCGCTAAAGCGCGCTATGTCTCGCGCTATCCCAAGGCCAAGCTCTACCTCGCCTTGCCTGACACCCAACTCTATAGCATGAAGATCGACGGTGTGCAGATCAATGGCGGCCCTGCGCGCAACGCCAGCAACATCACCGCCGAAGACCTGCGGACAGATCTCTCAGGCGCGGACGCATTGATGAGCGCTGTCGATGACGAGATTGCCCGCATCAACGCCATCAAGGGCGAAGCCCCGAGGATTGCCATCATGGCAGGCAAGAAGCCCGGCGCGTGGAAGGTAACCTCGATCGATCCGGACGGCGTCAATCTGGCGTCGTCACAGGATCTGGCACGGCTGTGGTTTACCGAGCGGGTCACGAACTTGAATCAACTTGCCAAGGCACTGACTCAATCTGAGAATTGATCAGGCTAAACTACTCAAAGAAAATAAGTTTTCTCTTATACGAACTTAGCCCTTTAGACAAAAAAGCCGGCCCAATGGACCGGCTTTCAAAACATCTATCGACTGACGATCAGATCGCGGCGGTAACGATGAACTCGACCTTGTAGTCCGGCGTCGCAAGGGCTGCTTCGCTGGTGGCGCGCGCCGGAGGGTTTGCCGGATCGATCCAGCCTTCCCAAACGGCATTCATTTCGCCGAAGGTGGACATGTCGGAGAGGTAGATGATCGTCTGCAGGATCTTCGACTTGTCGGAGCCAGCCAAAGCCAGCAGGCGATCGACTTCAGCCAGCGCGGACTTGCTCTGTTCGGTCACGGAGGTGCCTTCGCCAACCTGGCCTGCAAGGTAGACGGTGTTGCCGTGAACGACGGCGCCGCTCATGCGCTTGCCGGGTTCGATGCGCTTGATGCTCATGGGAGTACTCCTGTTTTTTAGGCTTTAGATAATCGACACGGGATCAACCGCGCAGATGATGGGTTTTTTCGTAGATGGCGGTCGAGCGCGCACCGGAGCGGCAGTAGCCGAGCATCGGACGCTGCAATTCATCCAGAGCATCCACCATACCGGCAACGGCATCGGGATCGACACCAAAGCGGCCGACCGGCACATGCATGATTGTGATGCCAAGCTCTTCAGCCCGTTCGGCGATATCGGCAAAACGCGGCTGGCCTTCCTCCTCGTCATCGGGGCGATGGCAAACGATGGATTTGAAACCGAGCGCCTTCACCTCATCAAGGTCAGCCACGCTGATCTGCCCGGTCACGGAGTAGTCATCATCGATACGCCTGATATCCATATTCTATCCTCCGACAGGTGACGGCGTCACGGCTTTCAAGGCGCCGCCAAATTCTCAAAATCTGCATCCGATGTAAGGGGTTGAGCCGGGTGCGTCAATGACAGGCTATTCCATTTAAACAGCCGATCAGAGAATAGAAAAGCGCAAACCATAGGTACGGCTTTCGCCGGGTTGCAGCACGTTGAACTCGCCCGCCTCTTCCAACTCGGCTCTGTCCACCCAACGATGGGAAACCGGTTCTATGCCGAGCACGTTTGCCGGCGCCCTCTGGTTTCGCCACATCTGCAGATAGGGCAATGTATCGGTTCGAAACGAGACCTTAAGGCTACGACCGCCTATCGAGGCAATCGGTCCGAGTATCAACGATGCCCAGCCCTTCTCTGCCTGCGCCGGAACACAGAAAACACTGCCGGGCTCCTCGCCGAAGCGCCAGCCAAAGCCGCCGTTTTCGAAAGATGTACTCTGCAGTTGTACGCCGTCATCGAAGAGCTTTGCAGCGACGTTCATGTGATACATCAGGAAGGTGGGCCGGGGGTGATCGCTGGTATTCGTTACGCGATCCTCCAGGCTCACCTCTCCGCTTGCACCATCGATTCGCCACATCCGCTCGAGCAGCGCTGAGCCATCGTCCGCAAGCACGACCGGAACCCGCGCCGCGGCTTCGGCATTACCGTCAACGACAGACCAATGTGTGATCTCGGCCGGATGAGAGGAAAAGGAGCCATGCAAAGGATATCTCCGTCCAGTTGCATCTCCTACGATCAGCTGAGGGTGGCGAATATGATCTGGACCGCAGGTGAACAGAAACCCTTCAAGCGAATGATCGATGCGCGGGTCGCCGTCGTCCGGAATGGCGCGCTCGGGCGCGATATTGACGCCATCGACGATGCAGGGGCCGATATCGAGAACGGAGGTTTCGTCGAGGAAAACGGACGGCGATTTTCCAGCTTTAAGTTCTCTCATCAACGGCTCCTTCCAAGCAAATCTGTAGCGCAGTCGAAACTGGTTTGTTCTGCGCGAATGCGTAAAATATGTGATCCCATTGACGCCCACCTCACGCAAAAGCTACCGGAACGTCCAGAAATTAAGATTGCATTAACCGCGAATTCACCTTTTTCACAATAGGGTCAAGATTACCGTGTGTTTATTGGGACTAACCCAAGGGATCGCAAGAACGTGAAACTATTTATTAACGCCGTGTTCTGTCTCGCAGTCGCAGCGTCGCCGGTGCTTGTACCGTCGAACGCCTCTGCACAGCAGCGCTATGTCACTCAGGAGCAAGGCGTTCTGGTCGCGCCAGACGGCAGCGTTCTCGACTATCTGCCGAACCCGAACGACGTGGTCATCAGCCGCGACCGCATGGGGCGTACCGTCTATTACGACCGCTATGGCAATCTGGTCGGCACTCAGATGCCGGGCGGCGCTCAACAGCAACGACAGGCGCCCCGAGATCCCTATCAGGCACAGCGCGACCCTTACTATAGCGAACCCGACACCTATTACCCACCACCGCCTGGTCGTTTCCGCGAGCCTGAGCAGCCGCGCCGAAGCTATGGCTATCAGGAAAACCAACGCTATCAGGGCGAAGGCCAATATCGCGACTATCGCGAGTTTCGCAATGATGGAAGCGATGACGGCGTCTATACCGGCTCAGTCGAGCCGCGTCGTGGCGATGTTGAAAGCGGCCCTTTGAGCCAGCCGATGCCAGGGGAAAGCACCACAGCCGCTGTGCCGCAGCCGGACCATCTGATCGAGCGCAACCAGCCGGTCACCGCACCGGTGAACCGCTCGCGCCAGGAAATCGTCGCTCTTCAAGTCTTTCTTGATCGCGAGGGCATTTCGCCAGGCGTCATCGACGGAAAGATGGGCGATAACGTCAACAAGGCCATTGCCGCCTGGCAGGAAATGACCGGCGAGCGGCTGGACCCGAACAATACCGACGACATTCTCGAACGCCTGCGCAACAGCGGCGGCATGGCGATCGTCGATTACACGATCACCGCAGCCGATGCGGCGGGTCCCTATGTCGCCTCCATTCCGGATGACTATGCCGCCAAGGCGCAGCTTCCCGCCATGTCCTACACCTCCACAACGGAAGCGCTCGCCGAGCGCTTCCACATGGATGAGACCTACCTGAAAGAACTCAATCCCGGCGTCGATTTCACCGTTCCCGGCACGATCATCAAGGTTGCCAATCCGGGCGAACCGAAGAAGGGCCAAGTGGCTCGCATCGTGGCGCATAAGGGCATCAAGCAGGTTTTCGCTTACGATGAGAGCGGCACGCTCATCGCCGCCTATCCGGCAACCATCGGCTCGTCGGACACGCCATCCCCAAGCGGCACCCATACGGTGGAGCGTATCGCGCTCAATCCCGGCTACACCTACAATCCGAAGATCAACTTCCAGCAGGGTCAGAACACCCAGGTCTTGCAGATTCCGCCAGGCCCCAACGGCCCTGTGGGGACCGTGTGGATCGCGCTGTCCAAGCCCACATACGGCATCCATGGAACGCCCGAGCCATCCAAGATTGGCAAGACCAACAGCCATGGCTGTATCCGCCTGACCAATTGGGATGCCACGGAGCTCGCCAAGATGGTCCGCCCCGGTGTCGTGGTCGAATTTGCCGAATAGCATTGTGTCTCATTGAACAAAAATCCCCGGCTAGGTCATAGCCGGGGATTTTTCGTTTAAGCGGTTGTTTGCCTCAGCAGATGACCGAAACCATCCAGAGCTTCAGCCCAGCCTCACTGCGCGCTGTTCACTTCTCCGTTCTGTCAGGAAGAAGCCGAGAGCCATGACCGGCAGCGCGAAACCCAGCCAGGACGCCGCAGTCCACTGCCCGTGGGAATAGGCCCAGCCGCCAAGCGCCGATCCCAAAGCGCCACCCATGAAGAAGGTTGCCATAAAGACGCCATTGAGGCGGCTGCGAAACTCTGCCCCAAGCGAAAAGATGGCGCGCTGGCTCAGCACGAGGTTGGTGGTGACGGCGAAGTCCAGAATAATGGCGGCGACGACGAGCAGCGCCAGTGACAGATGCGATCCTTCCGGCGCGATATGCGTGATGAGGAAGGATGTCGCAGCAGCGGTGAGCGCAAAGAGCGTAGCCCCCCACGTCCAGCCGCGATCGGCAACACGTCCCGCGATGGGAGCCGCGATCGCACCGGCCGCACCCGCCAAGGCAAACAGCGCGATTTGTCCCTGCGTTAACTGGAAAGCCGGGCCGCTGAGATAAAGAGGCGTGGTCGTCCAAAACAGGCTGAAGGCCCCGAACATCGCGGCCTGATAGGCTGAGCGCCTCTGCAGGATCGGTGTCGTGCGCGCAAGGTCTGCCATCGACGCCAGGAGCGCGCGATAGGGTAGCTTCGCGTCCGGCATGCGCCGTGGCAATTGACGATAGAGCACAAGTGCCAGAACGCCCATCGCCACCGCAGAGATCAGGAAGACGCCACGCCAGGAGACAAACTCCGAGAGAATGCTGGAGACCGGCCGCGCCAGCATGATGCCGACCATCAACCCGCTCATGACATTGCCGACGACACGTCCGCGGATGGCATGGGGCGTCATATGGGCCGCAAAGGGCACGATCATCTGCACGGCAACCGAACTGACACCGACGAGGAGCATTGCCAACAGAAAGGGACCGGCGTGCGGAGCAAGTGCCGCCGCAACAAGAGCCAGAATCGCTGTCGCAACGGTCCCAACGATCAGCTTGCGGTTCTCGATCAGATCGCCGAGCGGCACCACAAAGAGGAGCCCAAGACCATAGCCGATTTGTGTCAGCGTCACGATCAATCCGGTGGCCGCAGATGAGAGGCCGAGTTCAGGACCGATTACACCCGCCAGCGGCTGCGCATAATAGAGGTTTGCCGCCACGAGCCCACAGGCACTCGCCAGCAAAAAAATCATGGCGGACGACATCGTCTCTGCCGCCGCTTCATTCGTGTCGATAGCTTTCAAAGCCATAACGTCACTCCAAATTAGGAAACAATCATTTCCAAATTGAACAAAAAATCAATCGAAAATGCGCATGGCGGCATCGACGACCGACGACATATCCTCCCGTGAGGGGCCGGTCTTGCCGACAACCCGCATTCCATACAGCAGGCAAAGTGCCGTCTTGGCCAGAACGTTCGCATCGCCCCGACCTGTAACAGAGCCGTCCGCCTGCCCTTGCCGCACAAGGCGGGCGAGTATCTTCTCACGCGCCTCGATGGCGCTCCTCACCACGCGCGCCACATCGGCATCGAGCGACGCCAGATCGGCGACAGCCCCGACGATCAGGCAGCCCTGCTCACCGGACGAGCCCGCCGAGTTACCGGCATAAAACTCCATCGCCGCCCTCAGCCTTTCGCGGCCGTTTTTACCCGCCTGCACCTTGGCCTCGAACCGCTTCGTCTGCACCAGCTTGTAGCGCTCGACGGCAGCGATATAGATATCCTTCTTGTCTTTGAACGCCTTGTAGAGACTACCCTGCGTCAGTTCCATCGCCTCCGTCAGATCGCCCACCGAGGTGGCATGGAAGCCGCGCTTGGAAAACACGCCAATCGCCCTGTCGATAGCGGCATCGACATCGAATTCACGCGGCCGGCCGCGCTGGCGATTGGGTAATACTGAGGGAGCAATCTCTGTCATGGTTCGAGATATAGGAAATGATCATTTCCAAATCAAGCGAAAAGATGCATTGAATAGCGCTCCGTCCATTCAGTCGACAAACGCTACGTCGGGGCGCGCTAAGCGTCACCGCCAACGAACGAACGGTGACACTCCCAATATTGGCGGGAAATTAGCTCGAGCGTCGCAAGCGGACGCTTAAGCAGCCCTGCGGCCGAACCTGAAATCCCGACCCGAACGAACGACACGTGCCGGGAGAAGAGCCAGCAGCTCGGCCGCGAAGAGCCGCACATTCTCCAGCGCCTTGTCGACATTGCTGACCTTTTGACAGTCGAGTGCTGCAATTGTGCCGCCGTGATCGAAGATGTCGCGAAATGCGGCGCGTTCGGCAATCGGCGTATTGAGAACGCGGACATTGCGTTTTTCAAGCAACATCTTGACCTGAAGCAACGCGCGGGTGCTGACCATGGCATTCACACGGGTCAGCACGACCGAATGATCGATCTTCCGGCCCATCTTCGTGTCGAGAAATGCGAGGTGATCCATGACTTCCGCAGCACCACGCGCGTCCATGGCCGATCCCTGCACGGGGATCAGAACATGATCTGAAATGCCGAGCGCCATCGTCAAGAGCGGGCTCTTGGTGCCAGGCAGATCGATGATGAAACAGTCGGTATTGGAACGGTTCTCACGAATATGGCCCTCCAGCGAGGCCATCGTCACGTTTGATATGACACTGAGATTGTTGATCGAGCCGGAGATTTCAAACCAGTGCGAAATCCAAAGCTGCGGGTCGGCATCGAGAACCGTGACGCGGTGGCCGGTGCGGGCCAGTTCCGTTGCGAGCAGAAGAACCGCTGTCGTCTTGCCTGCCCCACCCTTGGTATTGGCGAATGTAATGACTGTCATATGGACCCCGAAATGTCAGAGCCTAGGAAGTGCGATGCTCTGGAACGCACCGAAGCATGGTGCTTGAGAGAGTGTTAACCAATATGGTTAACAAACTGGAAACGCGACGGAATGGCGCCTGCGCCGGCACCACGTCCACATCGGACCGGCGCGACTGAACTCGCCATCAGTCTCCACGCCTCGCAGCGTCAATCACCGCGACATCGATCTTTTTCATCGTCATCATCGCTGCGAAAGCGCGCTTGGCCTCTCCTCCACCGGCTGCCAACGCTTCGAGCAGCGTGAGCGGCGTGATCTGCCAGGAAATGCCCCACCGGTCCTTGCACCAGCCGCACTCGCTTTCCTGCCCGCCATTGCCGACAATGTCGTTCCAGTAGCGATCGGTCTCTTCCTGATCGTCGGTTGCGATCTGGAAGGAAAATGCTTCGCTGTGCTTGAAGGTCGGGCCGCCATTCAGGCCGATGCAGGGAATTCCTGCGACGGTGAATTCCACCACCAGAACGTCACCTTGGCTGCCACTCGGATAATCGCCCGGCGCACGTGTAACCGCGCCAACCGAACTGTCCGGAAAAGTCTCGGCATAGAACCGTGCCGCAGCCTCGGCGTCTTTGTCGTACCAGATACAGACCGTATTCTTGCTCATGATCCTTCCTCCCGTGGAAGAAAGGATCATAGCGCGTCTATGAGAATATGGCGATATTGGAGGATGGAGCCTGCACTTTGGTACCGGCAGGAAATGGACAACGCGGGACGCGTGACGTCCCGCCTCCATCAATCAGAAACAAGCCTCGAACAAGGCCTTGGTGTTCTCCAGCGTCATCTCGACCGGGTTACCACCGCAGCTTGGATCTTTGATCGCCTCAGCTGTCAGCTCGTCGATCCGATCCGGCTTGATGCCCATGGCCGTGAGGTTGTCCGGCACGCCAAGCTCCTTGCGAAGCTCCAGCACGTAATCGTAGAATCCGTCGAACCCGCCCTCAATGCCGAGATAGGCCGCCGCACGCGCGATCTTGTCTTCGATCGCCGGGCGATTGAAGCGCAGCACGGCAGGCATCACCACAGCATTCGTCATGCCGTGATGGGTATTGTAGACAGCCCCAATCGGATGCGAAAGGGAATGGATCGCGCCGAGCCCCTTCTGGAAGGAAACCGCACCCATGGCGGCTGCCGCCATCATGTTGGTGCGCGCTTCGATATCGGTTCCGTCCTTAAAGGCGCGTGGCAGGAATTCCTTGATCAACCGCATGCCTTCCAACGCAATACCCTGGCTCATAGGGTGGTAGAAGGGCGAAGAATAGGCCTCAAGGCAATGGGCAAAGGCGTCCATACCGGTGCCGGCGGTGATGACCTTCGGCATGCCGACGGTCAGTTCCGGGTCGCAGATGACGATGCCCGGCAGGAATTTCGGATGGAAGATGATCTTCTTCACATGGGTCTTGGAGTTGGTGATGACGCTGGCGCGCCCCACTTCCGAACCGGTACCGGCCGTCGTCGGCACCGCCACGATCGGTGCGATCCCGTCCGAATTGGCACGTGTCCACCAGTCGCCGACATCTTCAAAGTCCCAGACCGGGCGCGTCTGTCCCGCCATGAAGGCAACCGCCTTACCGAGATCAAGACCCGAGCCGCCGCCAAAAGCAACAACGCCATCGTGACCGCCATCCTTGAAGGCTTTCACACCCGCATCGAGATTGATCTCGTTCGGGTTAGGATCAACGTCGGAGAAGATCGCACGGCCCAGACCGCCTTCATCGAGAATATCCAGCGCGTGGCCGGTAATCGCCATGCCCGCAAGACCGCGATCCGTCACCAAAAGCGGCTTCTTGATGCCGAGCGTCTTGCACGCATCGGCCAGTTCCTTGATGCGGCCACGCCCGAGCTTGATAGGGGTCGGATAGCTCCAGTTTGCGACGATATTCATTTCGTAACTTTCTTCAGATGGTATGATTTCGGACGGGTCAGGTTCTGGAAACCGATGACGGAAAGCGAGCCGCCGCGTCCGGTTTCCTTGACGCCTGTCCAGCAGAGCGCCGGGTCGAGATAATCCGCCCGGTTCATGAAGACGGTGCCCGTCTCGATCTCGCGACCGATGCGGCCAGCGCGTTCGGCATCCTGCGTCCAAAGCGACGCGGTAAGCCCATACTTGCTGTCATTCATCAGCCTTATAGCTTCCTCATCGTTCTTCACCTTCATGATGCCGACAGCCGGGCCAAAGGTCTCTTCCGTCATGAACTCCATGGAGTGGTCGACATCAATCAGAACTTGTGGCGCGACATAGGCGCTCTCGCCATCATCGGCTGCAAACAACTTCGGATCGACCAGCGCCTTGGCACCCTTGGAGACCGCGTCGGCCACCTGTTGGCGCACCACCTTGGCGAAACGCTTGTTGGCCATCGGCCCAAGCGTCGTCTCCTGCTCCAGCGGGTTGCCAAGCTTGTAGTTTGACACCCAGGCAACCGACTTTTCGACAAAGGCGTCGAAGAGTGCTTCATTGACATAGATGCGCTCGATACCGCAGCAGCACTGGCCGGAGTTATAAGTCGCCCCATCCATCAGCGTATCGACCGCCGCATCAAGGTCGGCATCGTCCATCACATAGCCGGGGTCCTTGCCGCCAAGCTCCAGTCCAAGACCGGTGAAGGTGCTAGCCGCTGCGCGCTCGATGGCGCGCCCGCCTTCCACCGACCCGGTGAAATTGACGAAGTAGAACAGCCCTTCTGAGATCAGCGCAGATGTCGTCTGGTGATCGAGGAAGACATTGACGAACACATCATCGGGAACACCAGCTTCCACGAAAGCACGCACCATGCGCTCGCCGACGAGAAGCGTCTGCGCCGCATGTTTGATAACGACGGTGTTGCCGGCCATCAGCGCGGGCGCCACCGTGTTGATCGCCGTCATGTAAGGGTAGTTCCAGGGCGCGATGATGAAAACCACGCCGTGGGCTTCGCGCTCGATACGGCGTTCGAAATTGCCGCTATCCTCGATGACGAGCGGGGCAAGCGCATCCGCAGCAATCGAGGCGACGTAGTTGGAGCGCTCGTTGAAGCCCTTGAACTCCCCGCCATAGCGAACCGGGCGGCCCATCATGTGGGCCAGTTCCGGCACCACCTCATCGGCCATCTCATTGAGGTGTGCCACACCCTTCAAAACCAGTTGAACCCGTTCTTCCAAAGGACGGCGTGCCCACGCTTTTTGTGCAGCCCGCGCTTTCAACACGGCGCCGCGCGCCGCATCCAGCGACATCGCCTCCCGTTCGGCATAGACCGAGCCGTCGATCGGCGAGATATTCTGGATCATGACCATGATGTGTTCCTAGCCTGTTATGCTCTTTCGAAACCGCGGGCGACTTCCCAGTCGGTCACGCGGCGATCATATTCTTCCTGTTCCCACTTTGCGGCGCGCACATAGTGGTCGATCACGTCGTTCCCGAAGGCCGCGCGCAGCATGGCGGAACCATTCAGGTGATCCGTGGCGTCGCGAAGCGTTTTCGGAATCTCCCGAATTTCCTTTCCCCCATAGGCGTCGCCGACGAATTGCGGCTCAAGTTCCATCTTCTTCTCGATGCCGTCAATGCCCGCCGCAAGCAACGCTGCCATGGCAAGATGCGGATTGAGATCGGAGCCACCGACACGGCACTCGATGCGGATGCCCTTGGTGCCATCGCCGCAAAGACGATACCCGGCCGTCCGGTTATCCATGCTCCAGACTGCCTTGGTCGGCGCGAATGTACCGGCCATGTAACGCTTGTAGGAGTTGATGTAAGGCGCGAGGAAATAGGTGATCTCGCTAGCATGTGCGAGAAGCCCCGCCACATAGTGCTTCATCATCTCAGACATGCCATAATCGGCGTCCTTATCGAAGAACTTTGATGTCTTGCCGTCCAGGCTCCAGAGCGACTGGTGGATGTGCGAGGAGCTGCCAGCCGCGCTGTAATTCCATTTGGCCAGGAAGGTCACAGCCTTGCCCTTCGACCAGGCGATTTCCTTTGTAGCATTCTTGATGATTGCGTGGCGGTCGGCCATGGTCAGCGCGTCGGCATAGCGCACGTTGATTTCTTCCTGACCGGCGGAGGCCTCGCCCTTGGTGTTTTCCACCGGAATGCCGGCCCCCTGCAAGCCGTTGCGGATGGCGCGCATCACCTCCTCTTCCTTGGTGGTCTGGAAGATGTGGTAGTCCTCATTATAGGCGCTGGCCGGATTGAGATTGCGATAGCCGCTGGCGCGGGCCGACTCGAAACTTTGGTCGAAGAGGAAGAATTCCAACTCGCTTGCCATATAGGCTTTCAGCCCCATGGCCTCGAGCCGGGCGACCTGGCTTTTCAGCATGGCACGCGGGGAATGCGGCACTTCGGCATGGGTAAGATGATCATAGGCATCACACAGAACAAGCGCTGTCCCTTCCAGCCACGGCACCCGACGCAATGTCGCCATGTCCGGCTTCAGTGTATAATCGCCGTAGCCCTTCTCCCAACTGGTGGATTTGTATCCTGAGACGGTTTCCATCTCCATGTCGGTGGCGAGCAGATAGTTGCAACTATGGGTTTCCTCATGCGCGCTTTCGACAAAGAATTGCGCCTGAAACCGCTTGCCCATCAGGCGACCCTGCATATCCACGAGGCACGCCAGAACCGTGTCGATACGCCCTTCGGCGACATCCTTCTTCAACTCGTCGAATGTGTAGGTCGTCATGATGTGGTTGTTCCCTTTTTCGTGTTTGGTAAAGGGCGGCCTCACCTCAGCCGCCCTTTCTTTTCTTCAGACCGTCAGGCTTTCGCCGCAGAGGCGTTGAGTGCGGCCTGCTTGTGCTCCAGCGCAAACTCCTCCTCCGGCGATAGGATGAGACGATGGCGTCCGATGACAGCGAAATAGGCAATCGCCACGGCAAACCAGATCGCCACCCACAACACGCCCTTGCCGAAGTTCGGATCCTGCACCTGATAGAGCAGCGTCACGACAGCGATGATGATGGTTAGCACCGCACCCGGCACGCCAAGCGGCGAGCGGAACGGCCTTTCGATATGCGGTAGATTCTTGCGCAGAAGGATGAAGGAGATCGCCTGCATGATGTAGGAGAACATCGCGCCGAACACCGCCATGTTCAGCAGCACGCTGCCAATGATGCTGCCGCCCTGCTCTGCCCCCAGCGCAAACCAGATGATCATCATCACGCTCAAGCCGACGATCGCACCCGTCAACATGGCGACATGCGGCGTCTTGAACTTGGAATGGGTAATGGAGAGTGCCGTTGGAAAATAACCGGCCCGCGAGAGGGAATAGATCTGCCGCCCTTGCGCGTAGAGAATGGTGTGGAAGCTGGCGATCAGACCGGTGAGCGCCACGAGACCAAGCAGCACTACGCCGCTATCGCCATAGACCGCCTTGAAGCCATCGAGCAGCGGCTCGAGCGCAGAGCCTAGATGAAATGCGCCGACACCGGGAAGCGATGGGTTCAGCAGCACGATCATGAAGGCGGACACCATCAGCGTGATGATGCCAAGGATGATCCCCTTCGGCATGTCGCGCTTGGGATCGACGGACTCTTCGGCTGCCAGCGGCAATTGCTCGATAGCGAGAAACAGCCAGACGGCGAAGGGAAGCGTCGCAAGAACGCCTGAAATACCGAACGGGAAGAAGGAGCCATTGCCTTCGGGCAGTTCCACAGCCTTACCATCCGGCCCGACGCCGATATTCAGAGCCCAGCGGGAGAAATCGATATTGGGGATGGCGCTGATCCAGAAGAATACCAGAACCCCGAGCGAAATCAACGTGATGACCAGCGTGACCTTGAAGGACAATTCAAGACCGAAGACGTTGAGGCTGAGGAAGATGATGTAGAACAACACCCACAGAAGCGGCGAATAGGCCGGGTCGAGCCCGAGAATGGAATTCACATAGGCCGTGATGAAAGTGACGATGACGGCAGGCGTCAAAACATATTCGACATTCTCGCAAAGCCCGGTGATGAAGCCGCCCCATGGTCCCATCGCGGTACGAGCGAAGGAGTAAGCCGCACCAGTATGCGGCAGCGCCGGGCTCATTTCAGCAATGGAAAAGGTAAGCCCCAGATACATGATGGCGATGATGATACCCGCCACCAGCATGCCACCCCAGCCGCCAGTGGCGAAGCCGAAGTTCCAGCCGGAAAAGTGCCCGGAAATGACGGCGCCGACGCCGAGCGCCCAGAGCGACCAGACGCCCGCGTAGCGCGAAAGCCCTCGTTTTTCGAAATAGGATGCGTCCGCTTTCTTGTAGCTGACGCCGGATGATGAACTGTCCATGCCTTGTCTCTCCTGATCAAGAAAAAAGCAGGCAGTCAGCCGGATTGGCCGATGTTGCCCCAGTTCGGTGGAGAAGACCTCTTCCCCGCCGTATGCATCTGCTGTTCCCTTGCTGCGTGGCTGCGCCTGTTTCGGCGTTCTGGACCATGCGGCAGTCTGCTCTCCGGCGATGCCGGCATTTCGACGCGGCGCATAAAGGCAAGCGATCAAGCCAAATCCTGAATGCTCCATTTCAGTCATTCCAGGTACTTCCACAGACGAGAACGTGAGGTGTTCTCAAGGATATGCCTCAGTAGCGTCTGTGCGAGAGGGCCTTCGATAACCCCTCACCCAGAAATTTTGCGGCCGCGCGGCGGCCGGCCTCGTCCGAGATCAGATCATTACGCACCTCGATCATCACGTTGAGAAGCCCATCGGGAAGTGCATGAAGGCGAAGTGTATGGGTCACCCCGTCGTCTGGGCCATAGGGTTGATTGCGTTCGATCCTAAAGGGCGCAGGGTCGCTGTCTGAAAGCATATCATCGACAAGCCGTGCGTCCGTGTCGTGAAGCAGCCCGATCTGCACATCCCTGATGTTGCCATGATAGACAGGCGTGAAGCTGTGAACGGTGACAATGACGCTCTTCAGTCCAAGAATACGCCGCTTCTCGATCAGGCTGGAGATCGCTTCGTGAAAAGGAATGTAAAGCGCGGCGGTGCGTAAAAAACGCTCCGCCTCATCAAGATTGGCGTTCCCTGGGACGTCGTAGATTTCACTCCTGACCGGCATCGCTGAAGTGGACTCCGGCGGTCGATTGCAATCATAGATCAATCGCGAAAAGCGCTGGTAGATCAGCGTGGCATCGAGCTTTTGCGAAAGAAGCCTCGCGACTTCAAGCGCGCCGGGGTCCCAGGCAATGTGGCTTGAAAGAACTTGCTGCGAAAGTCCAAGATCACCGTAACGGGCCGGCAGCCGGTTGGAGGCATGCTCGCAGATCAGCAGGACCGGGCTTTTCCCGGCCTCGTTTTCCACTGCGACTGCGTCACCCTCGTCGGCATTGAAAAATTGCGAGCGAACCGTCATGGTCTAACCCCGTTTGATCTTGCCGTTCCCCAACGACGCGAAGAGAATTCTTCACATACCGGCAAGTGTCAAATGGTTTCTTGAAATTTTCTCTTCATTTTTCTGATTGACTCCAGCGCGGCAGCGTATCTTAATCTTCTCCAAAACCCGGTGACAAAACCGGAAAAGGGGAAAAATTTGAGCAACACGTCGTCTGCGACGGTGTCGGAGGTCATCCAGACCCACTATGAGGCTTTGACGCGCGCCGAACGGCAGCTCGCAGAAAGCCTGCTGGCGAACTATCCGGTCTCCGGTCTGGGTAGCATCACCACCGTTGCGGAGAATGCGGGCGTCTCCACCCCGACCGTTGCGCGCATGGTGCAAAAGCTTGGCTACAAGGGTTACCCGGAATTTCAGGCAAGCCTCCACCAGGAGCTGGAAGCCACGATTTCCAACCCAATTGCCAAGCATGACCGATGGGCAAGCAATGCACCGGGCTTGCATATCCTCAACCGCTTTGCCGCCGCCATTACCAACAATTTGCGCGACACTTTAAGTGATCTGGATACGGCTGATTTTGACAATGCCGCGACCCTCCTCTCGGACAGAAAGCGCGGCATCTATTTCGTCGGCGGGCGGATCACCGGTGCGATTGCGGAATATTTCTTCACCCATATGCAGGTCATCCGCCCGAAGACCGCACTGATGTCCTCAAACTCCAGTTCATGGCCGCAATATATGCTCAACATGAGCGCTGGCGATGTCCTGGTGATATTCGATATTCGCCGCTACGAGCAGGACCTGGTAACGCTTGCTCAGGTGGCGCATGAAAACGATGTGAGTATTCTCCTCTTCACCGACCAGTGGACATCGCCTGTGTCGCGCTTTGCAAAGCATACGTTTCGGGTGCGCATCGAGGCGCCGTCCGCATGGGACAGTTCGGTCGTCACCCTGTTCGTTGTCGAGGCATTGATCGAGGCGGTGCAAAGCAATGGATGGGATGAAACCCGCCAGCGCATGAACGCGCTTGAAGGCCTTTTCGAGCAGACACGCCTGTTCAGAAAACCTGATCGACGGTGACAAGCCGGACGGTCGAGACCGATCAAGTGATGAAAGGGAGAAGACGCAAGCAGAACGACAAATGTCGCAACCATTGCAACATGACAAAAAAGTGACGTAAAGATGGCAAGGAGGCTCAAACGGGGCTAGCGTGACCACAATCAGCACCCTTACAACCGTCACATAACATTCATGCAAGCCACGTACAGCGTCCGCCGACGCATGAGACACGAAGAGGAGAACCAAAGTGATCTCGCACAGCCGCCGACTGCTTTCGCTTACCACTGCAATCGTCCTTGCTACCACGGCAATCGCCACGGCAGCACCAAGTGAAGAACTTATCGCTGCCGCCAAAAAGGAAGGCATGTTGACGACCATCGCGCTGCCGCACGACTGGTGCGGATACGGCGACGTTATTGCCTCTTTCAAGGCCAAGTACCCGGAAATTCAGGTCAACGAGCTGAACCCGGATGCAGGCTCCGCTGACGAAATCGAAGCCATCAAGGCCAACAAGGACAACAAGGGCCCCCAGGCGCCTGACGTGATCGACGTTGGTCTGGCCTTCGGCCCGCAGGCAAAGAAGGACGGCCTTCTGCAGCCTTACAAAGTTTCCACCTGGGACGAAATTCCAGACAACGTCAAGGATGCCGAAGGCTACTGGTACGGCGACTATTACGGCGTCATGTCCTTCTTCGTGAACAAGGACCTCGTTACCAACTCGCCGAAAGACTGGGCTGATCTGCTGAAGCCGGAATATGCCGGTCAGGTCGCTCTTGCTGGTGATCCGCGCGCCTCCAACCAGGCAATCCTCGGCGTTCTCGCAGCTGGTCTCTCCACCGGCGCGAAGGATGGCAAGGAAGCTGGTGAAGCAGGTCTGAAATACTTCGCCGACCTCAACAAGGCTGGCAACTTCGTTCCCGTCATCGGCAAGGCCGGTACGCTGGCACAGGGCGCAACGCCGATCGTGATTGCCTGGGACTACAATGCTCTCGGTTGGGCAAAGACGCTGAACGGCAACCCACCGACAGAAGTCGTCGTTCCTGAAAAGGGCGTTCTGGCAGGCGTGTACGTACAGGGCATCTCCGCTTATGCCCCGCACCCGAATGCTGCGAAGCTATGGATGGAGCACCTCTACTCCGACGATGGTCAGCTTGGCTGGCTGAAGGGCTTCTGCCATCCGATCCGCTTCAATGCCATGGCTAAGGCGAACAAGATCCCGAAGGACCTGCTCGACGCCCTGCCGCCTCCGGCAGCCTATGAAAAGGCCACCTTCCCGACGCTCGAAGATGTCGATGCCAACAAGGCGGCCGTCACCGGTGGTTGGGACAAGGTCGTCGGCGCCAACGTCAAGTAACACGTCAAGACAAACGACCGCCCCGGTTATAAAACTCCGGGGCGGCTCGCTGCACATAAAGAATGAGACCGCGATGATCGCGGCATTGGGGACAGCATGTCATCAGCAGATACTGGCACAGCCCTGCCGGTGAAACGGCGCTATCGGCCGAAGCTCGAATGGCTCGGCATCATGCCATTCGCCATTTTTGTCCTGCTTTTCTTGATCATGCCGACGATGAAGATCGTCATCGGCGCATTTCAAGGCCCGGACGGCGGCTTCACCTTTGACAATATTATCGGGCTCTTCACACCCTCGATCCTTGCCGCCTACTGGATATCGATCAAGATCAGCGTTGCCTCCGCAGCGCTTGGTTGTCTGATTGGTTTTGCCGTTGCGTCCGCCGTCGTGCTGGGCGGCTTGCCGCAGACAATCCGCGCGCCGCTTTTGACCTTCTCCGGTGTTGCATCGCAATTTGCCGGTGTGCCGCTGGCCTTCGCCTTCATCGCCACCCTCGGCCCCGTCGGCCTCGTGACACTGTTCCTCAAGACCCAGCTCGGCATCGACCTGCGCGTGATGGGCTTCAACATCCTGTCTTTCTGGGGTCTGACGATCACCTATCTGTTCTTCCAGATCCCGCTGATGATCCTCATCATCACGCCGGCACTCGACGGGCTGAAGCGCGAATGGCGCGAAGCCGCCGAAATTCTTGGCGCAAGCGGCTGGCAGTACTGGCGCATGGTGGCCTTTCCAATCCTCTTGCCGTCGATCCTCGGCACCTTCTCGCTCCTATTCGCCAACGCCTTTGGTGCTGTCGCAACGGCAATCGCGCTAACCGGCTCCTCGCTCAGCATCGTCCCGATCCTGCTCTTTGCCCAGATCCGCGGTGACGTTCTCGGCAATGCGAATCTTGGCTATGCGCTGGCCTTCGGCATGATCGTCGTTACCTGTATCGCCAACACGCTTTACATCTGGATGCGCACGCGCAGTGAGAGGTGGCTGAAATGAAGCGGATTTTCGCCTGGGGCGCGCTCCTTTTCGGCGTTCTTTATTTCGCCCTGCCACTGATCGGCATGACAAACTTCTCGCTGAAGATGCGACGCGGCGTCTATTCGTTCGACGCCTATGCTGTGGTCTTGAGCGATCCGCGTTTTCAGGAAACCTTCACCTACTCGGTCGTCATGGCACTCGTGACCATCGTCTTCGGTGTGGTGCTGGTCGTTCCGACCGCTTACTGGGTGCGGCTGAAACTGCCCACGCTGCGCCCCGTCATAGAATTCATCACGCTGTTGCCACTTGTCATCCCCGCCATCGTCATCGTCTTCGGCTATATCCGGCTTTACAACACGTCCAGCTGGCTGCCGTTGACCGGCACGACAACGGGCACCAACCTGCTGTTGATGTTTGGCTACACGACGCTGGCGCTGCCTTACATGTACCGCGCCGTCGATACCGGTTTGCGCACCATCGATATCGGCACGCTGACGGAAGCGGCACAAAGCCTTGGCGCTGGCTGGACGACCATCCTTGCCCGTATCATCCTGCCGAACGTGCTGGTGGCTGTGCTCTCTGGCGCCTTCCTGACCTTCGCCATCGTCATCGGTGAATTCACCATGGCAGCGCTTTTGAACCGGCCGGCCTTTGGCCCCTATATGCAGCTTCTCGGCGCGAACCGCGCTTACGAGCCTGCTGCCCTTGCCGTGATTTCCTTCGGCATCACATGGGGTTGCCTCGGTCTCATCCAACTCGTCTCCCGCTACCAGAAGGGCGCGCCTCCCAAGGCCTGAAGGATTTCTAAATGAGCTTTCTGACACTCACGCACATCAAAAAGTCCTTCGGTCCCGTTCAGGTCGTGCATGACTTCAATATGGCCATCGAGAAGGGCGAGTTCGTCTCCTTCCTCGGCCCGTCCGGTTGCGGCAAGACTACCGTACTGCGCATGATCGCCGGCTTCGAGACCCCGAGCGATGGCGCAATCGTCATCAACGGTAAGGACCAGACGACACTTCGTCCCAACCAGCGCAACATCGGCATGGTGTTCCAGGCTTACGCGCTGTTTCCGAACATGAATGTCCGCGAAAACGTCGCCTTCGGCCTCAAGGTCGCGGGCAAGCCGAAGGCTGAAATCGACGAGCGCGTCAAGGAAATGCTGGCGCTGATCCATCTGGAACATCTGGCAGATCGCTACCCCTATCAGATGTCCGGCGGTCAGCAGCAGCGCGTGGCGCTTGCCCGCGCGCTGGCACCCAAACCGGAAGTCCTGCTGCTCGACGAGCCGCTCTCGGCGCTCGACGCCAAGATCCGCGTGTCGCTGCGCGAGGAAATCCGCCAGATTCAGCGTAAACTCGGCATCACCACCATCTTCGTCACACATGACCAGGAAGAAGCCCTGTCGATTTCGGATCGCATCGTGGTGATGAATGCGGGGCGCGCCGATCAGATCGGCTCGCCTTTCGAGATTTACAACAGTCCGGCTACGCGCTTCGTCGCCTCCTTCGTCGGCACGTTGAACCTGATCGACGCCACAGTTGTCGATGCTACAACGAGCACCGTTCTGATCGGTGACCAGAAGGTCTCACTGAAAAAGCCGCTTGCAAAAGGCAATGGCGAAAAGGTCACCGTTGCGCTTCGTCCGGAAGCGGGATCGCTCGCAGAAAGCGCAAAGGGCGATGTCGCCATTTCCGGCGTCGTTACCTCCAGCCACTTCTTGGGCTCGGTCATCCGCACCCGTCTCGATGTCGGAGGCAGCGTACTTTCCTTCGACATGTTCAACGATCCCGGCACGGCGCCACCTGCCATTGGCGAGCGGATCACGCTTCACTTCGCATCAGAAGATTTGATGATTGTAGCAGAGTAGCGCACTGTTTCGGGGCCGGAAAACCGGGTAACTCCGCTCCAACTCAGGAGGCACCAATGCGCGCATTATTCTACGAACGGTTTGGCGAAGCACCGAAAATCTCGAACTTGCCGGACCCGGAACCGACGCCCGGCGGCGTGGTGATTTCAGTCAAGGCCACCGGTCTTTGCCGCAGCGACTGGCACGGCTGGATGGGTCACGACAGCGACATCCACCTGCCGCATGTTCCGGGCCACGAATTTGCCGGCGTGATTTCCGCGGTTGGCAAGAATGTCATGCGCTTCAAGGTGGGTGACCGCGTCACTGTTCCCTTCGTCTCCGGCTGCGGCCACTGCCAAGAGTGCCGCTCGGGCAACCAGCAGGTCTGCGAAACGCAGTTCCAGCCGGGCTTCACCCATTGGGGCTCGTTTGCCGAATATGTGGCGATCGATTACGCCGATCAAAATCTCGTCCATATGCCGGACGATATGGGCTTCGATACGGCAGCAAGCCTCGGTTGCCGCTTTGCCACGTCCTTCCGCGCTGTCGTCGATCAGGGCCGCCTGAAGGGCGGAGAATGGCTCGCCGTTCACGGCTGCGGCGGCGTGGGCCTTTCCGCCATCATGATCGGTTCCGGTCTCGGTGCGCAGATCGTCGCAATCGATATTGCCGATGACAAGCTGGCGCTCGCAAAGGAACTCGGCGCCACCGTTACCATCAACAGCCGCAATGTTGCCGATGTCGCCGAAGCCGTGCGCGATGCGACCGGCGGCGGCGCACATGTCTCCGTCGATGCGCTCGGTCATCCGCAAACCTGCTGCAACTCCATCAGCAATTTGCGCCGCCGTGGCCGCCACGTCCAGGTGGGCCTGATGCTGGCCGATCAATCCATGCCGCAAATCCCCATGGCACGTGTGATTGCCCATGAACTGGAAATCTACGGCAGCCACGGAATGCAGGCCTGGCGCTACGACGATATGCTCGCCATGATCCGCACCGGCAAGCTTTCGCCTGAGAAGCTCATCGGCAAGCACATTTCACTGAGCGATGCCGTCACCGCGCTGCCTGCGATGGAGAGCTTCAAGGACAGCGGCATCAGCATCATCAACCGCTTCGAGTAAACCCCATGCAGATTGACGTCATCGACAGCATCAGCGATCCCGGCAAGCCAGAGCGCCCGAATGAGGATCGTCTGGCCTGGAATGCCTCCAGCGCATTCGTTGTCGATGGCGCAACTGGCCTCGGCGACCAGCAGTTCATGACGGGTTTCGGCTCCGACGCCGCATGGATTGCCGACTTCGCCGTGAAGCGCCTGATGAGCGAAGTCACACCTGAGGCAAATTTCGCAGATATCATTCGCCGCATCTCGCAAGACGCCAAGATCAACTTCGAGGCCGTGGCTGGCGATCAGCCGCGCTACGCCTGGCCGGTCGCAGCACTCGCAGGCTTGCGCGTTACGCCAACCGGGGTGCAGTTCGCCGGGCTCGGCGATAGCGTCGTCTATATTCTTCACGATGACGGCCGCGAGGAAAGCCTGATGGCCCTGCCCGACGCCTTCGAGCGTGAACAGGCCGCCGCCCGCGCTCATGTCGCGCGTCTCGGTGGGATCGGTTCAGCTGGCATGGCAACCAGCGATCCAAAAACGCTCGCCGATCTTCGGCGAAACCGCGAAAGACAGAATACGGCCGATGGCACGGTCTGGTCGCTCAGCCTTGTTCCCGAGACGGCCGATCACATCGCAAGCGCCGCAATCGGTATCTCCGGCAGCGGCGCAACCGCGATCATCTGCTCCGATGGCCTTGCCGATCTCGTCAGCCTCTACAACCGATACACGCCCGGAACACTGATCCGCCGCGCCGTCACCGCAGGCTTGCCGAGCGTGATTAAGGAGCTGCGCCAGTTGGAGCGGGAGATCGATCCTGAGGGGTTGCAGTACCCAAGACTGAAGCAGTCGGACGATACCACCGCCATCCTGTGCAGAATCATATAAAAGAGCCTGTGTCATCTGCTGACAAAAGACTTGAATTAGCGGCCACTATAACGCATGGCACAGGGACCGATCCCTGAAAGAAGAAACCGCTCATGTCCCCCACCACGACCCCGGTTCCAGCCCGCGCGCTGAACGCGCAGGATTATAGAACGCTTGGCCTTTCCGCCCTCGGCGGCGCATTGGAATTCTACGACTTCATCATCTTCGTGTTCTTTGCGACCGTGATCGGCCACCTCTTCTTTCCACCCGACATGCCGGACTGGCTGGTGATGATCCAGACCTTTGGCATCTTTGCTGCTGGCTATCTTGTCCGTCCGATCGGCGGCATCATTCTCGCCCATTATGGCGACCGTTATGGGCGCAAACGCGTCTTCGCCTTCTCGATCCTGCTGATGGCGCTTTCCACGCTCGGAATGGCGCTGATGCCGACCTATGCGACGATCGGCGTTGCGGCCCCGATCCTCCTCATCGTGCTGCGTATGTTGCAGGGTGCGGCCATCGGCGGCGAGGTTCCTGGTGCCTGGACCTTCGTGTCTGAGCACGTTCCCTTCCGCTATGTCGGCCTCGCCTGCGGCCTGCTGACGTCGGGCCTATCCTTCGGCATCATGCTCGGCTCGCTGATCGCCTTTGCCATCAACACCATCTTCACGCCGGAAGACGTTTCGGGTTATGCCTGGCGCATCCCCTTCCTCATCGGCGGTGTTTTCGGCCTGATCGCCGTCTATCTGCGCCGCTGGCTGGAAGAAACGCCGATCTTCACGCAGATGAAGAACTCCAAATCGCTCTCGGACAAACTGCCGCTCAGCCTTGTCCTGAAGAACCATATGCGCGGTGTCGTTGTCTCGGCGCTGCTCACCTGGGTGCTGTCAGCAGCCATCGTCGTTACCACGCTGATGACGGCGACCTTCCTGCAGAAGCTCTATGGCTACACGCCGACGCAAGCCCTGGCGGGCACGAGCTTCGGCACGCTATTCCTGATCTTCGGGGTGATCATCGCTGGCGCGCTGATTGACCGCATCGGCAGCGGCATCTTCTTCATGGGCGCCAGCATCTTTTTCGGCGTCGCCACCTTCACCTTCTACAGCTATGCTGGCACATCGCTCACCACCATGTTCGCTCTCTATGCGGTTATGGGCCTGTCGGTCGGCATGGCAGGTGCGGTGCCCTATGTCATGGTTCGCGCCTTCCCGGCATCGGTCCGTTTCTCAGGCCTTTCCTTCGCCTATAACGTCTCCTACGCCGTCTTCGGCGGGTTGACACCGATTGCAGTCAGCTCCGCACTGGCGATCAACCCCATGGCGCATGCCTGGTACCTGGTCTTTATCGCAGTGCTCGCCTTCTTCATCGGACTGTATCTCCACCTGCGCGGCAGCGCTGTGGAGAGCCATGTGGGTGTGGAAGAGCTGGCGACGCTTCAGGGCGGCCGCTGACGCACGATAGAAAGGGAAGCGGCCCGCGTGGCGCCCTTCCCCCATCCATCAAGCCGCGGCGGGCATCTTGAAGGCTGACCCGATCTTGTACCCGATAAACGCCGCCACCAAAATAATCCCGATCATCCAGAACAAAGGCTCGCCAGGAAGCACGACGCCGTAGAAATCGACGTGGCTGTCCAACCTCTTTCCCTGCGAAATCACGGCATCGACCTGCTCAGGCGTTGGGGCTCCAGCGATGGGCTGCCCGTCAAACGTCGTCACGATCTTGTACTCCGGCAAACCGGTCAGCAGGAGGCCGAAGAAGGCGAAGAGGATCGTTGAGAAAACCGGGATTATCCCGTTTCGAATAAAGCGCATGTGTTCCCCCCAAATGTTCGAGGCAACATTGAAGAAAATTCGTGATTCGATCTAGTTGCGGGTGAAGGCCGGTTCAGACGGGAACAAGCGCCTTGGGTGGCTCAAAGTCGGGCGCAACCAGACCGCCAGAAATCAGAAGCTTCGCAGCGTCCTCCGGCGACATATCCAACATGATGATCTTGTCTCTCGGGACGAAGAGAAGGAAGCCCGCCGTCGGCACAGGCGTCGGCGGCAGGAACACAGCGACCATTTCCTGACCCAACTCGTTGAAGCGAAACGCCAGTTCGCCCTTGGCCTCGGATGCGACGAAGACCATCGCCCATGTTCCGGGTCCCGGAAACTCGATCAGACCGACACGCTTGAAGGAATTGGAATGCTCCTTCAGCACCGACTCGAACAGCTGCTTGATGCTCTTGTAGATCGGGCGCACCAGCGGCATGCGGTTGAGGATGGATTCGCCGAAGCCGACGATCCATTTGCCGATGAGATTGTTGCCGAGAAATCCGATGACCGTAATGCCGATCACCGCGATCAGGAGGCCGAAACCCGGAATCGCGACATTGAAATACTCTTCCGGGTCGTAGCGCGCCGGAATGTAGGGCTTCACCCAGCTATCGGCCCATTGCAGGAACGTCCAGACCAGCCACATCGTAATCGTGACGGGCGCCAGAATGAGAACGCCGGTCAGAAAGCTGTTACGCAAACGTGTCGCAAAGGAAATTCTAAGTGGGTGATCCGTCATCAACTCACTGAATGTTGGGGCATTTCCAGCCGAAGCAGGAACGCTTTGGCACTGGATGATGCGTTAAAACAGAGACATTGAGCATGATCCCGATATCACTGGAAATGCTCTAAGCGATGTCGCCGAAGAATGCCTGATGATAACGGACAATGCCGGACGGCGTTCCGCCCTGCAAGGGCAGGATCATGAAATATTCGTCATCAATGCCTTCAGCCTTCAGCCTCGCATCGTGACGAAAACAAAAGCGACGATAGTAGGCGGGATCTCCCATGACGACGCAGCCACCGGCTTTGCGTCGCCGAAGCGCATCGAGCCCGTGCTGGACAAGTACCAAGCCGACACCCTGCCCTTGCCGTTCCGGCAACACGCAGAGCGGACCAAGGCCAAACCAGGTAGCGCTACTTTCCGGAAGTCCGACGGGCGAGAAGCCGATATGGCCGATGATTGCGCCCTCCTCTTCCGCAACAAGCGAAACGGCAAGCGCGCCGGCCCTGCGCAAGCGTTGAATGACGAGGTGTTCGGTGTGATCGCTATAAGCAACATCCCGGAAAGCAGCCTGCGTCACAGCGCTGATCGCGTCGAGATCGTGCGCCTCTTCCGGCCGGATGATCATTCCACCGTGACTGACTTTGCCAGATTGCGCGGCTGGTCCACATCCGTGCCCATGAAGACCGCGGTGTGGTAGGCAAGCAGCTGGATCGGCAGAGAGAAGACCATCGGCGCAATCAGTTCATCAACCGTCGGCAAAACGATGGTTGCCATGGTTTCCAACGACGAGGCCGCCGCACCTTTCGCATCGGTGATGAAGATGATGCGCCCACCGCGGGCTGCCACCTCCTGCATGTTCGACACGGTCTTCTCGAAGAAGCGGTCATGCGGCGCAATGACGATGACCGGCATATTCTCGTCGATCAGCGCAATCGGCCCATGCTTCAACTCGCCTGCGGCATAGCCTTCCGCGTGGATGTAGGAAATTTCCTTGAGCTTCAGCGCGCCTTCGAGCGCCAGCGGGAAGGATGTGCCGCGGCCGAGGTAAAGCACGTCCTTGAATCGCGAGAGATCGCGAGACAGGGTTTCAATCTGCGGCTGGATGGCGTTCAAAACTTCGCTCATCACCCGTGGCATCTCGATCAGATGACGGACAAGCTCGGTTTCCTGCGCCGCCGTCAGCGTGCCGCGCGCCTTGCCGGCTGCAATTGCCAACGAAGCCAAGACGGCAAGCTGGCAGGTGAAGGCCTTGGTGGAGGCAACGCCGATTTCGGGGCCAGCCAGGATCGGGAAGATCGCGTCGGATTCACGCGCAATGGTCGATTCGCGCACATTGACGACAGCGCCGATCTTCAGATCGTTTTCCTTGCAATACCGCAGCGAGGCGAGCGTATCCGCCGTCTCTCCCGACTGGGAGATGAACAGAGCAGCCTGCGTCGGCAGAAGCGGCATTTCGCGGTAGCGGAATTCCGAAGCCACATCGATTTCCACCGGAAGACGCGCGTAGCGTTCGAACCAGTATTTGCCGATCAGGCCGGAAAGATAGGCCGTGCCGCAGGCGGAAATCGCCAGCCCGGTGAGCTTGGAAAAGTCGATCGCCGGATCGACATCCTTCACCCGCTTGTCGGCAAAATCCACATAGTGGCTGAGCGCATGGGAAATGACTTCCGGCTGCTCGTAAATCTCCTTTTCCATGAAGTGGCGATGGTTGCCCTTGTCCACCACATAGGCCGTCGCCTGGGAAATCTGCCGCTGACGCTGCACTGGATTGCCGGAAAAATCGATGATCTCGGCACCCGCCGCAGTAATGATGGCGCAGTCGCCATCTACCAGATAGGTGATCTCGTTGGTGAAGGGCGACAGCGCGATTGCGTCGGAGCCAAGGAACATCTCACCGCGACCATGGCCGACGGCAAGCGGCGGACCGGAACGCGCCGACAGCAGCGTGCCGGGCTCATCCTGGAACATCACCACGAGCGCATAGGCACCCGTCACGCGGTTCAGCATTTTCAGCATTGCCTCGCGATGCGACAGCCCTTCGCGCGTGAACTTGGCGAGCAACTGCGCCACTACTTCCGTATCGGTCTGGGTGGTGAAGATCGCACCTTCTGCGGTCAATTCGTCGCGGATTTCGGAGAAGTTCTCGATGATGCCATTGTGCACCACGGCGACGCATTCGACGAAATGCGGATGAGCATTGGTTTCATTCGGAACCCCATGCGTTGCCCAGCGGGTGTGGGCAATGCCGGTGACACCGGGAAGCGGCTCCTCGGAGAGCTTCTTCTCCAGATTGAAGAGCTTACCTTCGGCACGGCGGCGGTCCATTGCGCCGTCATGGATCGTCGCAACGCCGGCGGAATCATAACCGCGATATTCCAGCCGCTTCAGCGCATCCACAAGGCGCTCCGCAACCGGTTGCGTTCCAACAATTCCGACAATGCCGCACATACATTTCTCCAAGATTTTTGGTGAGCATCCAACAAGCGAAAGACCGAGTCAGGTCTTCGTCCGGGTGCTTTTTCTATGGCGGAAGTCGTAGCAATTTCCGCAAAAACCGCAATCGCAACCGCGGTCACTTTCAATGTCTATTCGTTACCTTTGTCAGAAGGTTACGCCGGTTTCTTCTTGGCGTCCTTGATGGCCTGGGCGCGGGCGCGAAGCACGCTGGCGCGGCCTTCCTTCACCTCCTGGCGCGCACGACCGAAGGCCAGCGCATCGCCCGGAACGTCATCGGTAATCACGCTGCCGGACGCCACATAGGCATCGTCACCAATGGTCACGGGGGCCACAAGCGCAGAGTTCGAACCAATAAAAGCGTTTGCACCGATGCGCGTCTCGTGCTTGTTGATGCCATCATAATTGCAGGTGATCGTACCCGCGCCGATATTGCTGCCCGCACCAACAAAAGCGTCGCCGATATAGGTCAAATGATTGACCTTGGCGCCCTCGCCGATCTCGGCCTTCTTGATTTCGCAGAAATTGCCAACCTTCGATTTCGCCGCAAGATTGGCGCCAGGGCGGAGCCTCGCATAGGGGCCGACCGTCGCACCGGCGCTGACATGCGCGCCTTCAAGATGCGAGAAGGCGTGAATGATCGCACCCGACTCGATGGTGACACCAGGACCGATCACGACATTCGGCTCGATCAAAGCGTCATGGCCGATCTTAGTGTCCCATGAGAGGAACACCGTCTCAGGCGCGATCATCGAAACGCCGTCGATCATGAACTGGTGACGTGCCCGCTCCTGCCAGAGCTTTTCGATAAAAGCGAGTTCGGCGCGGTTGTTGCAGCCGGTCATCTCCGCCTCAGGCGCATCGACGGCCACAGCCTTGCCGCCATTGGCGCGAGCAATCTCGACGATATCGGTCAGATAATACTCGCCCTTGACGTTATTGTTGCCGATACGATCGAGCAGATCGAGCGCCCGGCGACCGTTGATCGCCATCAAGCCGCTGTTGCACCATGTGACCTTTCGCTCGTCATCGCTCGCATCCTTCTCTTCGCGGATCGCGACGAGTTCGCTATTCTGCACGAGGAGACGGCCGTAACCGGTTGGCTTGTCGGTGTGAAAACCGATAACGACGACATCGACATTGTCCGTCAGTGCCTGGCGCGCCCGGTTCAGCGTCTCCGCGGTCAGCAGCGGTACGTCACCGTAGGCGATCAGAACATCGTCGAAGCCCTTCTCGATGGCTTCGCGCGCCGCAAGGACGGCATTACCCGTTCCAAGCCGCTCCTTCTGTAAAAATGGCTCGACAGAAACGCCCGCCATCCGCGCAGCCCCCGCCACCTTGTCCGCATCACGACCGACGACAAGAGCGGCAGCACTCACGCCTGCACCGGAAACCGCCTGCATGACATGCGCAATCATCGGCCGGCCAGCAACAGGGTGCAAAACCTTCGACATGGACGATTTCATACGCGTGCTTTCACCGGCGGCGAGGATGACGGCAAGACAGGTGCGTTCCACTTGTTTCTCCACTCAAAGGATCAGATCTACTGATGCCGCTATATCCGCATGAGCATGAAGAAACCATGGAAATTGCGTGTAGGTTTGAAAAGGATCGTGATGGCGGAGCGGCGCAAGCGTTTCGAAAGCCAGAACGCGCTTTCAACCACAGACGAATCCTCTAATCTGCCGCGACCACTTCATCCTGAATTGCGGAATCCTCAGATGTCCCCTTCGCACAGCATCAGCCAGCCGGTCCGCGGCATGCTCATCATGGCGGCCTGCATGATCGTGCTGCCGGTCATGGATGCGATCGCGAAATACATGGCCCATGCCGGCATGTCCCCCGGGCAGGTCACCTTCTATCGCTTCTTCTTCCAGCTGGTCTGCACCCTGCCCCTTCTGCTCTTCATGTCGCCGAAGTCGCTGATCCATGCCAAGCGCCCCTGGCTCAACCTGCTGCGTGGCGTCCTTCATGCCGCCGCGAGCCTGACTTTCTTTGCGGCTGTCAAATACATGCCGCTGGCGGATGTCTTCGCCATCTACTTCGTTGAGCCCTTTCTGCTCACAATCATGTCCGCGCTCTTCCTCGGGGAGAGAGTGGGCTGGATGCGCTGGAGCGCGATTGCCGTTGGTTTTATCGGCGCGATGATCGTCATACAGCCGAGCTTCGAACTCTTCGGCCTCACCTCGCTGCTTCCAGTCGCCTGCGCCTTTCTCTTTACGCTCTACCTCTTCCTTAACCGGGCGATTGGAGAGGGTGACAGTCCCTTGGTCATGCAGACCATGGCAGGCATTGCCGGCACGATCTTCATAGGCGGCGCTCTTCTGATCGGGCACGGACTGGGAGACGCCAATTTCGATATGTCCCTGCCCGGCTGGGATCATGGCCTCGTTCTCCTGATCCTTCTCGGCTCCATTTCGGGCTACATGCATCTTCTCGTGGTCAAGGCTTTTCGCCTCGCGCCCGTGTCGCTTCTGGCGCCCTTCCAGTATTTCGAGATCATCTCCGCCACGATCCTCGGCTACCTGTTGTTTTCCGATTTCCCAACGCCATCCAAATGGCTCGGCATCGTCATCATCGTTGCATCTGGCCTCTTCATCATCTGGCGCGAGCGGTTGAGCGCGCGTCGTATCAAGATGGCCGAGGTCGCGGAAGTTTGAGGAATTGCCGCAACTGCACTTGTTCATAAGGCCCGCGTCGGGCAAAAAGTGCTTCCACGAATGATACACGAAGGAGACCAGAGGATGGACGTTCGCGCCGCAGTCGCCGTTCAGGCAGGCAAGCCATTGGAAGTTATGACGGTTCAGCTGGAAGGCCCGCGCGCCGGTGAAGTGCTGATCGAGGTCAAGGCGACCGGTATCTGCCACACCGATGACTTCACCCTCTCGGGTGCCGATCCGGAAGGTCTCTTCCCAGCGATCCTCGGCCATGAAGGCGCTGGCATCGTCGTCGATGTCGGCCCCGGAGTCACCTCGGTGAAGAAGGGCGACCACGTCATTCCGCTCTACACGCCGGAATGCCGCGAGTGCTATTCCTGTACCTCGCGCAAGACCAACCTCTGCACCGCCATCCGCTCCACCCAGGGCCAGGGCGTGATGCCGGACGGCACCAGCCGCTTCTCCATCGGCAAGGACAAGATCCACCACTATATGGGCTGCTCCACCTTCGCCAATTACACGGTTCTACCGGAAATTGCTGTTGCCAAGATCAACCCGGACGCGCCATTCGACAAGGTCTGCTACATCGGTTGCGGTGTCACGACCGGCATCGGCGCGGTCATCAACACCGCAAAGGTCGAGATCGGCTCGACGGCGATCGTCTTCGGCCTCGGCGGCATCGGCCTCAACGTGCTTCAGGGCCTGCGTCTGGCCGGCGCCGACATGATCATTGGCGTCGACATTAACAATGACCGTAAGGCCTGGGGCGAAAAATTCGGTATGACGCACTTCGTCAACCCGAAGGACGTGGGCGACGACATCGTGCCCTATCTCGTCAACATGACGAAGCGCAACGGCGACCTGATCGGCGGCGCCGATTACACCTTCGACTGCACCGGCAACACCATGGTCATGCGCCAGGCTCTCGAAGCCTCCCACCGCGGCTGGGGCAAATCGGTCATCATCGGCGTTGCAGGTGCAGGTCAGGAAATTTCCACACGCCCGTTCCAGCTGGTCACCGGCCGTAACTGGATGGGCACCGCCTTCGGCGGCGCCCGCGGCCGCACGGACGTTCCAAAGATCGTCGACTGGTACATGGAAGGCAAGATCCAGATCGACCCGATGATCACACACACCATGCCGCTTGAAGACATCAACAAGGGCTTCGACCTGATGCACAAGGGCGAAAGCATCCGCGGCGTCGTGGTATATTGATGTGAGCAATGAGCGGCGCGGAAGGCTGTAAGAGTTTAAGCGCCGGAAGGTTTTGGAGGGGCTGCGAGGCCCCTCTTTCTTTTTGACGTGCGAGATGGCGGGACCATCACCCCCCTCTGCCCTGCCGGGCATCTCCCCCTCAAGGTGGGAGATCGGGTGGAGTTAACCGCACGGCCACCTCTCATGTTTGAGTGAAGAGCTCGCCCCTTGCCGATCTCCCCCCTTGAGGGGGAGATGTCCGGCAGGACAGAGGGGGGTATCGCGTCTCACAGTCAAGGACAGACGCAAACCCATCCCCAAACTCAAGCCGCCGTCTCAACTTCCTTCGCAGCATCCGTCGGCACATAATTCAGCACCGGTCCAAGCCAGCGCTCGACATCTTTCACCGCCATACCCTTACGGTGGGCGTAATCCTCGACCTGATCCCGCTCGACCTTGGCAACACCAAAGTAATAGCTTTCCGGATGTCCGATATAGAGACCGGAGACTGAAGACCCCGGCCACATGGCGTAACTTTCAGTCAGCTCCACACCCGTCTGGTTCGTCGCATCCAGTAGCCGGAACAACGTATCCTTCTCCGTATGATCGGGCTGAGCCGGATAGCCGGGCGCCGGGCGAATACCGGCATAGGCTTCTCCAACAAGCTCGTCGCCGCTGAAGTTTTCGTCCGGCGCATAGCCCCAGAACTCCTTTCGCACACGCTCATGCATGCGCTCGGCAAAGGCTTCGGCGAAACGGTCGGCCAATGCCTTGACGAGAATAGATGAGTAGTCGTCATTGGCGCGCTCGAAGCGTTCGGCAATCGCCACTTCCTCGATACCCGCCGTCACTACGAAGCCGCCGACGTAATCGGCGACACCGCTGTCACTCGGCGCGACGAAGTCCGACAGCGCGACATTGGGCCGCCCGTCGCGCTTGGAAAGCTGCTGGCGCAGCGTGTAGAAGGTTTCGAGTTCGGACGTCCGGCTCTCATCGGTGAACAGACGGATGTCGTCGCCAACCGCATTGGCCGGCCAGAAGCCGATGACGGCGCGCGGGCGGAACCACTTCTCCTCGATGATCTTCTTCAGCATGGCCTGCGCATCGGCATAAAGATGGCGCGCTGCCTCGCCCTGCTTCTCGTCCTCGAGAATAGCCGGGAAACGACCCTTCAGCTCCCAGGTCTGGAAGAAGGGCGTCCAGTCTATATAGCGTGAGAGTTCTTCAAGATCGTAGGTCTCGAAGGTCTTGGTGCCGATGAATTGCGGCTTGACCGGCTGGTAGCCCGCCCAATTCACCTTCTGGGCGTTTTCGCGCGCACGCGACAGCGGCAGGCGCTGCTTCTCGCGTTCATTACGCGCATGCGCATCTGCCACCTTGGCATATTCGGCACGGATATTATCGATATAGGCAGGCTTCTGATCTTCAGACAGCAACGCCGAGACCACGCCCACCGCACGCGAAGCGTCCGTTACATAGATCGCCTGCCCCTTCTCATAGCGCGGATGGATCTTCACTGCCGTATGAACACGGCTGGTCGTCGCCCCGCCGATCAGAAGCGGCAGGTCGAGACCCATGCGCTCCATCTCCGAGGCCACATGCACCATTTCATCCAGCGAAGGTGTGATGAGACCTGAAAGACCGATGACATCGACCTTCTCTGCCACGGCGGTCTCAAGGATCTTCGTTGTCGGCACCATGACGCCGAGATCGATGATCTCGTAATTGTTGCAGGCGAGAACGACGCCGACGATGTTCTTGCCGATATCGTGGACATCGCCCTTTACCGTCGCCATCAGCACCTTGCCGGCAGCCTTGCGCTGGTCACCGCCATTCAGGCGCTTTTCCTCTTCCATATAGGGAAGCAGCACGGCAACAGCCTGCTTCATCACGCGGGCGGATTTGACCACTTGCGGCAGGAACATCTTGCCCGAACCAAAAAGATCGCCGACCACATTCATGCCCGCCATCAGCGGACCTTCGATGACGTGCAGCGGACGGGCGGCCTGCTGGCGCGCTTCTTCCGTGTCGGCATCTATATAGTCTGTAATGCCGTTGACCAGCGCATGCTCCAGCCGCTTCTCAACGGGCAGTTCGCGCCAGGACAGATCCTGAACCTTGCCTTCCTTGGCGCCAGCGCCGCGGAAGCGTTCGGCGATCTCCAACAGCCGTTCGGTCGCATCGTCGCGGCGGTTCAGCACCACGTCTTCGCAGGCCTCGCGCAATTCCGCATCGATGCTCTCATAGACCGCCAACTGGCCCGCGTTGACGATGCCCATATCCATGCCGACCTGAATGGCGTGGTAGAGGAACACGGCATGCATCGCCTCGCGCACCGGCTCGTTGCCGCGGAAGGAGAAGGACAGGTTCGAGACGCCGCCGGAAATATGCACCAGCGGCATGGTTTCGCGGATCGTCTTGGTGGCCTGAATGAAGTCCACGCCGTAATTATTATGCTCTTCGATACCTGTCGCGACGGCGAACACATTCGGGTCGAAGATGATATCTTCCGGCAGCAGCCCTGCCTTCTCCGTCAGGAGCTTGTAAGCGCGGGTGCAGATTTCCACCTTGCGCTCATAGGTATCTGCCTGCCCCACTTCGTCGAAGGCCATGACGACGACGGCAGCGCCGTAATTGCGCACCAGACGCGCCTGCTCGAGAAACTTCTCCTCGCCTTCCTTCAGCGAGATGGAGTTGACGATCGACTTGCCCTGAACGCATTTCAGGCCCGCCTCGATGATCTCCCATTTGGAGCTGTCGATCATCACCGGCACGCGGGCGATATCCGGCTCGGCCGCAATCAGGTTGAGGAACTCGACCATGGCCTTCTGGCTGTCGATCAGGCCCTCATCCATGTTGATGTCGATGATCTGTGCGCCGTTCTCCACCTGATCGCGGGCGACAGCGAGTGCCGCGGTATAGTCGCCAGCGGTGATCAGCTTGCGGAACTTGGCAGAGCCGGTCACATTCGTGCGCTCGCCGACATTGACGAAGGGAATATCCTTGGTCAGCACGAAGGGCTCGAGGCCAGACAGCGACATGAAGGACTTGTGTTCCGGCACCTTGCGCGGTTCGAAACCCTTCACGGCGTCTGCAATGGCGCGGATATGCTCCGGCGTCGAGCCGCAGCATCCGCCCACCACATTGACCAGACCTTCACGGGCAAACTCGGCAACCTGTGCCGCCATCATCTCCGGCGTTTCGTCATACTGGCCGAATTCGTTAGGCAGGCCAGCATTCGGATAGGCGCAGATGAAGGTGTCGGCCACATCCGACAATTCCTGCAAATGCGGACGCATGGCGTTGGCACCGAGCGCACAATTGAGGCCGATGGTGAACGGGTTGGCGTGCCGCACAGAGTTCCAGAAGGCCGACGGCGTTTGGCCGGAAAGGGTACGACCGGAAAGGTCGGTGATCGTACCAGAGATCATCACCGGCAGATGAATGCCCTTGGCAGCAAAGCGCTCCTCGCAGGCGAAGATCGCCGCCTTGGCGTTCAGCGTATCGAATATGGTTTCAATGAGGATGACGTCGGCACCGCCATCGATCAGGCCGTCGATCTGCTCGCCATAGGCAAGGCGCAGATCATCGAAGCTGACGGCACGATAGCCGGGATTGTTCACATCCGGCGAGATCGACGCGGTGCGGTTGGTCGGGCCGATAGCGCCTGCGACGAAACGGCGGCGGCCATCCTCGCGCTCGGCACGTTGGGCGGCACGACGCACGATGAAGGCGCCCTCGCGATTGAGATCATAGACCGCGCCTTCCATCTCGTAATCGGCCTGCGCGATGCGCGTCGACGAAAACGTGTTGGTCTCCAGAATATCCGCCCCCGCCATGGCGTAGCGGAAATGGATATCCTCGATTGCATCCGGCTGCGTCAGGATCAGGAGGTCGTTATTGCCCTTCTGGTGACAGGCACACCCAATGAAACGATCACCGCGGAAGTGGTCCTCGTCAAATCCAAGGCCCTGGATCTGCGTGCCCATGGCGCCATCGAGAATGAGGATGCGCTCTTCAGCCGCCTGTTTCAGCGCCTTCAGAATTTCCGCGCCGTCGCGTTTGCCGCCCAGGGGGCCAAACAGATCGTCCAACATCGGCACTCACTCCTCATTCTTTGCAAATCAGCAAGTTATCAAGTCACATAAAGATATCTTTATGTCAACATATCGCGCAGCTTCAGTCGTGCTCATCTGAGAAAGACAGTACGAAATTCTAAGCATGGATGACACCCTTGCGCCTCAAAGATATAGGTATCCTCCACCAGCGCATCAAAGGAGGAACGGATGACGGAGACGGAAAGCACGAAAGCCTATTGGAGCACGCTGCCCTGGCACCGCCAATGGCTGGTAAAGCAGGCGGAAGGCCTCTTCGACTTCTTCCAGTATCGCGCGGTCAATCCCAAAGGCGGCTTCTTCGATCTCGACCGGAAAGGCGCTCCCCTCTCCTCCGACAATCCGGTGCGCGGCATCCACGCGTCTGCCCGCATGGTCCATTGCTTCTCCATCGGCCACCTTCTCGGTCGGCCCGGCTGCGGCGATATCGTCGACCATGGCATGACCTATCTATGGGACAAGCACCGAGACCAGGAGCATGGCGGCTATTTCTGGCAGGTGGATGACAACGGTCCCGCCGACGCCACCAAGCAGGGTTATGGCCACGCCTTCGTGCTTCTCGCCGCCTCTTCCGCCAAGGTCGTCGGTCATCCGTTGGCCGATGCGATGCTGGCCGATGTGACCGAGGTTCTCGAAACCCGATTCTGGGAAGAGAAGCACGGCGCCATCAATGAAGAGTTCCACCGCGACTGGTCGCCGATCGAGAATTATCGCGGCCAGAATTCCAATATGCACCTCACCGAAGCCCTGATGGCTGCCTTCGAGGCCACGGGCGACACGTCCTATCTCATCAAGGCAGAACGCATTGCCGACCTCATCATCCGCCGCGCCGCTGGCGCGCTGGACTTCCGCGTGCCGGAGCATTTCGATGAGAACTGGGTGCTGGACAAGGATTATCGCGGCAACGAAATGTTCCGCCCCTCAGGCTCCACGCCGGGTCATTGGCTGGAATGGTCTCGCCTCATCCTGCAGCTCTGGATCCTGGGTGAGCGCAAGCATGACTGGATGCCGACCGCCGCCAAGTCACTCTTCGTCCAGTCCATGGCGCTCGGCTGGGACCGCGAAAAAGGCGGTTTCTTCTATACGCTCGACTGGGACAACACGCCCGCCAAGACGGAAAAGCTCTGGTGGCCGATGTGCGAAGCCGCCGGTGCGGCCCACTTCCTCAACGAGCATCTGCCCGCCGACGAGTTCTACGAAGACAGCTATCGCCGCATCTGGAGCACGATCGCCAACACCTTCCTCGATCATCAATTCGGTGGCTGGCATGAAGAGCTGACGGAAGACCTCGTTCCGGCCAACACCCTCTTCCCCGGCAAGGGAGACATCTACCACGCCCTTCAAGCCTGCCTCATCCCGCTTTTCCCGGCGGATGGCAGCCTGACGAAGATGATCGCCGAAAAAGGCGCGCGCTTCTGATTGAAGCATGACAAATGGCACGGCGAAGCGCAGAGACTCTAAAGCGCCGTGCGTCCTATTGGACGCACAAAGGACGCTTTAGCTTTTTGAATCTACGCATCGTGCTTTCCGAAAATCGAGTCCGATTCTCGGGCCAATGCTGTATCGCCGCGCCATCAGGAAGCTCACTCGAAATCTGCTGAGTTGACCGTCACACGCCATTCCAGCCGCGCGGGATCGGCTTGCTCATTGCTGCGCAACCGAAATGGCCGGCAGGCAGCATAGCTCTCATGCGGCCCCAACCGCCTTTCGTTTGGCTGATAGGCCTCGAGCGAAATCGGCGCACGGAAGGCGGGCTCAAAACCTTCCAACGTATAGGTCAACCGCTCGACCGCCACATCATTAGTATTCTGAAAGCTCACCCGGATCGGCGCATTCTCATCCCGACAGGTCGGGTCATAGGCCGCCGTGGCAATGATTTTCTCAAGCCTTTCGCCATAGCGGACCCAGTCAAACAAAACCCAGCCTCCGAGGCAGGCCCACACCACGGCAAGTGCCGCCACAACAGGTTTCAGATGTCGCGGGAAAGCGATCAGAAACAACAGCAAGGCGACCGTCAGAACGATGCCGACGATCATGAACGACTCTCCGCGATATACGACATGATGTCAGTCAGTGTTCTTTCTCCCAAGGCCTTCGACAAAACGGATGCTAAGCTCCCCTTATAGCCCTAAACGCGAAGCCGCACAGGCAGACGCAGTAAAGTCGGCGTGACAAGAGCACTCCGAACCGAAAAGACCATTAAGCTCTTGATCGGCAAGGTAAGCCGCAACGTGCCTGATCCGCGACTACTGGCGGATATCCTTTTTCATACATCGTCAGGCGGCCAGAGGCCTTCGCGTCTTTGAAAACATTTAACTTTTTCCCGACTGTCATCAGCAAGCCTGACCCTTTCGTTACATTCGTTGCTCCTGCGGCACCCTTTTCTCACATTCAATAAAACCAATTGCTCAATATCTATTGAGTGCGGTCATGAAACCCAACACGCCCCGAACCCTCATGCGTATTGATGGCAATCTGGCGGTGAAGTGGGAAATTCGCGTCTGCCATTCTCGAACGAGGAAAAAAACCAAATGGAAGTCTCAAGAAAACCTTGGGCAATCCTCCAAGAATCATGTGAGGTGAAGGAATTCGACTTCACGTTGTGACTGAAGATGAGCAAAGTTCGATCAATTGAATTCAAGGACTACAAGTCGTTTTCTCGTTTCACCTTGTCAGCCAGGGAGCGAAACGTCCTAGTCGGGCCGAACAACGCTGGGAAGTCAACGGCGTTGGATGCGTTCAGGATCGCATTCGATGCGTTAAGAGTGGCCAGCCGCAGAAATGCTATCCTCAAGTCACACGATCCGTATGGTGTCTGTTCCACCTGGATGGTTCCTGTTTCGACGGTCCAGAACGACCTCAGGGCTTGTATCCACAATTTCGGAGATGGGCCGGCTCAAATATCGATCAAGCTCAATAATGGAAACTCGTTCATTATCTCGATACCGAAAGACGGCGATCTGGAATGTATTCTGGTGACTGATATCGCCGGACGCAAAAATGCAGGTTTCTTGCGCGAACGATTTCCATTGAACTTGGTCATCGTTCCGACCCTCAGCCCACTCGAGCAAAACGAGGAGCTTGTTCTTAAAGAGACGGTAGACCGAAACAGATATGGTCGGCTTGCGAGCCGCAACTTTCGCAATTTTTGGCTCCACAAAAGCAAAGATGAATTCGATACATTTGCTGAATTGGTGGAACTGGGTTGGCCTGGTATCAAGTTGAGTTTTCCCGAAGTTGAACACGGGGGACCTCGTCCAATCGTCCGAATGTACTTCCGAGACGGTGGCAATGTCAGGGAGGTCCAATGGGCCGGATTCGGTTTTCAGGTTTGGATGCAGACTATGATGCACCTGAGCAGCGCCGATAAAAACTCAACACTGATACTGGACGAGCCCGACATCTACCTGCATCCCGATCTGCAGCATCGCCTTTTGGATGTGATCGGGCAGCGCGTTGGTCAGTATTTCATCGCCACCCATTCCACGGAAATCATCAACACAGTCGAACCTGGCGATGTTCTGATCGTTCGCCCGGATTCTCGCGGTGCAAGAAGAATTCAAGGCGAGTCAGGATACTCTGATGTCTATGCCGCTATCGGCAGTTCGGAAAACGCACAATTCGCACGGTTGGCGAAGACTAAGAAGGTTCTCTACTTCGAGGGAAAGGACGCCCGGATACTCTCCAGGGTCGCCAAAAAGCATGGCGGCATGGATTTTATTTCTAGCGGAAGCGTTACGCTGATGAAAACGGATGGTTTTGCAAACTGGTCGCGTGTATCCACCTCGTCATGGGTCTTTGAGAACTTCTTCGGCTTCCATATCCCGGTGGCGGCGATATTCGACCGAGACTATAGATGCGACGATGAAGTCGAGGAGTTTCTTCGAGAGGTAAACACAAAAGAAACAAGGTGCGAGGTCCTACCATTCAAAGAAATCGAGAATCTTCTGCTTGTGCCGAACGCAGTGATCGCCACTGTAAAACGGTACTCTACCCGTGCGCTGCTCGTTGGATGGGAACAGGATATTTTGGATATTTTTGATTCATGCTTTGAGAGGATGAAATCAAAGACCCTGTCCGCTCGAATTGGCAGCCGAATAAGTTATGAGGTAGGTAAAGGCTCAAAGAAAGACATCGCAACGATTTCCGCAGCAGAAGAGGAAGCCTTTACGAACTCCTGGTGCACCAGCGATTTCAGGCGAAAGGTAGTACCCGGCAAAGCCGTATTCTCGGAAATTGCGGGCAGAGTCCAAGAAAAATTCTCGGTAACTCTAACCCCAGTTAGAATCATCGACGAGCTTCTGGCCGAAGATGTTGACCCCGTGATGTTCAAAATTCTTCACAGAATTCAGGACCACCTTGGCGAATAGCCAAAGCTGATTGAAAAACCACCGCAGGCTACTCTTGGAAGCGCTGGAATGCTGTCCTGATAAAGTATTCTGGCGATACGCCGTTAGATAAAAAATGGTGGGCCCGGAGGGACTCGAACCCCCAACCAAGCGGTTATGAGCCGCCGGCTCTAACCATTGAGCTACAGGCCCTTCGATGCAAAACGCGTCGATGCGCAGGGCTGCAATGGTCCAGCCGGTGCGTGGGTCTCGCTCTAACGCAATTTTTCCGGTGCGACAAGCCGTTGAAAATCGGCGGACACAATCTATGCCGTAATAGTCTCATAATCTAAAGCCATAGGATGTAGAGGGACATCAACAGAGGACTTTTTCATGGTATCCAGACTGGCTCGTTCGATCGCTATTGGCTCCGTCACGCTTGCCGCGCTCGCGCCATTCGCAGCCCTTGCGCAAGACGCCAAGCCGCGCGAAGCGACGATTACGGTTTCCGGCGAAGGCAACGCCTCTACCGCTCCCGATATGGCCGTTCTTTCGTTCAGTGTCTTGAAGCAGGCGCAGACGGCCGCCGAGGCCTTGAGCGAAAACAACAAGGCGATGACCGAAGTTCAGGCGGCGTTGAAGAAGGCCGGTATTGCCGATCGCGATCTGCAGACCTCGAATTTTTCGGTGCAGCCCGTCTACAAGCAGTTCGAGCCGAAGGATGGCGTTTACATCCCGCCGGAAATTACCGGATATCAGGTGACCAATGGGCTGACGGTGCGCGTCCGCGACCTGACCAAGCTTGGCGGGATTCTCGATACGTCGGTGAAGCTCGGGATCAATCAGGGCGGCGATATCACCTTTACCAATGACAATCCGGAAGCGGTCTTCACCGATGCGCGCAAGAAGGCTGTTGAGCACGCCGTTGCGAAAGCAAAGACGCTGGCGGAAGCGGCCGGTGTGAAGGTCGGGCGCGTTCTGGAGATCAGCGAGAACAGCCCTCGCCCCTTGCCAGTCCCCGCACCGATGATGCGCGCCACCATGCAAAAGGAAGATAGCGTGCCGATTGCCGCAGGCGAAAACACCTATGTCGTCAACGTCAACGTGACATTCGCGATCGAACAGTAACCCAGAAAGGGCGCGTCTCATAAACGCACCCTCGCTGTGAAAAACATAGCCTGTTCGCCGACACAAAAATGCCCCCGCCATTCTCATGACGGGGGCGTTGTTCTGATAGGATCATCGATCAGGAATTAGCGGCGGATGACCGGGCATCCACGAACATTGGCGAACACGACGCGGTCACGACCGTAGCGATCGAAGCCGGCAACAACGACGCGGCGCGGCGAAACATCGACGACGCGAGCCCGACGGATGCCCATGCGGCTTGCCTTTTCTTCCGCAAGCCAGGGCGAGCAGCGATCACGACCACGATCCGGACGACCCCAGCCTGGGCCGCCATGGCCACCGTGACGGTAGCCATCCTGAACATAGATGCCGTACCGGAAACCATCGGCAGAGGCGCTGGTGGCTGTGGCAGAAACACCGCCGAGTGCGATAAGGGCTGCCAAACCTGCTTTTACAAAGTTGCCAATCATAGGTCTTGCTCCGTTTCTAAAAACCGTGGCCTTGGCATTCGTGCCGGGCCGATTGAGCAGAAGCTAATCAAGTTCTGCTGAACATTATCAGAACCGGTCATTCACCCGTCGTTCAGGCAAGAAACGCGTCTACGCAGAAAGATGCAGCACTACCTCGCGCCGGTGCGGTCGATCCCGATGCTCGAAGAGATAGATGCCCTGCCACGTGCCGAGCATCATCCGCCCGGAATAAACGGGAATGCCGATCGAGACCTGCGTCAGCGCCGCCTTGATATGCGCGGGCATATCATCCGGTCCTTCCATAGTATGGACGACCCAACGCATCGACGGATCACTAGAGGGCGGCACAAGGCGGGAGAAGAATGTCTTCAGATCACGCTGCACATCCGGGTCGGCATTCTCCTGAATGATGAGAGAGCAGGAGGTGTGCCGCACGAAGACCGTCAAAAGTCCCTCCTCCGCCCCGGCATTCCTGACAAACGCGGCAGCCTCATCCGTGAATTCGTAAAGACCTTGTCCCCTTGTACTCAGTTCGATGATTTTTTGAGGCATCATTATTATTTCCTACTGCTGGAACCAAAGTAAAAGCTGGCCGTTATTGGTCACTATGGGCAAGGTCTGTGCGTACTGGACGCACGCCCCACGAACGAGACGATCTATGAATTGCCTTGCAAGCGCAGAAGAACTTGGAATATGCACTCTTCATGAAATGCAAGACAACGGCTCTGGGACCTTTGCACCCTCTTCTCAAGGAAGAGATATAACAAGGGATTTCCACCGGCCCAACTCTTCCCTTCAAAGAGCGGCCCACCTGCAGTCCAGCATAACACTGCGCTTGGAACACTGACCCATGATGCCTTTAGACCAGAAGGTCGATCTCACGAACTGCGACAGAGAACCGATCCACATTCCAGGCAGCATCCAGCCGCATGGCTGTTTGATCGTGTGCGATAACGCCATGCGCACCATTCTTCGTTATTCAGAGAACTGCGAGACCTTCCTTGGCATTGCGGGCGACATGACCGGCCGCCAGACCGAAGAGATCTTTGGCAATACCGCCGTGCATGATCTGCGCAACGCCTTGACCGTGACGGCAAACAGCAACCGCGCCGCCCTTCTGCCCAATGTCCGCATGGGCAACGGGCGAGCCTATGATGTTGCGATCCATCGCTATAAGTCGGTCACGATCATCGAGTTGGAGACGGCGACCGATGAGGCGCAGCCTCTTCACACCGCTCAGTTGATGATTGATCGCATTCGCGAAGCCGACAATGTCGATAGTCTAATTTCCCGTACATCGCGTCTGATCAAGGCAATGCTCGGCTATGACCGGGTGATGATCTATCGCTTCGAGCAAGATGGCGCGGGCAAGGTCATATCGGAAGCAAAACAGCCAGCGCTCGAGAGCTTCCTTGGTCAGTACTTTCCTGCAAGCGACATTCCGCAGCAGGCGCGCGCGCTTTACCTCAAGAACACGTTGCGCATCATCTCAAGCACCGAGGGTGAAACGGTCCCCGTCATCCCGCGCATCGACGCATCCGGAGAGCATCTGGATCTCTCTTACGCCCATCTGCGCAGCGTCTCGCCCATCCACCTAGAATACCTCCGCAATATGGGTGTGTCGGCCTCCATGTCGATTTCCATCATTGTCGAGGGAGAGCTGTGGGGGCTGATTGCCTGTCACCATTATTCTCCGCGAATCCTGCCCATGCCCGTGCGCATTGCGGCGGAAATGTTCGGTGAGTTCTTTTCCCTCCACCTGCAGGCGCTCAAGCAGCAGAAAAAGCTGATGACAGCGCAGGACGCGCACGCAGCACTCGATCGATTCCTGCGTCTTGCCACCCACCAGACGAATATCGAAGAGCTTCTGGCGGACAACTTGCACGACTTCAAGACACTGATGCCCTGCGATGGCGTCGGTCTGTTGATGAACGACAATTGGTATAGCGTCGGCAGCACCCCGCCGGATACCGCCATTCCGCACATCGGCAGGCTTCTGCATTCCGTGTCAGAGGGCAAGGTATGGGCGACCCATGCGCTCTTCAACCACTTGCCCGAGGCTGAGGAGTATAGCGGCCTGACGGCCGGCCTGATGGCGGTCTCGCTCTCGCAGGTGAAAAACGACTATCTCCTGTTCTTCCGAAAGGAGTTGATCCAGACGCTGAACTGGGGTGGTAATCCGGAAAAATCCTATCAGACGGGCCCGATGGGCGACCGTCTGACACCACGCAAGAGCTTCGCCATCTGGAAGGAAACCGTTCACAAACAGGCCCAGCCCTGGACGGACGAAGACCGGCAGATTGCAGAAGCGGCGCGCGTTGCGCTGGTGGAAGTGGCATTCCGCCATAGCGAGTTGATGGCGGACGAAAGAGCGCAGGCAGAAGTGCGCCAGCGCATGTTGAACGAAGAGCTGAACCACCGCGTCAAGAACGTGCTGGCCATCATCAAATCCCTGGTGGGCAACCCCACCCAGGAAGGCCGCACCCTGCAGGAATATGTGACGGCACTCAAGGGACGCATCCAGGCGCTCTCCTTCGCCCATGATCAAGTCGTGCGCGGTGAAGGTGGTGGCATGTTGAAGGATCTGCTGGAGGCAGAGCTTTCACCTCATCGCTCGCCGGAAACTGTGATTACGCTCGATGGACCGGCCGTGGTGCTGGATTCGCGCGCCTTTTCAGTCATGGCACTCGTCCTGCATGAACTGGCCACCAACGCCGCCAAATATGGGGCCCTTGCCCATGCCGGCGGGGAGTTATCTGTTTCTTGGCGCCTCAACGAGCGGCGTGACGTCGTGCTAGACTGGCAGGAAAAAGCCCGCACCAGAATAACGCCGCCGGCGAAAACCGGCTTCGGAACGGCACTCATCAGCCGCAGCGTTCCCTACGACCTCGGCGGCAAAAGCCGCATCGATTATCTACCCCATGGCTTGGAAGCACAAATTCTCATCCCCGCGCGCCACGCCTCGGTCAGCGTCGTGGAAACGACCAACGACACGCAGATCGGCGGAAAAGTCGATTTCGCATCCTATTCCCCGGAGGAAAAGTTGAACGTATTTCTCGTTGAAGATCAGATGCTGATCGCCATGGACGTGGAGTACATGCTGGAACAGCATGGCATTACCGACATCGAAACCGCGACATCTTCCGCAATGGCGCTGGAAAAGCTGAAGACGGCCAAGCCGGACATAGCCATTCTCGACATCAATCTCGGCAGCGATACCTCAATCCCGGTGGCCTACGAGTTGCTGAGACGCGAAATCCCCTTCATGTTCGCCACGGGCTACGCCGACGGCATCATGGTACCGGGCGAACTGGCGCACGTGCCGATCATTCGCAAGCCCTATGACGAGGATTCTTTGCTGTCGTCCATCGGCAAGCTTGTTGGCAAGAAAGTCAACGCCTGATCTCGAACGACAAAGTGTGATCGGATCGCCTGCCTTAGAGGGCAGGGAGTCCTCGCTGCTTCGCCTCTGAAGCAGACAGCTTGCTCCCGATGTGGTAGCTGAAGCTCGTGACTGCATAATTTTCGATATCCGCCTCGCAACGGAAATCGAAGGCGTACCATTCGGTTCCGACATTAAAGGCCCCTCCGCGTACGTCCAGAACATTCTCGGTAATCCCATCACCCTTTCCGGTGGAAGACATAATTCCTCCTGCTCCCCTTTGACCGACGCGAGCAGCCAAGATCTGGGCCAAGGCTTCAGCGGTGCACAACTTAGCAAGTCTTTTCTTCGGTGGGAGTTCAGCGAGAAATTGTCTGGACATAGGGTCAGCTCGAGAGCGGGACAGTATCTTTTGCGCTGGCTTCAGCTTGGGGTCGCCAGAACCGGAGGCTTTCTTCTGCGTCTCGCTTTTCGTCTCATCCGCGTTAGGCTTGGGAGCCGGAACGACAGCGGCAACTTGATCGCTCTGCTTCTCAGCCGCCGCAATTTCGCCCGTGGCAGCCTGAGGAACACCTTCTATCGCTGCCTTCAACGGTTCGTCTTTGGCATCGTCCTGGTTGGCTGTCGGCTGATCTGTTCTCGTGTCCGCTTCTGATTGCTTGGATAGACCCGGCTCCGGCTTCGCCTCCCCGCCTGTGTCCTCCTGCCGTCTCGGCTGGTCCTTCTCATCGACTTGCGTCTCCTCAGGGCGAAGCGCAACTGGTGGCAGCATCGCCGGCGACGGCGCCGAAGGCGGTCTAGGCTGATGAGGTGTTCGAGCTGGTGGAGGTGCCGGCGGCTCCGGCTTCTTCGCTTCCTCCGCTTTCTTTTCTTCTGTCGGTGGCTTTTCCTTGGGCGGCGCCACGAGCTCCACGCTCACACTGTCAGGCTCGGCAGGCTTGAGCGGTGCTTCAGGCCATTGAAAATAAAAGACGCCGATCACCACGACATGCAACAACACGGAGATGGGAACGGTCCAACTCCTGTACCGCGTCGTCTGTCTCAATGGCGTTTCCATGGGCATTGAAATCTTGGCCGAATGGGGATCGGTCCCGTTGAAAGCAAAAAACCCGGCCATCATCTGACCGGGTTTTAAATCGTGTGCGACTGCCGATCAGCTGTCGAGGAACGAGCGCAGCTTGCGCGAGCGGCTTGGATGCTTCAGCTTGCGCAGCGCCTTCGCCTCGATCTGGCGGATACGCTCACGCGTAACCGAGAACTGCTGGCCAACTTCTTCCAGCGTGTGGTCGGTGTTCATGCCGATACCGAAGCGCATGCGCAGAACGCGCTCTTCGCGTGGCGTCAGAGATGCCAGAACGCGGGTCGTCGTTTCGCGCAGGTTCGCCTGAATGGCCGCGTCGATCGGCAGAAGCGCGTTCTTGTCCTCGATGAAGTCGCCGAGATGCGAATCCTCTTCGTCACCAACTGGTGTTTCGAGAGAGATCGGCTCCTTGGCGATCTTCAGGACCTTGCGGACCTTTTCGAGCGGCATGGCCAGCTTTTCAGCCAGCTCTTCTGGCGTCGGTTCACGACCGATTTCATGCAGCATCTGGCGCGACGTACGAACGATCTTGTTGATCGTTTCGATCATGTGCACCGGAATACGGATCGTACGTGCCTGGTCGGCGATCGAGCGAGTGATCGCCTGACGAATCCACCATGTCGCATAGGTCGAGAACTTGTAGCCGCGACGGTATTCGAACTTGTCGACCGCCTTCATCAGGCCGATATTGCCTTCCTGAATAAGATCGAGGAACTGCAGACCACGATTGGTGTACTTCTTGGCAATCGAGATCACCAGACGAAGGTTGGCTTCCACCATTTCCTTCTTGGCGATACGTGCCTCGCGCTCACCCTTCTGCACCATCGAAACGATGCGGCGGAATTCGGCAATCGAAATACCCGTTTCCTGCGCCAGGTTCTGAATTTCCTGGCGGATGTCGCGGATCGTGTTGTTCTCTTCGCGAGCGAATTCCTTCCAGCCCTTGGCTGCAAGGTTGGCGATCGACTTCATCCAGTTCGGATCGAGCTCAGCACCATGGTACTGCTCAAGGAAGCTGTCGCGCTTCACGCCGTAGGATTCGGCAAGACGCAACAGACGGCCTTCGTTCTGCATCAAACGCTTGGAAATGTCGTAGAGCTGCTCGACAAGGCTGTCGATACGGTTCTGGTTCAGCGAAAGCGACTTAACCGCCGTGATCAGCTGATCCTTCAATTCCTTGTAGCGACGTTCCTGGCCGGTAGAAAGCGTGCCCGTGCAGGCAAGACGCGCCTCGACCTGCTGATCCTGAAGCTTGCGCAGCTTCTTGTAGGTATCGGCAATCGTATCCAGCGTTTCCATGACCTGCGGACGCAGTTCCGCTTCCATGGCGGCAAGAGACAGGTTCGACTCGTCGTCGTCCTCTTCTTCCTCTTCCGGCGGCAGACCTTCACCGCCGACATTGGTCACGTCGTCGTCGCCACCAGGGTTACGGGCGCGGCGGGTCTTTTCCTTTTCTTCAGCAGCCTTGCGGTCAGCCTCGATCTTTTCCGGGCTCTGGAACTGCGGAGCAGCCTTGGCTTCGGGACCGGAATAGGTGGTTTCGAGATCGATGATCTCGCGCAGCAGCGTCGTGCCTTCGTTGAGTTCGTCGCGCCAGATGATCAGCGCCTGGAACGTCAACGGGCTCTCGCACAGACCGGAGATCATCGTCTCGCGGCCGGCCTCGATGCGCTTGGCAATGGCGATCTCGCCTTCGCGCGACAGGAGCTCCACCGAGCCCATTTCGCGCAAGTACATCCGCACCGGGTCATCGGTACGGTCGGTCGGCTCTTTCTTCTTGGCGGTCGCAAGTGCTGTACCGCTGGAAGGCGCAAGTTCGCCGCCTTCGGACTCTTCCGCGTCGGAATCGTCGCTGTCAGCCTCAGGGGAAGCCTCTTCGGCGTCTTCGTCCTCGACGACGTTGATGCCCATTTCGCTGAGCATCGCCATGATGTCTTCGATGCGATCGGGATCGACCTGATCGGACGGCAGAACTTCGTTGAGTTCATCCATAGTGACGTAGCCGCGCTTCTTCGCGGCCTTGATCATTTTCTTGACCGCGTCATCCGAAAGATCGAGAAGCGGCCCATCCGTCGCGCCATCGCGTTCGTTTTCAGCTTCTTCGTTTTCTTTGACTTTGGTTGCCATCTATCTCGTCGCTTTCCCTGACGCTAACATCCGTCTCGGGCCAACGCCGTCCACCTCACAAAGGTTTCCGGCGACAGCCCCGAATCACGTCAAACACCTACGGAATGATCTTTAACTGCCGATTAAACGCAGCACTTACCGGAGGAACCTTAAGACAGTGCATTCGGAAATACATGCTCATGCAGTTTCGATCCGCCAAGGTCCATTCCACCTTACTTTTCCTGAAATGGTGATTCCCGCTATTTCCCGTTACGTCAAGCCTTTCCGGCCAGACCTAGGGTTAAAAACCGAAAAAGCCGTCATAGCGGCAACATTTTGCGGGCCTTCACCAACGTATCCCCTATTTAGGGCAATAATTACAAAAGGCAAGCCTGAGCGCATCGAAACAGCGAGAGCGGGGCGTGTGAAAATATCACGCCATTTTGCAGCAAAGACGAAGAGCGAAGTCAGACCTTAAAGTGTGGCGAGCACGTCGGGCGCATTAAACCTCGCCTCATCCATGTCCGTAAGCCGGCCCTTTAACTCTGCCCGACATCACACCAAAACCGTCGATAATCGCTTCCTGGTTTTCCATCCGGCCGATCTCAAGCTGCACTTCGGACAGCGCCCGCATCAACAGACCCACACGCTCGCCGTCGCCATCCTCCGTGGCTTCGGCAATCTCGCGTTCCAGATCGATCTTTTGCCATTTCAGGGCTTTCGTGCGCTTGTGAAGCGACAGCGCCTGCACATAGCCTTCCCGCGCATCCTCAGGCGCTGCCTGCTCGGTCGCGGTCCACAGCCGGGCATTGCGCACCTGCTGGTTCATCGCCTTCACCATCGCATCGAACCCATGCGCCTCCAAACGTTCCATCAGGCCGGTGCGCGAAAGCTCCGCCGCATTCTCTGCAGCATAGGTCAGCACCTGAGACCAGAGACGTTGAAGATCGCGGTTCTCGTAATCGATGGCGGCAATCTCGTCATATTCCTCCAGCAACAGTTGCGGATGGTTGACGATGGTCAGCGCCAGAACGCTCTCGCGAAGTGCGGGCGTCGTCAGATAGCCTTTGACCAGACCGGACTGGCTGAGCCGATCGGAGATCCCGCCGCCACCTCCGGAAGAAGCGGCACCCTGCCCCCGTTGCCCATTTCTGCCATTGGCCGGAGCACCGCGACCGAAGTTGCGGCTCGGCATGTTGTTATTGCCGCGCTGAAACTGCGGCTGAAAAAATGCATTGAGCCGGTCTCGCATATCCTGTTGGTAGAAGCGTCGCACGCTCTCATCACCAATCACGGAAACGATCTGGCGAAGACGGTTTTCCAACTCGGCACGTTTTTCCGGCGTATCGAAGGCGGTCGAGGCCGTCTCACGGCTCCAGATCATCGACGCCAGCGGCTTGGCCTCAGAAAGCACACGGTCGAAAGGCGCCCTACCCTCATGGCGCACCAGATCGTCCGGATCCTTGCCATCGGGAAGCAAGGCGAAGCTGACCGAACGTCCAGGCTTGATATGCGGCAGCGCCAAATCCGCCGCACGGTTTGCAGCGCGAATACCCGCACCATCGCCATCGAAGCAGAGAACGGGCTGCGTCGACATCTTCCACAGAAGCTCAAGCTGGTTTTCCGTCAGCGCCGTTCCGAGTGGTGCCACAGCATTCTCGACGCCTGCCTGATGAAGCGCGATCACATCCATATAGCCTTCGACTGCAATCACGGTGCCAGCCGACTGCGTCGCTCGGCGCGCACGGGCGAAATTGTAGAGCACGCTGCCCTTGTGGAAGAGCTCCGTCTCATTGGAGTTCAGATATTTCGCCAAAGCATCCGCCGCCATGGCACGCCCGCCAAAGGCAATGACCTTCTCACGCGAAGACAGGATGGGAAACATGATGCGGTCGCGGAAACGGTCGTATGACACGGGCACGTTCTCATGCACGACGAGACCGCACGCCTCCATCTGCTCCTTGGTGATGCCCTTGGCTGCAAGATGCTCTTTCAACGCATTGCGGCTATCGGGCGCGTAGCCCAGACGGAAGGTCTCGATGGTGCGCCCCGTCAGACCGCGATCGCGAAGATAAGCGCGTGCTCTCGCACCTGCCGCCGTCTGCAGCTGATCCTGAAAGAACAGCGTCGCCATTTCCATGACGTCTTGCAGCGACGCCCGTTCTCGCTCACGCCGCTCGGTCTGCACATCCGGCTGTGGCATGGCAACGCCTGCCATATCGGCAATCTGCTGCACGGCTTCGGGAAAAGCCATCCCGTCGAGATCTGTCAGGAAGCGGAAATGATCGCCGGAAACGCCGCAACCGAAGCAGTGGTAACGCCCCTTGCGATCCTCGCAGTGAAAGCTCGGGCTCTTCTCACCATGAAAGGGGCAGCATGCCCAGTAATCGCCCTTGGAGGCATTACTCTTCTTCCTGTCCCACGTCACGCGTTTGCCGATGACATCGGAGATGTTCACCCGGTCGCGTATCTCGTCGAGGAAGGAGTTTGAAAAGCGCATTGTACCTGAAATCTCTGCCGGACTTCCGGCGATCTTCTATATAGGCCCGTAAGCAGTAAAATACCACGCCTGACGCGTCCTCGTGCCCGTTATTCACAGTCTCTGGCACAGAGCGCAAATCACCGCCTCTATCGAAACTTCAGGCAAAATTGCGGCAGAAACCACCCACACCAAATTACCTATTTGTAATTTGAAGAAGGGCGAGACGCGTGGCAATCTCTGATCATCGACATGAGGTCGAGTGTTGAGAGTACATTCGGAAGGCCAGGGCAGTATCCCCCCACCGCTTGCCCTATAAGAGAACGCCAGTCCGCAGGCGTACCTTCCGGTAAAAGAAAGGCAGGGCACCCACATATGCCCTGCCTTTCTTACGTTTATCATCGATCAACGATCGCGCTAAAACGCGCCAAAATTACTTGAGCAAATCCTTGATCTGAGCGGATGCCTTGGCAAAATCGATACGGCCAGGATAGCGCTCCTTCAGAACGGCCATGACCTTGCCCATGTCGCGCAGGCCCGATGCTTGCGTCTCGGCAATCACGCCTTCGATGATGCCGCGCACTTCGGACTCTGGAATCTCTTCTGGCATGAAGGATTTGATGATGGCGATTTCGTCGCGCTCCTGCTTGGCAAGTTCCTCACGTCCGGCCTTCTCGTAGATGGCGGACGATTCTTCGCGCTGCTTGATCATCTTGGCGAGAATCTGAAGGATTTCCTCGTCCGAAACCGGCTCCTTGCCGATGCCGCGATTGGCGATATCGCGATCCTTGATAGCCGTCTGCACCAGACGGATCGTCGACAGGCGAAGGGCATCCTTGGCCTTCATGGCTTCTTTCAGGGCGCTTGCGAATGTATCGCGGATCATCTCTGTTTCTCCTTGGAAGAGCCGGGCCGGAAGATATTTCCAGCTAAGGCCTTTCCTTAACAATTGTGCCGGTGACATAAACGACGAGGCGCCACTCGGCAAACTGTTTGCTTAAGTGGTTGAGCAGGCTTGCTTTTAATTCCTGCGGATTCACCGGCCGCGCGGTTGACCGCACGGACCGCTTCCGTTATTTTCCGGCACCTGCACGAGAATTTAACGAAGGTTACGACGCGAAGGCTTTCGCGCGTCCTTACTCCGCGAGAAAACATGACCGCTTTCGTCCTGCCTTTCAAGAGGCGGGCCGGACCGGCAGAAACGGGAAACGAGATGACCGAGACAGCTCCCTGGACAACACGCAAACCGACCGCCATGCTCGTTCTTGCAGATGGCACCGTGATCGAGGGAACCGGCATCGGCGCAACAGGCAAGGTTCAGGCGGAGGTCTGCTTCAACACGGCGCTCACGGGTTATGAGGAAATCCTTACTGACCCGTCCTACCTCGGCCAGATCGTAACCTTCACCTTCCCGCATATCGGCAATATCGGCACCAATGACGAAGACATCGAAGACCTGACGCCGGCAGCACGCCACGGCGCAGTCGGCGTCATCTTCAAGGCCGACATCACCGACCCTTCCAACTACCGCGCAGCAAAGCATCTTGACGCCTGGCTGAAAAGCCGCGGCATTATCGGGCTCTGCGGCATCGACACCCGTGCGCTGACGGCCTGGATCCGTGAAAATGGCGCCCCGAACGCCGTCATCGCCCACGATCCGAACGGCGTATTCGACATCGAAGCCCTGAAGGATGAAGCCAAGGCCTGGAGCGGTCTCGTCGGTCTCGACCTCGCCATCGAAGCCACTTCCGGCCAGTCCTCCGTCTGGAACGAAACGCCTTGGGTCTGGGGCGAAGGATACGGCACGCTTGGCGAGCAGGATGCCAAGTACCACGTCGTCTGCGTCGACTTTGGCGTGAAGCGCAACATCCTGCGTCTCTTCGCCGGTCTCGACTGCAAGGTCACGATTGTTCCGGCTCAAACCTCTGCCGAAGACATCATGGCTTTGAAGCCGGATGGCGTCTTCCTGTCCAATGGTCCAGGAGACCCCGCCGCGACTGGCACCTACGCCGTTCCGGTCATTCAGAACCTGATCCAGACCGAACTGCCGATCTTCGGCATCTGCCTCGGTCACCAGATGCTCGGCCTTGCCGTTGGCGCCAAGACTGAAAAGATGCATCAGGGCCACCACGGCGCAAACCATCCGGTCAAGGACTTCACCACCGGCAAGGTGGAAATCGTCTCCATGAACCACGGCTTTGCAGTGGACGCGAAGTCTCTGCCGGAAGGCGTTGAAGAGACTCATACTTCACTGTTCGATGGCACCAATTGCGGCCTGCGCATCACCGGCAAGCCGGTCTTCTCGGTGCAGCATCACCCGGAAGCCTCGCCCGGTCCACAGGACAGCCATTATCTCTTCCGCCGCTTCGTCAACCTGCTTCGTGAGAAGAAGGGCGAACCGGCACTCGCAGAACGCTGATAAGATTCAAAGTTCAGTTTGATTCATGAATGGCCCGCTGAACCGCGGGCCGTTTGCATTTCACGCTTCACCAACCGGTAGAAGCGCGTCGTCAGCATGATCGCCGCTGCGGTGAGACCGACGACGAAGCCGGACCAGACGCCGACGCCACCGAAACCGAGCGGAAAAGCCATTGTCCAGGCGAGCGCAAAGCCGATCGGCCAATAGGAAATCAACGCCAGTATCGCCGGAATACGCGCATCCTTCAGACCGCGTAGCAGACCCGCCGCCACTGCCTGGATGCCATCCACCAGTTGGAACAGGCCGGCCATGATGATCAGCGAGCTCGCATAGGCAAGCACCTGGGGCGCCTCGGGCAAGTGGGCATCCAGGAACAGGCTGCCCAAGGTGCCAGGAATTGCTGCAAAGAGAATACCGCCGCTCAGCGCAATGACGCAGGCCACGGCATAGATCGTGATCGCCGCCCGAATGAGGTTTGGATAATCGCCGCGGCCATGCGCGACGCCGATACGTACCGTTGCCGCCTGCGATAGTCCAAGCGGGATCATGAAAGCGATCGATGCCAGCTGTAGCGCGATACCATGGGCTGCAAGCTCGATTGTACCGATCTGCCCCATCAGAATGGATGCGGCTGAAAAAAGCATTGTTTCAGCCAGAATCGTGATGCTGATCGGCAGGCCAAGACGAAGGACCTCGCCAAGCGCGTTCCAGTCCGGCTTCCAGAAGCGGACGAAAAGCTCGTATTGCCTCGTTTCCTCACGCGTCTGCACGTAGAAGACGATGAAAATCAGGCTGAACGTGTTGACGATGACGGCAACGATCGCCGCGCCATTCATGCCCATGGCCGGCAATCCGAAATGGCCAAGAACAAGCGCATAGGCGAGGACGCCGTTTATCAACAGCATCGCGATCGTCGCATAGAGAATGACGCTGGCACGACCGATGGCGCTGACAAGCCCGCGCATCACGTAAAACAACAACGCCGGGAGCAGGCCGAACTTCGAGATGGCAAGATAATCGCCCGTCAGCTTTGCCACATTCGGATTTTGCCCGAGTGCCAGCAGGATACGCTCCGCATTGTAGAATATGCCAAGCGCCAGGAACCAGTAGGCGATCGCCACCCACATGCCCATGCGCAGCGCTCGCCGCGCCGAGGTCGCGTCCCCCTGCCCATAGGCATTGGCGACCATGGGAACGACGGCCACTGAGAAGCCGGTACCGAAAATAAAGACGACAAAGAAAAATTGTCCGGCCAGCACCATGGCCGCAAGCTTTTCCGCGCCAAGCTGTCCGACGATGATCATGTCGGTGGTATGAATGCCAAGCTGCGCCAGTTGCGCACCGATCAGCGGAATACCCAATGCAAGCGTGGCGCGCAAATGCGCGGTCCACGAACTGCCGTTTTGCGACACGTTCCCGACAGCTGCCGACGAAGACATGATCTCACCTCAAACTGAAACCGCTTCCAGAGGATGCTGGAAGCGGTAGATGCCATGCATAAGAGACTTGGCAGAACTGCGCAAGAAAAAGGCGCATTGCCTCAAAAACAAGCTTTGCGCTGCCGTTAGGGCAGATCAAGTTGATTGATCCCGAAAGCCTTATAGATAACATGCGCTTAAGCTTATGTTTACAGTTTTCACTCAAACGTTTCTTAACTGACAAAAATCAATTCTCGGGTGCATGACGCGCGCCGCAATTGCCAGTGGCATGTTTCAGTCAATCCGGTTTCACGCCGGGCCATCCGAGGACCACTATCTTGTCCACGAAATCCAACCTGATGACGCGGATTGTCATTTCCGCGTCCTGCCTCGTTGTTGCTGCCTTTGCCGGCTTCTCCATCTATATCGACAGCCTCCAGCGCAATGCGGCCAACAGCTTCGTCTCCGACAAGGTCAACTCCACCGGTGAAGAGGCGGCGCTCAGCATTGCCAACTGGCTGAACGGTCGCGTCATCATGACCGAGATGGTTGCATCAGCGCTGAGCAAGGGCGCCGATCAGGTGACGCTCAACAAGGCGATTGAGAACGACGTTCTCGCGCGCGAGTTCAAATCCACCTATTTCGGCGATGAGGCGGGTGTTTTCACCACATGGCCAAACGAGAAAATGCCGGAAGGCTACGACCCGCGCAAACGCCCCTGGTACCAGGCAGCCGTCGCAGTCAACGCGCCTATCCTGACCGAGCCCTATATCGATTCCTCCACCAGCGAACTCGTCGTCAGCGCCGCCATTCCGGTAAAGCGCAACGGAAAGCTCGCAGGCGTTGCCGCAAGCGATTTCACGCTGACAAGCCTTGTGGCCATGATCAAGAAGATCGATGCCGGCCCGGATGGTTACGCCTTCCTCGTCAACAGTGATGGGACGATCCTGATCCACCCGGATGCGGGCGTCATCTCCAAGAAGCTCGCGGATCTCTTTCCGGTAAACACGCCGAAGATCAGCACCGCACTCAGCCAAACGCAGTTGAACGGCGCCGATAAGATCATCAGCTTCATTCCCGTGGAAGGCTTGCCGTCGGTTAACTGGCACCTTGGGTTCGTTGTCGATAGCAAGGCCGCCTTCGCCTCCGTGTCCACCTTCCGTGTTGCGGCGATTGTCGCAACGGGTCTTGCCGTTGCCGGCATGATCGGCTGCCTCGTCCTGCTTCTGAGCCGCGTCGTCATCACGCCGGTCACGCGCATGACGTCGGCGATGGAGCAGCTCGCCGCCGGCAATCTCAACATCGCGATTCCCGGTCAGGAGCGCACGGACCAGATCGGCTCGATGGCAAGCGCCGTTGCCGTCTTCCGCACCAATGCGCTGGAACGCCAGCGTCTGGAAGGTGATGCGCAGCGCAACCGCACCATGACCGAACAGGAGCGCGCCGAGCGCGAGCGTCAATCCGCCAAGGATAGCGCCGACATCCAGTTTGCCGTCGATGCTCTCGCCGAAGGTCTCACCCATCTTTCCAACGGCAACCTCAATTACCGCATCAACACGCCGTTTGTCGCACGCGTCGATCGTCTGCGCTCCGACTTCAACGACTCCATCGCCAAGCTCAATGCCGCCCTTGTCAATGTCGGTCACAACGCCAATGCCATCGACGCGGGCGCGAGCGAAATCCGTCACTCGGCGGACGACCTCTCCAAGCGCACCGAGCAGCAGGCGGCATCAGTCGAAGAGACCGCAGCAGCGCTTGAGGAAATCACCACCACAGTCAAGGATTCGGCCAAGCGCGCCGAAGAGGTTGGTCGCCTGGTCGAGCGTGCGCGCCAGAACGCAGAACAGTCCGGTGTCGTAGTCGGCGATGCGGTGAAGGCTATGGAGGGCATCGAACACTCCTCCACCGAAATCTCCAAGATCATCGGCGTCATCGACGAGATTGCCTTCCAGACCAACCTGCTTGCACTCAATGCAGGCGTAGAAGCGGCGCGCGCCGGTGAAGCGGGCAAGGGCTTTGCTGTCGTTGCTCAGGAAGTGCGCGAACTCGCTCAGCGCTCTGCCAATGCCGCTAAGGAAATCAAGACCTTGATCAGCACCTCTACCACGCAGGTTGAGTCCGGCGTAACGCTGGTCGGCAATGCCGGCAAAGCGCTGGAAACCATCGTTGCGGAAGTGCAGGAGATCAACAAGCACATCGACGCCATCGTGCTTGCCACCCGCGAACAGTCCACCGGTCTTCAGGAGATCAACACCGCGATCAACACGATCGACCAGGGCACCCAGCAGAACGCCGCAATGGTGGAAGAACAGACGGCCGCCAGCCATGGCCTCGCCACGGAAGCCGCGGCCCTGAAGACACTGCTTGCGCAGTTCAAGCTGTCGCAAAACGAACATCAGTATGGGGCGTACGGCCGAGCTGCCTGAGCATCAGTCTGAGCAAAACACAAAAGGCCCGAGGACCTATGCGTTTTCGGGCCTTTTCTTGTACACCTAACACCGACGTGCCTACGTGCCCTTGCCTCGCCCTCAAGCGCGAGACATCTTCTCCAGATCACGATTCGGGAGGGATAACGAATGTGGGAGATTCTCTGGCGAGGTACAGCAATGGGCGTCGGCGGCACACTCTTCATGGATATCTGGGCGGTCATCCTGCATCGTGCCTTCAGCCAACCGGCTGCCAATTGGGGTCCCGTCGGCCGCTGGTTCTGGCATTTACCGAAGGGCAAAGTCTTCCATGACAGCATTGCGACGGCTGAGCCGCACGCCAATGAAGCCGCGATCGGCTGGATTGCGCATTACGCGGTCGGCATACTCTACGGGATTCTTCTGGCGCTGATCGTGCCACCGGGATGGTTTGCGGCCCCGACCTTTCTGCTGCCGTTTATCGTTGGCATCGTCACGGTCGGTGCAGGCTGGTTCCTGCTGCAACCCGGCCTCGGTATCGGCTGGGCGGCCTCCAAGACACCGAACCCAAACAAGGTCCGCGCACTCAACCTCGTCGCCCACACGATCTTTGCGCTAGGCATGTTCGTGACCGCATTACTGATCGTCTAAGCGTCACCCTGCAGAAGCGGCTTTAACAGCGGGTTGGGGAAACGGCGCTTGATCGTCACGGCATAGAAGGACTCGACCATTCCCGGCAGCGCATCGAACTCCACAAGTGTGCCGGCCTCCAATTCCCCTTTGACGACGATCGGCGGCAGAACCGCAAGCCCTGCCCCTTCGCGGGCCAGAAGACGCATCATCGCCATGTCATCGACCTCGGCTGCGATTTGAGGACTGAGGCCAAGCCGTGCGGTCAGCGCCTCGAACTGAGCACGCACCCCGCTTTCGAGCGTCGGCAGGATCACCGGATGTTCAGCCAGAAGATCGGCGAGCGTCGCACCCGGCTTGCCAAAGGACGGCCTGCCGACGAGGCTGACCCGCTGCTGATAGATATGTTGGGCGATGAAGGGCGTGACGGAATCGGCCATCGGCGGCTGGTTCAGGAGAACGATATCGAGGTTCAGCGTTTCCAGCGCGCCCAAAAGCTCGCTCGTGCTGCCTGAGCGTAGAATCATATCGACATCCGAACGCCCCAGGATCGGGCGCAGAAACTCGATCTGAAAGTTGCGTGATAGCGTGGCCAGCGCGCCTATGCGGATGGCGCGGCGGCTGCGTCCAGTCTCCTTCAAAGTTTCAATCAGTTCTTCACCAGCTGCAAAGATTGTGTCGGCGCGGTCAAGCGCGATGCGACCGGCCTCTGTCAGATAAAGCTGCCGCCCTCGTCTCTCAAACAGCGCATGACCCAGCCGTTCCTCCAACTGCTTGATCTGAATGGACAAGGCCGACTGCGACAGGTTCAGGCGTTCGGCCGTGCGCGTTAGATTGCCGTCATGAGCAACGGCGCGGAAATAGCGAAGATGATGATAATTGAGATCTGACATCGTTCTATTTTATAGAACGTTTCACTAGAAACAATGAATTTTTATAGCGTTTCGGTTCCTGATAATCCGTTCGTCATATGCAGCTGCGCCTCCTCCCAAAGCAGCCCACAGACCGGAGAACTCTCGTGATCTACGCTCTACCGCTCCTCGCACCGCTTCTTCTCGCCTATGTCTCATATAATGCCTTCAAGGCACCGGGTCTTCGGCCGCGCGCGGCGATCCGCCTTGCCGAACTGGCCGCGCTTGCCTCCATTATGATCGCGGTGCTGTCCGGCCTTGTCCTCGCTCTTTCAGGGCCCGGAACCAGCCCGACCATCGGCTATGGCTACGTCTCTCTTGCCTCGAGGCTCGACCTTGTCAGCCTGGTCATGCTCCTGCTCGTTTCCTTCATCGGCTGGATCGTGCTGCGCTATGCCGGGACCTTCCTCGACGGCGAAGCCCGGCAAGGACCTTTCACCGGCTGGATGACGGCAACGCTCGCCGCGGTTCTCCTGCTTGTCCAGGCAGGTACGTTGCTGCAACTCGTCATCGGCTGGTGCGCGGCAAGTCTTCTGCTTCATCAGTTGCTGATCTTCTATCCCGAGCGGATTGCGGCCCAACGGGCAGCGCGCAAGAAATTCTTCGTCTCGCGGCTGGGCGATAGCGCACTGATTGCCGCCGTCATCCTGCTGGCCGTCGCCTTCAAGACCGGTAACATCGCCACCATCCTTGTCGAAGCACAACAGGGACAAGGCCTGCCGCTCACCGTTGCTGCCGCTTCACTCCTTGCGGTCGCAGCCCTCCTGAAGTCTGCGCAGTTCCCGACCCATGGCTGGCTGACGGAAGTCATGGAGACGCCAACTCCCGTTTCTGCCCTTCTCCATGCAGGCGTCGTGAATGCCGGCGGCTTCCTGCTGATCCGCTTCGCCGATGTCATGCTCCAGGCGCCGATCGTGCTTGCGGTTCTGGTGATGGTGGGCGGTTTCACTGCGATTTTTGGCAGCGTGGTGATGCTGACGCAATCTGCGGTCAAGACATCGCTCGCCTGGTCGACGGTCGCGCAGATGGGCTTCATGATCCTGCAATGCGGGCTCGCGCTCTTTCCCATTGCGCTGCTCCACATCGTCGCGCACTCGCTTTACAAGGCGCACGCCTTTCTCTCCTCCGGCTCAGCCATCGAAGCCGTCGCCTCGATCCGCCGCCCCGGCCCGATCACCATTCCCAACGCTAAAGCCGTCGCGCGCGCCTTCCTGGTGGCTCTTACGATCTACGCGGTGATCGGCTTCCTCTTCGGCTTTGCCGACAAGCCACCGCAGGCGCTCGCTCTCGGCGCGATCCTGATCTTCGGCGTCGCCTATCTGATCGCCCAGGGTCTGGCCGATGCTGCTCCGTGGGCGCTCACCTGGCGCACCTCACTCTACGCCGTCTTGGCCGCAACCGCCTATTTTGCCCTGCAGAAGATCGCTGACGGGCTGATGCACGGCACGCTTCCGCCTCCGCCGCAGCCCGGTCCACTGGAATGGACGCTGATGTTGCTCGCCGTCGTTACCTTTGGCCTCGTCGCCGTCGCCCAGTCGCTCTTTCCCCTCTGGGCGTATCATCCGGCAGCAGCCGGGCTGCGTGTCCACCTCGCCAACGGGCTTTACGTCAATGCCCTCTTCGATCGCATGCTTGGTGGCTGGAAACTCCCCGCCTCCGCAACCTCCGCTTCCGTGAAGGAGTAAGTCGCATGACCACCATAACCCCAGTCGATACGCTTCACGGTGAAGCTCTGGCAAAAGCCGCAGATCAGGCGGTGCGGGCCATTCCACCAGCCTGGCCCTTGACGGCCACCGTTGCCGTCAACCCGTTCCTCGGTCAGTCGAATGAGACATTCGATAAGACCGCGGCCCTTCTTGCCCGCATCGGCGGGGTGCAGCTTGCTTTGCCCCGCAAGCATTTTGCCGAGAAGATCGCAAAGGGCGAGATCACCGACGAGGACATCCTCGCAGCACTCCAATCGAACGGCCTCGATGCAAGCATTGATCTCGTCGCGCTTAAAGCGTCTCTGTTGAACGAAGCACCAGCGGTCCGGGCTTTGCCAGCGGTTGCGGATCTCGCGGCACAGGCGACAGGCAAGGATTGGCCAAGCCTCGTCTCCGATCGGATCGGCACCTTCGCAGCAGGTTTCTTCGACCAGGGACAGGCTCTTTGGGCTGCATCCCGGCGCAACGGCCTCTACGCCGCCTGGCGGGCATTTGCCACTCACGACCTTACCCCGGAAATCCTCGGTCTCAAGGGCTTCGGCATCCACGTGTCTGACACCCCGGAAACGCCCCTAGCAGCCATCGAACGGGCGTCGGTCTCGCTTGGGCTTGGCGCAGAGCCCGGAACGTACTTCCATCAATTGCTGCTGACACTGGGTGGTTGGGCGCAATTTGCCCGCCACATGCAATTCAAGGCCGAAGTTGATGGCGATGAAGATACGACAGCGTTGGAGCTTCTCGCAATCCGGCTGGTCTTCGAGGAAGCGTTGTACCAACAACACAAGGCAGATATCGAGGTCGAGTGGCGGAAGGTCCGTAACACCCATGTCGAACCTGTCATTGCCGATCGCGCCATCCAGATCGACAGTATTCTGCAATCTACTGCCGAACATGCAGCACAGAGGAAGCTCGCTGCCGCTCTCGCAACGCCGTCCACCGCCCAAGCGGTGGACAAGAGACCGATGCTGCAAGCAGCCTTCTGTATCGACGTCCGCTCCGAAGTCTTACGTCGGTCGCTGGAAAGCATGGACCCATCCATAAGCACAATCGGTTTCGCCGGCTTCTTCGGCCTTGGCGCCAGCCATCAAGGCTTTGCCTCCGATGTCGCAGAACACCGGCTGCCGGTGCTGCTGAAGCCGTCGGTCTTCACCTGCAGCGCCGTCGATGACAATAAAAAGGCCGACCAGAAGGCGCGCTTTGGAGCCCGGGCCATCCGTGCCTGGGGCCGCTTCAAGCTCGCTGCCGTTTCCTCCTTCGCCTTCGTCGAGGCGATGGGGCCTGTCTACGCCAGCAAGCTTTTGCGAGACGGATTGCGTTTCACCAAAGCTGCGAAGCCCGACAAGGCCAAGCCTTGCTTTGTCCAAAACCTCGATCTGGAAACGAAGGCAGTCACGGCGGAAAGGGTGCTGAGAGCCATGTCGCTGACCGATGGCTTCGGTCGCTTCGTGCTGATCTGCGGTCACGGCGCCAATGTGGTCAACAACCCCTATGCCAGCGCCCTTCACTGCGGCGCCTGCGGCGGCCATGCGGGTGATGTCAACGCGCGCCTGCTGGCGGATCTGATCAACGATCGGGGTGTGCGCGACGCGCTGTCCGCCAAAGGCATCAGCATTCCAGCCGATACCATCTTCCTTGCGGGCCTGCACGACACGACGACGGATGCCGTGACGCTCTTCGAAGACGATCTGGATCGCAGCATCGCCCCAAAAGATCTCAAGCAACTGCGCAAATGGCTTGCCGATGCCGGGCGGCTTACGCGCGCCGAGCGGGCGCAACGTCTTCCAGGGGCAACGGTGGAAAACATACTGGCAAGAAGCCGCGATTGGTCGGAAACCCGGCCGGAACTAGGGCTTGCCGGGTGCCGGGCTTTCATCGTCGCGCCAAGGTCGCGCACGGCTGGGAGATCGCTGGAGGGTAAGGCTTTCCTGCATGACTACGTGTGGCAGAAGGACGAGGGCTTCAAAATCCTGGAATTGATCCTCACGGCACCCGTGGTCGTCGCGAGTTGGATCAGCCTGCAATATTTCGGCTCGGCCGTGGCTCCGACCCTCTTCGGCGCTGGCTACAAGCTGCTCCACAATGTCGTCGGCGGCATCGGTGTGGTCGAGGGCAATGGCGGCAATCTGCGCGCCGGTCTCCCCTGGCAGTCGGTCCATGATGGCCAAGCCCTTGTCCACGACCCGCTGCGGCTGACCGTCGCTGTCGAGGCACCTAGGGAAGCAATCACCGACATTCTAAAGCGGCATCCGCAGGTGAGCGCACTGTTCGACAATAACTGGCTTTCGCTCATCACCATCGACGATCAAGGTCAGCTTGCCTGGCACTATGGGAGTGGTGGGACATGGAAGCGAATGGACGGAGCAGAAATGGAGGCTCCATGCCAGCGATTGGCAAGTTGAGAGCCAGTCCGAACCAAGTATCGTCCTCGGGATGAGCCCGAGGACGACGACAGCCTTCAACACCGATCAAATATCAGCCGAGAACGTATCGCAGTCCTCAACGCGGCCGCTCTCGAACCCGCGGCGGAACCATTCGACGCGCTGCGCGGACGTGCCGTGGTTGAAGCTGTCAGGCACCACATAGCCCTGCGTCTTCTTCTGCAGCGTGTCGTCGCCAATCTGGTGCGCGGCATTCAGCGCCTCTTCCAGATCGCCAGCTTCAAGAATGCCCTTTTGCTGCGTAGACTTGCCCCAGATGCCGGCATAGCAATCGGCTTGAAGTTCCACCTTCACCGAAAGCGCATTGGCCTGGCTCTCGCTCATGGATTGGCGACGCTGGTTGAATTCCGGAAGCACGCCGGTGAGGTTCTGCACGTGATGGCCCACCTCATGCGCAATCACATAAGCCTGGGCAAAGTCCCCGGAGGCACCGAAGCGCTGCGAAAGCTCGCGGAAGAACTCGGTGTCCAGATAGACTTTGCGATCCACCGGGCAATAGAACGGACCGGAGGCCGATGTCGCGTTGCCGCAGGCTGAACGAACCTGGCCGGAGAACAGCACCAGCGTCGGCTTCTGATAGGTCTCGCCGGATGCCTGGAAAATCTTGCCCCAGGTGTCTTCGGTCTCGGCCAGAATCGTGCGCACGAAGGCCGTTGTTTCGTCGCTGGACTGGCCCTGCGGGCGGGTCCCTGTCTGCTGCTGTTGCTGACTGCCACTATCCGAATACATGTCGCCGCCGGAAAGCAGGGTGAGCGGATTTATACCGAGCGCCCAGCTGATCAGCAAAATGACGACCAAGCCGCCGATCCCGATGCCACCGCCTCGACCGCCGGTCGGTATGCGGAAACCACCGCCACCGCCCATGCCGCCGGTAGACATGCCGCGTCTATCTTCGATGTTGTCCGACTGGCGGCGCCCTCTCCACTGCATGGCAATCTCCCCATCAATATGCTTGCGCTAAACGCTAATTGCCGCAAAGCGTTCCCGCAAGGGGAGTACCGGCGTCAGCTGCGCGCGTAGATATAGGCTCCGCCTTTTGTCAGCGCACGCTGGTAAGCGGGTCGAGCGCGGATGGCGTCGAGAAAGCGCCTGATCGCCTGCGTTTGTCCGACACCATCCGCTCGGCTCATGGCCGCCTCGACCGGAAAGCTCATGGCAATATCCGCGCCAGTCAGCATGTCTCCGGCAAAATAGCCTTGGCTTGAGAGTTCGGCCTCCCAGTAAGCCACATGGTCGATCAGTTGCGGATCGATGAGCTTTGCCGCCACCCCTTTGGAGATCAGCTTCGCCACCTGCTTCAGAAAAAATGGCATCTGGCTCGGCAAACGCGAGAAGAGGAGCTTGAGCAACAGCAACGGCATGGCGGAGCCTTCAGCATAATGCAGCCAGTAGAGATAGCGGCGGTGGTTGTCCGTGCCCTTGTCCGGTCGGAACTTGCCCTCGCCATACGTGTCGAGGAGATATTCGATGATCGCGCCGCTCTCCGCGTAGACCGTACCTCGATCCTCGATCACCGGAGACTTGCCGAGTGGATGGACCTGTTTGAGGCTCTTCGGCGCTCGCATATCCGACCCGCGCTTGTAGGTCTTTACCTCATAGGGAAGTTCGAGTTCCTCCAGCAGCCAGAGAATGCGGTGCGCGCGGGAATTTTCCAGGTAATGAACAATGATCATGATTATCCTGCATCCGGTTGGAGGCGACGATGTAAGCGATTGATGAGGCTTACGTTTGATAGTGCGTGGAGGATCACACGCCATGATCCTTTTGCGACGCGCCAACTTTCCTGTCGGAAAGCGAAGATTCGGGGTTCCGTTCGCCAAAACATTTGCCTATAAGCCGCTTCTAGCCTGAAAAGATTTGGAATTGCGCGCCCCGGCCGGTGAAGTCTCACCATGGCCGTTTTTTGCGCAACAAGAAAGCGGAACGAGAGCCATGCCAAAGCGCCAAGATATCAAGTCCATCCTCATCATTGGCGCGGGACCGATCGTCATCGGTCAGGCTTGCGAATTTGACTACTCCGGCACCCAGGCTTGTAAGGCGCTCAAGGAAGAGGGTTACCGGGTCATCCTGGTCAACTCCAACCCTGCCACCATCATGACCGACCCCGGCCTCGCGGACGCCACATATGTCGAACCGATCACCCCGGAAGTGGTTGCAAAGATTATTGCCAAGGAACGGCCGGACGCGCTGCTGCCCACCATGGGCGGCCAGACGGCGCTCAACACAGCACTGTCTCTCAAGCGCATGGGCGTGCTCGACCGCTACAATGTCGAGATGATCGGCGCGAAGCCAGAAGCGATCGACAAGGCCGAAGACCGCGCCCTCTTCCGCGAGGCCATGGCAAAGATCGGTCTGGAAACCCCGCGCTCGATGCTGGCCAACGCCACCGAGATCAAGGATGCCGACCGCAAGAAGCACGAAGCGGCACGCGCAGAACTGAAGGGCAAGCTGTCCGGCGCGGATTTGGACAAGGCGCTCGACGAGCTGGAAAACCAGTGGAACCTGGGCGAGACGGACCGCAAGCAGCGCTACATGGCGCATGCCATGGCAATCGCCGCCCAGGCCATCGACCATGTCGGTCTGCCGGCCATCATTCGTCCGTCCTTTACGCTCGGCGGTACGGGCGGCGGCATTGCCTATAATCGCTCGGAGTTCTTCGACATTGTGTCGGGCGGCCTCGATGCCTCGCCCACGACAGAAGTTCTGGTCGAAGAATCGGTTCTCGGCTGGAAGGAATATGAAATGGAAGTCGTCCGCGACAAGGCGGACAACTGCATCATCATCTGCTCGATCGAAAACATCGACCCGATGGGCGTCCATACCGGCGACTCGATCACCGTCGCCCCGGCACTGACGCTGACGGACAAAGAATACCAGATCATGCGCAACGCCTCGATTGCGGTTCTGCGCGAGATCGGCGTGGAGACCGGCGGCTCGAACGTGCAGTTCGCCGTCAACCCGAAGGATGGCCGCCTCGTCGTCATCGAAATGAATCCGCGCGTCTCGCGCTCGTCTGCGCTCGCGTCCAAGGCAACGGGCTTCCCGATCGCCAAGGTCGCGGCCAAGCTTGCCATCGGCTACACGCTGGACGAACTCGACAACGACATCACCGGCGGCGCAACGCCTGCCTCCTTCGAACCGTCCATCGACTATGTGGTCACGAAGATCCCGCGCTTCGCCTTCGAGAAGTTCCCTGGTGCCTCGCCAATCCTGACCACCGCGATGAAGTCCGTCGGTGAAGTCATGGCGATTGGCCGCACCTTTGCCGAATCGCTGCAGAAGGCGCTGCGCGGCATGGAGACCGGCCTCACCGGTCTCGATGAAATCGAGATCCCCGGCTACGAAGAAGGCGAAGGCTCCAAGAACGCCATCCGCGCCGCCATCGGCACGCCGACGCCTGATCGCCTGCGCATGGTGGCCCAGGCTCTGCGCATGGGCATGACCGAAGCCGAAGTGCACGAGAACTCCAAGATCGATCCGTGGTTCATCGCCCAGTTCAAGGCGATCGTCGACATGGAAGCGCGTGTGCGCGAACACGGCTTGCCGACCGACGCCGAAAACCTGCGTATGCTGAAGGCCATGGGCTTCTCCGATGCCCGCCTCGCTTCGCTCACCGGCAAGCGGCCGAAGGAAGTGGCAGAGCTGCGCAACGGCCTTAATGTGCGCCCAGTCTTCAAGCGCATCGACACCTGCGCTGCCGAATTCGCCTCGCCCACAGCCTATATGTATTCGACCTACGAAACACCTTTCGTCGGCGCGCTGCGCTCGGAAGCGCAAGTCTCCGACCGCAAGAAGGTCGTCATCCTCGGCGGCGGCCCGAACCGTATCGGCCAGGGCATCGAGTTCGACTATTGCTGCTGCCATGCCGCCTTCGCGTTGAAGGACGCAGGCTTCGAAGCCATCATGATCAACTGCAACCCGGAAACGGTTTCGACCGACTACGACACCTCCGATCGCCTCTACTTCGAGCCGCTGACGGCTGAAGACGTGATCGAGATCATGCGTTCGGAACAGGAAAAGGGCGAACTGGTCGGCGTCATCGTGCAGTTCGGTGGCCAGACCCCGCTGAAGCTTGCCGAAGCGCTGGAAAAGAACGGCATTCCGATCCTCGGTACCGCACCGGACATGATCGACCTTGCCGAAGACCGCGACCGCTTCCAGAAGCTCTTGATGAAGCTCGATCTGGCCCAGCCGAACAACGGCATCGCCTACTCGGTCGAACAGGCTCGTCTCGTCGCTTCCGAAATCGGCTTCCCGCTGGTCGTTCGCCCATCCTACGTTCTGGGTGGCCGCGCCATGCAGATCATCCACTCGGAAGGCCAGTTGCAGACCTACCTGCTCGATACCGTTCCAGGCCTTGTGCCGGAAGACATCAAGCAGCGCTACCCGAACGACAAGACCGGCCAGATCAACACGCTTCTCGGCAAGAACCCGCTGCTTTTCGACAGCTACCTGACAAACGCTGTCGAAGTGGACGTGGATGCGCTGTGCGACGGCGAAAGCGTCTTCGTTTCAGGCATCATGGAGCATATCGAAGAAGCCGGCATTCACTCGGGCGACTCTGCCTGCTCGCTGCCTGCCCGCTCGCTCTCGCCTGAAACGCTGGATGAACTGGAACGCCAGACGGCAGCACTTGCCAAGGCGCTGAAGGTCGGCGGCTTGATGAACGTCCAATATGCCATCAAGGACGGCACGATCTACGTCCTCGAAGTCAACCCGCGCGCGTCGCGCACCGTGCCCTTCGTCGCCAAGACAATCGGCGCGCCGATTGCCAAGATCGCAGCCCGCGTCATGGCCGGTGAAAAGCTCGATCATGCGATTGCCGCCTATGGTGAAAAGCCCGATCCGCGCAACCTGAAGCACATCGCCGTCAAGGAAGCCGTCTTCCCGTTTGCCCGCTTCCCCGGCGTCGATATCCTGCTCGGACCGGAAATGCGCTCCACCGGCGAAGTCATCGGTCTCGATACCGACTTCGCACTGGCATTCGCCAAGTCGCAGCTCGGTGCCGGTGTCGACCTGCCCCGCTCCGGCACGGTGTTCGTCTCGGTCCGCGACCAGGACAAGGAAGGCGTTCTGCCCGCCATCCGCATTTTGATGGAAGCAGGCTTCAAGGTTCTGGCAACCGGCGGCACACAGCGCTTCCTCGCCGAACAGGGCATCGCCGCCGAAAAGATCAACAAGGTGCAGGAAGGTCGTCCGCATATCGAAGACGGCATCCGCAACCGTCAGGTCCAATTGGTGATCAACACCACCGACAGCAACAAGGCGATCTCCGACTCCAAGTCGCTACGCCGCGCAACGCTGATGCAGAAGGTGCCCTACTACACCACCATGGCCGGTGCGGAAGCCGCAGCCCTTGCCATCAAGGCGCTGAAGGCCGGCAACCTCGAAGTGAAGCCGCTGCAAAGCTACTTCTGAGAAACGACAGAGTTTTTCAAAACAAAGGCCTCCCCCAGCGGGGAGGCCATTTTCGTTGCAGTATGTGGAAGGGCGATTAGCCCTTTGGAGCAGCGGTCTTGTCCGTCGACGGGGTGACTGCTGCGGCATTGGCAGGCTTCTCTGCCTTTGCCTTGTAAGGCTGACCATAGATATCGACGATGTTCAGCATCGCGTTATCTGTCACATCCTTCAGTACCGCATTGGCTTCATAGAACTTGCCCTGGTTGATCAGGTCGGCAGCCTTGCCAACATCGGTGACCGTCTGATCGAGCGGTAGAGCAGCGGTGATGAACTCGACATCGACATCCGCGACAGCAAGCTTTTCAAGCGCACCCTGACGATCGGAGGTCTTCAGGCTCTTGTTGGCTTCAGTGATGGCTGCAACTTTTTCAGGCGTTGCCTTGAAGTCTTCACCAAGCGTCAATTGCGAGTCGACTGGCAACCACTGGATGGGCGTCGCAGAGGCGGGCTTTGCACTTGCAGTCGCATCACCAGCTGCCGGCGCCTTGGTCGGTTTCGTCAGATCCGCTTCAGCCTTCATGAACACCGCTTCATCCTTGGAAGCCTTTTGCAACTCGTCCTTTGCCTTGCTGATGAAGGTCTTCGCTTCATCCGGCTTCGCATTGAAGATTGCGAGGCGTGTCGCCTGAATGTCGGCCAAGGCCTGTGCTCCGTCCTGTGAGAGACGTCCAACATCTTTGTCGATGGCCTTGTTCGGGACAACAGCGCCCATGGTTTCCGTCTGCGCTGCAGTTGTCGATGCAGCTTCGGCAGTATAAGCAATTCCGCCGAGCATAGTACCGGCAACAAGAATAACAGCAAGGTTACGACGAATAAACATGATACAAATCCTTTTATAATCTCCACATACAACATCCCAACCACCGTTGGATGTTGATGCTGATTAAACTCCCAAAATCTCCGATAGTCGCATTACAAATACTTCATGACGATCTTTTAATGTTAGAAAATGCGCATTTTGGTGAAACGCAAACTGCTCTGCTACTGCCTAACAAGACGAGTGAAAAGTGCCAGCGACCTCACGCATCTGACAACATGCGCACAGCACGAAGGTCTTCGACGAAACGCGCCCTCTCCTCGGCCTGACGTGCCTGGTCGGGGATTCTGAGCAGGTAAGACGGATGTACCGTCGCAAATAGAGTGCGTGAATTCTCCATAGGGATTGGTCGGCTGCGCACGCTGGAGAGCGTCTCCTTCATTCCTGTCAGAGCGTAAACCGCCGTCGCGCCCATGGCGACGATCAGCTTGGGCTGCACGAGATCGATTTCCCGCGTGAGCCACCAGCGACAGCGTTCGACCTCGCCTGCATTCGGCTTCTGGTGAATGCGCTTCTTGCCCCGCGCCTCATATTTGAAATGCTTGACGGCGTTCGTCACATAGAGAGACTTGCGCTCGATCCCCGTCTCTACCAAAGCCTGATCGAACACTTTGCCCGCCGGTCCAACGAAAGGCCGCCCAGCCAGATCCTCATGATCTCCCGGCTGTTCGCCGACGACCATAACCTTCGCTGCCTCCGGACCTTCGCCGAAGACTGTTTGCGTCGCGGCGCAGTGCAGCGGGCACATCTGGCAGCCTTGCGCCTCCCGTTTCACACCGGCAAGCGTATTTGCGTCCGGTAGGACTTCCTGTGGCCTGGCCGCATTTGCCGCCTGGATGCGATGGTGAAACATCTGCGGCTCCGTCGCAGCCTTGGCCGCCATGCCGAGCACCCGCGCCTCCGCACCGATGACAAGCTCCGGAATGAGATCGGCCTCAGGCAGGTTCTTCCAATATTTCTTCGGCATCTCTGCCGTCATCGCTTTGATCTTGAGCCGCGCCGGATTGAAGATATTGGCGTAATAAGTGCGCCACAACTCATCCGTTTCGTCCGAAACATCCGGACGCTCTGCCGCTTCGCGAGAGGTCTGAAGCACTTGACCATTCCACCGCGCCGACCCCTTCGGCGTTGCAATCAGCCAATCCATATCGTTGAACCGCCGCTGAAAGAATGGCGCCTTGCGCTCGACTATGAAATGATCCGGCTCGAACCACGCGATGAAGCAGCGCCGCGATTGCGCATCCTTGCCTGGAACTTCCTTGAACCGAACAAAGGCCGTCATCTTGTGACTGTCGCGACGAACGGATTTCTCCATCTGCCGGGCCGCTTGAACATCTGGATCGGCCTTGATCTGCAACAGCGCACGATCCTGCTGCAGTCGCCATAAAATCCGGTACAGCAAGGAAAACCGTGTGGGATCGCTATGGCAGATGATCGCCTCCGCCAACGGCAGAAAGGCAGACGGAACCGTCACCTGGACCGCGGTTTTCGCCACCGGAAGAGAGGCCTGCTGCTCAAAATCAAGCAACGTGCCGCGATCGCTCTTCAGCCGCCAATCCACCTCGCTTGGCGCAACACCAGATGCAAGAAGTAAACGTGCAGCATTGCGCCACTCGCCAAAATCGCCCCTGCCCTCCAGCTCGACCGTATACATCACAGCAATGACAGCTGTTCCGGCGGCGGCGTGAACATGGCGCGCAGGTCGGGCCGCTCCGTCAACTTGCTCGGCGTCCACCCATCAGCCACCACGAAAGCCTTGACCTTCTTCAGCGACACGCCGAAGCGGGCAAGATCTTCCAACCGCAGTCGCCGGAAGCGCCGCGACGAGAGAATGGAGTTCACCGTCTTCACGCCAAAGCCCGGCACGCGCAACAACATTTCCCGATCACCCGAATTGATATCGACAGGAAACTTCTGGCGATTGCCGAGCGCCCAGGCGAGCTTGGGATCGATATCGAGATCAAGCATCCCATTATGCTGCGTGGAGGTGATTTCACCAATATCGAACCCGTAAAACCGATAGAGCCAGTCCGCCTGATAAAGTCGATGCTCGCGCATCAAAGGCGGCTTGATAAGCGGCAGATTCTTGGAGGAATCGGGAATTGGGCTGAATGCGGAATAGTAAACGCGCCGCAATCCATAGCTTCCATAAAGCCGCGCGCTGGTAGAGAGGATCGTACCGTCATCCGCGCCATCGGCACCGACGATCATTTGCGTGCTCTGTCCCGCTGGCGCAAACGTCTTCACCCGCTTGGTCTTCAGCGTTGGCTCCCCTGCCTCCTCGATCTTCAACCGAATATCGGCCATGGAACGGCGAATATTGCCGGGCTGCTTCTCCGGCGCGAATTTGCCGATCCCGCTATCGGTGGGGAGTTCGATGTTGATCGAGAGACGATCCGCATAAAGACCCGCTTCCTCGATTAGATGTGGTGAAGCTTCAGGAATTGACTTCAAATGGATGTAGCCGCGAAACCCGTGAGTTACCCGCAACTCTTTGGCCACCCGCACCAGTTCTTCCATCGTATGATCCGAGGAGCGAATGATGCCTGACGATAGGAACAGGCCTTCGATGTAATTTCGCCGATAGAACTCCAGCGTAAGCCACACGACCTCTTCAACGGTGAAGCGCGCGCGCTCGACATTGCTGGACGATCTGTTGATGCAATAGGCGCAATCATAGATACAGAAATTGGTCAGAAGAATCTTCAATAGCGAGATGCAACGCCCGTCCGGCGCATAGGCGTGGCAGATGCCCGATCCTTCCGTCGATCCCAAACCGCCGCCCTGGGCCGAGTTGCGTTTCGAGGTTCCACTGGACGCGCACGATGCATCGTACTTCGCTGCATCGGAGAGAACTGCAAGCCGCTCTTTGATTGACTTCTTCATAAATTGTTCTCTATATGTTCCATTAACAAAAGTCAAATCACATCGAAACTCCATTGAAAATGCTCGTTTTTCAGGGGTCTTTTAATTTGCTGGCATTTCTCGATGGTCTTCTGATATAGTCGGACAAATTGTGATTTTGACATGGTTCCGGAGTTTCGCTCCGGAACCTGTTTCTTTTTGTGTCTGCGACGACCGCGGTGCGAATGTGAAGGAATAAAAAGATGGTAGAAAAAGTACCGATGACCCAGGGCGGTTACGTCAAGTTGCAGGAAGAACTTCGCTGGCGTCAGCAGGAAGAGCGCCCGCGCATCATCGAGGCGATCGCCGAAGCACGCGCCCATGGCGACCTGTCGGAAAATGCCGAATATCACGCCGCCAAGGAAGCGCAGAGCCATAATGAAGGCCGCATCTCCGAGCTCGAAGATCTGACCGCGCGCGCCGAAATCATCGATCTCTCCAAGATGTCCGGTTCAAAGATCAAGTTCGGCGCCACCGTCAAGCTCGTCGATGAAGACACAGATGAGGAAAAGACCTACCAGATCGTTGGCGACCAGGAAGCCGACGTCAAGGAAGGCCGCATTTCCATTTCTTCCCCTATCGCCCGTGCCTTGATCGGCAAGGAAGTGGGCGACAGCATTGAAGTGAATGCACCCGGCGGCTCGCGCGGCTACGAAATCCTTTCCGTCAACTGGAACTGAAATCCAACGTTCCTGCTGCGAGACTTCAAGACTTGCCCCATGTCGATCTGAGAGATGTCTGCGTCCTTGCGCCGAACTTCAAGCGCAGGCTCTCGGGAGTGACATCCACGATCATTCAGCTCGTGCCGGTGCAGAACCGGCTCGGGCAGAAGATCGCGGTGATCGGCCCCGGCCTGCCGGACAGCCTGCCCTATGTTCGCTTTCGCGATCTCTGGCGGCTCTGGCAGAACGGGCCGGCGGGCAAGCCTCGGGTCTGGCATGCGCGGCGTAATATCGAAATGCTGCCGGCCATCGTCATGCGCGACATCCTGCGCATGAAGCTGAAAATCGTCTTCACGTCCGCTTCGCAGCGCAAGCACACCGGCTGGACCAAGTTTCTGATTTCCAAAATGGATGGCGTGATTGCCACCAATAGTCAGACGGCGTCCTATCTGGAAGTGCCGAGTACGGTCATCATGCACGGGATCGATACGGATCGCTTCTCACCCGCTCCCGACAAGGCAGAGGCTAAGATCGCACGCGGTCTCGACCCTCAGCGCAAATATGCCGGCTGCTTCGGCCGTATACGGCACCAGAAGGGCACCGATCTCTTCGTTGACACGATGATCCGCGTTCTGCCAGACCATCCGCAATGGTCGGCGATCGTGGCCGGACGCGCCACGGGTCCGCACGTGGAGTTCGAAACCGGCCTGAAAGACAAGGTGCGCGCAGCAGGTCTTACCGACCGCATCCTGTTTGTCGGAGAGCATACCAACATCAACGAATGGTACCGCGCGCTCGACCTCTTCATCGCCCCCCAGCGCTGGGAAGGGTTCGGCCTTACCCCTCTGGAGGCCATGTCCACTGGCGTGCCCGTCATAGCCACCGATGTCGGCGCTTTTCCAGAACTGGTCTGCGAAGGCGAAACCGGAACCGTCATCAGCCGCGATAATCTCAATGCGATGGTTGAAGCGACCAAGCGTTTCCTAAGCGATCCGGAGATGATGCAGCGCAGTAGTTTGGCTGCGCGCCGAGCGACGGTGGAGACTTTCGCTCTGGAGGGCGAAGCCCGGTCTCTCGGCGAGATTTACACTTGCGTTTAGACGCTCAACCCTTATCGCTTCACCCGTCAGGGTTGATCACACCTCGCGACATCAGTCGCACAAAGGCTTTCAGCGGCGATTGTTGCGCAGTTCCTCAAAGAATTCCAGATATTGATCGACGATCCGCTCTGCGGAAAAGCGGGCGGCCAGTTGCTCTCGCCCACCCTGAACCAGCTTCGCACGCAGCTCAGGAGATCTCTCAAGACGGCTAAGTGCTTGTGCCATACCCTCGACATCGTCGATCTCGGTAAAGAGCGCACTCTCCTCATGTGCCGCCGCCCAGGATGGTCCCTCTGTTTTGGTGGAGACCACCGCGACTTCGGCCTTCCACCCTTCCAGAAGCACATTGCCAAGCGGCTCCTGGCGGCTCGGCACGCAGAACATGTCCGCCGCCTTGATATAGGCTGCTGGATCGGACACCCAGCCGATGAAACGGACACGGTCGGCAATCCCAAGCTCTTGCACCAGTTGCTCCAGATCGGCCCTGTCAGGGCCATCCCCCACCAGCCACAGCCAGAGATGCGGTGTGGCAGCAATCGCGCGCAGCAAGGTATCGAAACCCTTCGTCGGCACGAAGCGACCAAGCCCGCAGACCAGAGGAACATTGTCTGGCGTAGAGAAATCCGCCCGCTTGACGACGGACGCTCCAACCTCCCCCGGGAAATTGGAAATAATCGTCGTCTTACCCTGCCAGCCAAGTTTACGGCAGTGTTCGATGACGTTCGGCGCGTTGCCGACGATGGCGTCGGTGTTGCCGAAATAGCGAACGTGATGCGGATAGTCGCCAAGACGCACCACGCGCAAGGCGCTGCCAGTATCCGGCATCAACCGTGACGTCGGCGCGCGCCATCCCATAACAACGTCAGCCGGCCACTGCTTCATCGATCGTTTTAGCAACTGCGTGCGCAGCCACCAGTTAGGCCAGCGGCGAAGATAATAGCCTTCATACACCTTCCCACGATTTTCCAGCTCATGACGCCATGTCACGCCTGGCCGGATAGCGAATTGCTGCTCGATACCGCGCTCGTGAAAAGCCCGCGTCAGACGGAGGAAGAATTGCTCTGTGCCGCCATCCGTGCCGAACTGTAGGTGAAATATTCGCTTCACGCTCATTGCGCCGGTTTCTCCTCAACTTGGACGCTGTAACCGCGCGAAATCACGAAAAATACTTCCGCTTCGTCGCGATTAGCTTGTCCACCATAAGCCGCCGCTGCTTGCGAAGGCCATAGAGGAAGCTGCGGGCGTTACGGCTTCTCGATATCTTTCCGGGATGCGCGATATCGCTGACCGCATCCGTGGTGGACACTGGTCGCGGAAAGAATGAATAGCCACCGCCAGTACGTGTGATCCAATAGCGGAAGAAATTGTCGACCGGCGCGAAGATCACGCGGTGACCATCGACAAATTCCTGTGCACCTTTTCTCGACCAGAGAATGGCACCGGTCGTCATCGGAAAATAATGGGCGGAGCAAAGAGTAAATATATTTTTCCCGAAGCTCATGGTCTTCAATGGACGGAAGATCTTCAGCTTCTCATTGCCCATGTTGACGATCCGCCAATTGGGATCATGCGCATTGAGAAAACCGATCGTTTCCGTCACAATCGCCTGCAGAGCTTCATGGGGTGCGGCGTCATCTTCGATCACAAGACAAAAACGTTTGTCCGTCCGAAGAAACGCCTTCGCCGCATTCAAATGACTATAATAGCAGCCGATTTCGCCACCGACCAACTCGCGCCCCATATAACGTCTGGCAGCCGCGGCATCATAATCTGCAACCGTGTCGAGTGCGAGCTTGCGCCCATCAAAAGCCGACAGGCGCTCGAACGCAACACCGGTTTTCTGGAGCGATGCCGAGACTTGGGAGAAGCGGGCCGTGCTGCCATCCAGATTGATGACGTAGCAGCAGAAATCACCTTCGGGTCGGAAGTCATTCACATTGGAGATCATAAAGCGCCCTACCGTTTCATCTGTTTGAACAGATCGAGATAGGCATCCACCACCGCATCCTTGCGGAAATCGGCGTCGAGCCTTGCCCTGCCCTGCTCTCGCAGTTTCGCCGCCAGTTGCTCATCCGTGCGGATGCGGTTGATCGCAGCAAGCGTGCCGTCCACATCGTCGATGTCACACATCAGCGCGTCTTCACCGTCACGGATAAACCAGGAAGGCCCTTCGGAGCGGGTTGAGACCACCGGCACATCCGCCTGCCAGGCTTCCAGCACCACATTTCCGAGCGGCTCGTGGCGCGATGGCATGACGAAGATCGAGCCCGCGGCAACATAATCCATCGGCTCCTCGACCCAGCCGGTAAAGCGCGTGCGATCTGCCATGCCCAGTTCTTTCACCAGTTCTTCCATCTCAGACCGCTTGTCGCCTTCACCGACCAGCCACAGCCACGCGTCGGGGATCTGCGCCACGGCCTTGATCAGCACATCGAACCCCTTGCGCCGGATGAACCGACCCGAACCCACGACGAGGAAAGCATCCTCCGGTGTCCCCATGCTGGCACGCGACACCGGCTTGATTGTCGTTTCACGCACGAAATTGGAAATCACCTTGACCGGCTTCGTCCAGCCCAGTTGCACGCAGGCCTCTGCAATGCCGGGCGCATTGGCAACGATCAGATCATTGTTGCGGAAATTCTTGAGATGCCGTGGGTAATCGCCAAGCCGTGTCAGCCGCACGCTGTTGCCATGCGCTGGAACCAGACGGGACGAGCGCGACATCCACGCCATCACCACATCCGGCTTCCATTCGCGCATGATCTTGTTGACCTGCCAGCGAAGCCACAGCGCCTTCGGCGAGATGCGCCGATATTCACTTTCGATGGTGGGGCCAAGCCCTGCGATCTCGTCGCGCCAGATGCGTCCCGGACGAACGATGAAACGCTGCTCGATGCCACGATTGCCAAAGGCCGTCGCAAGGTTGACGAAGAAGCGCTCCGCGCCGCCCTCCTTGCCGAAATGCATATGAAGAATTCTTTCGGCACTCATCCAATATCGCTCCGCGCACAGCCAATGCATAAGCGCTATATAACTGCATCCAACAATAGTCCACGCGGCTGCTAGCCCAAAAGCGTACTGAGCATTCTTGCGCACAATAAAGGTAGGTCGACGTAACGCTTAGCTCAACCGGAGGCCTGCTAAGATGCGGAATCTTTCCAGAAAATCTCCCGGATCGCGCCACGCTTTGTCAGGAAAACCACAAGCTGCCGGTGAATCTGGCTGATCTCGTTCCAACCCCGACGCAGCTTTCTCAATTTCAGCCGCCACCCGGTGGGCCGAGCAGCCTTTCCGAATTTGGCAATATCCGAATTGTATTCATACTGCCGCTGCGTCGCCATGGCCGGCTGGACGATGAATGGCTTCAACTGCCGAAAGACAGGAGAGACCGTATCGTTGAAGAGAAAATGATCGATCGGAACTCTCATTCGCCCACGATAAGACAGCGCCAGTTCTGCCGCACCGCGCGACAGGATGTAAGCCCCGCCGCCCACATGGCGTGAGTACATGCGGTGCAGTGCCCGCTCCGTGCCAGGAACCTTGATCTCCGCATCCCCCAAAAGAACCTTGGAGATGCCTGAGCCGAATTTCTCCAGCTTGATCACATCCACATGGGGAGGAATCCAGTCATCCGACATCAAGATGTTGGCGACATCGCCCGAGAGAAACACATCATCCTCGAGCATCAAGCCAAACCGCGCACCGGTCTTTAAAAAGGCTTCCCAGGCATAGGTGTGGCTTACCGTGCAGGAACGATCGCCCAGCCCAAGTGCACCCAGCGGACCAGCAGGCGTGATGACGCCATCGAGCACCGCCTCATCTACCTTCGTCGCATCGCAGGCATCGACCCGTGTAAACGCCACACCGCGCTCTTCCAGATGATGAGACACGCGCTCCAACCTGTCCTCGCGACGCGCAAGGTTGATGACAAAAACGGGAATGGCTTGGCTCATGTCGCACTCTTCCAAGTCTCAAGGCCCAACGAGGCCTTCGTAGCTCGGCGACTCTATAGGCTTTTCAACGATCGCAGCACAAGATGCATTGCTGGCAAGGCCGGGTCTTGAGCATACGCCGAGACATCGGCATCAACTTCCCGGTTTATTTTGCCGACGACTTGCGGTATCGCAGCGTGAACGCGCCCCTCCTCCTTCTAGTGAGGCTGCGCCAAGACGAGATGAAAGCAAAGCCCATGTCAGAAAAAGCAAAAGTAGCCCTCATCACCGGCGTCACCGGCCAGGATGGCGCCTATCTGGCACAACTGCTGCTCGACAAGGGCTATATCGTCCACGGCATCAAGCGCCGCTCCTCGTCCTTTAATACCGGCCGCATCGAAAACATCTATCAGGACCCGCACGAGGAAAACCCGCGCTTCATCCTCCATTATGGCGACATGACGGACGCGACCAACCTCATCCGCATCGTCCAGGAAACCCAGCCGGACGAGATTTACAATCTCGCTGCCCAGAGCCACGTGCAGGTCTCTTTCGAAACGCCGGAATACACCGCCAATTCGGACGGCATCGGCACGCTTCGCCTGCTGGAGGCAATCCGCATTCTCGGTCTTGAAAAGAAGACCCGCTTCTACCAGGCCTCCACCTCCGAGCTCTACGGTCTGGTGCAGGAAGTGCCGCAGCGCGAAACCACACCCTTCTATCCGCGCAGCCCCTATGCCGCGGCGAAACTCTATGCCTACTGGATCGTGGTCAATTATCGCGAGGCCTACGGCCTGCATGCCTCCAACGGCATTCTTTTTAACCACGAAAGCCCGCTGCGCGGCGAAACGTTCGTCACCCGCAAAATCACCCGCGCCGCTGCCGCCATCAAGCTCGGCCGCCAGGACAAGCTCTACCTCGGCAATCTCGACGCCAAGCGCGACTGGGGCCACGCGAAGGAATATGTCCGCGGCATGTGGCTGATGATGCAGCAGGATGAGCCGGACGACTACGTCCTCGCCACCGGCGAGACCACCCCCGTTCGCACCTTCGTCGAATGGGCCTTCGCCGATGCCGGCTTCACCCTGAAATGGGAAGGCGAAGGCGTCAACGAGAAGGGCATCGACACCGCAACCGGCAAGGTGCTGGTCGAAGTCGACCCCCGCTACTTCCGCCCCACGGAAGTCGATCTCCTGATTGGCGACCCGACAAAGGCGCATGAAAAGCTTGGCTGGAAGCATGAGACGAGCGTGAGGGAGTTGGTGCGTGAGATGGTCATTGAGGATTTACGGCTCATGCGCGCCGAAGTGATCGCAAAAGGCGCGTAGTCGATGAGCATCTACAGCCTTCACGGCAAACGCGTCTGGGTTGCCGGCCACCGAGGGATGGTTGGTTCAGCTATAGTCCGGCGGCTCGAGCGGGAAGAGTGCGAAATCCTCACAGTCGGTCGCGACACGGTCGATCTGGCTAACCAGGCGCAGACGAGTGACTGGATCGCGAAGACGCAGCCACACGCGGTGTTTCTTGCTGCTGCGAAAGTTGGCGGCATTCTTGCCAACGACACGCGCCCTGCCGAGTTTCTCTATGAGAACCTGATGATCGAAAGCAATATTATCGATGCGTCCTATCGCGCAGGCGTCGAAAAGCTGCTCTTCCTCGGGTCATCCTGTATATATCCGAAGCACGCGGAGCAACCGATCAAGGAAGAAGCCCTCCTGACCGGCTCGCTTGAACCAACCAACGAATGGTACGCGATCGCTAAGATCGCCGGCATCAAACTGACGCAAGCCTACCGTAAACAATATGGCTGTGACTTCATCTCAGCGATGCCTACAAATCTCTATGGTCCCGGCGACAACTATGACCTAAACTCCAGCCATGTTGTGCCTGCCCTCCTTCGCAAGGCGCATGAAGCAAAAATGCACGGCGACAAGGAAATCGTCATTTGGGGTACCGGCACTCCGCGCCGTGAGTTTCTCCATGCAGACGATTGCGCAGACGCACTAATTTTTCTCATGAAGAACTACTCTGGCACCACCCACATAAATGTAGGGAGTGGTGTAGACCTTTCAATTTCGGATCTCACCCGGTTAATCTGCGACGTCGTTGGATTTAGCGGAAACATCAAGCGTGACCTAAATAAGCCTGATGGTACGCAGAGGAAGGTAATGTCATCCCAACTCCTTAAGAGCATGGGCTGGAGTCCCACCATTTCACTTGAGGAAGGCATATCACAGACCTATTGTTGGTACAGGAATCAGTATCATGGCAAAATATAAAAAGATTACGCGCTTTGTTTTTTCCGTTAACAGAGCCCTTCGAGTCTTAGTATTGCGGATGCGCGGGGTGCAGGTGGCTTGGACAGCCAATGTCCATTGGAGCGCTGAGATATCGATGATGAAAGGATCTATAGTAATTGGTCCTAGGACCACTATAGATAAAGGAGTTATTCTCCGTACCTACGGCGGTAAAATTTCAGTGGGTCCAGATTGTTCGTTAAACCCATATGTTATTCTATATGGCCACGGCGGTTTAAAGATCGGCCGCGGAGTCAGAATAGCTGCTCAAACAGTGATAATACCCGCTAATCACACCTATTCCGATCCGAGCACATATATTTTCGAACAAGGTGAGACGCGTCAGGGAATCGTGATTCAAGATAATGTTTGGCTAGGAACCGGCGTACGCGTACTAGATGGTACGACGATCGGAGAAGGTTCGGTCGTAGGCGCTGGAAGCGTTGTTACGAAAAATCTTCAGAAAGGGGGAGTGTTCGTAGGAGTTCCAGCTCGAAAGATAGCATCTAGATACTAAGTCAAAGCTCGGGAATTGAACTAGTGAGATAATTTTTCTGTAGAACCCATTCGCGAAGCCTCTTGTCAGTATTGAACGCCGCTTGGTGATATTCTCGCCCCTTCGATTTCCAAAATGCGACAAATGATTGGAAATCACCAAAATTCTGTTCCTGCTCTAGAAAAAAATCCGGTTTCACCTTTGTTTGTTTATGCTCAAATTTCGACAACGAGTGAATAAAATATTTGGCTATTCTTTTCTCGTTGTCATGTTTATGTAAATATTTCCTCCGTAGTTCACTGTAGGAATTTGAAACACCCTCGGAAAAAGCTCGTTTTTTGATGTAATCGAGCGTCATACGGTCGGTGGAAACCATGTGATGAACAGAAGCATCAGGATGGAATATAGTCTTCCATCTATTCCTTTTAGCAATCGTTGCTACATGAGTTTCTCCATCCCCCCGAAATCTAATCAAGTCAAAAGGGTATCCATCTGGATGAAATCCTTCAGCCTCCTCCAGCACCGTCTTCCGAACCGCAAAATTACACCCCCAAACCAAGTATGGATCATGGCAGATTGGATTTTTGTCTGGGAACTCGAGAATACTCAGCTCAGGTAGAAACCGTTGCCCATTTGCGTTCAGTTCCCAAAGCAGGCTTAACCAAGTTGGAGGTGCGCTCTCGAAAAGGGCGAAACAATTGCCGCCGGCAAGCCCTACATCGGGCTGGGAAAACGTCTCACAATAAGCAGCAACTATATTCTTAGATACGATCACGTCGTCATCTAAGAAAACGATTACATCGCCTCTAGCTGCATTCCAGCCGGCGTGTCGGCCAGCAAGCAAACCAGGCACAGGCTCATAAATGTAACTAAAATTTCGAAAATTTTGTATCAAATCTCCGACAATTTTGGCCGTTACATCTGCGGAACCATTATCCACCACTATAAACTCGATATCTGGCATTTTGCCAAAAACTTCGGCAGCGGCATTAAGTACAGGACGTAGCTTATCGCCTCGATTGCGAGTGGGCATTACGAAAGATAAAAGCAAGTTAATCCCCATAAAAATCATATTAACTTAACGTAATATCTTTCTTCATTGAGAGATACTTTTCCCCACCAAATTTTCGTATGTCACGCGCAAAGGAAAATTTTTCAAACGACGAAACACAACCACTAACAATATTCTCATGTAATTCGACAAAAACGTAAGGCACCTCAGACAGTAATACTGATGTTGATTGAAATACTTCTTTCTCTGCTCCCTCAATATCTAATTTCAAAAAACCAACTTTTCCCGAAAAGTCGGCCAGCAACGTGCCAATATCGATCGTGTCAACTTGCTCGATTGCGACTGCATCCACGTTGTCGATAGGACGATCAATTACAGTGAACCCCCACTCCCCTGTACCACGATTTCTCAAACTCAACGGCCCTTCGTGGGAACCCGCGAGAGCCACTTTCCGGATCTCAATGTTTGAGTACAGAGCAGTATTGCGCTGTAACAAGCCAAAATTATTTTTGGAAGGCTCAATACAAACTATCCGAGCGTGGGGAAACGAGTTAGCGAACACAATAGCAGCGCTTCCAATATATGCCCCAGCATCAATAATGACACCGTCGTAGTCGCGCGGGAGGTAGTCGCAGAGAAACGTATATTCTCCTGTTATACTTTCTATCGCTACATATAAATCTGGCGTCCCGCATCTGACAATCAGATCAATGCCTTGCACGTTGACGGACAACTCAGTACCACGAGGCAAGAGCTCATATAATATCGATTTGGTTCGCCCGATAACCGCTGAATTTTTTTTGATCCGTTTATTTGACAGCTTGATGTCGCGGAAAATCGTTTTCAATCTCTGACTCCATAACAGACAATCTTAGATTTCTGGGGCCTTTGGCAAAGCTGAAAGACGTGTAAAGGCCCTTTCTAGCGCTTCACAAAAGATGCCTTGTTTCGCATATCTCTCATCATCCAAAGACGACAAACGAGCTCTGCCCCTGCAAGGCGAGAAATCCTCTATGGTAGAGCAGACCATCAAGATACAGTCTGCCAATGAGATTGCATCATCAGGGTCAAACAACAACCCAGCGTCCCCGACAAAGGCTGCGAACTGGTGCGGGTAAAGCACGGGCTTGCCGAGCGACCAAGCCTCAAGCGGTGGAAGGTTCGATGGGCCAAAATACGACGGCATAACTAACGCTAACGATCCGCCATATAACCCCGCCAACTCGTCTGGTGGGACAAATCCCAGGAAACGCGTCGTATCATCCAGCCCCAGACGACGCGCGAGGATTTCGACGTTCTTCTTTTGCCCTTGTTCACTTCCCGAAAAGACAATCTTCGGAGCGGTTCCAGTTCGTGCTTTGATAATTGCAGCAGCTTCCAGCAACCTTGCGTGGTTTTTGTGGGCCCAGAATTGAGCCGGATAAAAAAGATACCCTGATTCGAGCTGATACTTTTCCAGTACAAAACGGATGTCCTTAGATGATTCCAAAAAAGGCGCAGGGGCGAATGGCATTGAAAGGAAACGACCACCGTATCGCCTTTCGGCCACTTTTGTCGTGTAGTCACTGTCCGTGATTGTAAGAAAGGCCTTGGGTGCCGCCTTGGAAAAAAGCTCCTCCCGTTTTTCAAACTCGCGTGCCTGACAAACCTCGGGAAATTCGGGATGGTCAAGATGGCAAAGGTCCCATATCGTGAATATATAAGGTGTGGTTTGCAAATCGAGAGCATTAGGACTAGGAGAGGTAAAGTAGATGAGTGCCACATTCCGACGCATCATCTCTTTTTCAAAAGGAGAGACCCTCTCATTTTTTTTGCGCTTTGAAGTCGCAATCTCTCGAACTTTATCCAGCAGGCTCCGTTTCGGAATGTCTAAATAATCTACCGAAATTCCAATCTCCCGCAAGATCCTCACATTTTCCTTAACTCTCGTCAGAATTTTGACATTGTAACAGGATGGCGCGATATCAACAATTTGCCTAGCTGCATTTACAGCTTGGTTAAAACCACCGCCAACGGTAATCTTCTTTTCGATTATCACCGCTAGGACAAGCTTATCCTTTTTGTAAACATCAATCGTAGAAGTTACGGTCATTAGGCAGCTCTCAGAATATAGTAAACACCCCAGCTATCTACCGTGGGTTTGTCATGCGACAACCATGCGCCCGTCTCATCGATCTTCATACCGGCGTTAAGTGTCATGATTTCGATCTCTTCCGGAAAAAAGTAACGCATAGGATGCTTTTCTCGAAACGTCGATATAGAGCCAGATGCTTTGTCTTCTACGAAGAACGTAAAGTTCACACAAACGACTCGACCGTCAATATCATGATCGGGTTCCGCTATACGCGTAACCTTGATCTTCTGGTTCTCTCCCCGACGAATACGGACCTCTGGGGGTGTCGCCTGAACAGCCGGGCCATGCCAAAGATCAAAAATGGCAACCGAACTGTCGCTCATGTGCGCACGAAATGTCTCTAATGACCTGACGACGTCCTCCAGCGTTGTCTGGTAGCTGAACACGTGAAACAATGCGGTTACTACGTCATACGTTTCTCCTGCACGAAACTCGCGAAGATCGCCCAAAGAAAACCGACAATTCCCTGCAACCGTTTCGATAGTTCTGCTGCGCGTCTTCGCCTGCATCAACATGGCAGAGCTTAACTCGACCCCATGCGTGTGAAAACCTTTCTCTGCAAGCAAAAGATCATGCGAACCTGTACCGCAGCCAAAGTTCAGAATGCTCTTTGCCGCCGGCGCGTGGTCCCTGATGAGCCTCTCGACAAACTCAGCTTCGCCAGCATAATCCTTTCCCTCATTAAGAAGGTCATAGATCTGAGCATAATCAGAAAAGGCGCTCATTCGACGCACGCTCGCACCTTGCCGATAACTTCATCTATATCGTCGTCAGACAGACCCAAGCCGCTGGGAAGGTAGAAACCATTCTCTCCAATGTATTCAGCGACGGGATGACAATCACTCGGGAACAAACCCATTTTCTCGAACACTGGTTGACGATGCATCGGCCAGAAAAAGGGGCGTGTCCCGATGCCCTGCTTGGCCAGTTCAGCGACAATCTCGGTTTTTGACCTGGGAGCATCCGGCTGAACAACGAGCCCGTAGACCCAGTATATGTTCTTAGCATACGACGCCTCTGCTGGCGCTGTCTGGAAGCAATCCAAGTTTCCAAGAGAGGCTTGATACCGCGCACCAATCGCTCTCTTTCGCTCTACAAAACCGTCAAGCTGCTCAAGCTGCGCGACACCGACAGCCGCCTGAAGGTTGGACATTCTGTAATTCCATCCCAACTCATGATGAACAAACCGCTGCTGCTCATTGAAGCAGAGATTTCGCAATGATCTGCAACGGTCTAAAAGCTTCGGATCATCTGCAAGGACCATTCCACCCTCGCCTGTCGTCACGTGCTTGTTAGGGTAGAAACTGAACGTGCTGATATCACCGAAGCTTCCGCAGGGCCTTCCCTTATAGGTCTGACCATGCATTTCTGCGGCATCCTCGATAATACGCAGATTATGCTTGGCAGCTAACTCGAGAATGGGATCCATATCCACGGGCAGCCCGTAAATGTGGACGATCATGATGGCTTTGGTTTTGGTGGTGATCTTTGCGGCGATGGCCTCAGCCGTCATGTTCCAGGTCTGCGGGTCGCAATCCACGAGTACAGGCTTAGCCCCTGCCCGAACGACCGCTGCCGCGCATGAAATAATCGTAAACGTCGGCATGATGACTTCATCAGCGGCGCCGATATCAAGGGCTAGAACCGCCATATCCAGAGCACAGCTGCCATTTGCCACAGCAACACCATCACCGCGACCGACCTTGGCTGCAAACTCGCGCTCAAAACGGCGTACGAAAGGGCCTTCGGACGAAATCCATCCTCCTTCAATACACTCAAGAAGATACTCAGCCTCTCGGCCAGCGAGCGATGGTGTGTTGACGGGGATCATGTCGAGACTTTCTATTAGGCTTCGATAATGCAGTCATCAGCGGACACGGGGTACACGCCTTCCTCAGGAATGCCGTCAAAAATCGTCTTATCGTTCAAACCTGCATACGGTCCCTGTTTGATTTCGATCATTTCGACGGGTTCGATCATTTTGAAGGCGTGCCCACCCGCAGCGAGCATCAATACGTCGCCAGCACCTAACTCTTCCGATCCGATATAGCTTTGCTCTGGAGAAAAGAAATCCACTCTGAGCCGACCTTTTCGAATAACCAGGACTTCTTGCGTTAGTTGAACCGATCGCTCGTTGATGTTGTGGTAATGTGGGGGAATATATTCTCCGACTGGGCGGTTCATGTAAGCGAGCTGCTGAGAGTAACTCGTATCCGTAACGAACTTGACGCCGTCACACTTGAAGCCACTTGTGATAATGATAGCGATCTCAAGGCCGCCGTGCTGTATTCTCTTGATCATCTGATAGTCATCCGGTCCACGGCTACGCGTCAAAAAACGAAAAGCGATGCTCACAGTTTTGGTAGAGGAACTGCGCTATATAAAGACATGATCGGATTTGAGGAAGAGCGATTTTGTCGTTAGTCCGCTAATCAAGCCTCATCTGGGCGGGAAGCCGCGTTCTCGGCAACACCTCCTTTCCAGAGCCAGCCAACCTCTGCGGTGACTTAGCGATTGCAGCGGCTCTTCATGGCGTCTGACCTTGCCCCGTTGAACTAATCCATTTTGAAGTAAGCCCGGCTCATTGAGAGGATCAAGGAATGAAACGCAATCGTTTCACAGACTAACAGATCATAGCATTCTGAAGGGCACGAGGCTCGCACGCCGGTCTAGGAGCTTTGCCGCAAACACGACGTCAGCGATGCCAGCATCTATAAATGGAAGGCCAAATTCAGCGGCATGGACGTATCTGAAGACGCTAGAAGACGAAGCTTAAGAGGTTTCTGGCGGATGCCATGCTCGACAATGCCGCTTTGAAAGACGTTTTGGGAAAGAAGCGGGGACTTCCGCAGCAAGGCGGAAAGCTGTCACTCATCTGATGAAACACCATCAGATGAGTGAACTGCTGGCGTGTAAAGCCATCTGCTTCTGCTGGATAACGATCCGTTACAAACCAAGCACAGCGATGAGACCATGACCTTCGAGAGCGGATGAAGGCGTTGGCCCATGAACGCCGGCGCTTGGGATATCGACGCCTTCATGTGCTGCTCAGGCGTGAGGGGGAACCACAAGCGGCTCTTCCGGTCTTATTGGCAAGAGAAGCTGACGGTGCGCAAGCGCGGCGGTCGGAAAAGAGCGATAGGCACACGAGCTCCGGTGCTGATCCCGCTTGCCGCCAATGATCGCCGGTCGCTGGACTTCGTGTCGGATCAACTCGCCGATGGTCGCAGATTTCGGGTGCTGACCGCCGTCGACGATTGCACCAGAGAATGCCTTGGCCTCGTCGTCGATACGTCCCTTGCCGGTCTGCGGGTTGCCCTTAAGATGGACCGGATCATCAAGGGACGAGGCAAGCCGAAGATGATCGTCAGCGACAACGGCAGTGAGTTCATCAGTAACGCGGTCCTGCAATGGACGAATCGGAGCAGGGTGGAACGGCACTATATCGCACCGGGCAAAACGATCCAGAACGACTTCATCGAAAGCTTCGAGGGGCGGCTGCGCAATGAGTTCCTGAATGAAACGTTCTTTCGTCACTGACCATGCGCGATCAGCGCCCTTAAACTCGCGTAGCCATTACAACGACCCAAAGAGTTCGCCCAGACGATCAACCCGCGACGGGATACCGTGCTACGCAGCCGGAATGGCACCGTACCGCACCCCGCCGCTACCGACCCAAAAACAGCAACCGAAAACCGATGGAGCGAACTCAAAATTGGATAAAACTTGGGGGCAACGTCACGTCGGCCTTCCACCACTCTTACTTCTACATGTTGGCAAACACCGCTTCCAGTACGCTACCTTCCCATCTAGACAATATCATTGTCGATCCAGTCAAACTCCAGGAGCAACTCGAAGCAGTGTGCCGTGACTAGCTTGGTATCGATTACACAAGAAATGAGTTCATTCTTGAAGATTGCAGTGATTGGATATCGGAAGCGTTTTTAAGCGTTCAAGATAGTAGTGCCGGGCAATAGAAACGCCGTCTGCCAACTGAGATGGATCCTTGGCGGCGGCCACTATGGCATCTGCAAATTCTTGATCAGTCACCGCTGAAAGCGCATTGCCGTGGCTCAAAAAGCTCTTCATTGCCATTCCGCTGGAGTGAATCAAAAGCTTCTTGGCGAGCACGGCATCCTGGATGACGCCGGACCCCTGTAGCCCATAGACGGATACGTCATAGGGAAGAAGCACAGCGTCGAGCGATTCAAACATTTTTTTGAATTCGTCGGGCGACAACCGGTCGCCGACTTGTTCGACTCGAACACTGCCGTCATTCGTGAAATCGGCAAGTCCCCCGTAGACCCCGTCTGCCGCAAAATCCTTTGTTGACCCTTGAACGATAAATTCTATCGGATGCAAGCCTTCTGCCGCGCAGCGCTCAGCAGTAGAATGAATGATCGAAGGAATACGGCGGCTTCCCTTTTCAGAGCGCGGTGCTCCGAGAACTCCCACACGAAACGTGTTGCGGTCACGGTGAACGCCATGATTGTCTTGCGCAAAACCGACGCTACACGGAAGAAAAAAACCACCCGTGACAGGAAGCCGATACCGGCTACTGAAGAATGCCGCCATTTCCTCAGTTTCAGTAAAAAGCTTCACGTTAGGAGGAAGATCAGCAACGACAGCGCCGAGGCGGCTTTCTAAGAAGCGCGGGCTATGTTCGCCCATGGTCGGGGATAAAAACCGTAACGCGACGGTTGGCGCTGCTCCACCTACCCGTGTACTAAAATCCACCGCGGATTCGAGTGAGTCGAGATCAGCCGTGGGAATGACGATCATATCGCTCCGCGACATCATCAAGCGTGAGCCGGTATCGCATAGCTCTTGCCCGTAAGCAGAGGGGAAGAGTTGTCTTTGGCCCGAGAGCAACATTTTCAAACTGACGCGCAGACGCTGCCTTAGCGAGCCGTGTAGCCGTTTGGCGCGCAATCTGGACAGTTTGAAATTCTTCTCGGGTATAAGCCCAGCTGCCGTACCCAGAAAACCGTCATACCCTTCACCTGCAACAAAATGAACTTCGGCGTTTGAGAAAACAGACCGGAGAGCGCCAATCTGCGTGTGGTGGTGCCCACGATTGGAAATCAAACTGCGCTCGACGATGAGAAGTTTAAAGACACTCTGATCGGATAACTGGGTCAAATATGTGCCTTCTCAGCGCGCGTAGCCGGCACCGAAATGCCTATGGCTTCAATACCTGTGTTGAACTTCTTCTGGCGAAAGAAACATCGGCATGCAACCCGTCTCTTTCATAGGTATAACATTTATCCCATCAGGATAAGACACATATGTGGTCTTGATGATCTGGAGTGCTGAACGCCACCGCGGCTGGAATTGTGCAGCCCGTCCATTCTGGTTGAATGACTTCATTGAACAAGTAAGCCGAAATGGGTAGAGGTCAGGTAACTGAAGCTCCCCTGTGCGCGAAGAGACAATCCCATGCCGCCTATCGATATCTGCCTTGTCGCCGGCCGCAGGCCTGAGCTTCTTGAGAGAACATTGACGAGCTTCAAGTCCTCGATGTTCGACAGGTTCGAAATCGCAAACTTTTATGCCAATATCGATCCGATTTTCGGCAATGCCGAGGATGAGGCCGCGACGGTTGCAGTTATTCGCTCCTTCTTCCCGCACGCTCAAATTCGCACGCCGGAGCAACCGGGCTTCTGCAAGGCGGTAAAATATCTTTGGCAGCAGGCGCGTTCAGAAATCCTCTTTCACCTCGAGGACGATTGGCTGCTGGATGAACAACTCGATCCCGCTGAGGTCTCTCGAATCTTTGCCGATAAGGACGTAGCCCAACTGTCCTTGAACCATCACCACAAACACTGGAATTTCAGATATGGCCACTTCCATCGCAGGTGGGACAGAAAGACGATCCTGGGCTTCCGCTTCAAGGTGGGCAAGCCCTTCCCGCTCTTTGCCACATCGCCATCTTTCTTGAGAACCGACTTTGCCAAAAAGGCGGCGTCGCTGATGGATGATCGGTTCGATCCCGAAAAACAGTTCTACGACGGCATCAACCCCGCCATGGAAGATTTCGTACGCCCTTACAAAAACTACATGTTGGGGGCGAAGAAGCGTTTCATCATCACTGATATCGGGCGCGAATGGCGCGATAACCGCAAATTGACCAAGACCTATGTGGATGGCGTTTCGAACTGGGAAAAGGAAGGCTGACCGCCTCCCCTCAAACCTCGACCAGTCCCAGCCTCTTCACCTGCCGGATGGTCAACATCGTCCGCACCGTCTCCACATGCTCATCCGCCGTCAGTACCTCGATGACAAAATCCTGGAACTGCGTGAGGTTTTCGGCCACACAATGAAGCAGGAAATCGCTGTCGCCGGATACCATCCATGCTTGGCGCACCAATGGCCAGCGATCGGTTGCGGCGGCGAAGGCTTTTAGGTTGGCTTCGGACTGGCGCTTCAGGCCCACCATGCAGAAGGCCACGAGATCGAAGCCGAGCTTCGGGGCGTTCAGCATCGCGTGGTAACCTTCGATGATGCCGGCCTCTTCAAGCTTGCGCACGCGGCGAAGGCATGGGGGCGCGGAAATACCGACGCGATCGGCAAGCTCGACATTGGTCATGCGGCCGTCGCGCTGTAGTTCCTTCAAAATTTTAAGATCGATGGCATCAAGTTCGACGCTGGCCACGCGCGCATTCCTTCGTCAGCGGTTAAGTGCTTCCTTCTACTCCAAGGCGTGGGATTCGCAATAATCCGTCGTGGTCGCGACACAAAATTACGTGTTCGCCCGCAACTGCCCTGTTGGTAATGCACGGCTGCCCTTGAATATCGGCACTGGACACCCTTAAATGCTGCGCAAGAAGGGTAGTGCCTATGGCGCCATAATGAGTCCGGCTGCCTGCGCCCTGTTGAAAGGAACACCTCATGTCCGCCCGCCACACAAAGGTTTTGATCATCGGCTCCGGCCCCGCCGGCTACACCGCCGCCATCTATGCAGCTCGCGCCATGCTCGAGCCGGTTTTGATCGCCGGTATGGAACAGGGCGGCCAGTTGATGATCACTACCGATGTGGAAAACTATCCGGGATATGCCGATCCGATCCAGGGCCCGTTCCTGATGGATCAGATGCTGAAGCAGGCGCAGCATGTCGGCGCGGAGATCGTCAACGATCTGGTAACCGAGGTTGAAACGACGTCGCGCCCCTTCACGGTGAAGACCGATTCCGGCACCGTCTGGACCGCCGATACGCTCATCATTGCCACTGGCGCCAAGGCGAAGTGGCTCGGCATCGAAAGCGAACAGCACTTCCAGGGCTTTGGCGTTTCGGCCTGCGCCACCTGCGATGGGTTCTTCTATCGCAACAGGGACGTCATCGTGGTCGGCGGTGGCAACTCTGCGGTGGAGGAAGCGCTTTATCTGGCCAATATCGCCAAGTCGGTTACCGTCGTGCATCGCCGCGATAGCTTCCGTTCGGAAAAAATCCTGCAGGAACGCCTCTTCGCCAAGGAGAATGTGAAGATCCTGTGGAACACCGAAGTCGCTGAAATCACCGGCACACCGGCCAAGCCCCCCATGCCGCCTTCTGTTACCGGGGCGCGGCTGCGCAACACCAAGACAGGCGAGATCACCGAAATGCCGGTCCACGGCGTCTTCGTGGCGATCGGTCACGCGCCAGCGGTTGAGCTGTTCAAGGACAAGCTGAAGCTGAAGCCAAACGGCTACATGTGGACGGCACCTGATTCGACGGCCACCGATGTCGAAGGCATTTTCGCCGCGGGCGACGTCACCGACGATACCTATCGCCAAGCCATCACCGCGGCCGGTATGGGCTGCATGGCCGCTCTTGAAGCCGAACGTTATCTCGCGGCGCAAGCGCCGCTGGCTGTCGCAGCCGAATAAAGAAGGGCACCAAACCGCATGCCTATGCCATTGGACTGGGACAAACTGCGCATATTTCATGCGGCTGCCGAAGCTGGATCCTTCACCCATGCAGCGGACAAGCTGCATTTGTCCCAGTCCGCCATCAGCCGTCAGGTCAGTGCGCTCGAGCAGGATGTCGGCGTCAAGCTGTTCCACCGCCACGCGCGTGGCCTGATCCTCACCGAACAGGGCGAGTTGCTCTATCGAACCGCGCATGACGTGCTGTTGAAGCTTGAGACCGTCAAGATGCAGCTGACGGAAACAACAGAGAAGCCGAGCGGAAAACTGCGTGTCACCACCACCGTCGGTCTCGGCCAAGGCTGGCTGACGGACAAGGTGCAGGAGTTTCTCCAGCTCTATCCGGAAATGTCGATCCAGCTCATCCTCGACAATGAGGAGCTGGACGTAAACATGCGCCATGCGGACTGCGCGATCCGACTGCGCCAGCCGCAACAGTCCGATCTCATCCAGCGCAAGCTCTTTACCGTGCATATGCACGTCTATGCCGCGCCCTCCTATATCAATCGGTACGGAGAGCCGCAGTCGATCGAGGATCTCGACAACCACAAGATCATCTCCTTCGGCGAGCCCGCGCCAAATTATCTGCTGGATGTGAACTGGTTGGAAAACGCCGGTCGCTCATCCGACAATACGCGCCTTGCCCACCTGCAGATCAACAGCCAGACTTCCATCAAGCGTGCCTGCCTGCTGGGAATTGGCATCGCCTGCCTTCCCGACTACATCGTCGGGCGTGATCCTGGCCTCATTCAGCTGTCGCTTCCGGCCGATATTCCATCCTTCGATACCTATTTCTGCTATCCGGATGAGATGAAGAATGCCGCCAAACTCAAAGCCTTCCGCGATTTTATCGTGGCAAAGGCCCGAAACTGGAATTTCTGACGCTCCGCTCCGTCCTGAAAAACCAACCAGTACAATGTCATGAACCGCACCATAGTGCTGCCAGATGGCCTGCGCGCGAGACTAGCCTTGCGACAAAAATATGACCCTGGGCGCGAGTGATGCACCCTATGCATGCCTGTCCTGCACAAAAAAGAGTTGAAGCCTGCCCATAAAAGCATCATATCGCACATAGCTGATGCACACGGCGGCTTTTCCTCCCAGTTCCGCCGCATCAGCTGTTCCCCTCTGGAGGTTTTTGACCTTCACAATTACAAGGGCCCTGGAGCAATCCGGCGGCCCTCTTTTTTTACCCGCAATAAATTTCCTCGTCTGAAGCGTTAATGAGGGTAATCGCCCTTGTTTCTGGCCTATTCCAGCGCCATATCTTGGTCAGTACTGGACGCTTTCCGGTTGTCCGGTGCTGTTCCCCTCTGGAGGTTTTTACCTTCAAAACTGTCGGCCGCGGAGAAATCCAGCGGCCTTTTTTTTGCGAAAATCTTCTGGCCTTCCTTGATATCGAAAAACCTCGATATAAATATCTTGATGTTTAGATATGCAGGAATGAGATGAACCCCGAAGACGCATTGAAAGCGATCGCCCATCCGGTGCGGCTGAAGTTTCTCAACTGGCTGAAGGAGCCGGAGAACCACTTCAACCAGGCGCACCCGTTCAGCATGGGCGTATGTGCACATCAATTCGAGATCAGCGGTCTCTCACAGTCCACCGTCTCGTCGCATCTTGCAGCCCTGCAAGCGGCCGGCCTCGTCCGCTCACGCAAGGTTGGGCAGTGGAATTTCTACGAACGCGACGAAGAGAACATCGCCAAATTTCTCGCCTATCTGAACGAAACCCTTTGACGCATTGGCGCAAACGCTGCGCTCCCTCTCAACAGGAAGAGAAAGCACCATGACCAAATTGTTCGAACCCGCACAGGCTGGCGATATCGCCCTGGCAAACCGCATCGTTATGGCGCCGCTTACCCGCAATCGGTCCCCGGGTGCAATCCCGAACAATCTGAACGCCACCTATTACGAGCAACGTGCAACTGCCGGCCTGATCGTTACCGAGGGCACACCTGTCTCGCAGCAGGGTCAAGGCTACGCGGATGTTCCAGGCCTCTACAAGCAGGAAGCCATCGAAGGCTGGCGGAAGGTCACCGATGGCGTCCACAAGGCGGGCGGCAAGATCGTCGCACAGATATGGCATGTCGGTCGTATATCCCACACCTCGCTGCAGCCGCATGGCGGCCAGCCCGTCGCTCCTTCCGCGATCAAGGCAAAGTCCAAGACCTATATTATCAACGATGACGGCACCGGTGCTTTTGCCGAAACATCAGAACCGCGAGAGCTCGGAACGGCAGAAATTCCTGTCATCCTGGACGATTTCCGTAAAGGCGCACGCGCTGCCATCGAAGCGGGCTTCGACGGTGTCGAGATCCACGCGGCCAATGGTTACCTGATCGACCAGTTCCTGAAATCCGGCACCAACCAGCGCACCGACAACTACGGCGGCTCGATCGAGAACCGTGCCCGCTTCCTCCTGGAAGTGGTCGACATCGTTGCCAAGGAAATCGGTGCGGGCCGCACAGGCATTCGCCTGTCTCCTGTTACACCTGCCAACGATATTGTCGAGACCGACCCGCAACCCCTCTTCAACTATGTTGCAAAAGAACTCGGCTCCCGCGGCCTTGCCTTCATCCACGTCATCGAAGGCGCAACCGGTGGCCCACGTGATTTCAAGCAGGGCGACAAGCCTTTCGACTACGCTGCCATGAAAGCGGCCTATGTTGAAGCCGGCGGCAAGGCGCTTTGGATTGCCAATAATGGTTATGACCGCGCGTCCGCCATCGAGGCAGTGGAAAACGGCAAGGCTGACGCTATCGCATTTGGTAAGGCCTTTATCGCCAATCCTGATCTGGTTCAGCGTTTGAAGGATAACGCGCCGCTGAACGAGCCAAACCAGCAGACCTTCTATGGCGGCGGCGCTGAAGGCTATACCGACTATCCGGCACTTGCCTGATCAAAAACGGAACGCCGCGCGCCTCAGATGTGTGCGCGGCGTCCCACCGATGAGGTTTCTTCTGCACGATCGGGATGTGGTTCCAGGCAGTCCAGATCCTTGAGCGTGACAAAGACTGCTTCGTCGATCGGTGTGCGCGGTTCATCGCCGAGAAACTCCAAAAGCTTTTCGTTGCTCATCCGCAGTTCCCGCTGCCAAAGATAACGCATCTCCTGAAGTTCTTTAAACAACGGCACGAAGGGTGAGCAGAGCCGGAACAGCCACCATGGAACCCGCTTCATTTTAACATGGAGGCCAACGACGCGTTCGATTGCGGCGGGTAAGTGGCGCCCGTTTGCGTCCCAGAAGCCTTCCATGTGAAAGACAGAGAAGGCCGGCAATTCGTTGGCACGCTCAAGCAGGCGCATCATCGTTTCCGCTACATCCGGAAGATATGCCCATTGGTGGCCGACGCCCGGGCTTCCGGGATTGGAAATGCTACGCACCGGCTGTCCGGGCTGCACCAAACCCTGGCTAAACCAATTATTGCGCGCCTTCGGTCCAAAGAAATCTCCGGCGCGAACGATCAGCACCGGCACGCCTCGCGTTGATGCCGCATGCAAACGGCCTTCCATCTCCACACGGATCTTCCCCTTGCGCGTCTTCGGCCTTTGCGGGCTCTTCTCCGTCAGTAAGGGAAACGCGTCAGGGCCGAAATTGTAAACAGTGCCGGGCAGCAATATCCGCGCACCGACATTTTCCGCCGCATTGATGGTATTATCGAGCATAGGCAGAACGAGCGTTTCCCAGTTGCGATATCCGGGCGGGTTAACTGCATGGACGATAAGCGAAACCCCTTTAGCGCCAGCAAGCACATCCTGCGCCTTCATAGCGTCTCCGATGTGCCACTCCATCATTGAGTGGTGAGACTTGGGCGGTATATCCCTGACGAGAGCCCTCACCTTCCAGCCTCGTCCGAAGAGCGCCTCGGTAATATGCCCGCCAATCCCGCCGCGGGCACCGAGAACTAGTGCTGTTCGTTGAACGTCCTCTCTGACCTCTACCATGTTGAAACTCCGATCCTTGGCGATTGAACTCTTGGACTGGAGGATGGCGCAAAAGACCGCCATACAGAATTCACCAAACCCGTTTATCGGCCATACAAAAATTATGATCATCGATCGCGAAATCAGTTGGGATTATTATCGTACCTTCCTCAGCGTGCTACGAGACGGCTCGCTTTCAGCGGCTGCAAGAGAGCTCGGCATCACCCAGCCCACCGTCGGTCGCCATATCGGCGCTCTTGAAGAAGCGATCGGCTATCAGCTTTTCATCCGCTCACCTCACGGTCTTGTCCCAACCGATGCGGCGATTGCCTTGAAGCCCTACGCAGAAAATCTCTCTGCCACTGCAGCAGCGCTCGTGCGCGCCGCATCCGGTGAAGTTGGCAAAATCGAAGGGGCTGTGCGCATCAGCGCCTCGGATGTGATCGGCGTCGAGGTCCTGCCACCCATCATCGCCACGCTACAGGACGCCTATCCAAAGCTTGAGATTGAGCTCTCGCTATCGGACACAATCGAGGATCTGTTGCGGCGAGAAGCGGATATCGCCATTCGCATGACGGAACCGGTGCAGGATGCGATTGTCATGCGCTATGTCGGCAATTTTCGCATCGGCTTCCATGCGACAAGCGGCTACCTTCAGAAAATGGGAACGCCGATGAAGAAAGAGGATTTGGAGGAGCACAGGCTGATCGGCTTCGATCGAAAAACGCCGTTCATCAGGGCGATCCTTCAGAACATGAAGAAAGAAAATCCGGCAATCCCCGATGCCGATCAAATCCCCTTCGCCACTCGCGCAGACAGCAACCTGGCGCAGCTTGCTCTGGTGCGTGCCGGGGCGGGTATCGGCATGTGTCAGATCGGACTGGCGAAACGCGAAGAGACGCTCAAGCACATCCTGCCCGAATTCGAAGTGGCCCTCCACACCTGGGTTGCCATGCATGAAAATCTTCGAACCTCGCCACGCTGCCGTGCGGTATTCAGCGCCTTGGTGGATGGGCTGAAAGCGCACCTGAAAGCGACCGATCCCGATGCGCCCTCATCCAAGCGTTAATGCCTCTAACAAAAGTCAGCCTGGATTGCTTGCCTGGCGCTGGGCATACGTGTCGACAACCTCCGCTTCCGGCCTGTCGCCGCCCTGGCTGAACTCTTCATGCCAGCGGCCGCGCTCGTCCTGGTAGCTGATCTCCTCGTCCTCGCCGCCGACCTGCTGTTCGGCAGCGGCGATCTTGGCGGCCTGAACGGCGTCTGAGTGGGTCGGGAAGGCTTCGGAATAGGCGCCGTTCATTCGGTACGCCCAGCCGCCATCATGCTCGACGATTTCATAACACACCTTGGTCATGCGCATGTCCTCCTGTTATGCGTGGAGAAGATTGACAACCAATACCGCAAACAGGCATTTCAGGACTGAGATCGCGGTTCGTTATCATGTCCTCGCGCTCACTATCCTACCAAATGGCCAAGAGTGCAAACCGGCTCTCGGCCCATCACTGAAAAGATCATCGGCCCTAAGCATTTTCGCCCGCTCATAGTTAGGCGTGAAAATGTGAGGAGCCGAAAGTTGCAGCAACGGAGCCGGTGTTCACCGGAACGGCTCTGAGATCTGGAGGGGAATATGTCCGTCGCCACCACTTTGAAGCAGGAGCGCATGCTTTTGCTCGCCGTCCCAGTTGCGATCGTCGCTTATCTGGCAGAGCACAGCGTGCTGGAAGCGAGCAAGGCACTCTCCTTTGTCGTTGCTGCCGCGCTGATTGCTGTCATCGTTGCAGTCTCCATGCGGGTTGCCCATCACGCCGAAATCCTCGCGGCCAAGGTCGGAGATCCTTATGGCACGATGATCCTGACGCTGTCTGCGGTTGCGGTCGAAGTGCTGATCCTCGCCATCATCATGAGCGAGTCGAGCTCCCCTACTCTGGTGCGCGATACGATCTACTCGGCGGTGATGATCGACATCAACGGCATCCTGGGTCTGGCTGCCTTGCTTGGAGGCCTACGTCACGGCGAGCAACCCTATAATGACGATTCCGGCCGAACCTATGGCGTAATGATTCTGACGGCCATGGGCATCTCGATGATCGTGCCGGAATTCGTGCCGGAAGCGAAGTGGCACCTCTACTCTGCTTTCACGATCTGCGCGATGATCGCGCTATACGGCCTTTTCCTCAAAATGCAGGTCGGACCGCATAGCTACTTCTTCAGCTACAGCTACCCGCGTGCAGACCGCAAAAAGGCAGCGCCGGAAGGCGATGCCCACGGCCATGGAGAAGAGGACGGCTCGGCTGCCTATTCGATCGGTGTCATCCTTGTCGGCGTTGTGCTGATCGGCGTTTTGGCGGAATTCATGGCTGCCTTCCTCACCCATGGACTGGAAGGAAGCGGTGCCCCAGAGGGCCTGATGGCTGTCGTCGTTGCCACCATTTCGGCAGCGCCGGAAATCCTCACCGCCATGCGCGCCGCCTTGCGCAACCGCATGCAGCCCGTCGTCAACATCGCCATGGGCGCCTCGCTCTCGACGGTCATCCTCACCGTCCCAGTGATGGAAGCGATCGCACTCTATTCCGGCCAACCCTTCATCATGGCAATGACGCCGGTGCAGACCGTGATGGTCTTCATCACCCTGATCGTAGCTGCGATCAATCTCAATGATGGTGAGACCAATGCCATTGAAGGCATGACGCATCTGATCCTGTTCGCCACCTTCATCATGCTGCTGTTTCTTGGGCTGTGAGGCGTCAATTGATTGAACTCAGACCGGCAACGCTAAGCGATGTGGCAGCCATCGCACATGTCCATAATCAGATCTGGCGTGAAACGATGCGGGAACTCGCCTCGCCATCCGTGTTTGCAGCCCTTAATGAGGAACATCGCCTGCGCTACTGGACCAGCAAACTATCCCATCCAGAGCCGCACCAACGTGTTCTCGTGGCAGAGATCGAGAGGGAGGCCGTCGGTATCGGCGCGATCGGCCAACCAACACATCCGATTTTCGGATCCTGCGCGGAGATCAAGAACCTCTGCATCCTGTCCAGCTTCCAACGGCAGGGGATCGGCAGGCGACTTCTCGAAGCTTTGGCGCTTAACGCCAGATCGATGTGCTACCGCTCTGCAGGCCTTGGCGTCGTCAAGGACAACAAACTGGCTTGCGAATTTTATGAAGCGCTCCGCGCACGCAAGATCGGCGAGTTTCGCGATCCCGGGCCAATCTGGCGTTCCGATAATATCGCCTACGCCTGGGACAATTTCGACCAGCTTATAGCGCAATAAAAAACCCGACATCGCTGCCGGGTTTCCTTTGGTCAATGCTGCCAGTCTTAGCGGCAATTAGCGCAGAAACGCTGAATGCGGTTGCAGGCCTCTTCCAGCAACTTTTCCGATGTCGCATAGGATATGCGGAAGTTCGGGCCGAGGCCGAAGGCAGAGCCGTGAACGACGGCAACACCTTCCGTTTCCAGAAGCTCGGTGACGAAATCTTCGTCCGTCTCGATCACCTTGCCTGACGGTGCCGTCTTGCCGATCAGACCAGCGCAGGACGGATAAACGTAGAACGCGCCTTCCGGAACCGGGCAAGTGATACCCTTGGCCTGGTTGAGCATAGAAACGACGAGGTCACGACGGCCTTCGAAGATCTTCTTGTTTGCCGGGATGAAGTCCTGGCTACCGTTCAGCGCTTCGACAGCTGCCCATTGCGCAATGGAGGTGGCCCCAGACGTCTGCTGACCTTGGATCATGTCCATTGCCTTGATCAACTGCAGCGGGCCAGCTGCATAGCCGATACGCCAGCCGGTCATTGCATAGGCTTTGGAAACGCCGTTCATCGTCAGCGTGCGGTCGTAGAGCGAAGGCTCCACTTCAACCGGCGTCACGAACTTGAAGTCGCCATAGGTCAAGTGCTCATACATGTCGTCGGTCAGGATCCAGACATGCGGATGCTTGACAAGAACGTCGGTCAAAGCCTTCAGCTCGTCGTGGCTGTAAGCCGCGCCCGACGGGTTGGAGGGCGAGTTGAAGATGAACCACTTGGTCTTGGGCGTAATCGCCTTTTCAAGCGCTTCCGGCTTCAGTTTGAAGTTGTCTTCCAGCGTGGTGTTGACGAAAACCGGTGTGCCGCCGCAGATCGCCACCATTTCCGGATAGCTCACCCAATAAGGTGCTGGAATAACGACTTCGTCGCCAGGGTTAAGCGTTGCCATGAAGGCGTTGAAAAGAATCTGCTTTCCGCCCGTGCCGACAATCGTCTGCTCGGGCCTGTAGTCCAGACCGTTCTCGCGCTTGAACTTTTCGGCAATCGCCTTGCGCAGTTGCGGAATACCGGAGACAGGCGTGTATTTCGTCTTGCCTGCTTTGATAGCGGCAATGGCAGCTTCCTTGATATTGTCGGGCGTATCGAAATCCGGCTCGCCGGCGCCAAGGCCAATCACATCGCGACCCTGCGCCTGCAATTCGCGAGCTTTCTGCGAAACGGCGATGGTGGCGGATGGCTTTACGCGGGAGAGAATGTCGGCAAGGAAGGCCATTTTTATCGGTCCTATTGAAGTTGACATCGACAGAAAGTTCAGCGGGGCGCCGCTCTCTGCGGCAAGTGGTATGTCGAAAGACCGAAAGTCTTTCAAGGTCAAAACCCATGAAAAGATGCGATGAGTGGTATTTACTTTATTGTGGAATGGGCAGTTGCATCCGCTCACGCGACGCCGTTTTCATCCTCGAACGATACCGACTTCAAATTCAGGCGAACGCCGAAAAAATTGGCAATTTTAATGACCTTAACCTCTCGTTAATTCGTGCCTTTTTATCGCCACAATAAATACGCCGGACTGACGAAATTCGGTCTCCAAGCAGTCCACTTCCAAGCCTCTTTTTCGCATGCGGGCAAACGAGAAGGACGACGACAATGCTTATGAATGACCGGAACCCGGCAGATCGGCTGAAGGTGCAGAGAATGCTCTTCTCTCTGTGGATGGCGCTCGCGGCCATCATGGTCATTCTCACCATGGCAGCAGGCTTTGCAACCTCCTCCCGCGCATCGGAAACGGTCGATCCCATGACGACATCCGCCATTGCCAGTGCACCGATCTCGAAAGCATCGGACCGCATCTTCGTCACCGGTCTGGTGGCACTCGGTTTCGGCACCATGGCGGTCGGGGGTGTAGTCCTGACGCTCAGCAGCATTCGCGAAAGTCGCCTGCGCCGCGATCGCGACTGACCGTCTTCCTGTGCCTTGCCGAACCCCGCCCATGCTGATAGAGCACCGATGAAATGGCTGTCCGAGGCACCCTATGACGCGTAGGAGCATCTCCGCCATCTTCAGGGTCAAGATCTGCTGCTTCGTGCACACCGCCGATTCTAACGCACCTCTGCTGGTCGGATTTCGCGCTAACGGATCACCCTCTTCGACAAGACAATGAAGCAACGGACCGTTGCTTGCCAGTGGTGAAGAATGACGCGCATTCAGGCAAACCTCGTACTTCTTCTCGCTGCCGCGATATGGGGTGGCGGCTTTGTCGCGCAGTCCACTGCCATGGCGTCGATCGGTCCCTTCTGGTTTGTCGGCCTGCGCTTTGCCATTGCCGCTCTTGCGGTCTTGCCCTTTGCACTCATGGAAACACGCCGCATGGGATCGAAGCCGAGCAGCGCGGAATATCGAGCCTTTGGCCTGGTGGGACTGGCACTGTTCATGGGCGCGACCACGCAGCAGGTGGGTCTGCTCACCACCTCTGTCACCAATTCCAGCTTTCTCACGGCTCTTTACGTCATCTTCGTACCGGTCATCGCCGTCTTGATTTATCGGCGCTACCCGCACTGGGTGGTTTGGCCGGGTGCCACCATGATGCTGGTCGGCATCTTTCTGCTTTCCGGGGGCGCCTTCAGCAGCCTGACGACAGGGGATTTCCTCAGCATCACCTGTGCCTTCTTCTGGGCTGTGCAAATCACGCTTGCCGGCCGCGCCGTCATGGCCAGCAATCGACCGCTTGCCCTTTCCTGTGCCCAGTTCTCCGTCTGCGCCATTCTCAGCGTGGTGATCGGCGCGGCCTTTGAGCCGATCAACACCCAGGCGGTTGCTGCGTCGATCCGCGAGATCCTCTATGTCGGCCTCGTTTCGTCCGGTCTTGCCTTCGTTCTCCAGGTCATAGGCCAGCGCTACACGACAGCGCCACAGGCGGCCATCTTCCTCTCGTCCGAAGCTCTTTTCGGCGCTCTTTTTGCATCGCTGTTTCTGGGAGAGATCATCCCGGCCGCAGGCTACATCGGCTGCGCCATCATCTTTGCCGCCATTCTGCTGGTCGAACTGGTGCCGGAGCTTACGAAAAGGCGCCAGCAAAAACTTGGCGAAACAGGCTAAGGCGCGCTGTCTATTGATGAAGTCTTCATGACTGTGCGCGAAAATTGCAGGGAATACCCATCGCCAACGATGGTTTTGTTTTCTTAACTGCGCCCTAACGGGAAAAATTTCCGCATTACGCGTTATACGCGTCAAACGCCCGCGATTGATCGTGTTTGGCGCCTAAAAACTTTTGCTTGCCAATTTTAAATAAACACATCACTCTACCGCCGTTCGGGCAATTTGCGAGCGTGGGAAGACCTAGAAATAGATGCATCGGAGACAATACTTCGAGCGGTGGGAACAACAAAACGTTGATCAGAACGTCAAGACTTCCACGGCGATGGTTCAATCTCTCAAACATCAAGAACTGCCTGCCGTACGCCCTAGCGGGCAAAACTGTAATGCTGCCTGGAGCTGAACACGGGCAGAGCGAAAAGGACCTGATGCATGGCCGAGACTGGCACCGTAAAATTCTTCAATACCGACAAGGGCTTCGGCTTCATCAAGCCAGACAATGGTGGCGCTGATATCTTTGTTCACATCTCTGCCGTACAGGCCTCCGGCCTGTCCGGTCTGTCAGAAAACCAGAAAGTGAGCTTCGACACGGAACCGGATCGTCGCGGCAAGGGCCCAAAGGCAGTCAATCTTCAGATTGCTGGCTGAGCCACAACGACTTTCTCTTCTAGTTGAAGCCCGGCAGGAATGCCGGGTTTTTTTATGGATCGGCTTGAGAAAAGCCTCCCTCGCCTCTCTTCAATCGACGCTTTTCTCAACCCCGTTCGGGGCTGCCGGAGCTACGCCAATCGGGCCGAGATTTTGCAGGTAAGGGTTTGAGCGTCGCTCTTCACCGAAGCGACCGCCGGGGCCGTGCCCGCAAATGAACCCGACCTCGTCGCCGAGAGGCAGCACTTTATCGCGGATGGAGGCGAGCAGTTGCTCATGGTTTCCACCGGGAAGGTCGGTACGCCCGATAGAGCCGTTGAACAGAACGTCGCCAACATGGGCGAAGTTCTGCTCCCGATTATAGTAGATGACGTGGCCCGGCGCATGGCCTGGGCAGTGATAGACTTCGAATGCGTGATCCCCGAAGGACACCACATCTCCATCCTTCAGCCACCGATCGGGAAGCACGTTCTGGAGACCGGTGATACCATACTTCTGCGCCTGGGTCACGATCCGCTCAAGCAGCGGACGGTCATCCTCATGCGGGCCGATGATCGCCAGCGACAGCTGCTCCTTTAATTCCTTGGCGCCGCCGGCATGATCGAGATGACCATGAGTGAGCCAGATCTCTTTCAGCGTGATACCGTTTTCGGCAACAGTCTGAACGATGACATCGACATCCCCGCCCGGATCGACAACCACGCCTTCCTTCGTGCCCTCGTCGAAGAGAATGGTGCAGTTCTGCTCAAATGGCGTGACCGGAATGATCCCTGCCTGCAACTTTCCCATGACGACCTCCTGCTGACGATAAACCGTTCTGCCCTATAGACTGGCATGCGCGACAGCACAATGAAATGTGAAAAAAGTAAAGCTCTAAAAGCATTGTCGATAATGTTAAAGAAGAAGACAAATCAGCACCTTATCTTGACTTATATAGCGCCTTTTCAAACATAGTTCTCGTGCTTTCGGGAACGGAAAAGCAGAAGCTGCGTTCTTGCCCCAGTCTTCAAAGGAGTGAGACAGATGGACAAGAAGCTGAAACTGATGATTGCTGGCGGCGCTTTCGCTTTGATCGCCGGTTATGCCAATGCGGCCATGGTTGCGACCACGGCATCTGACATTTCGGTACGTTCCGGCCCAGGCGAAGATTACCCGGAAGTGGGTCTTGCCACGCGCGGCAGCAATGCGGTTCTTGACGGATGCCTCGAAGGCAGCGCCTGGTGCCGTATTGAAGTCAACGGCGTACGCGGTTGGGCCAATGCCGACTACCTGAACGTCATGTATGAAGGTTCGCCAGTCATCCTGCGTGAGCGTCGCGCTGACATCGATGTTCCGGTCGTGACCTACGAGAAGACGGCAAGCGTCCAGCAGGAAGAACCGAACCCGGGCGACCCTAACCTCGGTCGTGTCGGTGAGGTAGACCCGCCGGAGCAGGTCATCACCTATATCGATCAGCATCCAGGCAAGGTCGTGCGCGTCGAGGGCGATGTCGCCATCGGCACGACTGTTCCTGCCAGCGCGGAGCTCGTTGCTATTCCTGACTACGAATATAGCTACGTCCGCGTCAATGATCGTCGCGTTCTGGTTGAACCAAGCACGCGCCGCGTTGTGTATGTGTACGAGTAACGTCGCGTAGAGTACCAGCGTGTATGAGTAGCGAAGAGCGCGGCCTTGCCGCGCTCTTTTGCTTATGGGAGCACACACGTGGTTTGGCATTGATGTTCAACCTGCGGCATATTATCGAACGCAACAGAAAATGATCGTGAGACGCCCGTCTAGGACACCAATTGGGCCAAACTCATGCTAATGGTGTTGCAGACCAAGATGATATCGAAGGAACAACAGTGCCTGCCCAATCGCTGAAAAAGGCTGCCGCCAAGCCGGCTCCGGCCCTGCCCCACGTCGATGATGCGAAAATCGACTTCGACACGATTGAGGCCTTCTTCTTCGCCTATCGCGACTTCGTTTCCGATCCGGACGCGATTCTGGAGAAGCTCGGCTATGGCCGAGCGCATCATCGTGTGGTCTATTTCGTCTGCCGCAACCCCGGTATGACGGTCGCCGACCTTCTCGATACGCTGCAGATCACAAAGCAGAGCCTTGCGCGGGTGCTTAAACAACTCATCGACGAAGGCTACATTCGCCAGATGGCAGGCCCCGAAGACCGTCGCCAGCGCAGGCTCTACCCGACACTGACAGGCCGAGAACTGGCGCTTGCCTTAAGCGATCCGCAATCGCGCCGCATCGCGCGCGCTCTGGATGGCATGTCGACGCAAGCCAGGACCTGCGTTCTTGAATTTCTCGCCAAGATGCGCGACGCCGAACCGACAGGAGCGGAATGACGATGGCCACAGCAACAGCGAAACAGCCGGCGGATGATGACGCGCCCCATCTCCTCATCGTCGATGACGACGCCCGTATCCGCGACCTTCTCCAGCGCTTCTTGAGCGACAAGGGATACCGCATTACTGCCGCGGCAGACGCCGCCGAGGCACGCCGCAAGATGCAAGGCATCCAGTTTGATCTCCTCATCCTCGATGTGATGATGCCTGGTGAGAACGGCCTTTCGCTGACGAAGTCTCTAAATGAAAACAAGACCGTGCCGGTTATTCTTCTGACCGCGCGCTCAGAAGCGGATTCACGGATTGCCGGGCTTGAAGCCGGTGCCGATGATTATCTCGCCAAGCCTTTCGATCCGCGTGAACTGGTGCTGCGTATCAACAATATCCTCAGACGCAACACCTCGCCGGATACGCCGAAAATCGACCAGATCATTTTTGGCCCGTTCAACTTTTCCCTCCACAAGAAAGAGCTTCGGCGCGGCGCCGATATCATCCGGCTGACTGACAGGGAGCTGGACATCATGATGCTCTTTGCACTGCGCGCCGGCGAAACGATCCCCAGACATGAGCTGGTGGATGCCGATGCAGATGTCGGCGAGCGCACCATCGACGTGCAGATCAATCGCCTTCGACGCAAGATCGAGGACGATCCCGCCAATCCCGTCTATTTGCAGACGGTGCGCGGCATCGGCTACCGGCTGAGCGTCGATTGAACCACACCCTTCTGGCGCGTCCGGAACAGAGCCGGACGGACAGGTGATCAATGGCAAGCCTCGACTTCATGAGTTTCGCCCGCAACAGCGCCCCAGCACGAGGGTGGCGCTTCTTTGTGCGATGGTTACGGCACTGGCTTCCGACCGGTCTTTATACCCGCTCGTTGCTGATCATCATTCTACCAATGGTTCTGTTGCAGGCGGTCGTCGCGGCCGTCTTTATGGAGAGGCACTGGCAGTTGGTGACGGAGCGTCTTTCTGCTGCCGTTACCCGGGACATCGCTGCGATCATCGAGCTGATCGAGACCGATCCGGAAGAGGACGACTATCAGCGCGTCATCAATATTGCCCGAGAGAAGCTCGATCTCAGCATCTACATCGAGCCGAAAACGGAGCTGCCGCCAGCAAGGCCACAGCCCTTCTTCTCCATTCTTGATTCCATTCTGGCCGACCAGATCAACGCGCAAATCGGCAGGCCCTTCTGGATCGATGCGTTCGGCAACGGCTCGCTGGTGGAAATCCGCATCCAGCTGAAGGACAAGACGCTACGCATCTTCACGCGCCGCAACCAGACCTATGCCTCCAACACGCACATCTTCCTTGTCTGGATGGTCGGCGCTTCGCTCGTCCTGCTCGGCATCTCCATCCTCTTCCTGCGCGGCCAGATCCGTCCGATCCTGGCGCTCGCCAAGGCCGCCGAAAGTTTCGGTCGAGGCCAGAAGATCACGGCTTACTCGCCGAAAGGTGCCGATGAGGTAAGGCGCGCTGGGCTTGCCTTCATTCTCATGCGAGAGCGGATCGAGCGACAGATGGAGCAGCGCACCGCAATGTTGAATGGTGTGAGCCACGATCTGCGTACCATCCTCACCCGCTTCAAGCTTCAACTCGCACTGGCAGGCGATAATCCGGATCTGGAAGGTCTCGACAAGGATGTCGACGACATGCAGTCGATGCTGGAAGCCTATCTCGCCTTTGCCCGCGACGATGCGGAGGAGGATGTCGGCACACTGGAACTGGAGCCATTGTTGCAGAAGCTGCAGAGTGATTTCCAGATGGTCGGGAAGACGATGACATTCCAGCTGAACGGCGTGTCACAGCTCTCCGCTCGTCCCAACGCCTTCTCGCGCCTGATCGGCAACCTAGCTGCCAACGCACAGCGCTATGCGAAGACACTCTCCATTGAGCTGCGACGGGCTCCGCGATCGACCAGTCTCGTCTTTGATGATGACGGTCCTGGCATCCCGCCTGAATCGCGCGAAGACGTGTTCAAGCCTTTCTTCCGGCTGGATGAGGCACGTAACCTCAACGCCTCCGGCACAGGGCTAGGTCTTTCGATTGTGCGGGATATCGCAAGAAGCCATGGTGGCGACGTGATGCTGGATGACAGCCCGCTGGGTGGACTGCGCGTGATCGTGAAAATTCCAGCCTGACCGAACAGGAAGCGATATCAGACCCTGACGGCGATCAGCACATCTTTTGGCCGTTCGGGACATCGCGCTCGACGGCAGCCAAGACGATGTCGCCATTGCCATCGGCAAAACCAAGTGTGAGAACTTCCGAGCGGAATGGGCCGATCTGGCGCGGCGGAAAATTCACGACCGCAAGCACCTGTCGTCCGACAAGGCTTTCAAGGGTATAATGGACGGTAATCTGCGCCGATGATTTCTTGACGCCGATCTCCGGGCCGAAATCGATCTTCAGCTTGAAGGCCGGCTTGCGTGCTTCCGGAAAGGCTTCCGTCTCGATGATGGTACCGACGCGAATATCGACCTTCTCGAAATCCGCATAGCTGATTTCAGCGTTCATCTGCCCTTCGTCTCCGTATTAAACACTTTCGGTGAACCAAGGCTCACCTTCAGGGCTCTCGCTTTTTTCGTTCTATCCATTCCCCTGACGCAAAACCGCGCGTGCTTTGCGGCAAATGCTTTAATTTGCCAGTTCTTCCGCGCGTGTCTTGGCGGCGGCAATCGCCCTGTCGAACAAGGGCTGCATGCCATCCTCGGCCATCAGCACGGAAAGAGCCGCCGCCGTTGTGCCGCCGGGAGACGTCACATTCTGGCGCAGTTTCGAGGCATCGTCGGGGGACTGGTAGAGAAGCTCCCCAGCCCCCGCGACGGTTTCTCGCGCGAGACGCATGGCAAGGTCCGCCTGCAGGCCAGCTTTGCGGCCTGCCTCTGCCATGCATTCCACGAGATAGAAAACATAAGCGGGGCCACTACCGGACACGGCAGTAACGGCATCGATGTCACCTTCAGTCGCAACCCATTCAACCGGGCCGCTGACTTTCAGAAGTTCTTCCACCAACTGCCGCTGGTCGGCCGAAACACGCTCATTAGCATAAGCGCCGGTCACGCCACGCCCCACCATGGCGGGCGTATTGGGCATGGCACGCACGGTCGCCGTCTTGCCCAGATAGCTCTCGATCGACGACAGCGTCTTGCCCGCGGCAATCGAAACGATGACGGTCTCTTCCCCGACAAGCCCTTGCAAGCCCGGTAGCACCGCATCCATCAATTGCGGCTTGACCGCCAGAAACAGAATGCTGGCCGTCACGCCATCCGGTGCACTCTCGTAGTGGCGAGCGCCGACCTGGCTCAAAGTCGAGGACATGGCATCGGACGGACGTGGATCGATGACGATTACCGACGAACCGGCAACACCCTTCTTCAGCCAGCCGGAGAGCATGGCGCCGCCCATATTGCCGGCACCGACGAGAACGATAGGGTTAGAGCCGAGCGAGAGCACGTGTATCAGGCCTCGCCGACGGTCTCGAAAAGAGCCGCTTCCATCGCCGCCTTTGCTTCCATCCCGGACCAGACGACGAACTGAAAAGCCTGATAATATTGTTCGCAAGCTTCAAGCGCGCTGGAAAGCAGAACCTCGACCTGCTGATTGGTCGGCTCGGCACCGCCTGCCAACAGCAACGACTGACGGAAGATGATGACATCTTCCTGGCGCCACAGGTCGAAATGGCCCATCAGCGTCTGGCCGTTAACATGCGACAGCAGCCGGATCACTTCATTGACGCGATGATCGGGAACGCGGATATCGAAGGCGCAGGCGAGATGAAGCGCTTCGAACTGTTCCATCCAGGAAAACGAGACGTGGTAGTCGGCCCAACGGCCTTCCACCGTCATGGCAATTTCGTCCTCGCCCGAGCGCTCGAAAGACCAATCGTTGGCGGCCGCTACGAACTCGATCATGTCGACCGGGTTGGAGAGACGTTCAACTTCGAATTCTATTAGGCTCATACGGCACCTTTTCAGCCGGAGATGAATGTTTTGTTTCGCACGCGAAGCACAAAAACGCACATACAAATGCCGGTACATCAGTTTAGGACGATTGCCCGACGCCGCCAGATTAACGCAGTGAACCTGTCTGGAGCTTACCGAGTTCGTTTCGAATCATCATTTAAAATCAGTCTATAACGAGCGAGTCCCATCGCCACCCCCTGCTCGGCCATTTTCCGGGGAGAACCGTGGATATCTCTTGGCGCGTCGGATCAGTTGGGAGTCATAACCGACTCTGCCGATTGCACTTTTTGCATGTGTCCACAGAGGGGAAAAAAATGCTGACGAAAACGCTTGCTCTTTCCGTACGAATCCGCACTCGCGTCGCTTCGCAGTTTAAGGCACAAAAAATCGAAAGGCCGCGCCCTTTGTAAGAGCGCGGCCTGTCTGACAGATGTCCGAAATCGTAGATCGGATTGGGCTCAGGAAGCGTTTCCGGCAAGTTTTGCCTCTAGCGCTTCGATCCTGGCGCGCAGAGCATCATTCTCATCGCGGGCCTTGATTGCCATCTCGCGAACGGCATCGAACTCCTCGCGCTTGACCACATCGAGGCTGTTCAGCCAGCGATCGGCCTGCGCATGAAATGCCTGCTCCACTTCCTTCCGTACACCCTGCGCCGCACCTGCGGCATCGGTCATCAGCTTCGCGAATTCATCGAATATGCGGTTTGTTCCGGTTGTGCTCATGGCGCGGTGTCCTCGTCTTCATCCGGAGAGACGTGTTGCTCTATCCGGTTCTGACATTTCAGGTAGGCACTCCCTTGGCGCGTTGCAAGCAAAAACGGGATTGTGACAGGCGGTAACCTTACTCGTGACTGTCCTGAAAGCGCCAAAGAATCGCCTTGACCACTCCCTTTTCACCCGCCATTTTTCGCCCGGCGGGAAAGATCATGCTCATACTGCCTGCGTTTCGAAAACCCAGCGTTTTCGCCAACAACAAGAGAATGGAATACGCGACTTGTTTTCACCGCTTGCCCCGCTTTCGATCATGCCGTTTCCGAACATCGATCCGATCGCCTTTTCCATCGGCCCGATCTCGATTCATTGGTATGGCATCGCTTACGTCGTCGGCATTCTTCTGGGCTGGTATTATGCGCGCAAGCTCAGCATGACAGACCGTCTGTGGCCGGGCGACAAATCGCCGGTAACGCCAATTCACCTGGACGATTTCATCATCTGGGCGGCGGCCGGCATCGTGCTGGGCGGGCGCATCGGCTATGTGCTTTTTTATGATCTGCCTGCCGTCATGGCGAATCCGGTCCGCGCCTTCGAAATTTGGAATGGCGGCATGTCCTTCCATGGCGGCCTGCTTGGCACGACGATCGCGATGATCCTCTTTGCCCGCCGCAACGCCATTCCCGTCTGGAGCATGTTCGATATTATCGCTGCGGTTGCACCGATCGGCCTGCTCTTCGGCCGCATCGCCAACTTCATCAATGGCGAATTGTGGGGTCGTTTGACAGATGTTCCATGGGCTGTCGTCTTCCCGACGGGTGGGCCCTTCGCCCGCCATCCAAGCCAGCTTTACGAAGCTGGGCTGGAAGGCATCGTGCTGCTCGTTGTTCTCTCCATCCTGATCTGGGCCTTCAAGGCGCTGAAGACGCCAGGCACCGTGACGGGTACCTTCGTCGCCGGATACGCCCTGTCGCGCATCTTCGTTGAATTCTTCCGCGAGCCCGATGCGCAGATCGGCTATCTGGCCGGGAACTGGTTGACCATGGGAATGGTTCTCTCCGCGCCCATGTTCGCGCTTGGTGTCTGGGCCATCCTGCGGGCGCGTTTGGCTGCCCGCTCCCCGCAGAACGGATAAGTGACATGCCAACGCCCCTTGCCCGTCGCATCAAGTCTCTTATTCGTCTCAATGGCCCGTTGAGCGTCACCGATTACTTCTCGCTCTGCCTCGCAGATCCAGAGCATGGCTATTACAAGACGCGCCAGCCATTCGGCCGCACCGGCGATTTCGTCACGGCACCGGAAGTCAGCCAGCTTTTCGGTGAGATGCTCGGCGTGTTCATGGTGCACGCCTGGCAGCGTCACGGTACACCCGCAAATGTCCGACTGGTCGAAATCGGCCCCGGCCGCGGTACGATGATGGCGGATATCTTGCGGGTTATCCAACGCATTGCCGCGCCGCTCTATGAGACGATGAGCGTGCATCTGATCGAGACCAGCCCGCTTCTGACCGAGACGCAGCAAAAGACGCTCGCGGCGCATGAGGGCAAGATCAGCTGGCACGAAAGCTTCGAGGATGTGCCACCGGGCTTCCTTCTGATTGCAGCCAATGAACTCTTTGATGCCATCCCGATCCGCCAGTTCGTCAAGACGCCGCAGGGCTTCAGGGAACGGGTCGTCAGCCTCAATGAGGATGACGAACTCATCTTCACCGCTGGCGTCGCTGGCCTCGATCCCGACCTTCTACCCCCACAGCCTGAGCGCCAAGCACTTGGCACGATCTTCGAATACTCGCCGGCGCGCGAAGCGGTTATGGCCGCGCTCTGCGAAAGGCTCAAGGTCAACAGCGGAACCGCGCTCATCATCGACTACGGCCACATGGTGTCCGGCTATGGCGACACCATGCAGGCGCTGAGAATGCATGAATATGATCCGGTCCTCGCTCATCCAGGGGAAGCCGATCTCACCAGTCATGTGGATTTTGAAAGCCTGGTAAAGACGGCGAACGCAAACGGCGTCCATGTCAACGGCTGCGTGCACCAGGGCGATTTCCTCTACGGCCTTGGGCTCAAAGAACGCGGACAGGCCTTGGCCGCAACGGCAACACCAGATCAGACACTGGCGATCGCCGAAGCCATCAATCGTCTTGCCGGCGAAGGTGCCGGCAAGATGGGCGAGCTTTTCAAGGTCCTTGCAGTCTCCAGCCCTGCCCTGCATTTGCTGCCGTTTCGCGCACTCGATTGAGCGCGCGGATGAAGCGACAGGCGCCCGGTGCCTGAGGGGGAGATTGACACGGGCTGTCCGCTTGGGCCAACATTGGGTCAATTCGAAGCAGAGCACATCTGCCGCACGGCATCTATTTGAGATGCACTCATCGGAAACACGCGCTCAGAATCATCCCTCAAAATATCGGCGACACCGCAAAGGATTGAACACCTCATGCAGGACGACACGCTGCCGCTTCCCGTTCAGAGCCCATTGCTCGGGGCGGCATCCGAAAACGGCATACGCCATGGTTTCTTCACCCGCGAAGGTGGCGTCTCGAAAGGCATCTACCGCGGCCTGAACGTTGGCCTTGGTTCGCAAGACGACCGTCAATCGGTGTTGGAGAACCGTCGTCGCGTCACCAGCTGGTTTGGCCTGCCGGTCGAAAAGTTGGCTACCGTTCATCAGATCCACTCTCCCAATGCCGTGGTTGTCGACGAGACATATGATGGCGAGAGGCCGCAGGCGGACGCTATTGTGACCGCAACGCCCGGGATTGTCATCGGCGTGCTGAGCGCCGATTGCGGCCCGATCCTCTTTGCCGACCGCCAGGCTGGCGTGGTGGGTGCGGCGCATGCAGGTTGGAAGGGCGCAGTTCATGGGGTCCTGGAAAACACCATCGAGAACATGATCGCGCTCGGCGCGCGCCGCGAAAACATCGTTGCCGCGCTCGGCCCCTCCATCGCGCAGGAAAATTATGAGGTGGGGCCGGAGCGTGTTGAAGACCTCAAGCGGCTCGACCCCACCTATGAACAATATTTCGCCCCCTCTCCGAATGAGGGCCATGCCTATTTCGACCTGAAGCAACTGACCATGGACCGGCTCGCAAGAGCAGGCGTCCAGGCCGAAAATCTCAATCTCTGCACCTATCCGGATGACAAGCGTTTCTTCTCCTTCCGCAGGACCACGCATCTATCCGAACCGGATTACGGTCGACAGATCTCAGCAATAGCAATTTTGGAGACGTAAGATGGCTCTACACTTCGAACCCGCCGAATTCGAGGCCCGTCGTGCCCGCCTGATCGAGAAGATGGCAGAGGAAAAGCTGGATGCCGTCCTGCTCTTTGCCCAGGAAAGCATGTATTGGCTGACCGGCTACGATACGTTCGGCTATTGCTTTTTCCAGACGTTGATCGTCAAGGCCGATGGCTCGGTGGCGCTCCTCACCCGCTCCGCCGATCTGCGCCAGGCGCGCCATACCTCCAATATCGAGAACATCGTCATCTGGGTGGATCGCCTCAATGCCGATCCGACGCTCGATCTGAAGAACCTCATGAGCGAAATGGATCTGCTCGGCTGCCGCGTCGGCATCGAATTCGACACCCATGGCATGACCGGCAGAGTGGCACGCCTGCTCGACAACCAATTGGCAAGCTTCTGTCAGATCGTTGACGCCTCCTACCTTGTCAGCACGCTTCGCCTCGTCAAAAGCCCAGCCGAGATTGCCTATGCAAAGCGCGCTGGAGAACTTGCCGATGAAGCCCTGGATGCGGCCATCGCGCTCATCAAGCCGGGCGCGGATGAGGCCGACATTCTGGCTGCAATGCAGGGTGCTGTCTTTTCCGGCGGTGGCGATTATCCCGCCAACGAATTCATTATCGGCTCCGGCCCGGATGCACTACTGTGCCGCTACAAGGCAGGCCGCCGCAAGCTCGACGCCAAGGATCAGATCACGCTCGAATGGGCAGGTGCAAGCGCGCATTATCATGCCGCGATGATGCGCACCGTCGTCATCGGCGAACCGGAGTTCCGCCACAAGGAACTCTACAATGCTTGCGCAGAAAACATGCGCGCCATCGAAGAGGTCCTTCGCCCAGGCTATACCTTCGGCGACGTCTTCGATGTCCATGCGAAGATCATGGATGAGCGCGGTCTGACCCGCCACCGGCTCAATGCCTGTGGCTACTCGCTTGGCGCGCGCTTCTCCCCGTCCTGGATGGAGCACCAGATGTTCTATGCGGGAAACACGCAGGAAATCCTGCCCAACATGACGCTCTTCGTCCACATGATCATCATGGATAGCGACGCCGGCATCGCGATGACGCTCGGCCAGACCTATGTGACGACCGAGGGTGCGCCGCAGTCGCTATCCCGTCATAGCCTCGACATGCTGACGGCCTGAGGGCGGTTTGACTCCAAACCCAAACCGCACTTTAATCGCACCATCCTGGGGAGGACGGAGCCAATGATGAAGAGATACAGGGCATGAAGCGGCTCGGCGCGGTCCTTACAGTTCCGGCCTTCGTATTGGCTCTTTCTGCCTGCAACACCAGCGATGCGCTGACGCCGCAGGTCAATGTCGGGCACAGCCAAGCGCCATCCACTCCTGTCAACCAGGGCGATCTCGACCAGATGGCCGCTGCCGCGGATCGCTCCGGTTCCGGTGTTGCTCCACAGGTGCCGGCCTATGCACCGCAGAACACATTGCAGGCGCAGGCGCAAGCGATGACGAGCGGCGTTCAATATGGTCAGCCGGTCAACCGCCAGCCTCAGCAGCCGTCTGCGGCTCAACCGCAGCATCAAACCGCGGCACTCGCCCCATCCGGCGCTGCCAGCATCCGCTTCCTGCCGATCATCGGCGCGCCGGTACAAGCCGTCACCCCTTTATCGCGACAACTGGGCGCCGAAGCTCGCGCCAAGGGGCTGACGATCCTGCCTTCAGCCGATACCTCTGCCAACAACATCCTGAAGGGCTACCTCTCGGCCTTCGAAGATGGCGGCAAGGTGACGATCGTTTATGTCTGGGACATCCTCGACGCCAATGGTGCTCGGCTTCATCGCCTCCAGGGACAGGAAGCAGTGGCATCGCGCGGCGGCGACCCGTGGTCAGCGGTCACGGATGGCGTCATGCAGAAGATCGCGGCCAAGACGCTGGATGACTACCAGGCGTGGCGGCAGAGCAGCCGTGGATAAAGTCTCGGTCGAAAACAGCTTGGCCAATCCAATCGATTGAAGAGACATTTGACAACAGTCGAGTCACAAAGTTTTCACGAAAATCATGGGTAACGCGGTTCCGCCTATTGCATTCACAGGCAACAGCGCTATTAAGGCGCCCATGGCAAAACGGCATGTCCGGCGCCCCTTTTGGGCCGGGTATTCCTTCCCGTTGAACGACGCACTGGCCGCGGAACAGACTTAAAATCCCGGGCTCAAGCGATGGCATGGAAAACAGGCGGCACCCATGAAGGTTTTCGCAGGCAATTCGAACCGGCATCTGGCCGAAGCGATCTGCAAGTATCTCAATGTTCCCCTGGGAAATGCCACAGTAAAACGGTTTGCGGACCAAGAAATCTTCGTAGAAATCGGTGAGAATGTACGCGGCGAGGACGTCTTCGTCGTCCAGTCGACATCTTTCCCCGCAAACGATCATCTAATGGAACTGCTGATCATGATCGACGCCATGCGTCGTTCCTCGGCAAAGCGCATCACCGCCGTTCTTCCCTATTTCGGCTATGCCCGCCAGGACCGTAAGGCCGGTCCGAGAACACCGATCTCGGCAAAGCTCGTTGCCAATCTCATTACCGAAGCAGGTGCCGATCGCGTCCTGACGCTCGATCTTCACGCTGGTCAGATCCAGGGCTTCTTCGATATCCCGACGGACAATCTCTTCGCCGCGCCGATCCTCGCTCGTGACGTCAAGGAACACTACGACACCAATAACGTCATGGTCGTTTCTCCAGATGTCGGCGGAGTGGTCCGCGCTCGCGCGCTTGCCAAGCGTCTCGACTGTCTTCTCGCCATCGTCGACAAGCGCCGCGACCGCCCAGGCGAATCGGAAGTCATGAACGTCATCGGTGACGTCTCCGGCAAGGACTGCATTCTGATCGACGACATCGTCGATTCCGGCGGCACACTCTGCAACGCCGCAGAAGCGCTGCTCAAGAACGGCGCGACCAGCGTCACCGCCTACATCACTCACGGCGTTCTGTCCGGCGGCGCCGTCGCCCGCGTGGCATCTTCCAAACTGCGCGAACTCGTCATCACCGACAGCATCCAGCCAACGACCGGAGTCCAGTCCGCGCACAATATCCGCGTGATCACCACGGCAACTCTGCTTGGCGAAGCGATCAACCGCACCGCGATGGAACAGTCGGTTTCGGGCCTCTTCGACTAAAACGTCGAAGCATTTCGATCATCTCAAAGCTGAAGCCCGCGCGTTGCTAGTCCGTAGCAACCCGTGACTGGCTCGGTGTGAACAGTGGTCGCTCCTTCGCAATCCGCATCGGAAGCCCCGCCGCCACCTGTCCGATTTGGCTAAGCATGATCTTCGCAAACCCAACCCCATGAGAACTCGATCGGCGAAGGATAACCGACACGTCCAGGACGACGGGCCGGACGCCGAGAACGTGCCGATGCCGTCCAATTGCGAGAAGACGGTAAAGAACGAGCGTCGTCAGTGCGGCAAAGAGGATCGACATCATCGTATCGCTGAGGAAATGCCGCCCAGCGGCCATGCGCATGGCAGCTGTTGCAATAATCAGCAAGGCAGCGACCGCGGTGCAGACGACCCTGCCCATACGCGGGAGTTGCGGCCAGAGCAGAACGCAGACCGGCAGCACGACGCTTGCAATCAGCGCCGCCTCGCCGGATGAAAACGAACAGTTTTTGAAGCACTGATTGCTGAGCTGAAACGCCGGCGTAAATGTCTGTGCGCCACCGAATTCGAGAATAACGTCCGGTCTCGCGCGGCCGAGCCAGGTCTTCAGGATGCCATTGACCAGCAGTCCTGCGCAGAGAAGGGTGTTGCCCCAGATGAACGCCCAGACGCGCCAGCCGGTTTGTTGCGTGCGGCCAATCAGGATGTTGCCGAGGAAGATGAGAAAAGTGGTAACGGCAAAGACCTCCCCGCCGTGACGCAACACATCTCTCCAGAACATGAAGTCGGGGCTGCGGCCCACCCAGTCGCCTGCCTGTCCGTTGAAGAAGAGGGTGGAGGTTCTAAGGTCCAGAAAAGGGAAAGCCGCAAAGACGATGACCGCGCAGAGCGTTGCGATGGTCAGCCAGATGGTGAGGCGCATGTGGAGGATGTCATGGTCCATGTTTCACGCCTTCGAGACAGGAGGCTGGAATCTTCCAGAGACCGACCGTGGCACGCTCCATAAAGCCGGCGGTCGCAACCCATTGAGCCTGCGCCGGCTCATCCTTCATGCAGCCCGGAAGCGAGTCGGCACGCGATAGGAGAAGCGCGTTGGCCGCCTCTTGCCGCTGCAGCGGGTAGAGAAGCGCATAGTGACTGAACGGAAGCTCAGCACCCTCGCTCCACGCGCGCGCTGACATGTGATGATCGTCTCTCAACTGATAGAACATTTCCGCCAGGAACGACCGATCGTCCGCGACGAGGACGTGAGCGCCTAACCTTCTTGCATCCGCAATCGCTGTGGATACCAGAGCAGACCGGCCCAGATAGCGCTTCAATGCCAGATCGCCATTGGGAAGCCGCAAGTCGGTGCCGAAGATGGTGAGCAGCGGCAGGATGATTGCGACAACGGTGTTGAGAATGAGCGACGCCTGCAGCCAATGCGGCCGTGCCGCAAGCCACGGTGTTGCCAGCAGGAGGCCTGCTGCATAGGCGCCGACGGCCCAGTTGGCGAAGGCGCGCGAGATCAGGGCCTGCGCCGTCATCAGCAGGAGAAGCGGAATGCTGAGCACACAGAGGGAGCGAACCGTCGGCGCTCTCATGTCATGCAGGGCCATCAGCATGGCAATGAAGACGAAGGGACCGACCACCCCAGCCTGTGCACCGAAAAAGCCGAGAGCCGACCCGAAGTTCAGCCCCGCGGCATTCCAATGGGCTATGGACACCGTGTGACGTGCGGTGGCAAAGTCATGCGCGTAGTTCCACCAGAGGTTCGGCGCAACCACAGCCGTGGCAACGAGACCAGCCAGCAAAGCATGCGACCACCGCACCCGCCAGCCTTTGTCCAGCACTGCCGCCAGCGGCACGAAGGGAAAGAGAAAGGCCATGGCGTATTTCGACAGAAAGCCGAGCCCAACTGCAAAGCCAAGCCCTGCCGCCAGCATCAAGCCGAGTGGTCCGCCGTTCTCACGCTCTGCCGCAAGCTTGCGCCACAGGATCAGCGATATGACGATGAAAAACAGCATCGGCGTATCGGTGGAAATCAACAGGCTGGAAAGCGAGACGCCCGGCAACGTGATGTAGGTGATCGCGGCAAGCGCTCCGATCCGCGCATCGTAGATCATCCGCCCTAGATAGAACATCGCGGCAGCCGTCATCGCATGCATGATGGGCGCCGCCAGACGGATGTCGAACGCCCCCTCTCCGCCCGTCATCCACGTGGTCAAGCGAATGATCCAGCCGATCAGCGGCGGCTTGGAATAGGCGCCAAACGCCAACTCCCGGCTCCACAGCCAGTACTGCGCTTCATCGACAAAGAGATCGGTGCGGTTGAAGGCAAGACAGACGATGCGGAACAGGGTGACGCCGAGGACTGAGAAGAGCGCAATTGACCCCCATTGCATCCTATCCGTCTCGAATCGGTGAGTGCCGTCGGCACCTTGAAAATGTCCAGCGATTCCACTCATAGGTGGCACCACCTGAATAAGAAAATGACTTTCGAAAAATGAAAAAAGAAATGGCGCATATCGAACCGCTCAAAAGAACGAGGACGATATGCGCCTGATTAATGACACCATTACGTCAATTCGAAGCGCCTCGAAATAAAGAGTTCAGCGCGTGAAGCGGACTACGATACCGGCGGGAGCACCGCCGGTGTCTCATCAAAGCCTTTCAAAAGAAGCCTAGCTTGTTCGGGCTGTAGGAGACCAGCAGGTTCTTGGTCTGCTGGTAATGATCGAGCATCATCTTGTGGGTCTCGCGACCGATGCCCGACTGCTTGTAACCACCAAAGGCGGCCCCTGCCGGATAGGCGTGGTAGCAATTGGTCCACACACGCCCGGCTTCGATGCCGCGACCTGCGCGGTATGCCAGGTTGGTATCGCGGCTCCAGACACCGGCACCAAGGCCATAGACCGTGTCATTGGCGATTTCGATCGCCTCTTCCACCGTCTTGAAGGTGGTGACGGAGACGACAGGACCGAAGATTTCCTCCTGGAAGACCCGCATCTTGTTGTTGCCTTCGAAGATCGTCGGCTGGATGTAGAAGCCGTCCTTGAGATTGCCGGAAAGCGATTTCTTGTCGCCACCGGTCAACACCTTCGCGCCTTCCTTCTTGCCGATCTCCAGGTAGCTCATGATCTTGTCGAACTGTTCCTGCGACGCCTGCGCACCGATCATGGTGGAGGCATTCAGAGGATCGTCCTGGCTGATCGCCTGCACCCGCTTCAGCGCCTTTTCCATGAAGCGGTCGTAGATCGATTCATGCACCAGCGCGCGCGACGGGCATGTGCAGACTTCGCCCTGGTTCAGCGCGAACATGGCAAAGCCTTCCAGCGCCTTGTCGAGAAAGGCATCGTCTTCATTCATCACATCGGCAAAGAATACGTTCGGCGACTTGCCGCCAAGTTCCAGCGTAATATTGGTGATGTTGTCGGCTGCGTAGCGCATGATCTCCTTGCCGACTGAGGTCGAGCCGGTAAAGGCGATCTTGGCGATACGGTTGCTCTGCGCCAGCGGCTTGCCGGCTTCGGTGCCCAGCCCGTTGACAATGTTGACGACGCCCGGCGGCAGAAGATCCTCGATCAGCTCCATGACGAGCAGGATAGACGCCGGCGTCTGTTCGGCCGGCTTCAGCACCACGCAGTTGCCGGCAGCAAGTGCCGGCGCAAGCTTCCACGCCGCCATCAGAATCGGGAAATTCCAGGGAATGATCTGGCCAACTACGCCGAGGGGCTCGTGGAAATGATAGGCGACGGTATCATTGTCGATCTGCCCGATGGACCCTTCCTGCGCGCGAATGCAGCCTGCGAAATAGCGGAAGTGATCGATGGTCAGCGGAATATCCGCGTTGGTGGTTTCGCGAAGCGGCTTGCCGTTATCCCAGGTTTCCGCCCGAGCGATGAGGTCGAGGTTATCCTCGATCCGCTGAGCGATTTTGAGAAGAATATTGGAGCGCTCGGTGACACTGGTGCGCCCCCAGGCTGCGCGCGCCCTATGCGCGGCATCAAGTGCGGCTTCGATATCGTCGGCATCGGATCGCGGCACTTCGCAAATCTTCTGACCGGTAACTGGGGAGATATTGCCCATGTAGCGGCCGGATTTCGGCTCCACCCATTCGCCGCCGATATAGTTGCCGTATTTCAGTTTGAACGGAGTTTCACCCGCTTTGTGCTGAACCTGGATGTTCATGTTTTCATCCTCCCTGATGAACGACGATCATTGGACGATCGCGTGTCGGGAGGGTGTGCCGATAATCGGGCAAATCAAAGGGGCATTAGGCCGTTCCGCAGTGCACAGTGTTTCACATCTGCGACAACAGCCTTAGCAATCAAGGCGAGCGCGTCCAGTTCAATGCACCGCGAGCCTCTTCATCTTTCGGTGCAGCGTGGCGCGGCTGATCCCAAGCAGTTCGGACGCCTGGGTGACGTTGCCGTTCGTACGCGCCAAAACCCGCCTCAGAGCCGCACGTTCTGCCTCCATCAAGTCACTCCCCTTATCGTGCCGCTCTTCCTTGAGCGCATCCGATGCGGGGATGCCTTGTGCAATCTTCGCGTCATCGAGACGCAGTGCGAGCCGCGCGGCGCGCGTTGCCCCGAGAATGATGTCGTCCTGATCGACGGCCAACAGTGACAGCATCGTCGATTGCGCTGACGGCACGATCAGGATGCGCGCGCCTGGAAAGGCGCGGCGAAACAGGTTGCCCTCGATGCGCTGTGCGGCATCTCGAACCGTCTGCGTCACCATGGAGAATGTCAGTTCGTTGATGTCATCCCGGCAGGTGGATATGTCGAGCGCACCCGTCACTTGGCCCCGATGATCGCGGATTGGCGCCGTGGTGCAGGAGAGATTGATGTTGGAGCTGAAGAAGTGCTGATCGCGGTAAACTACGGCTGGCCGCTCGTCAGCCAGTGCCGTGCCGATTCCGTTTGTGCCGACACTCGCCTCGCTCCACAGCGCACCGGACCAGAGCCCTGCCTTTCGAAAATCGTCATCGTCACCCGCAGCACCGCGCCGCTCAAGCGCCACACCTTTGGCATCGGTCAAAAGCAGACAGCAGCCGGCCCTGCCGACGGTCGAAAAGATGCGGTCGATTTCGTCGGCACTCTCCGCCAGAAGATCGAAGGCCTCGTCGCGCGCCCTGCGAAACTCCGCCTCCGAAAGAAAGATCGGCTTGCGGTTTTCCTCCGGCGCCAGATGATGCATCGTCATGCAACGCCGCCAGGAGGCGACGATTGAGGAACTTGCGGCAGCCGATGAACGGTTGGCGCTTTCATAGACATGATGGGCATGTGCGGCGTCGTTCGACATAGGCTCCTCCCAAAGCTTCTGTTATGGTGCGCCCGTTGCGCCATGCTTTCAACCGTAAAATAGTCGCATGTGGTGCCGCAGGCAGGTCACGATCCAAGCGGAACGCGTGATCGAACGGAACGCTCGCACGGCCTTGCGTTTACGAAGACTTTATACTATAGCGCGCGCATCCGTGTAGACACCCTTGGAGGCAACACGGTCGGGTTGGCGCGTGCGCCGCCCCAGTTCCTGCCAGGCAATGCCGGTTTGAACTCTCCATATAACCTCGAAAAGGAAATGCCATGAGCAAAGAAACTTATGAGCTCAAGGCCGAGGCGCGCGAACGAGTTGGTAAGGGGTCCTCTCGTGAACTTCGCCGCAACGGTTTGATTCCCGCTGTCATCTATGGTGACAAGCAGGCCCCGATTTCTATCGCGATTTCGACCAACGAAATCACCAAGCGTATCCACGGCGGCGGCTTCATGACGACGATCGCAACGATCGACGTTAACGGCCAGAAGTACAAGGTACTGCCGAAGGACTACCAGCTGGACCCGGTTCGTGACTTCACGATGCACGTGGATTTCCTGCGCGTTTCGGCCAACTCGAACGTGACCGTCGAAATCCCGGTTCACTTCATCAATGAAGAGAAGTCCGAGATCAAGACCGGCGGCGTTCTGAACATCGTTCGCCACACGATCGAAGCCACCGTTCCTGCGAACCAGATTCCGGACGCGATCACCGTCGACCTCGAAGGTCTGAAGATCGGCGACAGCGTTCACATCTCGCAGATCAAGCTGCCTAAGGCGGTTACGCCGACGATTACCGATCGCGACTTCACTGTTGCAACGATCGTACCGCCGGTTCTGGACGTTGTTGAAGACGAAGCACCTGTTGCTGAAGAAGCAGACGCTGCAGAAGACGAAAACAAGTCCGAATAAGACCTGTCCGGTTTTTTTCAAGAAGCCCCGTATCGAAAGCTGCGGGGCTTTTTTGCGTGTTAAGCACGACTCAATCCCGGCATCAGCGCCTTTCCTGAACTGTGTCGCGTTCAAGAAATGATTAAGCATTCTCCGAAACGATAACTCAAATCTTTGGCTCTACAACCGCAGCTGGAAAAGGCCCTCGCGCAATCGAAAACGTCCTACGGCGCTTGAGCTTTTACCGCTTGAACAGGAGCTTTTGAGGATCAAGAGGGGCAGATGACCCATTCGGTAGAAAGGCGATTTCTGGCGATCGTATCCGGCGCATTGCTGGCTATCGTCGCACCGCTTTTTACGGTTCTGCTGACACTCTCGTATAATGCCGCGATCTCATCCCAGGCAGACCGGCTTGAAATCCTCATCGTCGCCAATGCTCAGGCGCTCGGACGTCCTCTTTGGGATCTCGACGATGAGAGCATCAACCAGATTACCGGCACACTGATCACCGATCCTGCAATCTACATGGTCCGGGTCAAGGACAGTTTCGGCCAGCTCGACGTCACCCAGACATCGAGCGGACCCCGAAGCGAGGATATGTCGTCGATCAGCCGCGATATTTTCTACAAGAACCTCGACGGCGAAACCAAAGTCGGGACGATCAAGATCTTCTTCCGCAATGTCGGCCTGTTCTCTTCGCTGAACGGTATCGAGCTCTCCTTTCTGTCGATCTTCATTCTGGCAATCTTGACGGTGTTCGGCGCCGCCATTGCCGGTAACCGGATGATGATCATGCGCCCGCTTCTGCGCCTGACGGCTGCGATCGAGGCTACCCGCAGGCTGGGCTCACGCCACCATGTGGACTGGCGCTCCCGCGACGAGATGGGACGGCTCGCCCAAAGCTTCAACGAGATGCAGACCCAGCTCGAACGGGAAGAGCACGAGATCAAACGCGCGCATCGGCGCACGACCGAGATCTACAACCGCACCCCTGCCATGCTGTTTTCACTTGATCCGGAAAATCGCGTTGCAGCGGTCAGCGACTATTGGGTCAAGGCAACGGGCTACAGCCGCGAGGAAGCGCTTGGCCGCGCATTTGAAGCGTTTCTCCACCCCGATGATCGCGAAGATTTTCGCCAGCGTCATCAGAACCGCCCGTCTGACCATAATGATGAATCCTACGCGGCTGAAGTCACAGTCCGCTTCATCTGCGCGGATGGGCGCTCGATGGATGTGCTGATCGCCGAGAAGACATTGGAGACTGGTCTTGAGGAGGCCAGCGCGGATGTGCTGAGCGTGATGACCGATGTCACCGAGCTTCGCCAGTCCGAACAGCGCAACGGCCTCCAGGCCATATCCGACCACCTCACGGGGCTCCTGAACCGCCAGGGTTTCGAAGCGATGCTGGACCAGAAGATTCTGGACGCCGATGCGGCGGAGACGAAGCTTGCCTGCCTCTTCATCGATCTCGACCGCTTCAAGGGCATCAACGACAATTTCGGCCACGCTGCGGGTGATGCGGTTCTCAAGCAGTTCGTTGGCCGCCTGAAAGTTGCTCTCGATCCGCTGGACTCAGCCTCGCGGCTTGGCGGCGACGAGTTTGCCCTCCTGCTGGCAGGATCGGACGCCGAGGAACGCTCGCTGAAACTCTGCGACAAGATCGGCGCGATGTTCAACGATCCCTTCATCGTCGATGGCCAGAGCATTCGCCTCAGCGCCAGCATCGGTCTTGCCATCTATCCTGAACATGCCGCGAGCGCCTCGGAACTGCTGCAGCATTCCGATCTTGCCATGTACACCAAGAAGCGTGCCGGCAAGAATGGTGCACAGATTTTCGACGCCGCAATCATGACCGAGGCACGTCAGCGGGCCGAAATCGAGCAGGAAATCGAACTCGCCATCGATGAAAATTGGCTGGAAGCGCACTTCCAACCCATTCTCGACATGCAGACGGGCACGACCTGCGGCTTCGAAGCCCTGATGCGCCTGAACCATCCGCGTAAAGGCATTCTGCCGCCCGGCCCGATCATCCGCGTGGCAGAGGAGAATGGCAGCATCAAGCGGCTTGGGAACCGCGTGCTTGAACATTCCATCCGCAACCTCGCCGAAATCTCGGATGTTCCTGGTCTCGAAAAGGCTTATGTCGCCGTCAACTTCTCCGCCCAGCAGTTTGAAGCCGGTCTCCCGACACGCATCGCCGGTCTGCTGCACCGCTACGGTATCTTGCCCCAGCGCCTTGTGGTGGAGATCACCGAAGCGGTGATGATGCATGACGATCCGCAGGTGCGCGCCGTCTTGAATGCTATCAGCCTACTTGGATGCCGCATTGCGCTCGATGATTTCGGCACGGGCTATTCGTCGTTGAGTTACCTCAACCGCTTCCCTGTCGATATCGTCAAGATCGACCAGTCTTTCACGCGTTCTATCAGCAATGACGCGCCCGACATCAGCAAGAGAAGCCGAATGCTGGTCGAAGGCATCAGCGCGATCTCGCACAAGATGAACTGCCTGGTGATTGCCGAAGGCATCGAGACCGAAGAACAGAAGACGATGCTGCAAGAGATCGGCGTGGATTGCGGCCAAGGCTATTTGTTTTCCAGACCGCGCGCGATACAGTCTTTGATTGAGGCCTATAGGGTCCCGTTGGAGGACGGAGAAAGACTGAAAGCTGCACAATAAACGCTGTGGGAGGGGAAGCAGTGTTCCGAGCAATTTTTGTATCGATAGGTCTGTCGATTTGCATGCTGGCGGCAACGTCGGCAAGCGCTGAGAAGCTCTTTCTATCGACCGAATATTATCCGCCCTATAATCTTCGCGATGCCGACGGGCAGCCAAGCGGTGTCTACTGGGATCAGCTGAAGATCATTCTGGAGCGCACCGACACACAATATGAAGCGACCGTAATGCCTTGGGCGCGCGCAATTACGCTGGCCGAGACGTCTCCCATGCACTGCGTCTTCGCAGCCGCTCGCACCGCGGAGCGCGAACCGCGCTTCAAGTGGGTCTCTCCCATCCACACCGATCGCAATGTTCTGGTCGGGCGTCAGGGGCATGTCATGAACATCAAGACCTTGGAGGATGCCAAACAGTATACCGTCGGAACGCAGCGCAACGATTATACCGAAGCCCTGCTCCGCTCGATGAACTTCTCCCGAATCGATATCAGCGCAGATTTCAACAATACGCTCTCAAAGCTCACCGCAGGCCGTATCGACCTGATGCCGATGTCGGAAAGCGCGCTCAAGAACCTTCCCCCCAACGACTTTGAAGAGATTATCACCTTCAGCCGGCAGAGGCTTGGTCTTGCCTGCAACAGGAGTGTGCCGGACAGCTTGATCGAGAAAATGCAGAAGGTGCTCGACGATCTGATCGCCGATGGTACCCAGAGACGCATTTACGAGAAGTACGGTCTGATCATCAGCGACTAACCGCTTGGCGCACGCATAAAGAAGTTGACACCCGCCCCGTTTCGCGTTGGTGAAGTCTATCGATTTGAGTGAAACGGAATTTCGTCCATGATCATCATTGCTGGCCTCGGCAACCCTGGCAACCAGTATGCCGGCAACCGGCACAATATCGGCTTCATGGCTGTCGATGCCCTGCAACGCTTGCCCTCCTTCACGCCTTGGTCGAGAAAGTTCAAAGCGGAAATTTCCGAAGGAGAGATCGCGGGAGAGAAGGTCCTGCTGATGAAACCATTGACCTTCATGAACCTGTCCGGCGAATCCGTCGGCGAAGCCATGCGCTTCTACAAGCTGACGCCCGGCGACATCATCGCCATCCACGACGAGCTGGACCTCCCCGCCGGGCGCGCTCGCATCAAGATCGGTGGCGGACATGGTGGCCATAACGGCTTGAAATCTCTCGACGCCCACTGTGGCAAGGACTATCGCCGCCTACGGCTCGGCATTGGCCATCCGGGAGACAAGGACCGCGTGCATGGTCACGTGCTCGGCGATTTCGCCAAGACCGACAAGACCTGGCTCGATCCCCTTCTCGACGCTATTGCCGATAATGCTGCCATGCTGGTGAAGGGTGAAGACTCCCAGCTTATGAATAAGTTGGCTCTTGCGACAGGCGCAAAGAGCGAAGTGGAGAAGCCCGCCAAAGCGGCAAAGCCGGCAGCACAATCCCACATCCACCAGGCGAGAAACCACACGCAGCCGAAAAAACTGCCGGAGACCGGACCCATGGCCGAGATGCTGAAGAAGATGTTCGGCAAGAAGGATTGAGGACAAAAGTCGTCGCCGGGTCTAGAGCGTTTTCATTGTTGAATAGAAACGTTCTGCCGCTGATCAGGCGGGAGCATGACGCAGGATTGAGGCATATGGCGCCTTGAAACACAGCGCGACCTCACCATCTCTTTGCGCATGACCAATATCGGCCATTTGATTGTGATCTTCCCGAACAGGGCGCTCCATGGATAAGGAAGCGGCCCATCAAAGCATGGCGGCAGCGCTCAAGCGTCTGCCACATGACCTCCCAGAACGTGTGACGCTAGATTGTCTGCTGGATCGACTTGGCGACAAGGCCATTGCCTTCGTGCTGCTTGTCTTCGCCATTCCCGCCATCATCCCGACGCCGGGCATTCCGGCTGGCATGATCTTCGGCACGGCGCTTGCCATCCTGTCGCTGCAGATGATGTTTCGGGCGCGAAGGCTCGTTCTTCCGGGCGTGCTCGGACGGCTTTCCGTTTCACGATCGATCATCGAGCTGACGGCAGACAAGGCAGCCCCACGGTTGGAGAAGCTGGAAGCGCTGCTGAAACCACGCGGCCACATGCTGGCGCGCTTTGCCGGACCGGCGTTTATCGGCATCGTCATCTTTCTGATGGCCGTTATCATTGCGCTCCCGATCCCCTTTGGCAACATGCTGCCTGGCATCACGGTGCTGATTATCGCCTTGGCGCTGGCACAAAAGGACGATCTTGCCCTTCTCGGCGGGCTGGTTCTCGCGGTCGTATCGGTGCTCTTTTCAGTTGCCATCGTCTATGGTGGCTGGGCACTGATATCGGCCTGGTTCGGATACGGACAGCCAGCGATGTAGGGTGAAGAGGGCGGATTTCTCGCCCTTTGCTGCAACAAGGCTTGACCTTGCTTCGGCGTTTCCGCAAAAGGCTCGCAACGAAAATTTCAAAAGTTAAAGACAGGTTTTAAGCCATGGGCTTCAAATGCGGTATCGTCGGCCTGCCGAATGTCGGCAAGTCTACCCTCTTCAACGCGCTGACAAAAACGGCAGCGGCACAGGCGGCAAACTATCCCTTCTGCACCATCGAGCCGAACACCGGTGAAGTGGCCGTCCCGGATTCGCGCATGCGCATTCTGGCCGACATTGCCGGCTCGAAGGAAATCATCCCGACCCGCATCTCCTTCGTCGATATTGCCGGTCTGGTGCGTGGCGCGTCGAAGGGCGAGGGCCTCGGCAACAAGTTCTTGGCAAACATCCGCGAAGTCGACGCCGTCGTTCATGTTCTGCGCTGCTTTGAAGACGACGACATCACCCATGTCGAAGGCCGTATCAATCCGGTCGGCGATGCCGACACGATCGAGACCGAGCTGATGCTCGCCGATCTGGAAAGCCTGGAGCGCCGCGTCGAGCAGACCCGCAAGCGCGCCACCTCCAAGGACAAGGAATCGCTTGCACAGCTTCCTGTCATGGAAGCCGTCATCAAGCTTTTGAATGAGGGAAAGCCAGCTCGCCTCCTGCTGAAGACGCTTGCCACCGATGAGATCGAAGTCCTCAAGGGCCTCAACCTTCTGACCTCGCATCCAGTCCTTTACGTCTGCAACGTGGCGGAAGCCGATGCCGTTGACGGCAATGAACACACCAAGGCTGTTGCCGAAATGGCAAAGGCGCAAGGTGCGGAATGCGTGATCATTTCCGCGGCGATCGAATCCGAAGTCGCACAGCTGCCGGAAGACGAGTCCAAGGAGTTCTTGTCAGCGCTCGGTCTCGAAGAAGCGGGTCTCGACCGTCTGATCCGCGCAGGTTACCACCTCCTCGACCTCATCACCTACTTCACCGTAGGCCCGAAGGAATGCCGTGCCTGGACCATTGTTCGTGGCACCAAAGCACCGCAGGCCGCCGGCGTCATCCATACCGATTTCGAACGCGGTTTCATCCGTGCCTTCACCATCGGCTATGACGAGTACGTGGCCTACAAGGGCGAAGTCGGCGCCAAAGAAGCTGGCAAGGGGCGCGATGAAGGCAAGGAATATGTCGTGCAAGACGGCGACGTCATCCACTTCCGCTTCAATACCTGATCGGATTTCTGCTGCGGGTGGTTCAACACCCGTGGCTCTTGGACGGCAACGATGCGTCGTGCCGTCCTCCGCTTGAACGTCAATTTTGTGGAGGCTTACGGGGGCGTGCAAAGCAAGCCTCTACAGCGGTATCGACGTCCACGACACCTATTACCTGCCGCTTCCGACTCTCATCTATTACCCACTTTCATCAGCCCGTGAGCAATCTGACCTTTACGTAAAGATAACATTTGCGTTAGCTTGCATCCAGAGTGTGTTTGAAGCTCGACGCAGAGGAATGTGACAGACATCGTCGCTCCGAAACGCTTTCAGTCTTCGGTTCAGGCTCTACGCATCACGGGACGGAGGAGTTAGCTCGTGAAATACAGTTTCGAAGATTTTGCGCCTGGGCGCAGCTTTCCGCTTGGACCCAAAACCGTGACGGCGGAGGAGATCATCGAATTCGCCGAGGAGTTTGATCCGCAGCCCATGCATCTCTCAGAGGAAGCCGGTAGAGCCAGCATTCTGGGTGGACTCGCCGCTTCCGGCTGGCACACCTGCGGCATGTTGATGCGCATGGCGGTGGATAGCTACATAGGCAAGTCCGATCCGCAGGCGGGCCTCGGAGTCGATTTCGTCGAATGGAAGAAGCCTGTTCTGGCGGGCGATACGCTGAGCGGTACATCCAAGGTCGTGGAGCGGCGTGTCTCAAAATCCCGGCCAGACCGGGGCGTGGTCAAGCTTCGCCATGAACTGCAGAACCAGCATGGTGAAACCGTCTGCATCGTCGAACTGAATGCCATGCTGGCAACCTCCAGGGAGGCGACCCCATGAAATTCACCGAGCTCTACCCTGTCGGCCAAAAGCTCGAACTCGGCACGATCCATTTTTCGGCTGAATCCATTATCCGATATGCGGAAAAATTCGATCCCCAGCCATTTCACTTGAGCGAAGACGGCGCCAAGAACTCCGTCTTCGAAGGCCTCTGCGCGTCCGGCTGGCAGACGAGCGCATCGTGGATGAAGTGCTTCCTCAGCTACTGGACGAAGGAAGTGAAGCGGCTGACACGCGAAGGCATCGAGCCTCCTAAGCTCGGGCCCTCCCCCGGCATCGCCAACCTCAAATGGCTGCACCCGGTCTACGCCGGCGACGACGTCACCTACTTTGCCACTCTGCTCGCCGCCCGCCCCCTCGCCTCGCGGCCGGGCCTGCTGTTGAACACAACGCTGAATGAAGGCGTCAACCAGCACGGCCAGCTTGTCGTGACGTTCGAAAGCAAGGTGCTGGAGTTCGAATAGAGTTCACGCCACGTCGCGCAAGACAGCAGGTTTTGCGCGACGGACCATCTATAGAGAGCACGGCCCCGTGCCCCACCTTCCAATTAGTGCCCGGAGAACTCCACGAGCGTCCGCACCTCGACGCCAAGCTCTTCCAGCTTCTTGCGGCCGCCAAGATCGGGCAAGTCGATGACGAAACAAGCCGAGACGATCTCGGCGCCCATCTGCCGAAGGAGCTTCACGGCACCTTCAGCCGTTCCACCGGTCGCAATCAGGTCATCCACCAGAATGACCTTCTCGCCTGGCTGTACGGCATCCACATGCATTTCCATCTCGTCTACGCCATATTCGAGGCTATAGGCCACACGCACAGTCGTATGTGGCAGCTTGCCCTTCTTGCGAATTGGCACGAAACCAGTGGAAAGCTGATGCGCCATGGCGCCACCCAGAATGAAGCCGCGCGCTTCGATGCCGGCAATCTTGTCAACCTTGGTGCCGGCATAGGGATGAACGAGTTCATCGACAGCGCGACGGAAGGCGCGCGGATTGCCAAGCAGCGTGGTGATGTCGCGAAAGATGATGCCGGGCTTCGGATAATCGTTGATCGAGCGAATGGCGGCAGCAAGTTCCGTGGCGATGGTCGTCATGATATGTCCACTTTAGATGGCGAATTGGAGGGTGGCGGCACCTTATCAAGTTGATGTCCGCGAACCAACGAAAAAGGAACGGCTTTCACTCTGAGGTCGTCATGCCCGGTAGCTTTGCCCATAGCGGGCAAACATCCTCGAAGGAATGCGAGACGGGCACCAACGCCTCATCCTCCCGGTCATCGAAACTTGCCCAGACAAGCGCAATGATCGGATCGTCGTCGATCGCGCCAAGCGTGCTACCGCAGGCGGCGCAGAAGGCGCGGCTGGAATAATCGGAGGAGCGATAGGTGGATGGTGTACCGCCCGGACCGGCCCAAAGAACATCGTCCCTGTCGAACTCGGCCCATGAGAGACTGGTCGCGCCTGAGTGCCGCTGACAGATCTCGCAGGAACAGGTGTGAAGATTGCGCGGCTCAGCCTTTGTCTCAAAGCGGATCGAGCCACACAGACAACCTCCTTGACGAAGCCTTGCCATCATAGCTCCTTCCCACAGCAGGTCGCGCGCAGTGTCGAAAGGTTCTGCGGCGACGGACGAACGGTAAATCTTGAAGCGTAGATCGCAAGCCTCAAGGATCGCCAGCCGTTGCAATTCAATAAAAAGGCCCCCGCGGAAGACCGTGGGGGCCGTAAAACGCAGTTGCTAAAAGCTATCAGTGCTCTTTGCGCGAATAAACAGACTTCTTCGTGAGGTAGAGCAGTGCCGTGAAGATGAACAGGAACACCATCACCATGAAGCCAGTGCGCTTGCGCTGTTCCAGGTGCGGCTCTGCGGCCCACATCAGGAAGGCCGAGATGTCTCTCGAATACTGCTCAAGCGTCTGCGGCGTGCCGTCATCGTATGTCACCTGATCGTTGCTGATCGGCGGAGCCATCTTCAACGATGTGGCGCTGGCGAAATACGGGTTGAAGTGCGTTCCTTCCGGAACCTTGTAATCCGAACCATCTGGGTTCTTGATGCCAGCCGGCGGCTCCTGATATCCCGTCAGCAGCGCATGGATGTAATCCGGGCCGCCTTCCTGATAACCGCCGACGATCGGGATCATGTCGATGATGAACTGCGGGAAACCGCGTTCCACACCACGCGCCTTGGCGAGCAGAGACATATCCGGAGGGGCGGCGCCACCGTTGGAGGCAGCAGCCGCTTCCTTGTTCGGATAGGGCGATGGGAAGTGGTCGGATGGCACGGCCTTGCGGGTGAACATCTCACCGTCTGCGTTCGGACCGTCCTGCACTTCATATTCCGCAGCGAAAGCCTTCACCTGATCTTCCGAATAGCCAAGGCCTTCCAGCGTGCGGAAAGAAACAAGGTTCATGGAATGGCAGGCGGAACAGACTTCCTTGTAGATTTTCAGGCCGCGCTGCAGCTGACCCTTGTCATATTTGCCGAAGGGACCGGCAAACGACCAGGTTTCCTCATGCGGCTTCAGGATGGGGAAGTGCCCGCCTGCAATCGCATGGGTCGTTTCCGCCGCGAGATCGCCGTGGCCTTCCTCTGCCGCCGTAGCGGTAAACCCGCCGAGGACGGCCATGAGCGCGATGCCCGTTACAAGCTTCTTTACTGTCATCATTGTCTCCCGCACTCAGATCTTCACGCCGGCAGGCGTATCTGTGGTCGCCTTGGCGTTCTTTTCGAGAACGGCCTCGGTGATCGAATTCGGGATCCGCCGTGGCGTCTCGAACAGGCCGAGAAGAGGCATGATGGCGAGGAAGAAGCCGAAGTAGTAGAGTGTGCCCAACTGCGACATCGTCACATAGAGACCTTCTGCTGGACGCGAGCCGAGCCAGCCGAGCATGATGGCATTGGCAACGAAGATCCAGAAGAACAGCTTGTACCAAGGACGATACACGGCGGAGCGAACCTTGGAGGTATCTAGCCACGGCAGGAAGAACAGGACGACGATCGCACCGAACATCACCAGAACGCCGCCGAGCTTGGAATCGATCGGGCCGACATTGAAGGTGATGGCACGCAGCATGGCGTAGAACGGCAGGAAGTACCATTCCGGCACGATGTGAGCCGGCGTCTTCAGCGAATCCGCCATGATGTAGTTGTCAGGGTGGCCGAGGAAGTTCGGCATGTAGAAGACGAACCAGGCATAGGCGATCAGGAAGACCGAAACGCCGAGCGCATCTTTCAGCGTTGCGTAAGGCGTGAACGGAACCGTGTCCGTCTTGCTCTTGACTTCAACGCCTGTCGGGTTGGTCTGGCCCGTCACATGCAGCGCCCAGATATGCAGGATAACGACACCGGCAATCATGAAGGGGAGCAGATAGTGAAGCGCGAAGAAGCGGTTCAGCGTCGGCTGATCGACAGCAAAGCCGCCGAGCAGGAACTGCTGGATCCACTCGCCGACCAGCGGGAAAGCGGTGAAGAAGCCGGTGATAACCGTTGCGCCCCAGAAGGACATCTGGCCCCAAGGCAGAACGTAACCCATGAAGCCGGTCGCCATCATCAGGAGGAAGATGACGCAGCCGAGAATCCAGAGGATTTCGCGCGGAGCCTTGTAGGAACCGTAATACAGACCGCGGGCAATATGCAGATAAACCGCGATGAAGAAGAAGGACGCGCCATTGGCATGCATGTAGCGCAACAACCAGCCATGGTTCACGTCACGCATGATCTTCTCGACGGAGGTGAAGGCAACCGTCGTCTCCGCAGCATAATGCATGGCAAGCACCACGCCCGTCAGGATCTGGACGATCAGCATGACGGAAAGCATGGCGCCGAAAGTGTAGGCGTAGTTCAGGTTGCGCGGAACCGGATAGGCTACGAAGCTGTCATAGATCATACGCGGAAGCGGAAGGCGGGAATCGACCCATCTCTCGATGCCGGTCGATGGCTGGTAACTGGAATGACCACTCATTTCATCTGTCCCCTTATCCGATTCTGATCACGCTATCGGATGTGAATGCGAAGGTCGGAATATGCAGGTTTTCCGGCGCCGGACCTTTGCGAATGCGGCCCGCCGTATCGTAGTGCGAGCCATGGCAGGGACAGAACCATCCGCCGAAATCGCCGGCCTGACCGAGCGGAACGCAGCCGAGGTGAGTACAGGAGCCGATCATGACGATCCAGTTTTCCTTGCCCTGACCGGCCGAGCGGTCGATGTCGGTGGCCTGTGCATCGGGCGCAAGGTTGGCGTTACGGGCAACAGGGTCCTTCAGCTGAGCCAGCTCGACGGCGTTGGCTTCCTGAATTTCCTTTTCGGTGCGGTTGCGAATGAAGATCGGCTTTCCGCGCCATTTGACGGTCAGCGACATGCCAGGCTCGACGCTGGCGACGTTGACCTCGATGGAAGCGAGTGCGAGCGTGGATGCATCGGGGCGCATCTGGTCGATGAAAGGCCAAGCAACGGCGGCGGCGCCCACAGCACCCGCCATACCCGTCACAAGGTAAAGAAAATCGCGACGAGTGGGTTCACCCGACGCGTCATGGTCATTTACGTGCTCGCTCACCGCTACACCATCCTCTGCGCTAATTTCGTTGAAAATCGCATGAGTCCTCCCGCTCCGATTTGATCCAAGACAAACTCCATCCCCAGGGTCTCGGCCATGCTTGCGCGAAGACAAAATCGCGCTTGATATGTGTGATCGCAAAATATGCTCGACTTTGGCAAGAGGAAAGCACACAAAGCTGCCGTAATTTCGCCTCGGGCCGCATCTTTTTCATCCGTTTTTCGCGATTGGCTGTCTATCGTGCAACATTGTGTGCGGGCATGGCCCGTGCTAAGCGACATTCGGGAGCGCGAGAAGACGGGAATTTACGCGTGAAAGCACGGCTCACCTGCATCGCCTCGATGGCGATCATCGCAGCTCTTTTTTCAATAAGTATCAGATATATCAAAGATTTTTGGCTTTTGGCCTTCGTCACCAGCTTTCAGCTGCACATCGCAGTGCTGGCCGCTATTGCCTGCGTCATCTGCCTCATCTTCCTGCGCTCGCGCCTCTTCATCGCGCTTCTGATCTGGTCGCTCGTGCTCTGCGCGCACGCGGTCTCGATGCAGTATGATTTTGCGACGGACGGCCAGTATACAGCTGGAGCCAAACCCTTTCGCCTGATGTCATTCAATGTGCTGCGAGAGAATCGCAGGAGCGCCGAATCAATCGCCGATGCCATCCTGGCGTCAGAGGCGGACGTGGTCTACGTCATGGAAGCGGGCGCTGTTCGTGGCGTGCTGCCGCGCCTGCAACAGACCTACCCCTATCGCCTTGGCTGCGGCACCGGAACATCGTCCTGCGATCTCCTGATGCTGTCCAAGCGCCCGTTGCGCAATACCAGGATCGGCACGCTGAGCTTTGTCAGTCCGGAGCGCTCCGGTTTTGCACAGATAGACCTGGATGGCGTCACGCTCAATCTCGCGCAGGCGCATCTGACAAAGCCCTATTTCGATGAGTACCACAGTGACGAACTGTTCAACTTGGCGCGGTCGCTGAGAAACCTGAAAGGGCCAGTCATTCTCGGTGGCGACTTCAACTCCGCCAGCGTGGTTCCGGATATGCGCCGTTTCATGGAAAATGCGCAGTTGCAGAAAGTCAGCTGGGAACCCGCGACATGGCCGATTGAAGCCGGTCGCTTCGGCATTGCCATTGACCATGTCTTCGCCCGCAAGCCTGCGACGTTGATCAGCGTTAAGCGCTTGCCCGACAATCTGGGCTCCAACCACTACGGGCTGATTGCGGACTTTATGATCTCTGCGGAATAAGTCGACAGAGCGATTGAAGACAAAGGCTTACGGCACATTAGTTCTTAAGCGGGTGGAGGTGCTTAAACGTCTTCCGCATCCAGAAAACCGCCGGACTGGCGCGCCCAAAGCTCCGCATAAAGCCCGCCGCTTGCCACCAGTTCGCCATGTGTGCCTTGCTCGACAATTCGCCCGGCATCCATCACCACCAGCCTATCCAGTGCTGCGATCGTCGACAGACGGTGCGCGATTGCCAGCACTGTCTTGCCCTTCATCAACGCGTCGAGATTGTTCTGGATTGCAGCCTCAACTTCCGAGTCCAGCGCCGACGTCGCCTCATCCAGTATAAGGATTGGCGCGTCCTTCAGCATCACTCGGGCAATTGCGATACGCTGACGCTGTCCGCCGGAAAGCTTCACGCCGCGCTCGCCCACATGCGCATCGAAGCCCATGCGACCGCGCTGATCTTCCAGACGCGCAATGAACTCATCCGCCTGCGCCCGCCGCGCGGCTTCGAGCAACTCTTCTTCGCTCGCCTCCGTCCGGCCAAACATGATGTTGTCACGAATGGAGCGATGCAGAAGCGAGGTGTCCTGCGTCACCATGCCGATATGGGCGCGCAGCGTCTCCTGGGTCACATGCGCGATATCCTGTCCGTCGATCAGGATGCGCCCCTGCTCCACGTCGTAAAAACGCAAAAGCAGATTGACGAGCGTCGACTTGCCAGCACCCGAGCGCCCGACGATCCCGACCTTTTCGCCAGGAGCAATCGTAAGGTTGAGGTGATCGATGACACCCTTGCCGCGCCCATAGTGAAAGCTGACGTCGTCGAACTGAATGCTCGGCGTCATCACCTTGAGCGGCTTGGCATCGGCCGCATCGACAAGGCCGATAGGCTGCGAGATCAGTTCGGCAGCGTTCTGCACCGTGCCGAAATTGCGCATAATGCCGTTGAACTGCGTCATCAACCGTCCGAGCAGGAAGTTAAGCCGCAGCACCAGAGCAAGCGTAAAGGCCACGGCGCCCGAGCTGATCTTGCCCGAAAGCCAAAGATCGATGCACAGTGCGGCCATCGAGGTGATCATGATGCCCGATAGCAGCGCCATCGACGCTCTCACGCCAGTGATGAACCGGGTGAAGGTCATGGTGGTGCGCTGGAACGTATCGAACCCCTGGCGCATATAGCGGTCATTGGCATCATCGCGGCCAAAGAGGCGCAGTGTCTGGATGTTGCTATAGGCATCCACCATACGCCCGTTCAGCATTGAGGCGGCTTCTGCGGTTTCTCTCGAATGGAATCGAATGCGGGGCACGAAGTAGCGCGCCAGCATGGAGAAGATGCCAACCCACAGGACAACGACGAGGCCGAGGCGCCAGTCCAGCCCGCCGATCAGGAAGAGCATCGACACGGAATAGATACCGACGAACCACACGCTTTCCATCAGCGAGGTCACGAGATCGCCGGCCGCCTGCCCGCCCGACCAGACCTTGGTGACGATACGGCCGGAAAAGTCGTTCTGGAAGAAACTCAGCGATTGCCGCGCCACATGCATGTAGGATTGCCAGCGCACCAGATTGTAAAAGCCCGGCGTGATGATCTGCTGATCGACAAGCGCAGTCAGCATGGTGACGACGAAGCGCACCACCGCGATCAGGAACAGCATGCCGACCAGTTCGTAGCCGTGAGTGGAAAGCAGCCCCGACCAGCCATCACCCGGTTTGACAGTGGAGAGAATATCCACCAGCCGCCCGACGAACCAGAAGAGTGCAGCTTCGATCGCCGCCGTCAATCCGCCCAGCACCAGCATGGCAAAGAACGGCGCCTTAGCCTGCCGAAGGTAGAACCAGATGAAGCCGAAGGTGCTTTCCGGTGGCCTCAGATCGTCCTTGCGGGCGAAGGGCTCGATCCAGTTTTCAAAATAGCGGAAAACACGGGTGATGATCATATTGATTGTATAGGCGGATTCTTGAGAGGGGCAAAGAAGAGGGCAGATTATATTTCGGTAATGCGTCAGCCCAGCAGGGAAGCGTGCTTGGCCTCAGCGACACAATCCTCAAATGAAAAAAGGCGGGAGATGTTCCCGCCCCTTGGATCGATCATCTCAGGCTATCGTCAGAACTCAGTCCAATTGTCCTGGGCAACGGCAACCGCCGCTGGACCCCTCGACGGGAAGGCCGAGGCGAGCTTCTGTCCGAGCGCTCTCACGGGCGATTGTTGTGCTGGCTGTTGGGATGTCTGCACAAGTTGTGGGGCGACGCGAACTGGCGCACCACCCTCCAGCTTGAACTGCGAGAGAAGTGCCATCAGCGAGGCCGCTTGCGTTGCCAGACCGTAGGTCGCAGCACTTGACTGCTCGACCATGGATGCATTCTGCTGCGTGCCCTGGTCCATCTGATTGACGGCCGAGTTGATCTCGGAAAGGCCGGTAGACTGTTCGCGGGCAGACGCGACGACAGCTGCCACGTTTCGGTTGATTTCCTGAACTTCCGCCACGATCGCTTCCAGCGCCTGTCCCGTTTCTCCAACCAGTGTCACGCCGTCGCGCACCTGCTCACCGGATTTGGTGATCAAGGCCTTGATTTCCTTGGCAGCACTGGCAGAGCGTTGGGCGAGCTCGCGCACTTCCTGAGCCACGACGGCAAAGCCCTTACCCGCCTCGCCCGCACGCGCTGCCTCCACACCAGCGTTGAGTGCAAGCAGATTGGTCTGGAAGGCGATGTCGTCGATCACGCCGATAATGTTACTGATCGCGTTGGACGAGTTTTGGATTTCGGTCATGGCGGTCACGGCCTTGCGAACGACCTCACCGGATCTTTCGGCACCGGCTCTGGTCTTCGCCACCAATTCCCCGGCATCACCCGCCTTGACAGCAGAATCCTTCACTGCCGTCGTCACCTCTTCAAGCGCTGCAGCCGTCTCTTCAACCGATGCGGCCTGCTGTTCGGTTCGCCTGGAGAGATCGTCGGTCGCCGAGCGGATCTCATTGGCACCGGCGTCGATCATCCGCGCGTTTTCGCCGACCGAGCGAAGCGCCGCCTGCAGCTTTTCGACTGACTCGTTGAAGTTCAGCCTCACCCCATCCAACTGGCTGACGAAGGGTGTCTCAAGCCGGAAGGTCATGTCGCCATCGGCGAGATGCTTCAAGCCATCGGCAAGACCGTCCACCGCAAAGGTTACGTCTGCGGCTTCCTTTGCCTTCTGCTCCTCTCGCGCCAAGCGCTCACGCTCGCTCAGACTGCGATTGGCTTCCGCCTGCCTCTCAAGCCGCTCACGCTCGATCGCATTGGCGCGAAAGACGGACACAGCGGCGGCCATTTCGCCGATCTCGTCGCTGCGCTGCCCATGGGGAATATCTCTCACGGTATCGCCGCCCGCAAGCGCATTCATCGCCCCGGTAATGTCGGTGATCGGCCGCGCGATCCGGAAAAGAGATAGAAGTGCCGCCCCGATAGCGATGATGCTCACCGCAATGAGGGCTGTGATCGTGGCTTTCAGAGCGAGGGACGACGCGTCCTGCAGGTGATGATAGGATTCGTTTGCCATGACCTTGTTCGCGGCAATCAAGGCATTGATGGCCTTGGTCGAGGCCTCCGCCGCGGGGTTCATCCGCGCGGTCCTCAGCGCCATCGCCTCATCCACTTTGGAGGCGGCAAGAAGGCTGATGAATTCGCTGCCCGCCTTCTCGTAATCGGCAACAGCGGATGAGAGCTCGGCGAACACGCGCTTCATCTCAGGAACGACAACGGTCGAACCATAGGCATCGAAGGCAGTCTGCTGCGCCGTGATGGCGGCCTGAAGCGGTACGGATGCTTTTTGAACGTCGTCTGGCGTTTTGGCGCTGAGAAGAACGACATACTGACGGCGAACATCGCCAAAGCTTCGATCCATGTCGCCGATGAGAAGTGTGCGCTCAAGCCGGTTCGCAAGCCTTGCGCCCTCCTCCTCCATCACGCTCATGGAATAGATGGCGAGAGCGCCCTGAATAGCTCCCAGGACGATCAACAGCGTGAAGAGCGCTGGCAAGAGCAGTTTGATTTTCATGCTGAACATACGCATGATACCCCCGATAGTAGAACAGATAGTCAAATACAGACCTCTGTGACTACTATTACGGGTGATTCTTAAAGATAATGTTATTGATAAACATCAAGAAACGAGTAGACACTTGAAGTAATAAGGTCCCCACATGATGATGCAGGGACCAAATACTTCAATATACTGATTATGCTGGCATCAAGTTATAGGGGATTCCTATTCGCCAGCTTCCTTCATCTCCGGCTCCTCATCGGCAATGAAGCCGCCCGACTGGCGCTGCCATAGATCGGCATAGATGCCACCATGCGCCACCAGTTCGGAATGCGTCCCGGACTCGACGATCTTGCCTTTGTCGAGAATGATCAGGCGATCCATCTCGGTCAGGGTCGACAGCCGGTGCGCAATCGCAATCACCGTCTTGCCTTCCATCAGGGCGAACAGGTTCTCCTGGATCGCCTGTTCGACTTCCGAATCCAGCGCCGAGGTTGCCTCATCGAGGATCAGGATCGGCGCATTCTTCAGGAACACGCGCGCAATCGCGATACGCTGACGCTGACCACCGGAGAGCTTGACCCCGCGCTCGCCGACCTGCGCATCGAGCCCCTGGCGGCCATGCATGTCCACCAGCGTTTCAATGAACTCCCAGGCATTGGCGCGTTTGGCGGCAGCAATGATTTCCTCGTCGCTCGCACCGGGATGACCATAGGCGATGTTATCGCGAATGGAGCGGTGCAGAAGCGATGTGTCCTGCGTCACCACGCCGATCAGACCTCGCAGGCTGTCCTGCGACACCTTCGAAATATCCTGTCCGTCGATGGTGATCCTGCCCCCTTCCAGATCGTAGAAGCGCAACAGAAGGTTCATCAGCGTGGTCTTGCCGGCACCGGAGCGCCCGACGAGACCGACCTTCTCACCTGCCTTGATGTCCAGCGTCAGCCCGTCGATGACACCCTTGTTCTTTCCGTAATGGAAACGAATGTCGTCGAAAAGGATCGCCCCTTTGTGGGCGGTCAGGGTCGGTGCGTTGGCCGCATCGACGATATCGTGCGGCTTGGTCATCATCGACATGCCGTCATAAACGGTACCGATGTTCTCAAACAGCGCTGTCACTTCCCACATGATCCACTGCGACATGCCGTTCACGCGCATCGCAAGACTGATGGCAATCGCGACCGAACCGGCCGTGACCGAACCCTGCATCCAGAAATACAGACCAAGACCCGCGGTCGAGAACATGACGACCGCATTGTTGATGTCGATCAGCATGTTGAAGCCGGAGATCTTGCGCATCTGGCGGTGAACCGTTCCGAGGAACACGTCCATGCCCTCGCGCGCATAAACTTCTTCACGCCCCGCATGAGAGAACAGCTTGATCGTGGAGATGTTGGTATAGCTGTCGACGATGCGGCCTGTCATCATCGAGCGCGCATCCGCCTGCTCCTGCGCCAGTCGCCCGAGCTTCGGCACGAAATAGGTCAGGATGCACAGATAGATACCGAGCCACGCGAGCAGTGGGATCACCAAACGCCAGTCGGCAGCCGCGACCATGAACAGCATCGAAATGACGAAGCTGATCGCATAGACGAAAACGTCGATGATCTTCAACGCCACTTCTCGGATGGCGAGCGCGGTCTGCATGACCTTGGTCGAAACGCGGCCTGCGAACTCGTTGGCAAAGAAGGTCATGGAATGGCGCAGCAGGTACCGGTGCATCCGCCAGCGCGCGATCATGCCGAAATTGCCGGCCAGCGTCTGGTGCATGGTCATCGTGTGGATCGCGCCCATCAATGGCAAGGCGATCAGTACGAGCGCACCCATGCCGACGAGATGCCAGCCCTCATCCGCAAAGAAGGTCTCGCGGTTGGCGGTGGAAAGCCAATCGACGATGCTTCCGAGGAACTTGTACAGCATGGCTTCGGCAATCGCGATGCCCATGGACATGAGCCCGAGCAGAAGAAGCCAAGGCCATGCCGGCTTCACGTAATGCCACATAAAGGCGATCAGCGTCTTCGGCGGTGTCGACGGCGTGGACGAAGGAAATGGATCAAGTCGTTTTTCAAACCAGCCAAACATGAGGCTAAGCTCCGAATAGAAAAACCCGAAAGGACATGCGCAACGGACGTGAAGCGCCACAGCCAGAACGGGAAAACACATGGAACGTGGCCGTAACAGCCACATGACGAAATCTTAAATCGGAAAAATGCGGGAGATCCGCAGAGAAACACCTAGGCCTGAAACGGCACGACAAAGGCCGGGAGGCGATATCGAATATGCGTATTCATCTGAACCTCCTATGGCTGGTGTTGAAGATGAGGCCTTTTAGCTCAAAAGATAATCATTGACCAGACGTAAACGGCTGCAAATCCAAGATTGTGTCGTGTGTGGTTCAGGTTGTGGCGTTTGAGTGACAGCCGCGGCAACGTATGGCTGGTCACGAAACGGCCTCCATGCTACCGCCTCCACCTCATCGAAAAGAGGAACGTCATCATGTCCAACATCAGGATCGCTCTCTATCAGCCGGATATTCCAGGCAATACCGGCACGATCCTGCGGCTTGCAGCATGTCTGGGCATCAGCGTCGATATCATCGAGCCTGCGGGCTTCGACATTTCCAACCGCAACCTGAAGCGCGCCGGAATGGATTACATTGCCGCTGCTGCACTCACTCGCCACGTCAATTGGGAACGATTTCAAGAGTGGCGCGCAACCTCTGAGCGGCGTTTGATCCTGGCTTCGACAAAGGCTGCCCTGCCCTATACAAAGGTGAATTACCGACCGGACGATATTCTGCTCTTTGGTCGCGAGAGCGCTGGCGTGCCTGACCACGTGCATGACAAGGCGGATGAGCGGGTTCTGATCCCCATGGTGGAAGGCCAGCGTTCGATCAACGTCGCCATGTCGGCAGCGATGATCACCGGCGAAGTTCTTCGTCAAACATTTTGGTCATAAATTTTCCGGCGATCTGAAAAGATTGTTTCAGAAACTTCTGTACCACTGAACTTTTCCTCCCTATGTTGGTTAGCCAACGAAAGATTTCCCGCACGATCTCTTCTTCTCCGTCTCAGCCGCTCGGCAAGGAAGACTTCGCGCAAGGCTATTCTTCGATCATGACCGAATAGACGGAAAGGAGTGGCCGCTCATGGAATCCACCATCGTTATCGTCAATTTGCTCGGAGCAGTCGCGCTGCTGCTCTTCGGTCTGACGCAAGTCAAGGACGGCGTCACGCGTGCATTCGGCGTCAAACTCAGAACCATCCTGGCGACGAGCACCAGAAACAGCCCCCGCTCCTTTGCCTCTGGCTTCATCGCCACCATCGCACTTCAAAGTTCGACGGCGACAGCCCTCACCGTCGCCTCCTTTGCCGAGCGTGATCTGATCCGCCCGCGCATGGCGCAGATCGTTCTTCTCGGCGCCAATGTCGGCACCGCTGTTACCGCCTGGATTTTCGCAACCGGCGTCGCGTGGCTCTCGCCGCTCCTCATCCTCTCCGGCATCGTGCTGCGCAAGGGCAACTCCAATGCCCGTCAGGGCGGCGGCACCGCTCTGGTCGGGGTCGGGCTGATGCTGCTCTCCCTGCATCTTCTGAGCAGTGCCACCGAGCCGATGCGCGCCTCACCGGCACTCGGCGCCTTCATCGGCCTGCTGGACGATGCCTGGCCAGTGGCGCTGCTTCTATCGGCTGCCATGGCGTTCTTCTCCTCCTCAAGCCTCGCAATGGTGGTGTTGATCCTGTCGCTCTCCTCCGCAGGCATCCTCTCTACGGGACTGATCATCGTTCTCGTCCTCGGCGCCAACCTGGGCGGCGCGATCCCGCCGGTCATTGCGACCATGAGCGGCCCGGCCGCCGCGCGACGGATCACGCTTGGCAATCTCGTCATCCGCGCGATCGGCTGCGCCATCGCGATGCCGCTCGCCTCCTATGGTGCGATAGCTTTGCAACAACTGCCGCTGTCGGAAAGCATGCTGCCAGTCGACGCGCACCTTATCTTCAATATTCTGCTGACCATCGTCGCATGGCCGCTTTCCGGCTTCGTCTCTGACTTCATGGCAAAAGTCGTGCCAAGCGATGTGCTAAGCGACGACGGCCCGCGCTTTCTCGACAAGGAGGCGCTCGACACGCCGGTCGTTGCGCTGGCCAATGCCACACGCGAAGTCCTCGTCATCGGCGATACGATCGAGCGCATGCTGATCCGCGCCGAAAACGCCTTCAAACACAATGATCTGGCGCCACTTGCTGAGATCGCGACGCTGGAGAAAAAGGTCGATCAGTTGCAGCAGGAGGTGAAGATCTACCTCTCGCAGCTTGGCCGGAAGGGGCTGGACGAAAACGATGCGCGCCGTTCAATCACGGTCATCGACTACGCCATCAATCTCGAACATATGGGCGACATCATCGAGAAGGGTCTTTGCGAACAAATCCGCAAGAAGATCCTGAACGGCTTCAAGTTCTCCGATGAAGGCTACGATGAGTTGAAGACGCTCTTCGACATGACCATCGAAAACCTGCGCGCGGCGCAAAGCATCTTCGTCACTGGAGACCTGTCGCTTGCCCGGCGGCTGATGGAAATCAAGATCGATATCCGCCGCCTCGAAAAGCGCTCGTCAGGCCGTCATCTGGAACGTCTGCGCGACGGCCTGATGGAAAGCCTGCAAACCAGCTCGCTGCATCTCGACATGCTGCGAGACCTCAAGCGCATCAACGCCCATATCGTCTCCGTAGCACATCCCATCCTTGATGAGAGCGGCGTGCTGGGCGAGAGCCGCCTGCGCACAGCCGAGACGCGGGCGTGAAGATTTAGCAGGTTTTTTTGGGACAAGCCCCCTCGCACTGCCGTCATCCTCGGGCTTGACCCGAGGATCCATCTTTATACAACGCTTTCAGGAGGGTGTGGATCCTCGGGTCAAGCCCGAGGATGACGGCAGTGGGTGGGGAGAGCTCAGCAAAAACAGCGCCTGTCGTTCAATCAGCAGACGGCAAACGCCGCATGGTGAACTCGATCTGGTCGCCTTCCAGCTGCCGCCAGCTCTCCACTTCCGTCCAGTAAGCGGCCTTCGGATATTCCTCGAACCATTCTTTTGCCTTGGCACGGGCTTCCGCCCGCGTCATGCAAAAGGTCTGGCGCACGAACATGCCGCTCTTTTGATTTTTGGGCACACCCCCATCGCGGTCGCGCCGATGGGCAGCGATCCTGCGTTTCAAGCCTTCGAGCGGTGGCGGTCCGGTAAATTTCGTCATGCCAATACCTCTTATGCTGGAAAGATAGTGCGCCACTGCCCGCTTGGCGAGTCGAAATCGCATGTGCAACAGACGGCGATCACCTTTTGGTGGGACGCATGACTGCGCGCAAAACCGCTACACACTTCTCATCGAAATGCTCTAAATCGTCAGAACAACATCGAATCGCATGAAGGAGACCGGATATGGAACGCCCCGTTTTGCCAAAGGGCCTGCCGGACGACATCGAGGACAAGAAGGCGATCGCCAAAGCCTGGTTCGAGAGCCTGCGCGATACGATCGTTACCTCCTTCGAGACCATTGAAGACGAGCTTCAGGGTCCGCTTTCCGATCAGCCGCCAGGGCGCTTCGTGCAGAAGAAATGGCTGCGCGACGAAGGAGAAGGTGGCGGCGGCATCATGTCGATGATGGAAGGCCGGGTCTTCGAGAAAGTCGGCGTGCACACCTCCACCGTCCACGGCGAATTTTCCGAGGAATTCCGCAAGCAGATCCCAGGCGCCGACGAAGACCCACGCTTCTGGGCGTCCGGCATTTCGCTGATCGCCCATCCGGTCAATCCCAATGTCCCGGCTGTGCATATGAACACGCGCATGGTGGTGACGACCAGCCACTGGTTCGGCGGCGGCGCCGATCTGACGCCGGTGCTTAACCGTCGCCGCACCCAGGAAGACAACGATACGCAGCTCTTTCACCGGGTCTTCGAGATCACCTGCAACCGCCATGCCGTCGCCGACTATCCGCGTTACAAGCAATGGTGCGACGAATACTTCTTCCTCAAGCATCGCAACGAACCCCGCGGCATCGGCGGCATCTTCTTCGACTGGCTGCACCCGGATGAAGACAAGGGCGGCTGGAATGCCAATTTCGCCTTCGTCCAGGATGTCGGACGCGCCTTCAACCTCGCCTACCCCAAGATCGTGCGCGGCAACTTCAACCAGCCTTGGACGGAAGAGGATCGCGACGAACAACTGATCCGCCGCGGCCGCTACGTGGAGTTCAACCTGCTGCACGACCGCGGTACGATCTTCGGCCTGAAGACCGGCGGCAACGTCGAGTCGATCTTGTCGTCTCTTCCACCCGTGGTGCGCTGGCCTTAGTGCTCACAAGGGGGCAGCTCATCAGCTTAAAATAAGATTGTGTCCCCTCTTCCCTTCAATGTAAAATTGAAAGAGATTGGACGTCCGTCTCTCAATGCCCCTGCCTTTGCGAGATGCGAGACGAGGGAAAAATGAGTATCTACCGAATTTTGTTCAGGTTGCTGTTTAGGCGAAAGAGAACGCCGACCCGTCGGAAAGAGTCACTTGTTATCATCTCGGCACCAGAGGCGGTGCTACCGCCTAAAGTAGACTCGCAGGCAAGCGTGCCAGCTAAGATGCTCCAAGGTAAATGCTGGGTCGTCGACGGTGACACCATCGTTATCGATAAAACTCACATCCGGTTGGCTGGAATTGATGCGCCTGAGTTGGATCACCCATACGGCAAGCAATCAAAATGGTCGCTGGTGCAGCTTTGCAAAGGTCAGGTCATCACGGCACACATCAGACCTGAAATCTCCTATGATCGCGTCGTTGCCGAGTGCTTTCTGCCGGATGGCAGAGATTTGTCTGCCGAGATGGTCCGAAATGGCATGGCGCTGGATTGGCCGAAATTTTCTGCGGGGAAGTACAAACACCTTGAAACTGTGGATGCTAGGCGCAAACTGTGGCGCGCCGATGCCCGACAGAAAGGCAGGCTGCCTCCCACCGCTTCCGGCCTCAACTAACAATCACGAAAATTTTGATCTTCTTTCGCGTAAAGGGTCAATTTTTGAAAAATTGGCCCTACCGCAAATTCGGGGCAGTGATAATCTGTGAGTCCTAGATGGACTGGAGGAGATATCGTGATGATGACTTCGAACAGCATGCCCATTTCTACGGTAAACGGCGCACAACCGCGCATCGTCCCAACATCAGAACTGATCGCGCGACTGGCGGCAGAAATGCGCGAGACGGGAGATCGCGAACTGCCGCTGTCGTTCTATGTTGAGCAGGTGAAGCGCAAGCTGGCCAATGAAAATGCCGCCAATGACGACACGGTAGCCGAGCCAACTGGCCCCGCAGCGGCCTCCTCATCTGTCTTCGCCTGCTGGGCTCTGCCTGAACAGGGCTGAAGCTGGCACGTCATGCGTGTGCGCCTCGCACCATGCGGGGCGCGATTTGATCCGGAACATTACCTTCCCGCACCCGTTTGAACGGTATGGCTGGCTGCAGTGGCAGCGTCAGCCGACAATCCATATAGGGAGGCTGTAATGAGACTTTTCGAATGTGGAACATTGGTGCCCGGTTGCGAATGGCACACCCGCGCCGATGAAGACGCTGAAGTGGTACGCCGCAGCGTCGAGCACATGCGCCAGGCGCATGGCGAAACGACCATTCGCGAGAACATGGTCGAGAACATCAAGGCCCGTATTCGCGACGAAAACCAGGTCGAAGCCTAAAAGCTCCGACGCACCTGATCATGCATCACCCCGGACGTTGTTCGGGGTGGGATATCTTATGAGCGCTGCTGCAGCTTCGTCGCCAGACGCGAGAGCAACGTCTCACGGTCGGCAGCAAAGTTGCCATCCACCCACCCGATTTCAAGTTCGGAGAGAACTTCCCCCACCTGAGGACCAGGAGTTACACCTGCTGCGAGCACATCCGCACCGCTCAAAGGAAATGCAGGCTTATTGAATTTTTCGGCACGAGTAAGAAGCGTGGAGAGCCGCGCTATCTTTTGCATCGACGCGTCTCCCGCCGAAAGATCCGCCCTCGCGGAAGCAAGAGCGAGCTTCAATCGTGTCTTCACGCCCTCAACCCCTTGTCGATAGAGGAGACGATCGAGCGCAGTCTCGGCAAGCGACGGATCGACTGCTGGGGCTTTTGCCCATTGATCGAGACGAGCAGCCTCGTTCTTGGACATGCGCAGCCGGCTCGAAAGAGCAGCAACCCGCTCGGCAACCGGTGGCATGATAGAGGCAAGCCGCAGCATCGGGTCTGGCTTCCAGCCAAGCGCCTGCTCTGTGGCGACCAGACCGTGGATCGCGTCGATGCCCCATTTCTCCGTTTCCGGTAGCACCTGCGCCAAAACACCGGCTTGCCGCATCCAAAGGAGTGCGCGCGATGGATCGTCGGCTGAAAGCAGCTTCTTCATTTCGCTCCACACCCGTTCGGCAGAAAGCGTCGAGAGCTTGTCCTTGGCACGCGCGCTGGCCCGTAGACCATCCGCATCGGGGCGGCCGGAGCCATAATAGGCGAAGAAGCGGAAGAACCGCAGGATACGCAGGTGATCTTCGGCGATGCGCCGTTCCGCATCGCCGATGAAACGAACGGTTTTGGTTTCGATATCGGCAAGTCCGCCGATCAGGTCGATGACCTCGCCCGACGAATCGGCATAAAGCGCATTGATCGTCAGGTCGCGGCGTTCGGCGTCCTCTTGCCAGTCTGTGCCGAAAGCAACCTCGGCGTGGCGTCCATCTGTAGTCACATCGCGCCGAAGCGTCGTCACTTCATAACCTTCGCCATCGACGACCAGCGTCACCGTGCCGTGCTCGATCCCTGTCGGCACAGCTTTGATACCGGCATCTTTTGCCCGCTCCACCACGTCCTGCGGCGGCAAGGTCGTCGCCATGTCGATATCGCCGACCGACATTCCCATCAGCGCATTGCGCACGGCCCCGCCCACCACGCGCACTTCGCCGCCATCGGCGTTCAGAAGCGAAAAAATCCGCTGAAGGCCGGGTTTGGAAAACCAGCTCTGCCCGGCAATGCCGCTCATGAATAAAACCTCTCGTAAATGCTGCGCACGATGCCCGCCGTAATGCCCCAAATGTAGCGCTCGCCATAGGGCATTTCGTAGAAAAACCGCTCTCTCCCCTGAAACATCCGGCTGCCTCGGCTGTGGTTGGCCGGGTTCATCAGGAAGGACAGCGGCACTTCAAAGACCTCGTCCACTTCAGCCGGATTCGGCGTCAGCGTAAAGCCGCGCCTGACGACGGCAAGGACCGGCTTGATGCGAAACCCTGTGCCGGAGATATAATCCGGCATCCGCCCCACCGTTTCGATGAAATGGTGAGACATCCCGATTTCCTCTTCCGTCTCTCGCAGTGCCGCGTCTTCCGGTGAGCGATCCTGCGCATCGATCCCGCCGCCCGGAAAGGAAATCTGGCCGGAGTGATTTCGCAATGTCTTTGTCCGCTGGGTGAAGATCACCCTGGCCTCATCGCCGTCATCGATAACCGGCACCAGCACCGCCGCGTCCTTCAGCCGAATACCATCCCCGGACAGTTGAACGCCGGGATTGAGGATGTGATCGCCGATGTCTCGCGCTTCGCGATCTTCGCGCTCGGCAACGCCCGCGCCATCTTCCAGTACCCGCCGCCGGAAGTCCGCAGCCGTGAAGATTGCACCTTGAATTTTGGCAACGGGAGTCAACGTGGATCTCCCTCATCCCTGTGCTCGTGACAGGGATTCGGTCGTCGTGCGTCGGCGCGACGGGAAGGCTCTTTCAGTCCAAGACTGGGCTGGCTGGATTCCCGTGACGTCCTCGGACTTGATCCGGGGAACAGGAATGAGGAGAGAAACATTTCCGCCAACCTCATTCTCATTGAGATGCTTTAGTTAATTCATCCGCCGGCATGATAGGAAACACCTCACCGCCGGAGCGCACCGAGAACATCGCGCGGCCATCGACCTCGATCACTTCGCCGAGTTCCACCAGATCATACATCACCGCACGCGACACCAGAGCCTCGAGCCGCCCGCGCACAAGGAGATAGGGTTTCAGCTCATCATTTTCGCCGCCAGTGGTGAAGCGCAGCGGGTGCTCAGGCCCAGCTTCCACCACATCACCAACATTTGTTCGAAAGGTCAAAAGCGGCGCGCCCTCTTTCTCGCTCACGCTCATCTCGACGGCAATGAAGGGTGCGTCGACCACCCGGATGCCAACCCTTTCCACAGGGGTTACAAGGTAGGTCTTGCCGTCCTCGTCCTTGCGCAAAACCGTTGAAAACAGGCGCACAAGCGGGGCTCTGCCGATGGGCGTACCCATGTAAAACCAAGTGCCATCGGCGCGGATTTCCATATCGAGATCGCCGCAGAAAGGCGGGTTCCATTTCTCGACCGGGGCCGGCCCGCGCGGCTTGTCGCCGACCTGCTCGCTGGCGCGGGAAATCAGTGCCGCAAGCCCTGCCGCATCGGTTGCCGCATTAATCCTGTCATCTGCCATATTCGAGCCCTGCTTTGCCAATTATGCAATAAAGGAACATGGGTAACGAGATAGTCATTTAAAGGATGCTTGTCAGCGGTAAGCGTGGCAATAAGCTATAGGCAGCGCTAAATCCCTCCTGTATTCCAATAGGAAGGTTGAACGTTAAAAGCCGCTGCGGCGGGGTTTTGAGGAGAGCCATATGGGCGTGATGAACACCACCGAAACCCTGGACGAAAAGGCGATCGTCGCCGCGGCGGAGAAGGCGCTGGCCGACATCGCCGCCATTCGCGGCGAAGTCTCCAAGGTCATCTTCGGTCAGGAAAAAGTGGTGCAGAATACACTTCTCGCCATTCTCTCCGGCGGTCATGCGCTGCTCGTCGGCGTGCCGGGTCTGGCAAAGACCAAGCTCGTCACCACGCTTGGCACGGTGCTGGGGCTCGATGCCAACCGCATCCAGTTCACCCCCGACCTGATGCCGTCCGATATTCTTGGCTCCGAAGTCATGGACCAGGATGAAAGCGGCCGCCGCTCTTTCCGGTTCATCAAGGGTCCGATCTTCGGCCAGCTGCTGATGGCCGACGAAATCAACCGCGCCAGCCCGCGCACCCAGTCTGCCCTTCTACAGTCCATGCAGGAATATCACATCACCGTTGCTGGCCAGCGCTACGATCTGCCCAAACCCTTCCACGTTCTGGCAACCCAGAACCCGCTGGAGCAGGAAGGCACTTATCCGCTGCCCGAAGCCCAGCTCGACCGCTTCCTGTTGCAGGTGGATGTGGATTATCCAGAGCTTGCGGCTGAGCGCCAGATCCTGCTCGACACCACGGGCACCGCATCGGCAGAAGCACGCCGCATGATCGAGTCGGAGCGGCTGATCGAAATTCAGACGCTGATCCGCCAGATGCCCGTGAGCGACAAGGTGGTGGATGCGATCCTTTCGCTCGTCCGCTCCGCCCGCCCGGGACAGGGTAACAAACTGACCGACAAGAACGTCGCATGGGGCCCTGGCCCGCGTGCCGGGCAATCGCTGATGCTGACGGCGCGTGCGCGCGCGCTGTACGAAGGCCGTCTGGCGCCCTCGCTCGACGATATCTATGCACTGGCAGAGCCCGTGCTGGAACATCGTATGGCGCTCACCTTTGCAGCCCGTGCCGAGGGCATGTCGGTGCGTGATGTGATCGCCGGCCTTGTAGAGCACGCCAAGCACTAAGCCGCCATCCGACAGGAAGCGGCCTCAGGAACAGACAGGAGCGCATGTGGCATCCATCGGCCAGATCGTAGAGCAGACATCGGGCAGCGACGTGCTGGCCCGAGCGCGCCAGCGCGCCGCTCTGGTGCCGGATTGCATGGTGGAGGCCAGGCGCATCGCCAACACTGTCACCGCCGGATGGCATGGCCGCCGCAAGCGCGGCATCGGCGAAAACTTTTGGCAGTTCCGGCCGTACGCCGATGGCGAAAGCCTGTCACGCATCGACTGGCGGCGCTCCGCGCGGGACGATCATACCTATGTGCGCGATCGCGAATGGGAAGCCGCTCACACCATCTGGCTCTGGGCCGATCTATCGCCATCGATGATGTATAAATCCACGCTTGGAACCGTCTCCAAGGAAAGCCGCGCGCTCGTCCTGCTGCTGGCGCTGGCGGAAATCCTTGCCCGCTCCGGCGAGCGCATCGGCTGCCCTGGCATCATGGAGCCGGTCTCGGCCCGCAACGCAGCCGAACGATTGGCCAATGCCATCATGCACGCACCCGCCACCACCGGCCTTCCCGATACGAGCATGATCCGTGGCGCCAGCGACATCGTGCTGATCGGCGATTTTCTCGATGACGCGACGACGATCATGGAGCGGCTCTCACCGCTTGCGCGTCGTGGTCTTGGCGGTCACGTCGTAGAGATCGCCGATCCGGCGGAAGAGGTCTTTCCCTACAGCGGACGCACGGAATTCTCCGATCCGGAAACCGGCGAAAAGCTGACCTCGGGCCGCGCCGAAACCATTCGCGAAGACTACACCCGCGCCTATTTCGCTCGCCGCGAAGCGCTCTCCTCGTCGCTGCGTAGACTCGGCTGGAATTTCATCTTCCACCGCACCGACCATCTGGCATCCGAAGCGCTGGTCGCCATGCACATGTATCTCTCCGGCTCGCCGGCTGGCGGGCGAAACGGAGACCGCCCATGAGCGCGTTTCCTTTCGTCTTCACCAGCCCTTATATTCTTTTCGGCCTGCTGGCTTTGCCCGCCATCTGGTGGCTGCTGCGTCTCACGCCACCGCGCCCCAAGGCGGAAGTCTTTCCGCCGCTACGCATTCTCGCAACCGTTCTGAAGCGCGAGGAAACACCATCGAAAAGCCCCTGGTGGCTGACGCTGCTGCGCATGCTGCTGGCCGCCGCTGTCATACTGGCGCTCGCCGATCCGGTTATCAATCCGCGCAACAATACACTGGCCGGAAGCGGCCCGCTGGTGCTGGTCGTCGACAATGGCTGGGCATCCGCTCCGGACTGGGAACGCCGCGTCAGAACTGTCGAAGCCTTGATCAGTGACGCCGAGCGGGCAGAGCGCCCGGTATCTTTGACCTTCTCCGCAGATCGCGAACATGATGCCGAACTCGGCACGACTGCCGCTGCCTTGGAGAAACTCGCCGCTGCCAAGCCACAGCCGCTGGTGCCGGATCGCGTGCGCGCTGCAGAATCCGTCGTCGAAGCAATGAACGGCACCGCGCCTGGCACGCTTGCCTTCATCACCGATGGCGTCGCCACACCGCAAGACCGTGCGGCGCTTAGCAGCCTTGCCGGTCTCCAGGCCGCCGAATTCCGTGTAATCGAAGGCGATGGCCAGCAGGTTGCGGCGATCACAGGTGCTGAGAACGGCGCTGAAACCATGAGTGTTTCGCTGTCACGTCTCAACACCAGCGGCCCGGCCAACTACACGATCAATGCCCAAGACGCCCAGGGACGCATTCTGGCGAGCGAAAGTGCGAGCTTCGCGCCGGGAGCTGCCGAAACCACGACCAAACTCAATGCGCCATTCGAACTGCGCAACGATTTCGCTCGTCTCTCCATCGACCGGCTATCCACCGCTGGCGCAGTCCATCTTCTGGATGACGGTTTCCGCCGCCGCCGCGTGGCGCTTCTCGCCGGCGAAACCGGCAATGATTTCCAGCCGCTGCTCCAGCCGCTCTATTATATCAGCCGCGCTCTCCAGCCCTATGTCGATCTGGTGCCCCAGCAGCAGCCGGATTTGGCCGTCGCCATTCCTGAACTGCTGCAGACAAACCCTTCCGTTATCGTCATGGCCGACATTGGCCGCCTGCCGCAGGAGACCTATGCACCGCTGGAACGCTGGCTCTCGCGTGGCGGCACGCTGATCCGCTTTGCCGGTCCACGCCTTGCCGCCGCACCGGCGGAAGATCCGCTGGTGCCGGTGACATTGCGCCAGGGCGAACGCGCTCTTGGCGGCGCGCTGTCTTGGGCCGAGCCGCAGCCGCTTGCCGACTTCCCCAATTTCGGTCCCTTTGCCGGCATGCCGCGTGCTGACGGCGTTCACATCAAGCGCCAGGTTCTGGCCGAACCGACCCCCGATCTTGCCGAACGCACCTGGGCAAGCCTTGCCGATGGCACGCCGCTGGTGACGACGCGCACGGTCGATGCCGGCCGCATCGTGCTTTTCCATGTCAGTGCCGAAGCAAGCTGGTCTGACCTGCCTATCTCTGGCCACTTTGTAGAGATGCTGCGCCGCATCGTTCAGCAGTCGCAAGTCGGCGGCTCTTCGGCGTCTACGAATGCGCCGGCCGCAGCCTTGCCGCCTTATCGCGTCCTGACCGCTACAGGCGCGCTCTCACCCGATATTGGCGCCGCCCGTCCGCTGGAAGCGCGCCCCGGCCAAGCGCCGCGCGCAAGTTTTGACAATCCGCCCGGCCTCTACGGTACGGAAACCGGCTTCGTTGCCTTGAACCTGCTGCCACCTGGAGCAACGCTTCGTCCGATCGACATGTCACTTACCGGCACGCCCGTCGCCACCGAAGGTCTTGTCGGCGAAGCGGCAACGTCGTTGCGCCCTGCTCTCTTCATCGCCGCTCTCCTTATGCTCTTTGCCGACAGCCTGATCATCCTTTTCATGAATGGCGCATTTTCCAAGATGCCGCGCGCGCGCTCATCTGCAGCAGCCATCCTCATCGCAGCATTCTCCACCTTCGCCCTGCTGACGCCCAATCCGGTTCATGCCAACGACGCCAAGCCTGGCGATGAGGAAATCCTCAACCGTCTCGACACCACCCATCTTGCTTACGTGAAAACCGGCGAGGACGATGTCGATCGGGTGTCGCAACAGGGCTTGCAGGGCCTGACCGAGTTCATGACCTGGCGCACGACGCTGGAACCGGGCGCGCCGGTGGGTCTGGATATCTCCAAGGATGAACTGTCTTTCTATCCGATCATCTATTGGCCGATCTCCGCCACGGCACCCATGCCATCGACAGCCGCGATTTCGCGGATCGACGCCTATATGCGCGCCGGGGGCACCGTGCTCTTCGATACGCGCGACCAGTTCTCCTCGCTGAACAGCGGCACCAGCGCCAATGGCGAACGGCTCCAGGAAATCCTCGCCAATGTGGATATTCCACCGCTGGAGCCTGTGCCGCAGGATCACGTTCTCACGCGCTCCTTCTATCTGCTGAAGAATTTCCCGGGCCGTTACACCGGCAGTCCGCTGTGGGTAGAGTCGCGCCAGGATGCGGCCAAAACCACCTCTGGCATCTCGTCCTCGGGCGATGGCGTTTCGCCGATCATCATCACCGGCAACGATTTTGCCGGGGCGTGGGCGGTGGATGACAATGGAGCGCCAGTGCTGCCCACCGTTCCGCCGGATGAAATGCAGCGCGAACATGCCTTCCGCTCAGGCGTCAACATCATGATGTATATGCTGACCGGAAACTATAAGGCCGATCAGGTGCATGTGCCCGACATTCTCCAAAGACTGGGGCAGTAACGCATGACCCTGACTTTTGCCCCCTTCCTCCCCTGGACCGTTATCGCCATTCTGGCCGCAGCCGCACTCGTTCTCGCGATCGCCGGCCTGTTGCGCGGCGTGCGCGGCGCATGGCTGCGCGGGCTGGCGCTTGCAGCCCTTCTGCTCGCCATCGCCAATCCGCTGCTGACCAATGAAGAGCGCGAGCCGCTCTCTACCATCGTTCCTGTCATCGTCGACCGCTCGCAGAGCCAGGACGTCCAGCAGCGCACTGCCCAGACCGATCAGGCTTTGGCCAATCTCAGGGAGCGACTTGCCCGTTTCCCCCGCATCGAGCCGCGCATCGTCGAGGTTCGCAACGACGAGAACAGCGATTCACCCGCGACGAACCTGTTCTCCGCACTTTCGGCCTCTGTCTCGGATGTCTCGCCCTCGCGCGTCGGTGGCGCCATCTTTCTCAGCGATGGTCAAATCCACGACATTCCCAACGCGACGCCAGATGTCGAACAGACACTCGGCTTCAAGGCGCCGATTCACGGCCTGATCACCGGCCGCGCCGACGAGTTCGACCGCCGTATCGAAGTCGTGCGCGCTCCGCGCTTCGGCATCGTCAATGAGGAGCAGCAGCTCACATTGCGCGTCTTCGACGAGGGCCGTACCCAAAGCGGTACGGCGAACGTCACCATCAAGATGAACGGCGAGGAAATCGGCAACCTGCAAGCTGTTCCGGGTCGCCCGATTCCCTTCACCTTCAAAGTCCCGCGCGGCGGCAACAATGTGATGGAGTTCTCCGTCGCGGAGCTTCCGGGCGAAGTCACCACCGCCAACAACCGCGCCGTTCACGTCATCGAGGGCATTCGTCAGAACCTGCGTGTGCTACTTGTCTCCGGCGAGCCGCATGCCGGTGAGCGCGCATGGCGCAATTTGTTGAAGTCCGACACCTCCGTGGACCTCGTCCATTTCACCATTCTGCGTCCCCCGGAAAAGCAGGATGGCACGCCGATCAACGAGTTATCGCTGATCGCTTTCCCAACGCGCGAACTCTTCGTCGAGAAGATCAACGATTTCGACCTGATCATCTTCGACCGCTACCAGCACCGCGGCGTGCTGCCGGTCCTCTATTATGATTACATTGCTCAGTATGTCCAAAAGGGCGGTGCGCTGCTGATTGCCGCAGGGCCTGAACATGCCGGTCAGGATTCGATTGCGATGACACCGCTGGAATCGGTTCTGCCTGCGCAGCCCACCGGTCAGGTCAATCAGGGCGCTTTCTTCCCGCGCCTTTCCGAAGCCGGGAAGAAACATCCTGTCACCCGCGGCCTGGAAGGCTCCGGCGACGAGCCGCCGCATTGGGGTCGCTGGTTCCGCACCGTTGGCGTGGAACAACCCCAGGGCCAGACTGTCATGCTCGGCGCCGGCCAAGACCCATTATTGGTGCTGAACCGCCAAGGCGAAGGCCGCGTGGCCATGCTGCTCTCCGACCAGGGCTGGCTTTGGGCACGTGGCTTTGAAGGCGGCGGCCCGCATGTGGCGCTTTATCGCCGCATCGCCCACTGGCTGATGAAGGAGCCAGAGCTTGAGGAAGAGGCGCTGACGGCGCGCGCCAATGGCCGCATGCTCGAAATCACTCGCCAGACGATCGGCGACAATCCCGGCGAGGCCACCGTCAAATTTCCTTCGGGCAAGACCGAGACGATGAGCTTCACCCAAACGGAGCCCGGTCTCTACAAGATCGAACGCCGCATGAACGAGACAGGCCTCTACGAAGTCTCAAATGGTGAGTTCACCACGCTCGTCCATGTGGGTGCCGTCGATGCCCCGGAATTTAAGGCTATGATCTCCACCACCGATACGCTGAAGCCTCTGGCCGATGCAACACGTGGCAGCGTTCACCGCGTGGTAGACGACTCCAATCGTGTGGTCCTGCCGGATATTCTCCCCGTGCGTGGCGAAGTCCGTGTGGCCGACAATGACCGCATGCTGATCCGTATGACGGATGAAACCGTGCTGAAGGGCGTCAACACCCTGCCGCTCTTCGCAGGCTTCGCTGGTCTTGCCGCCCTGTTGCTCGCTTTCTCTGCTCTCTGGTGGCGCGAAGGCAGATAACATGCAGTATGAGATCGAACTCAGCGATGGCGCGAACGACAGCGCCAAAGCCGCTATCCTGTCCTCCCTCAAAGACTACAATCTCCATCGCTTCGGCCCTGCCGATTGGAAAGAGCTGGTCATCGCGCTTAAAGACGAAGACGGCAACGTCACCGGCGGTCTCTCAGGCCACACTTCCCGCGGCTGGCTCTACACCGCCCTCCTCTTCATTCCCGAAGCTTTGCGCGGCCAAGGTCTTGGTCCGAAGCTTCTAGGCATGGCCGAAGACGAAGCCCGCAAGCGCGGCTGCACCGGCGCCTACATCGATACGATGAGTGATGACGCGCTGACGCTCTACCAGAGATGCGGCTACGAGATCTTCGGCCAGATCGCAGAGTTCGGCACGGATTACTCCATGACCTATTTGAAGAAGTCGCTGATCTGAAGCCTGAGAAGGTCAACCCACACAGGCTTGTCGATAAGATCGGACGAATTAAGACAGGCTGACCTGCCGTGTTTCGGCATTGATCATGGTCGCGGCAAGTGCCGCCAACACCAAGAGACCTGCGAATATGCCAACTGCAAATCCGAACCCCTGTGCGATGGCATAGCCTAGCACAGACGGCGCCAGCAATCCGCCAAGCCGTGCCATGGCACCAGCTGCACCCATGCCGGTGGCGCGGGATTCGGTCGGGTAAAGTTCTGGCGTATAGGCATAAAGCGCACCCCAGGTGCCGAGCAGCGCAAAGCTCATCAGCAGCAGGGATACGGCGATGATCGTACCCGTTGTTGCGAGCGTGAAGAGCAGGCAGCCTAGTGCCGAAAGCAGGCAGAAGCCTATCAACGTCGGCTTGCGACCCCATTTTTCAACGCCATAGGCAGCGAGCGCATAGCCGGGGATCTGGGCGAGTGCGACAAGGACCAAAAAGCCGTAGCCACGCACGAAACCGAAACCTTCACCAGCAAGACGCGCCGGCATCCATGTGAAGACGCCATAATAAGAGACCGAGACCAGGAACCAGATGGCGAGGACCATGATGCTGCGCTGGCGAAGCGCTGGCGAAAACAATCCCTGCCCTTTTGTAGCTGCGGATTGGGCGATGGCGGTTCTCGCGTCGAGCTCCGCGCGGCCATTGGTCTTCAGCATGGAATTGACCACGACTTTTGCTTCTTCCGAACGACCTGTTCTTAAAAGATAAAGCGGCGATTCCGGCACGAGGAAACGCAGACCGACGCCGATCAGCGCAGGAAAGGCGGTGACGGCGAAGATATAGCGCCATGCGTCCTCGAAATCCGAAAGGCTAGCAAGCCATGCGGCAAGCGCTACGACCAGGGTGCCGACCGCCCAGAAGCCTTCCAGCAGAACCAGCCAGCGGCCGCGGTTCTTCGCAGGAAGAAACTCCGCCATCATCGCGTAATCCACCGGCAGCGTGCCGCCGACGGCTGCACCCGTCAGGAAGCGCAGAACGAGAAGAATGGTGAAATCCGGTGCGAAGATCGAGAGGATACCGAAGACGGCATCGCAGGAAACGGTAACGATCAAAACACGACGACGACCGTAGCGATCTGCCATTCGGCCAAAGCCGATGGCGCCAAGCAGCATGCCAAGGAAGAAGGCAGTACCCGTCTGCAACGCCTGTGGCACTGTCAGACCAAAGGTTGCGGCAATCGAGGCGGCGGTGAAGCCCACTGCCAGCACCTGCATGGCATCCGCCGCCCAGACCAGACCGAAAATGCCCATCAATCGGCGTTGGTAGGCACCGGCTCCTGCGCGATCCAGCGCATCATTCATCGTAATTGACGTCATCATCGCCCCCTTGCGACCAGAGTCGTTACATTGGGCAAAGTGCTACGGTCCGCCGATAGACACTGTCAAGGCGTCGTCTTCGCGGTTGCGTCAACCAACGGCGCGAAGCGGCTGATCGAACGCGATCTCGTGCCTTGCGCTGTCCTCATTTTGCGCGTCGTCCCGCCAAGCGATGACACCTTTCAGCCGAGCATGGACATGATTGTCGAGCGGCACCACCAGCACCCGGTTCATGTCGACAGGGCCAGGAAAATCGAGCGCACCATAGGCGACCTTCTCGAAGCCGAGCGGCATATAATAGGGCGGATCGCCGATCAGGATGACTGCTTCGGAGCCCCGGCGCTTTGCAGCAGCAATGGCGATCCGTACCAATTCACGTCCGATCCCCATATTCTTGTGCGAGGGCCGAACCGCGAGAGGCCCAAGCATATGGCCGTTGACCTCGCCTGCACGAACCGGCGTCATCCGCACCGACGCGATGGTTTCGCCATCATCTGCGCAGATGAAGGAGAGCGAGCGATCATGCGGTCCCTGCTCGCGAATCCGCGCGGCAGCGCGCGTGTGCCGGCCGGGGCCGAAAGCTTCGGCATTGATGAGTTCGATGACGGCGTGGTGGGACGCGTCCTCTGTGAGGTAAACCAGTTCGTGCTTGGACATGAAAAGACCGGAACGTTGAATACGGACATGACGATATGTGACGGTGCGCCTGACATTGCCTGACAGGCAACAAGAGCGTCAGCGTCGTCGGAGCGTCCGTGGTTCGGTCATAGGGGAGAATTTCCTCAAGATTATGAAAATCGCAGATATCAGGAAATTATCAGACGGTCCAGAACAAATGGCCGCGCCGCTGCATTCACGAAGTAAGAACGCATTGTTCATCGATGCGAGGGTTCGCTTTACTGGTTTCGGATCTTAGGGTGAACCAGGAAACAAGGAGAACATTGATGGGTAGGCTGGTCGACGGCGTTTGGCAGGATGTGTGGTACGACACCAAGGAAACCAAAGGGCATTTCAAGCGCAGCGCTTCGCAGTTCCGCAACTGGATTACCGGCGATGGCGAGCCCGGTCCCTCCGGCAAAGGCGGTTTCAAAGCGGAAAAGGATCGCTATCACCTCTACGTCTCGCTTGCCTGCCCATGGGCGCATCGCACCCTCATCTTCCGCAAGTTGAAAAAACTCGATGATTACATCTCGGTCTCCGTCGTCGACCCGCTGATGCTGGAAAATGGCTGGGAGTTCAAGCCGGAAGCAGAACGCACGCCAGGAGCGACACAGGATCATCTCTTCGGATCGTCTGCCCTCTGGCAGGTCTACACCAAGGCCGATCCGCATTATTCCGGCCGCGTTACCGTGCCGGTGCTTTGGGACAAGCAACAGAACACCATCGTCTCCAATGAATCGGCGGAGATCATCCGCATGTTCAACAGCGCCTTCGATGCATCGACCGGATCTGAGCTCGATTTCTATCCGGAGCAGAGGCGTGGCGAAATCGACAAGCTGAACGACCTGATCTACGACACCGTCAACAACGGCGTCTACAAGGCAGGCTTTGCCACCACGCAGGAAGCTTATCAGGAAAGTGCCATCAAGGTGTTCGAGACGCTCGACATTCTCGAGGAGCGATTGTCAAACCAGCGCTTTCTTCTCGGGGCTGAACAGACCGAAGCCGACTGGCGCCTCTTTACCACGCTCGTTCGCTTCGATCCGGTTTATGTCGGCCACTTCAAATGCAACATCCGCCGCATTCACGATTACCCGAACCTCACAGGCTATCTGCGCGACCTGTACCAGACGCCCGGCGTGCCGGAGACGGTCGATATGCGCCACATCAAGGAGCATTATTACCGCAGCCACAAGACGATCAACCCCACGGGCATCGTTCCGGTCGGGCCGGAACTGGAACTCGAAAAGGCACATGATCGCGCGCGTTTGGCAGGAGGCTACCAGTAATCGTCCGGCAAAGCGTGACCGGTGAGGTCCGCGAGACGACGACGCGTCGCAGGCGTCGTGCCCTCGGGCAAAGCATCGAGCGGGAAGAACCCGCTCTCGGCAATCTCACGATCCGGCACCTTTATCGCGGTCTGCCTGACATTGAGGCGGTAGAACAGCACATGGTCGCGATCGCTGGTGCGGTCGTTGAAATAGACATGAACGAGTTGGGGCACAGACGTCGCAACCAGATTGCCCTCTTCGCGGATTTCCTTGTGCAACGCCTGCAATCCTGTTTCCCCTCGCTCCACACCGCCGCCCGGCATATGCCAACCGGAGACATAGGTGTGGCGCACGAGGAAGATGCGGTCTTGATCGTCGAAACAGGCGGCCCGCACCCCGAGCGTCATGCCGCGTCGCAAGAAAAAGAAGGCGTGTACGACCCTTTTGGCGATTTTCCGGAAGAGCTGCCGGAACCCTTCACTCAGCTTGCGGTTCTCAACCAACGTTCAACTCTCCGTCAAGTAACCGGCTTTTGCCCGATTGAAGCGCTTATCCCTTTGAAATACCGAGGCTTCGCATTGGACGCCTCCATACGGATACGATATGTCTGACCCCATGTTCAAGCTCGCCCATATTTCCGACGTTCACCTCGGCCCATTGCCAAAGCTCACCTTCCGCGAACTGGCGTCCAAGCGCATTACCGGTTTTGTGAACTGGCGACTCAATCGCCGCAAGCACCTTTTCACCGATACGCTGGAGCGGTTGGTGGACGATATGGAGACCAAGGCGCCGGATCACATTGCGATCACCGGCGACCTCGTCAACCTTGCGACCGGCATCGAAATCCGCGCAGCCGCCGACTGGCTGGAGGAAGTGGGCGACCCGCTCAAGGTGTCCGTCGTACCCGGCAATCACGACGCCTATGTGCCAGGCGCGCATGATAAGGCCATGGCGGCCTGGTACCCTTACGTGCGCGGCGATGGCGATGCGCAGGATTGGAACGAAGACCGCAAGATTTTCCCCTACATGCGCGTCCGTGGTCCTGTGGCACTCATAGGCTGCTCCACCTCAATTGCCACTCCGCCCTTCTCCGCAACCGGATATTTCGGCCGCCGCCAAGCGCGTGCGACGGCAGATCTGCTGAAGAAGGCCGGCGAACAAGGCCTCTTCCGGGTTGTGATGATCCACCACCCGCCTGTGCGAGGCGCGGCTGCGACCCACAAGCGCATGATCGGCATCCGCCGCTTTGCCGCAGCACTCGGCACCGGCGGCGCCGAGCTGGTGCTCCACGGCCACACCCACCTCAACACCGTTTACTGGCTGAACACCCATCGCGGCCAGGACCACATTCCAGTCTTCGGCATTGCGTCCGCAAGCCAGGGACCGGGCGCCGAGAAGCCCCGCGCCGGCTACAATCTCTTCAACATTTCCGGCGGTCCCGGCACCTGGGATGTGACCTGTGAGCGCTTCAGCCTCAACGAGAAGGCAACGGGGATAGAGCTCGAAGACATCCGCGTCTTCTACCACAACGGCCGCCCGCTCGGCTTCAGCAACCCGGTGGAACAGGCGCCGGAGGAGTAGCTTCCTCCGGCTTTTACTACCCGCTTTTAGACGAAGTCTGTTACTTCGCCCGCTCTTCCAGCACGCGGTTGGCCGCAGAGACAATCGCTTCCAGCGAAGCGCCGACGATGTTGGTGTTGATGCCTGCACCAAACAGCTTACCGCCTGGATGCTCCATCTCCACATAGGCGATGGCCGATGCGTTGGAGCCGTGCTGCAGCGAGTGCTCGGAATAATCGTTCACCGACAGATCGATGCCGAGATAGGTCGACAGCGCATTGATGAAGCCATCGATCGGACCCGTACCTTTGCCTTCGATGCGCTTCACCTCGCCATTGTCGGTGATCTCGGCTGCCACGACGCGGACACCCTTGAAGTCCCCGGCCGGATAGGTGTGGTGATCGACGAATTTCAGACGGGCGTTGGACTGCGTCACATAGCGCTCCATGAAGCGTTCATAGATGCGCTTGGCGGGCAGTTCCACGCCTTCCTCGTCGGTGATGCGCTGAATGTCCTCGCGGAATTCCACCTGCAGATTGCGCGGCAGGTTGAGGCCGTAATCTTCCTGCAGAATATAGGCGATGCCGCCCTTGCCGGACTGTGAGTTGATACGGATGATCGCCTCATAGGAACGACCGACATCCTTAGGGTCGATCGGCAGATACGGCACTTCCCAGACCGGGTGATTGGCGACCTTGATCGCCTTCATGCCCTTGTTGATCGCATCCTGATGCGAGCCGGAGAAGGCGGTATAAACCAGTTCACCGACATAAGGATGACGCTCGGGGATCGCCATTTCGTTGGAATACTCATAGACGGACTTGATGCGCTCGATATCGGTGCAATCTAGTTCCGGGTCGATTCCCTGTGTATACATGTTCAGCGCCAGCGTCACCACGTCGACATTGCCGGTGCGCTCACCATTGCCAAACAGGGTGCCTTCGACGCGGTCGGCGCCAGCCATCAGGCCCAGCTCGGTTGCGGCGATACCCGTGCCACGGTCGTTATGGGGGTGCAGCGAGATGATGACGTTTTCGCGGCTATCGATATTGCGGCACATCCATTCGATTTGGTCGGCATAGATGTTGGGTGTTGCCATCTCGACGGTGGATGGCAGGTTGAGGATCAGCTTGTTATCGGCGGTCGGCTTCACCACGTCGATGACGGCGTTGCAGATGTCCAGCGCCACTTCCAATTCCGTTCCGGTAAAGCTCTCCGGTGAATATTCGAAGCGATATCCACCGCCAGCCTTAGCCGCCATGTCGGTGATCATCTTCGCCGCATCGACGGCAATCTGCTTGATGCCGTGCACGTCCTTGCCGAAGACCACGCGGCGCTGCAATTCGCTGGTCGAGTTGTAGAAATGGATGATGGGGTTCTTCGCACCCTCCAGAGCCTCGAAGGTGCGGGTGATCAGTTCCGGGCGGCACTGCACCAAGACCTGCAGCGATACGTCATCCGGCACATTCCCCTCTTCCACGCACCAGCGAGCAAAGTCGAAATCCGTCTGAGAGGCGGATGGAAAACCGATTTCGATTTCCTTGAAACCCATGTCCAGCAGCAGCTTGAACATGCGGGCCTTGCGATCATGACCCATCGGATTGACCAGCGACTGGTTGCCGTCACGCAAGTCCACCGAACACCAGATCGGCGCCTTGTCGATGGTCTTGCCTGGCCAGGTGCGGTCAGGAATGTTGATGGTGGGATAGGGGCGATATTTTACGCCGGCTTCCGGCATGCCCTTGGAAATGCTGTTTGTCTTCGCGTCCATCGTCTTGCTCCTTCGAGCATCCGCGGGCTGATAAGCCGCTGGCGGATGCTGCGCCCTTGCTTGGGCCTTAGATCCAGAATGAAATGAGATTTCGAGTTGAGGAGCATTGGCACCAGCGGGCTTTCGGCCGCCGGGCGCTCCTCACTGGACCCGGCAACCGCGTGTAAGGTCGAGGCTAAGAAGCGAGAGTGCACCGCACGGCGAAGCCTTCGCAGAAATCTGCGCGCTCATGCCGGAAAAGGTCTTGGTGCAACTGGTCATGCATTTTCTATAAACAGCGGTTTTTGATCTGACAAGTAATCTTCTGCCGTCGCCGGTCATTTTAGAGAACGCGCTCGTATAGCTACCACCGCCCGCTGCAGCGCCAGCATCAGCCCTCCCCCGAGCAGTCCCCAGAATGCGCCGGAAATTCCACCGAAGGACAGCCCGGACGCCGTAACGAGAAACGTGATGGCCGCCGCTTCCCGTGTTTCCGGCTCCTTGAAGGCCGCGACCGCCGAGCCTGAAAAGGCGCCGACCAGCGCCAGACCAGCCACGGCCTGAATGAGAATGGGCGGCGCCAGCGCTACGAAAGCGGTCACGACACCGGCTAGCAGACCCAAGATGATGTAACCGACGCCCCCGATGATTGCCGCCCAGTAGCGGCGCTTCGGATCGGCGTGAGCATCCTCGCCTGCACACATGGCAGCGGTGATGGCGGCAAGGTTGACGGCATGGCCGCCGAAGGGTGCCGAAAGAAGCGAAAAGAAGCCGGTCGTTGCAAAGAGCGGCCCGGGCTGCGGATCGTAATGGTTGACCTTCAGCACCGCGATGCCGGGAATGTTTTGCGAAGCCATGGTGACGATGAAGAGCGGCAGCGCAATGGAGACAACCGCATGCAAGCTGAATGTCGGCGTGACCCATTCCATCGGCGGCGTCAGGGAATGGGCCAGGGTGTCGAAAGCGCCGGCCGGTATGTCCACGCCGAAAATCATGACCAGAACAAAGGCTAAAAGCGCTGCGGGCACGGCGAAGAGGCGCTTGAAAGCGCCGACGACGATCCAGGCCAGAATGATCGGCAGGCCGAGTGCCGGACTGAAACCGATCGCCTTGATCGGCGCAAAGCAGAGCCCGATGATGACGCCGGAGAGCATGGCGTTGGCAAGTGGGGCTGGAATGGAAGCCACCGCGCGCCCAAGTGGGCGGAACAGCCCGGCGATGATGATGAAGACCGCGCAGATGATGAAGGCGCCGACAGCGGCCGGGAACCCGCCTTCGATCACGCCCGTCGTCGCCAGCAGCGCTGCTCCCGGCGTGGACCATGCAATGCTGACCGGCAGTCGGGTCGTCACCGACAGCACGATGGCGCAAAGCCCCATCGACACCGACAGCGCCATCAAGCCGGACGCCGCCTCGAAATCCGTCGCTCCAACCGCCTTCAACCCTTGCAGCACCACGGCAAAGGAACTGGCAAAGCCGACGAAAGCCGTGAGGCAGCCCATGAACAGGGCTTGAAGGGAGAAATCTTTGAACATGGTTTACTCTGATGATGGATCGAGTAGAGGCTGACCAAAAAACGCAGAGTCGTGCAAGGCCAACGCAGCCATTCCGAGTACCGCCCGACACTCTCGCCAAGCGGAAAAGAAAAGCCCGCGCCAGAGTTCTCTGGCACGGGCTTTCAATTCAGATCGAAACTTGTCGCGTCTGTCAGACTTCCGACTGGTGCTCGACAATCTTGCCGACGAGACCGTAGGAGACGGCATCGTCTGCGCCGAGCCAGTAGTCGCGATCGATGTCCTTGGCGATCTTTTCTTCCGTCTGGCCGGTGGCCTTGGAGAAGATCTTGATCAGGCGCTGGTTCATCTTGATGATTTCACGTGCCTGGATTTCGATGTCGGACGCCATGCCGCGCGTGCCACCAGATGGTTGGTGAAGCAGGAAGCGGGTGTTGGGCAGGCAAAGACGACGTTCCTTCGGCACCGATACATAGATCAGCGCGCCAGCGGACGCGACCCAGCCCGTGCCGATGATGTAAACCTTCGGCTTGATGAACTTGATCATGTCGTGGATGCTATCGCCGGACTCGACGTGACCACCTGGCGAATTGACGTAGACGCGGATGTCGTCGTCGCTTGCAGCGGCGAGAGCGACAAGCTGCGTGCAGACCTTCTGCGCCAGTTCCTGGGTAATACCGCCATAAATGAAGATCGAACGCGACTTGAAAAGATTCGCTTCCGTTTCTTTACCGATCGGCAGTTCCTTGCTCTTGTCGTCTTCTTCTTCGTTCATACGGACGGTCTCCAACATAATTCAGTGCCTATCGGACATAGTGTGATTTGTGTCGTAAAACAATGAGCGAAAAAGACAAGGCGCGGAACTGCTTAATAAAAGCGCTCGATTGGCAGACCACCGGCAAATGCCGCATGGACAGGTTCTTCTGAATCGACATATCGTTGGCTGCGATAAGGTGTGACCGTTATCCCAAGGACGGCCGGCACCCGACCAGACATTCGAAGAGGGAACGATGTTCAAAAGACTTATTCTTGCCGGCGCCAGCCTCGGTGCCACCGCCCTGCCCGCTTTCGCCCATCTCAATCCGGAAGAGCACGGCTCCTTCATGGCCGGCGTTTCACACCCGCTGTTTGGCGCAGACCATATCCTTGCCATGGTGGCGGTTGGTCTTTGGGCATCGCAGATCGCGACTTCCGAAGGCCGCAGAAACGCATTGTGGACCGTTCCGGCAGCCTTTGTCGGCACTATGGCAATCGGCTTCTTCATGGCGGTTTATGGTATTAACCTGCCCTTCGTCGAGCCTGCGATCCTTGCGTCCGTCATCGGCCTTGGCCTCTTGGTCGCCATCGCTGCCAAACTACCGACCGTTGCGGCAGCCGCAATTGTCGGCGTTTTCGCGCTCTTCCACGGTCACGCCCATGGCGGCGAACTTGGAACGGCTGGCGCGATGCAATTCGGCATCGGCTTCATGATCGCCACGGCCCTTCTGCATCTTGCCGGTGTGGCCGTTGGTCTGGGCGTCTCGCGCTTCGGTCCCATCGCAGCCCGCGTCGCCGGTGGCCTGACAGCGCTTGCAGGTCTCTCGCTCGCCTTCGGTGGATGAGGTACCGGATTACAGAAATGTAAGAAATCGGGGCTTTGAAAAATCCGATTTGAACTCTACCTCCTTGGTATGCGTTTCTCGACATGCCAAGGAGGCGAAAGATGTCACCAGAAGAAACCCAACTGCTCAAGGGCCTGTTCGACAGGATCAGGACCGCATCGTCTACCCCGCGTGACCCGGAAGCCGAGGCGCTGATCGACCAGTCGGTTCGCGACCAGCCGCATGCACCCTATTACCTCGCACAGGCCGTCATCGTGCAGGAAAAGGGATTGGAAGCGGCCGCGGCCCACATCAAGCAGCTTGAGGAGCGCATCCACCAGCTGGAAACTGGTGCGGGCGATCAGCAGCGCGGAACTCAGGGTGGCTTTCTCAGCTCCATCTTCGGCACCAACCAGC
>NZ_JBBKAQ010000002.1:0-136241 GCF_037722385.1 Agrobacterium larrymoorei
AGGCTCAGTAAGCCGTATCACTGGTGCAGGCGGCTAATGCTATCCCGCGACTCTGTCGAAAGAGGGCAAGATATTAGGATAAATGGTTGGATGTAGAACTTATAGGTTCGGATTGCCGTCAAATAATTAGGCTCGCGATTTGACCACTCAGCATCAAATCTTGATCCGTCCAACTTGTTAGATGCCGAAGTAGTGAAGCCCTCTTTACCGTAAGAAGCTGAGCCTCAGCTTGAGATGAAGCCGCATTTTGCGTCATCCGGCAGGCGATCGCGGTTTTTCGAGGGTCACGAGGCCGAAGATGCCGGCGAGGGCCATGGCGACGCCCAGCCAAGCGGTGCCTGAATAACCGAAGACATGCGCTCCAACGGCGAAGACGATTGCCGTCAGTCCGTTACCGAGGAAGGAATTGATCGGGTTGAACGATGTGCCGAGACCGGGTCGGCCCGGGAATAGATCCTGAAAATAGGTGAGTGGCATAGAGAGGAGGGCAGCGGCACCTGCTGCGCCAGGGATCGTCAGAGCGTAGATCTGCCATGGAGCGGTAGCGAAAGTCAGCGCGGCCATGAAGGTGGCATAAAGCAACCCACCGATTGCCAGGATGACCAGAATGTCGAGGCGCTTTAGCAGGCTGGCCCAGAGAAGCATGAAGGGTATCTCAAATAAAGCGATCAGGCCGGCCACGATGCCAACATCCCCCGTCTTGCCGCCGAGGTCGGAGATCAGGATCAATGGCCAGACAGTACTGGCAAGCCTGATCGTTCCTGTGAGCAACGCCATGAAAATAGCACGCCACAGCATATTCGGCGTAGCAAGCTCTCGCAATGCAGAGAAGAAACCCGCACGCGACGTTCCGATCGTTCCACCACTCGTGGGTCTTGCTTGCAGAAATGCAGAACAGACAGATATGAGAAGGGCGCAAATTGCTGCGACGCCCCAGGCGCCCATCATGCTCGTGGAGGCTGCGAACGCAAATCCCACGGCTGCAGGCATGACAACCCAAGCTGCTGATACGAAAGCCCTGACGGTGGCATTGATCGCAGCGCTGTCCCGGCTTGGCAGCCCATCCGTTTCAGCGCGCACGCATACAAAAAGCAATGAACTTACCGACTGGAAGAACGGGATAACGATCGCAGTGGCCGCGATGAACACCGGGATCGACGGAAAAAGAAAAATCGAGCCGTAACCAATGACGCCCATCATTGCCATCACCATGATGATTCTGCGCCTATTACCTATCAGATCGGAGAGAATTCCAAGCGAAACGCTGATGGTCACAGCGCCAAGTGATGTTACGAACACCAGCACCGAATAAGCCTGGTCGCTCATGCCCAATTCTCGAATGGCGGTAATTGAAAAATACGGCAATGTTGAGCCGTAGGCGGAGCCCTGGAGGAAGACCATCAGGGTCAGCAGCAACAGTTGGGGATGGGCGCGGATGTGGCGCAGGGAATGGAGCACGGGACAGTTCTCTGAGGCCGCGGGTTCGTTAGGCGATGGACTCCACGGCAGGAAGGAAATGCGTCATTTTACCGGCATTCGTCGAATGATAACAAGCCAATTGAATTGATGTCGGACATTCCAAGGTTTGTTGTTGTGTGTCTGTCTTGCAGACCGCATGCCATCAGCCGCGGGTTTCGCGACGGCGCTTCCTGATAATCAAGTCGGAGCCTTGGCGGGTATTCCTACGCCATATCAGATTGCTCGGTGAATCTTGGAGCTTTTTGCGAAAACCGCTGCTTTCGGCCCATCAAACGTGAGTATATTTCTTGATCGTTTTGATGCGGCGATCTCTGCCTGCTGCGGTGGTTGCATTTTATGACGTGGGACTAGCATGCTCCATGCATCATCGTTCCGCTTTGTCATCATCAGGCTGTTTGTTCCCTCGTATGCAAAAGATATATTTAGGAACACCCTCACTGCGATGTTGTTGGACCATTGCAACGACAATCACGCTCGGAGGAAAGCAGATGAAAAAGATTCTCATTGGAACGGTCTTCGCTTTAAGTTTTGCATCTTTTGCCATGGCACAAGGGGCCGGTAGTGGATCGGGTGGCAGTGGCGGTTCAGGCACAGGCGCAGGCGGCGCTGGCACGGGCACCAGTTCGGATGGAACCGGTACTGGGAGCGGTGCTGGCACAGGCGCAGGTGCGGGCTCTGGCGGTACGTCCGGTAGCGGCACCTCGGGCTCTGGAACCTCGGGTTCAGGAACGACAACAGCGCCGGGCACCGCGACGCCTGGTTCCAGCGGCACGAACGGCACCAAGTCTCAGACGCCGAATAACGACACCAACAACACCAACTGCGCGCCTGGGACGACCGGCAGCCAGGGTTCGATGAGCGGCAACACAAGCAGCACGAACTGCCCGGCTAACTAACATCCCAAGTCAGACACCGATCATCGGGAGCGCGGGCACTGCCAGCGCTCCCGATTTCTATGTGCTTAGCCTGATCGTTTGATCAAGCTTATTGGTTCTGTCGACACGATGAGGGGTAAATTTTGGGAAGCAAAGATGATTTTTAAGGTAGGCTCACCACTGACGCACTCCGGTTCACTAGACCAAGCTGCGATTTAGCCGTGCTTATCTCCGCCGACTGGCTAGGCGCCGTGCGTCTTTTTTGACGCCTAAGGACGATCTCTCTATTTAGCTCTACGCCTCGTGCTTTCCGACAAACGGATCCGATTTTCGAGCCAATTCTGTAGAAGCATCAGTCATAGGCGTTCTACTGTCTCACTTGCAGCAAAGATTCTATGCCCGATCGCTTTCGCTTAACCTCGTTCGGCGCGTCTCATCGGCATTCGGTCTATGATTTCGAACATGTCGACATCAGGGACGATAGTCTCGCTCCGCAACTTGATGCCTCCGTCTTTTCCGACGAGTACAACACGAAAGCTTCCCTCTTTGACATCCGCCTCATCCCGCAACGCGGCCGCGTCCGGTTTGGAGAGCGTACCAAAAGCCGCGGCAACCTCGTCGCCAACGACGCTGATCACGACAAGGTCTCGGTCCTCAAGCTCTGGCTGTCGATCAGTCAGGATCTTTATTTGACGTGCTACCCGTTGATCACCGGCATCTGCGAAAACGATGATAACACGCTTCTTCCAAGTGAGGTCTGAGAGGCCATTCATGGCATGTACCTGCGATGAGACAAGAGCGAAAATCAGGGCGACGAGCAACTGTTTCATTGCCGGGTCTCCATTGTTGTCTACAGAAACGTGGCCAATGGCAGATGGTTCACCACGCCTGAAAATGCCTTAGCATCCTTTGGGAGTCAGTCGGTCGGGCTGGAGAGCCTCACGCTGCGCGAACCGCGCGGATCCACTGGAAAGGTGCAATGAGCGAGGCTCTACCGCTTCATGCCGAAGCTGCAGGTGAAGGAGACCTCGATCGGCCGGCGTCGTCGCCAGCTGCTGAGGGCGGCATGACAAATGTGAAGCGCGTCTCTCCATTACTGGATGTCGCGAGGAGTGTGCCTCCGTGGGCCTTGGCGATTTGAGATGCGATATGCAATCCCAGACCTAACCCCTTGTCATTCTTTGTATCGCCACGAACGAAAGGTTCGAACAATCGCTCCATCCTCTCTTTGGGAATTTCTTTGCCTTTGTTCGTTACGGACAAGGTGAATGTTCCATCCTCCGACAGTGTTGCATCGACGGAGATCGGGTGACTTGCATCGCCATGGCTGATGGCGTTGCCAAGGAGGTTTGAAACGAGCTGACCAAGCCGCGCGTGGTCGGCATTCACCGGCCGCGGTATCAGCAACTTGGAGAGAATTTCACGACCCGGCGCACTGGCGCGCAGTTCTTCGATCACTTGCTCGATCACCGGGCTGAGCGGCGCATTCGGCTCTCTCGTCAGCTGGATGCCGCCGCCCAGGCGGCCGCGCGCAAAATCCAGCACATTATCGATCAATCCCGACATGCGCGACACGCTGCCCGCCATCAATTGGAGAACTTGTTTTCCGCGCTCGCTGGTCACTTCCGGGGCAAGAACGCGCCCCGCAGCAGAGATGGACGCAAGCGGATTGCGAAGATCGTGGCCGAGGACGGCGACGAATTGCTCGCGCAACTCACCGGTCTCCTTTTCAGCGAGAAGAATGCGTTGCGCTTCGCGCTTCTTGCCGACGGCTCTACGGATGTTGGTACGCAGCGATGCATTCATGTCGGCCAGCTCTTCTTTTGCGTTTTCCGCCGCCTGCCTGGCTTGCAGAAGGTCTCGCTCCAACTGGCGCCGCTTCACAGAGCGAAAGACAGTGACGAGCGTGACGCCCGTATCATCCCCGCCAAGCCGGCCTCTCGCGCTGACCGTGACTGGAAGCCGCTTGCCACCTTTGGTTTTCAGATCGAATGCAATTTCCTCGCAAAATCCTTGCAGTCGAAGCGTCGGCTCGAAATTTGTCTCGTAAAAGACGTTGCCCGCGACGGTCAGCAAGATCGTCATGCGCTTACCGATCAGCTCTTCCTTTTTCTCACCGACCCATTCCGCGAGCGTCTGATTGACTTTCGCCATCACACCTCGGGAGTTCAACACGACGTAACCGCACGGCGCTCTATCAAACAGAGCCTCGGGGGAATCCATGGCGATGGGAGCGGTGAGCGACGCGTCGATTACACAAAATCCTTTATCGCCGATATCACGGCTTGAGGTGCGCTGAGGTTTGGACAGTGCCCGGTAGCGTCAAGCATTAAGAATTGCGCATTCGGGATCGCATGTGCAACGTAGCGGCCGACATTTTCGGAAGCAATGATATCGTCACGACACTGCAAGACAAGCACCCGCGCAGTCACATTCGGCAGATCCGCCCTGTTGTCGGAGGTAAACGTCACCTGTGCGAGAGTTCGGGCAATTTCGGGATCCATTCGACAGAAGCTGTCGGCGAGTTCGCCGGCAAGCTCTGGGCGGTCGCTATTGCCCATGATCACGGGTGCCATCGCATTTGACCAAGCCAGATGATTTTCGGCGAGTGACGCAAGAAGTTCATCGATGTCTTCCTGCTCGAAGCCACCAATATACTCTCCATCGTTGATGTAGCGCGGTGAAGGGCCTACCATCACGACATCAGAGAACATCTCCGGGGCTTTGATGGACGCCAGTGCTCCCATCATGGCACTCACGGAGTGGCCAACGATGATGGCGTCCCTAAACCCGAGTTCGCGACCAATGTCGACAATATCGTCCGCATAGGCATCGAGGCTTGAGTACCTCTTGCGATCATAGGATGACACATCGGAATTACCAGCGCCCACATGGTCGAATGTGACCACGTTGAAGCGATCCTCGAATGCAGGCGCGACCAGTCGCCACATATGCTGGTCGCATCCGTAGCCATGCGCAAAAATCATCGGGCGCTTGCCAATGCCCGACTGTTTCACGTTGTTTTTCAAAATAGCTGACAAACGGGGCCCTCGATTGCTGACCGCGATCAGTCCGCAAAAGGCGACGATCCGTTGGGTGCAAAGCACCATACGATGCTGGGAGATACTTGTCGCTTAAATTTTCGCGCATGGTCTTAGCGGAATGTTTGCGGGAATGCGATTTCACCGCGTGTTTTTGATGAGCAGGAGCGGAGGAGCTCAAGGAGCGATCGTAAATACAGCGCATCGGTGAAGACCGTTTTAACCGATGCGATGATCGCCGACGGGGTTACGGGTACGCGCACACGCTATAGCAGCTTTTTACTATCGCGATGGGTGGTAACGCCTAATGCAAGAATAAAGGTGCTCGAGATCCGAACAAGTAGGCTGAGGACGGAGCAGAAATTTTCAAAAAATTTAACAATGGGCGATACGGAGAAATCTGCGAACAACCTCTGGTGTTAAATGGCTACTGAGCTGGATCTCCCGACAATCCTTTTCCTTCAAAAGACGTCATACATAGCGGGTGCATTGACCCTTTGTTATCTCCGATTGACGTCCTCGGAAAGCAGAGGAGTGGGGCTTCTGGCTTTGAGCTTCGTCATGCTTGCTGCCGGATCGACACTGGCAGGATATGCTGAGCTTCATCCCGCCTTTTACGGGATGCTCAGCCTTGTCAATATCGCCATGGGCGTCCTTGGCTATTCTCTTCTGGGCCTGGCGTTTGTACTGATCAGTAACCCTGGGCGACACTTCGATACTTGGCTTGTACTGCTGCCAGCACTTGGAACTGTGCTTGTTGGGCTGGTGACGAACTTCCATCTGGATAACACTTATAGAGCCACCACCTTTACATTGCTCGGGTGCTTTACCACGGCGGCCGCCGCTTGGGTCGTATACCGTGATGCCGATGGCGAACATCTGCCTGTTCGCAAGCTGGTCGCTGGAACGCTTGCTGCTGTCAGCCTGCTTTGTCTGATCCTAGCGGTGGAATTCTGGTTGCACGCCTTTCCAGTCCTCAGTGTGGTCAGCGGTTTCTTCTTGATGATTGTGTCGAAGTTCGTGCTTGCGATCGCAATCGTCATTTTCATCAATGAGCGCCAGCACCTCAGGATCAAGCAACTTGCGGATCATGACCCACTGACTGGAGTGTTCAATCGTCGCGCCTTCGATGCCCGTAGCCCAAGCGAGTTGGCCAAAGGCGATGCGGTCCTGTTTCTCGATATTGATCACTTCAAGCAGTTGAATGATCACTTTGGCCACGCGGCAGGAGATCGCGTACTTTCGACGATGGCGCAGGCGGTGCAGTCTGTCTTGCCAGAAGGGGCTTTGTTTGGCCGGCAGGGAGGGGAGGAGTTCATCGTGTTCTTGCCTCAAAGTGCAGGCGACGCGATACTTCATGCAGAGCGAATTCGAAAGACTGTGGCGGACTTGCGTTTCCCGGATACGCATGCCGAAATTGCAGTGACACTTAGCATCGGCGTTGCCACTGCAAGTCGCCACGCAAGCAATATTTGGGATCTCTCTCAAGAAGCGGACAAGGCGCTTTACGTCGCGAAAGCGAATGGACGAAACCGCGTATGTGGTGCCAATCCCAACGACGGGCCACAGGCAATGTGCGGTTGAGTAAAACCAGGCGCTCCGTGGGTCGATGGGCGGTTCTACTTTTAACGTGACCTTGCGACGCTCAAGGTATCCGATTGTCTCGGCATTATAGTCGTGATGTGCTTGAGGCTCCCTATCTCTGTGAGTTCCTCGCAAAAGAAGACTTTGACGTCATCACATTCAGATTAGGAACCGCGTGTCACTCTAGAGAACGATCCCATGGAGCTCTACTCGACTTTCAGGCTTCTCACAAAATCCGCGCTTTCGTGAGCATGAATGCGGGTGAACCGGATCAGTTCGTCGAAATGGCGCTGCATTTTTCGAATGGACTCAGCATTGTTGAGGACCAGGTACATGCCGCCAACGAAGATCGCCGCGCGTTGCGATCCGAAGATCGTATAGGGTACTGAGAAGCGTTCTTTCTCGTTGAACAGGAAGAGACGGAACGAGGGGTATAGCTCCTTGATGAGTTCGGACATGTATTGCAGCTGTGTGGCTCTGATCTCCTTCTTCAAGCCGCTCCACATACCGCGCCCCTGCGCAAACGCTTCCAGCGTTTCGCATGGCATGCAGACTTCCATATCCGTGCCCGGTTGGCGGTTGTAGTCGAGGCGGAAAGCCGACTCGCTGGCTTGAGCTTTCACACTTTGATGCGCGCTTTCGGCTTCGAAAGCGATGATCTGTGGGGTGCGCAGCAGGTCCGGAATACGAGCGGGGACGTAGCGGATCTTAGAACCCGCTGCCTCGGCATGCCATTTCATCAGCAACGTGTCGGTGTAGTCTTCGCCACCTTCTTCGATTTCGAAGCTTGGACGCAGCTCTCCAGTGAGCCCTGGATCGTGCGATATCCCCAGGAGCCAATCGAGTGAAACGGCATGGCGCTCGGCGATATTGAGAAGGGTTTCCACGCGCGGAAGACGCGCCGAATCACCCGACAGAAGCTGTGATAGCGCCGAGCGGTCGATGCCGATCCCAGCTGCAAAAGCCGAATGGCTGTCACCGGACCGCGTGACCAGTTCCAGCAAGCGGAGACGAAAGAGCTCCGCCAAGGCGCGCTTGTCCATAATACACCCGAATGTTTACTATTATCAACATTGTATCGTTTCTGTTATCAAAATCAACAATCGGTCACCAAACTCTCATTGTGCATGGCGCGGCTCGGTGAAACTCTGATGCGGGGCAAAGCATCAGGGGACATGATGAGCGACACGTCATTCGATACGCTACACCGAGGAATCCATCAACGTCGAACAAGGGCGCCTAGAATAGAGTGGCCGACAGTCGCTCTACTTCTTGCATGCTACGGCCTGTGGGGGATGGCCGGCTACAGTCTTTATCCGGCCTATCCGATCGTCGCGCTCGCGCTGATGGGCGTCGCGGTCGCGCTTCACTCGTCGCTTCAACATGAGGTTCTGCACGGGCATCCGACGAGGAGTGCCAAGGTGAACGAGGCGCTGGTCTTCGCGCCGCTCGGAGTGTTTTACCCCTACCGCAGTTACAAACGGACGCATCTTCAGCACCATGCGGATGAGCGTCTTACTGATCCTTTCGATGATCCCGAGAGCTACTATCGCGCCATGAGCGATTGGGAGACGATGCCAGCGTTTCTCAAGCGTCTGCTTGCATGGAACAACACATTTATCGGGCGCGTCGTGATTGGTCCGCCGTTGATGGTGGTTGGGTTCACCGCCTGCGAATGGCGCAAGATTTTCAAGGGAGACGGCAAAGTCACCATGGCGTGGATCCTCCACCTCGCCGGGCTCGTTCCAACCTTGCTTATCGTCTCGGCGCTGTTCGGTATTCCGGTTTGGCTCTATGTTGGCGTTTCCGCCTATCTCGGCGTTTCCATCATCGCCATCCGCTCCTATTGCGAGCATCAATGGGCGGAGCAGCCGGACGGGCGCACGATCATCGTCGAAAATTCGCTTCTGGCGCCGCTGTTTCTCTATAACAACCTGCACTTCGTGCACCACAAACTACCAAGCGTAGCGTGGTACAGGTTGCCATCGCTCTATCGCGCCGGACGCGCAGAATGGCAAAGGATGAACGAGGGATATGTCTTCGCCAACTATTTCGAGGTTTTCCGTGCATTCGCTTTCAAGGCGAAGGAGCCGGTGGTGCATCCTGCCTGGCGGCGGGCGGAACCGGTCGTGGCGAACGATATCGTTGCAAAGGATCAGGGCGAGGTCGCGAGCTATCAAGCCGCGGGCGGTACCGCAATTCCGGATCTTCCTGCATGAGGTGGATTGCCGCTCTGCCGATGTATGACTGGCCGGAAGTACGATCCGATGTGGATCGCAGTTGGCAAACGATGCGCGCCCGCTTCATCGCAAATGGCATCGATGCGCCTGAGCGCCTCGTTCGACGCAACGCGGACATGCCACCGGTTCCGGGCGGCATTCGTGGCGAGGATGGTTCGATCATCGCGCCAGACCCGGCAACGCTCGATCCGGATGCGCTCGATCTCGATATCTTGTGGCGCCATCCGGCTCTTCTCGTCTCTGGCACCTGTTGGGGGCCGATGGAGCTTGGCTTGCAGGATCATGTCCAGGTCATCGGGCAAAGCCCGTATGATGATGTCGCGGGAGGCTCGGGAATATTCTATTCGAGCGCCATTGTTGGTCGGAGAGGGGAGGGCGCCAGCGTGATGGCGCCTGAGACCGGCGAACCGATCTTGCCGATCTCGTTACTTCGAGAAAGAAAACTTGCCTTCAACGAGCACCGCTCGATGTCCGGTCATCTGGCATTAAAGCGCGATCTGGAGGCCATGGGCGAAAGCTTCAAGCTGTTTTCCGAAATGGTGGAAACCGGAGCGCATCGGGCGTCGGTGACGGCTGTCGCACGGGGAGAGGCGGACTTCGCGGCAATCGACTGCCGGTCCTGGATGCTGGCTGAGCGCCATGAGCCTGCGGCCAGGGATCTGCATGTCGTCGGCTGGACAGGGCGGCGCAAGGGCCTGCCCTTTATCCGCGCCAGAAACATCCATCTCGACTTCCTGATGTAGAAGCGGCGCGCATCTCAGACAGTTTGATGGGGAGGCAGGGTCTTCGACAGGAGCGCCCTGGTCTTCTCCATGTCGGATGAGATCGGCCGATCGTCTGAATAATGGCTGACGTGCGATCGGAGCAGGCTGTAGAGCGCGTCCGTCCCCGGTGCTCTGCGCGCCACCGTTTCCAGAAAATCATGGGCCTGCGTTGCGGCCAACCACTCGATCGCGAGGATGTATTCGGCATTGTCGATGACGGTGAGTAGCTTGTTGGCCGCAGCGGTCGGATGCGAAAGGAAATCCTCCTGCAATGCCGAGGTGAGACCGCCATCGGTGGAGGCGGGCGCTGCAAGCCTGCGGTTCTCGTTTGCAAGCGCCGCTGCCGTATATTGGGCGATCATGAAGCCGGAATGGCTGCCTGGGTCGGAAGCGAGAAAGGGCGGCAGTCCGCTCACCAGCGGGTTGACCAGGCGGTCGATCCGCCGCTCGCTCATTGCCGCAATTTGCGAAATAGCAATGGCAAGAGCGTCGGCGGCCTGACCGAGGGCTGGCGCCACCGCATGGGCTTCCGACCAGACAAGCGGCTCCTCCGGCGTGCCGGCAACCGCGGGGTTATCGGTCACCGATGCAAGTTCACGATCAACGACGGCGGCGCATGTCTCGAATAGATCGCGCGCGGCACCATGGGCGTGCGGAATGGAACGCAGGCTAAGCGCATCCTGTGTGCGCCGGCCCTCGGCAGCTTCGATTAGTCCGCTGCCGGCAAGACGTGCCCGCAGCGCCTCGCCCACCTTTGCAATACCATCGGAGACGCGCAGCGACAGCACGGCCTCCCTGAAAGCCGGCATCTGGCAGCCAGCCGCCTCAAGCGTCATGGCGGCAATGGCATCGGCCCAGTCGAGCAATTGCGCGGCCCGGTCCAGCGCGATGCTGGAAAGACCCGTGGCGCAAGCGGTGCCGTTGACGAGGCTCAATCCCTCCTTGGCGCCGAGAACCAGCGGCTCAAGCCCGAGCTCTGCCAAGGCCTCACGCCCGCTCAAGGTACGTCCACCGATATGGGCGGAGCCTTCTCCAATGAGCACCAGCGCCGTATGCGCATTATGCGTCAGGTAGCCGGCCGATCCGCGGGAAGGGACATCCGGAATGCAGTCGCGTTCGAGAAAGGTGGTGAGATAACTGACGATCTCGCGGCTTACGCCGGAATACCCATGGGCGAAGTTTGCGATCTGTGCAGCGATGATGGCGCGCACCTGACGACCGGGAAGAAGCGGGCCGACGCCGCAGGCATGGCTCAGGATAATGCTGCGCGAGAGCTTGCCATGTGCTGTGCGATCAACCACGGTGTCCGAAAGAGCGCCGACGCCGGTATTGATGCCATAGGCACGAATGCCCCGCTCGACGATGCTTTCCACGATCCGTTGAGCGTTTTCGATCCGCTGAATTGCGGCGTTGGAAAGCGCAAGTGTTTCTCCCTGTCCGACCTTTGCCACGTCCTGCCAAGTCAGCCTGCTATCGAGCAACACGGTCATTCGGTTTTCCTGATAATGTTCAATGGAAAGAGAGGGTTCGTCTGGAACGCGCTGTTTCAGCTTTCCCAGACCCTGGCTCAGGTGCTGTAGAGGCGATAGCGGCTGCCAGGATAAAGCAGACGGACCGATGAAATCACACCGGCCTCCGACCACGTGCGGCGCCGCACCAAAAGGCAGGGCTCCGTCTTGGAAATGGCAAGCAGTTTGCATTCCCAAGGCTGCGCTGTCACGGCCTCGATATGCTGCTCTGCTCTGACGATCGGCGCCACGGATGTGAGGTATCCATTCGGCGTGGTTCTCGCGAAGTCCTGATCGATGTAGTGCGGTACGATGGCGTGGTTGACGAAACGATCCTCGATCTGCATCGGCACGGAATCTTCCGCATGCACCATGATTGAATGGGATACGGGGCTGCCGATCTCGACCGCGAGCGCCTCGGCCAGCTCGGCGTCACAGCTTTCCATTCGCAACACGATGACATTGGCCGTGTGGACACCGCCATTGCGGGTAATCTCGTCGGCAATATTGGGAACGCTTTGAAACTGCGACGTCCGCTTCTTGCTGGCGACGAAAGACCCTTTCCCCTGTACGCGGACGACGAAGCCTTCATCGGCCAGTTCGCGCAACGCCCGGTTGGCCGTCATGCGGCTGACGCCAAGTAACTCGACCAGCTCGTTTTCGGACGGCACGCGATGGCCGACGACCCACTCGCCGGTTTCGACGCGGCTTCGAACATAATCCTTGAGCGTGACGTAAAGCGGCTTGTCGGATGCCTGCTCGTGCTGCGCTTTTTCGATCTGTTTTTCTACCGTTTGCATGGGGCTCCAAAAGGCGAACGACGAAGGTTCGGCATCTGACGCGGCATGGGCGCGTGTGCGGGTATGGTGCGTGCCATACCCGCAAACAGCCGTCAGTTCAACTTGTGCGTCGTCAGCCACTCTTCGGCAACTACGTCGAAGCTGTCATGGTTGGCAAGGCGACCGTTCATGACGATCAGGTCCTTGGTCGTCAGAGCGGCCGAAACCGCATCCAGTGTCTTGGTCACCGTGTCGTTGACCTTGGCCTTGGCCATGACCGGCACGATGTTCTGGGCCGGGAACAGGTTCTTGATGTCTTCGAGAATGATCAGGTCGTTGGCAGCAATCGCCGGGTCCGTCGAGAACAGGTTCGCGGCCTGAACCTGGTCGTTCAGCAGTGCCGACAGCGTCAAAGGACCACCGACGTCGAGAGACTTAAATGATTTGAATTCAAGACCATAGAGTTCCTTCAGACCAATGATGCCTTCCTTGCGGGTCTTCCACTCCGGCGGGCCACCAAGCACCAGTTCGGATGCGACGGGTTTGAGATCGGCGATCGTCTTCAGCTTGTATTTCTCGGCAGTGGCACGGGTTACCGCCACACCATCGGAATCCTGAGCCGCGGATGGCGTCAGCATGACGACACCCTCTGGCAGCGCCTTTGTCAATGCTGCAGCGACGTCCGCCGGCGAATGGGCGGTAGCGTTCTTGTCGAGATAGCTCAAGGTCGCGCCGGCATACTCCGGCAGCAGATCGATCGAGCCGTCGAGGAGTGCCGGCATATAGACTTCGCGGCTGCCGATGCTGAGCTTGGTTTCGGTCTTGATGCCCTTTGCGGCAAGAGCCTTGGCATAGATGGTGGCCAGAAGCTGGCTTTCGGGAAAATCGGCCGAGCCAACGATGATCGTGGACGTGTCCGAACGCTGAGCCGGAGCATTCCCCAGAGGATCGGTCTGGGCAAGCGTCGTGGTGGCGGAAAGCGCAATCAGCGCAAATGCGCCGGCGGCTTTTAAGATATTGAATGCCATGCAAGCTACTCCTTTTGTGTCAACGTCTTCAGAATGAAAATGCAGTTTTGGTTGATGCCCGCCCTATGCCCGGCGGGTTAGTCCTGGCGAGACCGTGAGCCTCGATATGATGCCGATCACCAGATCGACCATAAGGGCGAGCGCACCGACGAGAACGGCGCCAGCTGCCATCTGGTAGTAGTCGTTCTGCGCCCGGCCATCGATGATGAGGCGTCCAAGCCCGCCAAGCGAAACGTAAGCGGCGATGGTTGCCGTGGAGATGATCTGCAGCGTTGCGCTTCGCAGCCCGGAGAAGATCAGGGGCAGGGCGCAAGGAAGTTCGACATCAAAAAGAATATCGAGTGGGCGCTTGCCCATGCCGCGCGCCGCATCCACCGCTGCCGGGTCTACTGCCGCCACACCGGCATAGGTCGCGCTCATGATGGGCGGGACGGCGAGCAGCACCAGAACGATGATGCTCGGCACGATGAATGCCATGTCAGAGGCAAAGACGGGACCGAAGACAATGACGAGCAACACGATGAGACCTAGGCTCGGCAGGGCACGCAGCGCGTTGGCAAGGCCGGCGATGACAACCACGCCGCGACCGGTGTGGCCGACATAAAGACCGATCGGCAAGCCGATCAGGCAGGAGAAGAAAAGGGCAACGCCGCTATAAATCAGGTGCTGGATGACGAGGGCGAAAACGCCGTCGGTGCCTGTCCAGTGGGCCGGATCGGAAAACCATGCGATCATCGTTCTGCACCTCCGGGTTGCCACGGCGTCAGGCGTTTCGTGGCAAACAGCACGATCCCATCGAGCAGAGCCGCCAGCAGCACACAAAGAACGACACCTGCAATGATCGGCGTCAGGAAGCGCAGTTGAAGCCCTTGCGTGAACAGAAGGCCCAACTGCGGCGTGCCGACGAGTGCTGCGACGGACACGATGCTGACATTGGACACGACCGCGACGCGCAATCCAGCGGCAATAACCGGCACCGCGAGCGGAAGTTCGACGAAAAGAAGCCGCGGCAATGTGCGGTAGCCCATCGCATTGGCAGCCTGAATGACGTCTGGCTGCACGGAATCCAGGCCGTCATTGACGGTTCGGATGAGAAGCGCCAGTGCATAAATCGTCAGCGCGACGACCACATTGAGCGGATCGAGAATGCGGGTGCCGAGAACCAGCGGCAACAGGACGAAGAGGGCGAGAGACGGGATGGTATAAAGCAGACCAGCCGCACCCAGCATGGTGGAGCGGAAGAAGCCGGCCCGTTGTGCCAGCCAACCAAGCGGAAGAGCAAGCAGGAGGCCTATGACCACAGGGATCACGGAAAGCCAGAGGTGCCAGAGAAAGAGTTCGGCGATACGGCCGGACTCGCGGTACAGCCAATCGAACCTCATGCTTGCGCCCTCACACGACCGGTACGTGCGGCCTCGATCGCGCTCACAACATGAGACAGAGTGATGGTGCCTGCCAATGTGCCTGACGGAGCGACAATCACGCCGCGGCCTGAGGGTGAACTGAGGGCGGCGTCGAGAACGTTGCGCAGGCTGCTGCCTTCCACCGCAAGCGTGCCGCTGAGATTGAGATCACCCTCTCTCAAAGGCGCCTTGATGCTTTCCACATCGGCCCAGCCCAGCGGGCGGTTTTCTGCGTCGGCGACCAGCACCCATCTGTCGGTCGCAATCTGGCGAAGGGATTCCGGCGTGGCACCGAGTGCGGCTGTCGGTTCATGGCCAAGTTGCACGCCATCATCGTTGAAGTCGGCAAAACCCAGAATGCGATAACCCCTGTCGCGTCCGATGAAATCGGCGACGAATTCGTCTGCGGGTCGGGCCAGCAATTCCTGAGGTGTGGCGATCTGCGCCAGCGTGCCGCCGGTGCGCAACACCGCGACCTGATCTCCAAGCTTCAGAGCCTCGTCAATGTCATGGGTGACCATGATGATGGTCTTGCCGATCTCGCGCTGGAGGCGGAGGAACTCGTCCTGCAACTGGGCGCGGACCACCGGATCGACGGCGCTGAACGGCTCGTCCATCAGCATGAATTTCGGATCTGACGCCAGCGCGCGCGCAACGCCGACACGCTGTTGCTGACCCCCGGACAACTGCCAGGGATAGCGATCGGCAAAGGCGGAGGAAAGGCCGACGCGCTCCAGAAGATCATGAGCGGTGCGAAGCGCCTGCTCCTTGGGCGTTCCGTTCAGGCGAGCGGTCGTTGCGATATTCTGCACGACGGTGCGATGTGGAAAAAGGCCGGCATTTTGGATGACGTAACCGATCTTGCGGCGCAGAAGTGCAACATCCATCGCATCTGTCGGCTCACCATCGAGAAGGATTCTGCCCGAGGATGGCGTGATCAGCCGGTTGACCATGCGAAGCGACGTCGTCTTGCCGCAACCCGAGGGCCCGACGAAGATGGTGAGCTTGCCAGTCGGGGCTGTCAGCGACAGACTGTCGACAGCCGTGGTCGGTCCTCGATAGTGCTTGCTGACATGATCGAATGTTATCATAGGCGCGTTCCCTTTTCTGGTCCGGATGTCGCCAGCGATCCGGTCTCCTTGGTTGTCTATACAAGCACGAAGTTAGTCGGTGTGCAAGCGGGGATGCTTAAGGAAAATGCGTCTTTTTTTGTGCTTAAATCTTGTGCTGAGCTGGTGGTACTTCCACGCTGCTGACGACCGCACGTGGAAGGCGAGAATAAATAGCTGGCATGACAGTGGCCGTAACGCGAGATATCAAGGGCGCCATTGCTGCGGGCTTTTGCCGTCAAGCTCTCTGTCCAGATAGAAGGCGGCGCTGATCAGGGCCAGATGTGTAAAGGCCTGCGGGAAGTTTCCGAGCAATTCGCCACGGTGGTCGAACTCTTCGGCGTAAAGGCCGAGATGATTGGCATAGTTCAACAGGGCTTCGAAGGTCGCACGCGCCTTCTTCAAATTACCGGCTCTCGCGAGACATTCGGCATACCAGAACGAGCAGGCCGAGAACGATCCTTCCTGGCCGCTCAACCCATCTTCGCTCTTGTAGCGATGAACAAGGCCGTCATCGGCGAGCGTTTCACCGATTGCGTCCAGAGTTGCCAACCAGCGCGGATCGGTGGCGCTCACAAACCTCACAAGCGGCATCAGCAGCAGCGAGGCGTCGAGGGTGTCGCCACCCTTGGTCTGGACAAAATGTCTTTTTTCCTCGTTCCAGAAGTTTGCCCAGATGTCCTCATAGATATTGTTTCTAACGTCTATCCACCGGCTGAAGGGTGCTGCGAGCGATCGCTTGCTCGCCAGGCGAATAGCGCGGTCGACTGCAACCCAGCACATGAGGCGCGAATGCAGGAAATGCTGCGGCCCGCGCCGCATTTCCCAAATGCCGGCGTCAGGTTCTTCCCAGTGTTCGCAGACATAGTTGATGATGTCGCGCACACCGTTCCAGCCATCGTGGGAAATGGCATGACCGTATTTGTTGCTGAGATAGACGGCATCCATCAGCTCGCCGTAGATATCGAGTTGCACTTGTTTTGCCGCACCGTTGCCGATCCGCACGGGTCGGGCTCCGCCATATCCACTCAAATGATCGAGCGACACCTCATCCGCGACCGTGCCTCCGTCGACGGCGTACATGATATCGAGCTTTCCATTCGCACCGCATCGCATCGCGCGTTTACCGATCCAGGATGTGAAGTCTTGAGCTTCCTGTTGATAGCCAAGCCGCATTAACGCATAGACCGTAAAGGATGCGTCACGGATCCAGGTTGCCCGGTAGTCCCAGTTTCGAATTCCGCCAGGCGCCTCCGGCAGCCCGAAGGTTCCGGCAGCGATGATCGATCCGTGTTGACGTGATGTCAGCAGTTTCAGCGTCAGGGCAGAGCGAGTGACGATTTCACGCCATCGACCGCGATAGGACGATTTCGCAGCCCAGTCCTGCCAGTACTGGATTGTCGCTTCCTCGAACTGTGCAACGTCCGGCAAGTCGATTGGCTCTTCATCCGCGCCGGTCAGAATGAAATCGGTCGTCTCTCCGGCATTCAGCTCCGCCTTGCAGATCACATCACCATCGAGCGGCTGAAGCGTGAGAGTAGACGTGAGCCTGATCGCGTCGCAGTGCTTCGGCCGCCAAAGGGCAGTGTGACCCTCAATCTCGGCGGTTTCTTTCTGCCTTGCATAGTCGAACCGAGGCGCACAGCGTAGCGTGAGGGCCACCGTCCCGCGTGTCACTTTCAGTCGCCGCACCAATTTCGTCGACGTTGAGGCGCGGTCCTCCCTGACGGACATGAAGTCCGTGAGTTCTGCGCTGGCATTGTCGCCCATCCAGCGCGTGACCAGCACATTTGTGTCTGGCCGATAATGCTGCACGATCCGTACATCAGGAATATCTGGCCGGACTTCAAAGAGACCACCACGGTCCGGATCGAGCAGACCAGCAAAGATGGTCGGGCTATCGAAATTCGGCCAACACATGAAATCGATCGCACCGTCTCTAGCAATAAGCGCCAGTGTCGCTAGATCGCCGACGATGCCGTGATCAGAGATTGGCCGCGGGATAGGCGGGCTGGCGTTCTCATCATTCGAGAGACTATCGCTTTCAACGTCGGAGGGAGTGCAGATGTCCATTCGATAATCCATCAGGTGTGATCGCATGTGGGACCAAGAAGCGTCTCCTGTCACTTTGTCGAAATGGTCGAGCAGCGTTCTTCATCCATGACATCTTCTTCACAACGTCATCTTTCGCCTTGTGTTCCAAGTCCAATGATCTCGTGGCGAACGGTTTGTGGCCGTTGACAGAAGCGGATGGTGCCGAGGCATGGAGATGTGATGACCATCAAGCCATAATTTCCAGGTGCGGAACTCAGAGATGAGGCATCGTCCCTCGAGCGTGTCGCGCGTAAAAAGCAAAGATCGTTCGATATGCTCCATTCCCGCCGATACCCAAATTATCAAAGACGCCCGTCTATCGGTGTGGCCTCAAATCATCTGGTTTAAGATGTTTTTTATCCATTTCCACTAGCGTCTGCGGGTTGCTCGGGCGGCTGAGCGCTGTGGGGAAGAGGGTAAGAGCATGGCAATATCCCAAAAGGCGAAGTCCATCGGTTTCAGAACGACGGGTGGGATGGCATTGCTGCTCATCTCGGTCGTGCTGGTCGCGGTCGTCGGTATTCGCGGCATGGGAAGCCTGACGGGTGCCGTATCTCAGACGGTGGACACGTCGAAGGTGCTGATCGGCGCCAACAAGGCAGAAGGCGCAATCATCCAATATCTTGTCAGCAAGGATCCCAAATGGATCGATGAAGCTGTCGGAGCGCTCGATGGCGCGCAGTCGAAGCTTAACGGACTTGCTCTGTCGGCAAGCGAAAAGACCGAGCTTTCCAGCGGTATCGCCAAGACATCCGATGCGGTGAAGGCGCTTGCTGCTTCGCAGGATGCCGTGCAGAAGGCCGGTGTTGCTTTGCGCGATGCTGCGGGCAGCATGGTAACGCTCGCCGACCAGACTGAGAAGTCCTCTCAGGAAATCGCCAACCAGGCAGAGACCAATTCCAACAACGCGTTGGTAACGCTCAACAGCATTCGCATCCTCATTCAGAATGCCAGTACCTTCAATGAAGGCATCAATGCGATCGAGCTTTCGCTGGTTCGCGCATCGGGGCAGGGCGGTCAGCTCTCGGCTGATCAGCTCGCAGCACCGATGGCGCGCGCCGAGGCCGGTCTTACCGAAGTCGTGAAGCTCGGCGGTACACCGGACATTCAACCGATCGTCAGCAATCTGGCCTCGACCTTCACGGATATTCAGGGCGCGATCGCCAAGGACAATGGCGCGGCCCTGGTCTCGACGCAGGACTTCGCGCTCTTCTCCAAAATCTCTACTATCACCCAGGCGCTCGATGAGGCGCTGCGCAAGTCCGCCGAGACAGAACTCGCTTCCAAGAGCGAGAAGGACAAGGCGCGCTCCAAGGCGCGTATCATTTCCGGCACAGCTCGCAATTTCAGCAACGTACTGAAAGACACGCTTGCCCAGGTCGAACGATATCGCGTCCAGCCGTCGGCAGAATCTGATGAAGTGATCGCGGCAGGGCTGAAGAAGGCGCAAGCGCTGGGCGGTATGCTGTCGAAAACATCCGGCACCGACATGACCGCCAGTCTTGCGCAACTTGGCCAATCCTTCGACGCGATGAAGACCAACCTTTCCACGTCCGACCAGCAGGCGTCGCTCGTCGTTTCCACATTGCAAAGCGTCACCGATGGTATCGTGAAGATCGCAGGCGAAATCGCTTCTAGATCGGAACGTCAGGGCAGCCAGGGTACGTCCTGGATGTGGGGTGCGGGCCTGTTCAGCCTCATCTTGGCAATGGCGATCGCGCTGTTCATGGTGCGCTCTGTGGCTCGTCCGATGATGCAGGTGGCGCAGGCCATGGCACGTCTTGCACGGGGCGAGGCGGACACGCAGCTGAAGCTCGCAAAGACCGACAATGAAATCGGCGAGATGATCGGCGCGCTGCAGGTGTTCCAGCAAAATGACCGCGCTCGTATTCACGCCGAGGCAGAAGCCGATCGCGAAAGACAGCAGGCCGAGCATTTGCGGCGCGAGCGCGAAGCCGAACGCATGACGGAAGCGCAGGCGATGGAGCATGCCTTCCGCCAGATATCCACGGGGCTTGATGCGCTTTCCAAGGGCGACCTGACAGCGCGTATCGGCGCAGTCGATCCACGCTACGACCGCATCAAAGACCACTTCAACAGCGCGGTGTCCACGCTTGAGCAGGCGATCGATGCGGTGATTCAGAGCGTCGGTACCATACAGTCAGGACTGTTTGAAATCTCGAGCGCGTCCAACGACCTGGCGCGGCGCACGGAGCAGCAGGCGGCCTCCCTTGAAGAAACGGTCGCGGCACTTGGTGAAGTGGCAAGCGGCATTAACGGTACGGCCGATGGTGCAAGCCACGCCCAGAAGACGGTGTCCCTTGCCAAGACCAATGCGGAAAGCGGCGGCGTCGTGGTGGAGCGCGCCATCAGCGCCATGGGTGAAATCCAGGAATCGTCGGCAAAGATTGGCAACATTATCGGCGTGATCGACGAGATCGCGTTCCAGACCAACCTCCTGGCGCTGAATGCCGGTGTAGAGGCCGCGCGGGCCGGAGAGGCGGGCAAGGGCTTTGCGGTCGTTGCCCAGGAAGTGCGCGAACTGGCACAAAGATCGGCCGGTGCCGCCCGGGAGATCAAGGGCCTGATTTCCACATCGTCGGCTCAGGTGACGACTGGCGTTCAGCTCGTGGATGAAACAGGCATGTCGTTGAAGGATATTTGCGAGCAGGTCGGTGGCATCAGCGCCATCATCGACAGAATTGCGACTGCGGCACGCGAACAGGCAGTGAGCCTGCGCGAAGTGTCTGCTGCCGGCGACGCGATGGACAAGGTAACGCAGCAGAACGCGGCCATGGTCGAGGAGACGACGGCGGCAGCGCAAACCCTGGTACACGAGACCGAAAGACTGTCGCAGATGGTGGGTCAGTTTGCCACGACGCGGTCCGTGCGAGGCGGCATGCACGCGGCGGCAGCTTGACGCTGCCGCTCGGAGTTCATTGAGAACGATCAATCGGCTTCACGCCTCGACGGGTTCTCGCACATCATCCAGCAGGAAATGGACGGTGACATAGCGTGTCATATGTTTTTGACCGCTATCGGCCACGTCCTCGACGCTGCCGCCATCTGACGGATGCCATTTTTGGTAGTGCGGGTTGTTGGTGATCAAGGTGATTGCCTTGCCCGTAAGCTTACCACCCAACCGATAACGCGCTTCTGCCAAGTGCCAGATCTTTTCAAAGTTGTCTTGGGTGATGCGGGCTTTCAAAGCCTTTCTCGAGGTCGGCTCTTTGGAGCCACCGCTGCCTTCTGCGGCTGGAATGGAGAGAGTTACCTCTTCGGCATTGTCGAGTAGTGCCGAAAATTCCTCTGGCCACATGCGTCTCATTGATTGCTCCTCCCAAAGACAATGAACTTACAGCAAAGCGATGATAACGCCTTTGTGCCGTCAGGCAATGAGGATTTTTTTCAGACAGACAAACGCGCAAGAGCTGGGGCCGATGTCTGTGGCAACGGCGGGATGAAGCTGCTAAACGCTGGCAAAACACATGCTACAAGCGCCGTGCGTCCTACTGGACGCACAAAGGACGCTTTATCTTTTTGAAAACAACGTATCGCGCTTTTTGAAAATCGAGTCTGATTTTCGGGCCGAAGCTATAGGAGAACCCGGTGATGATCGAGCCTACACCTTCCTTCAAGGATAACCTGCAACTCCTGTCTTCTATCGAAGGGCTGGCTCAGGTCAATCTCGTCGACGCAGATGGCAAGATCGTCGCCACCATCGAAAACAAGCCGGGTAAGCAGGGCTCTCTTGCGGTCTATCAATATCTGCAACAATCTTTTGGCGCGTTGACCAAGGAGGCCGCTATCCACGGGCTCGACATTTTCGCCGAGCACACAGCAGACGCAAAGAACCGCCCCGGCGCTCATCCCAATATCGATCGCTTGCTGGAGATCGTGGCCGGTGCTGCGCCATTGAAGATCGAACTCGTGGCGCGCTGATTTTTGCCTGTCGCCGCGTAGCTAGTCCTTATCCGATCGTTCTCAGCGATCGGGGGCAATGTGGCGCGGGGAATAGTGCTGCACGCGTATCTGCCTTTTAAAGAAAGCGGCGATCAATTGCGTCAACGCACTTGGGTTGCATCACCGACGCGCGTTTTATGGCAGAAAAGGCGATCACAGGTAGATCGCCGAGCGTCAAACCTTTACCCGCAGTCTCAATCGATTCAACGCAGACTGCCCGTATCGGGTATAGGTCAGACCTTTCGATAGGAAGAAGCAATGCATCTTATCGGCAAACGTCCCCTATCGTTCGCATCATGGCGCCATCCTTTTCTGCTATTTACTGGTGGAAGTTTGATTGATAAATGAATGATGCTGGCCATCATTCGATAGCGCTTGTTTTTCCCTTGATGCTGTCCGGCGCGCCAAAGGCCTTCCATCGTTCTGAAGAGACCGGTGCCATCTGCTCGACCCTTAGAAGCAGAGCAATCCCGCGGCCTGCGGTCAGTTCATCATACCAGGGAGGTCAATGTCGTGATAAACCCAAAGAGCGCGCCTGCTGGCGCCACCAAGGTTCGCTATTTCATTCTATTTATGTGTTTTGTCGGGATCTCGATCAACTACCTTGATCGCGCCAATATGAGCGTTGCCCTTCCCTTCATCGACTCCGAACTCGGGCTGAACCTCACCAACACCGAGAAGGGCTTGATCCTCGGCGCATTTTTCTGGGCCTACGACGGCATGATGCTGTTTGCCGGCTGGATCACCGACAAGCTTGGCGCGCGCAAAACCTTTTCGCTCGCTGCCATCTGGTGGTCGGTCTTCACCGCATTGACGCCGCTTGCAAACAGCTTCTGGACCTTCTTCGCCGTTCGTTTTGCGCTCGGTGCCGGTGAAGCCCCCGCCTATCCATCGGCCACCAAAGCCGCCTCCCGCTGGTTCCCCAAAAGCGAGCGCGCTTTCGCGACGGCGGTGATCGATTCCGGCTCCCGCGTCGGCACCGTTTTGGCGCTCCCCATCGTCACAGCAATCATTGCCGTGGCAACCTGGCATTATTCCTTCATTATCCTTGGTGCGGTTGGTATCATCTGGGCCTTCTTCTGGTACGTGAGCTACCGCGATCCTACCGAGCATGAGCGCGCAAACGACCTGGAGCGGCGCTACATCATCGAGAACGGTGGACGAACCGTCGAGAACGATGATCCCGAAGCGGCAAAGATCAAGTGGGTCGACCTCTTCAGGTACCGCACCATCTGGGGCATGATGATCGGCTTCTTCTGCCTCAATTTCGTGATCTACTTCTTCCTCACCTGGTTCCCGAGCTATTTGAAGACCGCACGCGGTCTGAACCTCGCCGAGCTTGGCCTCTATGGAATGCTGCCAGGTCTGTCTGCCGTCGTCACGGCTTGGATTGCCGGCGCGCTGGCCGACAGGGCGATCAGAAATGGTGCCAATGTCACCACGGTGCGCAAGATCATCATGGTCGGCGGCATGCTGGGTGGCGCAGCCATCCTGCCGGCATCGTTGACCCAGTCACTCTACATGGCGTTGTTCTTCCTGGCGATTTCCTACAGCAGCCTTGCCATTGCCGCGACAGGCATCTGGTCGCTGCCAGCGGACGTGGCCCCAAGCTCGCGCCACGTCGCCTCGATCGGCGGCATCCAGAACTTCGCCTCCAACATCGCCGGCATCATCAGCCCATTGCTTTTCGGCTTCCTGCTGGACATGTTCGGCGGAAGCTACACGCCATCCTTCATGATGGCGGCGGGCATGGCACTCGTCGGCGCCTTCTCCTACGCCTTCATCGTCGGTCGTGCAGAACCACTTCCGATCCTGCCGCCAAGGTCGTGACGGGTTCTACGGTCAGAAAACAGCATGACGGCCTCTCAGGTCGTCATGTCACCTGCTCCGCCCATGAGGAGGCCTTGATCGGCTGATACTGTAATATCCGCGGTGTTTCTTGAATTCAGCTGTCGTTAGCTGCCAGGAATGGAGATCGATAGCGACAAGATCGGCAATGCTTTGTTCGCTTTGGTCTGGATGACGCATCACGACAAGCATCAAGCCTTGAAAATTTTTGAGTGGGGCTCAGAGGAGTGGCGATACCGGAAAGTCTAATCGCTCATCCGATCAACACCTCGAAATCAGCGGATTTGGCGGAGAAAGGATCTGTGTAAATCGGAGTAGGCGTTCACGAGGCTGTTTGCATAAGAGCTTTAGCCATGAGCGAGCTGCTCTGAACGTGATGGCGGAGAGGGTGGGATTCGAACCCACGATACCCTTGCAGGTATGCCGCATTTCGAGTGCGGTGCATTCGACCACTCTGCCACCTCTCCGGCGCGCTGTGGTAAGCGCGCCGTTCATAGCCACAGCTATGGCGCCATGCAAGCGTAAAATTCTGTTTTGTCTTGAAAACTATGCGAATTGCGATCGTTTGGATGTGGGGGTCTCGAGGAGGCCCGGCTAACGAGTTGTAACGGTCGCTGGGCACTTTGGCTTTAAGACTTCGATGTCGAGCAACAGCGTGTCAGCGCGTTGCACTATCTCTTCAGGCAGTTGAAAAGACCTGATCCCGGTGGTGCTCAGCTAAGGCGTTGGCAACTGGAGCTACTTGCCACTCTTTGCGATAAGCACGCTCTCTGGCACGTTCATTTTTATTCCGCTATGGTGCTTCTGATTTGAATGGTCACGGCTTGGAGTGGTCGGTGCCGTTGAGGCAAGGCAACTTTGTTTGGGATTGATTGTTATTTTCCGTACTTAGAATATTGGATGCGGCGGCGTGTTTGTAAAACGATGCTGCCTTGATGCGCTTGCTCCAAGGGGATGGCTTTGCACTATGTCAGCGGCGGCGAATGTGGGCGGATTTTTCGGGAGTTTGACTGGGATAGCAATCCGCTCGGACCGAAGGACGCGTGGCCTGTCGAACTGAAGGTTCTTGTCAACGTCATGCTTGGCTCGCTTCAGCCGATGCTGATTGTTTGGGGGCCGCAGCAGATCACCCTTTATAATGATGGCTACGCACTCATGTGCGGCAACCGTCATCCGGAGGCTTTTGGCAAACCTTTTCAGGATCTCTGGTTCGACATCTGGGACAAGGTGGAGCCAATCATCAGTGCTGCCTATTCCGGCCAGGGCACCTCGATGGACGATATCGAATTCACGATGTACCGGAAGGGCTATCCGGAAGAGACTCATTTTGCCTTTTCCTACACGCCGGTTCGCGATCATTCCGGCACGGTGCTTGGCATGTTCTGTGCGTGCTCCGAAATTACCGGCGAAGTGCTGATGCGGCGCGAGCAGAAGCTGCAGCAGGAACGTCTAAGGCAGGTCTTCGAACTATCGCCTGGCGGTATCGCCACATTGATCGGTCCTGACCACATTTTCGAATTTGCCAATGAAGAATGCTATTCGATCATCGGCGCCGGTCGGGAAATCATCGGAAAGCCAATCGCCGAGGCGCTTTCGGAAGTGGCGCAGCAAGGGCATATTGAAAAGATCGATGAAGTTTATAGGACGGGCAAACCCTTCGTTGCGCGAGGCCAGCCGATCGAACTGAACCGCGGGCCCGGCGGCGAGAAGCAGGACCGGTTGATCGATCTTGTCTATCAGCCGATGCGCGACGCCGTGGGCGAAATCTTCGGGATACTCGTCCAGGCGCAGGATGTGACCGAGCGCTTGGCCGAAGAGCGGCACAAGGAACTGGTGGCGCACGAACTTGGGCATCGCTTGAAGAACCAGTTGGCAATGGTCCAGGCCATCGCGTCGCAAACCTTGCGTTCGGCGCCGGACATGCACGTGGCGCGGCAGACGCTCGCCGAGCGCATCAATATCTTGAGCCGTGCCCACGATACGGTGATCCAGGGAGGGCTCGGCTCCTCAACGGTTCGCAATCTCGTCGGTCAGATGCTGGCGGTGCATGACGATCCGAACGAGCCGCGCTTTATCGTCGACGGACCGGAAATCCATGTCGGCTCGCGCCCAGCGTTGTCGCTCTCCCTTATTCTGCATGAGCTTGCAACAAATGCGGTGAAATATGGCGCGCTCTCAACGCCGGATGGCCAGATCGAAATTTCCTGGCGCGTGGTCGGCGGGAGCCGGGAGAGCTTCGAATTTGCGTGGCAGGAAAGAAGCGGTCCGCCTGTTTGCGCGCCCGACCGCGAGGGGGCTGGGTCCCGGTTGATCAAAGCTGGAGTTTCCGGCGTGTCGAGCAGCAAGGTCACGGTTCACTACGAGCCGAGCGGTCTCCAGTGCCACGTCTTGGCTGATCTTCTGACCTTCCAGCAAGACCATTGATCGTCACTTCGGATCTGAACCGCGTATAACCGACTGCTCTAGAATTTGAGCCTATAGCGAATATGGCCATCGCTTTTGACGTAGCTATCATAGAGCGCCTGTGCCCGATGATTGGCTTCATCCGTGTGCCAATAGAGCCGTGACCATCCGTTTTCGCGACAGATGCGGATGAGATCCTCGATCAAGGCTCGGCCGATACCTTTGCCGCGGATCGTGCCATCGACGAAAAGATCTTCAAGATAACAGTCCGGGGTTTTGGCCCAGGTGGACTCATGAAAATGATGGATGGCGAAGCCAACGACGTCGCCCTCCAAAACGGCAAGTCGTACTGAAAGCCGCGACGCCGGGTCGAGCAGCCGTCTCCAGGTGTTGTCGGACACGTCGTCCGGTAAGTCGACTTTGTAAAAGGCGAGATAGGCCTTCCATAGCCGAAGCCAGTCATCCCGGTCACTGCTGGTGGCATCGCGGATCGTCAGTGTCATTGTCGCGGTCAGGCTCCTGCTTTGTCCAGGAGATGTATCATTTCATCGCTCAAGCGGAGATCGACTGCGCGTTTGAAACTTTCCAATTGAGAAAGGCTGGTGGCGCTGGCGATTGGCGCGGTGACGGACGGTTTTGCCAGCAACCAGGCCAAGGCAATGTCGGCATGGCGCGCACCGGTCTCGGCTGCGATCGTATCCATCGCTCCCAAAATGGCGAGACCACGCGGCTCGAGGTAATCGGCCACGCGGTAGGAGCGAGCCGCGCCTTCTGTATCGGCTTTGGTGCGATACTTGCCGGTCAGGAAGCCAGCGGCAAGGCTATAATAGTTGATGACGCCGATCTCTTCACGCGCACAGAGGTCAGCGAGTGGCCCCTCGAACTTGTTGCGGGTGTAGAGATTGTATTCCGGCTGAAGAACGTCGAAACGTCCAAGTCCGGTCTCTTGCGCGACATCAAGTGAGGCCTGGAGTTGATCAGCATTGTAGTTCGAGCAGCCGATGGCCTTGACCTTGCCAGCCTCTTTCAGGCGGGCAAAAGCGCCAAGTGTTTCCTCCAGAGGAACGGCGTCATCCGGCTTATGGGCAAGATAGAGATCGATGTAGTCAGTCTGCAGACGGCGAAGCGAATCGTCGACCGCCCTAACAATCCAGTCGGCGCTCAGACCCGTCTTGCGCTCATTGTTGTCAAAGCCGACCTTGGTGACGATAACCGCATCCTCACGCTTTACTGAGCCACTCTTCAGCCACTTGCCGATAATCGTTTCGGATTCGCCGCCTTGATGGCCGGGCACCCAGGCCGAGTAGACATCAGCGGTGTCGATGGCGTTGAAGCCGGCATCGAAGAAAGCGTCCAGGAGTTGAAAGGAAGTTTTCTCGTCTGCGGTCCAGCCGAAGACGTTGCCACCGAAGACGATAGGCGCGACGGAAAGGCCGGTGCGGCCAAGCGTTCGGTTCTGCATGGAGTTTCTCCTCTATTCTGTCTCGAACCAGTGATTTAGCGTTGCTGCCAGGCGATGACTATTGAATTTGCGTGATCCAATCATCTCGCCACAGAGGCAAACGCCGGTCACGAGGAGAGGTTTCGAAACGCAGTCGGCGGCTTCTCATGATGTTGCTGCCATATGCGGCGTAAGTGACGCGCGGAGGCAAAGCCCGAGCGTTCGGCTACGGCCTCGATATCGAGCCTGGATTGAGAGATGATATCGCGCGCCAGCGTCACCCGGATCAGATTGACGTAGTCCACGACGCTCAATCCCGTTTGCTCTCGAAACAGACGGGAGAGATGTCGCTGGCTGAGATGGGCGATGTCCGCGAGGCGCGCCAGCGTCCAATCGTCTGCAGGATTCTCAACGATGGCATCCTGAGCCCTGTGAATGGAGGGATGGATGTGATTGCGGCCCGAGAGCCAAGGCGAGATCTGTGGGTCGTGCGCTGTGCGGCGTAGATAGACAACCATGATCTGGGCGATGCGGGCAGCAATCTCTGGGCCTACAAGTGCTGAGACCAGATGCAGAGTGAGATCGATGCCGGTGGAGATGCCAGCGCTTGAAAACCGCTTGCGATCGTCGACGAATAGCCTGTTCTCATGCACGAGTGCGAGTGGCGCGATGCGCTTCAGATCGGCGATGCAATGGGCATGGGTGGTACAGGAATGTCCATCGAAAAGCCCGGCCTGTGCGGCGATCAACGCGCCGGAGCAAATGCTGACGATTGTCGTGTCGGGCCTCACAATGTGCCGCAGCCAGTCCGAGAGTGCGCGGCGTTCCCTCTCGATCTCCCATTGCTGCTGAGCCAGCGAAGAGCTTCCGGAGATCAGGATCAAGGCGTTCGGCGGGAGCGCTTCTGGCAGTGGCTCTAGCCCACAGAGGCCAAGGCCTATCGTTGTCGTCTGCTGTGGCTCAGCTGAAATATAGCGGCAAACGAACCGCATCTTCTGTTGCAGTTCATTGGCATATCGCAGCACTTCGAGAGGCCCGGCAACATCCAGCAGCAGTGTTTGCGGCGGCAGCACCACAAACACAGGAATTATCTCGAAGTTGTTGCCAGGCACTTGGTTCATCATGCAGCCTTGCCCATGCCGTCGATCGCAGCTTCAACAGTTGTGATGCGCGCAAACCGGCCCTCCAGCACGAGTTCGGTTCGCTTGGCAATTTCGGCAGCTGAGAAGACCTCGCCGGAGGCATGCGTCATCGGGAAGGTCAGTGTGGCTTCTGTTACATAATCGACCTTGTAGCCGAGATCAGCGGCGTGACGGGTCGTGGTCTCGCAGCATTGCTCGGTCCGAATGCCGGAAACAATCAGCCGGTTGATGCCCATTTGCGTAAGCCAGACGTCGAGGCCGGTGCCGACGAAAGCCGAGTGCCGGTTCTTTTGGAAGATGACGGCCGGGTTGATCGACAGGCCTTCGAATGTGCGGACGAAGCCGCTGCTGGCCGAGAAAGCCCGGTCACCATCGACATGGAAAATTTGTACGAAGGGAATGCCGGCGGAGTCCGCTCCATCGATCAAAGCCTGTTGCGCCGCTAGGAACTTCGGTAGGTCGTTTTCCGTGAAGTAGGGTGCATGCCGAAAGGATTCCTGTACGTCGATAACCAGAAGCGCTGTGCTGAGGGACATTTTTGTTTCTCCAGTGTTGATCTGGATACCGTTCTAAGCCCTGTACGGAAAGGCGAAATGCCATCTTCGGACGAAGATAGGACATATCTGGCCATCGTGAAAAACGCGCCAACGTCCTCTCAGTGAGCAGCGCAAGGTGTAGTGGCAAACGGCTACGCGCAACATCGCCACTTCGCTTTAGCGTCAAGTGCGTATGTGACGGGTACGCCAGTAGCCGATGAGCGACAGAAGCAGTCCAGCAAGGGCTGCGGCTGCGAAGGCCCATGGCCAGTGCAAGAAGGGATTGCGCAGCACCAGCAGTGTGAACATGCCATAGCTGACGAGTAAGGAAATTAGAGTGATGCTGGTTGAGAGGACGCCGCCGCCTTGGGTGGCACTGTTTTGCCGGAGGCGGACCGCGGCGAGAGCGGCCGCTGAGAGGAACCCGATCGTTCTGCTCAGCAAAACCGCAAGGCCAACTTGGGACAGGAGAACCCAAGTGGTGAAAGCGTCGAGCGCTATACAAGCAGTCTGCACAGAAATAAACCGACCGAATGTCACGCCAAACCTCGATGTTGAGCAGGCGTCATCATAGGTAGTCGATCGGTTGCTGTCAGCAGCTGTTTACCGAAATGCGAAAGCTCCGAAGAAAGCCATCGCAACGCCGATGTTGAGCCCTGCCAGAGTGACCAATAGCGTCAGAAGCGAAACGCCGCTTGCAGCCATTAGGGCAGCAGATGCGAAGACCGCCACCACGAGGATGCCGACCATCGCGACAGCGAAGGTCGAACGTGTTGCCGCAGCACTCAAGCCCAGCGCTATTCCAAGAACAAATTCCATGATGCCGCTCCTCCCAAAGCAATCAAGACATGGCATCTTCTCCTCAAAAGCTGCAATGTCTTCTCAATAGCATGCACTTCAAGACGCAGAATGTAACACAGTATAACGATTCTGCCAGTTTTTAATCAAACTGTCATGAAGTCGCTGCGGTTCCCGAATCGTGGCGCATCGGTTACGATGGGGCATGAGCGATATTTTCAGTCAGCCCGCCCTCACCAACCTCACAGAATTTTCCGTATCCGAGCTTTCCGGGTCTATCAAACGGACGGTGGAAACCGCGTTCGATCAGGTGCGAGTACGCGGCGAGATTTCCGGTTATCGCGGACAGCACACATCCGGTCACGCCTATTTTTCGCTGAAGGACGACCGCGCACGCATCGATGCCGTCATCTGGAAGGGAAGCTTTTCAAAGCTGAAGTTCCGCCCGGAAGAGGGCATGGAAGTCATTGCGACGGGAAAGATTACTACATTTCCAGGATCATCGAAGTACCAGATCGTCATCGAAAGCCTGGAGCCGGCAGGCGCCGGTGCCCTGATGGCGCTGTTGGAAGAACGCCGCCGTAGGCTTGCTGCGGAAGGATTGTTCGATCAGGCGCGCAAGCGCCGTCTGCCCTACATGCCGCAGGTGATCGGTGTGGTGACCTCGCCGACGGGTGCCGTTATTCGCGATATCTTGCATCGAATTTCGGATCGCTTTCCGGTTCACGTGCTCGTCTGGCCAGTGAAGGTTCAGGGTGATGGTTCGGGCGAAGAGGTCGCCAATGCCATTCGTGGATTCAACGCCCTGCCTCAGGGGGGCACCATACCTCGCCCGGATGTGCTGATCGTGGCACGCGGTGGCGGCAGTCTTGAGGACCTGTGGAGCTTCAACGACGAGATTGTCGTGCGGGCGGCAGCGGAAAGCGCAATCCCGCTGATATCGGCCGTCGGTCATGAAACCGATACGACCTTGATCGACTATGCCGCGGACGTTCGCGCGCCGACGCCAACAGGGGCGGCGGAAATGGCAGTGCCGGTTCGGGCCGATCTTGAAGCACAATTGGCAGGTCTCGCGGCGCGTCTTTCCGGCTCCACGCGCCGGCATATGGATAATCGCGCGCAAGGACTTCGTGCGCTTGTGCGCGCTCTTCCCTCGCTCGACCAGCTGCTGGCACTTCCACGCCGCCGCTTCGATGAGGTCTCTGCCGGGCTTGGCAGAGGGCTTGAACTCAACACCATGAACAAGCGCCGCAGTTTCGAGCGCACGGCTTCCGGATTGCGACCGGACGTTCTCGGCCACGGCCTGCGCCAGCATCGCCAGCGGGTGAATGAACGCATGCAGCGAGCCGAAGCGTTGATCGAGAGGCGCTTGTTGCAGGCGAAGTCGCGGGTGTCTTCATCGGATTCCTCCTTGCGGGCTCTGCCCATGCGTCTGTCGGGCCAGTTGGATCGGCAGAAGGAGCGGCTGCTGGCATCGGTGCGGCGCGCCGACACGGCTGTTCTGCATCGCATGGCGCAAAACAGATCAGGCCTCGCCGCGCATGAGCGTATCCTGCAATCGCTTTCCTACAAAAACGTCTTGAAGCGTGGCTATGCGGTCATTCGAGATGAGGAGAACCGGCCACTCACGCGCGCCGCAGCCGTCGCTCCGGGCGCAGTCATCTCGGTGGAGTTCGCCGATGGCGACGTTTCGGCGGTCGCGGGTGCCGATGCGCCGCGCTTGGCAGATACGTCTTCCGCTCAGATGCGCAAGAAGCCCGTGAAGCCGGTCGCGAGCGACCCGGGAAATCAGGGCAGTCTTTTTTAACGCGCTCTTCAGTTTCGGAGAACTCGCATGACGCCCGATCTGACAGTGACCGATCATCCAGCGCCTGAAGACATTGCGGCTATCGGCGCCAATCTTTCGGCATTCAACGATGCCGATATCGGCTTTGCGGATAGGAAGCCGCTCGCAGTGATGGTTCGCGCAGATGACGGTGCCTTGCTCGCCGGGGTCAGTGGGTACACGGCTTGGGGCTGGCTTTACGTGCAGTGGCTTTGGGTTGACGAAAGCCTTCGTGGCCAGCAGATAGCAGGGCGCATGTTGGCGGCCGCAGAAGACGAGGCGCGGGCACGTGGCTGTTATTCCGCTTGGATCGACACCTTCAACCCCGTGGCGGAGAAAGCCTATCGCCGCCAAGGATATGAGGTCTTCGGTGAGCTGCCGGATTTTCCGATCGGTCGTACTCGTAAGTTTTTGAAGAAGCCGCTCTGATTGGTCGCCGAACGGATATTTATCAGGTGGCTAGTCGTCCCCCCGTCATCGGCTCGGGCGCGCCTGTGGTCGTCGGGAAGCTGATCGGCATATTGCGCAGAACGCGGACAGCCAGGAAAGCAAAACATTCGGCCTCTACGGCATCGCCACGCCAGCCCAACGTCTCAGCAGGTTGTGCATCCACATTAGCGCGCTCCGCCAGCATTTCCATCAGTGTCGGATTGTGTCGACCGCCACCGCTGACGAACAGTCTCTTCGGGCGCTGCGGAAGCAGGTCGAGCGCCTTGCCGACGGCAGAGGCGGTAAACGCGGTCAGTGTTGCCGCACCATCTTCCAGCGAAAGGCCGTCCGCCATGCTGGCACCGAAATCGAACCGGTCGAGCGATTTCGGGAAGCGAGCGGAGAGATAGGGATGCTGCAGCAGCTTTATCAAGCGCTCTTCATTGACGTGCCCTGATGCAGCGATCAGGCCGTCACGGTCCATCTCGCCGCGGCCATGCTGCTTGATCCAATCGTTGATCGGCGCATTGGCGGGGCCTGTATCGAAGGCAACGACATGGCCCTTGTCATCGCTCCAGGTAACATTGCCAACGCCGCCGAGATTGAGGATCGCAGCACTGCCATCCTGTGCCACGCCCTTCAGCAGTGCCGAATGATAGGCGGCAGCCAGCGGCGCGCCTTGGCCACCGGCGCGAACGTCGGCGCTGCGAAAATCATAGGCGACCTTGGTGCCGAGCAGCTTCGCCATCAGTTCGCCGTCGCCCAGTTGCCGGGTGGCGCCAAGGCGACCCGACTGCGGGGCGCGGTGTAGGACCGTTTGGCCGTGAAAGCCGACGACGCCAATATCGCGGAGCGACAGCCCGGCATCCTTCACCAGGTCTGCCACGGCAGCGGACTGAGCGCGGGTAAGCGCGTCCTGGGCTCGGGCGAAAATCTCCGGCTCCGGTCCGTCGAAGTTCCACTTGCGGGCCGCAGCCAGTGTCTCTTCCAGAAGGTCGCGAACGGCTTGATCATAGGGTGCCAGCGTATAGGCGCCGAAGCTATCGACGCGTTCGCCATCGGTCTTGAGAAGCGCGACATCGATGTTGCCGTCCAGGACGGTTCCCGTCATCAAACCCACGGCCCAGATCGGTTCCATATCGTCTCTCCTCAATGCGTATTGATCATATCGCCGATAGCTGCGCGCAGGGCGAAAATGCCGCTATCAAAATGGCGGCTCGGATGCACCCGGTTGGTGAGCAAGGTCCAGGCGCGGCCCTTGTCGAAATCAATCCAGAGGCCGGTACCGGTAAAGCCGGTATGGCCGATGATGCTGTCGTTGCATAGCGCGCCACCTGACCAGCCTTCATAGGGGCGTTCCCAGCCGTGGGTGCGTTTGTCCGAAAGCGGTTGGCGCATCAGTGTGACAACGGAATCGCCCCGCTCGTTTCCTACCAACAGCGAATGGGCGTAGCCAAGAACGGCGTCGATAGTGCCGAACAGTCCCGCATGGCCAGAGCCTTGGAGCGCGTAACAGTTCTCGTCATGCACCTCACCGCAGATCATCCGGTTGCGCCAGGTGCAGAATTCCGTGGCCGCGGTTTTTTCAGGCGTGCTCTCAAAAGCAAAGCCCGCGCCGGCATCCATTTCGCGGATGCGCTTGCCCGTCAGCCGTTCCAGAGCGATGCCGAGCAGGATGTAATTGATGTCCGAATAGGCGGGCTCGCCGTGGCGCCATTCGCGCTGGAGGACAAAGGCGCGCAGACGGTCAGGGTCATCGCCATAAGTGTAGATCGGCTCTACCGCTGGAAAAGGGGTCTGGTGGCCCAGGCACTGGCGAAAGGTCACTTTCCGTTCCCAGCAATCCGGTGCGTATTGCCGGAAATCGGGAATGAGTGTCGTAATGGGACTATCGAGATCGATCTCGCAGGAAACGGCCAGTTCGAGAATCTTGCGCGTGGTGAAGATGACCTTGGTCAGCGACGCGAGATCGAACCAGGTATCAAGCATCATCGGGCGCTCGTCACCGACCTTTTGCGCATGACCGATCGCCCTTGTCAGGCGATTGCCGTTACGATCGATCATGCCGAAGACGCCGCCAGGAATACGGCCAGCATCGACAGCCTCTTTCAGCAATTCGAAGCTCCTATCGAAAGGCGTCAGAAGCGGCGAAGATGGTTCGGCCATGAAGGTTTCCTGCTCAATTTGCTGCCGCTACTTCAAGCTTCACGCGGTGGTCTTCGCCAAAATACTCCCAGCGCGCAGGCTGAGGCTCAAAGCCCTCCGGACGCAGCAAGGTCGGCACAGCCTCAGTGTTCAATTCAAACCTCTCGCGCCGGCGCTCCATGGTTGGCACCGCTGCAATCAGCTTCTTGGTATAGCTGTGCTGTGGATTCGACAAGACGGAGCGAGCATCGCCAATTTCGACAATCTGCCCGGCATAGAGAACGGCGACCCGGTGGGCGATGCGCTCGACCACGGCCATGTCGTGGGAGACGAAGAGATAGGCAAGATCGCGTTCCTTCTGCAGGTCGATCAAAAGATCGAGCACGCGGGCCTGAACCGAAACATCGAGAGCAGACACGGCTTCATCGAGCACAAGAATCGAAGGGTCGAGCATCAAGGCGCGGGCAATGCACAGGCGCTGGCGCTGACCGCCGGAAAACTCGTGCGGGTAGCGGATGAGACTATCGGCGGGGAGCCCGACGCGATCGACAAGCGCGGTCATGCGCGAGGTGATCTGGCTGTCGATACGGATGCCCGCTGCGATGACCGGTTCGGCCAAAAGGCTTTGCACATCGAGACGCGGATTGAGCGATGCATAGGGGTTCTGAAACACCATCTGCATCGGCTTTTGCGCGTTTGTCGAGTGTGACGACAGAGAAGACTGCGTGATGAAGGAGCCCCGTGTCGGCCTGACCAAACCAAGCAGAGCCCGTGCCGTGGTCGATTTACCCGATCCGCTTTCGCCGACGACCGCAAGCGTCTCGCCCCGGCATATCTCGAAGTCGACAGCTTCTACTGCATGGATGGCGCCTGCGGGTCTGCGAAGAAGCCCGGACGTGGTGGGAAAGCGCACCGTAAGTTCCTGAACCGCAAGTGCGGCGGGCTCGGCGGCATGTTGCAGTCGAGGTGAATCATCGCGGACATGCTGGCCGTTGGCAAAATGGGGAACGGCGTTAAGCAGATGTTGCGTATAGCTGTGCTGCGGACGGTCGAGAATGTCGTCCGCCTTTCCCTGTTCGACTACCTTGCCGGATTGCATGACGAGCACGCGGTCGGCGATCCCGGCAACAAGGCCGAGATCGTGGGTGATGAAGATGAGGCCGGTACCGGTCTCGCGCTGAAGCTCGGCAAGAAGCGCCATTATCTGTGCCTGGACAGAAACGTCTAGCGCCGTCGTCGGTTCGTCGGCAATAAGAAGGCGAGGAGAGGCCGCGAGCGCCATGGCGATCATCACCCGCTGGAGCATGCCGCCTGAAAGCTGGTGGGGATAATAGCCGAGGCGTCTTTCAGCGTCGGGAATACGCATCCGGTCCAGCGCTCTCAAGGTTTCGGCACGCGCTTCCGTTCCGCCCTTGCCTTGCAGGCGAAAGACTTCCTCGATCTGCTTGCCGATCGTGAGCACCGGATTGAGCGAGGTCATCGGCTCCTGAAAGATCATGCCGATTTCGGAGCCTCGGATGCGCTCCATGCGGTGCGTGTCGAGGGTGGCGAGGTCCAGCGTCTTTCCATCTGCGAGTGACAGGTCGATCCGGCCACTGGTGATCCTGCCGCCGCTGTAGTCGATGAGGCGGTTGATCGAGAGCGCGGTCACGGATTTGCCCGAGCCGCTCTCGCCGACAATGGCCAGTGTCTCGCCTGCGTCGAGGTTGAAGCTGACATCCTCCACGATCGGCTTGATGGCGTTGTCGCGACCGAAGCCGACGCTGAGGTTCTGCACCGAAAGAAGTCGTGTCATGAGGCCACCCGTCGCATGCGGGGATCGAGCAGATCGCGCAGCGCATCGCCCAGAAGGTTGAAGCCGAGGATGCCGAGCATGACGGCGAGACCAGGGAAGATCAGCAGCCAGGGCGCCATCTCCATCAGGTTGATGCTGTCCGCCAGCATCAGGCCAAGCGAGGAATCCGGAGGCTGCGTGCCGAGGCCAAGGAAGCTCAAGCCCGATTCGGTGAGAAGCGACCATGCGAGCGCCAGTGTCACCTGGACGGTGAGTGGCGCGACCAGATTAAGCATCAGGTGCCGCGTGAGGATATAGGATGTGGAACTGCCGAAGGTGCGTGCCGCATCGACGAAATCACGTGCCTTGATCGACAGCGCCGGTCCGCGCACAACACGGGTGAAGATCGGCGTATAGACGAAGGCAATGGCGAGAATGCTGGTGAAGGTGCCTGGACCGACGACGGTGATGAAGAGCAGCGCCAGCAGGATCGCCGGGAAAGCGAGCAGAATATCCATAAGCCGCATGACTACGCCATCCCACAGACGGCCGACCCATGCAGCAGTCAGCCCCAGGACGGTGCCGATTGTGGCGGCGATGCCAACGGAGGAAAAGGCGACGAGGAAGGATTGACCGATGCCGATCATCAACCGGCTGAGCACATCGCGCCCGAACATGTCGGTTCCCATCCAATGGGCGGCACTTGGGCCCTGCAGGCGGTCGATGCGGAACTGTTGCAGCGGGTCGTAGGGCGTCAAGCCAAGCCATGCGGCGAGTGCCAGCAAGATGTAGACAAGGACGATGGCTGCGCCCACGCAACCGCTCGGGTGGCGTAAAAGTCTCGCAAGCAGAGAGGTCATGACCGGCTCCCCAAGCGAATGCGTGGATCGAGCGCGACATAGGCGAGATCGACGATGAGGTTGACGATCATGAAGTTCAATGCGACGAACAGCACCGCGCCTTGCACCAGCGCATAGTCACGCTGCAGGATGGCTTCCAGCGTCATGCGTCCAAGACCGGGAAGCGCAAAAATCTGTTCGACCAGCACCGCGCCGCCGAGCAGATAGCCAAACTCGACACCGCAGAGCGTGATGACGGGGATGAGGGCGTTTGGCAGGGCGTGCCGCCAGATGACGTTGTGGCGCGCGACACCCTTGCTTCGCGCTGTTCGCACATAATCGTCGCTCAAGACATCGAGCATGGCTGAGCGGGAAATGCGGGTGACGGAGGCGGTGAAGGAGAGGCCAAGCGTCAGCGCTGGAAAAAACAGTTGCGAGAGGTTGGCGATCGGATCCTGCGTGAAGGGAACGTAATCGCCCATCGCTGGCAGAATGCCGAAACCTGCGGACAGAATGTAGATGATGCCGAGGCCTACGACGAAGCTCGGTGTGGATTGCCCGATCATGGCAAAGATGCGCACACCAAGATCCGAGCCGCGTCCATTGCGCGTCGCTGCGAAGACGCCAAGTGGCAGGCCGAGAAGAAGCGCAATCGCCACCGAGAGGCATGCGAGTTCCAGCGTCAGAGGGAAGCGCTGGAGAATGACGTCGAGCACCGGCTTTCCGTAAGTTACCGATAGGCCGAGATTGCCGGAGATCACCCCGGAGAGCCAGCGGCCATATTGCACGAGCCAGCCTTGATCGAGGCCGAAATAGGCGGAGAGCGCCTGCTTCTGCTCTGGTGTCAGAAGCCCGGCCTCGGTGCCGAGCATGGCGGTAATGGAGTCACCGGGAACGAGGCGGATGGCGACGAAAACCAGAACGGAGACACCCAGCATCACAAGCGGGAATGTCACAAGACGTCGTAGGAGATAAGTCATTTCGTCATCCGCCTCATGCACGCACTACTTAAGCGTTACCTTGGAAAGGCCGAAAAGAGAGCCATCCGGGGTTGCCACGAAGTTCTCGACGTTCTGTTGCTGCGCCGTGTAGGAGTATCCGGTATAAAGCCAGATCCATGGCGAGACTTCGGCGAGATGCTTGTCGAAAGCGGCGAAGATTTCCTTGCGCTTGGCGACATCGGTTTCGACACGACCCTTCTGCATCAGGTCGTCCAGCGTATCGTCGATATAGTGCGCAACCTTCTGCAGGTTTCCGGCCTTCGTCCAGTAGCGGTTATACATGGTGTAAGGGTCGGCCCGGCCACCATTCAGCGCCACGGCCATGTCGAAATCGCCCTTGAGCCAGGTATCGACATAGACATTCAGTTCCATCATCTTGATGTCGAGATTGATGCCGATTTCCTTCAACTGCGATTGGATCACCTGAGCTTCGGCAGCGGCGGTCGGCGGTTCGCCGGTTGCGGCAATCACGGTTGCCGAGAAGCCATCCTTCAGCCCGGCATCGGCCATCAGCTTCTTGGCTTTTTCCAGATCCTTCTTGTAGCAGAAGAGGCTGTTCGGATCCGAGCGATAGAGCGGCATCGTCAGCGGCCCGGTGACTTCGCCTTCGCCGAGCAGAGCGGTATCGAGAACATCCTGGCGATCGATGGCGCAGGAAATCGCCTGCCGTACCGCAAGCTCCGTCATCGGCTTGCGCGACGCGTTGAGTTGCAGCGCGTGGTAGGAGAGAACCGGCTTGCGGTTCAGCGTCAGCCCGGCAACTTTAGGCACGAGGGTCGCCACCAGCGGGTCGTTCAACAGGGCGAAATCGACCTTCTTAGCGCGGAGTGCTGCAAGAATGGCGTTCTCATCCGGCAGCACGCTGATGTCGATGCCCTCGACCCCGACCTTGCCGCCAGCCCACTCGGCATTGGCTTTCAGCACTTCTTTTTGGTTGGGCTCCCAGCTTTCCAGCTTGAACGGGCCGCTACCGACGGCCGCCGTGCCGATCTTGCCAGCCGTGATTTCCGAGGCAGGCACAATGGCTGCATTGATGCTGCCCATGGCCGTGAGCAGCGGAACGTCCGGCTGCGACAGGTTGAAGACGACGGTCTGAGCATCCGGGGTATCGATGCTGGCAATCGAGAGATAGTTGGCGCGTGCGGCGGCACCCGTCGCCTGGTCGAGAATGCGCTCGAAGGACGCTTTCACATCGGCCGAGGTCACAGTTGCGCCATTGTGAAACTTGGCGGCTGGGTCCAGCTTGAAGGTCAGCGTCTTGGCGTCAGGCGAGAAGCTCCATTCTTTTGCAAGGGCGGGGACGACCTTGAGATCGCCGTCCAGGCGGATCAGAGGTTCATAGACCAGTTCAAGGAGGCGGATGGAGGAAAAGGCTGTCTGCTTGTGCGGGTCAAGGCCCGTAGCGTCCTGCGCCCATGCCATCTTCAAGGTGGCCGCGAAACCGGGTGCGGCGGTGGCCGTGAGCAGGCTGCCGGCGATTGCCGCACAAGTCAGCCATTTTCGAGCGATCATCGTCATGCTTATTCTCCCTCTGGTTGGCTGATCCCGTCCTTTTCGAACGCCGGGTATGCAGCACGTCTTGCGTTCAATTGGTTTTTTCGCTCAGCGCCTTGCGTAAAAAGCCGTCATGACGAACAAGTGCGGCCTCGGCCTCTTCCCGGTTCAGTCCGCTCAGGATCATCAGGATGGCGAGCTTCACATTGTTGCCGCTTACCGTCAGTTGTTCTTCCGCAATTTCCGCCGAGCACCCGGTTGCCTCCATGATGATGCGGATGGCGCGGGCGCGAAGCTTCTGATTGCTGATGGTCAGATCGACCATCAGGTTCTCATAGGTCTTGCCGATGCGGATCATGCTGGCGGTCGTCAGCATGTTCAAGACGAGCTTCTGGGCCGTGCCGGATTTCAGCCGTGTCGAGCCTGTGACCACTTCAGGGCCGACGACCGGCGAGATGGCGATATCTGCCATGTCGGCCAGCGTTGAATGCGGGTTGCAGGTCAAAGACACGGTCTTTGCGCCAATGGATTGCGCATAGGTCAGCGCGCCGACAACGTAAGGGGTGCGCCCACTGACGGCGATGCCGACGACCACGTCGTTTGCGGAAAGATCGATCTCCGCAAGATTGCGCTTGCCTTCCTCCACATCGTCCTCCGCGCCTTCGACCGCATGCAGAATAGCGCGTGGGCCACCGGCAATCAGACCGACAACCATGCCTTCCGGCACGGAAAAGGTGGGAGGGCATTCGGATGCATCAAGGACGCCAAGACGAGCACTGGTGCCCGCGCCAATATAAATCAAGCGTCCACCGCTGCGGAAGGCGCGAACGATCTCCTCCACGGCCTCTGCAATCTGCGGAATGACTTTGGCGACTGCCTCTGGCACGAGCGCATCGTCCCGGTTCATAACCCGCAGGATCTCTTCTGTCGGCAGCAGATCGATCGTCATGGAATTAGGGTTGCGAGCCTCGGAAACCAGCTGCTCAAGTTCCGCCATCAGGTGCAGGTGCGACATGGATCCTCACTCGATTTTTTAACAGACTACGATTGGATATTCCGAATGTCAATTAATATTGGAATATATTATTCCGATAGTGGTGGCAGAATATCGCAAGGGTTGCATTCAGGAAGACAGGCGTTTTGCCAGGATGATCGCACCAGAGACGGCGTCGCCATCGGCCGGTTTCAACCGCTTGCGAACGTCGGGCGCAAGCCAGGGCTCCAGCGGTCCGGAGAGGCCACCGAGCAAAGTAACGGCTGGCGCGCCGTATTCAATCAGGCGGCGCACCAGCCCGTCTATATGGCCTGCGCCAGATTGAACGATCTGGCGGGCGGCAGGGTCTCCCTGATCGGCGTGACGCAGGACCAGTGGAGCGAGCGTGGCGTAGTCCGTCGCGGTTGCCTTGTCCATCCAACCGACAATATTGGCAGGAAGGTTGTCGAAGCGGTTGAGAACCTCGGACAGCAAAGCGGTCCTGTCCCGCCGGCCGTCGAAAGCGAGAAGAGCGGATTGGATTGCCTTCAATCCCATATCCGCACCGCTTCCTTCATCGGAGATCGGAAAGCCGTAGCCTCCGGCGCGTTTTTCTTCGCCACCGACCAGTGCCAGGCCGATCGAGCCGGTGCCGGCAATAACGATGCCGCCATCATGACCGGAATGCGCGCCAAGGCAGGCGGCCGCGCCGTCGGAGGTGAAGCAGATATTGCCGAAAGGATGGGGCAGGGCTTCCAACTGCTCGCGCGAGCCCGCACGCGTCAGCCCGGCAATGCCGATGCCCGCCATAACATTCGGCGCGCTGGAAGGATCAAGGCCAGCCTCTTGTGCCGCGCCTGTCCAAGCGCGTAAGACGGAGGCCCAGGCGTTTGGAACGCCAAGACGCGTGGTCGCGGGGCCGGACAATCCTTGGCCGATGACGTGGCCAGCTTCGTCGATGATCCTCGCCCGGCAGCCCGTGCCGCCGCCATCGACGCCGAGATAAAGTGTCTGGTCGATAAGCGGCGTCATCATAGCGACACGCGACGAATGTTGGCGCCGCATTGGGCCAGCTTGCGGTCCAGTTGTTCGTAACCGCGATCAAGATGATAGACGCGCTTGATGATGGTTTCACCTTCCGCTGCAAGAGCCGCCAGCACGAGGCACACGGAGGCGCGCAGATCGGTCGCCATCACCGGGGCACCCTTGAGGGATGGCTGCCCCCGGACCGTGGCGACAGAGCCATTGAGCGCAATATTGGCACCGAGTCGTGAGAGTTCCGGCACATGCATGAAGCGGTTCTCGAAGATGGTTTCGCGGATGACGCTGGCACCCTCGGCAATCGAGGCCATCGCCATGAATTGCGCCTGCAGATCCGTCGGGAAGCCCGGGTAGGGTTCGGTGGTGAAATCGGCAGGCTTGATCCGGCCGGTACCTTCGACAACGACGCCACGATCACCGGGCCAGATGGTAGCACCCATACTTTCCAGCACCTGCAGAACCGATGAGAGGTGCTCCATTCGGGCGTTGACGAGTTCGATGCGGCCGCCGGTGATCATCGCCGCTGCCGCATAGGTTCCCGCCTCGACGCGGTCCGGAATGGCGTGATGGCTTGCGGCGCGCCACGCGGCGTCGCCTTTGACCAGCAAGCGGTGCGTGCCAGCGCCTTCGATCTCTGCGCCCATCGCAGAAAGACAGGCGATAAGATCGACTACTTCCGGTTCGCGCGCGGCATTGAGGATTTCGGTTTCGCCCGTCGCGCAACACGCCGCCATCAAAGCCGTTTCGCTGGCGCCCACGGAAGGGCCGGGCAGGACAATGCGCGCGCCCTTCAACCCATCAGGGGCACTCGCAACGATGTAGCCGCCTTCCACAGCAATCGTCGCACCAAGGGCGGATAGAACTTTCAAATGCATATCGACAGGGCGCGCACCGATCGCACAGCCGCCGGGCAACGACACCCGCGCAGCGCCGAAACGGGCAAGCAGCGGGCCAAGCACCAGGATTGAAGCGCGCATCTTGCGCACCGTCTCGTAATCGACTTCGCCTGGAGTCACGTTCCGCGCATCGATAGTCGTGCCGCCCGCATGTCGTTCAACCTCCGCACCATAAAGCGAAATGATGCGCAGCATGTTATCTACATCCGACACCTTGGGCAGGTTCGTCAGCGCAAGCGGATGAGGTGAGAGAAGCGAAGCGGCGATTTGCGGTAGGGCCGCGTTCTTGGCGCCCGCGATCGGAACCGCGCCATCAAGCCTCGTTCTGCCGGTGATATGCAGCTCATCCATGAAAGACCTTCCGGGTCAAAACTGATGCTGAAATCTGGATAGCTAATCATAAGATAAGCGCTATAATATTCCAGAGAATTTTTGATTTACGAATATCTTATTCCGATCGGGGGAACGCCATGTCCGTCTTGAAGGTCATCCAGGCGAAGTTGGAATTCATGACGGATGCCGAACGCCAGATCGGCCAGTTCATCGTCGATGATCCCGATCGCATGGTACAGCTGTCCTCCGCAGAACTCGCCGCTGCAACCGGGCGCAGCCAATCCAGCGTCGTGAAATTCTCGCAGAAGATCGGCTATGACGGCTATCAGCAGCTGAAACTCGCGGTCACCAAGGCCAAGGCACAGGAGTGGCGCGTTCCATCCGGCATGATCCACGGCACGATCGATGCCGGCGACAATTTTGTCACCATCCAGCAGAAGCTCGTGGCAAGCAAGGTTTCCGCCATGCAGCAGACGATGGAGGTGAATGCCGAAGACGCGGTCACCGCGGCGGTCTCCGCACTGGCGTCGGCAAGGCGCATTCATCTGGCCGGTATCGGTGCGTCGTCGCTCGTTGCCCGTGACTTTTCCTACAAGCTTCTGAAGCTCGGGCTGGTGGCGCTGATGGACCGCGATCCGCATGTGCAAATGGCCAATGCCGCCTCGCTCAACAATCGCGATGTGCTCTTTGCTATCTCTCACTCCGGCAGTACCAACGAGACGATCCGGCTGGCGGAACTGGCAAAAAAGGGCGGCGCCACGGTCGTGACGCTGACCGGTCTCCACGGCAATCGCTTGAGCCAGCTTGCCGACATCACACTCCACACAGTGGCAGATGAGGAGCGGGTACGATCCTCTGCCATCACCTCGCGCGATGCGCAGCTTGCCATCTGCGATCTTGTCTTCCTTCTGCTGATCGCCAAGATACCCGGTGCCAATGATGCCATTCATGCCAGCGAGGCTGCGGTCTCCATTCTCAAGTCGTGACCATCTCTACTTGATCGCGCCGGCCGTCATGCCGTTGATGAACTGCCGCGACAGCGCGATGTAGAGAATGATGATCGGTAGGGCCGAAAGCGTCAGCCCGGAAAACAGCACGCCCCAATCGGTACCGAACTCGCCCATGAAGGCGGTCAGGCCTTGCGGCAACGTCTTCAGATTGTTGTTCTGAATGAAGATCAGTGGGAAGAAGAAGTCGTTCCAGATTGGCACGACATTCTGGATTGCGGCAATCACCATGGCAGGCCGGACCAAAGGCAGCATGATGGACCACATGATGCGCGCTTCATTGGCGCCATCCATGCGCGCGGCATCCTCCAGCTCGTTCGGCAGGCTGCGGATGAAGCCGGTGAGGATGAAAACGGTCGTCGGCAGACCGGTGGCGACATAGATGAAGATCAGCGACAGCCGCGAGTCGATCAGCCCGAAATCCCGCATCTGAATAAAGAGCGGAATGATGGCGAGTTTCAGCGGCAAGGTCAGCCCCGCCAGAAAGAACAGAAGAATGAAGCCGGAGCCTCGGAACTCGTAACGGGCGATGGCATAGGCCGCCATCGTGCCGAGGATCAGGATCAGCGCAATCGAGCTTGCCGTGACGATCAGCGAATTGCTCATATAGAGCAGGAAGTCGGTCTCGTTCCAGACGCGGAGAAGGCTTTTGACATTGGTGAAATCGGGAATGGAGAAGGGGGACTGGAAGATCTGTGCGTTCGTCTTGAAGGCTGAAAAGAACATGATGACGATCGGTGTCAGCATGACGATGCTGTTGCCGATGAGCAGGATCTGGATCAGTCCATCCCAGCCATAGGTGCGGAAGCTGCCGCGGTCGATCCCCTTCCTCATAGCTGGATCTCCCGTCTGCGCAGTCTGACTGTAATGACGCTGGAGACCACGGCGATGAACAGGAAGATCAGCACCGCAAGCGCGCTGCCGGGCCCGAAGTTCTCAGCGGACGCGGACATGCTGCCGAAGGCGGTGCGGTAGAAGTAAAGCCCGAGCACATCCGTAGCCTCGTGCGGATTGCCGTCCACACCGGCCATGATGAAGGGCAGCTCAAACCAGTTGAAGGCACCGACGAAGAGCAGGGTGAACACAACTGTTGCTGAAGGAGCCACCAGTGGCCAGACGATCTTGCTCATCTTCACCCATTCGCTTTCGGTCTCCATGCGCACGGCATCGAGAATCTCCGACGGGATGCGCTGCATCCCGGCGAGGAAGACCAGCGTCGGGAAGCCGACCATGTGCCAGGCATTGGCAACGATAATCGCCATCAAGGCGGTTGAATCCTGGCCCAGCCAGGGCTGTGCCAGGCTGCCAAGCCCGACGGCCCTGAGACTCGCGTTCACTGCGCCGAAGAGCGGGTGATAGAAGAGCTTCCACAGAAGGCCAACGATGACGGTGGAAAGCACCACTGGCAAAAAGACGGCGATCCGGTGGAAGCGCGCGCCCCACAGTTCGCGCCACAGGCAATAGGCGAGGATGAAGCCAACGCCGTTTTGAAGCACCATCAGGGCGAAGAAGACGAAGATATTGTGCTTGAAGGCGTTGATGGTGCGCTCAGAGAACGGATACTCGAACAGCACCCGGTAAAAATTATCGAACCAGACGAAGTCGCCGCGGACAAGCCCTCGCCATTCATAGAAGGCGTAAGCGAAAGCCGAGAGGATCGGATATACGAGAAACAGGCACATGAAGGCGATCGGCGGGACCACAAGGGCCGCAATCCAAAGTCTTCTGCCTGTCAACTTGCTGGACATCATCGACACTATCCCAACGGCCATCGATCGGTGGAGTGGCCGCTCCGGTTAAGGAGCGACCTGTGAGAGCATCGTCAGTGAAGGCGGTTCACCGGCAGTGCTCTCGAGCTTTGCGAAACGTGAGAGGCTGAACTTTTGGAAAGCCCGGCTAATGTCCGATCACTTCTTGAACGGAGCATACCAGGCAGAGAGACCATCGGTCATCGACTTGCCGACTTCGGCCGGTGTAGCCTGCCCGTTCAGCATCTTCGAAACGCCCGCTTGGATAAGGTTCGAACCCGTCGGTTCGCCGTAGCGAAAGTTGACGAGCGTCATGTAGGGGATCGAATCCTTGTTGAGCTCGGCAACCTCGGCGAGCAGAGGGTTGTCGAAGGTAACGCCGGGAACGGCTGAAACGTTGTTCAGACCGTTGGCGAAGGCCTGTCCGAAGTCCTTGCTGGAAACGTAGTTCAGGAACTTCAGCACGGCCTCCGGGTCCTTCGGTTTGGCGTTGCCGCCGAAGCCGGAATCATAGAAGAGGCCAACCAGTTTCTCATCTTCCGCCTTCAGGCCGGGGGCGGCGAAGACACCCATCTTCAACTCCGGGTTCTGTTTAGCGAAGTTGGCAAGCTCGAAGGAGCCGCCAGCGAACATGCCGGCCATGCCGGAGGTGAACAATTGCTGCGCGGACGCATAGTCCAGACCGACAAAGCCATCCGGAAAATACTGCGAGATTTCCTTGAGCTTGGTCAGCGCTTCGACATAGCGCTTGTCGTTGAAGTCGGTCTTGCCGGCCATAAGGTCGGCATAGAAAGCCTTGCCCATGATGGAGGACGTGAGTGCGGAAACGATGGTCTCATTCTGCCAGCCGGTTGCCGTGCCATTGGCAAAAGGCATCACGCCCGCTGCCTTCAGCTTTTCGCAAGCAGCGATGAACTCGTCCCAGCTCTTGGGCTCGGTAATGCCGTTCTTCTCGAAGATCTCGGTGTTGTAGATGACGAGCATGGTCTGGCTTGCGGCGGGAACGGCATAGAGCGTCTTGTCTGAGCGCATCGTTGCGGAGGCAAGAGCCGGTTCCGAGAAGCCCTTCAGTGCCGGGATCTTTGTATCGTCCAGCGGCATCAGGTAGCCAGCTCCCGCCAGGCTTTCAATGCCGCCATAGGTACGGGTCATCATCAGATCCGGCCCCTTGCCACCGGCAAGCGCGGTGGAAAGGACGGTATTGTAGCTGGTTGCCTCGAAGGCCTCGAACTTCACTGTGATGTCCGGGTTCGCTTTGTTGAAATCGGCGAAGAACTTTTCATATTCGGCCTTATCTTCCTGGCGCCATGTCCAGAAGGTCAGGTCTGCGGCAAAGGTTGCGCTGGCCGAAAGCATGGTGCTGCAGGCAATGGCCGCTCCAATTAGAAATCGTTTCATCTGTTCCTCTCCTTCTTTTTTGGTTGATGCGAATTACCCGATTACACCGCAAGTCGCTGCGATGTTTCACGGCTGAAGTAATGGACCTTCTCAGGCTCGACGCTGATCGTCACCGGTGTGTCAGGTGCATATTGCGTATCCGGCCCGCAACGTACTGAGACGGGTGCGCCATCACCCATCCGCACATAGACGTAGGCGCTATCGCCGAGATATTCGGTGTAGACCACCTGTGCAGCAAAGCCCTCCTGGCTCGTATCCGACGAGATCGACATGGCGTCCGGTCTCACACCCATCAACAACGCGCGCTCCGGCGATGACGGCAGGCGTGGCAGCGAGATCTGGCCAATGCCGGGGGCGATGAGCCGGTTGCCGTCTCGCTCCACATTCAGCATCGCCATGCGTGGAGAGCCGATGAAGTTGGCGACGAAAACATTGGCTGGTGTTTCGTAAAGCTCGCGCGGCGACCCGAACTGCTCGATCCGACCGCCATTGATCACAACGATCCGGTCGGCCAGCGTCATGGCTTCCACCTGGTCATGGGTGACGTAGATCGTGGTTCCGCCAATCTCCCGGTGCAGACGAGCAATCTCAAGTCGCACCTCGGAGCGAAGTGCAGCATCGAGGTTGGAAAGAGGTTCGTCCAGCAAAAGAAGCTGCGGCTTGCGCACCAGCGCCCGGCCGATTGCGACGCGCTGACGCTGCCCGCCGGACAATTCGCGGGGCTTTCGCTCCAAAAGGGCCTCCAGCCGCAACATGCGAGCAGCTTCACCGATCCGCGCTTCGACCTCAGGCTTGCTGAGACCCATCAGCCGCGCACCGAAGGCCATGTTCTCATAGACGTTCATATGCGGATAAAGCGCATAGGACTGGAACACCATGGCGATGCCGCGTCGTGATGGCGCGATCTCGTTCATGCGCTTATCGTTCAGCCGGAATTCGCCATCGGTGATCGGATCGAGACCGGCGATCAGGCGAAGAAGGGTCGATTTTCCGCAGCCGGATGGTCCGACGAAAACGATCAGTTCCCGGTCATTCACATCGAGATCGATGCCATGAAGAACCTCGACAGCCTTGAAACGCTTCTTGATGCCGCGCAGTGACAGTTGAGCCAAGGTTAGAACTCCATTTCGCTCAGGACGTGCCGCTCTGCGGCGTGCTTGAGATCGCTTCATCTATCGCCGCGATTGTCTTCGCAGCATCAACATGATGAATGCTGTGCCAGCCGAGCCGGCGCGATGTTGCGATGTTTTCCAGCGTGTCGTCGATGAAGACGATCCGCTCTGGCGAGACCTGTTCGCGGCTCTGAACCGCGAGATAAATCTCTTCGCCCGGCTTTTCCATTCCCATCTCATGGGAAAGGTAGCACGCATCGAACAGTTCGGCGCCGAGCATGGTTTCGATGATGTGGCGCCAGTGAATGGACTGGGTGTTCGACAGGCAGACGACGCGATGGCTGGATTTCAGTGTACGGACGTAATCCACCATGCCGTTAAAGACGCCCTCAAGGAGAGCGGTTTCCGCTTGCAATATCTGCTCAGCGGTCAGCCCATACATCTCGGACGCGCGATGCAGATAGGTATCTTCGTCGATCTGGCCGAGGCGAAACTGCATGTTGAGGTGAAGCAGGTTTGTGTTTGCCTGGTCAGTCGAAGACCATCGCCCGCCCGCTGCGAATGCTGCCTTGCGCTTTTCGACATTCAATTCGATAAAGACGCCGCCGACATCGAAGACGATGAGCTTGTCGTCGCTGTGCCTCTCCGGCTTGATCACCACATATTCTCCGCAGGAAAACCCTATAATGCGAAGGAAAAACGCGCTACGCCCTTCTACGGATTTCACATTGGCAAAAGCTGCGGGAATTATCAATTCCTTATTTTGTTAAAATTCAGAATAAAATATTTTTCCCGCTGATGAGCAAATACAGCATCGCCGGCATTGGGGTTACCCATGCCGGCGATGCAAATTGATGACTGGAATGCACAAATCTATTGATCGAAGATGCCTGTCTGCGACGCGACCTTGCGATAGGCCGCACCAGCCGTGAAGCCGCCATCGATGACGAAGTCTTCGCCGGTAATAAAGCTTGATGCGTCAGAGGCGAGGAACAGGACCAGTTCGGCGATCTCTTCCGGCTTGCCGCTGCGCTTCATCGGCGTCATGTCGATCATCGGCTTCAGGTGCGGGCTGTTGGCGTTCAGGCCTGTCACGACAAGACCTGGGCAGACGGCGTTGACGCGGATGGCCTTTGGCGTCAGTTCCATCGCCGCACTGCGGGTCAGGCCACGCAAGCCCCATTTGCTGGCCGTATAGGCCGGGTCGTAATGGCCGGAGAAGCCGCTATTGGAGGAGATGTTGATGATCGAGCCGCCGCCGGTCTTGCCCATCAATTCCGTCACCGCCTGAATGCCAAGGAAGGCACCGGTCAGGTTCACCTTCAACACCCGCTCCCACGCGTCAAGACTGGTGGTTGCGACGATGGTGCGGTTGATGATGCCGGCATTGTTGACGAGGATATCGATGCGGCCCTTCCATTCGGTGGCAAACGCCACAACACCTGCCCAGCTCGCTGGATCGGTCACGTCGAGATAGATGAAGCGGGCTTCGCGGCCTTCACTCTGCAGGCTTTCCGCCAGCGCCCGGCCTTCCTCGGCCAGTACGTCGGCGATGATGACGGCGGCACCTTTGGAGGCAAACAGGCGGGCTTCGGCCTCTCCCTGGCCGCGCGCGCCGCCGGTGATGATGGCGAGACGCCCTAAAAGATCGGTCATGCTCAGTCCCTCGCTTCTACCGTTTGCTGCCGCTGCTCGCCCAGACCCTCGATGCCAAGCGTCATGACCTGGCCAGTCTTCAGGAAGACAGGGTCCGGCTTGATACCCATGCCCACACCCGGCGGCGTGCCGGTGGCGATCACATCACCGGGCTCCAGCGTCATGAACTGGCTGATATAGCTGACCAGATGCGCGACGCCGAAAATCATGGTGTTCGTATTGCCGGTTTGTCGGCGGACGCCGTCCACATCCAGCCACAGGGCGAGGTTCTGCGGGTCCGCCACCTCGTCGCGTGTGACCAGCCATGGGCCTGTCGGGCCGAATGTGTCGTGGCTCTTGCCCTTGGTCCACTGGCCGCCGCGCTCGGATTGGAAAGCGCGCTCGGACACATCATTGACCACGCAATAGCCAGCGACGTGGTTCAGCGCATCGGCCTTGCTCACATATTTCGCCCGCGTGCCGATGACGACGCCTAGCTCGACCTCCCAGTCGGCCTTTTGCGATCCGCGCGGGATTTCGACATCGTCGTTCGGACCGACGACTGCCGAGGTCGCCTTCATGAACAGGATCGGTTCGTCCGGCGGTGCCTTGCCGGTTTCCTTCGCGTGGTCGGCATAGTTGAGACCGACGCAGATGAACTTGCCCGGACGCGGCACGCAGGAACCAATTCGCTCGACTGAGACCTCTGGTAGCGTTGCAGGGTCGATTGCAGCAAGCCGCGCGAGACCGGCGTTGGAGAGGGCGTCGCCGTTGAAGTCGGCAATGACGCCGGAAAGATCGCGGATCGAGCCGTCCTTCGCCACGAGGGCGGGCTTCTCGGCGCCTGCGGGGCCGTATCGCAACAGCTTCATCAGGCTCTCCTGAAACCTTCGAGTACGGAATCGTCCACGTCCGGCAGGTTGACGACGATGTTGTCCGGTGTGCGGGTGGTGAGCCACACCAGCTCTTCCGTCGTCGACATGTTGACCTCGATATGCGGCCAGTTCGGCGGTACGAAGATGAAGTCGCCTTCTTCCATGTCGAGATACTCTTTCCAGTCCTCGCCGAAATAGATGCGCGCCTTGCCCTTCAGCACATAGCCGCCAGTCTCAGCCTCGCCATGATGATGCGGATAGGAGCGATAGCCGGGGTCATTGGAGACCTTGCCGAACCATATCTTGGTGGCGGGGGTGTGCTGCGGGCTGACGCCCGACACGCGCACGCAGCCGCCGGACTGGCCGGTACCGGTGTCTTCCTGACCCTTGCGGGTAATGAAAGGTCTGATGCTGCTGGTCATGGAATATCTCCTCCTCTTCGATCTTAGGTCGGTCGGGCTTCAATCAGTCGGGAACGACGGCGAGCGCCTGGATCTCGATCTTGGCGCGGTCTTCCATCAAGGACACCACCTGCACGGCGGCCATTGGTGGAAAATGACGACCGATGATCTCGCGGTAGATCGCGCCGATTTCCTTCATGCGCGACTTGTAGGAAACGCGGTCGGTGAAGTACCAGGTCATCTGGATCAGATGCTCAGGCTTTGCATCCGCCGCCTTCAGCACGCTGACGATGTTGATCAGCGTCTGGCGCACCTGTTCGACAAAGTCGTCCGAATGAAACTGGCAATGCTCGTCCCAGCCAATTTGGCCGCCGACTTGTACGATGCGCCCGCGCGCACTGATCCCGTTCGAGTAACCGATAGGCTTTGCCCAGCCGTCCGGCTGGATGATTTCATGCATCATGTCTTGGCTCCAGATAACGTGTGAGGCCCGCGCGCACGTCGTCAGGCCATGGATGGGATTTGTGGTCTTCAAGCGATGTCATCACGATCCGCTGCCGCACCGTCCAGATGATGTCGCCGGCAACGGTGACGATGGTTTCGAGATCGAGCGAGGCGCGACCGATGGCGCGCACATGAACTGCAAAATCGAGCGTATCGCCGTAGACGGCAGGCTTCTTGAATTCGAGGTTCATCGTCACCGTCGGCAGGCCGAGCTTGCGCTCGAACATCAGTTCCTTCCAGGTGACACCGAAGGAGGCGAACATCGCTTCGTTGACATCGACGAGCATCGAGAGATAGGCCGGATGATAGGCAATCCCCGTCAGGTCGCAGTCGCCGAAGCGCATGGGTTTGGATTGGGTGAAGGGCATTTTATTCTCTATCTCCGTTTAGCCTGCCATGACCTCGCCGCCAGCAATCGCAATTGCCTGGCCGGTCACCGAACCCGCAGAGGGTGAGGCGAGCCACAGCGTGGCATCGGCCACTTCCTGCGGCTGGATCAGCCGGCCCTGCGGGTTGGACTTAGTGAATTCCGAAAGCGCCTCTTCGCGACTGCGTCCGGTCTTCTGCATGATGGTGTCGAGCGACTGCTGGATGATCGGCGTGTCGGTAAAGCCGGGGCAGACGGCGTTTACCGTCACGCCCTTTTTCGCCAGTTCCAGGGCCAAAGCTCGTGTCAGGCCGATCACGCCATGCTTGGCTGCGCAATAGGCGGACACATAGGCATAACCCGTCAGCCCCGCCGTGGACGCGATATTGATGATGCGTGCTCCCTCGCCATGGGTTTTCAGGTCCGGCAGCACGGCCTGGGTGACGTTGAACACGCCCGTCAGATCGACCGAAAGAACATGGCCCCACATCTCCGATGATGTTTTCTCGAAAGGCGCGCTTGGCGCTTCGCCGGCATTGTTGACGAGGATTGAGATGGCACCGAAGGATTGGCGTGCCGTCTCAAGTCCGTCCGCAATCGCCTCCGGCTTCGTCACGTCAAAACCGTCGAGGACCAAGGCCTGACTTCCGATCTCGGAAGCCACCGCTTCCAGCGGCTCGCGGCGGCGACCGGCGAGCGTTACATTGGCCCCGGCCATCGCCAGCGTGCGGGCGATGGCAGCACCAATGCCGCTCCCGGCACCGGTAACGAGCGCATGCCGTCCTTCAAGGGGGAGAGCGTTTAACATGGCTCTCTCACTTGCCCGCGGAGGCGCGTTCGAGATTGGCCTCATACTGGAACTTGCCGGACATGTATTGCTTGGGCCAAGGTACGTTCTTCAGGCCGATCTTCGCCGCCTCGTGCAGAGCCCAGGCGGGATCGGCCAGATGAGGGCGGGCCACGGCGCAGAGATCCGCACGACCTGCAGAGATGATCGAGTTGGCGTGATCCGCCTCCGAAATCGCACCGACCGCGATGGTCGGAATGCCGATCTCGTTGCGAATCTTGTCGGAGAAGGGCGTCTGGAACAGGCGTCCATAGACCGGCTTTTCTTCCTTCCAGACCTGGCCGGACGAGCAGTCGATCAGGTCTGCGCCTGCATCCTTGAACATCTTGGCAAAGATCGCGGCATCTTCCGGCGTGTTGCCGCCTTCCGTCCAGTCATGACAGGAGAGGCGAACGGAGATCGGCTTGTCTTCCGGCCATTCTTCGCGCACTGCGGCGAAGACTTCCAGCGGGTAGCGGGCACGGTTTTCGTAAGACCCGCCATACTCATCTTCGCGCCGATTGGTCAGCGGCGAAAGGAAGGATGAAATCAGATAGCCATGGGCTGCGTGAAATTCGAGCCAGTCGGCTCCTGCTTCCGCTGCGCGCCGGCTGGCGGCAACGAAGTCGGCCTTGACGCGGTCCATGTCGGCCCGATCCATCGCCTTCGGAACGGCGCTGTGCTTGAGGTAAGGGATCGCCGAAGCGGAGAGAAGCGGCCATCCGCCTTCCTCAAGCGGCTGGTCGATACCATCCCATGCCCGCTTGGTCGCGCCCTTACGTCCGGCATGACCGAGCTGAATGCCGACCTTGGCGGCGCTGTTGGTGTGAACGAAATCGACAAAGCGCTTCCAGCCCTTTGTCTGTTCGTCGTTCCACAAGCCCAGGCAGCCGGGGGTGATACGGGCATCCGGGGAGACGCAGGTCATTTCAGCAAAGACCAGACCGGCACCGCCAAGCGCGCGGGCGCCAAGATGCACCATGTGGAAATCATCAAGCAGACCGTCGGTCGCCGAATACATCGCCATCGGCGACACGACGATGCGGTTGGGCAGCGTCGTGCCACGCGCTGTGTAGGGCGTGAACATCGGCGGCAGGCAGCGCTCGTTCTCCTTGACCGCAAGACCGGAATGACGGGCGAACCAGTGTTCGTAACCCTCAAGCCATTCCTTGTCGCGCAGGCGCAGGTTCTCGTGGCTGATGCGCTGCGAGCGGGTCAACATCGAATACATGAACTGTTCGGGCGGCAGCGTATCGGCATAGCGATCGCCAACCACTTCGAACCACTCCATGGCGTTACGGGCGGCATTCTGAATGCGTGCCACGTCGACGCGGCGGATGTCTTCGTAGGTTTTCAGAACATCGGCAATGCTATCCTTGCCGTGGCCAGCCTTGTTGAACTGGTTGGCAAGCTCGATCGCGTCATCGATGGCAAGCTTCGTGCCGGAGCCGATGGCGAAGTGAGCCGTGTGGGCGGCGTCGCCCATCAGCACCACATGGGAATTGCCGTTGAAATGGCTCCATTTGCCGCAGATCAGCCGGTTGAAGTTCAGCCAGGCAGAGCCGACCATATGGCGCGCATTGGTCATAAGCTCCGCGCCTTCAAGAGTCTCGGCGAAGAGGTTCTGGCAGAAATCGATCGATTCCTGCTGGCTCATTTGGCCGAGGCCATGCTCTTCATAAGCCTTTTCGGTCGTTTCGACGATGAAGGTCGAGGTGTTCTCATCGAACTTGTAGATATGCGCCTGGAACCATCCGTGATCGGTCTTGCGGAAATCGAAGGTGAAGGCGTCGAACAGCTTTTTGGTGCCGAGCCAGATGTAGCGGTTCGGGCGTTTGACGAGGTCCGGTTGGAACACGTCCGGGTAACGGTTGCGAACCTTTGAGTTGAAGCCGTCCGATGCGATGACCAGATCGGCATCGGGGAAGTCCTGGTCGCCGCCAGCGTCGGTTTCGAAGATCAGTTCGACGCCGAGCGCTTCGCAGCGGCTCTGCAAAATGTTCAAGAGCTTCTTGCGGCCGATGCCGACGAAGCCGTGACCGGTTGTGCGCTGGCGCGTACCCTTGAAAAGAACCTTGATATCGTCCCAGTGGTTGAATGCCTGCTGGATTTCGTCAGCGCTTTCCTTGTCCCACTTCTGCATCGAGGCCATGGTCTGGTCGGAGAACACGACGCCCCAGCCGAATGTGTCATAGGGACGGTTGCGTTCGACGACGCGGATATGATGCTCGGGATGCAGTTTCTTCATCAGCAGGCTGAAATAGAGTCCTGCCGGGCCTCCACCGATACAAACGATACGCATGTAACCCTCCGTGGCTTTGGGTGCACCTTCACGTGCTCTTATTTGAAGATTAAACTAATTTTGGATGGGCGGGCTGTCAAGTATGCATATGCATATATCGAGTTTTATTTTAGACTTAAAATAAATGGCCGCAGTACGGTTCCTGCGATCACGGCAGATGGAAATATATTAGTGAGAGGCGTTCGTTGCAGCAGCCCCACTCTCTCGTCTGAAATCAGAAGATAGGGATCTACGAGTGCTTCAGCTTGCAAGAGCGGACTGCTGTCGCGCAACAGGCAACCGAATGCCTGCCTGCTCCAGCAATGGAAGAACGGTGTCGCGGAAATATGGGAATTCCTCGGCGTAATCGACGAAGGAGAGCGTCGTTCCCGCAAAGCCGGCCTCGTGCAGCGAGATCAGGCCCTCTGCCACCTGTTGCGGCGTTCCGACCAACGGGAAGCCACCATGGCCCGCGGCCATACGATCTCTGATGAGAGCGAGAAGATCGTGCGGGAAGGAGTGGGCATGGGCAAACTGCAGCTTCACCAGATTGTCCACGGCGTCCCAATCCGCATTGTCCTTCCCAAAATTCTGCAGATAATCCGTGGCTTCCTTTTCCGTCGGGCGGCAGACGACATGCGAGAAGGTCAGCACGCCAGTGTTGCGACCTGCTTCCGCACCTTTCGCCTTCAACTCGGCAATTTCCACCTCCGAACGGCCAAGATCGATTGCCGGTGTAAACAGGAAGTCGGCATTGCGAAGAGCAAAGTCGCGGCCCTGGCCAGAGCCTGCGGCGTTAAGAATAGGGACTTTGCGGGAAGGACGAGGATCGCCAAGAATATTCTTCAGGTGGAAGAAGGTGCCGTTATAATCGAACGCCTCTTCCTTCTGCCAGAGTGCTTTGACGACATCGAACCATTCGTCGGCATAGGCATAGCGGCTTTCATGATCGGCGGGAAGATTAAGCCCCAGCGCCTCATATTCCGGCTGATTCCAACCGGCGACGATATTCAAACCGACGCGGCCATTGCTGATCTGATCGATGGTGGCGATCTGCTTTGCCACGACAGCCGGATGATTGGCGGCGGTGTGAATGGTGGCAAAGACGTTGATGTTGCGTGTGCTCGCCAGCAATCCGGCAGCCCAGGTCATCGTTTCCAGCACGTTGCCGTGAAAATTCGTCTCGCCTCCATATCCAATCCAGCGCGCGATCGGCAGCATGAAGTCGATGCCGGCATCATCCAGCAGTCGGGCGAGTTTCAGATTGTTGTCCCAGCTGTTCTTCCAGCGCTCCGGCACTTTGGTAACGGACATGCCGCCCGAGCAATTGGACGCAAATGTGCCAAGCAAAAACTGCCCGGCGGCGAACATCGAGTTCTCCGTCATGGTTGGTTCCCCATTCTTTTAATAGAATTTACAATAGAAAGTCTATTTTAAACTTCAAGCTTGTCAATGGGCAATCGAGAGATCACAAAAGCGGAAGTGAGAGCAGGGCAACAACACCGATGAGCAGGCAGAAAAACGGCAACGATCACCGCAATCCAGACAATGATAAGGCATTGGACCGGCGTTGGCATCTGGCCCGCACGCCTGCGGAAGTCGATCTGGCAGAGGCGGAGTTCGCGCTGATGCGGGCTTTCGAAGCCTTCGGACGCTGGCAGGCGGAGTGTTTGGGCTCGGTTGTCGATCTTGCGGTGAGCGGTCCGGAAAACGCCATGCTCCATATCATCCGCATGAATGAGCGACCCAAATCGATAAAGGACCTTGCACGGCTGGCAAACCGGGATGACATTCCCAATATGCAATATAGCCTGCGCAAGTTGATCGGCGCCGGGCTGGTGCAAAAGAGTGGGAGTGGAAGGTCGGGCGTCGTCTATAGCGTGACGGAGAAGGGCAAGCTCGTTACCGATCGATACGCGGATGTGCGCGCCTCGCTGTTGGCGAAGGCCGTTCAATCGGTGCCGGAGCTGCGCCATCGTCTGGAAGACGCCACCACGACGCTCGATCTGATGACCGGCATCTATGAGCATGCGGCGCTCAGCGCCGCGACCCACCGTCGCTTACCGAAAGAGCCTTTGGAAGAATGAGAGGCTGCACGGATGCGCGGCCTCTCAAGTCGTGAAAGTCGTTAAGCCGCGAGCTTGGTCAGATAGGCATCGGCCTCTTCCGGCACTGCGAACCATGGGAAGAAATCGCGCGGATCGTTGAAGCCGTTGGCAATGCGTTTTGCCAACGCGGGGAAGGCCTGAGCCGAACCCATGATGTTCAGCACATGCGGTGGTGGCGGTGCGAGCAATGCATTGGTCCAGCCGACGACATACTGCGCATAGCTCCAATAGGCTTCAAATGTCGCCTGCTTGAAGGCATCGTCGAACGGCCTGTCACCATGAGCAAGAATCGCGTCCATGTAGTATTTGGCAGCCTTCGCCGCGTTGTTCGAGCCCTGACCGGTAATCGGGTCGTTGAGGCAGACGGCATCCGCCAGACCGAGAACAGTGGCACCCGAGGGCAGCTTGCCAATGGGCTTGCGCACGGTTGGCGCAAAAGCGCCCGCCAGACGTCCATTGTCATCGGTCAGGTAGACATCGGTGCAGCGCTCCGCTTCCCAAGGCAGGAAGGTGTCGAGGATCCACTTCGACTTTTCGAGATGCGCATCCGGCGAGTTCACATCCTTCCAGCAATCCATCGGACCGCCGGGAAGACCTTCGAACACCATGATGTCGCAAGCGCCGGTGGTCGTCAGCGCTGGGAAAGTGAAGTACTCGCCGACACCGGGAATGAGGTTGAAGTTGACCGCCGAGTGACCAAGCCGTGGCGCCATGCCCTTTACATAGGTCAAAGCCAGAGCGCGCTGCGGTTTGTCATAGGGCGAGCGCTGCGGGTCGCGCTCGAACATCTTGGCGATATCGCCCTTGCCAGCGGCGACAATGACCAGATCGCTTTCCTGAGTATAGGTTTCGAGATCTTCGATTCCGGCATCGTGTATGGTCAACTGACCGCCGCGATGCTCAAACTCGGTCAGCCAGCGTGGAATCTTGACGCGCTGGTCGACGCTCTGGGCCTTGCTGTCCAGTTTGCCGTTCCATTCGATGGCCTTGCCGCCATCTGGAGCCGGCACCACGAAGTTGATGGAGTCGACGGTTGGGCAACTGTCGCCCCAGAAGTTGAGGCCGAGCTCCCGCTCGTTTTGCAAGGCTTGATCGAACATACACTGGCTGGACAGCACGCGCCCGGAGGCGATTTCTTCGGCGGTTCTGTTTTGCACGATATGGACCGAATGACCGGCATCCAGCAGGCCACAGGCCAGTTGCAGACCGGATTGGCCGCCGCCGACGATGGTAAAACTGCGCTTCTTCGTCATTTTCATTCTCCCTGTTGTCTCAAGTTCCGCTGTGATGTTCCCGTTTATTGATCTCGATGCGGCTCAATCCATGAGGCGTGGTATTGCCGGCTCGTTGCGCTCCGGTCCCATGGCGGTGTAGCCGCCATCGACGCGAATGTCGGTTCCGGTAATGAAGCTCGCATTGTCGGAAAGGAGGAAGGCCACGGCTTCCGCCACTTCTTCCGGGCTGCCGGTGCGGCCCAGCAGGTGGAAGTCCTTGGCGACATTGTCTGCCTTTTCGCGGGTGTTCTTGGTGAGCTCGACCATCACATTGCTCCACGTCCAACCGGGAGAGACGGCGTTGACACGAATGCCGTCCGGCGCCAGATCCATGGCCTGATTGCGTGTCAGCTGCAGAATGGCGGCCTTGGAGACCGGATAGACCCAGCGACCGGTTTGCGCCACGCGCGAAGAAATGGAGCCGAAGTTGACGATGGCACCCTTGTTCTTGGCAAGGTGCTTGTGGGCGGCCTGCATCAGCGCGATCGAGCCGAGGACGTTGATGTCGAAGGCCTTCAGCCAGTCGGCGCGGGTCGTCTCGACGCCATTGTCGAGATAGGTACAGGCGACGTTGACAAGAAAATCCAGGCGGCCGGTGGCCTCCACCGTTTTGTCGATGAGTGTTGCGATGTTGGCGTCACTGGTAATATCGGTCCGGATGAAATGGACCTTGTCTCCGGCGCGCTCAGCCGCAGCCCTTCCGGCCTCTTCGTTGATATCGGCAATCACCACCGATAGACCGTAGCCGGCAAGAACCTTGGCAATGCCCTCGCCAATCAGCGTTGCGCCGCCGGAAATGATCGCAGTTTTCCCTTGAAGTCCGCGCATGGTCGTCTCCTTGCAAATGTCAGCAGAATAGATGTGTGGATTTCAGGCCGCAGCTTGTGGGGGTGCGGCTGCGGTCAGAAACGCACCATTGCCATAGATCAGCGGATTGTCGTCTTCCGGCGCGCAATGCGTCTTGGCGACCTTGCCGATCAGGATCAGATGCGTGCCGAATTCCTTGACCTCGGCGATCTCACACTCGAACGAGACGCAGGTTTCAGACAGAACCGGCGCGCCGGTCATGATGCCCTTGATCCATTCGCCTGCGGCAAAGCGTTCTTCACGCACAAGCCCGGCGCGTCCAGCAAAGACCTCTGCCACTGGCTGCTGATCGAAAGACAGAACATTGACGGCGAAGACGCCGCTTGCTTCCACTACGGCTGCAACCGAACTCGAACGGTTGACGCAGGCCAGTAGCGATGGAGGCTCGGTCGATAGCGAACAGACGGCAGTGGCGGTCAGCCCGCAGCGGTTGCCCTCTGCGTCCATGGAGGTGATGATGGTGACACCGCCGGTCAGCTTGCGCATGCCGGCGCGGAATTCCTCACTGCTCATGTTTTTGTTCCCTTTGCGAATGGATTTCGCATTCGTTTTATGTTTAAACTTTCAGCGATGTTCCGGCTAAGAGGTCCAATCGGCAATCCAGATTGCGCAGGGATTTATCCAGTTTCGGCAGCAGGCGGTCTGAAACTTCACTTTTGTCATTTCGGCGAGTGACTGATGATCGATATCGGTAAACAGCAGCCAGGCGCTCGTCCTGTGGTGGATACCCACGACGTGGATGAGGCGCGAGAAGCGATCGGGCGTATCTTCTGCCCGCATTTTCTGCTGGTCGATGGAACTTGGAAAAACGGCTTTCACGCGGTTCACGATGTGGTCGAGGAGCCTGGCCACTCCATCAACGTCGTCTCCTATGGGTCCGCAGTCGAAATAGATCCCGGCGAACTCTCGCGCTTCTTTCTTCTGCAGCTTCCGATGAAAGGCAGTGCCGTTGTTCGTTGTGGGAATGATGAGACCCATGTTGCAGAGGGCCGCACGGCGACACTTCTGTCGCCAACACTCTCGACGCGCATGCGCTGGTCGGAGGGATGCGAGAAACTGATCGTTCTGTTGGAGCGCGATCTGGTCGAAAGCCAATTCGAGACTTTAGCGCATGAACGATCCGAGCGCATCGAGTTCGAGCCGGCGATCGACCTGACCTCTGGGATCGGGCAAGGGATATTTCAGCACAGTATGCTGATGTCAGGTGCTGCCAAAGGCATCGGCCAGTTTCCAGAGGCCTACCGGATCATGCTCCGCGACGGACTCATCAATCTGCTGCTGAGCGGGCTCTCCCATAATCGCAAAGACCTTCTGCAGCGATCGGGTCAAGGTGCTGGTCCTTTGCCGGTTCAGCGCGCCGAAGATTATATCAGGACGAATGCCGAACGCCCGATCACCGCAGCCGATATAGCCGAGGCGGCTGGCGTTCCACTGCGCACCCTTCAGGACAGCTATCGGAAAGCCAAAGGGCAGACCTTGATGGAGGCGTTGCAGGATGCGCGCCTTGCGCTTTTGCGTAAAACCTTGTTGGCGCCGTCTGCCGATATCAGCGTGGCTGACGCCGTCTTTTCCTCCGGTCTCGGTCACCTAGGCCGTGCCGCCTTTGCCTATCGAGAGCGGTACGGCGAGACGCCTTCTCAGACCTTGCGACAGAACAGAGGATGGTCTTGATGTTGGCCGACCCCGACCGAGTCGCCTGACGGCCAAAGGTTTCACCAAGACAAGATGGTCGCGAGCAGCGGCGATGCGAGGAACGACTCACTCGTCGCGTCCGCCCATGATCTTTTAAGCCTAAACATTATAGGCGGTATTGTTGGGCTCGATCGATCCATATGCGTTGGAAAGTTGCGCCTCAATGTAGCTTTGCGCAAGAAATGTGCATTTGCATATGCGTGCAGACTTGCGGCTATGCAAAAACATGCAGATATATCCCTTTATTATAGCCTGTCGCAGTTATTTTAGGTTTAAATCTTTCCCAGTTGACATCTGCTTAGAAGTAGAAATATGATTTTGCATATAAAGGCGTAATAGTCATAAGGGGAACCATCATGGCCGAACGGTCATTTGCGCGGGAGGTTGAAGACCTCAAGCTGGGAGAAGGTGAAATCTTCAGCGGCGAGGGCATTCTCGCCATTACCAAGGCGCTGCTGCAATCGGGCGTCTCCTATGTCGGCGGCTATCAGGGATCGCCGATTTCCCACCTCATGGATGTTCTTGCCGATGCCAAGGACGTCATGCAGGAACTCGGCGTTCACTTTGAGTCTTCGGCATCCGAAGCCGCCGCCGCTGCGATGCTGTCCGCATCCGTCATGTATCCGGTGCGCGGCGCTGTGACCTGGAAATCGACCGCGGGTACCAATGTCGCCTCGGATGCGCTCTCCAACCTGTCTTCTGGTGGCGTAACGGGTGGCGCTCTCGTCATCATCGGTGAGGATTATGGTGAAGGCTCCTCCATCATGCAGGAGCGTAGCCATGCCTTTGCGATGAAGTCGCAGATGTGGCTTTTGACCCCACGTCCAAATCTGACCTCCATCGTCGATGCGGTAGAAAAGGGCTTTGAGCTTTCTGAAGCATCGAGCACGCCTGTCATGCTGCAGGTCGGCATCCGTAGCTGTCACGTTCACGGCCAGTTCGTCGCCAAGGATAACAAGCGTCCGTCCTACACGCTGAAACAGGCGCTGGAAAATCCGGTTCGCGATCTCAACCGCATCGTTCTGCCGCCTGCCTCCTTCCAGCACGAGAAGGACAAGCTGGAGCGTCGTTGGCCAGCGGCAGTCGAGTTCGTCAAGACCAACAAGTTGAATGAATTCTTCGGTCCGACCGAAGGCGAGGTTGGTCTTATCCTTCAGGGAGGTCTCTACAACAGCACCATGCGGGCGCTCCAGCATCTCGGCCTCGCCGATGTCTATGGCAACAGCCGCATCCCGCTCTATGTCATGAATGTCTCTTACCCGCTGATCGATGACGAGATCGTCGCGTTTGCCGCGGGCAAGAAGGCGGTGCTGATGGTGGAAGAGGGCGCGCCTGAATATATCGAGCAGGCGCTCCACACACTGATGCGCCGCCGCGATATTCAGACCAAGGTATCCGGCAAGGATTTGCTGCCCATGGGTGGCGAGTATACGACGCCGGTGCTGCTCAAGGGTCTGACCGGTTTCCTTGAGGTCAATGGACCGCAGCTTCTCGGCAATCGCCCGCCTGTTCCCGATCCATCCGCCGTTCTGAGCGACCCGAAGGTGAAGGCGCTTGCCGAAGTCGTTCCTGCGCGCCCGGCGGGGTTCTGCACCGGCTGTCCCGAGCGTCCGATTTTTGCTGCCATGAAGCTCGTCGAGAAGGAGCTTGGACCGCACCATGTGTCTGCCGACATCGGCTGCCACCTGTTTTCCATCCTGCCACCCTTCAATATTGGCGGCACAACAATGGGTTATGGGCTTGGCCCGGCTTCGGCCTCAGCCTTCAATGTGGATGCGGACAAGCGTTCGATTGCGGTGATGGGCGATGGCGGCTTCTGGCACAACGGGCTTGCCACCTCCGTCGGCAACGCCGTCTTCAACAAGCAGGATGGCGTCACCATCATCGTCGACAATTTCTATGCCTCTGCCACCGGCGGGCAGGATGTCCTGTCCTCGCGCGCCGACAACCCGAACCGCAAGACCAATAATTCGATCGTCACGGCGGTGAAGGGCATTGGTGCCACCTGGGTCAAGCAGATCGACCGCACCTATGACGTGGCGAAAATGCGAGACACGCTGAAAGAGGCGCTGACCACCGAAGAGAAAGGTCCGAAGATCATAGTCGCTTCCTCGGAATGCATGCTGAACAAGCAGCGGCGCGTGAAGCCGCAATTCGCCAAGGCAGTGAAGGATGGCAAGCGCGTGGTGAAGGAACGCTTCGGCGTAGACGAGGATGTCTGCACCGGCGATCATGCCTGCATTCGCTTGTCCGGCTGTCCGTCGCTTTCGGTCAAGCACACGGACGATCCGCTGAAGGACGATCCGGTGGCGGCGATCGACAATTCATGTGTGGGTTGCGGCAACTGCGGCGAAGTCTCGGAAGCGGCAGTTCTGTGCCCGTCCTTCTACCGGGCCGACGTCATCCACAATCCGACGAAAACCGACAGGTTTCTCTATCGCCTGCGTTCCGCAGTCATTCAGTGGCTGCAAAAGCGCAGAAACGCGTCGCGCGTCATGTTCCCGGCGTAAGGAGGAGAGCGCATCATGGATAGCTTGCAAACACAGTTTTCGTCCGTTCTCTCCGCCGACAAGCCGCTTTCGATTGCCATCCTCGCCATGGGTGGCCAGGGCGGCGGCGTGCTGGCGGACTGGATCATATCGCTGGCCGAAGGGCAGGGTTGGGTTGCTCAGACGACGTCTGTCCCAGGTGTTGCCCAGCGCACGGGCGCGACCATCTATTATCTCGAATTGCTGAAGGCACGAGACGGCGAAAAGCCGATCCTTTCCTTGATGCCGACACCCGGCGATGTCGATATCGTCATTGCCGCTGAACTGATGGAGGCCGGCCGTTCGGTCATTCGTGGCCTTGTGACGCCAGACAAGACCTTGCTGATTGCCTCCACCCATCGCTCCTATGCGGTCGGTGAAAAGGAAAAGCCCGGTGACGGCATCGGCAATCCCACCGTCGTGGTCGATGCGACGGACTTTGCCGCCAAGAAGACGATTGCTTTCGATATGGATACACTTGCGGTCAAGAACGGCAGCGTGGTGTCCTCGGCGCTTTTCGGTGCGCTGGCCGCCTCCAAGGCATTGCCCTTCTCCAAGGATATCTTTGAAGCCACGATTAAGTCGGGCGGCAAGGGGATAGAGGCCAGCCTTCGCGCTTTCAATGCCGCTTACGAGCGCGCGACCAGGGGCGAGAACGATAAACTTTCCGCCACGCCCGCCAAGAAGCTGGAAGAGTTGCCCGCTTCCGCCGGTCATCCTGCGCTGGATGGGCTGATTGCCCGCATTCGCACGGAGTTCCCGGCAAATGCGCACTCCATGCTCTATGCCGGTGTGAAGAAGCTGACCGAGTTCCAGGATCCGGCCTATGCGGATGAGTATCTGACCCGGCTTGCCTCGCTTCATAAGGCAGATGCCGCCAATGGCGGCGCGGAGAAGGATTACGCCTTCACGGCACAGGCAGCAAAATATCTGGCCGTCGCCATGGCCTATGACGATGTCATTCGTGTTGCAGACTTGAAAACGCGTTCCGCCCGCTTCGAACGCGTGCGCAAGGAAGTTGGCGTGAAAGGCGATCAACTGCTCTATACGACGGAATATATGCATCCACGCATGGAGGAAGTGTGCGGCACGCTTCCACGCAGGCTTGGCCAGTGGATCGAGAACAGCCCGAAACTCTTCTCCTTCCTCAATCGCCGCATCGATAAGGGTCGGCGGGTGAAGACCGGTACATTGTTCTGGTTCCTTGGCCTTTACGTCACCTCCGCCTTACGCCGTTTCCGCCGCGGCAGCCTGCGCCACCATATCGAAGTTGCCCACCGCGATGCCTGGATCGAAAAAGCGCAAGAGGTCCTGCCCGCCAATTACGATCTGGCCGTGGAGGTTCTCGGCAATCGTCGTTTGGTGAAAGGCTATTCGGATACCCACTCACGTGGTCTCTCAAAGTTCGACCGCGTGATGTCGGCGCTACCACTGCTGCGGGATCGTGAGGATGGAGCTGCATGGATGCGCCGCCTGCGACAGGCAGCACTGCTGGACGAGCAGGGGATTGCGCTGGATGGCGCCCTGAAGACAGTCGCAACGCTCTAAGCGCGGCTGCGACACCATAACGATAAGAACGGCGGCGCCCTGAGAAGGGTGACCGTCCCTAATTCACCATTTCAATTCGTGTCGAATGCGCGGGGCCTGGCCTTCGCGTACAAGGGGGAACTTTGTCATGACACAGCCAATCGAAACATCGTCCTACGCGGCCGGCAAGCCCGCGGAAATCTCTCCGCGCAAAAGCCTGCTGGTGGTGGCACTCTGCTGGTTTGCAATCTTCGCCGAGGGCTATGATGTCGGCGTTCTCGGCGCCATTCTGCCAGCCCTCGCAACAGACCCCGTCTGGAAGCTAACGCCGCTCGAACTGGGCGCAATGGGCAGCTATACCGTGATCGGCATGCTCATCGGTGGTATTGTTGTCGGAACGCTCAGCGAAATCTATGGCCGCAAGCCGCTCTTCATGGGTTGCCTCAGCCTGTTTGCCGCCTGCATGATCCTGACCTCTGTGGCGCCGACCCCGTTTTGGTTTGCGGCCAGCCGCTTCGTCGCCGGTCTTGGCCTGGGCGGCATCATTCCCGTTGCTGCAGCGCTGACGGTGGAGTACTCGCCCAAGAGCCGCAAGAGCTTCAATTATGGCCTGATGTATTCCGGTTACTCGCTCGGCATCCTGGCTGCGGCGCTGTTTAGTCGCGGCTTTGTGGCGGATTATGGCTGGCGCGTGATCGTGCTTTTCGGTGCAGCACCGCTTCTCATCGTACCGGTTTTCTACTTCCTCCTGCCGGAATCGGTAGAAAGCCTCGTACTGCGCGGCAAGCAGAAGCAAGCGGCCGAGACCGCAAGGCGCATGGGTGTCGCTGTTCCGCGAACTGTCCAGAGAAGTACCAAAGGTCCAGGCTGGTCGGCTGTTTTGAAGACCATCTTCGCGCGCGACAAGGCCTTCGAGACGATCTGCTTCTGGGTTGGATTGTTTCTCGGGCTTCTTCTCGTCTATGGCCTGGCGCAATGGCTGCCGCAGATCATGCGCAAGAACGGCTATGATCTCGGTGACAGCCTGTTGTTTCTCGCGGTCTTCAGCCTCAGCTCGGCCATTGGTGGCATCGTGCTCGGCACCTGGGCGGACAGGTTCGGCATCAAGCGCACGGTTGCGCTTTCCTACCTGGTCGGCGCCATCGGTATTGCAGCGCTTACCTTCAAGAGTTCCATTCTCCTGAACTACGTCTTCGTCGCCATTGCCGGCTTTGGCACGGTCTCAGCGTCCCTCATTCTGACTGGCTTTCTGGCACAGCGGCTCGATCCGACAATCCGCTCGGCGGGTACGGGTTTTGCCCTCAGCTTCTCTCGTATCGGCGCGCTGACAGGCCCGCTGCTCGGCGGCTTCATCGCCAGCACAAATCTTGCGCCTGAGTGGAACTTTTACATATTTGCGGCTGTAGCGGCCTTGGCGGCTCTCGCCACTGTGTTAATACCGTCATCCATTGGTCGATATGAGACGAAGTAATTGCAGTGTTTCGAGTTTAAGGGAGGGACTTTTGAGACTAGGTGCACCTAAAGAAATTTATGAGAGCGAAGCGCGCGTCGCGATGACGCCGGATAGCGCTCAGGCCTTGCAGAAACTGGGTTACGAATGCCTGATCGAAAGCGGAGCCGGCAAATCTGCCGGTTTCTCCGATGAGGCTTACCGGGCAGCGGGCGTGACGGTGGTCGACAATGCGGAGGCGCTTTACGCAGGGTCCGATATTGTTGCCAAGGTTCGCCCGCCGGAGGCCTCCGAGATCGATCGGCTGTCTCCAGAGAAAACATTGATTTCCTTCTTTTACCCGGCGCAGAACCAGACGCTTCTGCAGCAGGCAAAGGACAAGGGTGCCGCCGTCATCGCCATGGACATGGTGCCGCGCATTTCGCGCGCCCAGAAGATGGATGCGCTCTCTTCCATGGCCAACATTGCCGGCTACCGCGCCGTCATCGAGGCGGGTAACAATTTCGGCCGCTTCTTTACCGGTCAGGTGACCGCCGCTGGCAAGGTGCCGCCGGCAAAGGTCCTTATCATCGGTGCGGGTGTGGCTGGTCTTGCCGCCATCGGCACAGCCACATCGCTTGGCGCCATTACCTACGCTTTCGATGTGCGCCCGGAAGTGGCAGAGCAGATTGAGTCCATGGGCGCTGAATTCGTCTATCTCGATTTTGCCGAACAGCAGGATGGCGCTGAGACCGGCGGTTATGCCGCTCCTTCATCGCCTGAATTTCGTGAAAAGCAACTCGCGAAGTTCCGCGAGCTCGCGCCGCAGATCGACATCGTCATCACCACGGCGCTCATCCCCGGTCGCGATGCACCGAAGCTTTGGCTCGCCGATATGGTGGCCGCAATGAAGCCCGGTTCGGTCATCGTCGATCTTGCCGCTGAACGCGGTGGCAATTGCGATCTGACCGTTCCGGATCAGCGCATCGTTTCCGACAATGGCGTGATCGTCATCGGCTATACGGATTTTCCAAGTCGCATGGCGGCGCAGGCTTCGACACTTTACGCCACCAACATCCGCCACATGATGGCCGATCTGACGCCAGCCAAGGATGGGCAGGTCGTGCATAACATGGAAGACGATGTCATCCGTGGTGCAACGGTCGCCTATAAGGGTGAGATCACCTATCCACCACCGCCGCCGAAGATCCAGGCTATTGCCGCGCAGAAGCCGAAGGAGAAAGCCAAGGAGCTGACGCCTGCGGAAAAGCGGGCGCAGGGAGTCAAGCTGTTCAAGACGCAGACCAGAAACCAAGTCGGTCTTCTGGCTGTGGGCACAGCCCTTCTTCTTCTTGTCGGCACTTACGCGCCCGCAAGCTTCATGAGCCACTTCATCGTCTTCGTTCTGGCATGCTTCATCGGCTTCCAGGTCATCTGGAATGTCAGCCATTCCCTCCACACGCCACTGATGGCGGTCACCAATGCCGTATCCGGCATCGTAATCCTGGGTGCGTTGCTGCAGATCGGTTCAAGCAACTGGTTGGTCGTCATTCTGGCGGCACTGTCGGTGCTGATCGCGACCATCAACATTGTGGGGGGCTTCCTCGTGACACGGCGCATGCTTGCCATGTTCCAGAAGTCTTGAGCCGGGGAAGGGGATTATCATGACACTTGGTATTGTTTCGGCGGCCTATGTTGCCGCAGCGGTTCTTTTCATCCTTTCGCTCGGCGGTCTCTCCGGCCAGGAAAGCGCCAAGCGCGCCGTCTGGTACGGCATCACCGGCATGGCGCTCGCCATCATCGCAACGGTGTTCGGACCGGATGTCGGCCACTGGTTCATCGTGCTGGTGATGCTGGCAGGCGGAGCGGTGCTCGGCCACTTCGTCGCAAACCGCGTGCAGATGACGGAGATGCCACAGCTTGTGGCAGCGCTGCACTCCTTCGTCGGTCTGGCAGCCGTCTTCATCGGCTTCAATGCCCATATCGAAGAGGCGCATGTCGCCTCTCTGGATGAGGCTTCGCGCTCAGCTCTCACCGGCTTTGCAGCCCTTCTGGCACACAAGACGCCGGTGGAATTGGCGATCATGAAGGTCGAGGTGTTCCTCGGCGTCTTCATCGGTGCCGTGACATTCACGGGTTCCGTGGTTGCCTTCGGCAAGCTGGCGGGCAAGGTGGATGGCAAGGCGAAGAAGCTGCCCGGCGGACATCTCCTCAATGCGGGGGCTGCGGCACTCTCGATCCTGCTGCTGATCTTGTACTGCAATGGCGCCGGCGCCTGGACGCTGGTGCTGATGACGTTGCTTGCCTTCTTCATCGGCTATCACTTGATCATGGGCATTGGCGGCGCCGATATGCCGGTGGTGGTCTCGATGCTGAACAGCTATTCCGGCTGGGCTGCCGCTGCGATCGGCTTTACGCTCGGCAATGATCTCCTGATCGTCACCGGCGCGCTGGTCGGCTCTTCGGGCGCGATCCTCTCCTACATCATGTGCAAGGCCATGAACCGGTCCTTCATTTCCGTTATCCTGGGCGGCTTTGGCGGCTCAAAGGGTCCGGCAATGGAGATCAATGGCGAGCAGGTGGAGATCGATGCCGATGGCGTGGCCGCAGCTCTCAACGAAGCCGACAGCGTCGTGATCGTGCCCGGTTACGGTATGGCTGTCGCTCAAGCACAGGCCGCAGTCTCGGAATTGACCCGCAAGCTGCGCGCCGCCGGCAAGACCGTGCGTTTCGCCATTCATCCCGTGGCAGGCCGTCTACCGGGCCATATGAACGTGCTTCTGGCAGAAGCGAAGGTGCCTTACGACATCGTGCTGGAAATGGACGAGATCAATGACGATTTCCCGAGCACGGATGTCGTCATCGTCATCGGCTCCAACGATATCGTCAACCCGGCCGCACAGGACGATCCGAACTCGCCCATCGCTGGCATGCCGGTTCTGGAAGTTTGGAAGGCAAAGCAAGTCTTCGTCTCCAAGCGCGGCCAGGGAACGGGTTATTCCGGCATCGAGAACCCGCTGTTCTTTAAGGAGAACACGCGCATGTTCTATGGCGACGCCAAGCAAAGCGTCAGTGCGCTCGTGCCTTTGCTATCCTGATGTGAAAATGGCGAGGCCTCGTCCTAATGAGATCGAGGCCTCGCCGCAGAGGCACCCACGCCTTTACGTCTTTGCCCAAAGCTCGACCAAGCCACCCGATGATTTCAAAACGGGATCTGTCTCAGGTATTGGGAGTGACTGGATAAGAGCCAGCATCTTATCGCTTGGCGCGTCGCGCTGGATGTCGGCCTCTTGACCCGGCGGATAGGCACCGACGACCTGGAAATCGCCGGAGCTTTCTAGCCGCTTATGTCCCGTTCCTGCAGGCAAAAGCAGGCAGTGTCCTTGCCTCACATCCAGTATCTTCCCATCCGGCCCGCCGATCTGCAGCTTCGCTTCGCCGCGCCCGACGCCCAGCACCTCATGGGCGCCGCTGTGATAATGATGATAGGAGAAGACGCCGTTTCGCCAGATGCCGGTCCAGCCATTGTCGTGGAACATGTCCTCGAAGGCGGACGAGTCCATATCGGCTCGGATCTGGCTGTAGAGAAGAGCAGGCAAGGTCGGATGATTGGGGACCCATTCGCTCGGCGACAGGGTAAAGTGGTCGATCTTCATCTGGTCCTCCTCAGCCAAGTCAAGCGCTTTGCGTCCTATTGGACTCACAAAGGACGCTCTACCTTTTGATTCCACGCGCCGCGCCTTTCGAAAATCTGTGCAGATTTTCAGGCCTATGCCTTCGCGGTGTCGATTAAACACCGATAACGGCTTCGGGTTCAGCATAAAGTTCGATGGAAACAGCGGGACCGGTTTCGCTTCTCGATCCGTGGGAGAAGGATTCAGATATCGTGCCTGCGGATATTGCGCAGGATCTTGTGCAGGGTCGTCACGAAAGCGCGATATTCCTCGTCGTCGATGTCTTTGAACATCCGGCACATATCGTTGTACATGATCGGCCAGACGTCCTCGAAGACGGCGCGGCCTTCATCGGTGATCGTCACGTCGCGCACGCGCATGTCGTCAGGGCGCGGCACGCGGCGCACGAGGCCCTGTTCTTCGAGTGAATCCAGCGTCCGGCTCATGGTGGATTGCTCGGTGACGGCGAAGACGGAAAGCTCGTTGATGGTAAGCGATGAGGAGACGTTCAGCACGGCAAGCGCGCGCATCTTCACGGTGGTGACGTCGCGTGCCTTCATGTCTTCGGCAAGGTTTGCATTCCACCGTGCCATGATGCGGTTCATGATATAGGGCGCAAAATTGTTGAGCCCGATCTCGCCGAGGCTGGGAATGCGTTTGGTCTGGTCGTCGGGATTTCCGAGGAATTCGACCGAAAAGCCGTTATCCATGTGCGTTCATCCCCTTATCAGCGCAAGGACGAGGCGAGCAGGAAACCGGAGCCGCCTGCAAGACCCGGGCCTGGATGCGTGGACGCCCCGATATGGTAGAGCCCGGCAACATGGGTCTTGTGGTTAACCGAGCTTTTGAACGGACGCCAGAGAAAGAATTGGTCGAGCCCGCAGAAGCCACCATAAGGATCGCCGCCAACGAGATTCATGTTCATCGCTTCCAGATCCGTCGGCGCGTAGACGCGACGCTTCAGAACGCCCTCGTCGAAATTTTCGATCTGTGCGCGCAGCATCGCCTCGATGCGATCGGCAAAGGCCTCGCGCAGCGCCTCCGTCCACCGCCCGTCAGCTGGGCAGGCCAATTCATTCGCCGCATCGCCTTTGATGTGACGCGGCGTATCCGGCACCTGGAGCCATAAAATGGCGGCGCCATCCGGCGCACGGCTGGGATCGAGCGCTGTCGGCTGGCCGACGCAGACCGTTGGCTCTGCGGGCAGAAGCCCTCGTTCGGCCTCGTTGGCGGAACGGGAGACTCCATCGAGACCGGGGGTTAGATGCAAGAGTGCCACCTTGCTCAGCTCTTCGCCTGCGCGCCAGCGAGGCGCAGCTTGAAGCGCATAATGGATTTGCATATTGCCCTTGCCATATCGGTAGCTGGCAAGCCCTTCCTGCACCGGTTGTGGCAGCTTGGTGGACGAGGCGTTCAACAGGCGCTCGTAAAGCTGATGGGGCGTGACGGAGGCGATGACGCCTTTGGCTGCTAGCAATTGTTTCCCGTCGGCAAGCGTGACGCCGACGGCCTTGCCGGACGCATCGACATCGACCCGCTCAGCATCGGCGTTGCGCATGATGCTGCCACCCTGATCCGTGATCAGCCGCTCGAAAGCTACGAGCAGATTGTCCGCCCCGCCCTTAACGATCGGGCAACCTGCCGCCTCGATAGCAAAGCCGATGACGCGGGTCATCTCGGCGGAATAGACGCTTTCCGGCCCGAGGCCGCAATGCAGCGCCCAGGGCGCGAATAGCCCGCGTAGTTCTTCGGAGCGATAGGTGGTTTCGAGATAACCACGCGCGGGCGCCAGTGCTTCACCGAAAAATGCGGTAAGCCCCTTCAATCCCCGTTTCCAGACTTCGCGACCAAGCAGCTTGGCTGTCGCGGTGGACCAGAGATTGCCGCCAAGCAGGCCGAAGACGAAGCCGGCATTGCCTGCGAAACGACCCATCTCCCGGTCGAAGGCCTTGCCGTCCCCCTCGGAGATACCATCGAAATGAGCGATGTTGCGGGCACGATCCATGGAGAGAATGGCATGCGTGCCATCTGGCCGCAGAACGCCAGTTGGCGTCGCCGCGTGGCAAAATTCCAGGCCTCTGGCCTCCAGATCCTTGCCGAGAGCGGCGAAGGCCGGCGACGTCAGGAACAGTACCATGGTTGTTGCCATGACATCGTGACTGAAGCCCGCAAGAGTGATCTCTTCAGTGCGCAGGCAGCCGCCGATGCGGTCGTTTCTCTCCAGCAGCAGGACGCGCTTGCCCTTCTTGCCCAAGAGAGCCGCAGCCACCAGCGCGTTGATGCCGCTTCCGACGATGATGTAATCAGGATCAGCCATGGGAAAACTCCGGGATAGGCGAAGGCAGCATCTCCATCATATGTGGCAGGGGAGGCATGAACCACGCCTCCGGCCCGTAGAGAACGCTGCGACGGACTGGCTTAGACGACGAGCGCCAGCGCCCGCACAGGCGAGCCTGTTCCCTTGACCAGCTTCAGCGGTGCTGCAATCAGGATCGCGCCTTTGGGTGGCAATTGATCGAGATGGCAAAGGCTGGCGAGCCCATATTTGTTCGCCTTGTGCATCAGGTTGTGGGCAGGGAAGGGCGGGTTCATGCCGCCAGCCGAGCCCGCATCCGTGCCGATGGTTTCCTGGCCCCAGCCGATAATGCCCTTGGATAGAAGATATTCGATGGCTTCCGCCGTTGGGCCTGGGGAATGCGGGCCGTTCTCATCAGCATTCAGGAAGGTTTCCGTCGAGCCGTTGCGCTTGTACCAGTCGGTGCGCAGCAGCACCCAGGTGCCGGGCTCGATTGCGCCATGCTCGGCTTCCCATTCCTGAATGCTTTCGACAGTCAGCAGATAATCCGGGTTTTCGGCTGCTTCCTTCGAGCGGTCGATGACGTTGACGGGCGCGACGAAGTTCTGCGGCGGAATGGTGTCCGTCGTGTTTTCGGCATTGTCCTTGCCGGTAATCCAATGGCACGGCGCATCGAAATGGGTGCCGGTATGTTCGCCAAGCTCCAGCCAGTTCCAGGCCCAGAACGGACCGTCCTGATCATAGGCGGAAATGGTGTGGACTTTGACGTTGGGCGTGTTCTTGCCGAAGTGTGGCGGCAGGTAAAGAACTGGCGTGTCTGGCCCAAGCGGCGCGGTCAGGTCCACCACCTTCACCTTGCCGGAGAGCAACCCGCTGGCAAGCCCTGCAATCGTCGAAGCGTCGGTCATTTACGTTCCCCTTTTATTGAACCGTCTGTTCCTGCTTCGTCAGCGCTGCTGAAGAAGCAGATGCGATAATGAGAAAAACCTATGACCAAAAATATGGATATGCAAGAATTTTGTTTAAGCTTAAATTGTTTTTCGTTGGAGCTTTGATCGGCAGCGATTTCGCCTCAAAATGAGCGGAGCAAAGGACATAGCGTTTGCGTCGAACCGTGCATGATGAAACCTGATCGGCTCTTCAGGTCCTCGAAAATCTGTATGAGCATATATTGGGAGACGAAACAGCCGACGATCTCAGCCGAGCTGACGGACTCCGAAGTTTGGCAACCGCCCCTCGACCGCAGTCAGACCATTGCTTGAAGCTTTGAGAATGTTGACCGCGCATCACGAATGGTGTTCTAGACTACCGATAAGAGCATGTCGCGTGAAAAGCAGGCAAAGGTTTTGCTGTCAGGGCATGTGTTAGAAAAAGAAACTTGAAGGGGCGGCTTCGGTATGAACGCCGCGGCACACTTCAGGACAAGGGACGGGTTATGGCGGCTATCGATCTGGAAGCGATCATCAGCGATACACAGGATGGCAAGAAACAGGAGCTGCGCCTGTGGCTCCGTCTGCTCTCGACGACCAAACTCATCTCCCAGGAAATCCGCCGTCGCCTGCGCCGCGAATTCGGCGCCACGCTGCCGCAGTTCGATCTCCTCTCGCAGCTCTACCGCGAAACCGACGGCCTGCGGCTTGGCGAACTCTCCAAGCGCACCATGGTGACCAACGGCAACATCACCGGCCTGGTGGAGCGATTGGAGGCCGACGGCCTCGTCATCCGCGAACGCCTCCCCGACGACCGCCGCGTCATCGTCGCTTATCTTACCGACAAGGGCCGCAAGACCTTCGACGCCATGGCCAAGGCCCATGACGGCTGGCTAAAGGACATGATGGCCGACGTCGACCCGATCGTGATTTCGGGGCTGATCACGCATGTCGGACAAGTGAAGCAGTCGACGCGCAATCATCTTTCGGGCGATGATGGGGATGAGGAGTGAGTTTTCGTGTGTGTGATCCAATCATCGGGTCCTGCGCGAGATTTAGGCGTTGCTGTTGTGGTTAACTCTCTTTCTGGAAAGGCGTTGCGGGTTAGCGCCATCTTCAGGAGTGGTGCCGCGTCTCCAGGTTAAATTCTCCTGTCGCAGCGTGGTCAGCAAAAGCTTGGTTCCCGCTTGACCATAAATTTCCTGCCACTATCTCCCTACGTTTTATGCCGGGGTCCCGGATGGCTCGCGGAAGTCAAAGGCGTCGTGAATACTTCAGCTGATGACACATCGAGATAAACATCGCCTCAGCACGCCAATAAACCAGCAGTGAATAACGCAGAACGGAATAAGTAAGACAATTGACAACAAAGTGTAAGCAGATGTGAAGTCTTTACTCAGACAACTGTGCCCGGGGTTTCTATGCCAACTTTGACGAATAAGAAGATTCCTCTTGGCTCTATCTCTGTCACGCTGAGCAGCATCCGACGGATGTGGAGGGAACTCAATGACGTTGTATCAGAGCAAGGCGAGATAGAATTAGCGCGTTTGGTGAAGCCAGCGGACCAGTCGGTTGAAGAGTTCGAGACCTATAAAGAAAACGCACGACGGGACACGTTTAAGATATTGGGAACTGTAGAGTTTGATAACGGCGACACTGTTCACGATACCGATCCTGAAATCGTCAAAGTTGAGGAAGAAGGTCCTCGCATCCGAGTAATCCACCTGTCAAACATCGCTCCTTATCAGCAGACCGTTGGGATCCGGCCGGAACACGCTTTTGAAGTTATTATTGATCTGCGTTCTCCAGCGTTGTTTGATGCTGGCAGCGTATTATCTGAGCCCACTCCAAATAATACGAGCCTGGCAATTTCTGGAAACCGACCTGGTTGGCAGGGCGGATTGGAGGCGGTCGTCAGAAGAAACATCACGCGCCGACGGCCAATCCGCACATGGTTCCACGGCGGTATGATCTACGATCTATTCCTGTTCATTATAGCCCTGCCGTTAGCTCTTTATGTATGCTGGGCGTTTGAGCCATTCGTTTCGAAGTGGTTCGGATTAACTAGTCCTGTAGTTGTTGGTGCCGCGTATCTTTATATCGCATTGAGTGTGATATGGATTTATCGCTTCATGTTTAGTTATGCGAAGTGGGCGTTTCCGTTCACGGAAATAGTTGATCAGAACAGTTCTCCTGCGCGTCATCGAGCACTTTGGTGGTCTCTTGTTGCTGCACTCCTTTTTAAACCGCTTACGAGTTTAGCAGGCGAGTTTTTGAAGAACACGCTGGGCTTCGGCCTGTGAAAAAACGAAAATAGTCCGCAACTAAGTGCGTTTCGCTAATTACGTGTTTTACACGAGGGCGTAGCCGAAACATTGAGAATATCGTGTTTTACGTCGCTACAAGATAATCATCGAACGTCCATCCAACGCTGCCGAAAATTGCAAATCGACTTCTAGGTTTCTAAGACGAATACAGTAAAGGGGAATGCGTTCATCCGGCTGGGACAAGGCTGCTTACATTCGGTTACAGCTTTAAACCTCAAGCCAGATAGCGGGTCTCAGAGAACTCTCAGAGGCCCGCTCCGCATTGAAATAGCGAAGACTTACTGCGGCTTCTTCTGTTTGCTGGCCTCGACGGCCTTTGCGCCCAAAGTAGGAGCGGCAGGCGGTGGGGCCTTGTCCTTCTTGGGTTTGCGGATTTCCTTGTTGCTTCTCACTTGACCTTTAGCCATGGGAATCTCCTCTTCAACACAAGAAGTAGCTGCTCTTTGGAGCAGAATAGCAAGAAAAATCGGAAGGATGTCGCAGACGGAAATGCGGGGCAAACTAATGCGTTTGCTATTCGACAAATCTTTCAGCAAGATTTGGTGGAGCTAAGCGGGATCGAACCGCTGACCTCTTGCATGCCATGCAAGCGCTCTCCCAGCTGAGCTATAGCCCCATAAGGGTTCCGGTATGTTTGATCCGGTTCCGGGAACCGAAGCGGTTGTTTCCGTTCGGTGGCGGCTTGATACTTCTCATGAATGAAGATGGCAAGCCGAAAAATTCGCCCGGTGACATTTTTTTGTAACCGGGCGAAAAAACTTTGAAAAATCAGGCTTCTTCGTCGTCGCCGCCGACACCGATGATGCCGGAGACGTCGTCATCGTCGTCATCTTCATCGGCTTCGAGGAAGGTGTCGTCGTCATCGTCCAGCTCGACATCATCGTCGCCGATATCATCGGGAACTTCGTCGTTGCTGTTGTCGCCATCTGCGTCTTCCAGCGAGACAAGTTCGACGTCCGTGCTTTCGGTATCGACTTCTTGAACGTCGTCTTCCTCGGCCTGCTCCATCTTGGCCTGCGCTGTCGTTTCCTCGAAGAAGGAAAGCGGCCAGGACTTGCCGGTGTAAGGGGAGACAACCGGGTCGCGGTTCAGGTCGTAGAATTTCTTGCCGGTATCCGGGTCGGTGCGCTTGGTTCCAAGTTCCGCTTTTGCCACTGTCAAAGCCTCGAATTTTTGAATGAGTTCGGTCTTAACGCCGCGAATTCGGCAGTAGACGGTAAAATTTATAGCCGGTCCCCTTAATCCCTGCAGTGTTGCCTGTCAAAGATAAACTGCATGGGATTGTGGGGGTGGAAGATTTCGGCCGCTTGCAGGGTGAACGCCCGCATTCTTTATGATAAAGCCCGCGCCTTAGGCAAACGTCCATTCGAGATTTTATCCCCATGACTTTTACGATCGCCATCGATGGCCCTGCGGCCGCAGGCAAGGGTACGCTGTCGCGCAAGATTGCCGAAGTTTACGGCTTTCATCATCTCGATACCGGCCTCACCTATCGCGCCACCGCCAAGGCGCTGCTCGATGCTGGCAAGCCTCTGGATGACGAGGCGATTGCGGAGGAGACTGCGCTCCATCTTGATCTCGCCGGGCTCGACCGCTCTGTTCTGTCGCGACATGAGGTAGGTGAGGCGGCGTCGAAGATCGCGGTCATGCCCGCCGTGCGGCGCGCGCTGGTGACGGCGCAGCGCGCGTTTTCGATGCGCGAGCCCGGTACCGTTCTGGACGGACGCGATATCGGCACGGTCGTCTGCCCGGATGCGCCGGTAAAGCTTTACGTGACGGCTTCTCCCGAAATCCGTGCGAGAAGGCGTTATGACGAGATCGTCGCAGGTGGCGGGGCTGCCGACTACAAGGCGATTTTCGCAGATGTGAAGAAGCGTGACGAGCGTGACATGGGCCGGGCTGATAGTCCTTTGAAACCAGCGCAAGACGCGCACTTGCTTGATACGTCGGAAATGAGTATAGAGGCGGCGTTTCAAGCGGCAAAAGTAATCATCGATGCCGCGATGAAGAGATGAGAATTGCACGGGAACCGGCAGGTCCGATTTCCGTTGTAGACTGTCCCGAAAGCATGCCCTGCGCCGGAAAGCCTTGCACGACAAGGCGGGCATGGAGTTCGGGAATGATCAACGCAAACCCCCGGCGCTTGTGTGTCCTTAAATAGATGGACACTTCAGGAGATTTAATGTCTGTAGCTACCCCCACGCGCGACGATTTCGCAGCCCTGCTCGAAGAGTCCTTTGCTTCCAACGACCTGGCCGAAGGCTACGTTGCCAAGGGCATCGTAACGGCCATCGAAAAGGATGTCGCGATCGTTGACGTTGGCCTCAAGGTCGAAGGCCGCGTTCCGCTGAAGGAATTCGGTGCCAAGTCCAAGGACGGCACGCTGAAAGTCGGCGACGAAGTCGAAGTTTATGTCGAGCGCATCGAAAACGCTCTGGGCGAAGCCGTTCTGTCGCGCGAGAAGGCTCGCCGCGAAGAGAGCTGGGTCAAGCTCGAAGCCAAGTTCGAAGCTGGCGAGCGCGTTGAAGGCGTTATCTTCAACCAGGTCAAGGGCGGCTTCACGGTCGATCTCGACGGCGCTGTTGCCTTCCTTCCGCGTTCGCAGGTCGACATCCGTCCGATCCGCGACGTGACGCCTCTGATGCACAACCCGCAGCCCTTCGAAATCCTCAAGATGGACAAGCGTCGCGGCAACATCGTTGTTTCGCGTCGCACCGTTCTCGAAGAGTCCCGTGCCGAGCAGCGTTCTGAAATCGTTCAGAACCTCGAAGAAGGCCAGGTTGTTGACGGCGTCGTCAAGAACATCACCGATTACGGTGCGTTCGTTGACCTTGGCGGCATCGACGGCCTGCTGCACGTCACCGACATGGCATGGCGCCGCGTCAACCATCCTTCGGAAATCCTCAACATTGGCCAGCAGGTCAAGGTTCAGATCATCCGCATCAACCAGGAAACCCACCGTATCTCGCTCGGCATGAAGCAGCTCGAGTCCGATCCGTGGGATGGCATCTCCGCCAAGTACCCGGTTGGCAAGAAGATCTCCGGTACGGTCACGAACATCACCGACTACGGTGCATTCGTCGAGCTGGAGCCGGGCATCGAAGGCCTGATCCACATTTCCGAAATGTCCTGGACCAAGAAGAACGTACATCCCGGCAAGATCCTGTCCACGAGCCAGGAAGTCGACGTTGTAGTTCTCGAAGTCGATCCGTCCAAGCGCCGTATCTCGCTCGGCCTGAAGCAGACGCTGGAAAACCCATGGCAGGCATTTGCCTACAGCCATCCGGCCGGCACTGAAGTTGAAGGCGAAGTCAAGAACAAGACCGAATTCGGCCTGTTCATTGGCCTCGAAGGCGATGTCGACGGCATGGTTCACCTGTCGGATCTCGACTGGAACCGTCCGGGCGAGCAGGTCATCGAAGAGTTCAACAAGGGCGACGTCGTCAAGGCTGTCGTTCTGGACGTTGACGTCGAGAAGGAGCGTATCTCTCTCGGTATCAAGCAGCTCGGCAAGGATTCCGTCGGCGAAGCTGCAACGTCTGGCGAACTGCGCAAGAACGCTGTCGTTTCCGCTGAAGTCATCGGCGTCAACGAAGGCGGCATCGAAGTGAAGCTCGTCAACCACGAAGACATCACCTCCTTCATCCGCCGCAACGACCTGGCACGCGATCGTGACGATCAGCGTCCGGAGCGTTTCTCGGTTGGTCAGGTTCTCGACGCCCGCGTCGTCAACTTCTCCAAGAAGGATCGCAAGGTTATGCTTTCGATCAAGGCTCTGGAAATCGCAGAAGAGAAGGAAGCCGTCGCTCAGTTCGGTTCGTCCGACTCCGGCGCTTCGCTCGGCGACATCCTTGGCGCGGCTCTGAAGAACCGCGGCGAGTAATCGTCAGCTCCTTGAAATGAAGAACCCGCCGGAGCGATCCGGCGGGTTTTTTATTGCGATTTTCACGAGGGGACAGGATACCGCGCGGCTTGGCAAACTCGGCGGCTCGCAGGTCAGGCGAAGTTGCCCATTCGTAAGTAATAAGACTCAGCATCACCCACCCGGCCATCCTCTCGCGCACCTTCGGAAACCGAATGATCGACCGGCTCGTCATTGGCGGCGACGCGCTCTTCCTGATAGATTGGCTCGTCCGTGCGATTTTGTTGCGCTTCGTTCTGGTCCGGATGGTCCTCTCCAGCCTGTCCTTCGCTCTCACCATCAGAGGAAGGCCAGCGGCCGCGCGGCGGTGCGTCCTCGTCGCGCTTCTGCTCCTCGATCGGGTAGTTGACGAAGGGAAGCGGTGTGCCCGGCTTGGTAACCAGCGAGGCAACCGCGGATTGGAGCGCGGCCTGCTCGAAGACGACGCTCTTTCCGTCGGCCGTAGCTAAGGCACGTGCAGCGACCGGCGCTTCCGGGCGAAGCATCGGTGCCGGGCTCGCTTCACTTGCAGCGCCAGTTGAATGGCCCTGCGGCTGTCCAGACGTTGGGATTTGCTGCTTCTTCGGAGCCTCAGTTTCTGAGCCTTCTTCGTGCGGCACGACAGGCGGTGCGGAAAATGTGCTTGGCAGCGGATCGGCGCGCTCGGGCAGTTTGCCGAGCAGTACGGCCAGCAACAATGTCTCCATGTCCTGCGGGCTCGCGGCGCGAAACTGTGTTGCGAGTGTCGCGGCATCTGTCTTCAGGAATGGGGTAGGCGGAGCAAGATCCGTCGCACCATCCTGCGTCTTCATCACCGCGTCTGCGCTCTGCGGAGGGAAGGTCGGCAGACCGGCCTTGCTTGATGGTGCGGGCTGCGGAGAAGACTGCGCGTGTTCCGCGGGAGGCAACGCTTGAGGCGTGCCAAGTGACGCGGTCGCCTTCTGAGCGGTGACTTGTGAGAGAAGGGGCGTCTGCGCACTCGCTTTCGCGGGAACCTGCGTTGCAGTCGAAGCGATGTTTGCTGTTGGCTGGGCGTCAACCTGCTCTGCAGGTGGCATCGTGTCTACGGTCGCAGGTTCACCGGTCCAAGAATCGTTCTGGCCAGCGGGAAGTGGCAGTCGAGATAGCTGTGTTGCGGGCGGCGGCCCGTTGACCGGTCGAAGACTAAGGGATGGGCTGTCCGGGAGGAGATCCTGGAGATAGGGCGGCAGCGCCATCTTCGCGCCGTCTTCCGATTGGCCGACACGGGCGAGTTCCAACATGACCGCCAACCTGGCAGCGTTTGGCCCGGCATTGTTCTTCAGAATGTCGAGCATCAGCGCAATCGTCATGCCCTTCAGCAGCTTTCCAAGTTGCTGTTCGAGTGTCGCTCGCTGCGCTATCGGGAGAGATTGAAGGGCTAAGGTCAGGCGGTTCACATAGGCGCCTGCATCTTCGCCTTCCAGACGTTCCATTCCCAGAAGCGAGCCCAGAACTTCTGCGAGTACGGTCCCGGTGCGGTGAAGCTCGGCTTCTCCGGAAATTGCGCGGGCAGCGACGACGGGGAGATTGGGTGAGGTGTCTGAGATAGCTTGCGGGGTGGTCTGCTGGTTGGCCGGCGACGCGAACGCGTCCGGCTTTTGCCCCGAGGTCTGCGGGGAAAGCTCTCCTGCTGTGACGGCACTGACGGGCGGCAGCATGGCACGCTCTTTCTCTGTCCGAAGCGCGTTGATCCGCTCTCATCGCGTCGCAGCTTTGATGCTCAGGGGTGCGCGCGAGACTTTGCTCCTCATCCGCACCGCCGGGACATGACTCCTCAGCCGAGCGCACCAGGGCGAGCGAAAGGAATCACTAAGTACAATCATGACGGCAAAATATTAATCGACCGCTAACCATAAGTGCGGCCTCGGCACTCACCGACGTCTTTAGCTGTGGGCGAAGATGTCGGTATCGTCCCAGCCGAGAAGGTCGAGCTTGGCGCGCGTGGGCAGGAAGGCAAAGCAGGCAGTGGCGTGATCGTAGCGTCCGTCGCGGATCAGCCGGTGTGTGAGCTTATCGCGCAATGCATGCAGGTGAAGAACGTCGGATGCGGCATATTCGAGCTGCGCCGGGGAGAGCGTTTCGGCTGCCCAGTCTGACGATTGCTGTGCCTTGGAGATGTCGATCTCCAGCATCTCTTTCAGATTGTCCTTCAACCCGTGCCGGTCCGTATAGGTGCGGCAGAGCCTTGAGGCGATCTTGGTGCAGAAGACGGGCGTCGTCGTTACGCCAAACGTGTAGAACAGGACGGCGATATCGAAGCGGCCATAATGGAAGATCTTCTCGCGGCTCGGATCCTCCAGCATGGCAACGAGGTTTGGCGCCTCCTTTTGTCCCGCGGCAATACGCACCACGTCTGCCGTGCCGTCACCCGGCGAGAGCTGCACGACACACAGCCTGTCGCGGCGCGGCACCAGCCCGAGCGTTTCCGTATCGACAGCGATTGCGCCTGTATAGCGGGCGGCATCGCTCGCAGAGATATCGCCTTCGTGATAGCGGATCTTGGCAGCCATTTGGTACTCCGGTTACGCGTCTTCCGGTTCCGGCTATAGCGCAAAGTGGCTGCTGGCGATACCGCTTTCGCCCTTGAAGCTCTTGCCTCGTCAGCCAGTCGCGGTCTAGGTTGCAGCCAGACTCCTGCCAATGACGAAATCTCTTCATCCATGACCAAGAAAATCTACCTCGCGGGACCTGAGGTCTTTCTCTCCAATGCGCGCGACATGCTGGATGCTAAGGCAAAGCTCGCTCGCGAAGCTGGCTTCACACCCTTATCTCCCGGCGATCTGGAAATTCCACCGGCAGATACCAAGACCGGCCACGGCTGCAACATCAATGCCATCGACGAGCATATGATGCTGGAGGCCAACGCTATCATTGCCAATCTGACGCCTTTTCGGGGGATCGCCGCCGATGTCGGTACGAGCTTCGAACTCGGCTTCATGTGCGCCCTCGGTAAGCCGGTGTTTGCCTATACGAACATGGCGAAGAACCATTTCACCCGCATCCACGATCATTATGCTGGCGCGGTGGAACTGGGCGATGACGGGCGTTACAGGGGACCAGACGGGCTTTCGGTGGAGAATTTCGACATGGTCGACAATCTCATGCTGCATGGCGCGATCCTTCGCCGCGGCGGCGACGTGATCGTCGGAGACGCGACGCCTGACGAACTCTACACCGATTTGACGGCATTCAAAGAGTGCCTGAAGCTTGCGGCGGCAAAGCTTCTTTAAAACAACTGCATCAAGCGGAGAGCAGATATGACAGCCACTATCCTCATCACCGGCGCAACCTCCGGCTTCGGCCTTTCCACCACGCGTCTTTTTGCGAACGAGGGTTGGAAGGTGATCGGTACAGGCCGTCGCGCCGAACGCCTGCAGGCTCTGAAAGACGAACTCGGATCGTCCTTCCATGGCCTTGCATTCGACATCACCGATCAAGAGGCGATGCGCTCTGCTTTTGCCGATCTGCCGCAGGAATTTGCCGCAATCGATGTGCTGGTCAACAATGCCGGCCTCGCTCTCGGAACGGCCGTTGCGCCGCAAGTGCCGCTTGAAGACTGGCACACGATGGTCAACACCAACATTACCGGGCTGTTGAACATCACCCACCACCTTTTGCCGACGTTGATCGAGCGTCGCGGCATCGTCGTCAACCTCTCATCGGTCGCCGCAAGCTGGCCCTATGCCGGGGGCAATGTTTATGCCGGCACCAAGGCGTTCCTGCGCCAGTTTTCGCTTGGCTTGCGTTCAGACCTGCATGGCAAGGGGGTCCGCGTTACGTCGATTGAGCCTGGGATGTGCGAGACCGAGTTCACTCTGGTGCGCACCGGCGGCAATCAGCAGGCGTCCGACACGCTCTACAAGGGCGTCAATCCCATCCTGCCGGAGGATATCGCCAACACCATTCATTGGGTGGTGTCTCAGCCGAAGCATATCAACATCAACAGCATCGAGTTGATGCCCGTAAACCAGTCTTTCGCGGGCTTCCAGGTTCACCGCGACGCATGAACCGCGAGGTACCCATCGGGTGGCTGGGTTGCGAGACGGTAGTGATCAAAAAAAAGTCATAGCCACGGCAGTTATGCAAACGTTGCATTGCTGCCTTGCGAGTGTCGCGCTTTTCAGTCCGGGATGACGGGAGTATATATTGATCATCGAAACGACGCACTCCTCCTCCCAGCGTCTTTCGATGTGGATTGGCGATACTCCTCCTCCCAATTGCCAATCAAGTTCAAAGCCTGCCGCACCTCCTCCCGCGGCAGGCTTTTTCTTTTCCAGCTACACTGCTGACATTCTTCTCTGCCCACAGCTTAGAGCGCGTCCATCTGGCCATGCGCGATCGCAGCCTTGCCGGTGTTCATTCTCGGCTGCCATGTTCCCTCTCGACTGCCATGCTCCCTCTCGACAAGCCTACTCGGCTGCAGTTCTTAGACACCCATCGATAATGGTTCGGATTTCTGCTCGGCAGGAGCCGCAATTGGTACCAGCGCTCAGACAAGCACCAACTGCCTCCACCGTGTGACAGCCCTCGCGGATCGCACTGGTGATCTGGTTGATGCCGACGTTGAAGCAGGAGCAGACGGTGGCGCCGGGATCAGGCCTTCCTGCACCGGGTCTGCCTGCGACAAGCGCGAAGCGATTGCGCGTGTCCTCATGCCGCTCTTTCAACTGCGCAACAGCCCAGTTTCGCGCAACGGCGACAGGTGTGGCCGCGATGAACAGCGCAGCCAGCAACGTCTCCCCGTCAAAGAAGGCCAGTCGAACGTCACTGCTTTGGCTGTCGGCGTAGCCAAGCGGTTCGATGTGGGCGTCGATCCCGAAAATCTCTCTGCTCCAGGAAATCCAGTCTTCCGGTACCGTCTCGAAAGCAAGCTCCAGGCGATAGCCACCTTCGGCCTTGGCAAGAGCCCAGTAGGAGCAATCGGGCTTTTGTGGAGCCGTGGCCGTGACTGCAAAGGCATAGGCTTTCGCTTCAAAGCGCCGCGCCGCGACGGCGACGTTTTTTGACGCCGGCTGACCGGAAAAGGGGTCGGTGTTTGGAGCAACGAGCTTGTCGATCCGGGCGTTCGCGGCAAACTGATCATTCCAATGCATCGGCGCGAAGACGCTGCCCCGCGCCTGTCTTTCGGTGACGAGCGCGCGCAGAACCACCGTGCCAAGCGGGCTTTCGACTTCGACCAGATCGGCGCTCCTTATCCCGGCTGCCATCGCATCGCGCGGATGGAGTTCGACGTATGGTTCGGCAAGATGCGAGGATAGCCGGGCGCTTTTGCCGGTACGGGTCATGGTGTGCCACTGATCGCGGATGCGGCCAGTGTTCAAGGTCAGCGGGTACTCAACAGTGGTGCGGTTCGTCTGCGGTAGCACTGTGGAGATGAATCGTGCCTTTCCATCCGCATGGAAGAACTTGCCGTCGGCGAAGAAGCGCGTCGTGCTGCGGGCTGTGCCAGAAGGCTGAGGCCAGTTGAAGGGCGTCATGTCGTCGTAAGGTTGCTGTTCCATCTTGGAGTAAGCGCCGATATCGAAATCGCGCGTGCCATTGTTCTCGAAGGCCGAAAGTGCGGCGTGTTCTGCGAAAATCTCTGCAGGGCCGTGATAGGTAAAGGCGTCTCCGTCGCCCATGCGCTTGCCGATTTCTGCGAACTGCCACCAGTCGGGCTTTGCCTCTCCCGGTGCCGCAAGATATCCACGCTGGCGGGAAATGCGTCTTTCCGAATTGGTGACTGTGCCGTCCTTTTCGCCCCAACCCAGAGAGGGGAGCAGCACATGCGCATGGCGCGCCGTGTCCGTCGTTGCCATGATGTCGGAGACGACGACAAAAGGACATTGTTTCAGCGCGGCCTCCACAGCCCTGGCATCAGGCATAGAAACGACCGGATTGGTGGCCATGATCCAAAGCGCCTTGATGCGGCCATCGGCCACCGCCTGGAACATGTCGACAGCTTTTAGCCCGGGTTTTTCGGCGATGGTCGGTGCTTTCCAGAAGCGCTGCACCCGGTCGCGATCCTCCGCACTTTCGATCGCCATATGGGCCGCGAGCATATTGGCAAGGCCGCCCACTTCGCGTCCACCCATGGCATTGGGCTGACCCGTCAATGAAAAAGGTCCCGCGCCCGGCTTGCCGATGCGGCACGTCGCCAGATGACAGTTGATGATGGCGTTGACCTTGTCGGTCCCGCTCGACGACTGATTGACGCCCTGACTGTAGCAGGTGACGACCTTTTCTGTTCGTTCGAACAGTTCATAGAAGCGGATGAGTTCTGCGAGGCTAAGACCCGTTGCCTCGACGATCTCTGGCAGACCGATCGCGCAAGCGGATTGGATCGCGGTCTCGAAGCCGACTGTATGGGCCGCGACATAGGCTGTGTCCACCGCCTTGCCGTTTGCAAGATGCGCCAAGAGACCCGTAAAAAGTGCCACGTCGCCGTCTGGCCGGATGGCAAGATGCATGTCGGCGATATCGCAGGTCATGGTGCGGCGTGGGTCGATCACCACGATCTTCATGTCAGGTCGTTCGGCCTTGGCCGCTGCAAGGCGCTGATAGATGACCGGATGACACCAGGCGAGGTTGGATCCCGTCAGGATCACGAGGTCCGCGGTAACTAGATCCTCATAGAGACCCGGAACCGTATCTGACCCGAAGGCGCGGCGATGGCCCGCGACGGAAGACGACATGCACAGCCGCGAGTTGGTGTCGATATTGCCGGAGCCGATGAAGCCTTTCATCAGCTTGTTGGCAAGATAATAGTCTTCCGTCAACAACTGACCGGAGACATAAAAGGCGACCGCATCCGGTCCATGCGTGGCAATCGCTTCAGAGAATTTCGAGGCCACGAGGTCGAGTGCCTCATCCCAGCCGGCCTGCTTTCCGTCAATCTGCGGATAGAGCAGACGTCCGTCGAGATCGAGCGTTTCGCCAAGGGCTGAACCTTTCGAGCAGAGCCGACCGAAATTGGCCGGGTGATCGGGATCGCCCTTTACCGAAACTGTGCCGGTATCATCGATCTTAGCGATGACACCGCAGCCGACGCCGCAATAGGGACAGGTGGTCTTGACCTCGTGTTCCATGGTCACTCCGCAGCGATCATCATGCTTTCGATTGCGATGGACAGGCTGCCCTCGGTGTTGCGCACGGGAATGGTGCGCACGGCACCTTCATCGGCGCCCTGGGCCTTGCCGGTTTCCAGCGAGATGACCCAATTGTGCAAGGGGCAGGTCACGGACGCGCCGTGGACGATGCCTTGAGAGAGCGGCCCGCCCTTGTGCGGGCAATGATCCTCTATGGCGAAGACCTCGTTTTCTGCCGTACGGAATACGGCGATCTTGCCCATCGGCGTTTTCACGCAACGCGCGCCGCGCAGTGGAATGTCAGTAATATTGCCGATTTCGACCCAGTTCATCGTCGTCATCCTGTGTCCGGTTGGAGTTTTTGGGATGGGGCGACATCTCCTCCATGTCGCCCCATCCAAGCGCTACGTGTCCATGGCCTTCCCGGCCCCAGTCACTCTGCGGCTTGATTGAAGCCAATGGTTGCCATCGGCTTGAACTCGTGCTTGTGTTCGCCCGAAACACGCTCCGACCAGGGGTCGACCTGGGCGAATTTCTGGCTGAAGACGAAGCGCTCGTAGAAGCCCTGGCGCTTGTCGGCATCGTCCATGATCTGGCGACGGATCTCGTCGTAGCCGATGCGCTTTGCCCATTTGTAGATGCGCTCGAGATAGCGTGCCTGCTCGCGGTACATTTGTGTCAGCGCCACGATATGCTCCAGCGCCTCATCCTCCGTCTTCACCAGCCCGAGAATTTCGGTGCCCTTGATGTCGAGGCCTGCCGCACCGGCAAAGTGGATTTCGAAGCCGGAATCCACGCAGATGACGCCGATATCCTTGCACGTCGCCTCCGCGCAGTTGCGCGGACAGCCAGAAACGGCAAGCTTCAGCTTGGCAGGGGTCCAGGAGCCCCACATGAACTTTTCGATGCGAATGCCAAGACCCGTGGAATCCTGCGTGCCGAAGCGGCACCATTGCTCGCCCACACAGGTTTTGACGGTGCGCAGGCCCTTGGCATAGGCCTGACCCGAAATGAAACCGGCCTTGCCGAGATCGGCCCAAACGGCGGGCAGGTCTTCCTTCTCGATACCGAGAAGGTCGATGCGCTGACCGCCGGTGACCTTGACGAGCGGGATCTCGAACTTATCGACGACATCGGCGATGGCGCGGAGTTCTCCGGCATTGGTGACGCCGCCCCACATACGCGGAACGACGGAATAGGTGCCATCCTTCTGGATGTTGGCGTGAACGCGTTCGTTGATGAAGCGGGACTGATAGTCATCCGCATACTCATCCGGCCAGTCGCAGACGAGGTAGTAGTTCAGCGCCGGACGGCATTTGGCGCAGCCGCATGAGGTCTTCCATTCCAACTCCTGCATCACGGCAGGAATGGTCTTCAGTCCCTTCGCCTTGATCAGGCGGCGCACATCGTCATGGCCGAGATCGGTGCACTTGCACATGGGCTGCACGGCTGTCGGATTGTAGCTGTCGCCAAGTGTCAGCGTCATCAACTGCTCGACGAGACCCGTGCAGTTGCCACACGAGGCGGACGCCTTGGTGTGGGCGCGCACATCGTCCAGCGAAGTCAGGCCCTTGCCGGTGATGGTCGAGGTGATTTTTCCCTTGCAAACGCCGTTGCAGCCGCAGATTTCCGCATCATCCGGCAAGGCTGCAACGGCCGCCATAGGGTCCAGAGGGGAGCCCCCCTGGTAGGCCTGGCCGAAAATCAATGTTTCGCGCATTTCCGCAATGTCTGTGCCCTTCTTCATCAGGTCGAAGAACCACGAGCCGTCGGAGGTTTCGCCGTAGAGAACCGCGCCGATGATGCGGTTTTCCTTGAGGATCAGGCGCTTGTAGACGCCTGCCGTCGCATCGCGCAGCACGATCTCTTCACGGTCATCACCCTCGGCAAAATCGCCTGCAGAGAAGAGGTTGATGCCGGTGACCTTGAGTTTCGTGTTGGTGACGGAGCCATGATATTCCGTATGACCGCCGATCAGCCGATCGGCCAGCACCTTGGCGCTTTCATAAAGCGGAGCAACGAGACCGTAGCAGATGCCGCGATGTTCGGCGCATTCGCCAAGCGCGTAGATCGAGGCGTCCGACGTCATCATGCCATCATCGACGACGATCCCGCGGTTGACCGCAAGGCCTGCCTCCTTGGCAAGGCCGGAAGCTGGGCGGATGCCGACTGCCATCACCACCATCGTGCCTTCGATGATGCGACCGTCTTCCAGTTCGATACCCTCGACCTTGTCTTCGCCGAGGATGCGCTTGGTGTTGGCCTTGGTGATAATGTCGATGCCGCGTTCAATCAGCGCCTTCTCCAGAAGGTAGGCGGCTGCCGGGTCGAGTTGGCGTTCCATGATCGTCGGCATCAGATGGATGACGGTGACATCCATGCCCTGACGCTTTAGGCCATAGGCTGCTTCGAGGCCGAGAAGACCCGCGCCGATGACGATGGCGCGGCCCTTGTTCCCCGCGATCTCCAGCATCTTCGTCACATCGTCGAGATCGCGATAGGGAAGAACGCCGGGGAGCTGATGGCCAGGAACCGGAATGATGAAGGGCGAGGAGCCGGTGGCGATAACGAGCTTGTCGTAGGAGGCCGTAATCCCGTTTTCGCTGGTGACGGTTTTGCGCTCACGGTCGATATGGCTAACCTTCGCGCCCTTGTGCAGGGTCACGCCATGGGCCGCATACCAGTCGTCATTATGGATGACGATGTCTTCATAGGCTTTTTCGCCAGAGAGAACTGGCGAGAGCATGATGCGGTCGTAATTGACGCGCGGCTCGGCGTTGAAGATCGTGACGTCGAAGACACCGGGTGCGGTCTCGAAGAGGTTTTCCAGCATGCGGCCTGGCGCCATGCCGTTACCGATGATCACGAGTTTCTGGGGCTTGGGTTCGGACATGGGTCTCACTCCGCTGCTTCGACGAAGCGATGACGTTCGTAGAGGAACTTCAGCACGGCTTCGCGGCATTTGAGATAGGTTCGGTCGGATGCAAGCTCGATGCGGTGGCGGGGACGAGCAAGCGGAACATCGAGGATTTCGCCAATATGGGCGGCTGGACCATTGGTCATCATCACGATGCGGTCGGACAGCAGCACGGCTTCGTCCACGTCGTGGGTGATCATGATCATGGTGTTGCCAAGACGGGCATGGATTTCCATGACCGCATCCTGCAGATGGGCGCGGGTCAGGGCGTCGAGTGCGCCAAACGGTTCGTCCAGCAGCAGTATTTTCGGCTCCATCGCCAGCGCACGGGCAATGCCGACGCGCTGCTTCATGCCACCGGAAATCTCCGACGGCTTCTTGTCCTTGGCATGCGCCATCTGCACGAGATCAAGGTTGTGCATCACCCAGTCATGACGCTCAGCCCTGGACTTGCTGTAACGAAAGACCTTCTCCACGCCGAGATTGACGTTTTCATACACAGTGAGCCATGGCAGCAGGCTGTGGTTCTGAAAGACTACGGCGCGTTCGGGGCCGGGTTCGTTGACTTCGCGGTTTTCCAGCAGCACCACGCCGGAAGAAACCTTTGTCAGGCCGGCGATCAGGTTCAACATGGTGGACTTGCCGCAGCCGGAGTGGCCGATGACGGAGACGAATTCGCCCTTGCCGATGGTGAGGTTGATCCCCTTCAGCACCTCGGCGCGGCTGCCGCCCTTGTCGAAATATTTCTCGATGTGATCGAGCTTCAAATAGGCGTTCATGAGAAAAATCCTCTTAGTTCGCTGCCGCGCCGCGGGTGATGATCTTGCCAATCGCGGCCACCAGCTTGTCGAGGACGAAGCCGACGACGCCGATGTAAGCGAGTGCGACGATGATGTCGGGCAGGCGGGATGAATTCCACGCGTCCCAGATGAAGAAGCCGATGCCCACGCCACCAGTCAGCATTTCAGCCGCGACGATTGCGAGCCAGGAGAGGCCGACGCCGATGCGAAGACCGGTGAAGATGTAGGGCGCGGCGGATGGCAGCATGATCTTGTAGAAGAACTCGATCTGGTTGAGGCGCAGCACCTGCGCGACGTTGCGGTAATCCTGCGGGATGTTGCGCACGCCAACCGCGGTGTTGATGATGACGGGCCAGATGGAGGTAATGAAGATCACGAAGATCGCCGATGGGTTGCTGTCCTGAAAGGCAGCAAGAGACAGCGGCAGCCAGGCGAGCGGCGGCACGGTGCGCAGGACCTGGAAGATCGGGTCTAGGCCACGCATCGCCCAGACCGACTGGCCGATGATGGCGCCGACAATAACGCCTATGATCGCGGCAAGGCCGAAACCATAGGCGACGCGTTCCAGCGAAACCAACACACGCCAGCCGAGGCCGATATCCTGAGAGCCGTTATGGAAGAAGGGGTGGGCGATCAGGTCGTAGCTTTCCTCGAACACCTGGCTCGGAGGCGGCAGCGAGGCGCCAGGCGCCGAACAGAGGGCCTGCCAGATGCAGAGCATGATCACCAGAACGACGAGTGGCGGAACGACGTTGCGCGTGATCGAAGCGGTGATCTTGCGAGCGGAGAATACCGACGCGGGGCGGCGATTCATGGCGATCACGGTGCCGCTCCTTGGCGTGGCGGCGTGGATGGCCGTGCTTTCTGTCTTGCGTGCGGTTGCGGTCATGGTCGGGTCCTGTTTCCGAAAGAGCTGTTGGGCGGCGTGCTGGCTCCTTGCGCCTCAGGCGAAGGAGCCAGACATCGTCAAGAGGCGGCCTTGATCGAGAGGCTGTCGAGATAGGCGGATGGGTTTTCCGGATCGAAGACCTTGCCGTCAAAGAAGGTCTCCTTGCCGCGAGAGGTCGAGGCCGGAATATCGGCAGCGGCAACGCCCAGATCCTTCGCGGCAGCGCGCCACAGATCCTCGCGGTTCACCTGCGACACCAGCGTCTTGATGTCGGTATCGGGCGCAAACTTGCCCCAGCGGATGTTTTCGGCCAGGAACCAGCTGTCATGGCTTTGGAAGGGATAGGAGGCCGCATCCTTCCAGAACTTCATGTAGAGGTCTGTGCCATGGGCGACACGGCCATTGCCGTAATTGATGTCGCCCTTCAGGCGGCCAAGAACGTCCTTCGGCGGAACGTTGAACCATTGGCGCTTGCCGAGGATGGCGGACATCTCTTCCTTGTTGTCCATGCTGTCGCACCATTGCTGGGCTTCCATCACCGCCATCAGCATGGCCTTGGCGGCGTTGGGGTTCTTCTCCACCCAGTCGGCGCGCATGCCGAGCGCCTTTTCCGGATGGCCCTTCCACAATTCGCCGGTGGTACAGGCGGTAAAGCCGATGCCCTGGTTGACGAGCTGCTCGTTCCAGGGTTCGCCAACACAGAAGACATCCATGTTGCCGACCTTCATATTGGCAACCATCTGCGGTGGCGGAACGACGATGGTGGAGACATCCTTGTCCGGGTCGATGCCGCCTGCTGCCAGCCAGTAGCGGATCCAAAGATCATGCGTGCCGCCTGGGAAGGTCATGGCCGCCTTGATCTCCTTGCCTTCAGCCTTCTTCTTTTCGAAGGCGGCTTTCAGCTTGGAAGAATCGATCTGGACGCCGGTCTCGGCATATTCCTTGGCAACCGAAATGCCCTGGCTGTCGAGATTGAGGCGAGCAAGGATCGCCATCGGAACCGGCACGTTGTTCTGCGTCACCTTGCCGGTATGCATGAGATAGGGCATCGGCGTCAGGATATGGGCGCCATCGATCCCGTTAGACGCGCCGCCGAGAACGAGATTGTCGCGCGTAGCACCCCAGGAAGCCTGTTTCAGAACTTCAACGTCAGGCATGCCATGCTTGGCAAACAGTCCCTTTTCCGATGCGACAATCAGCGGTGCTGCATCGGTCAGCGCGATGAAGCCGAGTTTCGCGCCCTTGACTTCAGGCTCGGAGGTCGCGGCGAAGGCACCGGAAGGGAAGGCTGTTCTGACAGCGGAGATCAGGGCCGCAGTGGCCGTCGTCTTCAGGATCGAGCGGCGGCTGATCGAGCTGGAAAGCATTTTTTTCATATCGCATGTTCCCCTTTTTGGCAGCCTCATGGGCGCCCTATGATTTTGCGAAGCCCAAAAACAAAAAAACGCCGCTCGGTGATGCGCCTTCGGAAACGGGAGGAGGTTCCGGGCTGCATACCTTGCGACGTCTGTGTCGTATGAAGAACGCTGATAACGCGTCCCTGCTGCTCCGATCGCCGTTGACCTGAGCGATTTATAAGAAGCAAGCACCGTGCCAGTTTTGGTGTTGCGTCGCATTGCATTGAAAAATATGCAGATTTTCTCTCGCAAGTGCGGAGACTGCTTTTCCAGGGAAAAAGAATTCAGACTATTATTTAATCTTGCGGGGTGCCGCCCACACTAAAAATGCAGCATGTGGCAGTTCACAAGTCGCTGGTCGCTGCCTGTATTTCGGCCGGGTTTTTGACCGGGAAGCGCTCGACATAAGCAGGAATGTCGTATGGATCGAAGGTCATCCCATCCATGAAGGGCGCCTTTGCACTTATGTCACCGTCGTCGAGAGTTGCGGTGCCGCCGCCCAATGCTGCGCGATAAAGGTCGGGACGGTAGGCAGACGACGCGGCTTTGGCGCCCTCTTGTGAGAAGGCGGTTTGTCCCCACCGGATCATCTGGCTGTAGATCCAAAGTGCCTGGTTGGGTTGCGGATCGTTGGCGTAGTCGGCGTGGAATTGAAAGTACTTGTCGATGACGCGGCGATTGCCTTGGCTGTCGATGTGGAACTCTCCGCCCAGCACACGTTGGACAATGTGCTGAGGCGCACCGATATAGCGCGGATCGGCAAGTGCCTCGCTCAAAGCCTTTCGATTGTCCAGGCTGTCGCACCAACGGGCGGCGGCATCCAGTGCCACGAGAAGTCGTGCCACGCTTTCCTGCTGGGTCTCTGCCCAGTCCGGCCGCATGCCGATGACTTTTTCCGGTGCGGAGGGCCAGATATCCTGCTTGACAGCGACGATGCGACCTACGCCGCGCTCGCAGGCAATCATGTTCCAGGGCGCGCCGACGCAAAAGCCGTCGATTGCACCGGCGGCAAGTGCATCGGAGGTGAGCGGTGGCGGCACGACCACGAGCTTAACATCATTGTCCGGGTGGATGCCGCCCGCTGCCAGCCAGTAGCGGAACTCGTAATTATGCGAAGAGAACGGATAGGTCATGCCAAGGGTGGGTGTTGGTTCTCCTTTGGCCCGCATCTCGTCGAGCACGGTTTTCAGCGCGCGGGCATTTTCGAGTGCGCTTGCTGTTGACGACAAGCCAGTCGTCTCCTGCATTCTTGTGAAGAGCGCCGTCGAGAGCGTAATAGCATTTCCGCCTCGGCCCAGCGAAAAGGGGGTGATGGTTGGCGAGGGGTTCGAGCCGAGGCCGAGCATGGATGCGACCGGCATGGGTGAAAGCATATGCGCAATGTCGAACTGGCGGAAGGCAAGGCGATCGCGAACATTGGCCCAGGAAACATCTTTCACCAGATCGAGCTTCAGCCCTTCCTTATCGGCAAAGCCGAACTCGGCGGCGGCAATCAGGACCGAGGCGTCAACAAGAGGAATGAAGCCGGCCCGCAGCGTCCGCTGGCGGTCGTGGCCGATCGTGGCAGGGGTCGAGAGTCTGGATTTCTGCTCTGGCAGATCATCTATGATCGTCATGCTATCACTCCCTGTCCAGCCACCGCCGTCACATCAGTAGCCCGGCGGCCGTGACCACGCTCTGCGCGATCTCGGACAATTTCTTTTTTTCATTCATCGCCGTCTGGCGCAGAAGCGCGAAGGCTTCTTCTTCGGAAAGCCCGCGCATCTTCATCAAAATGCCTTTGGCGCGTTCGATGACCTTGCGCTCTTCGAGCGCGGATTTCGCTTCGGCCAATTCTCGTTGCAGCCGGCTGAAGGCGTTGAAGCGGCTGACTGCCATGTCGAGGATCGGCTTGACGCGCTCTTTCTTCAGCCCATCGACGATATAGGCGGAGACGCCAGCTTCTACGGCAGCCTCGATGGATGCCGTATCCGATCGGTCGACGAACATGGCAATCGGCCGGCTGACGGTGCGCGTCAGTTGAAACAGATGTTCCATCATATCGCGGTTGGGATTTTCAAGATCGATGACGATGACGTCCGGCTGTAGCGTATCGATGGTACGCGCAACACCGTTGACCTCGTGGATGACGGTGACCTTCATATGACCAGCCTCGCGCAGTCCCTCCTCGATAATCGAGGCGCGGATGGCGTTTTCGTCGATCACAAGAATGGTCAAATCCCGAAGCATCATGCGGCATCAATGCCGCAGCGCATGCAAAATAGCAATCTTTTTCATCACGCTTAAAAATTAAGCAAATGACCAGAATCACAGCTTTCTTCGGTTGCAGTTGCTTCGACCTGAGTCCGGTTCTTGACAATTATATGATGTTTGGAAAGGTTACTTGCATGAGTGCAGGGGCTGATTGGATTTACGAGGCGAACCCGGTTAACCGCAAGAGCGCTGCGGAATCGGTGTTTGAGGATTTGCGGTCGGCCATCGTGTCGGGCCGGCTGACGGTTGGCACGCGCCTTCCGTCTGAAACGCATCTTGCCGGTCGATACGGAGTCAGCCGCCCAATTGTGCGCGAGGCGCTGCGCTCGCTGCAGACGCTTGGCATGACACAAACGCGAACCGGCAGCGGCACCTTCGTCCTGACGGACGCGCCGCGCCAGGAGTTGCGCTATGGCGGCTATTCTGCACGCGATCTGATGGAAGCGAGGCCATTTGTCGAAGTACCCGCTGCCGGGTGGGCGGCCCTACGCCGAACGGATCAGCAGGTGTCGCGAATGATGAAGCTTTGCGGCGAAATGGATCAGCAGGAAGATTTGCACAAGTGGGTGCTGCTCGACTGTGAGTTCCACAGCGCGATTGCGGAGGCCTGTGGAAATTCGCTGTTCGCCAAGGTCATTGCAGATGCGCGCGACAGCGTCAGTCAGCAGTCGGAACTGCTGAATCTCATGGCGCATCGCCGCGTCGCGTCCAATACCGAGCATCGCAAGATTGCGGAAGCGATCGAGGCCGGCTCTGAAGATGGTGCGCGCCAGGCGATGGAAGCCCATCTGGGCAAGGTCAAGCAGGCCGTCACTTCGATCATGGGTGACGACGCTAGATAGGACTTCGATGCAGGGACAAGCCGGAAAACCGTCTTCGTCTTCCGGCTTGCTGACGTCGAATGTTCAAGCCGCTGGCTGTACGACAGGTGAGGCGATATTCGCCAGCAATTCCGGTCTCAGGGCCTCGATCAACTGTTCGGCGCTCATATAGCCTTTTTCCAGAACGACCTGGGGCACGGTTCTGCCACTTGCCAGTGCTTCCCGCGCAACCTCGGTCGCAGCATAATAGCCGATCAGCGGGTTCAGCGCCGTCGCAATGCCGATCGATTCTTCCAATCGTCGCGCCATCACATCGACATTGGCAGTAATGCCGACGACGCAGCGTTCCGCCAGTGTCCGGCAGGCGGTGCCGAGTTGGGCAATGCTTTCCGATAGAGCCCGCACGATGACCGGCTCGAATGCGTTGAGCTGAAGCTGCCCGCCTTCTGCAGCCATGGTCACGGTTATGTCGTTGCCGATCACCACGAAGGCCACCTGGTTGACGACTTCCGGGATCACGGGATTGACCTTGCCGGGCATGATGCTTGAGCCGGCCTGCACCGCAGGAAGATTGATCTCGCCGATCCCGGCGCGGGGACCGGAAGATAGCAGGCGCAGGTCGTTGCATGTCTTAGAGAGTTTAACTGCCACGCGCTTCAAGACGCCCGAGAGATGGACGAAGGCACCAGGATCTTGCGTCGCCTCGATCAGGTCGCTTGCCGTGACCAGCGGTCGACCTGTCAGGTGCACAAGATGCTTGCAGGCAATCGCCGCGTAACCGGTTGGTGCGTTGAGGCCTGTGCCGATTGCTGTGGCGCCAAGATTGATTTCATGCAGCAAGGCTGCCGATTCAATCAGGCGCGCGCGGTCTTCTCCCAGCATTACGGCGAAGGTGCGAAACTCCTGGCCGAGCGTCATCGGCACGGCATCCTGTAATTGCGTGCGCCCGACTTTCAAGACGCCGTCGAATTCGCGTGCCTTCGCCTCGAACGCGTCCTGAAGCACCAGCATGGAGGCGGCCAGTTCGTCGATGGATTCGATCAGCGCAATGTTGATCGCAGTCGGATAGGCATCGTTGGTGGACTGGCTAAGATTAACGTGGTCGTTGGGATGCAGGTGCGTGTAATCGCCCTTCGCGTGCCCGAGAATTTCGAGCGCGCGGTTGGCGATCACCTCATTGGCATTCATGTTTGTGGAGGTCCCGGCCCCACCCTGAATGACATCGACGACAAATTGATCGTGCAGGTCGCCGTTGCGGATTTCACGGCAGGCCTTGACGATGGCGTCGAGCCGCTCGTGATCCAGAAGTCCCAGTTCATGGTTTGCCAGCGCCGCGGCTTCTTTCACAAATGTCAGGCCGCGAATGAGGTAGGGGTAGCGACCGATCGTCGTGCCGCTGATTTGGAAGTTCTCCGCCGCGCGCTGCGTGTGCACACCCCAATAGGCATCCGCCGGTACATCCTTGCTTCCGAGAAGATCGCGTTCCTGACGCATCGTGACCATATCATCCTCCATAGTGATCCGATAATCTGTAAAGCTGCCAGACAGATTTTGCTTGGTTTAGTCCCGTCCATGATGTAGGTCAATGGGCGGGAGAGGGTTGACGCGAGTGAGCCCAGGAACTAAGGGACTCGAAAATCTGTCATGCAGCCTTACAGAATGGCTGTTCGATCTTTGGGCGCTCGCATCTCAAAAGGCATTCTCGCGCAAGGGCAGAACGTGTAATTCATCAAGTCTATGGACGACAGCTCTGAGGGAGGAGCGACACCAGTGGATAAGGTAACGCAAGCAAACCATGAGCGTAAGGTCGAGGTCCAGGAGGATTTCGGCTATCATAAAGCACTTAAACCACGCCAGATTCAGATGATCGCCATTGGCGGCGCGATCGGCACCGGGCTCTTTCTCGGGGCAGGCGGGCGTCTGGCGATTGCCGGTCCCGCTCTTATCTTCGTTTACGCAATTTGCGGCTTCTTCGCCTTTCTCGTACTTCGGGCGCTTGGCGAATTGATCATGCATCGCCCTACCTCCGGCTCGTTCGTTTCCTACGCCCGCGAGTTCTACGGTGAGAAGATGGCCTTTGCCGTCGGCTGGATGTACTGGATGAACTGGGCCATGACCTCGGTTGCCGATGTGACGGCCGTTGCCCTCTACATGAATTTCTTCAAGCAATACGTCCCATGGATGCAAGGCATCGATCAATGGGTGTTTGCGCTCGGCGCGCTCATCATCGTGCTCGGCATGAACATGTTGTCGGTCAAGGTGTTCGGCGAACTGGAATTCTGGTTCAGCCTGATCAAGGTTCTGGCGCTCTTCACCTTCCTGATCGTCGGTGTGTACTTCGTTATCTTTGGAACGCCGATCGAAGGTCACGTCACCGGCTTTAGCCTCATCACCGACAATGGCGGCTTCTTCCCGAATGGCATTCTGCCCGCCTTCGTCATCATTCAAGGCGTGCTCTTCGCCTATGCCTCGATCGAGTTGATCGGAACGACTGCTGGTGAAACGGAAGATCCCCGCAAGGTCATGCCAAAGGCAATCCGCACAGTCGTCTTCCGCCTTCTCGTCTTCTATGTCGGCTCAGTCCTGCTGCTGACGCTTCTTCTGCCCTACACGGCGTACAAGGCCGGTGAGAGCCCATTCGTGACCTTCTTCGGCTCTATCGGAGTGGAAGGCGCCGATATCGTCATGAATCTGGTGGTTCTGACGGCGGTTCTGTCGTCGCTGAATGCTGGCCTTTACTCGACTGGTCGTATCCTTCATTCCATGGCGGTGTCCGGCTCTGCACCGGCAGCTCTGGCGAAAATGAACAAGGCCGGTGTGCCCTATGGCGGCATCGCGGTAACGGCCGTCGTCACCGTGCTGGGTGTCATTCTCAATGCCATCGTTCCTTCGGAAGCATTTGAAATTGCGCTCAATCTTGCAGCGCTTGGCATTATTTGCGCGTGGGGCGTCATCGTGTTATGCCAACTCAAGCTGTGGCATCTGTCCCGGCAGGGGAAGATGCAGCGTCCGGATTTCAGCATGTTTGGCGCGCCTTATACGGGCATCCTGACGCTTGTCTTCCTGTTTGGCGTTCTGGTGTTGATGGCTTTCGATTATCCTGCGGGCACATATACCGTTGGCTCTCTCATCGTCATCGCGCCGACCTTGGTGGGGGGATGGTATTTGATGCGCGGGCGTATCGAGGAATTGTCGCGGGCGCAGCAATTGCGTGACGCGGGCGTGCGGAGCCAGCAGTGAACGCGGCAATCTTGGCAGATCCTCATAAAGTGTTGGTGGCGGTGATCGCCACCGGCGGCACCATTGCAAGTCAACGCGACGAAACCGGAGCAGCGAAACCTTCGCTCTCCGGTGAGAATCTCGTCTCTGGCCTTGGAGGTGGTAGGGTTGCCGTTAAGCCCGTCGAGCTGATGGCGAAGGACTCCTCGAGCCTGACGATTTCGGATATGCAGGCGATCAGTGATGCGGTCGGCGTCGAGCTTGCCGACCCCGCGGTGCACGGCGTCGTCGTGCTTCACGGTACGGATGCGATGGAAGAAACCTCGCTGCTCGTTCATCTGCAGCACACGCTTAACAAGCCGGTGATTTTCACGGGCGCGCAGTTCACGGCCGATAGTCCGCTGTCGGATGGTCCGGCCAATCTTCAGGCAGCGATTGCCGCGGCGGCGACGCCATCCAACAGCGAGAAGGGCGTCCTCCTGTCGTTCGGTGGCAGGTTGTTGCCGGTTTGGGGGCTTTACAAGCGCTCGGCAGACGAGCCGGATGCGTTCGACCTTTCTGGACCTTCCGACTGTCCCCAAAGCCCCAACCTTACGGCCCCGGTCGATGCCATCCGCGTCGATATCGTCGCGATCTATCCGGGCTGTAAGGCAACCCACATCGACGCCAGTCTCGAAGCAGGCGCCAAAGGGATCGTTCTTTGCGCTCTCGGCTCGGGCAATGCCAATGCGGCTGTCGTGGATGCGGTGCGGCGTTGCAGCGAGAGGAACGTTCCGGTCGTCGTGTCCAGCCGTGTTCCGGTCGGACGATTGGTGGCAGGTTATGGCGGCGGCGGCGGCGGTCACGACATGGGTGCCGTAGGTGCCATTCATGCGAGAACACTGCGGCCCGGGCAGGCGAGAATCCTACTGGTATCGCTTCTGGCAACCTCAGCCAGACGCGAAGACATGGCGCTGGCTTTCAACGACTTTCGCGATTGAAACGATCCGCAGATAACACAGAAGTGGCAGAAATGTGATTTCTGCGGAACCTATCCTGTTCCACCCTGTTAAGCAGGCAGGGAAATCAACAGGGGGCTTTTCATGGCGGTCACCATCACTGCTGTCGCTCTGACGCTCATTGGCCTCGCGCTTTTCGGCTTCGGGTCTCAACTTATCATGCTCGGTGGAAGCTTTTATTATGCTCTCGCCGGGCTCGCCTTCGTCATCACGGCAATCCTTCTGTTCAAGCGGAACAAGGCAGCGCTCCATTTTTATGCGCTTTTTGTGCTCGCAACACTCGGCTGGGCCGTGTGGGAAGTCGGTCTCGACTGGTGGCAGTTAGGCCCGCGTGGCGGTCTGATCATCGTGATCGGCATCTGGCTGCTGATGCCATGGATCCGCAAGCCGCTTGGTTTCGTCAGCCCGACAGGCATCCGTTATGGCGCCAATGCCGTTCCGCTTCTGGTAGCCGTCGTCATTTCCATGGGTGTGGCCGCTGTCTCTATGACGCAGGATCCGCATGATCAGGAGGGCAACCTTCCGACCGAGGTCGTCAACAACGCGCCTTCTTACGGGAATGCCGTTCCAGATAACGAGTGGCACCAATATGGCCGCACTTCTTACGGACAGCGCTATTCGCCGCTGACACAGATTACCACCGCCAATGTCGGTAATCTGAAAGAGGCTTGGCGTTATCAAACCGGCGACGTCAAGCTTCCCGACGACGTGGGCGAAACGACATATCAGGTAACGCCGCTCAAGGTCGGCAAGACGCTGTTTCTCTGCACACCGCATAATTGGGCCATCGCCATCGATGCTGCGACTGGCAAGGAAAAGTGGAAGTACGATCCGAATGTTGGCTTGAACCCGAACCGTCAGCATCAGACTTGCCGCGGCGTGACTTATTACGCCGATCCCGCCGCGCAAGCCGGCGCGGAATGCGCCGCACGCGTTTATCTGCCGACATCCGACGCCCGTTTGATCGCGCTCGATGCCGAAAGCGGCAAGGTTTGCACGTCCTTTGCCGACCAGGGCGTCCTCCACCTCGAAGTCGGCATGAAGTATAATCCCGCCGGCTACTATTATTCCACTTCACCGCCCGCCCTTGCCGGCAACAAGATCATCATTGGTGGTGCCGTCAACGATAATTATTCGACCCAGGAGCAGTCGGGCGTCATTCGCGCCTTCGATGTCAACAGCGGCGAGCTGCTGTGGAACTGGGATTCTGGAAACCCTACGCAAACCCAACCGCTTCCGCCGGGTCAGACCTATACGACCAACTCTCCCAACAGCTGGTCCGTTTTTAGCGTCGATGAAGCGCTTGGGCTCGTCTACATCCCTTTGGGAAATCAAGTTCCTGACCAGCTCGGAATGGGCAGGAGCGAGAGTGTAGAGAAGTATTCGTCGTCTATCGTGGCACTTGACGTGAATACGGGGCAGGATCGTTGGGTCCGCCAGACCGTGCATCATGATCTTTGGGATATGGATGTACCGGCACAGCCTGTTCTTCTCGATATCACTAAGCCGGATGGTCAGTCTGTTCCCGCACTCGTCGGCCCGACTAAGCAGGGTGACATTTACGTGTTGGACCGTCGCACCGGTGAGCCGATCCTGCCCGTGACCGAAGAGCCGGCACCTGGTGGAGCCATTCCGGAAGATTTCTCTGCCCCGACGCAGCCCACATCCGCTTTGACCTTCAAGCCGGAGCCGCTGCAGGAAAAGAACATGTGGGGCGTCTCACTGTTTGATCAGCTCGCCTGCCGCATCAAGTTCCATCAGCTGAATTATGAAGGCCGTTATACGCCGCCGTCCTTGAATGGGACGCTGGTTTACCCCGGAAACTTCGGTACCTTCAACTGGGGCAGTGTCGCGGTGGACCCAGAGCGGCAGGTCATGTTCGGCATGCCGACCTATCTCGCCTTCACCTCGCAACTGGTCCCACGTGACCAGATCCCGCCGAAGGGACAGGATGAAAAGGGTAGTGAGCAGGGACTGAACCGCAATGATGGCGCGCCTTACGGCGTGTTGATGGGCCCGTTCCTCAGCCCAATCGGTATTCCCTGCCAGGCGCCGCCGTGGGGCTACGTCGCCGGTGCAGATCTCAGAACTGGTAAAGTTGCCTATAAGCACAAGAACGGTACCGTATACGACATGACGCCGCTGCCGCTTCCCTTCAAGGTCGGTGTGCCCGGGATCGGTGGCCCGATGATTACCAAGGGCGGGGTCGCTTTCCTCGGTGCGGCCGTGGACGACTATCTGCGCGCGTACGACCTGACGAGCGGCAAGCAGTTGTGGGAAGCAAGGCTGCCGGCAGGCGGACAAGCAACACCCATGACTTACGCTCTTGAGGACGGCAAGCAATATGTCGTGATGGTTGCGGGCGGTCATGGTTCGGTCGGCACGAAGCCGGGTGACTATGTCATCGCCTATACGCTACCGTAACCGAACAATTCTCCTGAAAACACGTAATGGCCGGGAATTCGTTTCCGGCCATTTTTATATTCAGGACAACAGCTGACTTGTCTTCGAGATGTAATAACATTACATAATTGCGCTTGACGGGTGTCGACAAATAGTTCTATCTGGCTGGCGACGGTTCCAAGCGAGAGATCGCGAGGAATAATAGGGAACACGGTGCGGGGATTATCCCCAATGCCGTGGCTGCCCCCGCAACTGTAAGCGGATTGTCTAGCACTCGTGGCGCATTTACCTGCGTCAGGCCACTGCGAATTCTTCGTGGGAAGGCGGGCAAGACGATCATCCGTGAGCCAGGAGACCTGCCGTCGTAAGTTCATTCCAATGTCACGGGCGGGGATGCCCTGAACAGGAGACGTCATGATCGTTATTTGCGCCTGCAAGCGCTTACATCCATCTGTCTTTTTCCCTTGTTCCCGGTCGTCTCACGCCTGTGGCTGTCGAATGGATGTTTCATTCACGCTCACATGACGACGTTCGCTTGTCGGCAACGTCAACGATTTCGGGGATTATCGGACAATGAGATTTCACTTCACGGGCGCCTTTCTGGCAGCGACCTTCGCCGCTTTCTCGATGGTGCCGAACACGGCAGATGCTGCGGAAACGACCTACCCCTTGACGCTGAAAAATTGCGGCAGGGACGTTACTTTCAAGCATGCTCCACAGCGTACCGTTTCTCTCGGTCAAAGCACCACCGAAATTCTTTATCTGCTGGGATTGTCCGATAAGGTTGTCGGCACGGCTGTCTGGATTGGTCCTGTGATCAAGGGCTATGAGGAGGCGAACGCCAAGGTCGAGCGCCTTGCGGACAATGATCCGAGCTTCGAGAGCGTGGTCTCTAAAAAGCCGGATCTCGTGACTGCTCAGTATCAGTGGCATGTCGGTCCGGAAGGCGTGGTTGCAAAGCCTGAGCAATTCGAAGAGCTTGGTATCCCGGTCTATACATCGCCTGCCGATTGCACGGGTAAGGACAATTCGGGTGGTGGCGATGGTGTCAGACATTCGGTCTTCACCATAGACCAGATCTATCAGGAAATTGGCGAACTCGCGCAGATCTTCAACGTTCAGGATCGGGGCGAGAAGCTTATCGAAGACTTGAAGGCTCGTGAGAACGTTGCCCGTCGAAAGATTGCATCAGTTGATGGGAAGCTCTCGGCTGTCTTCTGGTTCTCCAGCGCCGAGTTGGATATCGATCCTTATGTCGCAGGCAGGAACGGAGCGCCTGGCTACATCATGTCGGCGCTCGGCATCAAGAATGTCATCGATAGCGATGAGGAGTGGCCAACTGTCGGCTGGGAAACCATCGCCAAGTCCAACCCCAACATCATCGTTGCGGGCAAGATGGACCGCCGCCGGTTTCCGGCCGATGATGTCGCAGTGAAGCAGACGTTCCTGAAGGAAGACCCTGTCACCAGCCTGATGCCGGCCGTGAAGGACAACCATATCGTTATCATGGATGCGCAGGCGATGAACCCGACGATCCGCACCATCGATGGCATCGAGATGCTTGCCGACCAGATCGTTCAGCTCGGTCTGGCGAAGTAAGCGGATGCCCGTTCCCCTGCTTTATACCCGCGCCGCCGTACTTGCGGCCGGGTGTCTTCTGGTTGCACTTTGGCTTGGCGCCTCGATTGGCGAAACCTCCATCCCGATGGAGGTTGTCGCCAAGACAGTGGCCAATCGCCTGTGGCACGCGAATTATCCGCTAGATGCGATCGATGAAGGGATTATCTGGAACTACAGGCTGAGCAGGGCCGTCGTTGCTGCCTGTTGTGGGGCGGCACTTGCCGTCTGTGGAGTCGTACTGCAGTCGCTTCTACGCAATCCTCTGGCGGACCCGTACATTCTTGGCATCTCCGCTGGGGCATCGACCGGCGCAGTTGGCGTCGCTATCCTCGGCTTTGGCGCGGGAATGCTGACCATGCCGTTGGGTGCCTTTCTCGGTGCGCTCGTTGCCTTTGCACTTGTCAGCCTGCTGGCACTTAGGGCGGGGCGGGGCAATGGCGCAATCATACTGGCGGGCGTTGCCGGTTCGCAGCTCTTCAATGCGCTCACCTCCTTCATCGTTACCAAGGCCGCCAATGCGGAACAGGCGCGCGGCATCATGTTCTGGCTGCTCGGCAACCTGTCCGGCGTGCGCTGGACAGATGTCTCACTTGCTCTTCCCATCGCAATCTTCGGTCTTATCATCTGCCTCTGGCATGCAAGGGCGCTGGATGCCTTTACATTTGGGGTCGAATCTGCGGCTTCTCTCGGCATTCCTGTGCGCCGTGTCTATGTAGTGTTGACTGGGACATCTGCCCTGATGACGGCGGTCATGGTCAGCATCGTCGGCTCGATCGGCTTTATCGGCCTTGTCATCCCACATGCTGCACGTCTGGTTGTCGGCGTGCGTCACGGGCGCCTGCTTCCGGCTGCTGCTTTGATCGGTGCTGTCTTTATGATTGCTGCCGACATTGCCTCCCGCACCATCATCGCTGGCCAGGTTCTGCCGATTGGTGTTATCACCGCATTGTTCGGTGCTCCCGCCTTCGCGCTCATCCTTTCGCAGCGGCGGAGGACGGTATGATGCTTTCTGCACGCAACCTAGGCTGGACGACCGGCGGCATCGACATCGTCAATAATGTCAGCCTCGATCTTGCCGCCGGCGAGTTTCTTGGCATCGTTGGTCCCAACGGTTCGGGCAAGACGAGCCTCATGGCAATGCTCTCAGGCATCAGAAAGCCGAGTTCCGGTGACGTCTTGCTGAATGGTAAGTCGATAAGCGTCCTTCCGCGGCGTGATGTGGCCCGCCAAATTGCGCTTGTCGAGCAGCAGGCGGAGACGCAGGAGCGCATTAATGGCCGCCAGGCGGTAGAGCTTGGGCGTATCCCGTACAAGGGTGCCGTTTCTCCTTGGTCTCCTCAAGATGATGCAATCGTTGATCAGGCGCTACGTGACGTTGATATGGAAGGCTTCGGCAAGCGGATGTGGCATACGCTTTCCGGTGGAGAACGGCAGCGTTTACACATCGCCCGCGCTCTGGCGCAGCAGCCGAAGATCCTGCTCCTGGACGAACCGACCAACCACCTCGATATCGGCCACCAGATCGCACTTCTGCATCTTGTTCGGAAGCAGAAGCTCACGGTGGCCGCTGCTTTGCATGATCTCAATCACGCGGCGATGTTCTGTGACCGGATTGTCGTACTGAAGACCGGGAGGCTGGTTGCGATCGGTAAACCTTGCGACGTGCTGACGTCCGAACTCATCCTCGATGTCTTCGGCGTTCATGTCGATGTGGAGCGAGAGGGCGAGCACGCCTGCCATATCCGGTATCGCCTGCCGATCATGTCCGAAACTTTGGTGAAAGTCTCATAATGAATTTGCTTCTATCACTTGCGACCGCTGCCGTAGTCGTATCGGCGAGTGCCGGTCTTGCCGTAGCAGAGACCTTCGAGGTCAGGATGCTCAATCAGGGAGAGAAGGGTTCGATGGTATTTGAGCCCGATTATCTTCACCTCCAGCCCGGCGACACGGTGAAGTTCATCGCCACGCATAAAAGCCACAACGTCGCGACCATCGACGGCATGGTGCCGGAGGGAGCGAAGGGCTTCAAAGGCAAGATCAATGAGGAGATTGAGGTCACCTTCGAGCGGGAAGGTTTCTACGGTATCAAGTGCTCGCCACATTTTGGCATGGGCATGGTGATGTTGATCAAGGTGGGTGAGGCCAGCCTGCCGGAAAGCTATCGCGGCGTGACGCTTCCTGCGCGCGCCAAGCCGCGTCTCGATGATCTTTTTGCGAAGGCAGAGGCGGATCAGGACAAACCGTAAGCGACAGCGGGGTGAGGCGCAGTTTTCAATATGCGTGTTCCGGAAAGTCAACGCAGCGATCTTGACGCGGAAGATGCTCATCCTACATCTATCGTGACCCGCTGGTCCGGGCCCCTCTGGTGAAAGTCTCGGCGCTTTCACGATGTCGGACCGTTTCCGACATGACGCCGAGGCTGCAGAGGTCTTCTTATGCTTTCCGATATCGCCGCATGGTTCATCACGCTGTTCGTCGTCGATCCGCTTCAGGCGGAAATGCGCGAACGGCTTGATCGTGCAAATGCGTCCACCGAGATTATTCAGCAGTCGCAGCGATGCGTTGCGAGCCAAGCTCCCCATCTTCTTAACCGCGCTAGCGAGGACCCTGCCTGGGCAATCGCCACCGTTGTCGGTTTTACGTTCGGCTGGACCTCGCCGACGCAATTGCTGGATCAGGCCGATCCGGACTGCGCAGCGGTGATCGGTCTCCTGCAAGGTCGCAATGAGGATGAGACCGAGGCGTAATATCTAAGCCTGTCGCGCCTTAACTATCCTCGGAGCGCCAGCCTCTATACCAATCGACGAAATGCTGGACGCCGGTCTCGACAGGCGTTTCCGGTGCATAAGCGGTGAGAGCACGCAATAGATCAGGAGAGGCGTAAGTGCGCGGCACGTCGCCTTGTTGCATTGGCAGCATGTTGCGGATGGCCTTCTGACCGAGGACGTTTTCGACCGTTTCAACGAAACGCATGAGCTCCACGGGCTGGCCGCCGCCGATGTTGACCACACGGAATGGCGCATGTTTCGACAGCGTATCGACCACACCTTCGTCGATAACGCGATTTTCCTCGGATGGCGCGATGTGGCTGAGGCGTACGATGCCTTCCACCAAGTCGTCAATATAGGTGAAGTCACGGCTCATCTTGCCTTCACCGTAAATATCGATCGGCTGACCCTTCAAAATGGCATCGACGAACTTGAACAGCGCCATGTCTGGGCGGCCGTAGGGACCGTAGACGGTGAAGAAGCGGAAGGCGGTTGTCGGCACCTTGTGCAGATGCGCGTAACTATGCGCCATGAGTTCCATCGACTTCTTGGTCGCTGCGTAGATCGTCATAGGCTCGTCGGCGCGGTCGCTTTCGGCAAAGGGAACCTTCTCATTCGACCCGTAGATCGACGAGGTCGAGGCCAGCAGGAGATGTTTCGGCTGAAGTTTTTTTGCCAGCTCCAGAATGTTCCACGAGCCAATAAGGTTCGAGTTCACATAGTCTTTCGGGCACTCGATGCTGTAGCGGACACCGGCCTGCGCCGCGAGATGGATGATAACTTCCGGTTCAGCGAGATCGGCTGCACGGTTCAGCGCATCGGCATCTTCCAGCATACCGATATATGGCTTGAACCCGTTCGAGCGAGACAGGATTGCGTGGCGTTTCTCCTTGAGCGCCACATCATAATATCGCGTCATCCCGTCAAAGCCGACGACGAAATGACCATCGTCCAGCAATCGCTTGGCGAGATGAAAGCCGATGAAACCTGCCGTACCGGTAATCAGATAACGCATGGGACGATACTTTCCGTTACTGTTCCGAGCGGCCGATGCTGGAATAGGAGAAGCCATGGGCTGTGACTTCGTCGGCCCGGTAGATGTTGCGCAAGTCGACGAGAACAGGGCTCTTCATGATGCTTTTGAGGCGGCCGAGATCGAGCGCACGGAACTGGTTCCACTCGGTCACGATCACCAGCGCCTCGGCATCCTGTGCCGCCTCATAGGGGCCTTCAGCGTAATCGATGCCCTCGATCAGAGGCTTGGCATTCGCCATGCCTTCCGGATCATAAGCCGTGACCTTGGCACCGGCATCCTGCAATGTCTGGATGACTGTAATCGCCGGGCTGTCGCGCATGTCGTCGGTGTTGGGTTTGAAGGTCAAGCCGAGAACGGCCACCTTTTTGCCGCGGATATCGCCGCCAGCGGCTGCGATCACTTTGCGGCCCATGGCGCGCTTGCGGTTGTCGTTGACGGAAATCGTCGCCTCGATCAGACGGACCGGGCTGTCATAATCCTGCGCGGTCTTGGCGAGCGCCAGCGTATCTTTTGGGAAACACGAACCGCCATAACCCGGGCCTGCATGCAGGAATTTCGAGCCGATACGGCCATCCAGCCCGATACCGCGTGAGACATCCTGAACATCGCCGCCGACTTTTTCGCACAGATCGGCTATCTCGTTGATGAAGGTGATCTTCATCGCCAGGAACGCATTGGCGGCGTATTTGATGAGTTCGGACGTGCGCCGCGTGGTGAAGAGCAGTGGAGACTGGTTGAGGTAGAGCGGACGATAGACTTCCGTCATCACCGGTCGTGCGCGCTCGTCGGAGAGGCCAACGACGATGCGGTCGGGGCGCTTGAAGTCGTCGATGGCCGCACCTTCGCGCAGGAACTCCGGGTTGGAAACGACGGCAAAGTCGGCAGACGGATTTTCCTCGCGGATGATGCGTTCCACTTCGTCACCCGTTCCGACTGGGACGGTGGACTTCGTGACGATGACGGTAAAGCCGGTGATGGCGGCTGCAATTTCCTTTGCTGCAGCATAGACGTAGCCAAGGTCGGCATGGCCGTCACCGCGGCGCGATGGAGTGCCCACGGCGATGAATACGACATCCGCATCTGCAACTGCCGTTTTCAGATCAGTGGTGAAGCTCAGACGCCCGGCTTTGGCGTTATTGGCGACGATGACATCCAGACCCGGCTCGAAAATCGGAATTTGTCCGTTCTTCAACGCATCGATCTTTTCCGGCATCTTATCGACGCAGATGACGTCATGGCCGAAATCGGCGAAGCAGGCACCCGAAACCAAACCGACATAACCGGAGCCGATCATCACAATACGCATGAAAAAACCTTTCGGTGTGCGAGGCGGTGAAGCCGCAGGGCAACCTCGATACTGTTTCTGGAGTCGCTATCTATCCGCCTTCGATCACAAGTCCAAGCTTACAGAGCCTCTTCTGACGCAATTTCAAAAATTTGTTGCAAATGAACCAAACCGCACAACCCTTATAGCCATTCAGTGTTAGACTTCCTGACACCCACCCGACGGACATTGAATGACGAACCCCCTTACTCTTCAAGAAATTGCGTTCTGGCTATCTCAACAAGGCTATGAAGGAACGCCGGAGGACGAGCTTCTCGCTGGTTTTTGCGAACGCTGTAATGCAATCGGCATCTCCATCTCGTCGGCCTTGATCCTCATGGACACGCTGCATCCTGATTTTGAGGGGCATGCATTCAAATGGGACAGCCGCGATGCAGTCGCCTCATCCAGCGTTTATGATTTCACCGACGAGGGGTCAGCGCGTGAGGACTGGGAGAGCTCTGTCTTCTTCCATCTTCTGAAAGAGAATGCGCAGGAGGTCAGGCGGCGGTTGTTCCTCAATGAGGAGGCAAGCTTTTACAAGTTGGATGAACTGCAAAGCGCTGGTCATACCGACTACGTGGCTTCCATCCATCGGTTTACCGATCGCGGCAGCATCGGAGAGATGAGCGCCTTTTACTCACGCTGGCTTACTAGGCAGCCGGAGGGTTTCCACGACGATGAATTAGCCTCGCTTCGCATGCTGTTGCCGACGCTGGCGCTGGCCATCAAAACAGCCTGCTGCATGCGCATCATCGCGACCATCACCGATGTCTATCTCGGCCATGATGCTGGCCGTAAGGTAATGAGTGGGACGATCACCAGAGGCGAGGTAGAGAGAATCGAAGCGGTCCTGTGGTTTTCCGATCTGCGGGATTTTACAGGCATTTCCGATCGGGCAAAGCCGGATCAGATCATTCCATTTCTCAACGACTACGCGGGTCTCGTCATCGATGCTGTCCACGCACATGGCGGCAGTGTGCTGAAGCTGATCGGTGACGGTGTGCTGGCGATCTTTCGGACCGGCAACCGGCAGGATGATTGTGCCGCAGCACTGGCGGCGGAAATGACCATGCGAACGCGGCTATCCGTTCTCAACCACGATCGTCAAGCAAAAGACCTTCCGACGACCGATGTTTATCTGGGTCTCCATGTTGGTGAAGTGTTCTATGGCAATATCGGCAGCCGAGGACGCCTCGATTTCACCGTCGTTGGGCCGGCCGTCAATATGGTCAGCCGCATCGGAGGTCTCTGCGCATCCGTGGATCGTGATACGGTGATGTCGAGGGATTTTGTCGCCACGTGTCCCGACGAGATGCAGGCAATGATGGTGTCGCTCGGACGATATGCCTTGCGCGGCTTCGCGAGAGCGCACGAACTCTTCACCATAGATCCCGAACTGGCTTGATCCCTCAGCAGAGCTGCACCGTTGCTGAAATGTCAGAGGTACTGCATTTATTTATTTTTGCCTTGTGACGGTGCGACATGAAGCGTAGCCCTTTCATCGAGGAGCCATCGACCATCCTGATCTGACGCGTTTCATCGCGATCGCAAACCGGCTCGCCCAGTTCTTTGCCGTTCCAGCCTGGATTCTTTGTCATGCAAAAAGGTTTTCTTCTCGGACTGCTCGCTTACGCCAGCTTTTCGTGGGGAGATGCCACCATCAAGTCGCTTGGTCACGAAGTCTCCGTCTTCGAGATCGGCTTCTTCAGCATCCTGTCCTCCGCCGCGATCATTTTTTTCACCAAGCCTAAAGAGGAGCGCTGGCGCGATTTCTGGCGCATGAGCCGGCCTTTTGCTGTGCATGGCCGCGCCATCTCCGGTCTGCTTGCTGGCATCCTCGGCATCTACGCCTTCACCACGCTGCCATTGGCCGAAGCCTATGCGCTGATCTTTCTGTCACCTCTGTTCGTCACGATCTTGTCTGCGGTCGTGTTGAAGGAGGATATCGGGCTCTGGCGCTGGTCTGCAGTTTTTGCCGGGATCATCGGCGTGTTTCTCGTCGTGCGTCCCGGTTTCAAGGCTCTTGAACTCGGGCACCTTGCTGCCGTCGGTGTCGCTCTCCTGGCGGCGATGACGATCGTGATTTTGCGTTCGCTTGCCGGTCGTGAAAAGCGGACCTCGATCATGGGAGTTCTGCTCATATATGGCCTCACCTTCAACGGCATTCTGGCCATTTCCCATTTTCACATTCCGACTCTTCATCAGGTCGGCGCCTTCATCGTCATCGGTATGTGCACCGCTGTCGGCCAGATGACGCTGTTGACGGCCACAAAGATCGCGCCTGCCAGCCAGATCGCGCCCTCGCACTACTCTCAAATCCTCTGGGCGGTTGGGATTGGCGCTTTCTTCTTTGCTGAGTACCCAGACACACTTGCCGTCTTCGGGCTCATCGTCATTGCCAGCGCCGGGCTCCTGACGATGATGCGCGAAAAGATCCGGCTCGGGACCGTGCGCTGGAACCCGTTTTTTCGCAATCGCCTGTAACGAAGCCGGGTTGAGAATGTTCGGGCGTTATTGTGGCTTGCCGACCTGCTCCAAAAGCCAGGTCTGGAATGCGCTTGCCAGCACATTGTCCTGTCGACCTTCCGGAAGCGCGATGTGATAGCTTTTGTCGGTCTGCAGGGGTACATCGAAAACGACGGCCAACTGGCCTGACGCCAACTCGGCTTCAATCAGATATTTTGGCAAAAGCGCAAAGCCAAGCCCGCTGACAGTTGCCTCGATCAACATCGAAAACTGGTCGAAGCGACTGCCGCGGTAGGCGTCATCTGACGCGATACCGTTCATCTCGAACCAATCGGTCCACAGTTTGGGCCGGGTTGTGACGTGTAGCAGAGGCTTGGACAAGAGGTCGCTATGCGTCAGCGGTGCATGGTGCGTCAGGGTCGATGGGCTGGCGACGGGAACGATCACTTCATTGCAGAGGAAGGTGCAGGTGCCACGCGCCCAGACGGGCTGTCCGTAATGAATGGCGATGTCGAAGCTCTCTTCGTCGAAATCGAAGGGCTGTGATCGCGATCCGACGGTCAAAACCGTTTCCGGATAGAGCGCCAAGAATTTATGCAGGCGCGGTGTGAGCCAGCGGCTGCCGAAGGTGGGCAAAGTAGCGATGGAGAGCGAAGCACTGGAGGTCCCAGCGGTGACCGCGCGCACCATGAGCTGCTCGGATTGATGCAGGAGCTTCTGCACGTCGGGCAGGAACTTGCGTCCCGCATCCGAGAGTACGACGCGGCGCCTGATGCGCTCGAAGAGCAGCATGCCCGTTTGCGCCTCCAGATCGCTGATCTGCCGGCTGACGGCGCTTTGCGTAAGGTTCAATTCTTCAGCTGCTCGCGTGAAATTTCCGTGCCTCGCGGCGCATTCGAAAGCCTGCAACGTGATGATATCGGGCACCAGCCGTCTGCGCGTATCCATTCCCGCCTCGCATCAACCTACCCGTTTTCCTCATTTGAATTGGGCGGTTCCAGACGTATATGATCTGGAAAGAGAATGAAATGGGTGGTTTGTCATCCGAGCCATTGCCTTAAGCCAGCCCTTGCATTCTGCGAGAGGACGTGGCGAAATCCTTACAGGGAGCCAGAACATGTCTGCAGCCAAAGTCGATGTCGTGAAGGAAGCCGCAGCGCTTCTCACCAAGATGGGCGTCTCGTCCGACCTCTACCAAGGCGGCGACATGGCTTCCTTCAGCCCTGTAACGGGTGAACAGGTCGCGAACCTCAAGACTGTTTCTACCGCAGAGGTGGCAGGCATTGTCGAGAAGGCGGATAGTGCGTTCCGCGCCTGGCGTCTGGTGCCGGCACCAAGGCGTGGCGAGTTGATCCGTCTGCTCGGCGAGGAGCTGCGCGCCTTCAAGGCCGATCTTGGTCGCCTTGTTTCGCTGGAAGCCGGCAAGATCCCATCCGAAGGCTTGGGCGAAGTGCAGGAGATGATCGACATCTGCGATTTCGCCGTCGGCCTGTCACGCCAGCTTTACGGTCTGACCATTGCAACCGAACGCCCCGGCCATCGCATGATGGAAACATGGCACCCACTCGGTGTCGTCGGCGTCATTTCCGCCTTCAACTTCCCCGTTGCCGTCTGGTCCTGGAATGCAGCGCTTGCCATCGTCTGCGGTAACTCCGTCGTCTGGAAGCCGTCGGAAAAGACACCGCTGACGGCCCTTGCCGTACAGGGTATTTTCGAGCGCGCGGTTGCCCGCTTCGGCGAAGCGCCAGAAGGCCTCAGCCAGCTCATCATCGGTGACCGCGCCGTCGGCGAAGCGCTCGTCGATCACCCGAAGGTTCCACTGGTCTCAGCCACAGGCTCGACGCGGATGGGTCGCGATGTTGGCCCGCGTCTGGCCAAACGCTTTGCTCGTGCGATCCTCGAGCTTGGTGGCAACAATGCCGGTATCGTCTGCCCGTCGGCTGATCTCGACATGGCGTTGCGCGCTATCGCCTTCGGCGCCATGGGAACAGCCGGCCAGCGTTGCACGACACTGCGTCGCCTCTTCGTGCATGACAGCGTTTATGACCAGCTCGTGCCGCGTCTGAAGAAGGCCTATGCTTCCGTATCCGTCGGCAATCCTCTCGAAAGCTCCGCGCTTGTCGGCCCGCTGGTCGATAAGGCCGCATTCGACGGCATGCAGAAGGCGCTTGAAGAGGCGAAAGCGCATGGTGGCGCCGTCTCGGGCGGCGAACGAGTCGATACTGGCGCTGCCAATGGCTACTATGTGAAGCCCGCACTCGTCGAAATGCCGAAGCAGGTCGGCCCCGTTCTGGAAGAAACCTTTGCGCCGATCCTATATGTGATGAAGTATTCCGACCTTGATGCTGCGATCGAAGCTCATAACGCCGTGGCAGCCGGTCTCTCATCGTCCATCTTCACGAAGGATCTGCAGGAGGCCGAGCGCTTCCTAGCCGCTGATGGCTCGGATTGCGGCATTGCCAACGTCAATATCGGCACGTCCGGCGCCGAAATCGGCGGCGCATTCGGCGGTGAGAAGGAAACCGGCGGTGGGCGTGAATCTGGTTCGGACTCGTGGAAGGCCTATATGCGCCGTGCCACCAATACGGTGAACTACTCCAAGGCGCTGCCCCTGGCGCAGGGTGTGTCTTTCGACATCGAATAAAATCGCGTCATCAAAACCAACAAATTAAAGGCTGGCAGGAAGACTTTTCCTACCAGCCTTTTTATTCAGCCAATCGACATCAAGCTGGCGTTCCCCCCGGCAGCCGTCGTGTTGACGCTGACGGAGACCTCTTCCAATAGCCAGTTGAGGTTGTAGGGCTGGGTGACGCCCTGAACCTCTTCCGTGGATGCGGCCTGAACCAGCACGAGCGGGCCTTCCAGCGTGGCGATCCGGCTGTTGACGGCGCGGATACGATCCGCATCACCTTCCACCAGCGCGCCAGCAAAGGGTCCTGCGGCCTGCCAGTCGGAGCTCCAGGACAGGCGTGTCTTGATCGATGCCGGCGCCGTTGCCAGAGCTTCTTCCAGACCGCTATCCTTATCGATAACGACGGTGTTACCGGTGGCAAGTGCCGCCGCGAGCTGGCGATAAAGGCCGTGCGTGGAGGCCGGCGCGAGCAGGACCTTGCCGCGCGGATGTAGCGCGTAGATATTGCGCTCGCCGACCGGGCCGGCAAGTTCCGTCTCGAAGCCAAGTGCCGAAAGCTGCGCTGAGGTTCTTGCCACTTCCGCCGCCTGTGTTTCATTCTTGTCGTCCAGCCATTGTGCCAGATCGATGACCGCCTGATCTTGATGCTGGGCAGCGCGTTCGACCACCGGAGCCACACGCGTCAGCCTGCCGAGATAAAGGGGACCGCCGGCTTTTGGCCCCGTGCCGGAAAGGCCGCGACCGCCGAAAGGCTGGACGCCGACGACTGCGCCGATAATGTTGCGGTTCACGTAGAGATTGCCCGCCTTCACCCGCGACAGCACATGCGCGACCGTCGCATCAAGGCGCGTATGCAGGCCAAAGGTCAGGCCGTAACCGGTTGCGTTGATATCGTCGATCAACCGATCGAGCTTTTCGCGCTTGAAGCGGATGACGTGCAGAACGGGGCCGAAAACTTCCTGCTTCAGGTCGGCAAGTGACGTAAGCTCAATGATGGTCGGCGGCACGAAAGTGCCGCTCTGACTGTCACCGGCGAGCGTGATCTGCTCGATCTTGTTGCCGAGCGCGCGCATGGCCTCGATGTGCTTTTCGATGTTGTCTTTGGCTTCAGTACTGATGACTGCGCCGACATCGACCGAGAGCTTATCCGTGCGGCCGATGCGCAATTCGTGCAGTGCGCCCTTCAGCATCGTCAACGTCCGGTCAGCAACATCGTCCTGGAGGCAGAGGACACGAAGTGCCGAGCAGCGCTGGCCCGCACTGTCGAAAGCCGAGGCGATTACGTCTGCCACCACTTGTTCGGCAAGCGCCGAGGAGTCGACGATCATGGCGTTCTGGCCCCCGGTTTCGGCAATCAGCGGAACGGTGCGTCCATCGATCGAAACGCGTTCGGCGAGTTGCTTCTGGATAAGGCGCGCGACTTCGGTGGAGCCGGTGAACATCACGCCACACGTCTCAGGCGCTGCGACCAGTTGCGCGCCGGTCTGGCCCGCTCCTGGAAGAAGCTGGACGGCATCGTCAGGGATGCCGGCTTCATGTAACAGACGCACGCCCTCTGCCGCGATCAGCGGAGTTTCTTCTGCAGGCTTTGCCAGCACCGGATTGCCCGCCACGAGAGCAGCGGCGACCTGGCCGATGAAGATTGCCAGCGGGAAGTTCCATGGGCTGATGCAGACGATCGGGCCGAGTGGCTGTTGCAGCAGGCCGAAAGTGGTGCGCGTTTCCGCCGCGTAATAGCGCAGAAAGTCGATGGCTTCGCGCACCTCCGCGATTGCATTGGGAGCCGATTTTCCTGCTTCGCGCATGATGAGGCCAAGCAGTGTGGGCATGCGTGCTTGCATCAGGTCCGCTGCCTTTTCCAGGCAATATGCGCGTGTTTCAATACTGGATTGTGGCCAGGACGATGACGCCGCGACTGCCAAAGCTTTAGCGACGTCGTCCCGCGTCGGTTCCGTCACATAGCCAACGATATCGTTTTGGTCGCCGGGGTTTCTCACCGGGCGCGTTTCTCCGGAAGCGTCGGTAGCAGCAGCCTTCCACTCCATCGTAGCGCTTGCGGAAAGCGCCGTGCTCAGTGCGGCGAGCGCATCCTCATTGGCAAGGTCCAGACCGCTAGAGTTCACCCGGGCACCGTAAAGTGCCTCTGGCTTGGCGATCTTGTCATGCTGTGCGCCCGGGACCGGCATCGCCGTTACCACGGCGACCGGGTCTTCCAGTAGAGAATCGACTGGCACATTCGGATCGGCAATGCGGTTAACGAAGGACGAGTTGGCGCCATTCTCCAGTAGGCGGCGGACGAGGTAAGCCAGCAGCGTCTCATGCGTGCCGACCGGTGCATAGAAGCGGCATGGACGGTCGAGATTCTGCTTGCCGACGACTTCGCTATACAGCGGCTCGCCCATGCCATGCAGGCACTGAAACTCGTAGTCGCCGATTTTGAACTCGGGGCCAGCGAGATGATAGATCGTCGCCATCGACTGCGCATTATGGGTGGCGAACTGGGGGAAGATCACGTCACGCGCTGCCAACAGCTTGCGTGCACAGGCGATGTAGGACACATCGGTGTGGACCTTGCGGGTAAAGACCGGGAAGTCTTCCAGACCATCCAACTGCGCGCGCTTGATCTCGGCGTCCCAGTAAGCGCCCTTGACCAGTCGCACCATGATGCGTCGGTTGGAACGACGCGCAAGATCAATAATGTAATCGAGCACGAAGGGGCAGCGGCGGCCATAGGCCTGAACAACAAAGCCAAGGCCGGACCAGTCGCCAAGATCCGCGTCGAGCGCCAGTGATTCCAGCAGATCGAGCGAAATTTCTAGGCGGTCGGCCTCTTCAGCATCGATGTTGAGGCCAATGTCGTAGCTCTTCGCCAGCACCATCAACGACTTCACGCGTGGCAGAAGTTCCGCCATCACCCGCTCCGCTTGCGAGCGTGAATAGCGCGGATGGAGTGCAGAAAGCTTGATGGAAATGCCAGGTCCACCGTAAACGCCACGCCCGGCGGATGCCTTGCCAATGGCATGGATTGCCTGTTCGTAATCGCGATAATAGCGTTCGGCGTCCTTTGCCGTCGTCGCGGCTTCGCCCAGCATGTCATAGGAATACTGGAAGCCTTTGGCTTCGAGTGGTCGCGAGCGGCTGATTGCTTCCTCGATGGTCTGGCCGGTAACGAACTGCTCGCCCATCATGCGCATCGCCATATCGACGCCGCGGCGAATGACCGGTTCGCCAGCGCGTGAGATCAGCTTCGTCAGTGCGGCGGACAGACCCTTATCATTGACAGTCGAGGTGAGCTTGCCAGTGATCACCAATCCCCAGGTCGCGGCATTGACGAAAAGCGACCGGCCACCGCCAAGATGAGATTTCCAGTCGCCGGTGGCGATCTTGTCGCGGATCAACGCGTCGCGCGTCGCGGTGTCGGGAATGCGCAGCAGCGCTTCGGCCAGGCACATCAACGCCACGCCTTCCTGGCTGGAAAGAGAGTATTCCTGCACCAGTCCCTCAACGCCGGTGCCCTTGGCCTTAGCCCGCAACGATTCAATCAGGCGGCGGGCGGTCGCACGGATCGTTTCGGCTTCGCTTTGGCTAACGCTGGCCGCCTCAAGAAGGGGCGCCAGGCACTCCGGTTCCGAGCGCCGGTAGGCTGCGGTGATCGTCTGGCGAAGCGGGCTCGCCTCCCTGACCGGCGGTGCGAAATGGTCAAAAATGCCAGCCGGCATTGTCGCCTCATTCAGTGCAACGGTAGATGCAGTTCCCGCCATCGGATCGGCCCTCGATTTAATCAATGAAAAAGATGAGGTGGCGTTCTTGCCTTCCCATATCTTGCGACATGATATCATTGCTCCCGAAATTGATATGTCCCTATTTTCAAGTTAAAGAAGGAAATACGAACTTATAATAGCAATTTTCTCAGGAAAAATGGATGATGAAGGCACAGGAACCAGGCGATCTCGATCACTTTGATATGAGGATCATGGAGGCTTTGAGTGAGGATGGGCGAATGTCGGTGCTCGAATTGTCGCGCCGCGTGGGTCTGTCGAAGACGCCGTGCCAGACGCGCCTGAAGCGCCTTGTCGAAGAGGGTTATATTCTGGGCTTTCGTGCATCGCTCAACGCTGCAAAGCTTGGGCTCGAGCATATCGCTTTTACTGAGGTGAAGCTCTCCGATACGAGAGAGAAGGCGCTGGATGAGTTCAATGCAGCAGTGCGTAAGATTAAGGAAGTTGAAGAGTGCCACATGATCGCTGGCGCGTTCGACTACTTGCTCAAGGTGAGGACCACCGACATTCGCAAGTACCGGCGTGTGCTGGGAGAGAAAATCTCAAGCCTGCCTTCGGTCGCGAATACATCGACCTTCGTCGTCATGGAGTCTGTCAAAGACGCCGGGATGTGACGGGCAGCGTTAGCGTGCCACCCGTCACTCTTTCTGGAACGATCAGCGAAGTGCCATCGCAGCCGTTACTGCAGTCGTCTGTGCATCTGGACCGAACTCGTTTTCGTTCTCGATACCAAGCAATTCCTGCAAGCGCATGCGCGCGCGACTGACACGGCTCTTAATCGTGCCAACAGGGCAACCGCAGATCTCCGCAGCTTCCTCATAGGCGAAGCCAGACGCGCCGATCAGCAGAATTGCTTCGCGTTGGTCATCCGGCAGTTTTTCGAGCGCCTGACGAAAATCGTGCAGATCGACCGAGCCATGCTGTTCAGGCGGCACAGACAGACGTGAGGTGTACGCGCCGTCGGTGTCCTGCACTTCACGGCCAGATTTGCGGATCTGGCTGTAGAACTCGTTGCGCAGGATCGTCACAAGCCATGCACGCATATTCGTGCCCGGCTGATAGCTGTCCTGCTTTGCCCAGGCCTTCATGATCGTGTCCTGAACAAGATCGTCAGCACGGTCGCGGGAGCGAATGAGGGAAATTGCGAATGCACGCAGGTTTGGCAAAGCCGCCAGCATTTCGCGCTTGAAGTTGTGGCCGTTTTTTTCCACGTCTTGTGTCATCATTCACCCGAAGCTTTCGATCTGCGCTCAGCCTCGTCAAGCTTTTCGAGAAGGTCGAGGAACTTGTCCGGGATACCTTCATCCTGAACAGCGTCGTAAAGTTCTCTCAATTTCCGGGTAATGACTGCTCGTCCGGAATCGGGCACGCTTGGCCCCGCTCCGTTATCAGACGAATCCTGATCCGATTGAAACATGCTCATAAGTGCGGGTATTCCTTTTGTGACGCATTATTAATGCGCGCACAAAAAAAACGTTCCAAGCCCGCGGAACTTTTTTTTCCGTCAGGCATTAATCCCGCAGGTTTGCGCTGCAGACCGCATGAACAGGGGAGAATTACATGTCCGTTTCTACACGCATTGCACCGCACCTGCCTTATCTCCGTAGGTTCGCGCGTGCCGTTTGCGGCTCTCAATCTACCGGCGACGCCTACGTGGCTGCTAGCCTCGAAGCTCTGATCGCCGATGTCAGCATCTTTCCGCAGACGAGCAGCGATCGTGTTTCGCTCTATCAATTGTTTGTCTCCATTTTTAGTTCCGTTACGATCAACATCAAGACTGACGAGAACCTGACGGGCTGGGAAAAGCGCGCCTCTGCCAATCTTTCGGCCGTACCCGCCGTGCCGCGCCAGGCGTTTCTGCTGACCACCGTCGAAGAATTTTCTCCCTCAGAGGCGGCCGAAGTGCTCCAGGTGCCGGAGAGCGAAATCGGCAAATTGATCGACGAAGCTGCGTCGGAAATCGCCCGCCAAGTTGCGACCGACATCATGATCATCGAAGACGAACCGCTGATCGCCATGGACATCGAGCAGATGGTCACCGATCTTGGACATAACGTCACCGGTATCGCCCGCACCCATAAGGAAGCGCTGGAACTCTTCCACCGCACCCAGCCTAAGATGATCCTTGCAGATATTCAGCTTGCCGACGGCAGCTCAGGTCTGGACGCGATGAAGGACATCCTCCAGATGACGTCGCTTCCAGTGATCTTCATCACGGCCTTCCCCGAGCGTCTGCTGACAGGTGAGCGCCCTGAGCCGACCTTCCTCGTGACCAAGCCGTTTAATCCGGATATGGTTAAGGCCCTGATCAGTCAGGCTCTGTTCTTCAATGAAAGTTCACGTGTTGCCGCGTAATCCATGCTGAGTGTCGTCACGTCCCGCAACTCTTGCGGCTGCTGGGCGTTTGACGCAGGAATGGTCGGCGCGGGCGCTTTGCCGCACGACGTCGTTTTCCGCTAGGAGATGAAATTGCATCGGCTCGCGTGGCACAACAGGGACCGGAACGAGGGTGAATTACACGATTCGCTGGTGTTGGCTCTGCTCGACTCCGGCGAAACCGTCATGCTGCAAGATCGGGACCGGGACTATATCTTCATCGCCAATCTGCCGGATGTCTGGAACCTTCCCACTGAGCGTGAGGAGGAGCCATCGGACGTCAACATCTTTGGCAAGGAACTCGCTCAGCGTCTGTCGGATTTGAAGAAAGACCTCAACGCTGCGGGCAGCCGCGGCACGCTTGAGGTGATGGCGGGCAAGGACAGGATATTCCAGTTCCATGTCTATTCGACCGTCAACATGTCTGGTCAACGGGTGTTGAAGACGACGATCCGCGAGGTCACTGTGGAGCGCCGTCGCGAACAGTTGCTTCGTTCGTTGCTGCGGGAAGTCAGCCATCGTTCGAAAAACCTTCTGGCGATTATCCAGAGCCTTTCGGCGCAGACGGCGCGGTTCAGCTTCACTAAGGAAGATTTCCTGCGGAAGTTCCGCGGGCGGTTGCATGCGCTGGCACAATCTCAAGATTTGATTACGGACTCTGATTGGCGCGGAGCGGAAATTTTCGATTTGCTGAAACAGCAATCGGATCTTTATCTTCCCGAATATCCTCACCTGATCCAGATGAAGGGTGAGAACCTGCTGCTTAATCCTAATGGCGCGCTCTATGTGGGGCTCGCCTTCCATGAACTTGTGGTCAATACGGTCAGCCACAGCCCCAACCTTGCGCTTCACCTGCCCATCACGCTCGAATGCCGTCGTGACGAGGATTTCTTCGAAGTGAGTTGGAGCGAACCACTGTCTCAGGATGATCCCCCGTCCTCGCAGGAGAGCGACCGCCGCAGCAATTTCGGCAGCGTCGTATTGGAAAAGGTAGTCCCTGCGGCTCTCGCTGGCGAAGCTCGCTACGATGTTTCGGCAAACGATATCGGATACACCCTCCGGTTCCCGGCACCTGCCGCATCTTGATGCGGCGGGAGCCTCCGCCTGACAAGACGAAGCAGAGACAAGAAATCATCCATCCCGCAATCTCGATCAATCTCTGGAAACGTGGAGAGCAGAGTTTCAGAGAGGCTCCGCGACGTTTGAGCCCCGATCGTCTTCCTTCACGCAAAAGAGATTCTCAGTTTTCTTGAAACTCCCAGCCTTCCGAAGATCGGAGCTGGCTATGGGGCTGATGCCTACAGCAGACTAGAACGCTGCACGGTGAACGATCCGCCTTCTCAAGATCTAAGAGAAACGATCGAGAGCGAACGACACCAGTTTGCGCCGCTGCAGCAAAATTTTGAGAAATGTATGTCTCATGCAACGCCCTTAACAATGAAAAGCACGGCTCGGGGGAGAGCCGTGCTATTCAGGGGCAGGTTTTCAGGGGCAAAACCTGCTGCGCCGGGCCTCTAGGCGGGGACGGGGGAATGGCCTGGCGTGCTGGAAAAACGTACGCCGTCATTCTTGGTTCCAAGGCTTCCAAGATATTTCAAGCAGTTTCTTTGCCCGGATTTTCTTTGAGAAGCCGTTTTGCAGGTGCCGTCATCGCCCACGTGAATCCAGTCTGCGCATAATCTGTGGAAACGACTGCGGAAAACGCGCTTTCCGCATGTCGTTTTATGATGGTGGAGCCGAACCCGCGTCGGGACGGTTGGCTCGCCGGTGGGCCTCCCGTCTCAACCCACTCCATTGTCACGCTGTCTTGATCAGATGGATCAAGAGCCCAGTGAAGCCGCACGCGGCCTTCGTCCACCGAAAGGGCGCCATACTTGATCGAGTTGGTGCTCAGTTCGTGAAGAATGAGCCCCAGATTTTGCGCGGCCTCTGGCGATAGGAGAAAATCCTCGCCTGAGATTTCGATCTGATGCGCTGTTGAGCCAAACACGTCCAGATGGCCTTTTACTAAGCGATGTATCGGCAGACCTTCCCACTGGACCTCCGCCAATGCCGAGATCGACATCGCAAGTCCCCGAAGCCGGTGGTCGACTTCCTTCTGCAATTCGGCAACGGTGGTGTTCTCTCGCGCAAGCTGACGCATCATTGCCTGCACCAGGGTCAACATGTTCTTGGAGCGGTGAACCAGTTCATGCAAAATCAGCTGATTGCGGTCTTCCGCCTGACTGCGGTCGAAAGATGCGTTGGAGAGCGCGACGCCGACTTGGTTGAGCTCTTTGATGTTGGTCTCGACGCGCGAGACGATTTCGCCCTCGCCAATGCGTTCGGCAACGGCAACCAGTTGTTTGACGGACTGTCGCAATTGCCGACCCACCAGGTACGTTCCCAGAACCGAGGCCAGTACGATTAAAAGACTGCCGATCAACATCTGCCGCCAAGTGCTGCGCAGAGCCGAGTCACTTCGATCTATCGCGCCTGACACAACGGCCTTCCAAGGCCAGCCAGGCAGCTGCGCATAGGCGTAAATATTGTTGTGCGCATCGGTGAAGCTACCGCTAAAGGACGACATACCAGCTGCCAATTGCGCTGGCTGATAGAGATTACCAGGTGCGGCCTGCTCCATATTACTCGAAACCACCACGCGACCGGCGCTGTCGAGCACCGATGCGGACCATCCAGCCGGGATTGCATCCGTCGAGATCAGGCTTGAAAGATCTTTTGCGGCTTGGGTTACGATCAATACGTCGCCTGCGGCGGAAAGTTGACGTGGTAGCGGAAGGGTGACGGTGAACACCCATTCCTTTCTGTTATTGGCATAGAAAACGTTCGACAGCATAATCCGCTTGGACTCGATCGCCTCTCGAAGGTGGGCGTCCGAGGGTACCTGGCTCAAAGGCTGGCCATATTGGATACGCGTATTGACCTTTTGGACACCGTCTCGCGTCGCGACCACCACGTATATGTCTCTTTTTCGCAAACTTTCGCTGACGCGCTGATGGAAGCTTGCGAGATCGCCATCTTCCAATTCGGGAAACTGCGCGAGGAGGTTAAGCGTGGTGCTCATTTCCTGAAGCCGCCGCTCGATGTTGCGGCTGATGGCGCGGGCGTCGTCGACAGCCTCGCGCTGCAAGTCTTCGCGTTCGTCCGATTCAAGCCGCAGCATCAGATAACCCGCAAAAATGATGAGCGGCAGGGTCACCAACGTCGTCATGATGACGATATAGGTGCCGATCGATGCAGTGGGAGACAGTCTGGCGAAGAATGCTCGAAACCTGGAAATTGTCACGCCCTTAAACGTCCATGAGTATCAGCTTTTATGCTGAACGACGCAGAGATAATACCTGTCTAATTTGGCGGCACAATGCCGTTTGGCTCAGCAGGTAGAGATATCTATCGGCTTTTTTCTCTCATTCACCCTTTGTTGATGAGTTGAAAAACCCGGAACCAATTTTGCCGCCGTTTCGTTTGCTCGGCGAACAGGTTGACGAAAACGACAGATGAACTGTCACCAGCCAGTTTAGCCAAATGACGATGAAAGGAAGGTACGATATGAAAAAGACTCTGACCCTTATCGCGACGGCCGCCCTCATGGGTTCGACAGCTTTCGCACCGCTAGCCATCGCCCAAGACGCAACGCAGACGGCACCGAGCACGACGGCACCTGCAAGCCCGAATGCCGCACCGGCAACCCCTGTTATGCCAACGACACCTGGCGCGACTGACACGTCGGCTAACGCTGGCGCCGCATCCGGCTCTTATCTGACCGAGCAGGCAGCAAATCAGATCAGCGCCAACGATTTCATTGGCAATTCAGTCTACACCTCTGCTGATGAGAGCATCGGTAACGTTACGAACCTCATCCTTGAAGAAAACGGCGGCATCGTCGCAGCTGTGGTCGGTGTGGGTGGCTTCCTCGGTATCGGCACAAAGGATGTTGCCGTCCCGATGGACAAACTGACAATGACGCGTGACACCAACAACGGCACGGTTCGTCTGACGACGACTGAAACCGCCGAATCGCTGAAGGCAGCGCCTGAGTTCATGACCTTGAAGGACAAGAACGCGAACGCAAGCACCACGGCACCGGCGGCAACGGACACCACGCAGACGGGTGCCACCAAGCCCTAACCCCTTTACGGGAGAGGAGCGAGAGGCAGCATGATGCTGCTTCTCAGAACACCGGCCTCATTGGGGCCGGTGTTTTTTTCGTGATGGTTTAGCGCTCCGCGTTGTGGGTCGAATGCCAACGCCAAGCGGACGAGATGATGTCCTCCAAAGTGTAGCGCGGCTGCCAACCCAGGACTTCGCGGGCCTTATCGTTGTTGGCCACAAGCGTAGTGGAGTCGCCTTCGCGACGATCGGCAAATTCCACAGGGAATGGACGCCCGGAGACGCGCGAGATTGCGTCGAGCAGTTCCTTCACCGTCGTTCCAGTCCCGGTGCCGAGATTGAGTTCCACGGTTTCTCCGCCGGACAAAAGATAGTCTACCGCGCGTACATGGGCATCGGCAAGATCAAGGATATGGATGTAGTCGCGCACGCAGGTGCCGTCGCGCGTGTCATAATCCGTTCCGAAGACCTTGAAGCCTTGGCGGCGTCCAAGGGCCGCCTCAATCGCCAACGGGATCGCATGCGTTTCTGGCTTGTGCCACTCTCCGATGCGGCCCTCAAAATCTGCACCAGCTGCGTTGAAATACCGCAGCATGACCGATTTCAAGTTCTTGTAGGTGCTGAAATCTTTCAGCGCCTGTTCCACGACCCATTTCGTTCTGCCGTACGGGTTGATCGGCGCTTGCGGATGGCTCTCATCCAGCGGAACGCGCTCCGGCAGGCCATAGGTCGCGCAAGTCGACGAAAAGACAAAAGCCTTGACGCCAGCGTCCATCGTAGCCGTGAGTAGCGTTAGCGCGCCGATGACGTTGTTGTCGTAGAATGCAACGGGGTTTTTGACCGATTCACCAACCTCGATCAGGGCGGCAAAATGAAGAACCGCTTCGGGTTGGTGCTTTGCGAAAACTTCATCCAGTCTCGCCTTGTCGCGAATATCGCCTTGCTCGAACGGTCCCCAGCGAACAAATTCCTCGTGACCATTGGAGAGATTATCGAAAACAACAGGTTCGTAACCGCGCTCTGCAAGCAACAGGCAGGTGTGTGAGCCAATATATCCGGCTCCACCGACAACGAGAACTTTCTTCCGCATCCAACGTCCTTTCATAGAGCGACTGTTGGAGACTGCGTATCATTTTGGCGGAAGAAGGGTAGGGGAATTTTTTTGAGATGACTGCAAAGGTGAATAAGCGCGCCCCTCAGATATTGAGGGGCGCGCGAGACGGTTTTACTTCTTGCGGATCGTCGTGCGCGTGGTGATGAAGCCAAGCGCCATTGCAATCAGCAACGTTGTGAAGGGGCGTTTTCCCAATGCTCCGGCGGCCATCGCCTCCACGGCGAGTGGTGCGGTTGCAAGCGGAGACACGACGGGTGCACGACGGTACGCCGTTGGACGACGAAGCAGTGCAAGCCAGACCAGCATGATTACGCCCAGCAGGAATGCAACGCCGGCTATGACCAAAGCGGCCGGGCCAGCGCCGATTTCCTTAGCGAGATAGATCGACCCACCAATACCGCCAGCGATGACAGCGATCAGGAAGAAAAAGCCCGCGAGCACCCGCAGCAGGATACCGGTTTTAATCCGGCGCGTGACGAGAGTGCCTTCCCGCTGGGTATCGCCCAGATAAAGCAAAAATGCCTGAAGCATGTTTGCGCCTTATTTACGCGTGACAAGGGCAAGCAGGAAGCCGGTTGCGACCGCGATACCGAGGGACTGGAGCGGGTTGCGCTGGACCTGGTAGACAAGATTATCGTTCAGCGTCTGGATTTCGTCGCGGACCGCGTGAACGGTTTGCTCGGACTTCGCCATTGCGTCATCGGCAACGCGCGATGCCTGGGCCTTGACCTCGTGAGAAACACCGACACCAAGTGCTTTGACGCTTCTTGCCAAGTTGGAAAGGTCGTCGCGCAGCTGCGAAAGCTGTGCAGAGACATCCTCAGCCTCAGCGCTGTTGAGGGTTTCGCGTACCTTGTCTTCAACGTTGCGAACGCTTGCCATGTTCAATCCTTTTCTGGGGTGTCAAATTGCGCCTGACCTCCAAACGTTGCGCCTTGTTTTTTGTTCCCGGCATTTGCGAAAACCGGTCAGGGAATCTTTGCAATTGTTTTCGACAGGTTTGTTTTCCTGTCACAAGCATCATATAAGGCCGGGAAAACGATCTACTGATCTTTATCAATTGGACGATGTGACTGGCCGATGCTGCAAACACCCTACTACCTGATCGACAAGACCAAGCTTCTCCGCAACATGGAGAAGATTGCCTATGTGCGCGAAAAATCCGGCGCCAAGGCACTTCTGGCGCTCAAGTGCTTTGCGACTTGGTCGGTCTTCGATTTCATGGCTGAATATATGGACGGCACGACCTCATCCTCGCTTTATGAGGTGCGGCTGGGACATGAGAAGTTCGGTGGCGAAACGCACGCCTATTCTGTCGCCTATGCCGATTATGAGATCGATGAAGTCGTCTCGCATGCCGACAAGATCATCTTCAACTCCATCGGGCAGCTGGAGCGCTTCGCCGACAAAGCGTCCGGCATCGTTCGTGGGCTTCGCCTCAATCCGCAGGTGAGTTCTTCTACCTTCGATCTGGCCGATCCCGCACGTCCTTTCAGCCGTCTCGGCGAATGGGATGTTGCCAAGGTTGAGAAGGTGATGGACCGGATTTCCGGGTTCATGATCCACAACAATTGCGAGAACAACGATTTCGGCCTCTTCGACAGGATGCTCGGCCAGATTGAGGAGAAGTTTGGTTCGCTTCTGTCGCGTGCAGAGTGGGTAAGCCTCGGCGGCGGCATCCACTTCACGGGCGAGAACTACCCACTCGATCAGTTCTGCGACCGCCTCAAGCAGTTTTCTCAAAAATACGGCGTGCAGGTCTATCTCGAGCCGGGCGAAGCTTCGATCACCAAGAGCACGACGCTGGAAGTGTCTGTTCTCGACACGCTGTTCAATGGCAAAAATCTCGCCATCGTCGATAGCTCCATCGAGGCCCATATGCTGGATCTCTTGATTTATCGCGAGAATGCGAAAGTGGCGCCCAACGAAGGCGAGCATTCCTACATGGTATGCGGCAAGTCCTGCCTTGCAGGCGATGTCTTCGGCGAGTTCAAGTTCGAAAACGAACTGAAGGTCGGCGACCGCGTCTCCTTCCAGGACGCTGCCGGCTATACAATGGTCAAAAAGAACTGGTTCAATGGCGTGAAGATGCCGGCGATCGCCATCAAGGAACTGGACGGCAGCATTCGCACCGTACGTGAATTCGACTTTGTCGACTATCAGCAAAGTCTGTCGTGACAGCGCGTTTCGAAAACAAGCGCATGTAGCACTCTTTCTCAAAAAGCCATCCCTGCGGGGAAAAGGAGGCATCACCTGAAATGAAGAAGAACGTTCTCATCATCGGCGCCGGTGGCGTAGCACAGGTCGTGGCGCATAAGTGCGCCCAGAATAGCGATGTATTGGGAGACATTCATATTGCGTCACGCACTGTCGATAAGTGCCGCAAGATTGTCGAATCCGTACGTGAAAAGAAGAGCCTCAAGACAGAGGTAAAACTTGAAGCCCATGCGCTGGACGCGATGGATATCGAGGCAACAAAGGCCTTGATAGAAAAGACTGGCGTCCAGATCGTCATCAACGTTGGTTCGGCCTTCGTCAACATGTCCGTTCTTCAGGCCTGTATGGACACAGGTGTTGCCTATATGGATACTGCGATCCATGAGGATCCAAAAAAGATTTGCGAGACGCCGCCGTGGTACGGAAACTACGAGTGGAAGCGTGCTGCCGAGTGCAAGGAAAAGGGCGTCACCGCCATTCTGGGTGTCGGCTTCGATCCGGGTGTGGTGAATGCCTATGCGCGTCTGGCCAAGGACGAGTATTTCGACAAGGTTACCTCCGTTGATATCGTCGATATCAATGCTGGCAGCCACGGCCGCTGGTTCTCCACCAACTTCGATCCGGAGATCAACTTCCGCGAATTCACCGGTGTGGTCTATTCCTGGCAGAAGGGCGAGTGGCAGACGAACCAGATGTTCGAAGTCGGTCAGGAGTTCGATCTGCCGGTCGTCGGCAAGCAGAAGGCCTACATGACGGGCCATGATGAAGTGCACTCGCTGTCCAAGAATATGGACGGCGCGGATGTGCGTTTCTGGATGGGCTTTGGCGATCACTACATCAACGTCTTCACCGTTCTGAAGAACCTCGGTCTTCTTTCGGAAAAGCCGGTCAAGACGGCCGAAGGTCTGGAGGTCGTTCCGTTGAAGGTCGTCAAGGCCGTGCTGCCCGATCCATCTTCGTTGGCGCCGGATTATGTTGGAAAAACCTGCATTGGCGATATCGTCAAGGGCACGAAGGACGGCAAGGAACGCGAAGTCTTCATCTACAACGTGGCTGACCATAAGGAAGCTTACGAAGAAGTCGGCTCGCAGGGTATTTCCTACACAGCGGGTGTTCCCCCGGTTGCCGCCGCCATGCTGATCGCGACTGGTGAGTGGGACGTGAAGCAGATGGCCAATGTCGAAGAATTGCCGCCGCAGCCGTTCCTCAACATCTTGAACAAGATCGGCTTGCCGAGCCGCATCAAGGACGAGAGCGGCGATCGCGCCCTGACCTTCTAAGGCACGGAGCGGTCTCTCCCAGACGCTTCCCTGCATTGGGTCTTGTTACGACTTATGTCGCGCTGAGAAGATGAGCGCGGCATGCCCTTAATCATCTTGCCCATTGATATTTAAAGCCCCGCGCAATGAACCGCCCAAAGGTGTTGGGCAGTCTAATGTGCGAGGCTTTTTTGTGCAGACTGGATGTGCCGATGCGCTTACTTGGTTGATGCCTTCTTGGCGCGGGTCTTCGACTTTATGGTTTCGGAGGCGATGGAAGCAATTTTCACCTCGCCCTTTTTGCGGTGCGCAGGTTTCGTCGCCTTTGTGCTTTGCAGCAGAGTGAATTCCTTCTTAGCCTGCTCCCAATGCTCGGCGTCACGGCCGTGCGGCCGGCCCTCGCTCTCCCAAAGTGTGTAAGCCCGCTTGCTGATCCACTCTTGTTCTGAAACCTGCATGTCTATCTCCTGGAATAACGCCTTCATCCCGTTGGGGGCTGTCTGCATGGTCCGGCGGCAACGCTGGACAGGAATGAGCCGCGGTCTTCGTTGGCACTAGTAGATGCCACGATTCGGCAGACGGTCAAGTCAATTTGCTGCGTCGCAATAAGCAGCGATTCTCGTTTCTCTGAAACAATGAATAGGCTTTCGGATGCCCTGTCCTCCCTCCATATGATAAATGTTACGTGATCGAGCGGTGACATCCGAACTCTGGAAAAAGGGTTTTGGAAGTGACGCAATCGAAAAAATTTTGGCGACGCAGCAATCCGAAGCTTAGCGACAGACCGAAACGCGGAAGCCCAAAAGTCGGCAGGGCTACATGTCCTGATTAATCGCAAGGCGAATGGACTGGGCGATCGTCTCTAGCCCGCCATGTACCTATCGCTAAGTGCGTTGCAGTTGCAGAAAATTGCTGCAGGAAAGGCCATCTGTAGAGTTTAACATTCTCAGTATGGGGCCTCTTGGGGTTTTGGGTTCCTCGCGAAGCGCGCCTTACTCTTCTATTGTCCGCCTCCAATGAATATCATGGGGGCTTACATGAACCGGATTGCGCTGATCGGCGCGGCATTTGCTGCTTTGATTTCCACCACAGTATCAGCCGAGGAGCCTAAGACGCTCCTCAACGCGTCCTACGACGTGGCGCGCGAGTTGTTCGCGGCCGAAAATACTGCCTTCATCAAAACGCATCCGGGTGTAACGATCGATCAGTCTCACGCCGGTACGTCCAAGCAGGCACGCGCCATCGTCGAAGGTCTGGCCGCAGATGTCGTCACCTTCAACCAGGTCACAGACATCGACTTTCTGGTGAAGCAGGGTTTCGTTTCTGCAGACTGGCAGAAGGATTTCCCGAACGACGCGTCGCCCTTCTATTCCTTCCCGTCTTTTCTTGTGCGCAAGGGCAATCCCAAGAACATCAAGGACTGGGACGATCTTGTTCGGGAGGACGTGAAGATCGTGTTTCCGAATCCGAAGACCTCGGGTAACGCTCGTTACACCTATCTGGCGGCTGTCGCTTTCGCCAATGAGAAATTTAATGGCGACCAAGCCAAGGTGGACGAGTTCATCAAGAAGATATTTGCCAACGTTCCGGTGTTCGACACCGGAGGCCGCGCTGCCACGACCACATTCGTCGAGCGCGAAATCGGCGACGTCCTGATTACTTTCGAGGCCGAAACGCGCGGCATCGCCAAGCAATATGGCACCGATAAATTCGAAGGCGTCGTTCCGTCTGTCAGCCTGCTTTCCGAATTCCCAGTTGCGGTCGTGGATAAGGTTGTCGATAAACGCGGTTCTCGCGAGTTGGCAAAGTCCTATCTCGACTTCCTTTACACGGAAGACGGTCAACGTATCGCTGCCGAGTTCGGCCACCGCGTTCATAACGAAAAGATTGCGACCGAGTTCAAGGACCAGTTCCCAAGCATTCGCCTCGTCAACGTCAATGATGTTTTCGGCGGCTGGGACAAGATCCAGAAAGAGCATTTCGCCTCTGGCGGAAAACTGGATGCGCTTTACGGCAATCGCTAATCGTTCTATGGCACAGATCAACATCGACCCGGCGGAATACCCGCCGGGTCGATTTTCGATTATGTGCGTCTCAATGCTGCGTCTCGAAGCTGAGCCTTCGCTGATGCAAAGGGGGAAGATTTGAAACGCAATGTCCTGCCAGGGCTGAAATTGTCGCTCGGCGTCGCACTGCTTTACGTCGGCATCATCGTCGTTCTTCCTTTGGCAGCACTTGTCTTCAAGGCAGCAAGCCTTGGACCGGCAGAATATTGGAGCATCATATCGTCTCCGCGCGCCGTCGCGAGCTACCGTGTAACCGTCCTTTGTGCGCTGGCTGCAACGGTCTTCAACGTCATCTTCGGTCTTGCTCTAGCATGGGTGTTGACGCGCTATCGCTTCCCCGGCTGGCGGCTGGTCGATGCCATCGTGGATTTGCCCTTCGCGCTGCCGACGGCCGTGGCGGGGATTGCGCTAACAGCACTCTTTGCAGGCAATGGTTGGTTCGGCTCCGTACTGGCAGACCTTGGAATTAAGGTTGCGTACACACCGCTCGGTATCATAGTGGCGATGGCATTCACCAGTCTGCCATTCATCGTGCGCACCGTTCAGCCCGTGCTTGAAGACCTGGACCCCGCATTGGAAGAGGCTGCTCAGTCGCTTGGCGGATCCGACTTCGAAATTTTCCGCAAGGTCATCCTGCCGCTTCTGATGCCAGCGCTTCTCGCAGGCCTTTCACTGTCTTTTGCGCGCAGCCTGGGAGAATTCGGAGCCATCATCTTCATTGCAGGCAATCAACCTTTTTCGACCGAAATCACCTCGCTGCTGATCTTCATCCGGCTAGAGGAATATGATTATCAGGCCTCGGCCGCGATCGCGTCCGTGCTTCTGGTCACCGCCTTCGTCATGCTGGCACTCACCAACTACCTGCAGTCTCGTGCGTTGCGCTACACGGTCAGGAGCTAGAGAATGAGTGCTTCTTCTTTCCTCCGTAAGCCGCCGCGTGTCGGCGATGCGCCTTGGGTGCGTCGTAGCCTGATCGGCTTCGCCCTCATCGTCGGCGCGTTTCTGGTCGTGGCTCCTCTGTTGGTCATCGCTGTCGAAGCCTTTTCTCAAGGTTTGAAAGCCTACGCCGCGACCATCAATCATCCCGATACGCGTCACGCCATCATGCTGACGGTGATCACGGCCCTGATCGCTGTGCCGGTGAACACCCTGTTCGGTGTTGCTGCTGCCTGGTCGATCACCAAGTTCGATTTCTGGGGCAAACGCTTTCTGCTGGTGATCGTAGAGATCCCCTTTTCTATTTCCCCCATTGTTGCCGGCGTGGCCTATCTCTTCGTCTACGGCTTGCAGGGGCTCTTCGGCCCGTTGCTCGACGCTTACGAAATCAAGATCCTCTTTGCCTTGCCCGGCATCGTCATCGCCTCGATGTTCGTTACCGCGCCTTTTGTCGCGCGTGAACTCATCCCGCTGATGCAGGCGCAAGGTCGCGATCTGGAGGAGGCTGCAACCTCGCTTGGCGCATCCGGCTGGCGCACCTTCTTCTCTGTCACCCTGCCCAACATCAAATGGGCGCTGCTTTATGGCGTGGTGCTATGCAACGCTCGCGTGATGGGCGAGTTCGGCGCGGTTTCCATCGTGTCCGGCAACATTCGCGGGCAAACCAACACGCTGCCGCTACACATCGAGTTGCTCTATCACGATTATCAGGCCGCTGGCGCTTTTGCCTCCGCCTCCATTCTTGCGGCGCTTGCCGTTGTCACCATCATCGCCAAAGTCGCATTGGAGCGGCGGGGTGCAGGTCGCGGCCGTAAAAAAGTCAGCGTCGCCAATACGGCCGCCACGGAGACGAGTTCATGAAAATCCGCCTGCAAAATGTGGTCAAAACCTTCGACGCGTTTCGAGCGGTGCGCGATGTCTCGCTCGATATCGAAAGCGGAGAATTGCTTGCGCTTCTTGGCCCTTCCGGCTCCGGCAAGACGACAATTTTGCGCATGGTCGCAGGACTCGAATATACCGATGGCGGCCATATCTATTTCGGTGACACGGATGCGACGAATATTCCTGTTCGCGACCGAGGCGTCGGCTTCGTCTTCCAGCATTACGCGCTCTTTCCGCATATGACGCTAAACGAGAACATCGCTTTTGGGATGAAGGTGTCGCGGGTGAAGCGGAGCGGCGCCGAAATCGAAGCGCGCGTTCACGAGTTACTACGGCTCGTAAGGCTTGAGGGGCTGGGCGACAGGTTCCCTGCCCAGATTTCTGGTGGGCAAAGGCAACGCGTTGCCTTGGCACGCGCACTTTCCGTCGATCCGAAGGTCCTTCTCCTCGATGAACCCTTCGGCGCGCTCGACGCAAATGTTCGTCGCGACCTGCGTCGCTGGCTGCGAGAAATCCACGACGAGCTCGGTATTACCACGATCTTTGTTACCCATGACCAGGAAGAGGCGCTCGATCTGGCGGATCGCGTTGTCATCCTCAACCAGGGCGAGATCGTCCAGCAGGGCACGCCGAAAGAGGTCTGCCGTCAGCCGAACAGCGCGTTCGTCATGACCTTTTTGGGAGACACCAATAAGGTTTCCGGTGTCGCGAAGAACGGCAAGGTCTATGTCGGAAATACCGAGGTTCAGTTTGCCTACGGTCAGGCGGACGGTCCAGTCGAGATCTATGCTCGTCCCGCGGACCTGGAATGGGAGGATCTGCATGATGGCATTCCCGCGCAAGTCACCCGTGTTCTGGACAGGGCAGGGGAGCGACGTGTGATCGCGACGACGAAAGAGGGTGATCTGCTTGAATTCGACGTGCCGCCGGAATCTTCGGTTGAGGCCGGAGATCACGGCCATGTCGTCATTCGCCGGGCAAAGATTTTTCCGGCAGTCAAGCGCGCTTAACCTCGCGGTGCCTGAAGCGGTGTGCGTCCATCTATGCAAACAGGACGCTCTCCCTGGAAATCCAGGCATCTTTCTATTCCAAACATCGATTCCGATTTCGGGCCGATGCTTTAGGCCGCGCTCGCACGTGCCAAACCTTTATTAGCGGCTGGCGACCTGCTCGCCCTTGCCGTCGATGTTCAGGAGATTGTCGATACGGCGACGCTCGTCTGAGAAGCGGGCCAGCGCCTGGCCGGACAGTGACTTGCCGCCCGGAAGGCGAACCTTCATCGCATCCACTTTCGTGCCGTTGACGATCAGCTCGTAATGCAGATGGGCACCTGTCGATAGACCCGTGGAACCGACATAACCGATCACTTGGCCCTGTGTTACACGCGCCCCTTCCACCACGCCTTTGGCAATGGCACTCTGGTGATTGTAGGAGGAAACGTAACCATTGGCATGGCGGATCAAGGTCTGGTTGCCGTAACCGGAGGCCCATCCAGCCTTCTCCACGACGCCATTACCCGTGGCGATAATGGGTGTTCCACGCGGGGCGGCCCAGTCGGTGCCGGTATGCATGCGGCTAAAGCGCAGAACAGGGTGGCGGCGCATGCCGAAACCGGATGTCATGCGACCGTTTGGAACCGGATTACGCAGCAGGAACTGGCGGATACTTTTGCCTTCGCCATCGAAATAATCGACGCTGCCATCATCCGGGTTCTGGAAGCGATAAAAACGCGTCTGGTTGTCACCGAACTTGGCGTTGACATACAGCAACTCGGATTGATCGGTCGCCTTGCCGTCCGGTCCTTCGACCGAGAAGAAAGCCTCGAGCGAATCCGAGGGCTTGAGCTGCGCCTGGAAATCGACGCTGCTCGCCAAGAGCTTGATGAGCTGCGACACCATGTTCTGGTTCATGCCGTAGGCCAGCGCTGCGCGATAAACGCCATCATAAACCCGCGGCAAGTCACGGTTGGCGGTCATCGGCGCATTGCCACCGTCAAAGGCCGTCGCCACCGCGTCGAGTTGCGGCGGTTCACTCGCTGCGACAAACGTCTTCTTGTCGTTGGCAGCCACTGTTACGATGTGACGGTTCTTGCGGTACAGGCTGGCGCGAACGATGTCACTCTTCTCATCATCCTGCAAAATACCGATGCGCAGAACATCTCCTGCCTGGAGATCAGGCGTTCCATTGACGGATGCGAGCGCGGTGGCGGTCTGCTTTGCTTGTTCTTTGGAGTAACCTGCACCGAAAAGGGCGGCTTCCATCGTCTGATTTTGACGCACGGGAATGACGTCGTCGGCATATTCGGGCAATTTCACCGTCGGCGCCTGGGGCGTCGATACCGACATGTTCTGTTCAACGACGCGGGCCGAAAGCCCGGCCGTGATGTCCACATCCTCATCGGCCTCGAAACGCCGTGGATCGATATAATAGAGAGCGGCAAGCTGCTCGTTGCCATCCGTCAATATTGAACCGTTGGAGCGAACGGCTTCTTCCACCTCATCGAAACTCATCGCGCCTGCATAGGCAAAGGGGCTGTGCTTCGTCGGGAAAGGAACCGATTTCAGGCTGACTTCCGATTCCACCTCGGATCCGTAGATCGTTCCGGTTTTGCTAGCGCCGGTAGCCTCGGGCTCGTCGTCGGTGGCAAAAATGTTGAGCGGATCGAATGCCGGATAATCATCCTGCGCGCTGTAATTGGCCGCCAGCGATATCTTCACATGAGCGAAGGGGACCTTGCGAACCACTTCCTTGTCACCATCATGGATGACGGTGGAGACTTCAAGAACGGCGCGGTCGGAAGGACGGGCTGCGATATTGGGCGCCACCAGGCGGGTGCCGCGGCGAACCGTCTCGGAAAGCGAATGCTCCATATCCCCGCGCGCGAAGGCTTCTGCCGGAATGGCCAACTGCTGACGTCCGTCAAGGGCTGCGAAAAGCGCGACGCCCATCAGTATGGAAGATGTAATCCCGGTGAGAAATGTCCCGCTTAGCCAGCGGATGGAGATCTCGCGTCGGTCGGGTGCTCGCCGGCCCTCCGCCAGAATTGGCGGCTCGGTCCCGAGCGTACGGATCATATCTCGATCCGCCGTCATGCCTGTCGCGACCGTTTCTTCATGTTATCTCCAGAAGTCATGGGACGAAGATGTGCAACTTTCGGACAGAGGAGTCAAACATATGCGCGACCGCTGCTCGCGCATTCCCCAGTTCGATGTAACTGTTCGTTAAGAATTGGAGATAGGAGCAAGTCGCGGCAAAAACGTGGCGCGCGCGTGAGCCAGGCTTTGTGCTCACGGTTTTCTCGCCGAACACCTATGGAAAGTCACATAATTGATATGGTTTTGACACCTGTCTGACAGATATCGCGAAACTATCGTTTA
>NZ_JBBKAQ010000003.1:0-559257 GCF_037722385.1 Agrobacterium larrymoorei
CAAAGGCCGCTGACGCTATCGTCGCTGCTGAGCCTGAGCCCCTGGAATACGTTCGCGTTTGCGACGCTTTCGGCGCTGGCTTCTTCTACATTCCTGGTTCCGAAACCTGCCTGAAGTTCGACGGCTTCGTTCGTTTCCAGGTTGACGTCAACCGTGGTACGGGTACTAACGCAGCTCTTGGCCAGAACGGCCGTACGTCTGACTGGGATGCTTTCTCTCGCGCTCAGTTCAACATTGACGCACGATCCGACACCGAGCTCGGCGTTCTGCGTGGCTACATCGGCCTCCAGGGCAACACTGACAACGCTGGCACAACCGTTGCTACGGACGCTGTATTCGTTGAGCAGGCGTTCATCGAACTGGGCGGCCTGAAGGTCGGTAAGTTCTACAACTGGTGGGACGATGGTCTCTCCGGCGAAACGGACGATCTTTCTTCCAACACGCTGTTCAACTCCATTCGTTACACCTACGACGCTGGCACGTTCCACGCCGGTCTGTCGGTCGACGAACTGGAAGGCGTAACCTACACCGTAACTGGCGACCAGCCTAACAACGTTGGCTTCTCCGGCAACATCGGTGGCAAGTTCGGCGGCGCGGCGATCGACGTCATCGGTGGCTACGACGTAGACCGTAGCAACGGTGCTGCTCGCATCATCGCAACGGCTGACGTTGGTCCTGGCACGCTCGGTCTCGCTGGTGTCTGGGCCTCCGGCGCAAACGCTTACTATGCAACATCTGAGTGGGCAGTTGCTGCTGAATACGCTTACAAGGCAACCGATCGCCTGACGGTTACCCCTGGCGTCCAGTACTACGGCAACTACGGCCTCCTGACGCAGGACACCTTCACTAACAACGACGGCTGGAAGGGCGGTCTGACGGTTGACTACAAGATCACCGAAGGCCTGACCACGAAGATTGCAGCGAACTACGTCGACATCGACAACAACCCGAAGCAGTGGACTGGTTTCGTCCGCCTTCAGCGTTCGTTCTAATCTAACCTGACTTTGTCAATAATGGAAACCCGGCTCTCGAGCCGGGTTTTTTCGTTTCTCTTTTTCAGATGGCTGATTCGAAAAGTTCCAGCGCCGATCACAATTTGTTGTGCTTACGCCACAGTCACAAAAGAAGGAGATCGTAAGGTTCCCGAATTACTTGATGCTTGTTGCGCTGCGGTGCGTCTTTGCGTCTAATCGAACTTAAGAAGCAACGCATGTTTGCGATTTGTCCGCTGCTTCTCCTGATTGGCTTGGAGATCGATATGCACATCAAGAACTTTTTGTTTGGTGCCGCCGCTGCACTCGTAACCGTGTCCAGCGCACATGCTGCCGACGCTATCGTCGCTGCTGAGCCTGAGCCGCTCGAATATGTCCGAGTGTGCGACGCGTTCGGCGCTGGTTTCTTTTACATTCCAGGCACAGAGACCTGCCTGAAGTTCGGCGGTTACATCCGCTTCGAGACAGATTTTGGGCGTAATGAGTCTGGTACGTCCGATTGGGACAGCTTCACACGCGCGCAGTTCGAAATGGACGTTCGTTCGGACACCGAACTTGGCGCTTTGCGCGGCTTCATCGGCTTCCGTGGTAACGCCGACAGCGGCTCCGCTGCTGCCTCCGCTACGAACACCGCCGACACCGGTTCCGCCCTCTTTGTCGATCAGGCTTTCATCGAACTCGGCGGTCTGAAGGTCGGCAAGTTCTACAGCTGGTGGGATGACGATCTCTCCGGCGAGACGGACCTGCTGTCTTCCAACACGCTCTTCAACTCCATTCGCTACTCTTACGACGCCGGCGCATTCACTGCAGGTATCTCAGTCGACGAACTAGAAGGCATCACTTTTGTTGGTGACACCACGGTCGACAACAATGTCGGTATCGCTGGAAGCCTTGCTGGCAAATTCGGCGGAGGCAGCCTGTCGCTCATCGGCGGTTACGACACTGATCGTGAAGACGGTGCTGTCCGCTTGATCGGTGCTTTCGATGTCGGCCCTGGCGCCTTTAGCTTCGCTGGCGTCTACGCTTCTGGCGTCAATGCCTACTACGCGCTGTCCGAGTGGGCAGTCGTCGCAGAATACGCGTACAAGGTCACCGACAAGCTGACCATTACGCCAGGCGTTCAGTGGCTCGGCAACGTGGCGACGAAAGATGCAGCATTCGACATCGTCAACACCGGCTGGTCCAACAATGACGCCTGGACTGCTGGTCTGACGGTTGATTACAAGGTCGTCGAAGGCTTCACCACCAAGGTAACGGCAAACTACTACGACGAAGAAAATCGTCCGGAATTCTGGACCGGCTTCGTTCGCCTGCAGCGCGACTTCTAATCGCAAGTTTGACGCTATGACAAAGCCCGGCCTCGTTGCCGGGCTTTTTGTTTTGAGAGGGTTGAATGGCTGGCCATCAATGGCCGGCGTCCAACTAGAATGGGCCGCTGTTCTTGGTCACCATGCAGAAGGTCCGTTATGAGTGCCGCAACTTGGCAGGTGCCAGAACCTGAAGCTCGAGCACGTAACAGACTAACAGTAGCGGCGCGCTTCATTCCTTACGTAAGCCAGCGATCGCGTTATTCGATGATTGGCGGATGCGGGATCCTTTGCCCTCAACCTGCTCGGCCGTTGCGCAAGTCGTTGACGATGTCGGCTTGTTGGCCGAGGCGGGTCTTGTAGACCTGATAGTTTTCCATCACCCTCTGCACGTAATTGCGCGTCTCCGGGAAGGGAATGCGCTCGATCCAGTCGACGACTTCATCGATAGGCTTGCCACGCGGATCTCCGTAGCGAGCGATCCATTCCGGTACACGCTTCGGCCCGGCATTATAGGCGATGAAGGTGAGGATGTAGGAACCGCCGAAGCTGTCGATCTGCTCTCCGAGATAGTGAGCGCCAAGAGTTGCGTTATATCCCGCGTCCGTGGTGAGCTTGGCTTGAGTATAGGCCATGCCGTGACGGCTGGCGACACCTTTGGCTGTTCCAGGGAGAAGTTGAAGCAGACCGCGGGCATTCGCTGGCGAGACGGCTGCGGGGTTGAAGGCGCTCTCCTGCCTGGCGATGGCATAGGCCAGCGCCTTGCCGGACCCGGATATATTGGCGCTCACGGGAATGACGCCGATGGGGTAGGCAAGGGCCGCGGCATCAATGCCGCGGCTGAAGGCCGTTTTGCCGATCTGCAGCGAGACCTGGTGGTTGTTGTTACGCTCGGCGCGCGACGCGAGAATCGCCAACTCACCGGGGCTGTCGATCTGGTCCGCAAGCGCGCGATAAATCCCATCCGCACGCCAGCTGTAGCCAGCCGCTTCCAATCGTTCGATGGCACGCACTGCTTCGCGTCCAGCGAAGCGATCGCGGTCTGCAGCGCTCGGAGACGGGTAGGTCACGTTGAGGGTCGTAACGCCGATGCGCGCGGCAGCGAGCTGACCATAAAATGTGCCTGGATGAGCCGCGGCTTTGGAGAAATAGTCGCGCGCCTGGCCCGGGCCACCAGCCTCTGCAGCGCGCCCTAGCCAATAATAAGCACGCGAGGCGGAAAGAGGCCGGTTTGAGGCCGTGAGCAGCGCATTGAAATGCCGCGCGGCGAGCGCCGGGTCGTGCATTGCACACAGAGCGTACCAGCCGGCGTGAAACTCCGCATCCGCAACATCGACGGGCGCGGTTGCTGCATGGTTCGCCACGACGCGATAGGCGCCCTGGAAGTCACCAAGATCGGCAAGTCCGCGAGCAATAATCCGGCGCTCGTTCCACCATTCTCCAGGATTGACGAGCTTGCCGCTGTCCTTTGGGGCGCGTGCAAGAAGCTTGGCAGCATCCTCATATTTCTGCTGATGACGAAGATTTTCGATTTGGGCAAAGAGATAAACCGGGTCGTTCCGCCAGGAGGCTTCGACAGCATTCAATAGGGCCGGGGCATTGTTGGCGCGTTGAAGAACCGCAGCCCAGGCCTTGTAGAGCGATTGCGCTTTGCCAAGATCGCCAAAGCGTTTGGCCTGACTGACACGGCTGCGATACATCAAGTAGTCCATCCGGGCCTTATGATCGGCCGACGACAGAACGTTTCCGAACTCGGCGATCACCCGATCTTCTAAATCGGTGTCCATACCCTCGCTTACCCACAGCTGACGAATGAGTTGCTGGGCGCGAGCAGCGTTGCCAGATGAGGCGAGGGCATGCGCCAACGCGATGGTGCCCTCGGGTGTTTCCGGTCTGGAAGAGCCAAATGCTGCAAGCACCTGTGCAGCAGATGGATTTTCTCGCAGCATCGCCCGCTCTGAGTTTGCCCTCAGAGTCGAGAGGCCTGGCCAGCCTTCCAGCTCCCGTTGAGCCGCGGCAATCTCCGCCGAGGAAACACCTCTCTGCCCCGATATGGCAATTGCCCATGTCAGGATGTGACGGTCGAGGCTGGTCGCGGGGAGACTGTTGCGGATAGCGATCGCTCCACTGGCATCTCTGTTGGAAAGCGCGTCGAGGCCTGCTTTAAGCTGTGATACGTCAAGCGGGTTTGCCGGGCGGATGATCGAGCCCGTTACCTCCGGTGAGGCGGGCAGAAAAGCCGGAACGGCGGGCGTGTTGGGGCGCGCGAAGGGCAGGGGAACAACGCCCTCTGAGGCTGGTCCAGCCCAAGCGCTCCACACGGTCGCGACGATCCCCGCTGCCATCAGGCCAAAAACTGCTGTTCTCTTCATCCCTTACTCACCAGCCGACAGTATCGAACCCGACTACAACCTCATCGCAAAAGACAAGAGGTTGCACCTTGGCGACATCCCGTGTGTCACGTAGCCCTGTATGTGAAGCTCCACAGACAACCGCCCTTGCATCCATTAGCTGCTCGTAGCCTTAACGAAACCTTAAAGCGAATGACTTCCATTCGATCAAATTTCGGTAACATTGCGCTGACAAAGCGCTCCAAACCCGTCGCTTTTGTCATGGAGCCGACCACCAGTCTCGACCGTGAAACTATTTACGTTTCCTGGACAAAAGCCGCGGTTAAAGCTTGTGGGGCGACTGGCTCCCAACTAATGTGACACCGTTTTAACCACGGAATGCGGCTGAAGCATGAACTGGCTCACCGCAAGGAGTTTTGCATGTTCAAGGGATCTATTCCCGCCCTGATTACGCCGTTTACCGCCGAGGGCGCTGTGGACGAAACGGCTTTCGCCGCCCATGTGGAATGGCAGATTGCCGAAGGCAGCAGCGGCCTTGTGCCCGTCGGCACCACGGGGGAGTCGCCGACCCTGTCGCACGACGAGCATAAACGTGTGGTCGAGCTGTGCGTCGAGGTCGCGGGCAAGCGGGTCCCAGTGATTGCCGGTGCTGGCTCCAACAACACCAGTGAGGCGATCGAGCTTGCACTGCACGCTCAGGAAGTCGGGGCGGATGCGCTTCTGGTCGTCACCCCCTATTACAACAAGCCGACGCAAAAGGGACTTTTCGCTCACTTTTCGGCTGTTGCGGAAGCGGTCGATCTTCCCATCATCATCTACAATATCCCCCCGCGCTCGGTCATTGATATGATGCCTGAGACGATGGGCGCACTCGTCAAGGCGCACAAGAACATCGTTGGCGTGAAAGATGCCACTGGTAAGCTTGATCGCGTTTCCGAGCAGCGCATTCACTGCGGTAAGGAGTTCGTGCAGTTGTCTGGAGAAGATGGCACGGCGCTTGGTTTCAACGCGCACGGTGGTGTCGGCTGTATCTCGGTCACGGCGAACGTGGCGCCGCGCCTATGTGCCGAATTCCAGGCGGCGATGGCCGCTGGCGATTACGCGCTCGCGCTTGATTACCAGGACCGCCTGATGCCGCTCCACAAGGCCATCTTCATGGAGCCCGGCGTTTGCGGCACCAAATATGCGGTCTCGCGCACGCGCAACGGCAGCCGAAAGGTCCGCTCGCCACTGATGGACACGCTGGAGCCCGCGACAGAAGCGGCAATCGATGCGGCGCTTAAACATGCGGGCCTGACGAGCTAAACGCGGCAAAGCGCGTGCACCGATATGATAAGACAGATGCGCGCAAGCCGCGCATCTTCACTTTCGGCACTGCTTTGATTACATAAGCGCCGAAAGTCGCACACCATTCGGTGTGCGGGCAGAGAATTGGATCAGGACACATGGCCCCCAAAGGCAGCCAGCGCATCGTGAACAAGGTCGTCGCGGAAAACCGCAAGGCGCGCTTCAATTACGAAATACTCGACACCTATGAGGCCGGGCTTGTGCTGACTGGCACCGAGGTAAAATCGCTGCGTGAGGGCAAAGCTAATATCGCTGAATCCTACGCGTCCGACGAGGGCGACGAAATCTGGCTGATCAACTCACATCTTCCCGAGTATCTTCAGGCAAACCGCTTCAATCACGAGCCTCGCCGTCGCCGCAAGTTGCTGCTCAACAAGCGTGAGATTAACCGTCTGCGCGCAGGCATCAATCGCGACGGCATGACGTTGGTGCCGTTGAAGATTTACTTCAACGACAAGGGACGCGCGAAACTTGAACTGGCTCTGGCAAAGGGTAAAAAGCTTCACGACAAGCGTGAGACGGAGAGGGAACGGGACTGGAATCGTCAAAAGTCCAGGTTGCTGAAAACCGGCGGTTGATGAGGCAAGCCGCTAAAGTGCCACGCGTCTTGTTGGACGCACAAGGGGCGCTCTAGCTGATGGGATCTACGCATCGCGCTTTTGCAGAATCGATTACGATTTTCGTGTCCATGCCGTAGATCGTGGTGCCGCCGACGAAGCGGAAACGGAATTGCTCAGTATCAAATTGTTAACAGATCATTATCTATCGCCGAAAGTTTAAACGCGGCTGACAAAATTCATTGTTACCATCGGAAAAAGAAACGCTAGGAGAGAGCGCCTTTCGGGCTCTCGCATAGGATGATTCTTTTCCTGGTGTTTAAGTAATGTGAAGGCACGTATCATAAGACCCATTGAAGCTTCGTCTCGTCTCCATGGATCGAAACTGCGCGACGATAGTTCAATACATTCTAATTTAGGATAACCTTAAGGCGGAGGTTGTGGAGCGGTCTCTCCTCCGTCAAGCTGGCTCGAAGGGCGTGCTCCCATGACTATCATTCGCTTCACATTCTGCCTTCTGCTCCTCTGTGTTTCCACGGGTGCTGCATATTCGCAAAGCCTTCCTGCGCCCAAGGGCAAGCCCATCCTCACCATCTCCGGCAACATCGCCAACACCAACGTCAACGGTACGGCGCAGTTCGATCGTGACATGCTGGAAAAGATGGGATTGGTGACCATCGAAACCCAGACGCCGTGGTACGAAACGCGCGTTCGTTTCGAAGGGGTGCCCATGGCGAAGCTTTTGGACTTTGTGGGCGCCAAAGGGGAGACCGTGAAGGCTGTGGCGCTGAACGATTACGTCAGCTCGATTCCTGTGAAGGATTTTACCCAGTACAATGTCATTCTTGCCATGAAGCGCGACGGGGAATATATGCAGGTCAGGGACAAAGGGCCGCTCTTCATCATATATCCCTATGATAGCATTCCAGAGCTTCAATCGCAGACCTACTACACGCGCTCCGCTTGGCAAGTGGCCAAACTCATAGTTGAATAAAGGTGAAATTTGCGAAAGGCGCTGGCAGTCGTTGTTTGCTGCTTCATACTCGCCACCGGCTATATCGCTTATGTGATAGCTGAGCGGCAGAACGCGCTCCAGAAATTCGCTCGCTATAACGACTCATGGGCTGTGAGCCAGACCGTGGGCGAATATGTCCGTTTCCAAAGTCTCCTTGCGGAATATGCTCTTGGTATCGAGGGTGTCGATAAGGACGAAGTGCGTCTTCGCCTCGACATCGTCCTCGGTAGAATGAGCTCCCTCAAGGAAGGGAGCCTTGCCACTTTTATTGATGCCAAGCCGGACATGCGCCGGGTCATTGGCGACGTCAATCAAGTCCTCGACGATGTCGATAACAGGCTGGACAACTTAAGCCCTGCGGAGGCAAAAGCGCTGCTTCCAACGATCAGCGGGCTTGTTCCGCAGCTGACATCTGTGGCCGCGGCATCCGTTGCCAACGATGTCGAGATCATCGACGCTGCTCACGCGGAGGTTCGCAAGCTCCACATTATCTATACGGGACTTGCTGGAGGTCTGATTCTGTGCGGGATGGCGCTGATCTTTCTCCTACTGCGGCACAATCAGTTGCTGGACCGCGCCCAGATGAAACTCACACTTTTGACGCAAGAATTACAGACTGCAACGTTAGAGTTGCAGTCAAATAATCTTCGCCTCGAGTATGATGCCTATCATGACGCTCTCACCAACCTTCCGAACCGCGCCCTGTTTCGACGTGAACTCGTGCGGAGGCTAGATCCACCCTCTGGCCTCGACAAGGTGGCGCTACTGCTCCTCGATCTCGACGGCTTCAAGGAGATCAACGACACGCTCGGTCACGATGTCGGCGATAGTCTTCTTCAGGCGGTGGCGGCACGCATTCTACCGATCAGAAAAAACCAGGAATTGATCTGTCGACTGGGCGGTGACGAGTTCGCACTCGTTGCCGACAATCTCGATGAGGACAGGGCACTGGATCTCGCCCGTTGTCTGGTCGAACGGATTGCCAGCCCATATTACATCGACGACATGGAGATCAAAATTGGTACCTGCGTCGGTATCGCCATCTCCCATAGACAGTCTCATGCCGACGAGTTGCTGAAACATGCAGACCTTGCGCTCTACGAAGCCAAGCGGGCAGGGGCGGGCAGCCTCAGTGTGTACCGGCCCTATATGCAAAGCCAGTTGGCAGAAAAGCGATCCTTCGAAGCGGATCTGCAAGCCGCTCTCCAAAACAACGAAATGGACGTCTTCTACCAGCCGCAAGTATCGACCGAGACGCGCAGCATTTGCGGATTTGAAGCGCTATTGCGCTGGACGCACCCAGTGCGCGGACGCGTCCCTCCGGCGGAGTTCATTCCTGTCGCGGAGAGAACCGGCTTCATAAACGTGCTTGGGAAATGGGTGATGGAAACGGCCTGCAAGGAGGCTGCACGGTGGAAGCCTGACATCAAGATAGCCATCAATCTTTCGCCCGTGCAGCTTCACAGCAGCAACCTCATTCAAAACGTCGTCGACGCCTTGGAGAAGAGCAATCTCAATCCCGCGCGTCTTGAACTGGAAATCACCGAGTCCGTGCTTTTGGGCAACAGCGACCAGACGCTTGCCATTCTTGATAACCTGAAGGCAGTTGGCATCAGCATGGCGATGGACGATTTCGGTACGGGTTATTCGTCCCTCGGCAATCTGCGTCGCGTTCCCTTCGATAAACTCAAGATCGACCAGTCCTTCCTCTCCGATATCGCCGATAATCAGGATGCGTTGGCAATCGTCGAGTTCGTTGTTGGACTTGGCCGCAAACTGCGTATGACGATGATTGCCGAAGGTGTGGAGACGGAAGAACAATTCGCACACATGCGAGACCTGGGCTGCGACCAGATCCAAGGCTATCTCATCGGTAAACCGGTCCCTGCAAGCGAACTTACCGCTTACGGCGTTTATGCGTGAAGGTCTTAAAGCATCACGCCACTCCAATTGAACAAGATTAACTTTCCGCGGGAAAGAATATGAAAGGACGCGACATGGAAGCGTTTGAGATACATGGCGTCCTCCTGCAATTGGCATCAGACGAGGTCTCGCCAATCATCTGGCAGGCGCTGAGGGATGGCAGCTACGAAGCGAAAGAAGCCCGTAGCGTAACACGGGCAGTCAAGGCTGGGGACCGGGTGCTGGAGCTTGGCTCCGGCATTGGCGTCATCACCTCGGTCATCGCGCGTATTCCCGACGTTTCGGTTTTTGCGTTCGAGGCAAATCCATCGACCGCACGTCTTGCCGAACGCATTCTTGCCGCCAACGGCGCAAGCAATGTGCGTTTTGCTCAAGGGCTTCTGACGGCAGGAAAGCCGGACAAGCATGTCTTTTATGTCCGGCGCGATCTATGGATGTCATCCATGGACGAGCAGCAAGGGCCGTATGAAAGCCGTATCGAGATTGGCTCGGAGAACATCGATAACTTTATCCACCTTCACGACATCAACGTGATGGTGATGGACATCGAAGGTGCTGAGCGTGATTTGTTGCGCGATGCTAGACTTGACGGCGTGGAGCGAATTTTCGTCGAACTCCACGATCATCTCTATGGCCTTTCGGGCGTTCGCGACATCACCCAGGCGCTGGCTGAAAAAGGATTTGCCTATGATCCGAGAGGATCTCGCGGCCCCTGCGTCCTCTTTTCCAAGGACGATGGGCCGCGTGAATATGATCCGGAGGTGGATTGACGAGAGGGCCATCTGGCCCTTTCATCTTTTCGCAACAGCATCGGTGCGAAATCGGATCCGATTTTCGTAATACCGGATGCGTAAATTCGAAGAAGACAGGCGTCCTTTGTGCGTCTAAAAAGACGCAACGGGTCTCTAGGCTGCGCGATAGTGCTGCTGATAGGTCATCGACTTTTCCACCTGGAAGCGTGAAATCAGTGCTGCCAGATTGCTGCTGATGTCGCTCAAGCCGTGCGTGGAAGCGTTGGTCTCTTCCACCATCGCGGCATTCTGCTGGGTCAGCTGATCCATGCTGTTGATCGCCATATTGATTTCCTGGATACCAACGGCCTGTTCGCGCACTGCTTGGGTGATCGCGCCGATATGCTCGTGGATATCGTCCACCTTGCCGCCAATCGAATTCAGCGCTTCGCCGGTGCGGTTGACGAGGGAGACGCCCTGGGCGACGTCTTGCGAGGACTTGTCGATCAGCGTGCGAATTTCCTTGGCAGCGGACGCCGAGCGCTGCGCAAGCTCGCGCACTTCCTGTGCCACGACCGCAAAGCCCTTACCAGCCTCGCCGGCACGGGCTGCCTCAACGCCGGCATTCAACGCCAGAAGGTTTGTCTGGAAGGAAATTTCGTCAATGACGCTGATGATCTGTGTAATCTTCTGCGACGAACCCTCGATCGCGCTCATGGCCTCGACGGCTTCGCTGACGATGTGACGGGATCGGGCCGCTTCTTCAGCCGAACTTTTGACGATTGCTTGGGCTTCTTCCGTTCTGGATGCCGACTGTTTGGAGATGGTGGTGATCTGGTCGATTGCAGCTGCCGTCTCTTCCAGCGAGGCGGCCTGCTGCTCTGTGCGGCGTGCCATATCGTCGGTCGAGGATGTCAGTTCTCGCGTGTTGTTTGCAATCTTGTGGGATTCTTCGACGATCTCGGAAAACGCACCAGATAGGCGGCTGATCGCTGCGTTGAAGTTCTCCTTGAGGCCGGTGAATTCTGCAGGTATGGGGCCGTCGATACGCGAGGTGAGATCACCTTGTGCCATCCGGTCAAGCGCGCTGTTGAGAAGCGCCAGAACATGGTCCTGTTCTTCCTTCATGCGCTTCTGTTCTGCCTCGACCTTCGCACGCTCGTCGGCAAGCACGTCGAGATAGACGGAGATCGAGTAATCCATGTCCAGCATCGCTGCCTTGACCGTGGCACTAATGCCCTTGGCAACCTTCTTGCCTTTTTTTTCGACCAGAAAGCCCTTCAGTTCGGATTCGACGATCGCCTTGATGATGCCTTCCAGCACCAGCGCGTAGCCGCCGATATACCAGCGTGGCTCAAGCCCCAATCGTGCATGGGTGCGGCCAATGGCACTCACCGCCTTGGTGTAATCCGCGTCGAAAACACCGGTTGCAATTCGCGTCCAGTGGCTGACCTGCATGCCTTTGGCGTGCTGGATATGGGCTTCGCTTGAGAAGAATTTCGCTGTCTCGGGGACCGCTCTCGCCTTCTTGTAGAATGCATCGAGCGAGCTGCTGAGCGTGCCGGTAATGGTTGTTTTGAGAGCGGCGAGATCTTGCCTCTGCTCCGTATCGAGACCGAGGAAATCAAGTCGCTCGGTCAACTGAGAATTATTGTGCAGCCCCGTCATAGTAAAACAGCCCCTACTGTTCGTGCGTGTTCCCCAACCGCACTAAAAAAATCAACAGGGATAGAAAAACACAACCATGCTTAAATATTTGCTAAAATCATAAATCAACCTTTAGTAGGGTTACCTCAGGCGCCAGGGTCAATCCTCAGCGCCTGCGGGAAGGCGAGAGATTTTAGTCTACCGCTTCAGCGGTCTCGACTGGTGCGCGAGAAGCGCGCTCGCTGGGATCACGTCCAATCTCCGCTTTGAGAGACAGAAGGTCGATAAAATGATCGGCCTGGCGACGGAGATCGTCGGCAATCATCGGTGGTTGCGTCGACATGGTTGAAATCACAGACACCTTGCGACCCTTGCGCTGCAGCGCATCTACCAGAGTCGTGAAATCACCGTCGCCGGAGAATAGAACCAGGTGATCGACTGTTTCCGACTGCTCCATGGCGTCGACGGCAAGTTCAATATCCATGTTGCCCTTGATTTTGCGGCGGCCCATGGCGTCGGTAAATTCCTTGGCAGGTTTGGTCACCACCTTGTAGCCATTGTAATCGAGCCAATCGATCAACGGACGGATAGAGGAGTATTCCTGATCTTCAATAAGGGCAGTATAATAATAGGCGCGCAGCAGGTAGCCACGCTTCTGAAATGCCTTCAGCAGCTTGCGGTAATCGATATCGAAACCAAGGCTTTTCGATGCAGCGTAGAGGTTTGCCCCATCAATAAAGAGCGCAATTTTCTCACGTGGGTCGAACATAAAAAGGGGGTCCTCCAAAGCGGCTCCCAGCCGCGAATATAATAAGAGTATCGGATACCAGCTAACATCTTGGTCTGTGATACATTATTAAGCTTTCATATAAGCTCGTTTGCCTCGCAGTCCAGACCCATGGCTACAATTTGCACTAACTAGTGAAAGGTGTGGGTGGTTGCGTCCCGTAGGAGACAAACCACGCGAAATGAGGAAAAACTTGAAATTCGCGGACAATGTCTATATCGGGACCATTAATCAGCGACATCAAGACCCGCAAAGGACAGGCAATGGCCCGTGTCACAGTAGAAGATTGCATTGACAAAGTAGACAACCGCTTCGAGCTCGTTCTCCTGGCAAGCCACCGCGCGCGCCAGATTTCCCAAGGCTCTCAGATCACGGTTGATCGCGACAACGACAAGAACCCCGTCGTTGCTCTGCGCGAGATTGCCGATGAGACCCTCTCGCCAGACGACCTGAAGGAAGATCTGATTCACTCGCTGCAGAAGCATGTGGAAGTGGATGAGCCAGAACCCGATCCGGTTACGATTGCCGCGAACGCGACAAGCGAAAACGAAGACGACGATGCGCCGGAAACCGTCACTTTCGACCAGATGTCGGAAGAAGAGCTTTTGGCCGGCATCGAAGGCCTTGTGCCGCCAGAAAAGAACGACGACTACTAGATCGGGCGCGGTGCCGGATCAAACCGGTTACGCTCTGTAAATCATTGTCGTCATAATCTTATCCTGGATTATGTATCATCGTGCGCCAATCCGGCGGGGCTGTCCCCGTCAATTGGCGCGCTTTCTTTTTCGGGGCATCCCATTCATGATGCGACAATACGAACTCGTGGAGCGGGTTCAGACATACAAGCCTGATGTGAATGAGGCCTTGTTGAACAAGGCCTATGTTTACGCGATGCAAAAGCATGGCCAGCAGAAGCGGGCCAATGGCGACCCCTATATCTCCCATCCGCTGGAAGTTGCCGCCATCCTCACCGAAATGCATCTGGACGAGTCGACCATCGCGGTTGCTCTTCTGCATGACACGATCGAGGATACGAGTGCGACGCGCGCCGAAATCGATGAGATGTTCGGTGAAGATATCGGTCGGCTGGTCGAAGGTCTGACGAAGCTCAAGAAGCTCGATCTCGTCAGCAAGAAGGCCAAGCAGGCCGAGAATCTCCGCAAACTATTGCTGGCCATTTCAGACGACGTTCGCGTGCTGCTGGTCAAGCTTGCCGACCGCTTGCACAATATGCGCACTATGGAGCATATGCCGGCCGACAAGCGCAGCCGCATCTCCGAAGAAACGATGGAAATCTATGCGCCGCTTGCAGGCCGCATGGGTATGCAGGACATGCGCGACGAGTTGGAGAATCTCTCGTTCCGCTATCTCAATCCCGACGCTTTCGAGACAGTGACCAAGCGACTGCAGGAACTGGAAGAGCGCAATGAAGGCCTGATCAAGAAGATCGAGGATGAACTGCGCGAGTTGCTGCTGGCCAACGGCGTCGAAGGCGCCATGGTCAAGGGGCGGCAGAAGAAGCCTTATTCGGTCTTCCGCAAGATGCAATCCAAGTCGCTGTCGTTCGAGCAATTGTCGGATGTCTACGGGTTCCGCATTCTCGTACAGGATATCCCGTCGTGCTACCGCGCGCTCGGCATCGTTCACACCCGCTGGCGCGTGGTTCCTGGTCGCTTCAAGGACTATATCTCGACGCCAAAGCAGAACGATTATCGCTCGATCCACACCACCATCGTCGGTCCGTCCCGTCAGCGCATCGAGCTGCAAATCCGCACGCGTCGCATGCATGAGATTGCCGAATTCGGTATCGCCGCGCACTCGCTTTACAAGGACGGCGAGACGGGCGACACGGAACAGCTTTCAACGGAAACCAACGCCTACTCCTGGCTGCGCCACACGATCGAATCGCTTGCCGAAGGTGACAACCCCGAAGAATTTCTCGAGCACACGAAGCTTGAACTCTTTCAGGATCAGGTCTTTTGTTTCACGCCAAAGGGCAAGCTCATTGCCCTGCCGCGTGGCGCGACGCCCATCGATTTCGCGTATGCCGTCCACACCAATATCGGCGACACCACCGTGGGTGCGAAGATCAATGGCCGCATTATGCCGCTCGTCACGCGCCTCAATAACGGTGATGAAGTCGAAATCATTCGTTCTGGCGTCCAGGTTCCACCTGCGGCCTGGGAAGAGGTGGTTGTCACCGGCAAGGCACGCTCTGCCATCCGGCGAGCAACCCGCATGGCGATCCGCAAGCAATATGCGGGCCTCGGCTATCGCATTCTGGAGCGCACCTTCGAGCGTGCTGGCAAGACGTTTTCGCGCGAGGCGCTCAAGCCGGTACTGCATCGTCTGGCCCAGAAGGATGTGGAGGATGCGATTGCGGCGGTCGGTCGCGGTGAGGTCTCGTCTCTCGATGTGCTGCGCGCAGTCTTCCCGGACTATCAGGATGAGCGCGTTACCGTGAAGATGACCGGCGACGACGGCTGGTTCAATATGCGCAGTGCATCGGGTATGATCTTCAAAATCCCGGGCAAGTCACGCTCCGCAATGGAAGATGATGGGGCGACTGAAGTGCTGGATGGTCCAGATCCTATGCCGATCCGCGGTCTGTCCGATAATGTCGAAGTCCATTTCGGTGCGACAGGGGCAGTGCCTGGTGACCGGATCGTCGGCATCATGGAGAAGGGGACGGGGATCACCATTTACCCGATCCAGTCTCCCGCGCTTCAACGGTTTGACGATGAGCCGGAACGCTGGATCGACGTGCGCTGGGATCTCGATGAGGCGAACAAGTCCCGCTTCATGGCGCGGCTGTTGATCAACGCGCTGAACGAGCCCGGAACGCTGGCCTCCGTGGCGCAATCCATCGCGACGCTGGATGTTAACATCCGCGCGCTCAACATGGTGCGGATCGGCACGGATTTTTCCGAGCTGTCGCTCGACGTGGAAGTATGGGATCTACGCCAACTGAACCAGCTTCTGTCTCAATTGAAGGACCTCGACTGCGTTTCAACGGTGAAACGTGCCTTCGATTGATGCATCCTGTGCCTAAATAAAGGCCTTTGAGGCCGCTGCTATGCGCGTAATGCATGGCAGCGGCCATGTCTTATCCGTAGTCATTCCGCGATCTAGCAGCTATCTTCACTCCAGAAATCAAGAGCAACCGAGGTTTCCTCCGGCAATCCTGCCGTTGAAGACAAAGCCTCACGTCTGGAAAGGAAATGCAAATGTTTGCACCGCTTCGTAAGATCGCCCGCGCTGTTCGTGGCAAGTCGGTTCAGGAACGCGAATTCGATTATCTCAGCGGCTCGGCATCGAATGTCGATCTCGAACTTCGCCAGCGCGAAGTCGATCGCGGTATGTTCCGTAGATAATACATAAATGCATGGCGGCCATGCCGCCATGGGATGTGCGGGGCTCTTCAGGCTCCGCTGGCAGCGTGACATATTACTGCAGTGTGTCTTTTCCAGTTAAGCCATCCTCAAAGTCGCGTGTAAGCATTTGTGATGTGTTGCAGTGATTGTGCTGCGCTTAGGGTGTGGTGCCGTTTTCGCCACTTGGCGGAATGCCAGCGATGACATAAAGTCCGCTCATGCCATTTCGCCGCCGCCATCCTGCAAAACTCTCCGAAAGACTTATCGCCGCGCTCTGGCCCCGGATGGGGCTGCGCCGTTCGCTTCGCTACATGAAGTTGAAGCTGGTTCGCCTTTCTGCGTCGCCCTACGCGGTGGCCGCAGGGGCGGCAACGGGCGTGGCTGTTGCCTGGACACCCTTCCTCGGTATCCATATCATCATTGCCATGGTGATCGGCTTCGTTCTGCGCGCAAATCTCGTTGCAGCGGCACTTGGAACGACTTTCGCCAACCCTTTGACATTTCCGCTGATATGGGCTTCCACATGGGAGCTCGGTCATCTCATCTTGGGGCGGAGTGGCGATGAGGTTGCAGCCCACGTGGATTTCGTTTCGATCTTCGCACACATGAACTTCCTGCAGTTGTGGAGGCCGGTTCTGGAACCGATGGCGGTCGGTTCGCTTATTCCGGCCGCTATATCCGCCGTCGTCACTTACGCCGCAGTCTATGCGGTCATCAGCGGCTTCCGTCAGCGCAAACACCAGGAGATTGCCGCGCGTGCTGCAAACCGTAACACCGTGATGGATGTGGTTGAATGATTATTGGCCTTGGAAGCGATCTCATCGACATTCGCCGGGTTGAAGCCTCCATCAAACGCTTTGGTGAGAGGTTTACCCATCGCTGTTTCACCGATGTGGAACGAGAAAAATCCGACCGACGCAAGAACCGCGCCGCATCCTATGCCAAGCGCTTTGCGGCGAAGGAAGCGTGCTCGAAGGCGCTGGGCACTGGTCTGGCGCAGGGCGTCTTCTGGAAGGACATGGGCGTTATCAACCTGCCAAGCGGCAAGCCGACGATGCGTTTGACCAATGGAGCAGGTGAGCGGTTGCAGGCCATGCTGCCGGCGGGGCATGAGGCCGTAATCCACCTGACCATTACCGATGACTTTCCTTACGCGCAGGCCTTCGTCATCATCGAGGCACTTCCTGTTTCAACATGACGCCAGACCGGCAAGGTCTTGCGGTGCGCATCTCAATAGAAATGCTTTCCTTTGGTCCTGAAAGGCACTAAAGCATCTCAAAAGACCGTTCAGCGGTTTTATGACAACGACGAAGAACGAGCAGACAGGTCTCTTAAGTGTCCGAAAAAGCAGAAAAGAAGCAGAACGCCCTCTGGGAAAACGTCAAGGTCATCGTTCAGGCTCTTCTGCTGGCGATGGTTATTCGCACGGTCTTGTTCCAGCCTTTTACCATCCCGTCCGGCTCCATGATGCCGACGCTTCTGGTGGGCGACTACCTGTTCGTCAACAAGTTCTCCTACGGCTATTCCAAATACTCTCTGCCGTTTTCTCCGAACCTGTTCTCCGGTCGTATTCTGGAGTTCAGCGAGCCGAAGCGTGGCGATGTCGTTGTCTTCCGCCTTCCGCCAAACCCGGATGTAGATTACATCAAGCGCCTCGTCGGCCTGCCTGGTGACCGCATTCAGGTGACGAATGGCGTGCTTTACATCAACGGCAACCCGGTTCCGAAGGAGCCAGATGGCTTCTTCACCTCCGACTACCGTGCAGATCCAGGCACCAATGTTCCTGTATTCCGCGAAACGCTCGACAATGGCGTGACCTATGACACGCTCGACCAATCGCCTGACAGCCGTGGCGACAACACGCGCGAGTTCATTGTTCCCGAAGGTCACTACTTCATGATGGGCGATAATCGCGATAACTCGCTGGACAGCCGCTTCGACGTAGGCTTCGTACCGGCCGAGAACCTGATTGGCCGCGCAAGCGTCATCTTCTTCTCGCTCGGCAACGACACGCCATTCAGCCACATCTGGGAATGGCCGGCAAACATGCGTTGGGATCGCATCTTCAAGGTTGTTCGATGAGTAAGGCCAAGCCGCTCCAGACGGACGAGATCGCCCGTCTTGAAGCGTTGATCGGATATGAATTCAAGGAAAAGGCCCGGCTTGACCGGGCCTTGACACATGCAAGTGCCCGCTCGGCGAAAGCCGGCAACTACGAGCGTTTGGAATTTTTGGGCGACCGCGTTCTCGGGCTCTGTGTCGCCGAACTGCTGTTCTCCACGTTTCGCAATGCGACGGAAGGCGAGCTTTCTGTTCGCTTGAACCAGCTTGTCAGCGCCGATTCCTGCGCAGCGATCGCCGACGAAATGGGCCTGCATCTTTTCATTCGCACAGGCTCCGACGTCAAGAAATTGACGGGCAAGGCCATGCTGAACGTACGCGCCGATGTGGTAGAAAGCTTGATTGCCACCATTTATCTGGATGGCGGTTTGGAGGCGGCACGCAGCTTCATTCTGAAATACTGGCAGGGCCGCGCCAATGGCGCGGATGCCGGGCGTCGCGATGCCAAGACTGAACTGCAGGAATGGGCGCATGCGAAGTTTGCGGCGACTCCGAACTACCGGGTTGACGATCGCTCCGGACCGGATCACGATCCTCGCTTCACGGTGACTGTAGAAATTCCCGGTGTAGCGCCGGAGACGGGCGTCGATCGCTCGAAGCGTGCGGCAGAACAGGCCGCTGCGACGAAGCTATTGGAACGCGAAGGCGTCTGGCAGAAACCATCTGCCGCAAACTGATTGGATATTCATGACCGAGAATGATTTCGCCGCAGCGCCCGGTGAGGGCAATGATGATGATGCCAAGGCAGCCGTCCCGACGCGGTCCGGCTTCGTTGCGCTCATTGGACCAACCAATGCCGGCAAATCGACGCTCGTCAACCGGCTGGTCGGTGCCAAGGTCTCGATCGTCAGCCACAAGGTGCAGACGACGCGTGCCGTGATGCGTGGCATCGCCATTCACGACAATGCTCAGATCGTCTTCATGGACACGCCTGGCATCTTTAAGCCGCGTCGCAGGCTGGACCGTGCCATGGTCACCTCCGCTTGGGGCGGCGCCAAGGATGCTGACGTCATTCTGCTGCTCATCGATAGCGAGCGCGGTCTGAAGGGTGATGCAGAAAACATTCTGGAAGGTCTGAAAGACGTTCGTCAGAAGAAAATCCTCTGCCTCAACAAGATCGACCAGGTGAAGCGCGAGGATCTTCTAAAGCTCGCAGCTGCCGCAAACGACATCGTTGCTTTCGACCGCACCTTCATGATTTCCGCTACCAATGGTTCTGGCTGTGATGACTTGATGAATTATCTGTCGAGCGAGTTACCGCAGGGCCCGTGGTACTATCCTGAAGATCAGATTTCCGATCTGCCGATGCGCCAGCTCGCAGCGGAGATCACGCGCGAAAAGCTGTTCCTGCGTTTGCACCAGGAACTGCCCTATGCCTCTCACGTAGAGACGGAAAAATGGGAAGAGCGTAAGGACGGCTCGGTTCGCATCGAGCAGGTCATCTACGTCGAGCGTGATAGCCAGAAGAAGATCGCGCTTGGCAAGGGCGGAGAGGCGATCAAGGCCATTTCATCCGCATCTCGCAAAGAGCTTTCGGAAATCCTCGAGCAGCCAGTTCACCTCTTCCTCTTCGTCAAGGTCAGAGAGAACTGGGGCGACGACCCGGAACGCTTCCGCGAGATGGGTCTGGAATTCCCGCGCAATTGAACTCAAGTTCCGCGAGGGATAATCACCTCGCGGATGAGACCTGCATAAAAACCAGCATTACGGCGAGCAGGCGGCGGTTAAACTGTCACGGCTCGCCGATATTTCATGCCGTCATGAAACTCTTCGCAAGAATGCGGAAAGAGGTTCCATGATACCTCTTATACGTTTGATACCGCGACTTCATTTCTTGCCTCCAACGGATTGTCATGTCTCCCAAAAAGCCGAGCGGCGTTTCCACCACGCCATGTGAAGAATGCCCGCTTCGTGACATGCCGCATTTCCGTGATTTCACTCCACCAGAGCTTGATTTCGTTTCCAATTTCAAGACGGGCGAACTGTCGGTTGAAAGCGGCTCATTGATTCTGATGGAAGGATCGCACAGCGCCCATCTGTTCACCGTTCTGGAAGGCTGGGGCTTTCGCTACAAAACGCTGGAGGACGGGCGTCGGCAGATCTTGAACTATCTCATGCCTGGAGATCTGGTGGGTCTCCAGGGTACCGTGATGGGAGAGATGCAGCATTCGGTCGAAGCCTTGTCACCAGTGACGCTTTGTGTCTTCGAACGTGGTCGGCTTCAAAGCCTCCTTACCGATCATCCGTCGCTTGCCTTCGACTTGACCTGGATCGCCGCAAGTGAAGAGCGCATGCTTGACAGTCACCTGTTGAGTGTCGGCCGACGGACCGCAATCGAGCGCGCCGCTTATCTTCTGGCGTTCTTGCATCAAAAGGCAACACGTGTCGGATTGCTGCAAAAGGGCGTCCCCATTCCGGTCACGCAACAGCATGTGGCCGATACGCTCGGACTTTCCATCGTGCACACCAACAAAACACTCAAGAAGCTTGCCGAGCGAAACTTCATCCGCTGGATCGATAAGGGCTGTCTTGTACTGGACGAAGAGGGGCTTGCGCAGCTTGCGGGATGGGACAGGGAGTCCCGTGGCAAGCGGCCATTTATTTAGCGCAGTTTCTCACTGCTGTATCGGTCCAGAAGTTTAAAGACCGTCGGTCTCGCGTAAGCCCCCGCCTAGTTCCCCAACTTCTGAATCACGATTTCTGGGGCTTCACCCGGTATCCTGATATGTCTTTTTTAAATGACGTAACGGAAGTGATCTGCGATGTCAGGACCACGTAAACTTATCTGAATGCAATAGGCTTCGATTTGAGGCCCGGCCCGGAGAATATAAGAGATATGGTGCCTCAGCGGGTTCTCATCATCGAGGACGAGTATCTGGTTGCGATGGACGCCGAAGCGTGCCTTCAATCGATGGGGGTCGAGACTGTCGAAATCGTGACGACTCTGGCGCAAGCACAGGAAGCGCTGGAGCGTGCGCGCCCGGACTGCGTGCTCTTGGACGTCAATCTCTCTGACGGTATGAGCTATGAATTGGCGAGACGGTTGAAGGATCACGCCATTCCGTTTGGCTTCGTCAGCGGCTATGGCGACACCAGCGGTTTTCCGGAAGATTTTGCCGATACACCGCTTCTCGACAAGCCATTCGCCGAGCCCGAACTCAAGGGCTTCGTCACCCGCCTGATGGCGTAAACGTTGGACCCAAAGCGCTCAAGCGGGTTATAATGATCTGCAGCTTAGGCGCGAAAATCGAAATCGATTTTCCGACAAGCGCGATGTGTAGATTCAATGCACGAGAGCGTTCATGATCGTTGCCGTGGCGTTTGAGTTCTGGGCGATATCTTTATGCAGTGGCAGGACGAGGCAATTATTCTTGGCGTCAAGCGCCATGGCGAGACGAGCGTCATTGTCGAGGTGATGACGAGCGCCCGCGGGCGCCATCTGGGGATGGTTCGGGGTGGCCGTTCCCGATCCATGCAGCCGGTGCTTCAGGCTGGAAATCGCGTCGACGTCACGTGGCGCGCGCGCCTTGATGATCACTTGGGCGAATACCGCATCGAGCCAATTCAATTGCGCGCCGCGCAGTTGATGGAAACGGCGACGGCGGTTTATGGCGTTCAGGCCATGGGTGCGCTGCTGCGGCTATTGCCCGAGCGCGATCCACACCCGCATCTCTACCGGGCACTCGACGTCATTCTCGATAATCTCTCCGATCCAGCGGATGCTGGCGAACTGTTTGTCCGCTTCGAACTGGCTGTCTTGAACGATCTCGGTTTCGGTCTCGATCTGACGGAGTGTGCGGCGACCGGAATTCGCAGCGATCTCATCTATGTTTCGCCCAAGACGGGAAGGGCTGTCTCGCGTGCCGCTGGTGCACCTTATGCGGACCGGATGCTGGCGCTACCTCCCTTTCTGGGTGAGGCACATGCACCTTCTGCAGACTGCCAGAGCCTCACTGCCGCTTTCCGACTGACGAATCATTTTCTTAACAGACACGTCTATGAGCCGAGAGGCATTCAAGAAAATGCCGCCCGCGACGGTTTCGTCCAGGCAGCGTTGAAGGCCTTGGCGAGGAAGTTGGACGAAACCGTCACTCCTCCAGGGGCACTCGGTCAACAGGGTTGATCATCTCGTCTCTGTGATGTTCACGCCATCGCCGGACGCACGACCGGTCGCTCTTCGATCGGCCAATGCACGATCGCCGCGAAGATCCCCATTGCGACACCCAGCCACCAGACGAGATCGTAAGAGCCGAGCTTGTCGTAGAGGAAGCCACCAAGCCAGACGCCAAGAAACGAGCCGACCTGATGCGACAGGAACACTACGCCTCCCAGCATGCCGAGATGACGGGTGCCGAACATGATGGCGACGAGCCCGTTTGTCGGCGGCACGGTGGAGAGCCACAAAACGCCCATAACGGAGGCAAAGATAACAACTGAGACTGGTGTTTGCGGCAGCAGCAGAAAGGCTGTCACGGCAATTGAACGGCCGATATAGATATAGGCGAGAAAATGCGGCTTCGAATAGCGCTGTCCAATGAAGCCGGCCGCAAGCGATCCGCCGATGTTGAAGAAGCCGATGAGCGCCATGGCGATCACCGCGTAGCGCGGCTCGATACCGATATCGCCAAGATAGGCGGGAAAATGCGCCGTGATAAAGGCCACTTGAAAGCCGCAGACGAAGAACCCTGTCGTCAGTAACAAGTAGCTCTTATGTCCCAGTGCCTCTTTCAGCGCAGCGCCTATGGTCTGCTGAAATTGCGCATGCGACTGCGACCCGGAGGACGAGTTGCCGCGCAGTGGCCACGCCAGAAGCGGCACCAGCAGCATCATGACGCTGAGGAACACAAGACTGTCCGACCAGCCGTAATTGGAAATCAATCCTTGGCTGATCGGCGCGAAGATGAACATGCCGGCAGATCCAGCCGCTGTGCCGATCCCAAAAGCCATGGAGCGCTGTTCCGGCGTCACGTGCCGCGCAAAGGCCGACAGGATGACGCTGAAAGAGCCGGCCGCAATGCCGAGCCCCACCAGCACGCCGCCGCCGAAATGCAGCCAGAACGGCGAGGTGCCGAAGGACATGCACAAGAGCCCAAGCGCGTAGAGCAGGCCTGACAGAATGAGCACTCGTCCTGTGCCGTACTTATCCGCCAGCGCGCCAAAGAAGGGTTGTCCCAGTCCCCAGAAAAGGTTCTGCAACGCCATGGCAAGCCCGAAGGTGGAGCGATCCCAACCCGTGTCCGCCAGCATCGGCAGTTGGAAAAAGCCCATTGCCGAGCGCGGCCCAAACGTCATCACGGCGATCAGCGATCCAGCCAAAATGATCAGCCACGGCATGGGCCGACCGATAGACGCGCTGGATAATGTAGCCATGATTTTCCTCCGGATAGGGGAAGAACATTAGTCATCCGTGTATGCACGCACCAGCGACTTTTCTTGACAGGTGCATCAGCGGGTTTGATGGACCATGCGGCTTGCTTGGTGTTTTCCCGGCACGAAGTTTGGAAACCATTTTACCACGCCCAGTCGTTGGAGCAATGGTGCCCACACCTTCTGCGTCATCCTGTATCAGTACGCTGATGGCCGGGTTAGACTTAGACGTTTGTTTTGGGGCGAGAGATTTCCTCCTTCGTCATTCCGGCCTTGAGCCGGAATCTAGCCGCCTTGCGTCTGCAAGGCGAAAAGAGTTTTTGTGATCAAGTCCTTGATCACGCTGGATCCCGCATCAAGTGCGGGATGACGAAGAGGATATGGTATCGCCGCAGTACTCTTGGTAGGCATTTGCGCGCCTGATTGAATACGGAAAGCGCCGTATCATGTGGAGGTAACGGAGGAGCATTATGCTTCTTCAGAGCAGAAAATGGGCGATGTCATCCCAATCCGGATTCATCGTTTCGATGAGGTCGAGCTTCCACTTGCGTGGCCATTTTTTTATGGTCTTTTCACGCGCAATCGCATCGGTGATGAGTGGATGCGTTTCGAACCACACCAGTGTCTTGACTTGATACTTGCTCGTAAAACCTGGTGTTAGATCATTTTGGTGTTCGTATAATCGACGGGCAAGATCGCTTGTCACTCCCGTGTAGAGAGTACCGTTTCGCTTGGATGCAAGAATGTAGACATAGCCTTCACGCATTCAAAACGATCGCATGGATTTCACGTGCACGCAAAACTCATCTCGAATCCCGAACCGACTTCGAAGCAATACGGTTCGCTTCAGCAACGCTTATCCGCGTCGTTTCAGTGGCCAAGGCTCATCGCGCCAGTCGAAGACCTTGGCAACGTCGCCGAGCCTGATCGTGCCTTCGCCGCGCGGTGTCAGGTTCCAGCCGAAAAGAACGCCGGGGACGCGGCGATCGGCAGACATGCGGATGCGACCCATGGCCTTCATCGGGGAGGGCACGTCACGTGAGCCCGTTTTCTGGTCCTGGGTGGTCATGATGCAGCGGGTACATGGTTTGACGAGATCGAAGCGAATGCCATTGATCTCGATCGCCGCCCAGCGATCTTCCGCCCATGCGTCATCCGTCTCCAACACGATGTTGGGGCGAAAGCGCTCCATGCCGACACTGTCTTCGCCATTTGCCAGCATGTCCGCGTTGAGAGCCGCAAGCGACGCTGTGGTCGCAACCAGGATTTGGTAGCCGTCGGCAAAGGTAACGGGCGTTTCGCTGCCGGTCCACTCGACACTGGCGAGGCGCTGCGATTGGTCGTCGAAGAAGGCAAGCTTGATCTCTTGTCCCAGCCATTGCGAAAGCGCAGCGTTGGCTTCATCCGTCGCCAAAGCCGCGTTGACCGTGGATCTCCACACCGTGACATCAAGCCTGGAGGATGAGGGCAGGGCAAGGGTTTCACCCTTGCCATCGATGGACAGGCGATAGCCGCCCTTTTCCGGCACGGCATTCAACGTGGCGATTGCAGGAAGTTCGCGCTGCGTGATGAAGTGGCCCGCGGTATCCACCAGCATGGCACGTCGGTCGCCCGGCAATCCTTCAGCTAAGATGGCGCTCTCGGAAAGCGAAATTCCTCTGGCGCTCTTCACAGGATAGATGTTCAGCTGGGTAATTTGCATGCAGCTTTCCTCAGATTTCGTCCATAAACATCTCGAGCACCTGTTGAAGGCGCTCATGCCGTTCTCTTGCAAGCTGCCGGCCCGTCTCGGTCTGAAAGCCATCGGCCAACTTGAACAGCTTGTTTTCAAAGTGGTCGATGGCAAAACGACGGTCGTCGAGCGGACGGTCCTTCGCGAGGGGATCCGTTGGATCGTAGAGCGCCGAGCCCAGACGCCCGGCAATATAGAAGCAGCGTGCGGCACCCACGATGCCGATGGCATCGAGCCTGTCTGCATCCTGCAGGATTTTCGCCTCAAGCGTCTCCGGCGTGAGATTGGCGGAAAAACTATGTGTCAGGATAGCGTGGGCTACCGCGTTGATATCGGCGGTCGCCCATCCGAGTTCGGCAAGGATACCGCTCGCCTTTTCAGCGGCCAGACGCGAGGCCTGTGAGCGCAGCGGCGAATTCTTCTCGACTGCCACGCAATCATGCAGCAGAACGCTTGCGGCGAGCACCGTCCCGTTCCCGTCCTCCTGCTCATTGATACGCATAGCGTTGCGGAAGACGCGGTGAATATGCGCAAGATCATGCGAGCCATCGTCACCCTCCGCAGAGTGCGGAATGAGCGTTTTAGCAAGCGCCTCGTACGGCGCAAAAGACGCAGCATGCATTCGCGATTCCCCAATCTCGTGAGATCGCGTTTTAGAGCGGGTGAGGCAGCCGCGCAATCACTGCTGCGCTGTGTCTTCCTTCGGCTTGGCAGTCAGGATCTTCTGGTAGAAGAGACCGATGCCGATGAGTACAACGCCGAGCCCGATGAAGGAGAGTGCGCGCAACACGCCTTCCAGATTGCTCATATCAATGAGGAAGGCTTTGGCCACAGCGAGCAGAACCAGCGCGGCGGAGGCGAGACGCAGACTTTTGGCATCGAAGCGTGAACCGAGCGCCAGAAGCAGCACGCCAATGGCAAGCCAAACGACGGAATAGCTATAGGTCTCTCCCTGCAGAAAGCCCTTCCAGTCCGCGATATTCTCGCCCTGCCAGAAGCGACGCACCGATAGCGTGGCCCAGGCAAAGCCAAGTGCTGCTCCCCAAAGTGCGAGCAGGGCAACGTAAGGCTGAGGTCGCTTGTCTCGTGCATAATATGCCAGTCCCGCATAGGCAGCACCCGGCAGCAGGTAGCCGATGAGAAGCAGGTTGAAGAACGGCCAGCGTCCGGTATTTTCGCCAGTGAAGTACGGGTTCAGCACGAAGAAATGCGCAATCAGCACGTTGATCATGGCTAGGCAGCCGGCGAGCATCGAGCCGTAGCGGAAGACCGGGCTGGGGCTCTTCAAGTCGAGCGTCATCAGCACGCCGGACATGCCGATCGTCAGCAGCGTGTAGATGGATTGTTCGCCAAGCGTTGGCACGGCATCGTTCAATACGCCGCCGTTCATGGCGTGGCGGGTAAGGATCGCCAGCGTCAACAGCACCATCAGGCTTGCAAGAGCCTGAAGGAAGTTTCGAACGCGCACATCAGGAGAATGCCGCAACAACCAAGCAGACAGCGCCGCAAGTAGGGCAGGGATGCCATAGCCTGCAAGAAGCGCATTGAAGACCGGCGTGGTACCAAGGTTTTGCGGACCGACGATCGTCGGCTCCCATGCGATCCGGCCAAGGACGGTGATAAGTGCGAGCGCCATGACCCAGGCAAGAGCCGGCCAAGGACGACGCTGCGTCCCAAGGACGTAGATAAAGCCCAGAAGCGGGATGAGGATGATGGTTGCAAGTCCATTCGTCAGGGCATGGATCGTCAACAGGAAGCCGAGGAACGAGCCGACCACGAGAATGTTGACCGGCCGCCCGAAGGCGGTGTCCGAGCTTCTGTCGAAACGATAAGCAGCGCCGAAAAGAACAAGGCCGACGGCCAAGCCGTAGGTCGCATGCAGCCAGTCGCGCGTCAGATTGCCGTATTCTAAGAAGCTGATAACGCCAAGCCCGACGGGAACGATCGAGCCGATCAAGGCCCAGAGTGTCCCGAAGGCCGGATCCTTCGATGTTCTACGACGGATGGCTTCGACGGCAAACAGCAGGAAAACAATGCCCATGATGCGGGTGATCGACGCCTGCAGGCTGTGATCCACCGCCACGGAAACAGGTGATGCGACAACGTTTGCGGTCGACAGGAAATCGAGGCTGTTTTGCGCCAGAATATTTGCGCAGCCGAGTGCTGCGAGCGAAGCGAAGATGGCGGGCCAAACCGCATGAAGGCGTCCAGCTCCGAGCGCCGCAAGGCCAATGATCAGCACGGCAACGACGAAGGCCGGGTGCATGCTGATGCCTGCGCTGGTGGCGAGCATGGCAAGTGCGGTCAGAACCATCGCCAGCGACGCAGTGAGATTGATCGCCAGTGGCGGCCTCGCCAGAAAAGCAAGAACGCGGTTCGCCGCTTTTCCGGAGTCTTCTTCCGTTGGAGGTAAACGGTTTTCTGCGACATGCTCGTAGACTTTGCCGGGCCAGATCCAGATGGACCCTGCGATCATGGCGAGAAGGGCAAACATGACGGGCTCTGCGGAAACCGTGTTCGACGCCATGGTGTAGCCGATGGTCCAAAGGCCAAGACCGATGTTGGCAAGAGCCGGAACCACTTTCCAGCGCTGGTATCGCGCTGCAAGTGCCGTTGCCACCCAGGAGACCGTGAGGAAGCCGAAGAGCGCCCAGAAGTTCGGTGTCTCGCTGGCGATCAAAGCCGGCGTGACCATCGAGCCGAACAGCCCCAGCCCTGCGAGCGCTTGACCATGGAGCAGCGACAAGCCGAGTGTGGCGAAAGCCACCAGCGCAAGCAGGATGAAGGCCGTCGTCGGTCCGATATATTCGTAGATGCCGTAAGCGGCGAAGACCACGCCAAAGAGTGTCAGCGAGGCGGCGGCAGTCAGCACGCCGGGGATCATGGCGTTGGAATAGGCAGCCGCGATGCCTGGCATTGCCCGGCGGCGGATCGCTTCACCGGCAGCTGCAAGCAGAAGACCGAAGAGGGCCGCCATGGCAAGCCGCACGGCGGGGCTCAGAAGATCATTTTCGATGGAGTATTTGACCAGCAATATGCCGCCAAGACCAAGCGTGATGCCGCCCAGCCACACGGCCCAACGGGCGCCAAGCCGGCTTTCGAAGCTTTCCTTCTGCGCCGACTGCTTGGTTGCAGCGTCGACGGAGACAGCTTCTTCCTGCTTGAATCCTTCCGCCGTTGAGGGGGTTGGCAGTGGAGGTGATAGAGTGTTTTGATCTTCTTCGGGAGCGTCCACCTCGGCTTGCAAAGCTGGGCGGGGCGCGTTTTCAGCGGCGACGTCGGCTGCTTCTTTCAACGGCTCTTGAGTCTCTGCGGAGACGGTAACCGGCGAAATACCTGCCGCCATCTGGGCCTTGAGGTTCGTGACTTCCTTTTCAAGCTCTGCGAGGCGTCTGGAATTCTTTATGCTGGCGTTTAAGGTGTAGAAAAACGCAACAACATAGCCGACGATAAGAAGCAGCAGGAAAGACGTCATAAGCACTCCGCGTATAGCTCTGTTTTTTAAAGCCTTTTATTGCGGTATCTGCAAGCGTCTTGGCCTCTTTTGATTCCCGTCGCGTCGTTTAGCATGCTCCTCAGCTGCTGGTGCGGTCAGCGATCCATTCCTTGGCTAACTCGACATCGTCAAATCCAAGATCGTGATTGCTCGGCAAAACTCTGACCTCTACTTCGGCGCCGCTGCCTTTCAGAGTGTCTGCAAGCCCATGTGCCCTGTCGCGGTGTCTGTCAGTCTCCCCGGCGGCGAGTAGGAAGCGCTTGGAGGCGAAATCGACGGCAGGCCAGTGCTCGAGGACCTGCATCGGGCGAAGCAGCAAAGCATCGGCCGCCCAATCGGGGTGAAGGGCGAAGAAGGCGGCAAGGAAGTTTGCGCCGTTGGAGTGTCCAATGAAGCTGAGCTTGGTGCGATCAATGCCGTAAGACTGGACCGCACCGTCCATGAAGGCGGCAAAGGCTTCCGCTTCAGACGCAATATCCTTCTGGTCGAAGTTGAGATCGCCGAAGCGCCGAAACCAGCGTGCCACATCCTCTTCAGTGCTACGGCCGCGCACGCCGAGCAGCGTGGCGATGGGATTGGCGCGATGCGCCAGCGCCATCAGGCTGGTCTCGCTGCCGCCGGAGCCGTGAAGCAGAACGACGGTGCTGCCGTCAGGTTTGGAAGGTGTGTGAAAACGATGCACGAAAGGCAGGTCGCGGTAGATGACACGCTCCTCTCCCGGCATGGAAAATTGTGGGAGCGCCACGCGCACGTCTTCCTCATCGCGCATAAAAAGCGGCGGAATGAACAATTCCTCGCCAAGCTTTTCCAGCGGCTCGTCGACGGTCATGCCCGGCGCGTCGGTCGCCATCTCGATCAGAACGCCGCCCGGCTCGCGCACATAGAGCGAGTGAAAGTATTTTCGGTCATGCGCATTGGTCGTGGAAGAGTTCAACGATTTCAGCCGCTTCAGCGTCTCGTCCAATTCGTTCATATCGCCAGCGCGAAAGGCGATATGGTCAACCGTGCCTGTTCCCGGCGCACTGGACCAGAAACCCGTCGCGTCACGAACATCGATAACATCGCCCGAGGTGGATGACATGCGGCGGATTGCTCCCTGCTTGTCCTGCCGCGCGTAGCCGAAATAATTGGAGAAGAAGCTTTCGGTCTCTTCCGGCACTTCGCTCAGAACGGTAGCGCCGCGGATGCGGCGGATGGCGTGTTCCAGCGGAATGCCGAGCGCGTCATGCGGCTGGGCTTCGGGAAACGCGCCGGTGCCGACGAGCTTGAGGATGATGCCGTCGGGGTCCTTCAGCCGGATGACCGGTTCACCGAACTCCTCCATCGGTCCTTCTGTATGAACGCCCGCCTGCAGAGCGCGCGTCAGCCAAAAGCCTATGCTCGCGGGATCAATGGCGAGAGACACTTCAAGTGTCTGGCCGTAACCGACGCGTCCGTGTCCACCGTCTTCCCAAACAAGAAATGTCATCAAAGAGCCGGGGGAGGCCGCGTAGTCGCCGTAAAGGAGATGCAACTGCATGGCGTCTTCGAAGCCGGCCGTCCGCTTCACCAGTCGCAGCCCCAGAAAACCGGCGTAGAAATCCACATTGGCCTGAACCTTACGCGTGATCATGGTGATGTGGTGAATGCCGAGGGCGGATGTCATGCGTGTCTCCAGACTGTCGTTAATGAAGCCATCTTCATTGTCCTGGCGGATTTCGCAATCCACGCCCGAAAGAACGATGTGTTCATATCCTTATCACCGCCTGTACGACATCTGTATTTCGCCTATTCCATCGGCGGTATGCCTCGCTCGACAACGTCGTAAGATCAAAAAATATGCAGAATAAAATTTGCGCATTTTATGAGCGATTAGTTCTTGCAAGCGAGAATAAAATTGGTTTGTATGACGGCAACAACACAAAAAACCTCCAGAGGAAAATTTCTGAATGTTCACGCGAAGGCTGTTTTCAAAGACAGCGGCTTTGGCCGCTCTTTCCATGTTCGCCGGCATCTCCGCCGCACCCCTTGCAGCTCTCGCCGATACGCCGATCAAATTCACGCTCGATTGGAAATTCGAAGGGCCAGCCGCGGGCTTTCTGCTCGCACTCGACAAGGGGTACTTCAAGGCCGAGGGTCTGGATGTCACAATTGACAGCGGCAACGGTTCCGTCGAAGCCATTCCGCGCGTGGCGACGGGCGCTTACCAGATGGGGTTCGGCGATATCAACTCCGTCATGAAGTTTCTGGACGAGGACCCTTCCCAGAAGGTGAAGGCCGTTTACATGGTCTATGAGCGGCCAACCTTCGCTGTCGTCGGCCGCAAGTCCTTGGGCGTGACGGAAGATCCCAAATCGCTGGAAGGCAAGAAGCTCGGAGCACCGCCGCCGGATGGCGCCTTTGCCCAGTGGAAAGCCTTCAAAGAGGTCGCCAAGATCGATGACAGCAAGATCACTATCCAGTCCATCGGTTTCCCCGTGCGCGAACCCATGCTGGCAAAGGGCGATGTCGATGCGGTCTTCGGTTTTGCTTTCTCGGTGATCCTCAACCTGAAGGCTCAAGGCATCGCGGATGACGATATCGCCACGATCCTCATGGCAGAGCACGGCTTGAATCTCTATGGCAATGCCGTGCTGGTAAACACTGATTTCGCTAAGGAAAATCCACAGGCTGTGAAGGGCTTTCTCAAGGCGCTGGCCAAGGGCTTTGCGGATGCTGTCAAGAACCCGGAAGAGGGCGTTGCTGCGGTTCTGAAGCGCAATGAGACGCTGAACCCTGACATCGAATTGCAGCGCCTCAATATGGCAAATTCGATGAACATCAAGACGCCCTACGTGATCGAAAACGGCATGGGTGGCGTCGATCCGGCACGCCTTGCGGCATCCATGGAGACGCTGAAAGTTTCCATCGGCCTCAAAGGCAACGTGAAGGCCGAGCAGGTTTTCGACGCAAGCTACTTGCCGCCAAAGGAAGAGCGCATGCTGCCGTAGCGGTGGCGTAGAATAAGGCAATCCAACAGCCGGGCCGATCGCTCCAGGGAGGTCGGTCTCTGGGATCGGCGCGCCTTGTGCATTTTGAAGTATGACAGGAACTTAGGAATATGGCTCATCTGGTGGAGATCGACGGCGTCGATATGCGCTACGGCGGCGCTTCGGGAACGCTTGCCGTTTCGAACCTGACGCTTAACGTGGATCGTGGAGAATTTGCAGCTGTCGTAGGCCCATCAGGCTGCGGAAAATCCACGCTGATGAAACTCGTGACAGGCTTGCACATTCCCCAGTGCGGCAATGTTATCGTTGGCGGCAAACAGGTGACGGAGCCAGTTTCGATTGTCGGTATGGCGTTTCAGAACCCGACGATGCTGCCATGGCGCACCACGCTTGAAAACATCCTCCTGCCGCTGGAGATCGTCGAAAAGCATCGCCGGAGGCTGCGCACCAACAAGGCTGAGTATATCGCCAAGGCCGAGCGTCTGCTGGAAATCGTCGGTCTGAAGGGATTTGGCTCGAAATTCCCCTGGCAGCTTTCCGGCGGCATGCAGCAGCGCGCCAATCTTTGCCGCGCGCTCATTCACGAGCCGGAACTTTTGATGCTGGACGAACCGTTTGGCGCGCTTGATGCTTTCACCCGTGAGGAGCTGTGGTGCGTCATCCGCGATCTTCATGCGGTCCAGCGGGTCACGATCATCCTCGTCACCCATGATCTGCGCGAGGCGGTCTTCCTGGCCGACAAGATTTTCGTGATGAGCGCAAGGCCAGGCAGGGTGCTGGCACAACACCGCGTGCCCTTCGAGCGGCCGCGCCAGCTGTCCCTGATGTATGAAAAGGGCTTCAACGACATGGTTCAGGAACTGCATGGCGAAATCGCCCAGGCGAGGGTAGCGGCATGAGTGCGGTTGTCGAAGGCCAGGTCGTGTCAACGCCACCAAAGCCATTGATCGCCCGCGTCAATTGGGTCAAGGCAGCGCCATGGCTCTATACCCTGGCACTCTTCGCTGCCTGGGAACTGCTGGTCTATGCGCTGAAAATGCCGCAGACCGTGCTGCCGTCGCCAACCCGCGTGGGGCAGGCCGTGGTGCAATATTGGTCGCCGATCTGGAAGAACTCGCTGCAGACGCTTTATACCACGACGCTTGGCTTCGCGATTGCCGTGGTCGCGGGTCTCGGCATCGGCCTCTTCATCGGCTGGTCGAAAACGATCTACGCGGGACTATACCCGCTTATGATCGGCTTCAACGCCATCCCAAAAGTAGCACTGGTTCCCGTTCTCGTCATCTGGTTCGGCATAGGCACTGTGCCGGCGGTGCTCACGGCCTTTCTGATTTCCTTCTTCCCCATCGTCGTCAATGTCGCGACCGGTCTTGCAACCATTGAGCCGGAAACCGAAGACGTGCTGCGTGCGCTCGGCGCCAAGAAGATGGACATCATGCTGAAGGTCGGGATCCCACGCTGCATGCCGTATTTCTTCGGCTCGCTGAAAATCGCCATTACCCTTGCCTTTGTCGGCTCCGTGGTCTCAGAAACAGTGGCCTCCAATTACGGCCTGGGCAACATGATGAGCTCAGCTCAGAGCCAGTTCAACGTACCGCTGGTCTTCGCCGGGCTGTTGATGCTGGCGGTCGAAGGCATCGCCATGTACGCGATCATGGCATGGGTGGAAAGGCGCATGACAGGCTGGGCACACCGCTCGACCATGGGGCAATAAGGCAGAACGTCGATGTCGAAGTAAAAAGGCCGGTCTCCCGGCCTTTTGATTATTCAGAGGGCGCTTCCTCGACCTTCGCCGCTCGCTCGTCGAAAGCAAGTTTCAACGCTTTCGTCATATCGCGGGTCGTTGCAAACCAATTGGCGCTGCGCACCCAATAACGCAGTTTGATGGTGGCGCTGTCAGCGGAGGCAGAATCGACGAAGGTGGTTGGTGCCGGGTCGAGCAGCACTCGGCTTTCATTGCGTGCGATCTGCATCAGCATGTCCTGCGTCTCGGTAATGCTCTCACCCTTCGGAACCGTCACGCTCAGTTCATGGCGACGCGATGGAAAGCGGCTGTGGTTGGTGATCGGCACGTTCCACAGGGTTGAATTGGGCGCGAGGCGATAAAGCCCGTCACTGGTCTTCAACTCAGTCGCGAACAGGCCGATTTCAATAATGGTGCCGGAAACGGCGCTGGTCTCGATATACTCCCCAACGCGAAATGGGCGAAGAACGAGGAGCATGATCCCCGCTGCTATGTTCTGCAGCGTGCCCTGTAGTGCCAAACCGATGGCAAGACCTGCGGCACCGAGCGCTGCGAGAATGGAAGCAGTCTGCACCCCGAACTGGCCAAGCACCATGACCATGACCAGAATGAGGACAACGTAGCGAATGGCACCTGCGAAGAAACCTGCAAGCGTCGCGTCAAAGCCGCGAATGCGCGAAAGACCTTGGAACGCCCAGCGCTGAAGGAAGGTTGCTGCCAGCCAGCCGATGATGAGCAGAAGAAGCGCGCCGATGACGGAGAAGGAGTATTGGACCGCCAATGCACTGGCCTGCCGTAGAGCGGCCTGCGACGCGACGATGATATCCGTTGCCTGTTGTTCCATGGATCGTCCCTTCATGGTCTTTCAGTGTCTGGATTGGTAACGATGGGTTATGGCTCGGGTTCCCGTTAAAATTGGTTCACGTCCCGAAGCGGTAGCACGAAGGGGACATTACCGTCGGTGTCCGCTCCGCGCCCGATAGCCTTGATTGCGCTCACCAATCGGCCCTTGCGGCCCAGCAGCCTGTCGCCGATTTCGATGATGCGGGGATTCGGGGTAGAATAAGGCGAGATGGTTCTGAGCCTCCGCGCCAGAGCAGTTTCTTCCTGGTCCGGATAGAGAGCCAGTGCTGCGACGATGGCGGCAGCCGGCGAGCGGGAAACGCCCATCCAGCAATGGATCAGAAGCGGTGAGGCCTGATCCCATTCGCGCGCAAATTCGATCAGCTGGAGAACATGCACATCATCCGGCGCAATCAGTTTATCATTTCCCTTGAACGCAATATCGTTCATCTGCAGCGTCAGATGCCGCTCGGCAGCAATCACGGCCGGGCGATGAAACGCCTGTTCCTTTGCGATCAGGGTGACCATTTCACGCACCTTGTGGCGCACGGCCATTTCTCCGATGCGGGAGAGGGGCGAGACGACGATTGCGGTCATGATAGAGCCTTGCGCAGTACTTCGATCGCCTCGAAGCGTTCGATGAAACGGCGCTGCGCTTCCAGTGCTGGAACCGGATCGATTGCGATCATGTCGCGGCTGATGCCGCGTGGCAGGCCGAAGAATTTCTGGGCTTCGGAGAGCGAAAAGCCAGCGAGCTCCGTTGCCTCGAAGAAGGCTGCAACCGTGTCCGCCTTCTTGATGCGATCCTTCAACTCTCGTGTCGGGTGGGGCGGAAGAGAAAAACGCAAATGGATAGCGGCTTCCAGCCGAGCTTCCACACTCTTGTAGCCGCCGCCGACGACGGACTTGAAGGGCGAAATCATGTCGCCGATCACATATTCCGGTGCATCGTGCAGCAACGCCATCATCATGTCGTTCGGGTTCGCGGAGGCATTCAACTGGCAGAAAATCGCCTCAACGATGAGGCTATGCTGTGCCACCGAGAACGCATGGTCGCCGCGAGTCTGCCCGTTCCACCGCGCAACGCGCGCCAGACCATGAGCAATATCGGCGAGTTCGACATCGAGTGGCGAGGGGTCGAGAAGGTCGAGACGCCTGCCGGAGAGCATGCGCTGCCATGCACGCGGAGCCTTGGACGATGCCACCTTTTAATCCTCGGCGCTTGCAAGCGGATCGACGGATGGAAAGCTGATGCCGGTCCATGCTGGTAGAGCGACGGTGACGGCTGTCTCCCCAGCGGTCATCATATTGCCTGAAGCCATGGCGTCCGCAGCCCGGTCGATACGGATGATGGCAAGGCCCTGATTGCCGATGACGGTGCCGAGGGCTCCGATCGATTTGCTGCCAGCCACAATCTCGGTGCCGGAAGGCGGAAGAGCGTTTACGGCAGAGACGATAACGACGCGTCGACGCGCTGTCCCACGGTGCTTCATGCGGGAGACGACTTCCTGGCCGACGAAGCAGCCTTTTTTGAAGGAAACGCCGTCATTTACATCCATCAGCACATCATGCGGGAAGGCATCCTGAAGCGCGTAGTCGCTCCCCGATACGACAATTCCATTGGCGATACGTAAGGCATCGTAATCGGAACTGTCGTCCTCGGTAAATTTGCCGGGCAAACGGTAGAGCGACACGCCAGCTTTTGCAAAGCGATGGTCCGCAACGCCGTCCGCCGGTGCATCTTCGTCCCAGTAGACGCTGACGCCTTCGACGTCTTGGGCTTTGAGATCGACCGCAGCGCGCAGCTTATACATGGTCAGACGGCGCACCAGCGGTGCCTGTTGGTCCGCACTCGTCTCCAGGGCATAATCCGTCCCATCGCGCGAAATGAGAAAGTCGAACAGAATCTTACCCTGTGGCGTCAACAGGGCGCCTGCGCGTGCTTCGCCCTCACCAAGTAAATCCAGATCCGTCGTAATCAGGTTTTGCAGGAAGTCAGTCGCGGCCTCGCCGGCAATGCGGATGAAACGACGGTTGGGTAGAAAGGCGCTGGACATGGCACGACCGTTCGGCTGGGTTCATCTACATCATCGGACTGAAATCACAATCGATCTCTTGAAATCGCGATGCGAGATTTAAAAAGTGGAAGCGCCGTGCATCAGAGAGGAGAACGGCGCTCTAGAGTTAGGATTTTTGCCGCTCAAGAGCAAGCGACGGAATTCGTCCGAGGCAGGATCAGTCGCCCGCGCCGAAGGACTTCCACTGGCCGTCAGGTGAAATGCCGATACGGTAAAAGCTGTAATTGCCGTAATCCTGCATGTCTGCCAGGTCCCCGGCAGTGATGATGCGCAGAAGCTCCACCTTTTCCGGTTTGGTCAGCGTGTTGAGCGCCTTGCCGGCAAAGTAGGGGAAGACATACATCTCATCCGGCGTTCCGGCATCCACATGAGCATAACCCGTGGAGAGGAGGTCGAGGATGATTGCGAGCACTTCCAGCCCGTCCGGATCGCCGGAAAAGCTTTTCAGTGCAGCGATAGGATCGTTTCCTTCGCCATCGACACGTGTCTGGTTCGGACCGGCATTGATCAGCGGGCGCAGCTTTTCGATATCGCCGCTGGACGCTGCATCAATGATCAGCTGCCGCAGACGACGCACCGGCTCCGGCGCCTTGCTGATGTCGTGTTCGATCTGGGCGGAAATTTGCGGCGCCTCGTTTTGCTCGGGCGCTGCCTGTTCCTGTGCGCCTTGGCGGTTTACCAGCGGATCAGGCATCGGAATGCCGTCAGAGCCTTCTTCGACCTGCGCCGGTTCGGAAGACTTGGGCGTCTCCGATGCCTGCGCCTGTTCGGTTTGGCCGCCTGGACCCGGCTTCAACTCAGACAACGCATTGGCCGCATGGGGCAGGGCCGTGGCTGAGAGGGTCAGCGAAACAATAGCAATAAGCGCGGCGGAAGACCGCGCGGTGTCATGACGGAAAGACAACATCGATAAACTCCCGCTTACTGGATGATCCGCTGCGGGGAAAATTCGCCAGCAAGCATACGCTGGCGCAATGATTCGAGCATGGCCTCTGCGCCGGCTTCGCCGTGCATACGAATGGTTTCGCGCATGGCCAAGGCTATAGCGGCATCTGCGATGATCTCCGGCTCGATGCCATCGGCCATACCATCGGCCCAGGCTTCGTTTTGATGTTCCAGAGCGACCTGCATCTTTTCATGCGCGATCATATCGTGGATTTCGTTACGGCTCGTTTGCATATTTCATCCTCGACAGGGCGTCCAAGTCGTTACCACCCTGTTAACAACTCTAACAGTCTTTTATCAAAACGGCACGCCCCACGGCGAAAAGAGGTTAACAATCCTCTAATTTCCGAACCGGGACGTGATTTCTTGTGCGAGTGTTGCGCCTTCGTTACGGTATTTCTCTTCTGCCGAGAGTGCTGCTGGTGTGCAACTCGTATGAACGGCAGCGAAAGTGCGATACCCGCGATTGAAAGCCGCGGTCATTCTCTGCTTGCGCTGCGGCTCATTCGCCGTGTCCGCTGCCAGAATATCGCTCATCGCCTTGCGCCATTCCTGTGGCCCTGTGGAGGGACAAAGCGTGCGCAGATATTGAACCGCACCCAGAATTTCCGACAACCGCGCCAACTTGTCGTCGTAGGGCGCTGGCTTGCTTTCCTGAGGGACAGGCGCGGGAGGCTGCGGCGGTTTTTGACTGGCGGCCTGGGAGGCGACGGGGAGGGTCACGCTCACCAACAATGCTGACAAAAAACAAACCTGTCGACCCATGACTTTACGCGCAACCCAACATCGACTCGTGACGAACTCTCACCAGATAGCTATGATTCTAGTGTTCATGCAACTGGCCTAAAAGGCGCTCGGCGCATTCGAGTACACTTTCTGGTGCGGGGAGACGTCTTATCTCTTCCATCGTAAACCATCCGGCATCTGCCGCATCATCCGCTGCAAGAGCCGCGGCCTGTTCGTCCGCCTCGACAAGGAACACCGACAGCAGGAAGTGGCTGGTTAGTTGCCCCGCGGTGTCACGCGATGGCAGATCATAGGTGGCGAAAAGCTGTGGATTGTGGGCAACGATGCCCGTCTCCTCCAATAGCTCCCGAAGTGCGGTCTCCGCCGGGGTTTCGCCAGGCTCGCCCCGGCCACCGGGGAAGGCAAACATGTCTTGCGACGGCGGATTGATACGACGCACCAGCAACAATCGGTCGCCCCGCCTCAGAATGGCTGAAGATGCGGGCTGGGGAAGAGGCATGCGTTGTCCTTCAAAAGTCTCGCTTTCTTTAACCATTCAACCTTGCAGGAAACGTGGCGGTATCTTTTCGTGGAGAGGAAAATACTGAAAATAGGGACGAGCCTCCTCCAGGACCCTTTTGACGGACGAGAGTTGCATCAACCGTTCGAAGTAGTCGCTCACCCGCGCATAGTCCCTACTAATGGGATGGACGATCGATCCATAGAAGAGCGCTGGAACTGCCGCACAATCGGCCATGGAGAATGACGCGCTTGCCACCCACTGGCGGTTTAAAAGATGCTCTTCAAGCACGCCGTAGGCTTTCTCGATCGTCGCATGGGCGTCAGCGACACCATGCGGGTGTACCGAGCCTTTGGGGCGTAGCCGTTCGCCAACGATGCGCTGCATCGGCTGGTGAATGTAGAGATCGAAAAAGCGGTCCCACAGCCGAACGGCAAGATGCTCTTTAGCATTGGTGGGCACCAATTCCGCATGTCCCCGATAACGGGTATGGACATATTCTATGATGATGCTGCTTTCCGGCAGTGTTATGTCCGCTGCCGTATCATGTAGCACCGGCATCTTTCCAATCGGCCATTTCTGAAAGAAGGCCATTCTTGAATCGGTGTTTGAAAAATCGACGATAACGGATTCAAAAGACGTCCCATTTTCGTAAAGTGCAACAAGCACCTTATGGCAGAAGGAGGAGAGTGGATGCATGTAAAGCGTCAGGGCCATGTCGCTGCTCCTTGGGTGGTAAAATTATCGCGGCGTCCTTGGAAAACTCTTCGCAAGAGAATGTTTTCGCTATGATGCGCCAAAAGACTCGAACAATCCATCGCGGTGATTGGTGCGACAAGTGCATGGATAAGGCATGAAATTCTACCTCATTTATGCGGCTGCCGCTGTGGCCGAGATAGCGGGATGCTTTGCCTTCTGGGTGTGGCTACGGATGGGTAAGTCCGGTGCGTGGCTGCTGCCCGGGATGCTGTCGCTTGCCATCTTCGCATGGCTGTTGACGCTGGTGCCAAGCGAGGCAGCCGGTCGCGCCTACGCCGCTTACGGCGGCATCTACATCGTCGCCTCGCTGCTGTGGCTGTGGGGGGTGGAGCGCCATGCTCCGGATCGTTGGGATCTGGCTGGTGGCGCCATCTGCCTTTTCGGCGCATCTCTCATCCTTTTTGCGCCGCGAGGTTAGACCATGTGCGGACGCTTCGTGTTGCAGGCAACACCGCAAGAGATTGCCGATCATCTGGGCCTGATCGGTCTTGAAGACTTTCCGCCGCGCTTCAACATCGCGCCGACGCAGCCTATCCTCATTGTTGTCGAAGGCGAACGGCAGGAAGTGGGGAGCAACCTACCCAATCGGCATGCGATGCTCGTGCGCTGGGGCTTCATGCCGGGGTGGGTGAAGGACCCGAAAACATTTCCGCTTCTGATCAATGCCCGCGCCGAAACGGCGATCGGCAAGGCGTCGTTCCGCGCTGCCATGCGCCATCGCCGTGTCCTCATTCCGGCAAGTGGTTTCTACGAATGGAAGCGACCTTCCAAAGAAGAGAGCGGAAAGCCACGGGCTTACTACATCAGGCCGAAGCGGGGCGGGATCGTCGCTTTTGCCGGATTGATGGAAACATGGTCGTCAGCCGATGGCTCGGAAGTCGACACAGGAGCGATCCTTACCACGGCAGCCAACGCCTCGATGTCGCGTGTCCATGACCGGATGCCGGTCGTAATCGCGCCGGAGGATTTCGCTCGGTGGCTGGATTGTAAGACGCAGGAGCCCCGCAATGTCTCAAGCTTGATGACGGCAGCGGATGAGGATTTCTTCGAGATGATCCCGGTTTCGGACAAGGTGAACAAGGTCACCAATGTCGGGCCTGATCTCATCGAACCAGTGGAAGAGGCCGCACCCCTTGCTCCGGTGAAGGAAAAGGGCGGACAACTCTCGTTGTTCTAAAGGAAGCGCTCAGCAATTGTCTGTTGCACTTCACACAGAAAATGAAAATGGCGCTCGACGGCGCCATTTAAGAACTCGATGGGCACCACATTGCCCGCCCCATGTAAAAGAGATCAGGCAGTCTTTGCCTGCTTCGGCTTGCGCGCCACCATCATGGCGGCCGCTGCAACGGCCTTCAAGCCAAGCGGCTGGTAATGCGCCTTCAAATCCGGTTTTGCCGGCATCTCGATTTTCTTCGTTTCAGTCATTCCACCCTCCGCAGATCGCTTGTCAGGCCCATGATTCGTTGGCCTCTCTAACTAGCTCTCTCGAGGTCAATCGTGACGAATTCGAGGCGGATTCAATCAATTAAAAATTGCAGACTGCGACATTTCGTGTTCAGGAGTGTCCGAAAAAAGACGCAAGTTAAACCAGCCGTTGTCGCCGCAGAGCTGGTTTTATCCGTCGTAGATCAGATGCCCCGATCGAGGCCGTCGCCACTATCGCCATGATCGTGCTCTTCAATCGTCAACGTGCCGAATCGCTTGTGCCAGATGCGGGCGCTGAACGGCAGGAACGTGAGGTAGGCCAGCACGGTAAGGATTAGGACTTCCCAGGTGAAGCTCATCAACAGCGCCACATAAAGCACGACGATCAAAATGGCGGGCAGAACGAGATCGCGACGGATGCGGCTCTCCGATTTGCCCGACCAGACTGGCAGGCGGCTGATCAGGAGGTAGCCGATCAAAACTGTGTAAGCGGCAGCGATGTGTGCAAATGTCCTGCTCGGCTCGATACCGATGAAGCCGATATAGACGGGCAACAGCACCAGCATCGCACCCATCGGGGCGGGAACGCCGACGAAGAACTCGTTCTGCCAGGGTGCCTTTACCTCGCGCTCGATCATGACATTGAAGCGCGCCAGGCGCAGTCCGGCGGCAATGACGTAGATGAGAGCCGCGATCCAACCAAGCGAACGAGCCTGATCCAACAGATAGGCATAAACAACGAGGGCAGGGGCGACGCCAAAATTGACGATATCGGCAAGCGAGTCCATCTGTGCACCGAACTTCGACGTCGCCTTCATCATGCGCGCCAACCGCCCATCCACCCCATCAAGGAAGGCTGCGAGGAGCACCATGGCGACGGCAAGTTCGAAGCGACCTTCAAAGGCAAGGCGTACGCCACTTAAGCCAGCGCAGATGGCCAACACGGTGACGAGGTTGGGTATGACAAGACGAAGCGGAATTTCCCGCAGTCTCGGGCCTCGTCCACTGTCCTGACTGACCTCATGCTTGCCGTTGGTGCTAGGATGCGGCGCTGGCTCTTCCATCGATCGTACCTTCCTGAATGATCATCAGCCTCGACGGCTGATGACGGCTCCCTTGGTAGAACCGAATTCGGCAAGAACCGTTTCACCGGCAATCGCTGTCTGACCGACGGATACACGCGGGGAAAAGCCTTCCGGCAGGAAGATGTCGAGGCGCGAACCGAAGCGGATGAGACCGAAGCGTTCGCCGGCATCAACCGGTTCGTTCGGCTTGACCCAGCAGACGATGCGACGTGCGACCATACCGGCAATCTGCACGACACCGACACGACCATGCGCGGTTTCGATCACAAGACCGTTGCGCTCGTTGTCTTCGGACGCCTTGTCGAGATCGGCATTGAGGAAAAGGCCCGGGCGATAGGCGACGTTGACGATGCGTCCACGCACCGGCGAGCGGTTCACGTGGCAGTTGAACACGTTCATGAACACCGAAACGCGTACCATCGGCTCCTTGCCGAGCTCAAGCTCGAGTGGCGGAACCACAGTCTGGATCGCGGACACGGTACCATCGGCCGGACTGATGATCAGATCGTCGTCCTGCGGCGTAACGCGCTCAGGATCGCGGAAGAAATAGGCGCACCAGGCGGTCAGAACCATGCCGATCCAGAACAGCGGTTCGGCGATCCAGCCGAGCACCAGCGATGCCACGAAGAAGGCTGCGACGAAAATGTAGCCTTCCTTGTGGATCGGAACGAGGGTGTTACGAATGGTATCGAACAGGTTCATAGGTCTTTCTTCTCCGAAGTTTCGTTATCGGTCCTCGCGATATGCGCCGCGGAGGGCGCTCTCGTTCGAACCTCAATTTGCCTGCGCGCCCGAGGGCAAAAACTTTGTTCGTTCCTGCAAGACATGCACCATATAGTCGTTTCTCGACAATATTCACGTCACAAGGCGACAAAACACGCATAGGTGACTACAGGCAAACCGCGCCACGGGCAATGGTGGCGTGGGCAAGCGTCAGTTTATACCAACTCAATGTGCAGGTTCGCCGCGGTCCACCACGCCAAGGTCATCTTTCTCGCGCACTTCCCTGAGCCGTTCCTCAGCCTGGATCGCCTCGCGTTGACGGCTCCACATCGATGCGTAGAGACCACCGGCCAGCATCAGCGATGAATGCGTGCCACGTTCTGCGATGTTGCCGTCTTTCAGCACGATGATCTCATCCGCGCCGATCACGGTCGAAAGGCGGTGGGCGATCACCAGCGTGGTGCGGTTCTGAGAAACCACATCCAAGGCACTCTGAATTTCCTGTTCGGTATGGGTATCGAGTGCCGATGTCGCCTCGTCGAGGATGAGGATCGGTGGCGCCTTTAAAATGGTACGGGCAATCGCGACGCGCTGCTTCTCCCCGCCTGAAAGTTTCAGGCCGCGCTCACCGACCATGGTTTGAAATCCTTCAGGCAACTTGCTGATGAAGCCACTGATCTGCGCCGCATTGGCGGCAGCCGTTACATCGGCATCCGGTGCGTCAGGACGTCCATAGCGAATATTGTAGGCAAGCGTATCGTTGAACAGCACCGTATCCTGCGGAACCATGCCGACCACCGCGCGCAGGCTCTTCTGCGTCACGTCGCGAATGTCCTGTCCGTCAATGGTGATCGAACCGCTCTGAATATCGTAGAAACGATAAAGCAGACGGGAAATCGTCGATTTGCCGGCGCCCGATGGGCCTACAATGGCAATCGTCTTGCCGGCCGGTACATCGAAAGAAATTCCTTTGAGGATCGGACGCTCGGGATCGTAGGAAAACTGCACGTCGCGGAAGCTGACAGCGCCGGCGCCGATCTGCAGAGGCTTCGCATCCGGCGCGTCTACCACTTCCGCTTCCACTTCCAGAAGATCGAACATCTGTTCGATATCTGTCAGCCCCTGGCGGATTTCGCGATAGACGAAGCCGATGAAGTTGAGGGGCACGGAAAGTTGCAGAAGCAGCGCGTTGATAAAGACGAAGTCGCCGATAGTCTGCTCGCCACGCTGGACCGCCAGCGCCGACATCACCATCATCACCAGCGAACCGAGGCCGAAGATGACGCCCTGGCCGAAGTTCAGCCAGCCGAGCGACGTCCAGATCGCGACGGCGGACTTCTCGTAGCGCGCCATAGAGGCGTCGAAACGGCGGGCTTCCATGTCCTCATTGCCGAAGTACTTGACCGTTTCGAAGTTGAGAAGCGAGTCGATCGCCTTGGTATTCGCGTCGGTATCGCTATCGTTCATCGAGCGACGGATGGAGATGCGCCAGTTGCTGGCCTTCACCGTGAACCAGATATAGGCCCAGACAGTGACGACGGTAACGAAAACATACCAGAAGCCGTAGGACACCCAGAAGATCGCCGCCGTCAGCAGGAATTCGATGAAGGTGGGGGCGGTATTGAGAATGGTGAAACGGACGATGGTTTCGATGCCCTTGGTACCACGCTCGATGATGCGCGACAGGCCGCCCGTCTTGCGCTCCAGATGGAAGCGGAGCGACAGTTGGTGCAAGTGTACGAATGTTTTGTATGCAAGCTGGCGGACCGCGTGCTGGCCGACGCTGGCAAAAAGCGAATCTCGAAGCTGGTTGAAGCCGATCTGGATGATGCGCGTAACGTTGTAAGCGACAACGAGGGCAACAGCACCCAGCAGGAAGACAGGAAGCAGTCCTGCGATATCGACCTTGCCATTCAGTGCATCGGTCGCCCATTTGAAGAAGTAGGGAACGGAGATCAGCACTAGCTTGGCGACGATCAGGAAGAAGGTTGCCCATATCACCCGCATCTTCAGGTCGGGCCTGCCTTGGGGCCACATATAGGGCCACAGGTTGATAAGGGTTTGCATCGGATTGCTGGAATCCGCTGAAATCGTCTTCTTCTTGTCGGTCATGTTCTGCTCCAGCGTCTGCCGGAGTGCAGACAGCAAGACGGCGGCCCTGATGAGCCGCCGTCGTCGTCTAAATCAAATAGTATCCCGACTGGGCAATTGCAATGCCCGGCACTTGCCTTCTCAGCGTGTCTTCAACCGGTTGCGGTGGATCTCTTCGGCATTTGGAAGAGCCTTTTCCGGCACGTCGAAAATCTGGCCTGGCTCGATAAGGTCCGGGTTCTGGATCTGCTGCTGATTGGCAAGGTAGATCGTGGTGTAACGCACGCCCTGGCCATAGACGCGGCGCGAAATCTGCCACAGCGTGTCGCCCCTGCGGATGATCACCGCGCTGTCGCTATGGGCGAGCGGCGCCTGTTCGAAGGTCTTGGGACCGGAGGCATCGGTGGCGGGAGTTGCAGGATTGGCTGGCGCAGATAGTGCGGGAGAGGTTGCGTTCAATTCTGCGAACCGTTCGGTCAGGCCGGCAATGGCCTTACCGACAGCTGCGACATCGTTTGGCAGCGCTTCTACCAGCGAGAGCAGCGAACGCGCCTTGTGAGAAATCTCGGCGGCGAATGCGGTAAAGGCCGGATCGGCAGAGGCGGCAGTGCGGAACTCCGAGAGCGAGCGCAAGGCGATGACCGTTGCAGACTTCGCAGCAGCGACCTCATCCAGAGTAGGGGTCTTGCCGTCCTTGTAAAGACCGGAGAGGATACCGAAGGCCTTCGACACCTCCGTACGCAACGCTTCGAAAGCAGCCTGATCGGTGACTGCGGCGGGCGCTTTTCCGGTGGTCGTGCTGCCCTGTTGAGCGGCAGGAGCCGATGGCTGCATGGCAACGGTGCCTTGATCCGCCTCCGGGCGGGAGAACGGAACGCGGACACGCACCGTCACCTTGCCGGATGCATCGAGGGCTTCCGCGGTGATGATGTGACTGCCGACCGAAAGCTGAATGTCGCCTTCAACGACAAAGCTGCCGGAGGCTTCCGCCTTGCTTTCGCCAACGCGGGTGTCGTCCACCAAGGCGCGGATCGTCGTGCCGGCGGGTGCCGAACCGGCGATGTAAATCTTCGACCCATCGAACTCGACGGCGGTGACTCGCACGGACGCAGCTTCGGGCGCTGTGTTGGCCGGTGCTGTGCCACCGGTCTGCGCGTTGTTTGCAGGCGTTTGTGGGTTCTGAGTAGCAGGCGGTGCGGCCTGAGCCTGGAGGGCAGGTGGAGCTGCCTCCGGCATCGTCAGAACGCGGCTCGCCTTACCAGGCGTCGTCACCATGGCAAGAAGATCGCCGCCCTTCTGAGCGGGGACAGATACGGTTGCAACCTCCTTGGACTCGGAGACTTTGCCGTCCTTGCCAGTTGCCCTCAGTACCAGCTCGTGGTCGCCTGGAGGGAGGGGATTGTCGAGAACCGCTGCGAAATCGCCGCTGCCTTCAACCGGGGTCTTGGCGATAACCTCACCCTTGTTGATGATCTCAAGCTGCGAACCGGGCTGCGCCTTGCCGGCGATCACGGCCGAACCGTTCGGCTCGACGCGCAAAACGTCGAAGGTCGGAAGCTGCGCGGCGTCGCCCGTAGTGGCAGGTGCCGGAGGCGTTGTGGGCTGCTGCGCAGGCGTTTGAGCCGGCTGCGGGGTGGCGGCCGGCGTTTCCGGCTTAGGCGCGCCATCATCCGTGCCTGCAAAGACGCCCGCGAGACGGCGCACCTGTGCTGCTGCGGCAGAGGCATCGGTCGGCAGTCCGCGGAGGTAGGCAAGTGTCCGTTCAGCAGCCGAGCGTGCGGTCGTGATCAGTCGCGATGTGGTCTCATCGAGGGATTCAGGGATGTCGACGTTGTCCAGTTCGCGTAGCGAGTCTTCGACCTGCTTGCGGGCGTTAGCAAATTCCTCGTTGGACGGCACCTTGTTGTCGGCAAACAGGTTGCTCATGTCCTTGATGGACTTGTTGGCGGATTCCGCCAGCCGGCCGACCTTGTCGGCAATATTGGTCGTGTCCTTGGCAGCGTCGGACAGGAGATCGCCAGCCTTTTCACCGCCCATTTCGACACTGTTCTTGACGGCATTGCTGGCTTCGTTGATGGCGTCACCGATCGGCTTGTCATCAGCGGACATGCGAGGAAGAACGAAGAAAACCATGAGCAGCGTGGCAATGCCGAGCACGACAAGCGCCAACAATCCGGCTCTCTTATTTTTCATTATGTGTCTCCAGGTCATTCTTCGCAATATTATCGTGGATTGCTAGCGTTTTAGCGCTTTTCATACAAGCGTCACCTCCGTCAAAGCGCCGCGTTTGTCGTGTCTTCCCCCAAAATTTCTTGACGGAATTGACCCTGCGTAGTTCGGTGCCGGCTATGACACATGAAAACCATTCGATTCGATCCATCTGCGTCTATTGCGGCTCTCAGCCCGGACGCGACCCCGCATATATGGAAGCAGGCCGCAACCTTGGGAAATCCCTCGCCGAAAACGGCATTCGCCTCGTCTATGGTGGCGGCACCAAGGGCATCATGGGTGCGGTCGCAAGCGGCGTTTTATCGAACGGCGGCGAAGTCACCGGCATCATACCCGAGTTTCTGGTTGATATGGAAGCGACACGCCATTCGCTGGGCCAATTGAACGAACTTGTGATCACCAAGGATATGCATGAGCGCAAGCACATGATGTTCGAGCGCGCCGATGCCTTCGTCACTTTACCTGGCGGTATCGGCACGGTGGAAGAGATCGTTGAGATCATGACCTGGGCGCAGCTTGGCCGTCACGCCAAGCCAATGGTCTTTGCCAACATCAACGGTTTCTGGGACCCGATGCTGGAACTGATCCGTCATATGCGCGACCAGGGCTTCATTCATCGCGCTCACTTGCTCAACCCGCTGGTGATCGAGCGCATCGAGGATATCGTCCCCGCCATTATCGAGCGTTCTGCAGCCCAGCAAAATCCGGAAGGCGACCCTTCCGTCATCGCGCAGCTGTAAATCACGAAAGCGCGTATGATGGCGTCCTGTTCGCCCGGTGGCCGACGCGCGGCTATTTATCTGACGGTTCTGCCCTTGATCAGGCTTGGCAGTGTATAGACGGCCAATGCGGCCCAGATCATCATGAAGGCAATCAGCCTAACCGTATCAAACGGTTCACGGAACACGAAGACCGCGATGATGAAGATGATCGACGGTGCGATGTACTGCATGATCCCGATCGTGGAAAGTTTCAGCAGCTTCGCCCCGTTGCCGTAGAAAATCAGTGGCACGGCGGTGACGAGGCCGCTTGCCGCCAAAAGCCATGTGTCTATGGCTGTTCCTGCGAAAAAGTGTCCCTGTCCCGTGGCCGTCAGATAGACGATGAAAGCGAATGCGGGCGGCGTCAGTATCAGGACCTCTAATAGAAATCCTTGTGTCGGGCCGATCGGTAGCGTTTTGCGGAAGAAGGCGTAAAAGCCCCAGGAAAAGGTCAACGCAAGCGCCACCCAGGGCAAACCACCGGCGTTCCATGTCAGAAGCGCAACGGCAACGGCAACCAGGGAAATGGCGACGATCTGCATCCGGCTGAGCTTTTCCTTCAGGATCAACGCCCCCAGAAGAATACTGAACAGGGGATTGATGAAGTAGCCAAGAGCCGCATCCAGCGCGTGACCCGAGCCGATTGCCCAAATGTAGATGCCCCAGTTGATGCTGATCAGCGAGGCCGTAAGGCAGGCCATCGCGAGCATGCGCGGCGTCGTCAGCGCCTGGCGAATTTCTGCAGTTCGCCCAAGCGCGATCAGCACGATGGCAGCAATCGGCACCGACCAGACGACGCGGTGAACGATGACCTCGAGCGGCGATATATGCGCCACTGCTTTCATGTAAAGCGGCAGGAACCCCCACAGGAGATAGGCGGTCAGTGCGTAGACAAAGCCACGGGCGCTATCGCCTGGCTGAGGAGCCTGAATGGTGGGGTTCATTGCCATGGACATTACTGCCAAACATCATTGGGGGTCTCTTCGCAGTATTCCCCTTTGGCGTGATGTACCAATTCATTTCCGTGAAGCTTCGATGAGGAACGCCTTGTCTGCTCAGATGTCGATCATGCAGGTGAATCAAGACCTCAAGTTCGTGGTGTAAGTGCCTGGCAAGATTCGCGAAAAGAACAAAGCCCGCCAGCATGGCCGACGGGCTATTTCAAATGTCTCGCCAAACGTTACGCGCACAGGTTCTACTTACTTTCCGGCGAAGCGGTCCGTTGCGCGGATGAGCTGGTCGAGAATGCCGGGCTCAGTCATGGCGTGGCCTGCGGCTTCGATAATATGCAGATCAGCCTTCGGCCAGGCCTTGGATAAATCCCAGGCCGTCTTCGCCGGGCAGGGCATGTCGTAACGCCCATGAACGATGACGCCCGGAATATCTTTCAGCTTGTGGGCGTCGCGCAGCAGTTGGCCTTCTTCAAGCCATCCGCCATTGACGAAGAAATGCGTTTCGATGCGGGCAAAGGCGATGGCGTAGCGATCTTCACCGAATTCATCCACACGCGCCGGATCGGTCACGAGCGCAATCGTCGCACCTTCCCATTGGCTCCAGGCCTTGGCGCATTCCAGCTTCTTCTTTTCGTCGATGCCGGTCAGATAGCGATAGTAGCTCGCCATCATCTGCCCCCGCTCGGCCTCGGGAATGGGCGCAATGAACGTTTCCCAGCGCTCAGGATACATTTCGGATACGCCGAACTGGTAGTACCAGTCCAGCTCCCGCTTGGTCAGCAGATAGATGCCGCGCACGATCAACTCGCTGACATGCTCAGGATGGGTCTCGGCATAGGCGAGCGCCAGCGTTGAGCCCCAGGAGCCGCCGAACACCTGCCATGTGTCGTAGCCGAACTTCTTGCGCAGTTTCTCAATGTCCGCCACAAGATGCCACGTCGTATTGGCTTCGAGACCGGCATGCGGGGTCGAGCGGCCGCAGCCGCGCTGGTCGAATAGAACCACATCGTAAAGCGTGGGGTCAAAAACGCGGCGCTGCGTCGGGTTCACGCCACCGCCTGGGCCACCATGCAGGAAGACCGCAGGCTTGCCGCCTTTGGTGCCGACCCGCTCCCAGTAAATCGTGTGGCCATCGCCGACATCGAGAAAGCCGGTCTCGTAGGGTTCAATCTCCGGATAGAGGCCACGCAGTATTTCAGTCATGGAATTCAGTCCTTGATGCTATGCCTTGTTTGCTTCGTCTTCGGGCGGCCAGACCGCGGTGTCGTGGTCAGGATGCTGATAGGATATGATCGTGCTTTCGTCGACGCTCTGCTTGATCTCCGGCTTGTCGAACAGCGCCTTGATCCATGGCATCTGCATATGCGCGTTGACCTGCACCTGTGGCTCGATCTGATCGGGGTGATCGAAGGCGCCAATGGCGATCTCGACGCCCCCCGGGTAGTGATAGGTCAGCGGCGTGCCGCATTTGTTGCAGAAGCCGCGATGGATCTTGGTCGACGACCGAAAGAGGCTGGGCTGGCCGCGGGTCCATGTGAGGTGCGCCTGATCAGCCGTGACCAGCGCGCCGAAGAAATTGCCGAAATGCTTCTGGCACATGCGGCAATGGCAAATAGACGGCCGGCCAAGCTTGCCCGCATGAAAGCGGACTGCCCCGCACTGGCACCCACCGGAATATCCTGCCTCGCTCATCAACCCTTCTCCTCTGGCCACTCCACCGTATCGTGGTCCGGATGCTGATAGGATACAAGGCCGGCAATGAAACTTGCCGACGTCAAATCCGCCTCGGTTTCTTCTTGCGGAAGAGTGTGAAGATGATCGACAAAGCCGATCTTGTTCTCGACGCCCCATTGGATGACGGGCGGTAGCGCGGCTGGATCATCGAAGGCACCCGCCGCAATCGCCATACCATCCGGCGCCTCATAGGTCAGCGGCGTACCGCAGTCACCGCAGAAGCCCCTCTTCACATGGTTGGAGGACTGGAACCGCTTCGGCTCACCGCGTGTCCAATGAAACTCCACACCACGCACAGAAACGAGTGGCGCATAATAGGCCCCGAACGCTTTCTGGCACATCCGACAATGGCAGATCGAGCTATCCTTCAAAACACCTTCTGCTCGAAACCGTATCGCGCCGCATTGGCATCCGCCGGTATGAGTGGTCATGATGGCTCCTTTGGTATCGATTGCAGGATGTGCAGGCAGGCATCGTCTATCCGGTGGAGGACGTCATCGTTCCAGAAGCGGATGACGGTCCAGCCGTTTTGCTGGAGGGCGTCGGTTCTTTGCTGGTCATAATGAATTGCCGCGTCATCGGCGTGCTGCGAGCCGTCGATCTCGATGATGAGTTTGTGCTCAGGGCATGCGAAATCGACGATGTAGCCGAGGATGGGTAGTTGTCTTCTGAAGCCGAGGCCGTCCAGCCTGTGAGCGTGCAGGCAGTTCCAAAGTTTTAACTCCGCATCCGTGAGCGCCTTTCGCATGCGCCGGGCATGTGTGCGGTGCTGTGGCTTGACGTCGTGGTGCGGCATGGGTGGCTCGTTGCGCTGAGAGTAACGAGAGGGTGGTGAAGTTGTCGAGAAAGATCAACAGAGAGCTGGAAATTTCTCGTAGCGCGAAGCGAGGCCCCCCCCTCTGTCCTGCCGGACATCTCCCCCTCAAAGGGGGAGATCAGCTGGGCGCGACCTTTTAATTCACGTTTGATGTCAGTGATGGCCCCGACGGCGCTACGAGTCGATCTCTCCCCTTGAGGTGGAGATGCCCGGCAGGGCAGAGGGGGGTAAGCCGCGATTGAAAAGTAAGAAAGGCAGTTCAAAACCCTACCGCTTCAACTCCCAAGTCGTTACCCGCTCGCCCGTCTCTTTATCCTTGCTATCCTTCAGTTGAATGCCCTTGGAAGACAACTCATCGCGAATCCGATCTGCCTCGGCAAAATTCTTCGCCTTCAGCATCTCAAGCCGCATGGCAACAAGCGAATCGACAGCAGCGGCAATCGCCTCATCCACTTCTGCTCTTTTCGGCAGAACACCGAGAAGAGTCGCACTCGCCGCAAACACGGTAAGTTTTCCCGGATCGGCATTCGCAGCCTGCGCCAATGCATGGATCGCCTGCACCGCCGCAACGGTGTTGAGATCGTCAGCCAGTGCATCAAGCACGCTTTGATCGACGTCGGCGTCGCTCACTTCTGCGGCGGGCCACTTCGCAAGAAGACGCTCCGCTTCTTCCAGGCGCTTGACCGAGAAGTCGATCGGTTCTCGGTAATGCGTCATCAGCATTGCCAGCCGCAGCACTTCGCCTGGCCATTTGCGGCCACCGAAAGTTTCGGTGTGCAGCAGATCGTAGATCGTCACGAAGTTGCCGTCGGACTTGGACATCTTGCGGCCTTCGACCTGCACGAAGCCATTATGCATCCAGACGTTCGCCATCACATGCGTTCCATGGGCACAGCGCGATTGGGCGATTTCGTTTTCATGGTGTGGGAAGATCAGGTCGAGACCGCCGCCGTGAATATCGAAGACTTCGCCGAGATAGCGACCGGACATGGCCGAGCACTCGATATGCCAGCCGGGTCGACCACGACCCCAAGGGCTTTCCCAGCCGGGTTCGTTGTGGCTTGAAAGCTTCCACAACACGAAGTCGCCAGGGTTCTTTTTGTGCGCGTCGACCGCGATGCGCGCGCCGGCCTGTTGCTCATCCAGCGGGCGCTTGGACAGCTGCCCGTAATCGCTCATGGATTTGGTATCGAACAGCACTTCTCCCGACGCGACATAGGCGTGGCCGCGCGCAATCAGTTTTTCGATGATCTCGATCATCTGGGTGATATTATCAGTCGCACGGGGCTCAATCGTCGGCTCAAGGCAGCCGAGCGCCGCAACATCCTGATGGAACTGGTTGGCGGTTTTTTCCGTGACCGCGTGGATCGCGTCGTTCAGCGGCAGGTTCGGATAGTCGCGAAGCGCCCGCGCATTAATCTTGTCGTCAACGTCGGTGATATTACGTGCATATGTGACGCCGTTCTCATTATAGACATGCCGCAGCAGTCGGTAGAGCACGTCGAACACGATGACCGGACGGGCGTTGCCGATATGGGCATAATCATAAACCGTCGGGCCGCAGACATACATGCGGACATTGTTCGCGTCGATCGGCTGAAAGTCGGCTTTTTCGCGGGTCAGCGTATTGTAAAGCTTCAAGCGCAAGGACATGCGTATTTCCTTCGGGTATCGGAGATGGACCCCACCGGAGCGTTTGTCTGCTTTGACCTTTCAGGAGACGAAAACGATCTGGCCGGGGGTTAAGCCAGCAAAATTCAACTCAGCAGCAGCGGCAGATCGTTATTTTCATGGCTTGCTTTATGAAACGATGCCCGTGGTCGGTCAAGAGCATCGCTTTCAGATTCACGCTGGGTCGCAAGTCATTCCGGTGCGCGATAGCTGACGAATTTCCGGTCGCGAACCACATAGATCTTGCCGGTCTCGGTAAGCTCCGGCGAAGCAAGCGGAACGATGGCTTGGGCCACTTCCGATGGATGGGGCAGGGTGTCGGGATCTTCGCCAGGCATCGCCTGAGCCCGCATGGCGGTGCGCGTCGCGCCAGGATTGATGCTGTTGATGCGCAGATGCGTCTGCTCGGTTTCGGCAGCCCATGTGCGTGCCAGCGCTTCGACGGCGGCCTTTGAGGTGGAATAGACACCCCAGAATGGACGACAGGAATGGGCAGCGCCGGATGACAGGATCAGCGCACGCCCGGCATCGGACTTCAAAAGCAGGGGCTCGACCGAGCGGATAAGCCGCCATGTCGCGGTGACGTTGATGTTCATCACCTTTTCAAACACCTTGGCCTCGATATGGCCGACAGGTGAAATGACGCCAAGCATCCCGGCATTGGCGACCAGAATATCCAGCTTGCCCCAGCGTTCGTGGATAGAGGCGCCGAGCGCGTCGATCGCCTTCATGTCGGCGAGATCAAAGGGAACGAGCGTCGCAGTTCCACCGACTGCCTTGATGGCGTCGTCCAGGTCTTCGAGGCCACCAACAGTGCGCGCACAGGCGATAACATGGGCGCCAGCTTTCGCCAGTTCGACCGCGGTGAAATAGCCGATGCCGCGCGAGGCTCCGGTCACGAGTGCGATCCGGCCTTTAAGGTCGATGGTCATGGTTCCCCCCTGAATAGCGTTTGCTCGTCCGCCACCTCTTACTTAGGGAGGACATGTCCGGCAAGCGGCTTCGAGGTCTGAGAAGGCCGCAAAGAAAAGCCCACACTCGTCGTGCGGGCTTTTATAAAATCAGCCGTTGCTGGCGAGCATGGAAATCTTGCTGCCCATGGACTCGCCATTCTTGTCGAGAAGGCGCGTCGGATACTCACCGGTGAAGTAATGGTCGGTGAATTGCGGCCGGGCAGGGTTGCGATCCTCGCCGCCGACCGCACGATAGAGACCGTTGATCGACAGGAAGGCGAGCGAATCCGCGCCGATGTATTTCGCCATCGCATCCACGTCAGCATACTGGTTGGCGAGAAGCTTGTCGGCATCCGGCGTGTCGATACCATAAAAATCCGGATGGAAGATCATCGGGCTTGCAACGCGGATATGGACTTCCTTGGCACCGGCTTCGCGGATCATCTGCACGATCTTCACCGACGTCGTGCCGCGAACGATGGAATCATCCACCAGCACGACACGCTTGCCTTCGATCATCGCGCGATTGGCCGAATGTTTCAGTTTCACGCCGAAAGCGCGGATCTGCTGGGTCGGCTCGATGAAGGTACGACCGACATAATGGTTGCGGATAATGCCGTACTCAAAGGGAATGCCGCTCTCCTGCGCAAAGCCAAGTGCCGCAGGCGTGCCGCCATCCGGCACCGGCACCACGACGTCGGCCTCGAGCGGGGCTTCCTTGGCAAGGTTCATGCCCATGTTCTTGCGCGTCGTATAGACGTTGCGGCCGCCGACCACCGAGTCGGGGCGAGCGAAATAGACATATTCGAACAGGCAGAGGCGTTCCGGCTGCGGCTTGTTGGGCTTGCGCGCATCGATGCTGATCGAGCCATCCGGCTGGATTTCGCAGATGATGACTTCGCCGTTTTCCACGTCGCGCACGAATTTCGCGCCGATAATGTCGAGCGCACAGGTCTCCGAACAGAAGATCGGCTTGCCGTCGAGGTCGCCCATCACGAGTGGGCGAATGCCCGTGGGGTCGCGCGCAGCAATCAGCTTGGTGCGCGTCATGGCGAGCATCGAATAACCACCTTCCATCTGACGGATCGCATCAATGAAGCGATCCGCCGTGGAGGAGTGGCGCGAGCGGGCGATTAGATGCAGCACGACTTCGGTGTCGGAGGTAGACTGGCAGATCGCGCCCGTTGCGATGATCTGGCGGCGCAGTGTCAGGCCGTTGGTGAAATTGCCATTATGGGCAATGGCGATGCCGCCTTCTTCCAATTCGGCAAACAGCGGCTGCACGTTGCGCATCGCTACTTCACCAGTCGTCGAGTAGCGCGTGTGACCGATCGACATCGTGCCAGGCAGACGGGCAAGTGTCATCGGGTTGGTGTAGTGGTCGCCCACCAGACCCATATGCCGTTCCTGATGAAACCGCTTGCCATCGAAGGAGACAATACCGGCCGCTTCTTGTCCGCGATGCTGGAGAGCATGCAGGCCAAGCGCCGTCAGGGCCGCCGCATCCGCGTGACCGAGGATACCGAACACACCGCATTCTTCGTGCAGCGTATCGCCATCGATAATGTCATTGAAGGTGGAATGCGAAAGCGGCTCATTCATCTGGCTTGCCTTTGCTTACTGCCAAAAACAAAAACCGCCCCGGAGATCTGCTCTGCCGGTTTGGCCTGTCTGCTGCCTATGTCGAAGTATTTAGCACAAATAGCGCGCCTTGCATCTATTGCAAGGCGCGCTATCGGATCAATTCGCGGGCACCGGGGCCGTTGTGGCTGGGGCGTCCTCTGCAGGCGCCTGCTCAGGCGTTGTTTCGGTCTTCTTGCCAAGGATGCGAGCCCGGATTTGCGGCTCTATATCATCTGGCAGCACCGCTTCCAGTTTGCCCACCAGACCATCCAGGAAAGGCTTGGACTTGGCCTGCGTCACCCATTCGGGCTGCGTTCTGACATCGACCAGCCAGTTCCAGAAGGCGACGGCAACGACGAGGAGAAGGAGACCGCGGGCAGCACCGAAGAGAAAACCGAGCGTACGATCCAGCGCACCGATGCGGCTGTCGATGATGAAATCGGCAATACGCGAGGTGATGAAGGAAATGAGGATCAGCGCAACGAGAAAGACAAGGCCTGCCGAACCGGCAATCGCAATCTTGTCGTCATCGGTGTAGTTGCGCGCATAGGGCAGGAGCAGCGGGTAGAGATAGTATGCAGCTGCAACGGAGCCAACCCAACTTGCGATGGACAGAATTTCACGCGAGAACCCGCGCACCATGGCGAGAACGGCGGAGAAAAGCACAACGGCAAGAACGATACCGTCGAAAATCGTAATGGGCATTTACCAACTCCGGAGGTCGCGGCACCCGAAAGGAAGCCGCTGTGCCAATTTGCGATCCTCTTACACTAGCCGGGTAACCAGCGAAAGGATCATTATTCGTCTTCCTCAGCCTGTCTGAAACGGTTGCCCGAGCCAGCAATGCGCGCCACGAGGTCAGGCAGGCTTTCGATTTCCGTCCAGCGCCCCTTGGCCGCCTTCGACAGTTCTGCCGAGGCAGCAGGCAGAAATGCGGCGGAGAAGCCAAGCTTTTGGGCTTCCTTCAATCGCTGTGCCGTTTGAGAAACGGGCCGAACAGCGCCCGACAGGCTGATTTCGCCGAAATAGACGCAATCGGCTGGCAGGGCAAGACCGGCAAGCGAGGAAACCAGTGCAGAGGCAATCGCCATATCTGCTGCCGGCTCGGAGATACGATATCCACCGGCAATGTTGAGATACACATCATGCTGGCCAAGCTTAACGCCGCAATGGGCCTCGAGCACCGCCAGAATCATCGCAAGGCGTGACGAATCCCAGCCGACGACCGCACGTCTGGGCGTGCCGAGTGAGGTAGGCGCGACCAGCGCCTGAACCTCAACGAGCACCGGACGCGTGCCTTCCATGCCGGCAAAAACGGCAGCACCCGGAGACTTTTCGTTGCGTTCTCCCAGAAAAAGCTCGGAGGGGTTGGACACTTCGCGCAGACCCCGGTCCGACATTTCGAAGACGCCGATTTCATCGGTCGGGCCGAAACGGTTCTTGACGGTGCGGAGGATGCGGTAATGGTGCCCCCGGTCGCCTTCAAAATAAAGAACGGCATCCACCATGTGTTCGACAACGCGCGGACCGGCAATCTGGCCTTCTTTCGTCACGTGGCCGACAAGCACCATGGTGGCGCCCGTCTGCTTGGCAAAGCGGATCATTGCCTGGACCCCGGTACGTACCTGCGTGACGGTGCCGGGGGCAGAATCGGCGGTGTCGCTCCAAAGCGTCTGGATGGAATCGATGATGACGAGATCGGGCCGCTTACCCTCGGAGATCGTCGCCAGAATATCCTCGACATTGGTTTCCGCTGCCAGCAGTACATCGGTCTCGGCAGCACCGAGACGCTGCGCCCGCAGCCGCACCTGGGCGACAGCCTCTTCGCCCGATACGTATATAACACGATGGTTCCGGCGAGATAGCGCAGCAGCAGCCTGCATCAGAAGCGTCGACTTGCCGATGCCGGGATCGCCACCGATCAAAACCGCCGATCCCCGTACGAAGCCGCCGCCGGTGGCGCGGTCCAGCTCGCTCATGCCGGTCGGGATGCGCGGGGCTTCCTCGATTTCACCGGAGAGGGAGGTGAGCGTAACGGGGCGACCCTTCTTCGGCGTCTTGCCCGGCCCGCCGCCAATACCGCCCATCGGATCTTCTTCGACGATGGTGTTCCATTCGCCGCAGCCCTCGCATTTGCCTGCCCAGCGGGTGTGAACGGTGCCACAGTTCTGGCAGATGAATTGCGTCTTGGCTTTGGCCATAAATGTCGGTCTTCTCTTCGAGATGAGGGAGAAGGATCGAGACTTTCGATCCCGTTTTGTTCTCCTCTAGCATAGTTCGTTACGGCTTTCCAAGTGGCGCGGAGGATCACTCGTCGCCGATCAGATATTGCCGTTCGTAACGAAGCCCGAGGCTCGTCAACATCTCGTAGCCGATCGTTCCTGCCGCGCGTGCAACATCATCTACAGTCACGTTCGGCCCGAAGAGTTCGATATAATCGCCAGCGCGGATTTCACGCTCAGGCACGTCTGTCACGTCGAAGATGGTGAGGTCCATGGTAACGCGCCCGGCAACCGGCACGCGGTAGCCATTGATAAAGCCTTCCGCGCCGCCACGGCCCATCTCGCGCAATGGAATACCGCAGCCAGAAAGCGAGCGCTGGTAGCCATCCGCATAACCCACCGCTGCGATCGCCAGACGGCTTGCGCGCGTTAGCCGATGCGTTCCGCCATAGCTCACGGTCTCGCCTTTGCCTGCCTGGCGAATCTGGATAATCCGTGCTTCGGCCTTTGCGACGGGACGCATCGGGTTCTGCACGTCATTGACGGCTTCCCCGCCGTAGAGGGAAATGCCTGGACGCGTCAGATCAAAGTGATAGTCGGGCCCAAGGAAAATTCCGGCAGAGGCTGAAAGGCTTGATTCGATACCTTCGAAAGCGGCGCTAACTCTTCGAAATGATTCAAGCTGTGCCTTGTTCATCGGCGAAGAGGGGGTGTCGGCGCTGGCAAGATGCGACATCACCAGAACGGGATCGAAACTGGCGGGACGAGTGGGGTCATCGGCGAGATAGAGCGCGTCTTCGAGTGGGAGACCAAGCCGGTTGAAGCCTGTATCGACATGCAGAGCAAAGGGATGGTCGCCGCGCTCCGCCAGAGCGCTGGTCCAGAACGAAAGCTGCTCTTCCGACGCGATGACCGGTACCAGATCATGGGCGAAGACATCGCGCTCCTGGCCTGGCCAAATGCCGGAGAGAGCAAAGATGCGCGCTTCCGGCGCATGTGGCCGAAGGGTTACCCCTTCCGACACACTGGCAACGAAGAAATCCCGGGCACCCGCGTGATAAAGGGTCGAGCCGCAATCTTCGATCCCCATACCATAGGCATCCGCCTTCACCACCGCCGCCGCACGCGCCTTGCCGGAGCGCCGCTGCATGTCGCGCCAGTTATCCGCAAGCGCTGCGAGATCGACGGTCAACCGAAGTGGCGCGGTTTCGAATGCGTCTGCATCCATTGCGGAGAAGCTGTCGTCGAGATCGTCTGTCATGGTCTGCACCTTTTGAATGTCGCCGTGGTCTATCACTTTTGTTCAAGACGGTCATGACGGATTGGGTTAAACCAAACCTATGCACAATGTTTCGCAGGAACAGGCCACTGACCGCATGCCGCTTTCGCGCGCAGAAACGACGCGTTTCTGGCGGGATAAACGGTTCAAAGGCATGGAATGCATGACGGCAACGTTCCTGACGCACGAGTTTTCGCCTCACGCGCATGACACCTTTTCCATCGGCACCATCGAAAACGGCTCGCAGATTTCCACCATCAAAGGCACGACGGAGCGGACGGGCCCCGGTCATCTTTATCTCATTGACCCCGGCCAGATCCATGACGGCGCGCCCGGCGGCGATGGCTACCGATACCGCATGATCTATCCGAATATCGCGCTTTTATCGGAGGTGATCGAAGACGTGACGGGTCGCGCCTTTCACGGCACGCCGTCCTTTCCAAGCTTCCTGCCGCATGACCCGAAGATGGCGCAGGCCTTTCAGAACGCTCATCGCAAACTGGAAAACGGGGCAGGGGCACTGGAGACGGATGAGGGCATGTTCTCGGTGCTGGCAGAACTGTTTTCCCGCCATGGCAGCGCCATCATCTTGCCTGTCGAAACAGGCGAGAAGACAGCGGTCTATCGGGCACGCGATTATCTCAACGATAACTTCGATACGGATGTGGGACTTGAGGAACTGGCGACCATGGCCGGTCTCAGCCGCGCGCATCTGATCCGGGCCTTCCGCCGCGAATTCCATATCACGCCGCACGCCTTCCTCACCGATATCCGCATTCGCCGGGCGAGGCACCTGTTGCGGCGGGGAGAAACGCCGGCCTCTGTAGCGCTGGAATGCGGCTTTGCCGACCAAGCGCATTTCACTCGCCATTTCAAGGCGCGCACCGGAGTGACACCCGGCCAGTTTCGCGCTGCATAAAAGCTCGTGTCACTTTCGTTCAATACGCAAGATTGGTCTGCGCCTAGATGCATCTCCTGCACAGGAGAAGCAGATGTTGAGCGAAGCCCCGCCCAAAAAACCACAGGAACTGATCGCTGGATTGAAAGCCGCTTCGCCATTGCTTGTCGCCATGGTGCCCATCGGTATGGTCTTCGGCGCGATTGCCGTCAGCAAGGGTCTATCGCCCCTGGAAGCCTGCCTGATGTCGCTGTTCGTTTTCGCCGGCGGTGCGCAGTTCGTCGCGATGGATTTGTGGACGCATCCTGCAAGCTGGGCAGCGCTCGGCTTTGCGGCACTCCTCGTCAATCTCAGGCACATATTGATGAGCGCCTCCATCGGCGCAAAAATGCAAAGTTTCAAACCTTGGCAGCGCTGGCTTGCCATGCCGGTTTTGACGGACGAATCCTGGGCGCTGGCCGAGTTTCGCAGCATGACAAGCACATTGCGCCCGGCCTTCTACGCCGCCGCCGCGCTTTCGATCTACACGGTCTGGAACCTGTCGACGCTGGCAGGCGCTCTTTTGGGTTCCGTCATGGGCGATACAACGGTGATCGGCCTGGACTTCGCGTTTCCAGCGGTCTTCATCGTGCTCTTGATGGGGTTTTGGAAGGGCAGGGAGACAGGATTCGTTCTGCTCGCGAGCGCGAGCGCCGCGTTCCTCGTCCATCGATATGTTCCCGGTGCATGGTATATCGCAGCCGGTGCTCTTGCCGGATTGGCCGTCGCCGCGTTCGCCAAGGATGAGCAGGAGCAGCCCCAGTGAACGTCGATGTAGATACGCTGCTGACGATCATTGCCATGGCGGTTGCGACTCTTGCGACACGCTTCGGCGGCCTCGTTCTCATTCGCCACGTCCAGATGACGGACCGCGCCAAACGCGCACTCAACGCCGTACCACCCGCAGTGCTGATGGCCGTCGTCACACCAACCGCCTTGACGAGCGGCCTCGCCGAAACCATCGGCTGCGCTGTGACCGCTCTCGCAGCAACGCGTTTTTCGCTTCTGCCTGCCGCAGCAACAGGTGTCGTGACCGTGGCGGTTTTGCGTGCCTTTGGGTTGTAAGCCGATGCGTTGAAGGTGACCGGCCTTGTCCAGGGCAGCCGAGGACGATATGTCTGGGATGACGACTTTCTAGTTGGTGAAAAGCGGGAGTACCGTTTTGTTCAAAGACTACAAGATCGCCTTTCAGCCACTACGGCAGATCTACAAGGAAGACCTGAGAACGGCCTGGGCCTCGATCGCTCTTCTTGTGGTAACGATCCTCGCAGGCGCGATCCTGGCCGTCGCCGGTCCTTTTGTGTTTTCGCGCATTATCGATGACGTGCCGAAAGAGACCGGTCCGTGGATCTTGGCCTTTTCGTTTTATGCCACTTTGACGGCGCTTGCGACCGGCATTCAGCGTTGCACGCAATATCTTGCCGTCATCCATTCGGAACGGCTCGAACTGGTCGCGACGACCCGCTTCTTCGAACGGATCACGCGCAAGCAAGCATCTTTCTTCACCGATTATAATCCTGCGGAGATCCAGCAAGCGCAGACTCAGGGCGCATCCGCAGCGTCGATCTTGATGCAGATCGTCCTCATTTATTTCGTACCGGGATTCGCCAATTTTCTGTTCAGCATCATCGTGCTTGGTGCGGCGATCAGCCCGGAATTGATCCTGATCGTTTTCTGTTATGGCGCAGCGTTTATAGGACTGACAATTGCGTCCAACCGCTTTACCAGTCGTTACCTCGAGCGCGCCATCGACGCAGGACAGCAAAATGCCGGCTTCGTCGGCAATGCGGTCAACATGATCGAACCTTTGAGGCACGCCGGCAGTATCGTCTGGATGCAGCAGCGCTTTGGTGAAAACGCCAGTGCGATCTATCAAAACTGGCGGCTTTATTCCCTGCGACGTATCGGTTTTATCGCGACGCTCGCTCTGGCGCTTTGCCTGCAGCTTATGCTCAGCTTCTATCTGCTGCTGCCTCGCTATCAGCAAGGCGCGATCTCCGTTGGCGACATCGTTCTGTTCAACATGCTGCTTCTTCAGCTGAATATTCCGTTTGAGATGATCGGGCAGTCGATAGGAGAGGCGATGCGCTCTCTGGCGCGCTTCATGCCGTGCGCGCGCATGTGGATGGAGCCGGAGGAGTCGCAAGAGGTGGAATTGGAGCTGCCAGCGCCGCGCCCTGAGACGATCGAACTTCAGAATGTCGGCTTCCGTTACGACAACGGCCGAGGCGTCGACAACGTTTCCTTCACGGCGTCACCGGCGCGGCTGACCTTCATCACCGGCGAGACCGGTTCCGGAAAATCCACCCTGTTTAAGCTGCTGCAGAAGACCTTGGTGCCGCAGCAAGGGCGCATTCTCATTGAAGGTGTTGATCTGAAAAAGATCGGAAGGGGAAGCTGGTATTCTGTTGTCGGCATCGTGCCGCAGGAAATCCAGCTCCTGAACGACAGCCTGCGCACCAATATCGTGCTGGGGCGGCCTCGTGACGAAGAGCGGCTGCGAAAAGTGGCCGAGAAGGCTGCGATCCTAAGACGGATTGAAAGCATGGCGAACGGCTTCGACACTATTGTTGGGGAGAGGGGATTGAAGCTGTCGGGCGGGGAGCGCCAGCGTATCGCCATCGCGCGAGCTCTATATGGCGCGCCTTCCATTTTACTCCTGGACGAAGCCAGTTCCGCGCTCGATGAAGACACCGAGCGGGAGATCATGGATCAGTTACGCAAACTGAATGGCAACTTGACGATCATCGCCATCACCCACCGTCAAAGCTCCATCCGTCCAGGGGATCAAGTCATCACCTTGAAACCGGTTGAGGCAAGCGATTCAATGTCTCAACTGCCTTTTCTACCGCCTTGAAAAGACTCCGCCTCATGGCCGTTCCACACACGAGGCGAAGAGCTATCAGTGTTCTTCGTACTGGCTAAAGGATGGATCGGCCAGATCGGCAAAGCGGGTGAACTCTGCCTGGAAGGCGAGCTTGACGGTGCCGGTCGGTCCGTGACGCTGCTTGGCGATGATAACGTCGGCCGTGCCCTTCACCTTGTCGAAAAGCGATTCCCATTCGGCATATTTCGGGTCTGCCGGATCGCGCGGCTCCATGTTCTTCACATAGTATTCCTCACGGAATACGAAGAGCACCACGTCGGCGTCCTGCTCGATAGAGCCCGATTCACGAAGGTCGGAGAGCTGGGGGCGCTTGTCTTCGCGGCTTTCCACCGCACGCGAGAGCTGTGAGAGCGCGATGATCGGAACATTGAGTTCCTTGCCGAGCGCCTTCAGGCCGGTGGTGATCTGGGTGATTTCCTGCACGCGGTTTTCACCGCCCTTGCCGGAGCCCGTCATCAGCTGAACGTAGTCGACCACCAGAACATCAAGACCGCGCTGACGTTTCAGGCGGCGCGCACGCGCGGCAAGCTGAGCAATCGAGATACCACCGGTCTGGTCGATATAGAGCGGCACCTTCTGCATCATCTGGCTGCAGGCGACCAGTTTTTCGAAATCGGCTTCGGTGATGTCACCGCGGCGGATTTTCGAGGACGAGACTTCCGTCTGCTCCGAGATGATACGGGTTGCGAGCTGTTCGGACGACATTTCGAGAGAGTAGAAGCCGACAACGCCGCCATTCTTCGCTTTATACGTACCGTCCGGCTGCACTTCCTGCTCATAGGCGGCTGCAATATTGTAGGCGATGTTGGTGGCAAGCGAGGTTTTACCCATGCCCGGACGTCCGGCAAGCACGATCAAGTCCGAACGCTGCAAGCCACCCATGCGGGCATCGAGCGAATGGATGCCGGTGGAGATGCCGGACAGGTTGCCGTCGCGCTCGAAGGCCGCGCCAGCCATGTCGATCGCAAGAGCCACCGCATCGTTGAACGACTGGAAGCCGCCATCATAGCGCCCGGTTTCGGCCAGTTCGAAAAGGCGGCGCTCGGTGTCTTCGATTTGCGCCTGCGGCGGCATGTCGAGCGGCGCGTCATAGGCGATGTTGACGACATCCTCACCGATTTGAATCAGCGCGCGTCGAAGCGCCAGGTCGTAAATCGCGCGGCCATAATCTTCGGCGTTGATGATCGAAACGGCTTCGGCGGCAAGGCGCGCAAGATACTGAGCGACGGTAAGGTCGCCGACTTTATCGTCCGCCGGAAGGAAGGTCTTGATGGTGACGGGATTGGCCGTCTTGCCCATGCGGATGATATCGCCCGCGACTTCGAAAATCTTGCGGTGCAGCGGCTCGTAAAGATGAACCGGCTTCAAAAAGTCCGACACGCGATAATAGGCGTCGTTGTTGACGAGGATTGCACCCAATAGCGCCTGCTCGGCTTCGATGTTGTTCGGCGCTTCGCGATAGAGCGGTTCGGCGGCGGGCGCTGGGGTGATCTTTCTCACGGCGTCGTTCATGGTCTCGTGATCTCCCTTAGCCTTATCTTCTGTTTTGCAAGCCTGTCGGTTTGAAGCGTGGCGTCGTTGCCGTCAATGACCTTGAGGCAACACTCGCGCCTCACCTTACCTAAAGAGAGGCAGTGACCCCAACATAGTGCATTGTCCCCAACAATCCACAGGAAGATTCGAGCGATGCGTTGGCGTCTCGCGAATCAGCCGCCCTCTGCCATGAATTTAAGGCATGGCTCCAATTCACCAACGACACTTGAATTTTAGCAGGGATCGAAATAGGTAGGGACAAAATAAGTAGCATACTAATTATAAGGTCTAGTTACATTGTCTCGGATCACAGAGAAAGAGCAGCTTTTTGATGAGATGGCGGCCTTCAACCGCAAGCTCCGCTCGTTCTTCGACGCCCGCGTTGCTGAGAAAGGCCTCACGCTGGCGCGGGCGCGGACATTGTTTGCGCTTTCTAGGCGCGGTTCGTTGACGCAAAAGGAGCTCGCCGAAGAGTTGGAAATCGAAACGCCGACGCTCGTGCGGCTGTTGGATGCCATGGAGAAACAAAAACTCATCGAAAGGCGTTCTGACGAGATCGATCGGAGGGCGAAGCGAATTCATATGACATCCTCCGGGCTGCAGACATTCGAAGATGTGGATGCACAGGCAAAGGCCATGCGAGCAGAGATCGCGCTGGATATCTCGACCGATGAGATCCGCGTGGCGCTCAACGTGGTCAGACGCCTGACCGGCAATCTGCACAAACTCTCGGAAGAAGAGGTGGCGCCGTGAGCAACGCCGTAACGAGCACACGCGACGTATCTTTGGACGAGGAGGCGAACGAGGCTTCTCTTGCGTCGGGATCTGCACCTGCGTCGCAGGAAGCTGCTGCCGTGCCGCCGGCACAGCCTGCCGAAAAATCCTTCGGTCAAAAGCTGATGTATATCGCTGCCGGCCTTGCATTCTTCATCACGCAAGGCATGGGGATGAACATCGTCATGGCCAATCTCTACCAGTTGCAGGGCGAATTTTCCGGCACGGTGGCGGAGGTTGCATGGCTCTCAGCAGCCTATATGGCACCTTACGCAACATTCTCGATCGCGCTGTTCAAGGTACGCCAGCAATATGGCCTGCGTCCCTTCGCGGAAATCAGCATCATCGCTTTCGTGCTGGCGTCCTGCCTCAACCTCTTCGTCACGGATCTGCATTCGGCCATCGTCGTGCGTTTCGTCAGCGGTATGGCGGCGGCACCTTTATCCTCGCTCGGCTTTCTTTACATTCTCGAAGCTTTCCCAGCGCAGCGCAAGCTGACGCTTGGCCTCAGCATTGCGCTGACTGGAACGCTTCTGGCGGCGCCGCTTGCCCGTATCGTCTCGCCGGCGTTGTTGCAGATCGATGGTTGGCAGGCGCTCTACAGCATGGAAGTCGGTCTGGCGCTTGCGGTATTGCCGATCATCTACCTCCTGCCTTTGACACCGCCGCCTCGCGTCAAGGTTATCGAGCGTCTCGATATTCTAAGCTATCTGCTTTTTGCCGGTGGCCTGGGCTGTCTTGCCGTCTTCCTGACGCTTGGCCGCTTCTACTGGTGGTTTGAGACCTGGTGGCTCGGCGTCCTTCTGGCGACATCGATCAGCCTGTTGACCGTGATGACGATCATCGAGTTGCCCCGCAAGAACCCGATGCTCGATCTGCGCTGGATTTTCTCGCGTACCAATCTGCATCTTATCGCCGTCCTGCTGGTCTATCGCGCGGTCTCCTCGGAACAATCGTCCACGGCCGTCAGCCTCTACCAACAGCTTGGCATTCTCAACGACCAGACGATGGGGCTTTACGGTCTGATCATACTGGCGACTGTTCTCGGCGGTGCGACCTGTACTTTGCTGATGCTGACGAAATATGTCGAGACTGCGCATGTCATCGCGCTGTCCTGCATCGCACTCGGCGCCTTCATGGACAGCACGTCGACAAACCTGACGCGGCCCGAACAAATGTATCTGAGCCAGGCCATGATCGCCTTCGGCGCCGCCATGTTCCTGCCGCCGGTGATGGCGAAGGGCTTTGGTGCCGCACTGGCGAAAGGGCCGCCCTATCTCGTCAACTTCATCACCATCTTCCTGTTCACGCAGATTACCGGATCGATGCTGACAACGGGTCTGTTGGGCTCCTTCGTGACGCTGAGGGAAAAATTCCACTCCAATATTCTGGTGGAAAGCATCCTTCTGCAAAATCCGCAGGTCGCACAGCGTATCAGCCAGCTTTCCGGTGCCTACAGCCATGTGCTGACGGACCCAACCCTGCTAAGGGCGGAAGGGGTGACTCTGCTGGCACAGCAAGTATCGAAAGAGGCTTATATCCTCGCGTACAACGATACCTTCCTGCTCATTGCCGTCTGCGCTGCCGCTGCTCTCGTGATGTTGCTTCTTCACTTGGCGTGGCTACGCATCAAACCATTGATGACGGGCGGCGAGAGTGCCGCCGCCGTTTCCCAATCCTGATCCTTCAGAGACCGAAAAATGCTAAAGAAGATTTTCACACCGCTTACTCTTATCGTTCTTCTCGGCGGCATCGCCGGAGTCGCATTGGTGCTTTATGCCTGGCGCCTGCCACCTTTTTCCAGCCATGTCGAGATGACCGACAATGCCTATGTGCGCGGTTACGTCACCACGATGAGCCCACAGGTCAGCGGCTACGTCGTGAATGTGCCGGTCAAGGATTATCAGGAGGTCAAGCAGGGTGACCTCCTGGTCAAGATCGACGACCGCATCTTCCGTCAGCGACTGGCACAGGCAGAAGCTACTCTTGCTGGCCAGACCGCCGCTTCGGACAACTCCCGTCAGCAGGAAAACGCTGCCCGCGCCAATATCGCGTCCAGCCAGGCGGCGGTGGATAGCGCCGAAGCGTCTTTGAAACAGGCGCAGCTTGCTGCGGATCGTCAGGACAATCTGATCCGTAGCGGCGTTGGTACCTCAAGCCTTCAGGAAGAAGCCCAGGCCAATCTCGAAAAGTCTCGCGCTGGGCTATCGCAAGCCAAGGCAGCGCTGGAAGTGGCGCGTCAGGATCTGCAGACCATCATCGTCAATCGCAGCTCGCTTCAAGCAGCCGTCGCCAACGCGCAGGCCGCAGTCGAGCTTGCCAGAATCGATTTGCAGAACACCGAGATCAAGGCGCCGCGCGATGGAGAACTGGGGGAGGTAGGCGCTCGCGTCGGCCAGTATGTGGCTGCGGGAAGCCAGTTGATGGCCGTCGTCCCACATGAAGTGTGGGTTGTTGCCAACTTCAAGGAAACGCAGCTTGCAGGCATGGAAGTAGGCCAACCCGTTTCGATTTCGGTCGATGCGCTGCATCATCGCAAACTGAAGGGCAGGGTCGAGCGCTTCTCGCCTGCCGCGGGTTCAGAGTTCGCCGTGATCAAGCCGGACAATGCAACAGGCAACTTCGTCAAGATTGCGCAGAGAGTGGGCGTGCGCGTGTCGATCGATCCGGATCAACAGGCCGCCACAGAACTGTCTCCCGGCATGTCGGTCGTGGTGCGCGTTGACAAGAGCCAAGCGCCGACGACCGAAGAGACGGCGGCCAAGTAGCCTTGCGGCTGCCTGGCGTGCTCAAGCCTCTCAGCCTCTGTAGCAGGCTGGAAAGCTTGGTTTTGCGTTGGTCGTCCCGCTCAGCCTTCCCGCCATTCCGCGGGGAGGCAGAATAGCTCCCGAAAACCCTTGTCGCCCGCAGGCGTGATCTTCAACGCCCGGCTTTCAGCACGACGCACCACCCAGCCGAGATCGAGCGTGCGCTGAAAAAGAGCAGTGCCGACGCGCCCGCCAATGTGGTGACGTCGCTCGCTCCAGTCCAGGCAGGTGCGGCAGAGCGGCCGTTTTGAGCGAGGACCCTCGCTAAGGTCGATCCCGAACTCTCCCAAAAAGACCTTGCCCTTCTCCGTGACGAGCGCGCCCTCGTCGGAAAGCAAAACATATCCATGGACGTTGAGGCTATCTGCCAATGCCACAGCAAGCCGACCTGCAATGTGGTCGTAACAACTGCGGGCGAGACGCATATCTTTTTCTCGTGGCCCAATGGGATGATGCCGTTTCGGACCGGCTGCGGCAATCGACATGAGCGCATCGATCCCATGTGCAACCTGCGCCGAGGCAAGTCGGTAGTAGCGATGCCGGCCTTGTTTCACTGTCGTCAACAGATTGGCGTCCACCATCTTCGCCAGATGCTCGCTGCCCGTCTGTGGCGTTACACCTGCGTTTCGCGACAATTCGCCTGCGGTCAGCGCCTGCCCGCCCATCAGGGCGCATAGCATGTTCGCGCGTGTCGTATCACCAATCAGGTTGGCGATGGCAGCAATCGTGTTGGGCGAGGCGATACCGGTCATGTAGGACCATTATCATTTCGGCAGGCGCGCGTCAGCGTCGCATGGTTCGGCCAATACCGAAGCTTCCTATCGCGGCGCAACTCTATAAAGAAGGAACGCTTCGATAGAGAGACTGACGTCATGGCCGATAAAAAAATACTGCCGGAACTCGCTTTGCTTGTATTGCTTGGCTGTCTGTGGGGCAGTTCCTACACCTTCATCAAGATCGGGATCGAGACGATCCCGCCGCTCACACTGATTGCTGCGCGAACAGCCATTGCCGGCAGCATCCTTACCGTCATCATCTTCTGGCGCGGCTTGCGGCTTCCAAAGGATGCGGCGTTGTGGAAGATGTTTGCCATCCAGGCAGTGCTGAACAGCGTTTTGCCATTTACGTTGATTGCCTGGGCGGAACATTACATCGACGCGGGGCTTGCGGTTATTCTCAATTCTCTAACGCCGGTCTTCACCTTCGTGCTGACTGCAATGATCACCCGCCATGAGGTGGTGAACGGCAGGAAGCTGTTTGGCGTGACGATCGGCTTGGTCGGGACCGTTGTCATGATCGGCGTTCAGGCACTGAACGGATTGGGCGATGTCGTGCTGGCGCAGATGGCTGTCATTCTCGCAACCGCCTTTTATGCTGGCGCGGCCATCTTCGGGAAAAATTTCAAGGGCATCGACTCGATGATCCCTGCCGCGGCCTCGCTGATCTGCGGGGCAATCATCCTTATTCCGGTGAGCTTGGTAGTTGATCGGCCTTGGGAACTTGTACCCTCTGCACGATCGATTTCGGCTCTGATCGGTCTCTCGATATTCTCCACCGCGCTCGCTTTCACTATCTACTTCCGCCTCGTTCGCACGCTGGGGTCGCTCGGCACGACGGCGCAGGCCTATGTGCGCGTGCCCGTTGGGGTGGCGATCGGCGTGATATTTTTGGGTGAGCAACTGCATGCGAGTACGATGATCGGTCTCGTCTGCATCCTGGCGGGGGTTATTGCCATGACGTTGCCGACACGTATGTCGACCAGGAGAGCAGCGCCTGCAAAAGCCGCAACCGACTAGGCAGTGTCGCGATCTTTCAGATTCGCTCATACGCTTGAGGTCGTTGTTTTACCGCGTGTCGTTATCGCAAAACCGCTTCACACTTTTGCGCGACATGCTTAAGTCCCCGCAACGCCAAAACAAAAACCCCGGATGTTGCCATCCGGGGTTTGGTTTCTGAGCCGAAAGGCCAGAAGCTATTAGTCGTCGTCGCCGTCGCGGTCAGCTTCCGGATCGAAGAAGTCTTCCGGACGCAGGGCATCTTCGTCAACGCCGTAGATGGCGTCAGCGGAGGTGAGGTTTTCACCCTTGGCCTGACGCTCAGCTTCTTCAGCCGAACGGGCAACGTTCAGCTCAACCTGAAGCTCGACTTCCGAGTGCAGGTGAAGCGTGACGTTGTGGAGACCGATGGTCTTGATCGGGGTGTTAAGTTCGACCTGGTTACGACCAACGTTGAAGCCTTCGGCACCGAGGATTTCGACGACGTCGCGAGCAGCAACAGAACCGTAGAGCTGGCCGGTTTCGCCAGCGGAACGAACGACGATGAAGCTCTTGCCTTCGAGTGCGTCGGCAACCTTCTGGGCTTCGGACTTGCGCTCGAGGTTACGGGCTTCGAGCGTTGCGCGCTCGTTTTCGAAACGTGCCTTGTTGGCAGAGTTGGCGCGCAGCGCCTTGCCCTGCGGCAGCAGGAAGTTACGTGCATAGCCGTCGCGAACCTTTACGGTTTCGCCCATCTGGCCAAGCTTTGCGATACGCTCGAGAAGAATGACTTCCATCTTCTTGATCCTTTCTTATTTGGTGTTGGTTTCGTTCGATTGATCGGAGTTCCGCGTAGGCGTCAGAGAGATCGTGCTGCGCACGTCGCTGAGACCTAAGAGGAGGATGAAGAACAGCGGAAACATGAAGACCGCTGAAAGGTATGCGAGGACGAGAACCGGCAAGCGCCAGTCCTTTCCCTTGGAACGGTGATGCAGCGAGGCGTAACCCGCCATGATGAATCCCGCGCCGAATGTGCCGCAAAGGACCGCACCGACCATGGCGGGAACACCGCCAAAAAAGGTCAGGACGATGCCCGCAAGAAAAATGAAGATCGCGTTGCGATGCATGCGAAGTGCTGCTGCTATATCTTCGCGTGGGCGCAGGCCCTTGCCGAAGGATCGCACCATGCGGCTTGCGAAATAGTAGGCCGCGAACAAGAGCATGACCCAGAGCCCGCCCTGGATCATCGGCAGCATCAGAACCAGAAGCGACTTGGTTTGCGCAAGTGCTGCCGGGTCTGGCTTGAAGGTCGATTCGCTTGCCTGCACCGACGCCATCATCAGATCGACCATCTGTGAAACAAGTTCCGGACCGTAGCCGATCATCGTACCGAGAATGATGACCGAGACCGTGATCAGGCCGCAAAGATGCAGAACGATGCCGGAAAGCGGATACCAGGCCATCAAGTCTTCGGGGCCACCGATTTCAGCCGCAGGCCGCGCAAGGTTTGCGAGGTGAGACAGCCAGCCAGCCGGGATCAGTGTGAAGATTGCGATCGTCACGGCAAAAAGCGGGGAGACGGCAAGGGCGCCAAGAAAGCCTGCTGAGAGAACGGCAACGATGGCCGCGGCATTGCCCCAGCCGAGACCGGCAACAAGAACCGGCATGGCGGAAGCCGCATAAAGCAGGAAAGACATCGACGACTGTGCCGTTGCGCCAAGCGTCAGAAACGCGGCGCATATGCCGGCAAGAATGCCGGTGATCAGCACTGTCTGGTTCAATTGTCTCAACGTCGCTGTCCTGCTTGTCTTAGCAGTTAGAGGACCGTTCATTTGAACGTCGTCCCCAACATGGGGTTTGGTATTGGTCGATCCGCGCCCAACGCGGAAGGAATTGGAGCTCTTGGAACAGGCTGACTTGAAGTCGGCTCCTCAAGAGGAAGAACGAGGCCGCGTCAAACCGCGGCCTCGTAACTTGAATTACGCTACGACGTAAGGCAGCAGGCCGAGGAAGCGTGCACGCTTGATCGCCTGAGCGAGTTCGCGCTGCTTCTTCTGGGAAACGGCGGTGATGCGGGAAGGAACGATCTTGCCGCGCTCAGAAATGTAGCGCTGCAGGAGACGAACGTCCTTGTAGTCGATCTTCGGAGCGTTAGCGCCGGAGAAAGGGCACGTCTTGCGACGGCGGTGGAACGGGCGGCGTGCCTGGGAAGAGGATGCGTCAGCCATTGTTATTTCTCCTTATGCACGGTCTTCGCGCGGACGGCGCGGACGGTCTTCGCGCGATGCGCCATCACGGGGACCGCGGTCACCACGGTCGCCACGATCCGGGCGGTCGCCGTCACGGCGAGGGCGGTCGTCACGGTCGCGCTTCTGCAACATGGCAGACGGGCCTTCTTCGTGAGCTTCCACAGCGATGGTCATGTAACGAAGAACGTCTTCGTTGATGCGCATCTGACGCTCGATTTCATGGATGGCAGCCGCCGGAGCGTCGATGTCCATCAGAGCGTAGTGAGCCTTGCGGTTCTTCTTGATGCGATAGGTAAGGGACTTCAGACCCCAGTTCTCGATGCGTCCGACTTTACCGCCGAACGATTCGATAACGCCCTTGTACTGTTCGACAAGTGCGTCGACCTGCTGGGCAGTGATATCCTGCCGGGCAAGGAAGATGTGTTCGTAAAGAGCCATTTAAGCTTTGCCTTTCTTGCGTTTCATTCATCACCCGGCAACGGCGCTAAGCCTCAACGACTGCTCTTGATCGGAAAACCGGAGGCAAGAAAAGCGTTGTTCGAGACGGTCGAGAGCGGAGACACGGGAGGCCGGAAAAACCTTATGGTTCCTGCTGTTTCGAGACCGAAACCAGCCCTCCGTTCAGCCACCAGCCATAAGACCGGGTGTTGTGAACAGCGCGCTTATACTGAATTTCGCTCAGAATGCAAGCGCACTGCCCGAAAAAGCCTGCTGCAACCGCAGGATCAGATGGGCATCGGATACTGCCGATGAAGATCGGCAATGCTCTTCAACGCCTCATCGGACAATGTCACGTCCGCTGCGGCGATATCCGTCTTCAACTGCTCCATCGTTGTTGCGCCAATAATCACGGACGCCATGAAGGGGCGGGTCAGGCAAAAGGCAATGGCAAGCTGCGCAGGATCGATATCAAGCTCGTAGACCAGTTCCAGATAGGCTTTTACTGGAGCCTCCTGCAAAGGCTGAAGCCGTCCGCCGATATCGTGATTGATCGACCCGCGCGATCCTTCGGGACGCGCGCCGTTCTGGTACTTGCCCGTCAGGATGCCACCTGCAAGCGGTGAGTAGGCGAGCAGCCCGACATCTTCATGATGGGCGACTTCCGCCAGATCGAGGTCGAAGCTGCGATACAGAAGATTATACTCGTTCTGAATGGAGGCGACGCGAGGCAGGCCCTTGGCCTCGGCAATATCGATATATTTCTGCGTGCCCCAGGCGCTTTCATTGGAAAGCCCGATGGCGCGGATTTTGCCGGCCTTTACCAACTCGCCGAGTGTCTCTAGCTTTTCGTTGATCTCTTCGAGGGTCTTTTCTTTGTTCTGCTTGGAAGCGTCGAAGCTCCAGGCGCCGCGGAAATGGTAGGTGCCGCGGTTCGGCCAGTGGATCTGGTAAAGATCAATGTAGTCTGTCTTCAGGCGTGTGAGGCTGGTGTCGACCGCTTCGCGGATGGCTGCGGCGTCAATATCGCGCCCACTGCGGATGTAGTCGCGTCCGGAGCCGGCAACCTTTGTCGCCAGAACCACGTCGCTGCGCTTGCCGGTCTTTTGGAACCATGTTCCAATATAGTCTTCCGTGCGACCCTGCGTTTCGGCGGAAACCGGCGTCGTCGGGTAGAGCTCGGCAGTATCGAAGAAGTTCACGCCGTTCTCGAGCGCGTAGTCCATTTGCTCATGGGCCTCAGCCTCAGTGTTCTGCGTGCCCCATGTCATCGTGCCAAGGCAGATTTCCGACACGGAAATGCCCGTGCGTCCCAACGTGTTCTGTTTCATGGAAATGTCTCGTTTTGCTTGGAAGGTGGGCAGAAAGTAATGCGGAATTGCCGCAGCGCAAGAAAAAACATTCCGCGTCAATCTCTGTGGAAGAGGACGGCGAAACAGATCGCGAAGGCGTGGCCAGCGGCGCAAAGCCTTGACTTTGCGGGCTGGAATGTGAATGGAAAGCCCCAAGATGGAAGTGAAGGCCCAAGAACAGGCCAAAAAAGAAGGACCGCATTCCATGGCTATCGCATTCACATTTCCCGGCCAGGGCAGCCAGGCTGTCGGCATGGGCAAGGATCTGGCGGAGAACTTTGCAGAAGCCCGCGCCGTTTTCGAAGAAGTTGACGAAGCCCTTGGACAGAAGCTGTCCGACATTATGTGGAACGGTCCTGAAGAAACGCTGACGCTGACAGCCAATGCGCAGCCAGCTTTGATGGCCGTTTCGATGGCCGTGATGCGTGTTCTGGAAGCGCGTGGTCTGAAGCTGGCTGAGAAAGTTTCTCATGTCGCGGGCCATTCGCTTGGTGAATATTCCGCGCTCTGTGCTGCCGGCACATTTTCGCTCACCGATACAGCCCGTCTCTTGCGCATCCGCGGCAATGCCATGCAGGCTGCCGTTCCCGTGGGCGAGGGTGCCATGGCGGCCATCATTGGCCTTGAGCATGGCGATGTGGAGGCGATCTGCGCCGAAGCGGCGGCCGGTGGCGTTTGCCAGATAGCCAATGACAATGGCGGCGGTCAGCTGGTCATTTCCGGTTCAAAGGCGCCGGTGGAACAGGCTGCCGCGCTTGCATCGGAAAAAGGCGCCAAGCGCGCCATCATGCTGCCGGTTTCGGCACCCTTCCACTCTGCGCTGATGGCACCTGCCGCAGAGGCGATGCGTGAAGCGCTGGCTTCGGTCAACAAGAACAATCCGGTTGTTCCTGTGGTCGCCAATGTGCGCGCGACCCCGGTTTCCGATGCGGATGAGATCGCAGCCCTGCTGGTCGAACAGGTGACGGGCCAGGTTCGCTGGCGCGAGACTGTCGAGTGGTTTGCCGCAAACGATGTGACCACGCTTTTTGAGATCGGCTCCGGCAAGGTTCTGACGGGCCTTGCGCGCCGCATCGACAAGACAGTCAATGGCGTTGCCGTCAATTCTCCTGCGGATATCGAAGCCGCACTTCAGACGCTTCTCGGCTGAGTTCAAAAGATACAATAAAGGACGAACAGCATGTTTGATCTGACTGGCCGTAAGGCTCTCATCACCGGTGCGACCGGCGGTATTGGTGAAGAAATTGCCCGCATGCTGCATGCGCAGGGCGCTACGGTCGGCCTTCATGGCACCCGCGTCGAGAAGCTGGAGGCATTGGCCTCCGAGCTTGGCGAACGCGTCAAGATTTTCCCGGCCAATCTGGCCGACCGCGCAGAGGTAAAGGCGCTTGGCGAGAAGGCGGAAGCCGAGCTTGAAGGCGTCGACATCCTCGTCAACAATGCCGGCATCACCAAGGATGGTCTCTTCGTTCGCATGAGCGATGAGGACTGGGACAATGTGCTCGAGGTCAACCTGACCTCGATGTTCCGCCTGACGCGTGAACTGACCCATCCGATGATGCGCCGCCGTTTCGGTCGCATCATCAACATCACCTCCATCGTCGGCGTCACCGGCAATGCGGGCCAGACCAACTACTGTGCCTCCAAGGCTGGCATGATCGGTTTTTCCAAGTCGCTTGCTCAGGAAATCGCCGTTCGCAACGTGACAGTAAACTGCGTTGCTCCGGGCTTCATCGAAAGCGCCATGACCGGCAAGCTGAACGACAAGCAGAAGGAAGGCATCATGGGAGCGATCCCGATGAAGCGCATGGGTACAGGCGCTGAAATTGCCTCTGCCGTGCTCTACCTTGCCTCCAACGAGGCCGGCTACATGACCGGCCAGACGCTGCACGTCAACGGCGGCATGGCCATGATCTGATCCATTGCGCCTGAGAATCGACGATGATTTTCGTGGGGCGCGATTGGAAGATGAAACAGGTGAAAGCGCTTTGCGTCTTGCTATGGTGGCGCTTGCACACTTCGACTTCTGGCATGTGCCGGAGAGAAAATTGCCTGTAGAGCGCGTGTGTTAGCGTTATTTTAAGGCTTTTTTCCCGCGGGAAACCATGTTAAGCGGGCGAAGACTGTGAACAGTCGTCCCGGAGTGACAGGCGACCGTTGCGATTTCTTGCGACGATGTTAGCTTGACCGGGTTGAACGGGTTTGCCCACGGTGCCTGCCTTAAAGGGCGCTTGGGGGTTTTAACAGGGCAGGGTGCCTGAAGGGGCATTCCTTTCAAAGTAAAGGTCGAGGAAACCGACATGAGCGATATCGCAGAACGCGTAAAGAAAATTGTAGTTGATCATCTTGGCGTTGACGCCGACAAAGTCGTTGAAGGCGCAAGCTTCATCGACGATCTGGGCGCTGACTCGCTCGACACCGTTGAACTGGTTATGGCGTTCGAAGAAGAATTCGGCGTCGAAATTCCAGACGACGCAGCTGACTCGATCCTGACTGTTGGCGACGCTGTCAAGTTCATCGAAAAGGCTCAGGCCTAATCGTTGAATGGATCAAGGGAAGGCCTCAAAGCCTTCCCGATGTGGCCCGGCCTGTCCGGGCCAATATTTTATCATACGGTCTCTTTTGGCCGGATGGAGCGTGTCGCACGCTGAAATACATATACCAAACACCTATGATTGGATTATGAGGGCGCACAATTGACTTTGAGACGTGTCGTTATCACAGGTACCGGCATGGTATCTCCCCTTGGTTGTGGAACGGAAGTGACCTGGGAGCGGCTGTTGGCCGGTCAGAATGGCGCCCGTCTCGTCACGGAATTCGAAGTCGACGATCTGCCCGCGAAAATTGCTTGCCGCATTCCTGTCGGTGACGGTACCGACGGCACCTTCAATGCCGACGACTGGATGGAGCCGAAGGAACAGCGCAAGGTTGACCCCTTCATCATCTACGGCATGGCGGCCGCCGAGATGGCGCTGAACGACGCCAACTGGCATCCCGAAACCGATGAAGATCAGATCATGACCGGCGTGCTGATCGGCTCCGGCATCGGTGGCCTCGAAGGCATCGTGGAAGCAGGATACACGCTTCGAGATAAAGGCCCGCGCCGCGTCTCGCCATTCTTCATTCCCGGTCGTTTGATCAATCTTGTTTCCGGTCAGGTGTCCATCAGACACAAGCTCCGTGGCCCCAACCATGCGGTCGTGACGGCATGCTCCACCGGCGCGCATGCTATCGGCGATGCTTCGCGTCTGATCGCGCTCGGTGACGCCGATGTGATGGTTGCTGGGGGTGCTGAATCGCCTGTTTGTCGCATTTCGCTCGCAGGATTTGCCGCCTGCAAGGCGCTCTCTACCCAGCACAATGACGACCCGCAGAAGGCATCGCGCCCTTACGACCGCGACCGTGACGGTTTCGTCATGGGCGAGGGTGCCGGCATTGTCGTTCTGGAAGAGCTGGAACATGCCAAGGCACGTGGCGCGAAGATTTATGCCGAAGTCGTCGGCTATGGTCTCTCCGGCGATGCATACCACATCACGGCTCCATCCGAGGATGGCGATGGTGCGTATCGTTGTATGTCCATGGCGCTGAAGCGCGCCGGGCTGACACCGGGCGACATCGACTACATCAACGCCCACGGCACCTCGACAATGGCTGACACGATCGAGCTCGGCGCGGTGGAGCGCCTCGTGGGTGAGTCCGCCTCGAAGATTTCCATGTCGTCCACCAAGTCGGCAACAGGCCATCTTCTTGGCGCGGCAGGTGCGATCGAAGCGATTTTTGCAACACTTGCCATCCGCGATAACATCGTTCCGCCGACACTTAACCTCGACAATCCCGATGTCGAGACGGCAATCGATCTGGTGCCGCACCAGGCGCGCAAGCGCGACGTTAATGTGGCACTGTCGAACTCCTTCGGCTTCGGCGGAACGAATGCATCTCTGGTGCTTCGTCGTTATGAAGGCTGAAGGGTCAGATTGACCCGTTAAGTCCATCCGCACGGGCGGCTACTTGCCGCCCATTCAAGAATCGATCAGAACGTTTTCAGCTTTCCCGGCAAGATGCCGGGATCGCCTGATCTGCCAGCTCTTCGAAACTAAAGATGCGAGCGCATTGGTTTTCGATGAACTGGAGCGGTGGAGGATCCGCTCTTCGTCAACGAAGATGTGTTTGTTCCCGCCACCGGTAGAGAGTGCAGAATAGCCTGCCGAACCTGTTTTTGCCGCATTGCCTGCTCAAATAAGCCGTTGTAATGCCGAACTGAAAAGGACCGCCGGTGAGCGATAACAGAGAGAACAATCAGCCCCCCTACGACCGCGACAGCTCCTATGAGAGCAAGGGTGGACCGATCATTCCCAAATCGCCGACCGAGGCTCTGAGACCTGAAAAAGTGCCTGAGCCGCCAAAGCGCTCGCGCAAGGCCCACAGCCAGGCGGTCATCTTTCTGAATTTTCTCATGACGCTGATCGTTGCTGTGACGGTGGTCGGTGTCGCCGGCTTCTATTACATGATTCACGCGTTTCATGAGCCCGGCCCGCTTGCCACCAACACCACCATCACTGTACGCAACGGAGCGGGTCTGGCGGAAATCGCAAACACGCTTGAGCGGAGCGATGCCATTTCCAACGGCCGCATCTTCCGCTTGATGGCAGATCGCTACATGACCGCGGGCCAGACACCCAAGCCCGGCGAATATGAGATCAAGGCTCAGGCGTCGATGAAGGACATCCTGGCCCTGCTCGAATCGGGCAAGTCGATCCTCTACACGGTTGCCTTCCCGGAAGGCCTGACGGTAAAGCAGATGTTTGCGCGTCTTGCTTCCGACCCGGTGCTTGAAGGCGATCTTCCGAGCGAACTGCCGCCGGAAGGGAGTCTGCGTCCTGATACCTATCCCTTTACCCGCGGCACCAAGCGGGACGAAATCGTGCGCCAGATGCGCGCAGCGCAGACGAAGCTTGTCGAGATGCTTTGGGAGCGTCGTGATCCGAACCTGCCGCTGAAGACGGTGGAGGAGTTTGTCACGCTTGCATCTATTGTCGAGAAGGAAACTGGCAAGGACGACGAACGCGGCCATGTGGCATCGGTCTTCTATAACCGCATGAAGAAGAACATGCGTTTGCAATCCGACCCGACGATCATTTACGGGCTGTTTGGCGGCGAGGGCAAACCATCCGACAGGCCCATCTATCAGTCGGATCTGCAAAAAGAGACGCCGTTCAATACCTACATCATCCGTGGCCTGCCGCCGCACCCGATCGCCAATCCGGGCCGGGCCGCGCTAGAAGCAACCGCCAATCCTTGGCGCACGGACGATCTGTATTTTGTGGCTGACGGCACCGGTGGCCACGTCTTTGCCAAGACGCTGGATGAGCATAACGCCAATGTGCGCCGCTGGCGCAAGATCGAAGCGGAAAAAGCGGCTGCCGGCGGCAACTCCGAAACCGTCGTCGACGGTCAGCCGGGTGGTAATCAGGCAGAGAAACCGGCAAATTGATAGAGGGGTTTGATGTGGTCGTGTGATCGCGCTCAAGCTTCTGGGGGACATTCGAATGACACTGCAATCCATGACGGGCTTTGCGCGCAGCGAAGGCTCTTCCGGACGATATCGCTGGGCCTGGGAATTACGCTCCGTCAACGGAAAGGGGCTGGATCTCCGCCTTCGCCTGCCATCAGGCATGGAACCGCTGGAAACGGCGTTGCGTGACATCGCCTCCAAAAGCCTGTCACGCGGTAACATTCAGGCCGGGCTCTCGGTGTCTGCGTCAGAGACCAAGCTTGAGGCCGTCGTCAACCGCGATGCGCTGGATGCGGTGCTTGCACTGAAAAAGGAACTGGGCAATGCTGTGAGCGATGCTCCTCTGAGTTTCGATACTTTGCTGTCGGTGCGGGGACTCGTGGAGTTTCGCGAACCGGAAGAAACGCAAGATGCGCGAAGCGCGCGGGATGCCGATATCATCGAGGGCTTCTCAGCAGCCGTCACTTCGTTGAAAACCATGCGCGAGAGGGAAGGCGCCTCGCTTTACACGCTGCTTTCCAGTCACATCGACAGGATCGAACAATTGACCTGCGTCATCGAGGCCGATCCTTCTCGTCAACCCGAGCAAATCCGAACTCGGCTGGAAGCGCAGATCGCCTTGATCGGCGATGGCAATGCAAGTCTTGATCGCGAACGGCTTTACGCGGAAGCCGCGTTGTTGGCCACGAAGGCCGATCTACGTGAGGAGATCGACCGGCTGACGTCGCATATATCCGCGGCACGCGAACTTCTCGCTGGGGGTGGTCCTGTTGGGCGTAAGCTCGATTTTCTTGCACAGGAATTTAACCGGGAGTCGAATACGATCTGTTCCAAATCCAATGCCAGTGCTGTAACCGCTGCTGGTATAGAATTGAAAGTCGTGATCGACCAATTCCGCGAACAGGTTCAAAATCTGGAGTAGGCTCCATGGTGCCAGCAAATAGCTCTCCCGTTCATATTGCCCGTAGAGGGCTTATGCTGGTCATGTCCTCGCCATCGGGTGCGGGTAAGTCCACCATTGCCAGAAACCTGCTCGACCGGGACAAGAACATCAGTCTCTCTGTCAGTGTCACAACGCGCCAGCGTCGACAAAGCGAGATTGAAGGCATCCATTACCAATTCATCACCAAGCGTGAATTCGAGGTGATGCGTGACAGCGATCAGTTGCTGGAATGGGCCGAGGTACACGGCAATTTCTACGGCACCCCGCGTGCGCCCGTGGAGCAGGCCATGGCTGAAGGCCGCGACATGCTGTTCGATATCGACTGGCAGGGTGCAGAGCAGCTTCAGGACAAGATGAAGGCGGACGTCGTGTCGATCTTCATCCTGCCGCCGACGATGACCGAACTGCAGTCCCGACTGCATCGCCGCGCCGAAGACACCGAAGAGGTCATCCGCACACGCCTAGCCAACTCCCGTGCGGAGATCGAGCACTGGCGCGACTATGACTACGTGATCCTTAACGACGACCTTCAGGCCGCCTTTTCGGCCGTCGAAGCTATCGTCAAGGCCGAACGCGTCCGCCGCGATCGTCGCCATGGCATGTTCGATTTCATCCGAGGATTGCTTGAAGAAGAGCCTCAGCTTTAATCAGCCTGGGGGTTTTGTCCCAACCATTGACGCGAGAGCGTTTCATCGGCCGAGCCCTCCGCCCATCCGTGACCACCGTCTAGGATTTCGAGACGAACATCCGCGCCAGCGGTGACGAATTGGGCGGCCAGATGTTGCGCATCGTTCGGCTCGCGCCGCTCATCGTGCTTGGCAGCAAGCAGAACGACGGGAAAGCCGGAGAGACGAGGGAGCTCTTCATCTCTTCTAGGGGACAGCGGACGCAACAGGATCGCTCCCCGTGCCAGTCTGCAATCCTGGCACAGCACCTCAGCTGCGATGATCGCACCGTTTGAGTAGCCGACCAGGAATGGCGTCTGGCCTGTCTGCTGCGTAGTAAACTCGATGAACGTGCAGAGCCGAGCAGCCTGCGCTTTCAGATCATCCACGTCGAGTCGCCGGTCGTGCGTCCTGCGGAAAAATGCAAAACCATTTTCCCATGGGACAGCGCCGCGAAGCGCATAAAGAAGAGCGTTAGGAAACACGACACGACCGAACGCGAGTAGGTCTTGCTCATCCCGGCCAGACCCATGAAGAAGCAGGACGACGCCGTCGGCGGGTCCTGATGGGGCTCGAACCTATATTCGAAACCGGCGTCGTACATGGCGTCCCTCGGGCTCGATCAAAAGCGAGATCAATGTCGGCTTTGTCGCGCCCGCAGCAGAGTTACAGGCTATTCGCCAACCGTACGAATTCTTCGACAGAAAGCGTCTCGGCGCGTCGCGTGGGGTCAATATCAGCTTTACCAAGCAGGGACTCCCCGCCGATGCTCTTCACGCTCTGGCGTAGCATTTTGCGGCGTTGCCCGAAGGCAGCTTCCGTCACCTTCTCGAGCTTCTCCACATCGCAGGCTAGAGGCTTTTCCTTCGGCAACAGATGCACCACAGTCGAGGTGACTTTCGGAGGCGGGCTGAAGGCCTGCGGCGGCACGTCGAAGGCCATTTCCGGAACTGTGCGCCATCCACAAAGCACGCCCAAGCGGCCGTAATGATTGTCGCCTTCCTCTGCGACGATCCGCTGGCCGACTTCCTTCTGGAACATCAGCGTCATGGACAGCCAGAATGGCGGCCATTGCTTCGGCAGGAGCCAGTTTACCAGAAGCTGGGTGCCAACATTGTAGGGGAGATTGGCAATGATGCGCACCGGTTCACCTGTGGGAGCCAGCGCTTCGAAATCGGTCTTCAGCGCGTCGCCTTCGATCACCTCAAGTCGTCCCGGATAGTGATCGGCAATTTCCGCCAGTGCGGGAAGGCAACGGCTGTCGCGCTCGACGGCGATGACCTTTTTTGCACCGAGTGAAAGAATGGCGCGGGTCAAACCGCCAGGGCCAGGCCCGACTTCGAAAACCGTAACGCCGTCCAAGGGACCTGCAGTGCGCGCAATCTTCTGCGTCAGATTGAGATCGAACAGGAAGTTCTGACCGAGCGACTTCTTCGCATCCAGACCATGGCGCTGGATGACGTCGCGCAGCGGCGGAAGACCATCGATTGCTGCCATCAGGAGGCCTGCCGAACAGCGACATCGGCTGCCATCTTCAATGCTGCGACAAGGCTGGAGCAATTGGCGATACCCTGTCCAGCAATACCAAACGCTGTGCCATGATCGGGAGACGTGCGGATGAAGGGCAGGCCGAGCGTTACGTTGACCGAGTCGTCGAAGCCCAACGCTTTTGCCGGAATCAGACCCTGATCGTGGTACATGCAGATCGCGACATCGTAACGCTTGCGCGCGGCATCGTGGAACATGGTGTCGGCCGGCAGCGGCCCGAAGGCGTCGATACCATCTTTTCGCAACTGTATGGTTGCCGGATGGATGATATCGCGATCTTCCGCACCGATGGCACCGTCTTCGCCCGCGTGTGGGTTCAAGCCGGCAACTGCCAGTCGCGGTCCCTCCATGCCGAACTTGCTCTTCAGATCGTTGGCAACGATCCGGCAGGTGTCGACGATGAGATCCTCCGTCAAAGCCGGGGCCACATCCTTGAGCGGAATATGGATCGTCACAGGCACGACCCGCAGCTTCGGCCCGGCAATCATCATCACCGGTCGCGCCGCTTGCCCGGTGTGCTTCAAGGCGAGATCAGCAAGAAACTCCGTATGCCCGGGAAAGCCGAAGCCCGCTTCGTAAAGCACGGATTTGGCAATCGGATTGGTCACGATGGCGGCGGTCTTCGTTGCCATCGTCAATGAGACGGCTGTCTCGATCGATTTGATTGTGGAGATCGCTGCGCCGACATGGGGTTGACCTGCCTGTACCTCAAACCCGACGGGAATGGAGAAGACGGGCAGGGCGGAGGCAAACGCAGCTATGGCTTCCTCGGCCTCGCAAGTCACGACCTTGACAGGAATGCCAAGAATATTCGCGCGGCTCGTCAGCACGTCTGGATCGCCGACGAAGAAAAACGGCGGAACGCCGAGTTCATCGCGTCTTGCCCAGGCCGCGAGCGCGATATCGGGACCGATCCCGGCGGGATCGCCCTGTGTCAAAGCGAGAGGCAATTGAAGCGACGTCACTAGATTCGGAGCTTTCACCTGTTGCGCCCATCACAGTAGGGTCGACCCTGCCGATCAGCGGCGTTCTTATGTTTTGGGAAGACCATCGGCACCGTGCGGCGGTGCCGCGCTGGCATCAGGTCTGGGTAATCTGCGCCTTGCTGCGCAGCTCGTCCATATACTTCTTCTCGTTCGGGTTTTCGCCCTTCTCGGCCTTGCTTAGATCTTCGGCACGGAACACGACTTCCGCCGCGTAATCATCGGAGACCTGCTGCTTCTTGCAGACAGCGAGATACTCGACACCCTTTTCGGTCACGCGCGTGCCGGTGGTGCCGCCTTCAGGCGTCTTGGTCACGAGGTCCTTCCATTCTGAGGGCAGTTCCGGCTCGAGAATACGACCAAGGTCTTTGATCGAAACGTCCAGCATCGTGGCTGCGAAGGTCTTTGCCTGCTCACAGCCAGGATAGCGCTTGCGCGACGCTTCAGCTTCGCTCTTGCGCTTGCCGATGATGGACTTCTTCGATTCCGGTACAACGAATATGATCTGCTGCAGGACATATTCCGATGTCACCGGCTTCTGTCCGCGCTCTTTGAGGCGGGTGATGAAGTCCTGTGTCGACATACGGTTCTTGCCACCATAACGAGCGTTGACCAGACGCGGCCAGCTCATCTGCACGGCGATGAAGGATTTGAAGTGGTCTGCGCCCACACCGGCCTGTGTCAGAACCTTGGTCAGTTGCTCTTTCGTCAACTTGTTGCTGGCAGCAAAGCGGCCAAAGGCGGCATCGACATCTGCGGTGCTGACAGACGCCTTGACGCGGGCGATTTCCTCGCGCTTCAAGGCCTCTTCGATAAGCTGCTCGCGGGCTTTCTCGTTGAGATTGCCAGATTGGCGCTGCAACTTCAGGAAAGCCACCCGGCGCGCGATATCATCAGAGGTGATCGGTGTCTTGTTGACGACGATCTTCACCGCGCTGTCGGCAAAAGCGACATTCGCCTGCGGCGCGACAATCATGGGAACTGCGAAGATCGCAAAGGCGAACGCGACGCTGCGCATCGCCTTATTTCCGAAGTTCATCCTGGTCTCTCCCTCTCGGCAAGCCGATGGACTGGCGCCACGGCACTGCTTTTGAAACTTTTACAGCGCGAAGGTTGCATCCTCACCTGACGGTGATGTCATCCTTCCGCTGCAATCCTAAATATGAACGCGCCCGTGTATATCACTGGAATGATTATCACCGCAATCGCCCGTCACAACCAGATCGTCGATATCTGCGGCAAAAGCGTGACCTTCACACCGCTCCATCGATCACATGATGTCGAGCACAATCCCGCTGTAGGTGCTGCTTCAAACGAAAACGGCGGGAAGATCCCGCCGTTGTTCCATGAGCCATTGGCTATCAGTAGTTGTTGGGTTGCCAGCCGATATCGGCCTTATCCCAATCTTCCGCAGCCGAGCCAACGCTGATGTCGCCGAGGGTACGGAAGGCGAGGCGAGCGTTGATCGACCAATCATTCGCCGATTCACGCACTGTGCTGAGGTTACCCTCATCCGAGTAGCTGACGGTGAAGATCGTGCACTCGTCCTGATAGAGGATGCCGATGCGACGCTCACTGGAGAATTTGTTGTTCAGGTCGTAGTTGATAGCGCCGAACAGAGCCCAGTTGTCGTCAAGGCGGATCTTGCCGGAAGTCTGGATGATATCGCGGTCGCGATCATATCCATAGTTCGGCTGTGCCTTGACCTGGGTATAGCTGACCTTACCGGTGAAGCGGTTATCGGTGTAGTGAACGCTGTTCTCCATGCGGTTGATCTCGAAGTTGTCCTTGTCGAGACGCAAGCTGTTGGAGAAGGAGAGGCCGATCGGCGCATCGATCGCCGCCATGGTCACGTAGTCGGAACGATCCGATTCCAGACCGGAATCGGCGCCGACATTGACCAGATCAGCCGAAGCGAATGAGTTCTCGCCTGCGAGATGGAAGGACTGTCCAGCGATGGCGCGCACACCATAGCCATTGTCGAAGGTACCGTTATAGCGGAAACCGAGATTGGCACGGGTGCCGCCTTCGATGCGGTCGAAACCGCTGAACTTGTCTCGTTCGAACAGGTTGGTGGCATCGAAGACGAAGGCCTGCGAGTCTTCGTTCGGCAGGCGGCCAGCGAATTGCTCGTCCGGACGCACGAACAACTGCGCAATCGGTTCGATCACGTGGCTGCTGTTTTGTGCTGTGAACAAGATCGGATAGCGCGCCTCGAGACCGAAGGTCGCCATACCGCGGAACGCCGCGTCGTCGTTGATCGAGCTGTTATAGGCCAGACCCTGCGTCGCCATATCGGTGGAGAAGACGTCTCCGCGAAGGGCACCGAGCGGTGTCAGTTGAACGCCGCTGTCGAAAGTATAGGTTCTCTTCCACTCGGCTTCCGTCGTCAGGCGCGTATAGGTGCCTTCGAGACCCGGAAAGCGGTTGGATGTCCCAAGCGCATAGGCGTCTTGATTACGGCGCGTCAGGCTCGTCAGGTTTGTCGTCAGCGAAAGCTCGCCGCCATAGACGGGATCCGGAAGGAAATAGCGATAGTCGACAGCCGGATGGACGATCGCCTGCCGGCGCTCTTCCAACTCGAAGTCGTCCTTGTCCTGAACGTTGAAGTAGTAGGCGTTGGCATCGAAGCTGTTCCGATCGCCAAGACCGGAGAGGTAAAGCTTGTTGGTCTGCGTTTCGCTCTTGTAGCCCTTGAGATCATAGGTGCGGGCGAAGTTGTTGTCCGACTGCACCATGACGTCCCAGCCGAATGACCAGCGGGGATTGATCTTGAACTCGCCCTTGCTGGCAACCATGCCACGACGGTCATTCAGAGAATCGCTCGTTGCCGGGTCGAATCTCTCTGGATCGCGCTGGTCGATGCCGGCAAATGTCAGCGTATGCGTTCCCATTTCGAAACGATTGCGCAACTCGCCATGCAGCAGAAGACCCTGCGCCGTATAAAAGGTCGGTGTAACCGTCAGATCCGCGCTGTCGCCAAGCACCTGATAGTAGGGCACGCCGATGCCGAAGCCGAGCTTATCGGTTATGCTCATTTGCGGGAACAAAAAGCCCGATTTGCGCTTTACCCGGTTGTCGGGAACAGTGATGAACGGAAGATAGGCGATTGGCTTGCCAAAAAGCTCGAAGCGAGCCTTTTCCAGACGTACCGTTTGGCTCTTGCCGTCCTGAATGACGCGCTCAGCCTTGACTTGCCACAGTGGCGGCTTGTCAGGACGCTCCGCGCAGGGAAGGCAGGCTGTATAGACGCCGTTGTTGAGGATCATGACATCCTCATTGACGCGTTCAGCACTTTCACCGGCAATGCGGGTGTTGTCGGACGTTTCAACGCGCAGAGAATTTACAAATCCCTGCGAAAAATTATCGGTCACATCAAGCTCGTCGGCATAGATTCTGCTGCCGGATGGTTCGATGAGTTCGATGTTGCCACGGGCGACAACGCGGCCCGTGCCCTGATTATATTCCACACGCTGTGCCACCATGCGGTAGCCCGAGTATTTCAAGCGCACGCCACCCGTTGCGATCACTTCTTGAGCGTCGCGATTATAGGTGAGTTCATTTGCTGTAAGCAGGAGTTTTGATTGGTCTTGAGCGTCGCCCACGATCACGCCGTCATCAGCAAAAGCGCTGGATGCTGTCGCCATGTATGCGCACACAGAAGCCCCTGTCAGAAGGGCTGCCGCAAGCCGTCTGATATTCCCGCGGTCAAATACCGCCACTAGCCGTCCTCCTGATGAAGCAGAATGGTTGCCCCCAATGCCAACGCTACGACGACTGGAATCCAGACCGCAACGAAGGGCGGAACAACGCCGCTACTCCCGAATGCCCTTACAAGCACGGTTACCACATAAAGCACGAAGCCGGAAAGGATTCCACCCAGAATCACTGAACGCGACTGTGCAAAACGGCTGAACTTTAGAGAAACAGTCGCTGCAATGAACGTCATCGCCACGAGCAAAAACGGCATCGAGAGCAGGAAGTGATACTGCGTTTCGAGCGCTTTGGATGACAGGCCGAAGGATTTCGCCACTTCGATCTTCCGAGAAAGATCAAAGAAAGCAACGGTTTCGGGCTGCGTCAGGCGCTCTTGAACGAATTCCTGTCTCAAATTGGTACTGATTCTTGCCGTCGGCTGACGAGTGGGCACATGACCCGGTCGAATCTCCGAAACGTCGTTAAGAAGCCAGTAACCATCTTCCAATTTCGCCGAGGCGGCGTCCTGTCGGAAAAGGATGTTGCCGTTCTTGTCGAGGTGAATCAGCACCACGTCTTTCAGCAACGCGCCATTATCCTCGAAGCTCTTGGCTCCGATGATCGTGTCCTGTCCACCGCTGCTCTGGCGCAGCCATGGAATCACCTGCTGCTGGCGCGGGCCGCTTCCGTCATTACGCCATCCCGCCTCGACGGAGAGCGATTTGCTTTCGCCCCAGGCCGCGAGCGGATTGAGGGCGGTGACGCAGAGGATACCAAGGAGAATCGCGCCGGTGATGAAGGGCAGCATGAACTGCCAGACAGAAATGCCTGCAGCGCGCGTTACTACCAACTCGTAACGGCGGTTGAGCGAGATGAGCGTCGTCATGCCGACGAAGAGCGCAACGAAGGGTACCGTCTGCTGCAGGATGAGCGGCAGCCGAAGCGCCGTCAGTCCAAGTGCGGCCGGCACGGAGTAGCCAGGAAGCCCGGACATGCGACGCGCGGTTTCGCTGAAATCGGCCAGGAAGATGATCGACGAGACGCCAAGCAGAAACCAGAAGGTGGTCATGGCATAGCGACGAAGGAAATATCGGGAGAGGGTGCCGAAAATCATGTGCTCTGTCCTCCATTACCGCTCGTCTTTGGCGGCGTGACACGGCGCTGAATCGCCTGAGTCGCGTTATGCAGGAAGGAAGGCATGTGCAGCTTTCGGCCCGTCGCGAGCAGATAGGCGGCAATGAGACCGCTGACCCCCGGTACGGCATAGACGAAAGGAATAAAGGCGGCGCTCTGCTTCACCTGGTTAGTGAAATAAAAGCCCAGCCAGCGCAGCATGAAAGCAGTCACCAGCGCCACGACCATCGGGTGCAGCCGGGCCTCGCGATGCGAGCGCGCGTCGCCGGCAACCACCAACGAGATCAGAGCAAACACGAAGGGGAACATCCAGTCGACCAGACGCCGGTGTAGTTCCGAGCGGAAGCTTCCAGGATTTTTCTTGTAGCTCTCCAGGTTCTCATCGGGCGACAGCAGGAAGGCAAGGCTCGCATCGCTCGCAGACAGCGACGGTTCATTGTCGGATTTCTCCGACATGGTCGAAAGATCGAAGGCGTAAGACAGGAACTTGACGACCGACACCTTGCCGTCAGGTGTCTTCTGTTGAACCTCGCCGTCACGCATGGTGAGCGAAGTTCCGCCTTCGTCGATCATGCCTTCCTTGGCGTAATAGATAAGGTCGTAGTTCGGATCGCGACGGTCGGCAACAAAGAGCCCGCGCAGGATCCGGCCCTGGCGCTGGGCGATCTGCACGTATAGCCCATCCTGAATGGTGCGGAAGGTCTTCTCTTCGATAACGGAAGAGAGAAGGTCGGCGTAGGCTGCAGCGACCATCTGGCGCGCAGCCGCACGTGCGGGCGGCTCAGCAAAGTTGGTAATGCCGAAGGAGGCAAGACTCAGCACCGCTCCAAGAATGAGGATAGGCTTGTAGATTATGGTGCGGCGCGCGCCCGACGCATCGATGATGGCGAGTTCCGAATCGGTATTCATCGCGGTCAGCGTTTGCGTCACGCCAATGACCAGAGCGAAGGGCAGAACGACGGGAATGAGCGTCGGCAACAGCATGGTCGCGAGCGTCATGAACGAGCCCATGGACTGGCCGCTATCCGTGACGAGGTTGATTCTTTGCAGAACCTGAATCGTCCAGATGATTGCCAGCACGGGCATCAGCGCGACGAGAACCATCTGCGTCGTGCGTCGCAATATGTACCGTTCGAGAAGCGCCATTTAGTCCCTGGTAACGTTTTTCATTCTTTTTCCCGCGCAGGGAACCGGCCCTATGTAATCGTATCGATCTCGCTTGGCGACTCTCGATTGGCCACAAATTTCTTTCGCGCAGTCATTTTTCCCGCCGCTGTGGCTTTTTGAGGAGAGGTGGAGAAAAACTTTCCTCTTCGCCTCGGTCGTGGTTGCGCACCATCCACAAATTTGACACCGCAAGGCGCCATGCCGGGGTTGCGTCGCGGGCGGAAAGGCCCATGATCCGCCCACCCTTTAAAAACAGCAAGATGAGCATCAAGATGTCCGCCAATTTCGATATTTCCTTCGCCGCTTCTGCTCCCTGTGAGAATGCCACGGCTATACTTCTGCGCGCTTCCGGCGACGAAGGCGCGGCGGGTCAGGCGCATGTCGATCCGGCGGGCGTGCTGGAAAAGGCTGCGAAGGTCGCCGGCTTTTCGGCAAAGTCGATGAGCGTTCTCGATGTTCTGGCGCCCCAGGGCTCCGATGCGGACCGCATTACGGTCATCGGTCTCGGCAAGGCGACGAAGCTTACCGCACATGACTGGCTGAGAGCAGGCGGTACGGCGGCCGCCAATTTCAAGAAAGCGGAAAAAGTCGTTGTTTATCTCGATGTTCCGGGCCTTGATGTGAGTGGCAAGACCGCGGCCGATTTTGCGCTCGGGCTTCTACTACGCGCTTATATCTTCGATGCTTACAAAACCAAGAAACCCTCCGACGACGAGAAGAAGCCGAAGCACGTCGATGTGACGATCGTGACGGTGGCTCATGAAGACGCAAAGCAGGCCTTCGATGCTGCTCAGGCCGTTGCCGGCGGCGTTCTTCTGGCACGGGATCTCGTCAACCTGCCGCCGAATGTGCTCGGACCTGTGGAGTTCGCCGAAAAGGCGGAGGGCTTGAAGAAACTCGGCGTTGAGGTTGAAATCCTTGGCGAAAAGGAAATGAAGAAGCTCGGCATGGGCGCTCTTCTCGGGGTCGCGCAGGGCTCGGTTCGCCCGCCGCGGCTTGCCATCATGCAGTGGAATGGCGGCTCCAAGAAAGATGAGCCGATTGCCTTCATCGGCAAGGGCGTGGTGTTTGACACCGGCGGTATTTCCCTAAAGCCCGGTGCCGGCATGGAAGACATGAAGGGCGACATGGGCGGCGCTGCTGCCGTGACCGGCCTCATGCACGCGCTTGCGGCCCGCAAGGCAAAGGCCAATGTGATCGGCGTTATCGGGCTGGTCGAAAACATGCCGGACGGCAATGCGCAGCGCCCCGGCGATATCGTTACCTCCATGTCCGGCCAGACCATCGAGATCATCAATACCGATGCCGAAGGCCGCCTCGTTCTGGCGGACGCGCTCTGGTATACGAACGACCGCTTCAAGCCAAAATTCATGATCAATCTCGCCACCTTGACCGGTGCCATCACCGTGGCGCTCGGCAATCTTCAGGCAGGCCTCTTCTCCAATGATGATGAACTGGCCGGGCAGTTGATCGAGGCGGGCGACACGACACAGGAGAAGCTCTGGCGCATGCCGCTCGGCAAGGATTACGACAAGATCATTGATTCGAAGTTTGCCGATATGAAGAACAGCGCCGGGCGCTTGGCGGGCTCGGTGACAGCCGCTCAGTTCCTCAAGCGCTTTGTCGGCGAGACGCCATGGGCGCATTTGGATATCGCAGGCACGGCCATGGGCTCGCCGCTGACCGAGATCAACCAATCCTGGGGCTCCGGCTATGGCGTTCGCCTTCTGGACGAACTGGTTCGCGCGCACTACGAGGATTGAGGTAGAAGCAAGAAGGCGGCAATCTCCCGATGACGGAAGTCCTGTTTTATCATCTGACGGAATCCAAGCTGGAGGACGCCTTACCGCCGCTTTTGGAGAAATCGCTGGAGCGCGGCTGGAAGGTCGCGGTCCAGACGGGAAGTGATGAGAAGCGCGATGCTCTCGACGTGCTTCTCTGGACCTTTCGTGACGACAGCTTTCTGCCGCACGCGACCGATTCTGCCGCAAGTTCTGCCGATCAGCCGGTATTGCTCACCTCAAGCGATGGCAATGCCAATGAGGCCACGGTGCGCTTTCTGGTCGACGGCGCCGAACCGCCGGCTCTTGAGCCGTACGAGCGTATCGTCTTCATGTTCGATGGCTACGACGCGGGACAATTGGAGGCGGCACGCGCGCAGTGGAAGAAGCTGAAAGGTGAGGGCCATGCACTCACCTATTGGCAGCAATCGCCTGAAGGCCGCTGGCAGAAAAAGGCGTGAGCCTACAGCGCATCAACGACGAAAACGACAACCGGCAAAACCGGCCGTCTTCGTCGGGATCGCCCAAACACCGCCCGATGATGGCGCATTCTGCAGCCGCTCCTCCGACATGTTGTGACGGTGGGACGTCAGGAAAAACGTGCTGAAGTCCGGCCCACCAAAGCAGCCCATGGTGGGGTGCGGGACGGGCGCCGCAATCGCGCCGAGATGCTTGCCATCGGGCGAAAACGCGTTGATCAGTCCAGCCGAAACGCCAGCGGTCCAGTAAACGCCGGAACGATCGACGCAGCCGCCATCGGGCCTGCCCGTTTCCTCGGTCATCTGCGCAACCAGAATCCCTTCATCGAAGGTCCCTCGGCTCTTGTCGAATGCGCGGCGACGGATCCATCTTTGGACGGAATCGCTCTGCCACATGAGCGAACCATCTTGCGAGAAGGCAAGCCCATTGGGGCAGGTGAGGCCGGTTTGCATCCGTTCGGCACCACTTGCCGTGACGCGCCAAAGCTCGCCGCGCGGTTCCATCTGCGGCAATGGCACATTATGCATCGTGCCGACCCAGAAGGCACCATCTGGCCCGATGCGTCCATCATTCAGCCGGAAAGGACTGCCCTCCTGCGCCGGAATGCTGCAGAGCGTGTGGGTGGCGCCACTCGCCGGATCGAGGACAACGATATCCATGCCGCACGCGATGATAAGGTCACCATTGTCGCAAAGTCCAAGGCTGGACACTGCGCTTGGGAAAGACCATTCGCGATATTGTCCGGGCGTAAGAGCGGCAGAACGCACCGTCTTGCCGAGAATATCGCACCAGAACAGCACTTGGCGCTTTTCGTCCCAAACGGGTGATTCCGCCAGCGTGCTGATTGTGTCGCAGAGGAGCGTTGCCTCTGACATGCCGAGCGTTTCAGCGGGCAGAAGTGCGGGGTGTGCAGTCGTCATGATGGGATATCCAGTGTCGATTATGCCGCAGATTTACTCGAAATAGTCCTGATGGTTGGCGAAGACCTGCGCCAGAATTCCAAGCACGCGGCGCAGATGTTTACGCAACTCGTCCGCCGCAAGCGTCTCGTTGCCGTCCTTTATCGCGGCATAGACCGCCTCGTGTTCAGCAAGCAGCCCAGCCATATGCGCCTCATCGGTAATGGCGAGTGCCCGCAGGCGGTCAAGGCCTGCCTTTTCGCGGATGAGTAGCGTTTCCAGCCTGTCCATGCCGGTGGCCGCCGCAAGGGCGCTGTGAAACTGGTCGTCATGCATCCGGAAGGCCTTGCGGTCCCCGCGCTGCATCGCCTTGCGCTGACCGCTCAGCGCATGCTCGATTTCCTGCTCCGCTTCCGCCGACAGGCCGATCTCGCATAGCTTCTCGACCGCTGCGACCTCAAGCGCTTCACGGATGAATTGCGAACTGCGGATACTCTTTTCAGAAAGCTTGGAGACATAGGTGCCGCGGCTGGGAAGGGTCACGATCAGGCCGTCGTCTCTTAGACGGCTCAAGGCTTCACGCACCGGCGTGCGACTGGAATTGAATGATAGCCCGATCTCATTTTCAGACACCGCCTGCCCGGGAAAAAGCTCTCGCGACAAAATGGCGGATTTCAGCGCCGAATAAATCTGATCCACTACCGGGCGGTTCAGATCCAGCCGTTCCATAGTCGGGACAGAGCCGCCTGTCATCGGGATTTTTGGCATTTGCACTCCAGCAATTTTAAACCGGTATACCGGAACACGAGTCAGTTGACAACCGGCATACCGGTATGCAATTTACGTCGCATTGGGAAGGGAGGCTCCCCGAAAATGCAGAATATCAAGACCTGCGTCATTATAGGCGCCGGAATGGTGGCGAAGACCCACGTGCTCGCTTGTGCAGCAAGCCCCGAGAAAATTAGATTGAAGGGTATCGTCGACAGCGGTTCCGGGCGCGCCAAGGCGCTGGCCGAGGAAGCGTCGAAGCATGCAGGATATGACGTTACGGTCTATTCCTCGGTGGAAGCGGCGGCGCATGATAAGGATGTCGATTTCGCCATCATCGCCACGCCGCCGAACGCCCGCCTCGATATCGTCGAAGCTTTCGCCCGCGCCGGCAAAGATATTCTGATGGAAAAGCCGGTTGCTCGCAACACCGATGAGGCGGAGCATCTGGTTGCTCTCTGTCGGGACGCTGGCGTCACGCTCGGTATCATCTTTCAGCACCGCATGCGGGCTGCATCACAGAAGGCGCGTGCACTTGTTGATGGCGGAACGCTTGGAGAGCTCGGTCTCTGCGAGATTTCCGTGCCGTGGTGGCGTGCCCAGTCCTATTATGACGAGCCCGGTCGCGGCACTTTGGCGCGTGACGGTGGCGGCGTTCTGATTTCCCAGGCCATTCACACCATCGATCTTGCCCTCAGCCTCACAGGTCCTGTGTCGCGCGTTCAAGCTATGGCGGCAACGACTCGTTTCCATCGTATGGAAACCGAAGATTACGTTGCTGCGGGCCTTCGCTTTGCAAATGGCGCGGTCGGCTCGCTTGTCGCGAGCACGGCAAGTTTTCCAGGCTCGGCGGAATCGATCGTCCTGCACTTCGACAATGCCAGCCTCCGGATCGCTTCCGGTCTCCTGCATGTCGATTGGCGCGACGGACGCCAGGAGGTCTTTGGTGGGGCGGCTTCCGGCACCGGTGGCGGCGCCGATCCGATGGCTTTTACCCATGAATGGCACCAAGGCGTCTTCGAGGATTTCGCCGATAGCATAACCGCCCGACGTCCACCGGTTGTCACGGGCGAAGCGGCTCTTTTGTCTCACAGATTGATCGACGCGATCATTAACTCGGCCGAAACCGGCAAGGAAGTGGAACTGCAACAATGACTAAAGCAATTAAGTTCGTCGCTCTGGGCATAGAGCACCGCCACATTTTTGGCATGGCACAGAACCTGATGGATGCCGGTGCGGAGTTCGTCGGCTGGTGGACCGAAGGCGAGCCCGACGTGGTCGAAGGCTTCGTCAAGCGTTTTCCCGACGTGCCGCGCTCGGCCACCAAGGAAGCGCTTTTGTCTGATGAAAGCGTCGATCTCGTCGTCATTGCCGATATCCCATCCAAGCGCGCAGATCTTGCCGTCGCTTCGATGGAGGCCGGCAAGGATGTCATGACCGACAAGCCGGGCTGCACCACATTCGAACAGCTTGAGCGCATTCGCCAGACGGTGAAGAAGACCAACCGCATCTGGACCGTCGATTTCTCCGAGCGCTTCGAAGTGCCGAGCGTCACCAAGGCTGCGGAACTGGTCGCAGCCGGCGCCATCGGCCGCGTCGTGCAGACCATCGGCATGGGTCCGCATCGTCTGAACCGTCAGATCCGTCCGACGTGGTTCTTTGAGCGTGAAGCCTATGGCGGTATAATCACCGATATTGCCAGCCACCAGATCGACCAGTTCATGTTCTTCACCGGCTCGACCGAAGTGGAAGTCGTTTCCGCAACCGTTGCCAATTACGCCAACCCAGGCGATCCGGGTCTGCAGGATTTCGGCGAAGTGCTGCTGCGCGGCGACAAGGGCCACGGTTACATCCGCGTTGACTGGTATACGCCGGATGCGCTGCCGACCTGGGGTGATGGCCGCCTGACGATCCTTGGCACCGAGGGCTATATCGAGCTTCGCAAATATGTCGATGTCGGCAACAGCGAAGGCACCGACCGCTTGATCCTCGTCAATGGCGATCGCTGCGAATATATCGATGCCTCCGACGCCGGTCTCCCATATTTCGGACGCGTCTGCGACGACATTCGCAACCGCACCGAAACGGCGATGACGCAAGAACACGTCTTCAAGGTCTGCGACCTGTCGCTGCAGGCGCAGGCAAAAGCCGAAGGAGCAAAGGCATGATTGGCGTCGCCATTGTTGGCGCCGGTATCGGTGCCGAGCATTTGAAGGGCTATCTCGCACTTCCAGAGCGCTTTTCTGTGAAGGCGATTTGCGATCTCGACGTGGAACGTGCACGTGGTGTTGCGAATGGCACATCGATCCACGTCACGGCCGACCTGGATGAGGTTCTGGCGGATCCGAGCATCCAGCTCATCGATGTCTGCCTGCCGCCGCACTTGCATTTTTCAATCACGTTGAAGGCGCATGCCGCTGGCAAGGATGTGGTCTGCGAAAAGCCGCTCGTGCGTTCGCTGGAAGAGGCGAATGCTCTGCTCGAATCCGTCAAGACGACCGGCCGCAGCATCTTCCCTGTTTTCCAGTATCGCTTTGGTCCGGCCATGCGCCAGCTTCGTGCGCTGATCGATGCCGGACTTGCCGGCAAAGCCTATGTCGCTAGCTCAGAAGTGCACTGGAACCGTGGCAAAGGTTACTACGACATTCCCTGGCGCGGCACCTGGAAGGGTGAATGCGGTGGCGCGATCCTTGGCCATGCGATTCATGCGCATGATCTGATCTGCTACGTGCTTGGTCCGGTCGAGGAAGTTTTCACCATGGCCGATACCCGCGTCAACACGATCGAAACCGAAGACTGTGCGGCCTTGAGCTTCCGCATGAAAAACGGTGCGCTGGCGACAAGTTCGGTGACACTCGGTGCCGCCGAAGATACGTCGCGTCTACGCTTCTGCTTCGAAGGCTTTACCGCCGAAAGTGGTTCGCTGCCCTATCGTCCGGCGGAAGACAAATGGCGCTTCATCGCGCGTGCGCCGACGACGCAAGATCAGATCGATGCGGTTCTTGCCACGGTCGGCGAAGGCGAAAACGGTTTCACCGGTTTCGTTGAAGCCATCGCCGACGCCATGGAGGGGCGTGGCGGCAACGAAGTGACTGTCAATGACGGCTTGCAATCGATCGAGCTCGTCACGGCCATCTATCGTTCAGTGCGGGAAGGCAAGCCGGTCCGCTTGTCCGATGCCGCCGAGGGCGAATGGGCTAAAGGTTGGGCGCCTGCTGCCGCACCTGTCAAAGCATCGGCCTGAAAATCGGCATCGATTTTCAGAAAGCAAGATGCGTAAACTGGAAGAGTGAGACGCATCCTTCGTGCGTCTCAAAGGACGCAACAGCGCTCAAAAGCATAATCATCGAACGGGAGGAAACCAGATGATCAGTCAGTACAAAATCGCATTCGCGGCGTTGGCATTGGGAACAGCATCTTTTGCCGGTGGTGCGCAGGCTGCCCAGGAAGTGCGCTTCACCTGCGCCTATGACGGCAATGGCTGCGAAATCCTGAAGGACATTCTCGCGCGCTACGAAAAGCAGCATCCGGACGTGAAGATCGTCACCGACGTGGTGCCTTATAAGGCGCTGCTGGAAGGACTGCCCGTTCAGCTCGCAGGCGGCAGTGGTCCGGATTTCGCGACGGTGACCGATCTTGGTGGCCTTAACCGTTACTATCTCGATCTTACCCCCTACGTCGACGCAAAGAATTGGGAAGACAACTTCTCCAACGTTCTGAAATGGTACCGCAGCGGCCCGGACGACAAGGGCATCTACGGCATGCACACGCAGCTGACCATCACCGGCGCCTTCGTCAACCGTACGCTCTTCGATCAGGCCAATGTCGCCGTGCCCGGCAAGGACGCGACGATGGATGACTGGGCAAAGGCTGCAACCGCCGTTGCCAAGGCCACCAGCACGCCTTACCCGATGGCAATCGACCGCTCCGGCCACCGTATCGCCGGGCCGGCCATTTCCTATGGCGCCAAGATTTTCGATGCTGAAGGCAAGCCGATCCTGGTCGATGAAGGCTTCACGACCTTCGTGAAGAAGTTCGTCGAGTGGAACAAGGACGGCACCATGGCGCGTGACGTCTGGGCAGGCCAGGGCGGCAACACCTACCGCGACGCCGCGCAGGAGTTCATCAACGGCCAGCTCGCTTACTACTATTCCGGCAGCTGGCAGACGGCGCGTTTCGATAGCCAGGTGGGCGATGCCTTCGACTGGGAAGTAGTGCCTCAGCCTTGCGGTGGCGCTGCGTGCACAGGCATGCCTGGTGGTACCGGCATTGTTGGCTTCAAGCAGACCAAGAACCCAAAGATCGTTGCCGATATCCTGAACTTCCTTGCCGAAGACGAGAACTATCTCGACTTTACGGTTCGTACGCGCAACGTGCCTGCCAAGAAATCTGTTGCTGAAAAGGGCGTGACCTATACGGGTGCGACACCTGCCACACAGAAAGCGATGAACGCCTGGCTCGACCAGATCCCAGGCATCAGCCCGATTGCCTACGCATACCAAGGCTACAAGAACAACCGCGCCATGTTCAACATCTCTGTTCAGCGCATCACACAGGCCATCGTCGGTGAACTCACAGTCGACGAAGCGATGGCACGCGCCAAGACGGACGTTGAGGAAATGTTGAAGCAGGCGAAGTGATCCATCGCCTTCCGGCGCGGGCATCCCGCGCCGCGCCGGATCGAAGGAGGAGCCCCATGTATAAATTGATTGCGCCAGTGATGGGCATTGTCGAACTGCCGTTCGCCTTCCTGCAGAAGGTTCTCGGGCACCGACGTATTGCCTGGGTGTTTCTCACCCCCAACCTCATTCTCTTTGCCGTTTTCGCATTTTTGCCGATCCTGCTGAACGTTGCCTATTCGATGACCGGCACGGAGCAGATCATGCTTGCCGATCGCCCCTTCGTGGCTGGCGGGAATTTCTCGGCGCTGATGTCCTGCGGAAATTATCTCGATCCGAATTCCTGTCAGCAGGACCTCTTCTGGCGCTCTGTCTGGAACACGATGCTCTTCGTCGTGCTTCAAGTGGGCTTCATGGTCGGCTTCTCGCTGATCACCGCCATCATTCTCAATCGTGACATTCGTGCCCGTGGTTTCTTCCGCGCTGTCTTCTTCTTCCCGGTTCTCCTATCGCCCGTTGTCGTGGCACTGATCTGGAAGTGGATCTTGCAGCGCTTTGGCGTTCTGAATGCCGCGATGGAAGGCATGGGTCTGGGCTCGGTGGACTGGCTTCTGGAAGCAAATCTCGCCTTCGGCTGGTCTGTCTTCCTTTCGGTCTGGGCGCATATGGGCTTTTACACGCTGATCCTTCTTGCCGGTTTGCAGGCGATCCCGCGTGATGTCTATGAGGCCGCCGAACTCGACAAGGCGAATCCCTGGCGCATCTTCCGCCGCATCACCATGCCGCTTCTGGCGCCGACCATGCTTGTCGTTCTGGTCCTGTCGTTGATCAAGGGCGTTCAGACATTCGACGAAATCTTCGCCTTCACCGGCGGTGGTCCAGGCTCTGCGACGACCTTCATCATTCAATACATCTATCAGACCGGTTTTGCCGGCACACCCCGCAATTTCGGCCTCGCGGCCGCAGCCTCGCTGCTTCTCGCCGCCGTTCTCGTGGTGCTGACCGCCCTGCAATTCCGGGCAAACAGGAGCAAGGTCGATGGCTAGGATCGGTGCATTTCTGACCCGCACGCGTGGCCGCAACGGCAAGCTGCATTGGACCGACTGGCTGTCCTATGCCTATCTCGGCTTCGCAGTGATACTGATGTTCGGGCCGGTCGTCTGGCTTGTCCTGTCGTCCTTCAAGACCGAAGCCGATCTGCAGCGCTTTCCTCCGCGTTTCCTGCCTTATTCGCAGGAGACTGTCATGGTCGATGGGCAGCCGGCGCCGCTTCCCGCCTACACCACCAAGGACGGCCAGACGGTCGGCATGGTTCGCCGCATCGGTTTGGTCGCCCAGGTCATCGATCCGGCCAAGCCCACCGAAATACAGAAGGTACCGTTCAATGAGTTGAAGTCGGCGGAGCGCGTTTCGTTGGCGACGGAGAACTACACCGAGCTTTTCCAGCGCTTCAACTTTCCGCTCTACTTCTGGAATTCGGTCTTCATTACGGTGACGTCGACCGTGATCATGCTGATCGTCAACTCCATGGCGGCGTTCGCCCTGTCGAAATATCAATTCAAGGGCAGGGGTGCGGTTCTAGCCATGGTCGTCGGCACCTTGATGATCCCGCAGACGGTCGTGCTCGTGCCGCTCTTTCTCATCACCAGCCAGCTTGGCATGATCAACAGTCTCTGGGGCGTGATCATTCCCGGTGCCGCCACGCCGACCGGTGTGTTCCTGCTGCGGCAATACATGCTGACCATCCCCGACGAGATTCTCGACGCGGCACGGATGGATAAGGCCAGCGAATGGAAAATCTACTGGCGCATCATTCTGCCGCTATCCGCACCGGCATTGGCCGTGCTTGCGATCCTTGCGGTCATGTGGCGCTGGAACGACTTCCTCTGGCCGCTGATCGTGCTGACCCGCAATGACAATTTCACCCTGCAACTGGCACTGAATTCCTTCCAGGGAGAGATGTCGACGGAGTGGAGCAACCTGCTTGCCATGACCGTGCTGACGCTCGCGCCCATCGCGCTGGTGTTCATGTTCCTGCAAAAATACATCGCCACCGGTATCGCATCGACGGGCGGCAAATAATCCTTCGGGAGGAGACAAGACAATGGCAAGTATTGAGCTTCGTCAGGTCAAAAAGACATATGGCGCCCTCGATGTGATCAAGGGTATCGATCTCGATATCAAGCATGGCGAGTTCTGTGTGTTCGTCGGGCCGTCCGGCTGTGGAAAATCGACGCTTCTGCGCATGATTTCCGGCCTGGAAGCCTTGAGCGACGGCGATATCGTCATTGGCGGTGATGTCGTCAACACGGTGCCAGCCGCGGACCGCGGTCTTGCCATGGTGTTCCAGTCCTATGCGCTCTATCCGCATATGACGGTGCGCGAAAACCTCTCCTTCGGTCTTGAAAATATCGGCACGCCGAAGAAGGAGATCGCCGAGAAGATCGCCCAGGTCTCCAAGATGCTGCAGATCGACCAGCTTCTGGAGCGTAGACCGAAGGACCTGTCCGGCGGGCAGCGCCAGCGCGTCGCGATCGGCCGCGCCGTCGTGCGCGAGCCACGTGTCTTCCTTTTCGATGAGCCGCTTTCCAACCTCGATGCAGAGTTGCGCGTCGACATGCGCGGGGAAATCTCCGCCCTACACAAGCGGCTCGGCAACACCATGATCTACGTCACCCACGACCAGGTGGAGGCCATGACCATGGCTGACAAGATCGCGGTGCTACGCGCCGGCAAGCTGGAGCAATTCGGCGTCCCGCTCGATCTATATAATCGTCCTGCCAATCTCTTCGTCGCCGGTTTTATCGGCTCCCCGAAGATGAACTTCTTCGCTGGAGAGGTTATCTCCGGGCCGGCGCCGCTGCTGAAGATTGCGACAGGAGAACTCATTCCGCTGCCGCAGACTGGTTTTATGTATGCGCCCGGCCAAAAAGTGACGCTCGGCATTCGTCCGAACCATGTGAAGCATGGCAGCGAGGGACCGCTGACCATGTCGGTTCGCACGGCAGAACAGCTGGGGGGCGAATCCTATCTCTATGGTAACCTCGGCGATGGTACGCCAGTGACGCTGCATCTGTCCGGCCAGACGTCGACCGCCGCAGGCGAGGTGATCCGTATGTCCGCTCCGCTCGAGCACATTCATCTCTTCGACACGACGAGCGGCGTGACGCTCAAGCAGGACGTTTGACATGACCGAGAAAAAGCTCCGCTCCGCCCGCTGGTTTGCTCCCGATGATCTGCGCAGTTTCGGCCACCGTTCCCGCATGATGCAGCTTGGCTATTCCGAAGAGGATTTTGCCGGCAAGCCGGTAATCGGCATTCTCAATACGTGGTCGGAGCTGAACACCTGTCACTCGCATTTCCCCGAACGTGTAAAGGATGTGAAGCGCGGCGTGCTCCAGGCTGGCGGCTTTCCTGTCGAGATGCCATCGCTTTCAGTCGATGAAAGTTTCACCAAGCCGACATCCATGCTCTACCGCAACATGCTGGCGATGGAGACGGAAGAGATGATCCGCTCTCACCCGCTGGATGGTGTCGTGCTGATGGGCGGCTGCGACAAGACCACGCCCGGCCTCGTCATGGGTGCGATTTCCGCTGGCGTTCCGATGATTTACTTGCCCGCTGGCCCGATGCTCAGCGGCAACTATGCCGGCAAGACGCTTGGCTCCGGTTCTGACGCCTGGAAGTACTGGGACGAACGTCGCGCCGGCAACGTCACCGATGAGGAGTGGCGCGGCGTTCAGGGCGGCATTGCGCGCTCTGCTGGTGTCTGCATGACCATGGGCACGGCGTCTACCATGACGGCGATTACCGATGCACTCGGTTTGACGCTGCCCGGGGCCTCATCGATCCCTGCCGTCGATTCCGGTCACCAGCGTATGTCCGCCGCCTGCGGCCGTCGCATCGTTGAGATGGTGAATGAGGATCTGACACCGGACAAGATTTTGAGCGCGGCCGCCTTCCGCAATGCCGCGATCGTTGCCATGGCAACCGGCTGCTCCACCAATGCCGTCGTACATCTTATCGCCATGGCACGGCGCGCAGGCGTGCCGATGACGCTGGACGAACTGGATGCACTGGGCCGCGTCACCCCGCTGATTGCTAATGTCCGCCCGTCGGGCAAAGACTATCTGATGGAAGATTTCTATTATGCCGGCGGTCTGCGTGCTCTGATGAAGCAGATCGAAAGCCGTCTCGATTGTTCGGCTTTGACGGTGACTGGCCGCAGCATCGGTGAGAATCTGGAAGGCGCGAAAGTCTATAATGACGATGTCATTCGCTCTCTCGACAATCCGGTTTATGCCGAAGGCTCGCTTGCCGTCCTTCGCGGCAATCTTTGCCCGGATGGTGCCGTGATCAAGCCTGCGGCTAGCGATCCCAAGTTCCATGTTCATGAAGGCCCAGCGCTCGTCTTCGATAGCTATCCTGCGATGAAGGCAGCGATCGACGATGAAAATCTCGACGTCACTCCGGATCACGTTCTGGTGCTACGCAATGCCGGACCACTCGGCGGCCCGGGCTTCCCGGAATGGGGCATGTTGCCCATCCCCAAAGCCCTGATCAAGAAAGGCCACCGTGACATGGTGCGCATTTCCGACGCCCGTATGTCGGGCACATCCTACGGCGCTTGCGTGCTGCATGTGGCACCGGAAAGCTTCGTCGGTGGCCCGCTCGCGCTTTTGAAGACGGGCGATATCGTGCGCCTCGATCTGCCCGCACGTCGCCTTGACATGCTGGTGAGCGAAGAGGAACTCGCCAGCCGCCGCGCAGCCTGGCAGCCGCCAGCACCCCGGTACGAGCGCGGCTACGGCTATCTCTTCTCCAAGCATGTCACTCAAGCTGATCAAGGCTGTGACTTCGACTTCCTCCAGACGGACTTCGGCCAAAGCGCTGGCGAACCCGACATTTTCTAAGGGAGCACGCCAATGATGAAGCGTTTGCTGATCACAGGGGCGGGCGGCCAACTCGGTAGAATGTTGCGCGGACGCCTTGGCGAGGTTGCCGAAATCGTCCGCCTGTCTGATGTGGTGGAGATTGCCGCACCTGCCGGACCGCATGAGGAAGTGGTGCGCTGTGCGCTGGAGGATGCTGAGGCAGTCAACGATCTGGTCAAAGATTGCGATGGCATCGTTCATCTGGGCGGCATTTCCGTCGAGAAGGCGTACGATCCGATCGAGAACGCAAATCTACGTGGGGTCTATAATCTCTATGAGGCCGCGCGCGCCAACGGCAAGCCGCGCATCCTTTTCGCCTCCACCAACCACACTATCGGCTATTATCCCCAAGGCACGCAACTGACGCCGGATATGCCCTTCCTGCCCGATGGTCTGTACGGCGTGTCGAAGATTTTCGGCGAGGCGATGGCGAGCCTTTATCATTCCAAGTTCGGCCAGGAGACGGCGATTGTCCGGATCGGCTCCTGTACAGAAAAGCCGATGGACTGGCGCATGCTCTCCACTTGGCTCAGCCATGGTGATTTCGTCTCGCTGATCGAAGCCGTCTTCCGCGTGCCCCAACTTGGTTGCCCGGTCATATGGGGCGTGTCTGCCAATGACGACGCCTGGTGGGACAACTCCCATATCGATTTTCTTGGCTGGCAGCGCCGCGATAATGCAGCGCGCTATCGCGATGAAATCGAACGCACCGTACCGCGTCCCGATCCGGAAGCAGCCATCGCAAAGTATCAGGGCGGCGTCTTCATCGACGAACCCATTCACAAGGCGTGAAATGACTTTATCCGTCACGACAGGAGAACAAAATGAACAGCGAAACCCGCGAGAAGCTATCGACGATTTCCGTCGCGACACTGGCAACGGCGCTTTACAAGCGCGGCCTGCGCAACCAGGTCATTCAAGGTGTCCGCCCGCTGGGCTTCAAGGGCAAGAACATGGTGGGCCCGGCCTTTACCCTGCGCTACATGCCGGCCCGTGAAGACCGCAACCAGCTCGTCGAATTCCGCAACCCTGCCCATCCGCAGCGCGTGGCGATCGAGACCTGCCCTCCGGGCCACGTGCTGGTCATGGATAGCCGCAAGGACGCAAGTGCTGCCTCTGCCGGCGATATTCTCGTCACCCGTTTGATGGTGCGCGGCGGTGCCGGTATCGTCTCCGACGGCGGTTTCCGCGATGCGGCGACCATTGCCGAACTGGATATTCCCGCCTACCACACACGCCCGTCCAGCCCGACGAACCTCACCAAGCACGAGGCAATCGAGATCAACGGCCCGATCGGCTGCGGCGACGCGCCGGTCTTCCCGGGCGACATCATTGTCGGCGATGCGGATTGCGTGATCGTCATTCCCGCTGAGATTGCCGACGAAGTCGCGACAGAAGCTGTAGAAATGACGGCCTATGAGGACTTCGTCGTGGAACAGGTCAAGGCGGGTGAAACGATTATTGGCCTTTACCCTTGCACGAAGGATGAGCATCAAACGGCCTTCGCCGCCTGGCGCAAGGCGAATGGTCGCTGACACCCAGCGATCTCTCTTTAGATTAATAGCGTCAACGAAAATGGCCGGGTTCGTCCCGGCCATTGGCTTATCAGCTAAAGTCTGTCGATGATCTTTTGATCAGTCGTAGAAGGAATCCACGAACTTGTGGCGACCGAGCAGGAACGCGTCTGCAACATGGGTCAGCGGTGCGAGATCGACGTCGGACGTCCTCGCCTTGATGATCTCTGCAAAGCGCTCGTAAAGGGCAGGGTACTCGCGTTCGGGTTCTGCGAACTTGAGCTCGCCATTGATAGAAAGCTTCGCGCCGCCTTCGGACAGAACCATCTGGCCGGCTTCCGTTTCGGCAACGATATCCCAACTCTGCTTGCCCGTCTGGCGCCAGTCGAATTCCGCATGCACCGGCATCTTCGTCACGTCGGAGAAGTGAATGTCCGCTGCAATTGGTGCGTCGCGGTTCTCAGGGAATTCCAGCGTTGCCTTGGTGATGAAGAGCGCGCGCGGCAGGATATGGGTGATGATGGAGAGCGCGTTGATGCCAGGGTCGAAGACGCCAAGACCGCCAGCCTGCCAGATCCATTCCTGGTTCGGATGCCAGTGGCGCACGTCTTCCTTCCAGATGACGTGGACGCTGTTGATCTTGGTGGAGGCCAGGAAGCTTTTTGCTGCTTCGACCGCAGGTGCGTAGCGCGAGTGCCAGCTTGCAAAGAGGGACAGTCCCTTCGAGTCCGCTAGCCGAACCAGATCCTGTACTTCCGACAAGGTCGCGCCCGGCGGCTTTTCAAGGAAGATATGCTTTCCGGCATTGAGCGCCGTATAGGCAGCCTCGTAGCGGTACTGCGGTGGCATGCAGAGCGACACGGCGGTGACGTCAGGCACGGCAGCGATCAGCTCTTCGATCGTGCGGTGAGACGGCACGCCTTCGACCGTACCGTGACGACTTGCCGTGGCGATGAGGTCGAAATCCGCATTGGCGGCGATGGCTGGAAGATGCTGGTCGCGAACGATTTTGCCGACGCCGACGATGGCAAGCTTGATGGCTGACATGCTTTAAGACCCGTGTGATGCTTTAAAAATAATACTTTATGCCTTGTATCAGAAACGGGCGACCGGGCAAGCTGTTGCTCGGCGTTATCGCCTCTAAATCAGCTTGCCGAGGCAACCAGCAGCGGCTTGCTGGCCGGCTTTTTGTAGACGAGGTGGACGACCTTATAACCTTCTGCTTTCAACTGGGTCAGGAGAGCGGGCAGCATGGTGGCTGTGCGTTTGTGAATGTCATGCATCAAAATGATGCCGCTGCCACGGTGGCGAAGGGCGGCGATGGTGCGCGACGCGACCAGGGCAGGCGTATCGGAGAAATAGTCCTTTGAATCGACCTGGACGTCCATGATGACCAGACCACGCTCGGACACCATGTGACGCAGGTTGCTGTTATCCGACAGGTAGGGGAAGCGGAAGAACATGGCGTCGGTTTCCGTCGCCTTCGCGACAGCCTTTTCACCCTTTGCCACTTCCGCCAGCGCCCGGTCGAAGGCCAGATTGCGCAGGTTCGGATGGCTGAAGGTATGGCTGCCGATCGTGTGGCCTTCGGCAACGACCTTTTTGGCGATGTCGGGATAATGTTGCGCCATCTGGCCCACCATCAGGAAGGTGGCTTTCACGCCGAACTCGTTCAGCGTCGCAAGAATACGCTCCGTCTTGCCCGGCACCGGGCCGTCATCGAAGCTCAATACGACTTCCTTGTTGGCAAGCGCGATATCTTTCAGTGACGATACCTCGATATCGCGACCGGCAAGGCCCATCGGGTTGCGCGGACGCATCCATGCGGCTGGCGAGAGTGCGATCGGATCATGTGCGCCTGCGGCCGGCTTATCCGGCATTGTGGCGGCGAAAGAGCTTTTCAGCGATCCTTCCGCCTGCGGCTTGCCCGCGCAGCTGGAAAGGCACAGCGCAAGGGCTGCGGACACGAAGAGTGAAGAGAGGCGCATGAAAAGCTCGGCAAATCGGGGGTGACGTTGTTGCCGAGCTTTCTCTGATTATGGTTAACGGCGCGTTACTTTTCTGCCTGGAAAGTAACGTCGCATTTATCCAGCCATCGCGTCTTCATATTCACTGGACAACAACAGCCACTGTTCTTCCGCGGCGGATAGTTTTGCAGCCGCTTCACCGCGCTGTTTTACCTTTTCTGCCGCCTTGGCAGGGGCTTTTTCATAAAGCGTCGGATCGGCAAGTTCAGTGTCGAGTGCCTGAATCTGTTTCTCAAGCTTTGCCGTCAAGGATTCGATTTCGTTGATCTTTTTCTTCAGCGGCGCAAGCTGGGCGCGCTTTTCGGCATTGGCTTTTCGCTGATCCGCCTTGGATGCCTGGTCGTTGGCAGTGTCGACTTTCTCATCCTTCTTCTTTCCGGATGTGATGACGATGTCGCGATACTCTTCCATATCGCCTTCGAAGCTCGTCACCGTTCCGTTGTTGACCAGCCAGAGACGGTCCACGGTGGCTTCGATGAGATGCCTGTCGTGCGAAATCAGGATGACAGCACCATCGTAACCGTTCAGTGCTTCGATGAGCGCGCGGCGGCTATCGATGTCGAGATGGTTGGTCGGCTCGTCGAGGATTAAAAGGTTCGGTGCGTGGAAGGCAGCAAGACCCATCAACAGGCGTGCCTTTTCGCCACCCGACAAATCCTTTGCAGCGGTCGACATTTTTTCGGTCGCAAGCCCCATCTGCGCCACGCGTGAACGCACCTGCGCTTCCGCAGCCTGCGGCATCAGCTTGCGCACATGCTCCACCGGCGTTTCGTTGGGCACCAGATCATCCAGCTGGTGCTGAGCGAAGAAGCCGATCTTGAGCCCCGGCGCGACGCGCAGATCGCCCGCCTGTGCAGGCAGACGCCCGGAGATGAACTTTGCGAAGGTGGACTTGCCGTTGCCGTTGGAGCCGAGCAGGGCGATGCGGTCGTCATTGTCGATACGCAAGTTCAGACCCTTGAGGATCGGCTTGCCCGTTTCGTAACCGACGACACCGCTCTGGATCGCGACAATCGGGGAGGCGGGCTGCTTTTCCGGCTCTGGAAAAGTGATCGGCTGGACGTGATCTTCGATGACGGCGGCAACCGTGCCCATGCGCTCCAGCGCTTTGATACGGCTTTGCGCCTGCTTGGCCTTGGACGCCTTGTAGCGGAAGCGATCGATGTAGCTTTGCAAGTGTTTGCGCGCGGCATCGCTCTTGGCCTTCGCCTTCATTTGCAACTCGTCGGCTTCCGCCTTCTGCCGCTCGAAGGAATCATAGCCGCCGCGATAGAAGGTCAGCTTCCTCTGATCCAGATGGATGATCGAGTTGACCGCGTTGTTCAAAAGATCACGGTCGTGGCTAATGATGATCACGGTGTGCGGATAGCGGCGAATATAATCTTCAAGCCACAGCGTACCTTCAAGATCGAGATAGTTGGTCGGCTCGTCGAGCAGCAGAAGATCCGGCTCGGCGAAGAGAACCGAGGCGAGCGCCACGCGCATGCGCCACCCGCCGGAAAAGGAAGAGGCGGGACGCAGCTGCGCCTCCTGATCGAAACCGAGACCAGCGAGAATGGCCGAAGCGCGGGCTTCTGCCGAATGCGCGTCGATATCGACAAGCCGCATCTGGATTTCGGCAATCCGGTTCGGATCAGCTGCAGTTTCCGCCTCCTGCAACAGCGCTGCCCGTTCCTTGTCGGCGGCCAGCACGATGGAGATCAGCGAATCTTCCGTACCCGGTGCTTCCTGCGCCACCTGACCGATGCGCGCATGCTTTGGAATGGTGACGCTGCCGCTTTCAGAGCCGAGATCGCCGGTGATGACGCGAAACAGTGTCGATTTTCCCGCACCGTTGCGCCCCACGAGACCCGCTTTCACGCCATCCGGCAGTGAGACGCTGGCATTGTCGAGAAGCAGGCGGCCTGCGATACGGGCGGAAAGGTCGGTAATCGTAATCATGCCAGCCTTTTGGCGGAGTTTCCCGGCGCTTGCAAGATGGGGAAGGCGGCAAGCCCCGCGCCATCATGGCCTTCTAGACAAAGCCCGTTGCCACGCCGTCACGAAGAACCCATTCATGCGCCGAATTCTCCAGCCCATCTTGAACCTTCTCAGGCTCGTTCTCTCTCAGGCGATCGTGCTGTGTGGTTTCGTTCTTGTGCAGCGCATGGGCTGGCGGCTGCCATTTGGCCTGTTCGAAATCCTGCTGATACAGGGCGTGCTGTCAGCGCTGATCGGACGGCTCCTCGGCCTTTGGTGGTTCTGGGTCCCGGTGCAAATCCTTCTTCCCTTCGCCGTTATCTACGATGACGTCGTTCCGGCCTGGGCCTATGGTCTTGCCTTCATCGCCTGCGTCCTGATCTTCTGGAACGGTGCCAAGGAGCAGGTGCCATTCTATATGACCAACCGACAGACCTGGAAGGCGATCGGCGATCTTGTAGCGAGAGAAAAGGCGCGGTCCGTGGCCGATCTCGGAAGCGGTACGGGCGGCATCGTTACGTTTCTGGCGAAGGCTCACCCAAATGTTCGGGTCGATGGCTATGAGACAGCGCCGCTGCTAACGCTGGTCTCCAAGCTCCTAGTGGCGATCTCTCGTCGTCCGAACGCGGCAATTCGCTACAAAAGCCTCTGGGATGCGGATCTCTCCCAATATGATGTGGTCTACTGTTTCCTGTCGCCGGTGCCGATGCCTGAGATTTACCAGAAGGCGAAAGCTGAGATGCGCAAAGGCACCTGGCTGGTGTCGAACAGCTTTGCGGTGCCGGGTGTCACGCCGCTTGAGATACTGCAGGTGGACGACGCCCGCCATACGAAGCTGTTTCTCTATCGCTTCTAACCTCGGCTCAACGCCGGTCGTCTCACTTCAAACTTTGTGATGGCAGATATGAAGACTGGTGGTTTGATTTTCGCCGCATCAGCCTGTTCAATGGTGTTGGAAAAACAGGAGTGACCATGTCGATTACGCTTTACACGCTCTGCGGCCGTGACATCAGCCGTCCGTTCTCGCCACATTGCTGGAAAACGGTTCTGTCGCTCGCGCATAAGGGGCTGGATTTCGAAGAGCGACCGCTCGCCTTTACTGCTATCCCCGGCATTGAAAACGGCTTCTCGAAAACCGTGCCTGTCCTGCGCGATGGCGACAGGCTGGTAAAGGACAGCTTCGACATCGCGGTCTATCTCGATGAGGCTTATCCCGATCAGCCATCACTCTTCAACGGGGAGGGCGGCAGAGCGCTTTCTCGTTTCGTCGAAAGTTGGTCGCAAACGCAACTCCATCCGGCGATCATTCGGATCGCGCTTCTCGATATTCACGACATGCTGGATGATCAGGATCAGGCTTACTTCCGCGAAAGCCGCACAAAAGCGCTGGGTGCCGCGTTGGAAGAGGTGATTGCCGAACGCGATGAAGCAATTGCTGCGTTCCCCGCTCGCCTTGAACCCATTCGCAAGATGCTGAGCCGTCAACCTTTCCTCGGTGGGGAAAGCCCACTCTTTGCCGACTACATCGTCTTTGGCGCGCTACAGTGGTCGAGGGTGGCAAGCGGCGTCGATCTATTCGCTGCCAAGGATCCGGTTCGCGACTGGTTCGAGCGCTGCCTCGATTTGCATGGTGCAAAGGGGCGCAGTGTGACAGCGGCGTGAAATGTCACGCGGCGCGTGTCAATTGCGCAGAGCCCCCTTGTTTTCGGGCGGTTGGGCGGGTAAACACCGCCCACTTTCTTTCTATGACAAGGAACCGCAATAATGGCGATTGAACGCACATTCTCGATGATCAAGCCGGACGCAACCAAGCGTAACCTCACTGGCGCCATCACCAAGGTTTTTGAAGAAAACGGCCTGCGCGTCATCGCATCCAAGCGCGTCTGGATGAGCAAGCGTGAAGCAGAAGGCTTCTACGCCGTTCACAAGGAACGTCCTTTCTTCGGCGAACTGGTTGAAGGCATGACCTCCGGCCCGACGATCGTTCAGGTTCTGGAAGGCGAAAACGCCATCCTCAAGAACCGCGAAATCATGGGCGCAACCAACCCTGCACAGGCTGCCGAAGGCACCATCCGCAAGACGTTTGCTCTCTCCATCGGCGAGAACTCGGTCCACGGTTCGGATGCTCCGGAAACCGCTGCTCAGGAAATTGCTTACTGGTTCGCTGAAACCGAAATCGTCGGCTGATTTGTCGGCTGCGAAGCCGAGTGCATTAGGAAGCGGGGTCGGAAACGGCCCCGTTTTTGTTTTGTCCTTTCGCGGTCAGTGAGAAATCCCCATCTCACGATGCCGGGCAGTTTTGAACCGGCCGCATGTCCGTTGTGCCATCATTGCGAAACACCTCCGGGTTTGGGGTGTAGAGGGGACCGACCACCAGCGGCTTTGCCGGAAGCAGCGACTGATCCGTGCTGGATGTCACACTGGTTTCAAGTGTCTGCATCACATGCCCATCGGGCGCTCTCAAGCGGATCGTCACCTTGTAGGGCCTGCCCTGCCGGACGCATTCCACCGGTGGACTCTGAAGAACAATCTTTGAATTTTTGGGAAAAAGACGTTCGGAAACTGTCAGTGCTTCGCCACCGCGTGGATTCTCGAACGCCGCCTCTATCGTGCTTCCATCTTCTATCGGCACCTGTGTCTGAAGCGTGATGAGATAGGTTGCCACCGCGACGCGGTAGTTGAAGACGAACATACGCCCGGAAATTTTTGCTACATTCCTTTGCTCTTCACGCTGACATCCCGCAAGCGCAAGGAGAATGAGGGGTAAGGAAAGCCATCTCATTCCGCGGTCTCCTTCTTGCGCTTATAGTGGCGGCTCGCTTTGTGCCGGTTGCCGCAGACCGCCATGTCGCACCAGATCCGGCTGCGGTTCTTGCTACGGTCGAGAAACAGCCAGCCGCAGTTGTTGCAGATGCGCAGGCGACTGCGATCGGAGCCGTGAATCAATTGCAGCACGGAATGGGCCGTTGCCGCGGCCAGTTCGTCCGCTTTCGCTTTCCTCAGCGCCGTGGCGCAGGCACCGAGAAGATCGGCAAGCAGCGCATTGTCTTCCACCCCGGTCGAAATCGCAGTGCGAAAGTAGCGATCTGTCGCCTCCCGCAGATCGATCAGCACATCCTCCGACCCCGCCGTCGGCGGCAGTAGGGCAGTCGGCATGCCGTCTCTTTCAGCATACATCGCAACGGCCGCCTCGCAAAAGCTTTCGATCTGCTCGCTGCTGGCGAAACGGTCGATAGAGCGGTCGGCATCACCGCGTAGGATTACGGTGTTGGCGACATCCAGCGCGAGCGCTCCGCCAGAAAATCGATGCGGTGTCCAGATAAAAGCCATGACATAATTATAACTGGTAAAATCTATTTTGCCAGTTATATTAGTGGTGGGGAGGGCTGATATGGCGTACTTTCTGCAGCAGATTCTGAACGCCGTTCCGATTGCAGCTCTCTATGCCGCGCTGGCCTTCGGCTATGCCATTGCCTTTGCCATCACCAAGCGGGCTGATGTCACCTTTGGGGGAATTTTTGCTTTTGCCGGACTGACCTGCTTGCTCTTCGCTGATTTTGGCTGGAACCGGCTTTGGCTGACCCTCGCCGCCACACTGGTCTTAGGGGCGGTCGCCGGCATTTTTGGCGGGACATGGGCAGGCTTTTTGATCGGCCGCGCAGTGATGCGTCCTCTCGCCCAGGCCACGCCCAACGCGGTCACGGTGGCATCGATTGGGGCGCTGATTGCACTGATGGAGAGTGCAAGACTTGCAGCCGATACTCGTTCGCTCTGGTTGCCTCCGCTCTTCGACGATCCTGTCCGGCTCTGGCAACAGGGAGATTTCCTGGTCACAACGACGCCAATGCAGATTTTGAATTCGGCCTGCTTTTGCGCTCTGATCGCGGCCGGCTGGCTGTTCCTTCGCTCGTCTCAGTTCGGAAGGCAATGGAGGGCCGTCTCCGAAGATGACTTTGCGGCAAAACTGATGGGGGTGAATGCGGGCAGGGTGTTCCTGCTTTCATACTGTGCCGCAGCACTCGTTGCCTCTGTTTGCGGGGTGCTCGCCACCTTCTATTACGGCAATATGGATTTCGGCGCCGGTCTCACCTTCGGCTTGAAAGTCGTCTTGATCTCGGCTGCGGGCGGATATTCGAGCCCGCTGAAATCCGCAGCAGGCGCTGCCGCCATTGGTATGGGCGAGACGTTCTGGTCAGCCTACGGAGCCATCACGTGTCGCGATGCCGGTGTCCTCCTTATGCTGATCCTGTGGCTGATCGCCGCGCGCAGCGAACGTCCTGTCTTGTGACAGGGATTATTGCCGAACATAAAAAAGCCGGCGTCCATTTGGCGCCGGCCTTTTCGAAACCATCGGGATGTCCAGCGTCAGAAGACGCTGTTGTTGCCGCCGAGCATGCTCTTGGCGATGCCAGCACCCGCAGGGCCACCGGAAAGCAGCTGCTGCAGGAAGGTCAGGTCCTTGCCGCCTGTCGGCGTGGTGCGCGAGATACTGTCGAAGACCTTGCCGTCCTGAAGCGTGTAGTTCGCCTTCTGGGCGACAACGCCGTTTTTGTCGAAATAGATCGCCAGAATGTTCTGCTCAACAAGCTGCGGCTTCATGAAGGCTGCCTTGCGAACACGCTTTTGCGAGATGTAGTAGAACACCTCATTGCCGAAAGTCGCCGTCGTCGACGGTGTACCCATGGTCAGCAGCACCTGTTCACGGCTGGAGCCGACGGGGATCAGTTGCAGCGACTGCTCGTCCAGTACGTAGCCATTATGGAAAACATCCGTGGTGCTGGAGCAGGCCGTCAGCAGGCTCGAGGCAACAACGACGGCGATAGCGGCTTTGCTCAGAAACTTGGACTTGACCACCGACTTCTGCTTGCTCACCTGCGTTTCCCCGACTGCGATCATGAATGGCACCTTCCGGCATTGCGTGTCGTACCGCTTCTGTACACACGATTATGTCAATCCGGGGACAGGAATTCCCCGTTTCACCATGGAATGCAACATGTTTCAGAAACCGGCGCCGCGTTCTGGCGCCTCTCCTTGACTGTTTCAGCACGATGATGAACGTGACTGACACGGCATTGCAATTCTCGGATGCTTCGGTAAACCAGCTTTGACGATCATGCAACAAGTGCGATGGGCGAGACACGATTTCGTCGGTCGATATCCGGATTTTTCGATGGTTTTTGGGCTTTTCAAAAAGAAAAACAACAATCGCGCCATCGTTGACCGTCAATATTCGATATTGACGCAGGCCGCTCGCCAGCCGGGCTTCTATCTCCATATGGGCGTTCCGGACACGGTTATGGGTCGTTTCGAAATGCTGGCGGTCGTCATGATTCTGTATTTTCGCCGTACCAAAAGCGCGTCGGTCAGCGGCCAGGAAATTGCCCAGGAGATCGTCGATGCCTTCTTTCAGGATCTCGATCATTCGATGCGGGAACTGGGGATTGGCGACCAGGGCGTGCCGAAGCGGATGAAGAAATTCGCCGGCATGTTTTATGGCAGGCTTGAGTCCTACGCCGCGGCCATCGATGGAGCAGACGCCGACGCACTTGCGGCAGCGCTCCGCCGCAATATATATCCCCAGGCAGATGAGACCGCGCCAGATATGCGCGCGCTTTCGAAATGGATGATGTCGGCGTCTGAGATGCTGTCTACGCAGCCGGAAGACGCTGTCGCGACGGGAACTGTCACGCTGCCTTCACCGGATTTGTGAGGTTTTCGATGAAATCGCCCCATGCGGCCAATGATGACACGCCCTTTTCCTATCCCGTCAAGGTAGGCCATATTTCTGCCAATCCGGTCAGGATTGGTCTTGAGGCAAGCCCGGAAGAACTGAAGGCGCTGGCAAAATTCTGGGATGTCCTGTCGGTCGATTATCTGAAAAGCGAATTGCAGGTCACCCGCTGGAAAAGGGACGGGATCAGGATCAAGGGTCAGGTGCAGGCTGGTATCACTCAGGCCTGTGTTGTCACGCTTGAGCCCGTGCCAAGCGTGATCGACGAGAAGGTCGAGCAGATTTTCGTTCCGGAAGGGTCGAAGCTTGCACGCATGAAGACGAACGAAGACGGTGAGATCGTGCTGGATCCGGACGGTCCGGATATTCCCGACCAGTTTGTCGGTGACACGATCGATGTCGGCGTGGCGGTTGCGGAATTCGCGGCGCTTGCAATTGATCCCTATCCGCGAAAAGCCGGTATCGATTTCGATGGATATGGCGACAAGACGCCGATGGACGACAAAAAACCTTCGCCCTTCGCGGTGTTGAAAGATTGGAAAAAAGACTGAATGCCTTCGTAAGAAGCCAATAATTCAGTTGTAAGGGTGGGCGGAAACGGTATTTTCGCCCGAAAATTACCGCGCAGCGGTCAGAAGGATCAGGGACGAGTGATCAGAATAGCAATTGACGTCATGGGTGGGGACCACGGCCCTGATGTTGTCATACCCGGTGCGGCAAAGGCACTCGAGCGGCACAACGACGTGACATTCCTGCTCTACGGGCAGAAGAGCAAGTGCGATCCTATTCTGGCGCAGTATCCACGTCTGATGGAGAAATCCGAGTTCTTCGATTGCGAAGTTTCGGTTGCCATGGATGAAAAACCAAGCCAGGCGCTACGCCGTGGGCGCTACGTGTCCAGCATGTGGCGCGCAATTGAAGCGGTCAAGGTCGGCGAGGCGGATGTGGCCGTCTCTGCCGGTAACACCGGCGCGCTGATGGCGATGGCGAAATTCTGTTTGCGCACCATGGCGCGCATCGAACGTCCTGCGATTGCCGGCATCTGGCCGACGCTGCGCGGCGAAAGCATCGTGCTCGATATCGGCGCAACGATTGGCGCGGACTCGCAGCAGCTTCTGGATTTTGCCCTGATGGGCGGCGCCATGGCGCGCGCTCTCTTTGATGTCGATCGCCCGACAGTCGGCCTTCTCAATGTCGGTGTCGAAGAGGTCAAAGGTCAGGAAGAGGTCCGCGAAGCCGGTCGCCTTATCCGTGAAGCTGATCTCGCGACCATCGATTATCGCGGTTTCGTCGAAGGCGATGATATCGGCAAGGGCACGGTCGATGTCGTCGTCACTGAAGGCTTCACCGGCAATATCGCGCTGAAGGCTGCAGAAGGCACCGCGCGTCAGATCACCACGTTGTTGCGTGAGGCGATCTCGCGCAGCTTTTTTGCCAAGATCGGTTACCTTCTGGCCAAGAGCGCATTCGACGTGCTGCGCGAGAAGATGGACCCCCGCAAGGTCAATGGCGGCGTGTTCCTGGGTCTGAACGGCATCGTTATCAAGAGCCATGGTGGAACGGATGCGCTCGGCTTCGCATCGGCCATCGATGTAGGCTACGACATGGTGCATAATGGACTTACCGCCAAGATCGAAAATGATTTGAAAGCATACCACGCAAGAAGACTTCCGCCTCCTGCGCCTGAAGCTCTCGTGGTTGATGAGGAATAACCAATGATCCGCTCTATCGTACGTGGCTTCGGAGCGGCGCTCCCTAAGAGGGTTGTGACGAACCAGGAAATCGAAGGTATTGTCGAGACCTCCGACGAATGGATCGTTCAGCGCACCGGCATCAAGCAGCGCTACATTGCAGGCGAGGGCGAGAGCTCCGCGTCGCTTGGCGAAGCTGCGGCCCGCGCGGCGTTGGAGAACGGGGGACTGAAGCCCGAAGACATCGATCTCATTATCGTTGCCACCTCCACACCGGACAACACGTTTCCAGCAACCGCGGTGAACATTCAAAACCGCCTCGGTATCACGGGTGGTTTTGCCTTTGACGTTCAGGCTGTTTGCTCCGGCTTCGTTTATGCGATGGCGACGGCCGATCTTTACATTCGTGGCGGCATGGCCAAGCGTGTGCTGGTTATCGGTGCGGAAACCTTCTCGCGCATTCTCGACTGGAAGGATCGCACCACCTGCGTTCTTTTCGGCGATGGCGCGGGTGCCGTCATCCTGGAAGCAGGCGAGGGAGAGGGCAAGACCTCCGACCGTGGCGTGCTGACCTCCAATCTTCGCTCGGATGGCTCGCACAAGGAGAAGCTCTACGTTGATGGTGGCCCGTCGACGACGGGAACTGTAGGCCACCTGCGCATGGAAGGCCGCGAAGTCTTCAAGCATGCCGTTGGCATGATCACGGACGTTATCGAGGCAGCCTTTGAGGCGACCGGCACCACGGCAGACGATCTGGATTGGCTCGTTCCACACCAGGCCAACCGCCGCATTATCGATGGCTCGGCAAAGAAGCTCGGCATTCCATTGGAGAAGGTTGTCGTGACCGTCGATCTGCACGGAAATACCTCTGCAGCTTCCATCCCACTGGCGCTCGCGACCGCTGCAGCCGATGGGCGCATCAAGCAGGGCGATCTCGTTATGCTGGAAGCGATGGGCGGCGGCTTCACCTGGGGTGCGGTGCTTCTGCGCTGGTAACGTGTCGGTTACGGTTCAACGTAACCCCTTGCCATCATTGCCGTAAATCCCTAAACGATTCTGGAAACATTCCTTGACCGCTGCCGTCAACGGCAATAGTCTCAGGCGGTTTCCAGAACACAACAGAGAGAAGCGCGGGGAAAAATGGCCGGTAAAACTGTGACACGTGCGGATTTAGCCGAGTCTGTGTTTCGCAAGGTGGGGCTGTCCCGAACTGAATCCGCCGAGCTGGTCGAAACGGTCATCGACGAGATTTGCAATGCCATCACTCGTGGCGAGGTAGTGAAGCTTTCCTCCTTTGCAACCTTCCAGATCCGCGAAAAGAACGAGCGTATCGGTCGCAATCCGAAGACCGGCGAAGAAGTGCCGATTTCGCCACGCCGCGTCATGACCTTCAAGGCCTCCAACGTTCTGAAACAGCGTATCCTCAAAGCCCACGCGTCGCGCAAGGCGAAGCAAAAGAGCCAAAAGCCGGGCTCCTGAGCGGCTTCTTTCGGCGCGATCGACGCCTATTCTGATACCTCACTGCTTTTCTTCCTGTGAACATACTTGAATTTCAACCGTCAAGCCGTTGAAATAAAGACGATTCGCATCATACCTTGTCGTGTGTTTTGCAAACCTGTCATTTCGCCGGGTGGGAGTTAAGCGTGGATAAGAGTCCGGACGCCTTTAGAACGATCAGTGAAGTTGCGGACGATCTCGATCTGCCCCAGCACGTGCTGCGTTTCTGGGAAACCCGCTTTCCCCAGATCAAGCCGATGAAGCGCGGCGGCGGGCGACGCTATTATCGCCCGGACGATGTCGATCTCTTAAAAGGCATCCGGCACCTGCTCTACGATCATGGATACACGATCAAGGGCGTGCAGAAGCTCCTCAAGACCAATGGCAACCGCTTCGTTGCTGCCATCGCATCTGGCGACATGGCGACGATGGAAGCCATCATGGCTGCCAGCGGCGAGAAGCAGACGGCAGACCCGCGTGTCGTCCAGCCGGATGAGGATGAAGTCGTAGGGCGCCCTAAGGCGAGGCCAAGCGGCCGCTTCTTCGGGTTCGGCGGTGGAGGATCCGACGACACGCCGGAGATATCAATCGGCAAATCGAGCATCAGCAAGGATGATCGCGCCCTGCTGCAGGAGGCGCTCTTCGACCTTCTGGAATGCAAGCGCCTGCTGGATCAGGTTCGTTAGAGAACGAGACGCCTCGCTGCGGCCGGGATTCTCGGCTTCAGGCGCCAGCGCTAGGGTGATTTAGAGAGTTGTGGATAACCCTGTTGCTCGCCACGGCATATTGAATTTGTCTCAAACGCCAACCTTTCGGAAACTCCTTCCGCGGATAATGCCCGCCTGAAAAGGAGTTGTCCTGTGAGCAAGAGAAAACCTTCAAGCCGCCGCGCCTCATCCAAATCCAAAGGTGGAAGCGTCTGGTCCTGGTTGATCCTGTTTGGAGTCGCCGTCGGCGGGATTCAAGCCTATGAGCATCGCGACACCTTGTTGCCGAAGATGAAGACCGTTGTTGCTTCGACGTCCAAAAGCAGCGCACCTGCAGTGCGCGAAACGGCTTCTGTGAAGCCTGCATCCGTGCAGAAGCAGACCGTTGCCTTGCCAGCGTCTGGTGCGCCCGTTCCACCGCGCTCGATTGCCATGGCGAGTAACGCTGCCAGCCTCGGTCAACTTCCAACCGCAACACTACCTTCGCCAAAGCCGCAGGTGGAAAATGTCTCGCTCGGGGCAAAGCCAGGCACATTTGCCTTTTGCGGGCGCTCCGGCCTTAACAACTGCGTCATGGATGGCAACACCTTCTGGATGAAGGGCGTGAAGATGAAACTTGCCGGCATCGAGGTGCCGCAGACGGATCAGGCAAGGTGCATGGAAGAGCGCGCCCGCGGTTTCACCGCCAAGGTCAGGCTGCGCGATATGCTCAATTCCGGCAGCTTCCAGGTGGCGGCTGGTGGGCAGGGAGCTGAGGTGAAAGCGCTCTCCAAATCCGGCATATCCTTCGCCGACCAGCTTGTTCGAGAAGGGCTAGCGCGACGAGCAGGTTCGGCAAGTCCATCCTGGTGTGGTTAATTGAATTCACGCGGGACTTACAGTTGACCGGATGCGGTGACGCTGTGTAGATGGAAATGCATGCGGGCGTGATGGAATGGTAGACATACCGGACTTAAAATCCGGAGCGAAAGCGTGCGGGTTCGAGTCCCGCCGCCCGTACCACATCTTCAACCTCTCCAGAACAGCGGCATCAGCAGCACAAGGACCGTCAGGATTTCCAGACGTCCGAGCAGCATCATCAGCGACAGCAGATAAAGTGCGGGATCGCTGATGGTGGAGAAGTTGCCAGCCGGGCCGATAATTGGCCCGACACCCGGTCCGACATTGGCAAGCGATGTCGCAACTCCGGATGTCGCGGTCAGGAAGTCATAGCCCATGGCGCTCATTACCAGGCTGCCGCCGATCCACAGTGCAATGAAGCAGCTGATAAAGAGAAACACATTGCGGATGGTTTCGGCGTCTACGACCTGTACCCCATACCGCACCGGGTAGACGGCGTCGGGATAGATGAGCTTACGCAACCCAGTCTTCACCACATTGAAAACGATGACGAAGCGATAGGCCTTGATGCCGCCAGCAGTCGAGCCGGAGCAGCCGCCCATGAAGGTGGCGAAGAAGGCGACGACCACGACGAAGGGTCCCCAAAGCGTATAGTCGTCGCTGGCAAAACCGCCGGTCGACAAGATCGACGTCATGTTGAAGAAGGAATGGCTGAGCGCGATATGAAGCGCCACGCCGTTATTAATGTGGTGGTAGATGCCGACTGCAAGCGAGATGGCGCATAGATAACCGATGAAGACGCGGATCTGCGGGTCATAGAGGATATCCATTCTCCGTCGCACCGCGAGCAGGATCATCACCGAAAAGGGAAGGCTGCCCAGGATCAGGAAGAAGGTTGCGATCCACAAAAGAGCGACATTGTCACCGAAATATCCGAAGGAGGCGTCATGGGTGGAGAAGCCGCCTGTCGCCACCGCTGACATGGCATGATTCACCGCATCGAAATGGGTCATGCCGGCAAAGTCGAAAGCGACCGCGCAGGCAATCGTCATGACCACATAGATGCCGACGAAAGCCCTGGTAAAGCTCGCCAGCCGTGCGAAGGGCCGGTCGCTGGCCGTGTCGGATGACTCCATCCGAAAGAAGGTCATGCCGCCCACGCGCAGCAACGGCAGGATAAAGAGACCGAGCGCCACGATACCGATACCGCCAAGCCAGCAGAGAAGTGATCGCCAGATCAACAGACCCTGCGGCGCATGGTCGAGACCGGAAATGGCTGTAGCGCCGGTGGTGGTGATGGACGACACGGACTCGAAAAGGGCTTGGCCGAATGTCAGGTCCAATTCCGACAGATAAAGAGGCACGGCGCCGACGAGCGAGAAGACCACCCATAAGAGATTCACCAGGAGAAAGCCGAAGCGCTTGTTGAAGGTCGGCATCGGTCCGCGGGTGGCGAGCGCGCATGCCAGCGCAAAGCCGCCGCACATGAAGCCGGAGGCGGCAAACACGATCCAGTCATTATTGCCATAATAGAGATCGGTCATGGCCGGCACGAACATCGAAGTGGCCATGTAGAGGCCGAAGATCGAGGTAATATAGACGACGGCGCGCAGGAGATTGGCGTTCAAAAAAATCAAACCTTGATCGAGTAACGCGTACCGAAGTGGCGCAAAGAGTCTTTGTGTCGGGCCTGTTCCTATGGCATAGCGGGTGCCATCGTGAATTTCAATGGATTGAAAATCGTGGACAAACTGCTTGTAGAAGCCGCACGGCGGGAAGTTCGGGAAATCTTTCCCGAGACGCCGTTGCAGTTGAATGAACATCTCAGCCGTCGGTATGGAGCCGAGATTTGGCTGAAGCGTGAAGACCTCACGCCGGTTCGTTCCTACAAGATTAGAGGCGCGTTCAATTTCCTGCGCAAGGCGGTTGCCGGTGCCGGCAAAGAGAAGATCTTCGTCTGTGCGTCCGCCGGCAATCATGCCCAGGGCTTTGCTTTTGCCTGCCGCCATTTCGGTGTGAAGGGCGTCGTCTTCATGCCGGTCACCACACCGCAGCAGAAGATCGACAAGACCCGCATTTTCGGCGCGGAGTTCATCACCATCAAGCTGATTGGCGATATCTTCGACCAATGCTATGCGGCAGCCCGTGCCTATGTCGAAGAGAATGATGGCTACATGGTGCCACCCTTCGACCATCAGGATATTATCGAGGGCCAGGCAACGGTTGCCGCTGAAGTGATGGATCAGCTTCCGGACGGTGCGAAGCCCGATCTGGTGGTCATGCCGGTTGGCGGTGGCGGTCTTGCGGCAGGTCTCACGGGGTATTTTGCAGGTATCGTTGCGCGAAACAATTTCGTCTTTTGCGAACCGGAAGGTGCGCCGAGTCTGAAGAAGAGTCTTGAGGCAGGAGAAGCAGTCACGCTGAACAAGGTGGATAACTTCGTCGATGGGGCTGCCGTTGCCCGAATTGGCGATCTTAACTTCCTGGCTCTTAAGGATTTCCCCTCCGAACAGGTCGAACTGATCCCGGAAAATGCCATCTGCGTCACCATCATCGACATGCTCAATCTCGAAGGCGTGGTGCTGGAGCCCGCAGGTGCATTGTCGATTGCAGCCTTGGAAAAGCTCGGCCGCGAGAGGCTGGAGGGCAAGCGCGTCATCTGCGTCGTCTCCGGTGGCAATTTCGATTTCGAGCGTCTGCCGGATGTGAAGGAACGCGCCATGCGTTTCACAGGGGTGAAGAAGTACTTCATCCTGCGTCTGCCGCAGCGTCCAGGCGCGCTTCGCGACTTCCTCAACATGCTCGGTCCGGATGATGACGTTGCGCGCTTCGAGTATCTGAAGAAATCGGCGCGCAACTTCGGTTCGATCCTGATTGGTATCGAAACCACCTCTCGCGAGAATTTTACCACTCTGTTCGAGCGTTTCGAGGCGGCAGGGCTCGGCTATGAAGATATAACCGAGAACGAAATCCTCGCGAACCTCATTATCTGATCGGATGCATCATCAGGTGGGGCGGGCTAAAGCCGCCCTGCAGAGACAACAGGAAGGGTAAAGCATGGCCTCGTTCTTCTCGAAACTCTTTTCCGGCTTCGGTGCCGCGCAGTCGGACGCGCCGAAGAAGGCGGAGACATCTGAACCGCACCAGCACGGCGAGTATACCATTTATGCGACGCCGATGAAGGAAGGGGCGCAGTACCGCCTGGCAGGCCGTATTGAAAAGACGGATGGCGACGAGGTGCTCGTGCATGAGTTCGTTCGTGCCGACGTGTTTACCAGCATGGATGATGCGGTGGAGTGCACGGTGCGCAAGGCCAAGCTGATCATCGACCAGAACGGGCCGCATCTGTTTGCTGACAAAAAGTAACGGCCGCGACAAGCGCGACCGTTATGATTTCTTTAAAGGAAGCGGCCGGATTGGCCGCTTTTTTTATGCAGCATTCGCCAGCTCTTCGACCTTGGCATTAGCGGCAGCAATCGCCTTTTCGGCAGCTTCCGGACCAAATGCCAGACCTTCGATACGGATGACTTCGACATCGGTCATACCCATGAAGCCGAGAACCGTCTTCAGGTAGGGCACAGCATGCTCAAGCGACGCGGCTGGACCTTCAGAGTAGACGCCAGCAGCAGATAGAACGATGTAGACCTTCTTACCGGTTGCAAGGCCGATTGGACCGGACTCGGTGTATTTGAAGGTCATGCCGGCGCGCGCGATGTTATCGATCCAGGACTTCAGACCCGAATAGATCGAGAAGTTGATGAGACCGGTGCCGATGATAACGGTGTCAGCGTCCATCAACTCGGTCACGCGCTTGTCAGAGTAATCGGCAGCTGAGGCCTCTTCCGGCGTGCGCTGTTCGGCGGGCTTACGAATGGCCGACGTGGTGACGGAATCGAGGTGCGGGATCGGATTCTGACCCAGATCGAGATGTGTGATCGAGCCGTTCGACTGTGCCTGGATCTTCTCGGCCAGGTCTGACGCGAATTTGTTGGAAAGCGATTCATCGCCACGCGGGCTGGAGGTGACGAGCAGGATCTTCGACATTTTGACGCCTCTTGGTCATTCTTGGGAAGGTGTGGCGGGGCGGCCCCCGCTTGGTTGAAGCGGTTATCAGCCAGTTTTGCCATCTAGAAAACTGTGATAATCTGAAATTGATCTATCGATAAAATGGATGGGACATGGACGCCAACCCGACCCTCGACCAGTTGCAGGTCTTTTTGACTGTCGCTGAAACCGGCAGCTTTTCCGCCGCTTCGCGCGTGCTCAACCGCGCGCAGTCGGTCGTGAGCTACACCATCGCCAATCTCGAGGCGCAGCTTGAGGTTAGCCTTTTCGAGCGCAGCGGCCGCCAGTCGAAACTGACCGACGAGGGCCGCGCCATGCTGGAGGATGCGCGGCGTATTGTTGCCGGATTGCAGGAAATGCGATCACGCGCCAAGGGGCTGAAACAGGGCTTGGAGGCGGAAGTCTCGCTCGTTCTCAGCACCATGGTTCCAGCCGAGGCCGTGGTCGAGATTCTGCGCGAGTTCCGCAAGGAATTCCCAACCGTGTCGCTCACCCTCAATGTCGGCGAGTTGGGTATGGTTATGGATATGGTCAGAAGCCGAAAGGCGCTGATCGGTATTGGCGGGGCGGTCTCGCAGCAGGATGACGGTCTGGTCCTCGAAAAGATCGGTCACTCCTTCATGGTGCCGGTTGTCGCCAGTGACCACGCCCTGGCACGATTACGCCGCCCGGTGACACTCGCCGATGTCCGTGAAGAGGTGCAGATGGTGGTCATGGACATGTCGGGCCTGACCAACGGCCGCGACTTCAATGTCCTGTCCTACAAGACATGGCGGGTCAGCGACATAGCGACGAAATATCAGCTGATCAAGGGTGGTCTTGGGTGGGGTGGGCTGCCCGCATCGCTGGTCAGGACCGATATCATGAATGGCAGCCTGAAGGTGCTCGACCTCGATGCTTACGAACTTGGCGAGTATCCGCTGTATTCTTTGCGAAAGGCCGATACGCCTGCCGGTCCGGCAAGCCAGTGGCTGATCGATGGCTTTGAAAAGCGCCTATCGAAATGCCCGGACAATAAGAGCTTCCTGAACGCCGTCCGCCCCGTGCCCTTGAAAGACGCCGCCGAGTAAAGGTTTCTCCCCGTTCGACAGGGAACCGAACATCAGCACAGCTGAAAAGTGGCGGCGACAAAACTGCCGCCGCCACGACCATTAGCCGAGCATCAGACGGAACTTGGCAAAGCCTTCGGCGCCATCGCCGGCGTCCTCGAGCTTGGCCCCCTTCACATCCTTGGCATATTGACGGCCTTTCGGGCCCGTCTCGAAGATCGCTGTCGTATCCGCCAGCTTTGCAAACGACCAGTTGTCGTCAGCGGAAGGATTGATGGTGCCCTGATCCATGATGTAGCGCACGATCACATCGCGGTTGGTATCGGGCGCGACGAAGATGATCTTGTCACTGCCGATCGCCGGGAACTTGCCGCCGCCACTGGCGCGATAGTTATTGGTGGCAACGACGAATTTCTGTTCCGGGTCGATGGGCTTGCCCTGGAATTGCAGATTGACGATGCGGCTGCTGTCCGGATTGACGGCCTTGCCATCCTTGTCGAACTTCGCAGGCTTCGAGACATCGATCTGATAGGTGACACCGTCGATGACATCGAAGTTGTAGGACGGGAAGTCGCTGCTCAACAGAGGCGCGTCCTTGGAGCCAGCCTTGACGGTATTGAACATGCCGGCCGACATTTCCAGCCAGTCCTTGACCTGCGCGCCGTTGATGAGGACGGCCTGCACGGTGTTCGGATAGAGATAGAGGTCGGCGACATTCTTGATTGCGATGTCACCGGCGGGGACATCCGTGTAATAGTCCGCGCCGCCACGACCACCGGACTTGAAGGGCGCGGCTGCGGAAAGCACCGGCAGGTCCTTGTATTGGCCTTCCTTCAGCATATCCTTGATATACCAGGTCTGTGCATTGGAGACGATCTGCACGGATGGATCGTCGGCCACCAGCGCGAAGTAGGAGTAGAGCGGGGCGGAGGTCTTGCCGACCGGGCGGCGCACATAGGCGAGCGCCCCCTCGTGATCGGTCTTGACCGCCTCGATCACCTCGGGCTTGTCCTTCACATCGGCAACGATCTTGCGATTGTCGTCGCGGTGGTAGATCGGCCGAGCCTCGGAGGTAAAGTCGACGATCTTCCAGCTCTTGCCGTCCTTTTCGAGCAGGAGATCGATGAGGCCCATATGCGAGCCCCAGAAGCCCGCCATGACGGCAGGCTTGCCCATCAGCGTGCCCTTGACGGGATCGGCGCCTTCGATGCCATCCCAGGTCTTGGGGCCCGGGAAGACCAGATGCTGGTGACCGGTAAAGACCGCATCGATCCCTTGAACGCCTGCGAGATAAAGAGAAGCGTTTTCCATGCGCTCGCTTTGGCCCTTGCCATCGATACCGGAGTGGGAGAGCGCAATCACGATATCCGCGCCCTGTTCCTTCATCACCGGCACCCAGGCCTTGGCGGCATCGACGATGTCGCGCGTCTGCGCCTTGCCTTCGAGGTTCTTCGCATCCCACATCATGATCTGCGGCGGAACGAAGCCGATGATGCCGACCTTGATCGGGCTTGTCGCGCCGGAGCCATCGCGGATCTGCTTTTCCAGGATCACATAGGGCTTGAAGTAAAGTTCATCCTGCTTAGGATCGGACGCAAGCTGGCCCTTGGTCAGGTTGGCGCAGACATAAGGGAATTTTGCCCCGCCCAGCGTGTTGAACATGAAATCGAGGCCGTAATTGAACTCGTGGTTGCCGAGCGTACCGCAATCATACCCGAGCACATTCATGGCATTGATGACAGGGTGTTTGTCGCCCGCCTTCATGCCCCGCTCATAGGCGATGTAGTCGCCAAGCGGGTTGCCCTGGAGGAAGTCGCCATTATCGACCAGCATCGAGTTCCCGGCTTCGGCGCGTATGGCATCGATCAAGGATGCCGTGCGTGCCAGACCCAACGTGTCATTCGGCTTATCGGCGTAATAGTCGTAAGGAAAAACGTGAACGTGGATATCGGTGGTTTCCATGATGCGCAGATGCGCCTGGTTGCCCTCAGCACGCGCCGCAAAAGGATGCAGCATGACGAAGGCGGACGACGCCGCGATGCCGCTTAAGAGAGAACGGCGCGTGATGGGGTGAAGGCCGATAAGGGACGACATGGAAACTCCTGATCCTAAAATACGATGACCTGTCTAAACCGCGACAAGGTAAAACGAATTGTGGAGGAGTCCACCAGCAAAATGACGGGCGTATGACGTAACTCATGCCTACGCTCGCATGAGTAAAATTTAATGTTTCTCACCGCGACCTTGTTCTGCCTCACGCTCTGTCGATGCGGCACTGGAAGCAATTGTTGCGTGCGGAGCGAACATGCACATAGGCGATATCCGGCCTTTCAAGCAGGTCCTGTGCACGCGCGGCGATCTCAGCCGTCGGCGTCACCGCACCCGTGCCATAAACGATGCGGTCGCCCGCATCGTAACCCCGGACGATGTAGTCTGCGCTATACAGCATTGCCGGCGGAACCTGCGCGCCATCATAAGTCCCACACGCCTCGGCATGAATGAAAATCGGCCCGGTCTCGGCGTAAGGTTGTACATGGCGAAAGGGCCGTTAGGAGACAAGCAGAGCCGAATCACCCTCCCTGATCTGCCCCAGACAGGCGCGGCAGGGCAGGTCCCCGGTAGCGATCATCCGTTCAGGCACTTGGCCGTTCGAATCCGGTTTGCCAAGCCTGATGGCCTCAACATGCTGCTGGGGCAATGCGGTGAATATGATGGTGGTCATGGCGGATCCTCGCTGAGTTGCTTCTTTGTCGCTATGGCTGCCAAACAATCGTCTATCCACCCGTTTCTTGCGGTTGAGCGAAACCAACCCATTGCGTGGACCGTTCTCTTTAGCGATCTATGCTGCGTCCTCGTTCTGGAAAGTTGACGTCAATGCTGCGCAGGTTTCGAACCGTTCTTTCGGTCGCTTTTTTAGTTTCCGCCTTGCCGGCTGCGCATGCGCAGGTTGCGCCCGCGCTTGACGACCTTACCGACGATCAGTTGCAGCGGACGGTCAATTTCGTCATCGGCAATGCTGTCTTCGGCGTCTATCACGAAGCGGCCAAGATGCTGATTTCCGACTTTAGCCTCCCCAATTCAGGCGAGGACAAGAATACGCCCGATGAACTTGCCGGAACGATCATGCTTGAGGCCAACCAGGAGTGGCTGGATACGGCGATCGTCAACGCGACGGACAGCTGGTACTTGGCACGAGCAGCCGGGGAACTCCCCGAGCATAATGCGCCGCTCTACAGCGTCCTTGTCCCGAACGTCGCGCGTGACCGCCAGATGGCATGCCTCATGGTCGGCAAGGATCACGAAGGCTATGGCGATCTCGCCGAAATGATGGGTCTCCCAAAGAATGAGTGGAAGGCCTGCGAAGTGGCTTATCCTCAAATCGTCGCTCGCTGGAACGAGTTGCTCAAACCGCATGTAAAGACACCGGGGACGACGAAGTTCGAGATACGATACGAGCCGGCGCGCGATCCTTTCCTCGATATATACGCGACGATGGTGAAGGAATCGAAGGTTCTTGATCTGATTGCGCGCGGCTTCAGCGCCTATGAGCTGAAAGGCGAGGTGAAGCTGACCGCCAGAAGCTGCGGCAGGCCCGACGCCTATTGGTCCGAGGAACGCCGCGAGATCACCTATTGCTACGAGCTTGCCAGATTTCACGGCGAGCTGATCGCCGCTCATCTTCTTGCAACCAATGGTGATCGCGGCGACGCACCCGCCAAAGAAATCCCGACCGCCGTCAATCTTGGCCAAGAGCTCTAGAGCGTTTCCTTGTTAAATAGAAACGCTCTGCCGGAGCAGGTTTTCGTCAGGGCAACGGCGATTGGCGAAGGGCATACCCAAAGGTACGGTCGAGCCGATCGCCTTTGAGCCTGGCGGAAAGATGCCCGGCCCTCCCGTCGCGCCGCTTCGCCGTGCGAAGCGATAAGCGCGCCGGGCGATTGAAGCTCTTGCAGATTTGCCAGCAAATCTGCGGGAGGGTTGGTTGAAACGGGCGACCTGCTTGCCCGGACGGCTTGGCTGTATGCTTTGGCTACGGCACGCGCCCTCCGGACAATCAGTCGATCCCGTTTGAACCAACAGAACTGTTTCTATTCAACAAGGAAACGCTCTAGGGCCTGTCCTCAATCGCTTCCGGCCGCGTGAGCCGATGCCATGCCGAATGCGGACGGCTAATCCGATCCAGGAGAGGCGGCAGCAGCCAGCCCGTTAACCGCGCCTTGAAATCTCGAGATACTCGCTGTCGGTCAGTGGCTCCACCCAGGCCTCATAGGTTCTGACGGGCGAGAAGCCCATCATCTGGTAGAGCTGCAAGGCGCGCGGATGGTCCAGCGTGTTGGTGGAGACGGTGACCTTTTTCGGATTGTCCTGCCAGATCGAATAGAGCGCCTGGAGCAGGAACCATTTGCCGACGCCAGCGCCGATCGCCTCTTCCATGAGACCGAAATATGACAGCTCAGTGACCTCGCCGTCGCCCTTGTTGAACTCGAAGAAACCGGCGGGTGACCCGTTGAGGTAGAGCACTGTCACGCAGTTCTTCGGATCATTCAGCACGGCGGAGAGCTCGGCATCGCTCATACGCATGCGCTTCTGCCAGTGCCAGCGTTTACCGACCCGCCAGTAGAGATAGCGATAGAAATGCAGCGGGATGTTGTGCGTGCGCATGATCGCCGTCTGGATATTGACCGGCACCGGAAGACTGACCTTCGGTGCGGACGTCATTTCCAACTGTGTGACATGGGCTTTCAGCGGACCGTAGGTGACAGTGGGCAGAGGCTCTGCAGGGCCTGTAACGACGGGCGTATCCTGCTTCGATCCCCATTCCGACCATGACCCGTCATAAAGCGAGTTGTCCGAATGACCGAGCGATTCCAATGCCAGTGTCACAACGGCGGCGGTGACGCCCGAGCCACAGCTGGTAACGACCGGCTTGGAAAGATCGATGCCAGCTTCGGCAATCATCTTGCGGATCGTCGGCAGATCCTTGAAGTGGCCGTTTTCCGAAAAGGCGGTGGCAGGCAGACTGCGGGCACCGGGCATATGGCCGGAACGCATGCCGGCGCGAGGCTCGGCCTCGTCGCCGGTGAAGCGGCCTGCACCTCTGGCGTCCGCCACCTGCTTTTCGCCCTTATCGACGACAGCGCGCATATCGGAGAATGAGGTGACACGGTTCGCCTTGAACTCGGCGTGAAACTCTGTCGGTTCAATCTGCGGGGCTCCGGTCTCAAGCGGTTTGCCGGCAGCCTTCCAGCCATCAAGCCCACCATCCAGCACATAGACCTTTTCGGCACCCATAACGCGCAGCATCCACCACACGCGTGGCGCGGAGAAGAAGCCGGGGCCGTCATAAACCACGATGGTGTCCGTCTCGGAGAGGCCGAGCTTGCCGACTTCCTCTGCGAAAAACTCCGGCGAGGGCAGCGAATGGGGAAGCCCGGTGTCATGATCGGCAATCGCATCCTGATCGAAGAAGACGGCGCTTGGAATGTGGCCGCTGGCATAGTCCTGCTTTCCATCGCGTTTATGCGCAGGCAGATACCAGGATGCATCGACGATGCGGAAGTGCGGCGTTCCAAGCTGCTGCTCGACCCAATCCGCCGAAACGACGAAACGGCTTTTATCGGTGCTCACGATATTTCTCCCAGAAATCAGGCGGCGTCGGCGGGGTTGCCGAAGCGGATGCGGAAACGGCGGTTTTCCTTGCCCTTCTTTTCGATCTTGGCGATGTAAATTTCGCCGACTTCCTGCGTTTCCGACACATGAGTGCCGCCGCAGGGCTGGCTGTCAACCGAAGAATTCTCGCCGATGCAGACGAGGCTGACCCGACCGAGGCCGACAGGTGGTCGGACATGCTTGGACTTGACGATGCCAGGATTGGCCGCCAGCTCCTCGTCGCTGATCCATTGCAGGTAGATAGGATGGTTCGCTCTGACCAGCTCCATCAGCTTGGCGGTCACGTCATCCTTGTCGATGGTCTCGGACATATCGAAATCAACCCGCGACTCGTCCTCGCCAACGGCCGCACCTGTGATGGGCCAGGAGCAGACGACGGAAAGAAGGTGGCAAGCGGTGTGCATGCGCATCAGCTTGTAGCGGCGCTGCCAGTCGATGTGGAGGGTCAGCTTTTCGCCAATATCCGGGGAGGGTTGTCCTTCGAGAGGAACGTGGATGATAACGCTCTTGTCTGCGCCATGCCGGGTCACGCCGAGTTGGATCTTCGAACCATCGGCGCGCTCCAGAAACCCCGTATCGCCCGGCTGGCCGCCGGATGTGGCGTAGAAGCAGGTTTGATCCAGCTCTATGCCACCATCGTCATGCACTGCCGTGACCACCGCTTCGCAAGTTGAAAGATAAAAATCATCACGAAACAGGGCATTCACGGGCATGCTGCATTCACCTCAGACGGTTTCGTACGGAACCGAAATCTCTTTCTTCTCCGTCAACCAGGCGGGAAGGGGAAGACCCTTGGACCGCAGGAAATCTGGATTGAAGAGCTTGGACTGGTAACGGTTACCGTAGTCACAAAGTATGGTGACGATTGTATGCCCCGGTCCGAGGTCGCGGGCAAGCCGAATTGCACCGGCAATGTTGATGCCGGACGAGCCCCCAAGGCAAAGGCCGTCCTTGGTGATCAATTCGAAGATGATCGGCAACGCCTCCGAATCTGGAATCTTGTAAGCAAAATCAGGTGTGAAGCCCTCAAGGTTGGCGGTGATACGGCCCTGGCCGATGCCCTCGGTAATCGAAGATCCTTCAGACTTCAGAACACCGCTCTTGTAGAACTCGTAAAGAGCGGCGCCTTCCGGATCCGCAAGACCGATCTTGATGTCCGGGTTGAAATCGCGAAGACCGTCCGCGACGCCAGCCAGCGTGCCACCGGAGCCTACCGCGCAGATGAAGCCGTCCACCTTGCCATCCGTCTGATCCCAGATTTCCGGCGCCGTCGTTTCGATGTGCGCTTGACGATTGGCGACGTTGTCGAACTGGTTTGCCCAGATTGCCCCGTTCGGATCTGTCTCAGCAAGCTGTTTTGCCAGACGCCCGGAGACTTTCACATAGTTGTTGGGGTTCGAGTAGGGCGCTGCCGGCACCTCAACAAGCTGCGCGCCGAGAAGCTTCAGCGCGTCCTTCTTTTCCTGGCTTTGGGTCTCGGGGATGACGATGACCGTCTTGTAGCCGAGCGCGTTGGCAACGAGCGCCAGTCCGATCCCCGTATTGCCTGCCGTACCCTCGACGATCGTGCCACCCGGACGCAAGAGCCCGCGTCGCTCCGCATCGCGAATGATGAAAAGCGCGGCACGATCCTTGACCGACTGGCCTGGATTCATGAACTCGGCCTTACCAAGAATTTCACATCCCGTGGCCTCGGATGCTGCCTTGAGGCGGATGAGCGGGGTGTTGCCAATTGCGGTCAGCACGGAAGAATGAATGGTCATGATCAGGCCTTCTGTCCAGTCAGCGATGTAAAGCCGTTATGTCGTTATGTATCGACCTTGTGACAAGAAAATATCTTCTGGCGAAGAGGGTTCCGGCGCAAAATCTTGCCGGTCACCCGGTTATTCACTCTTCTTGATATCGGAATAGGCAGCAAGCGCGCGTTGACGTGCCTCGTTATGGTCGACGACCGGCTTCGGGTACGTCTTCCCAAGTTCTATCCCGGCTTTCTCCAGCACCTGCTTCGGTGCGTCGAAAGGCTTGTGAATGTACTTGGCATCGAGCTTCTCTAGCTCCGGCACAAAGGTTTTGACATACTCGCCGTCGGGGTCGAACTTTTCGCCTTGAATGATCGGGTTGAAGATACGGAAAAACGGGGAGGCGTCTGCACCCGATCCAGCCACCCACTGCCAGTTGCCAGCATTTGAGGCTGGGTCGGCATCCACAAGCGTATCGCGAAACCACTTCTCTCCCTTGCGCCAATCGATTAGCAGATGCTTGATCATGAACGATGCCGTGATCATCCGCACGCGGTTGTGCATCACGCCACGTTTCCACAACTGTCGCATGCCGGCGTCCACAATCGGATAGCCCGTCATGCCTCGCTTCCAGGCGTTGAACTTTGCCGTGTCCGTTTTCCATTCAAAGGCATCGAAACTGTCATTCCAGTTCTTCTGATCCAGTTTCGGAAAGTGGAAGAGAAGGTGATAGCAGAATTCGCGCCAGACGATTTCCTTGCGAAATCGGCTGATATCGTTCGACGCGATGTGGGATGACAGCCCTCTTGTGGCGTGCCAAAGTTGGGCAGGAGTGATTTCACCATGGGCTAAATGCGGCGAGAGCATCGATGTTGATGGCTGAGCCGGAAAATCGCGGCCCTTCTCATACCCCTTCAGCGCGGAGTCGATGAAATCGTCCAGCCGTTCCTTTGCTCCCGCTTCCCCCGGTGTCCAAATGTCGGAAAAATCTTTTGCCCAATCCGGCTTTGTCGGCAGCAGTTTCCAACTCTCCAGCTTTTCCGACTTCGGCCAGCTTGACGGGGACGATATCTGACGCGGCTTACCTGTCGGCTCCTGTGGCTCGTCTCCACCTTCTATGGCGCGCCAGAACGGCGTGTAGACGCGGTAGGGCCCGCCGCTCTTTGTCGTCACCTTCGACGGTTCGTGCAGAAGATGGCCGGGAAAGCTTTCGACGTCGTGTCCTTCATCGCGCAGCTGCTTTTTAAGTTCGCTGTCGATCTCCATGCCGTCTGGATCGTACCGGCGGTTCCAAAAGATCGCGCTCGCCTCGACGTCACTGATGAGTGACTTGAGCACTTTGCTGGTGTTTCCGCTACGCAGAATTAAACGGCTGCCCAGCTTCTCCAACTGATCGGAAAGGGCCGTAAGCGAGTGATGCAGCCACCATTCCTGCGCGCCACCGAGCGGACCGTTTGAGCCTTGAGGATCCTCGCGAATATAAAGCGGTATGATCGCGCCGCCATGCTCGCGGGCAGCCGCAAGTGCGCGATTGTCGGAAAGACGCAAGTCCTTGCGAAACCATAGGATTATCGGGCTCTCTTGCTTCGTCATTCCTGCTCCTTCCGCTTTCATGTGTAACGCATGCGAGAGTGTTTCGCTCCCCTGCAACGAGGGTAATACGGTGGAGCGGTACCTATGGTTTTTGAAGGGTAAATTTTGTTGGTTTTAAATCAAAACAGGTGGAACCATATGCCGGACGTGACGTTGGAGGCACGTGAATTGAGTATGGAAGACCCACCAATGATGCTGAATGAAGTAAAATGGGATGCGCCCGTCGTGATCTCCTTGGAGAACGGCGCGCCTCGCACCTTCAACGGCGCTTATGAAGCCTTTGACTTTCTCCAACACGAGTGGCCCAGCCGCCATGGCAAGGCGTATGAGCAGGCATTGCGCCTTTGCAGGGCGTCGCTTTTAGGCAGTGTGTCTGGTGAGATTGCACGCACCGCCTTTGTCGAGGCGAGCCGCGACGCAAACCGCCTTGTGGAGATGCCCAAGCTCGCATCGTAAGCGATCCGTTCGATCTTCAGTCGAAGAAGACCTTTTCAGCCACCCGTCGCGTACCCGCCGGGTGGCTTTTTGCTGTTCTAGACTGTTGTCGACTATAGCACTAGAGCGACGACGAAGACACGTCATTGCCTAAATTCCTCTCGCGGGGACGTCGGCTCGATCTCAAAAAAATGGTTGCTGAAACGTTAACGCGCTCGACGTCTTATGGGAATGCGACTGGAATGGGGCAAGCTGAGGCTGCGCGAATTTCGCTAATCAACCATCCTCGTTGCAGCGGTTTTTTGCGCAGTTATGTGGCCTGAGGCATCATCTGCCGTTTCCGATCACCGATTGACATAGAAGATGAGGCCAACTCTGGCTTACATCGCTCAAGGAACGTTCTGGACCAACTGGATATCTGGCGGAACAGGCGAGAGGCTACTTCAAATGCGAACGCCCCCCTTTCAAAGCGTAAGGCCTGCTGTTGCTTATGGAATTATTTCTTTTCAATGGCTTATGGAGTTCCTGCAGTTTTGCACATGGGCACCTTTCAGACCTATGGCAGAATTACCAAGCACCCAAACGCTGCTACACATTCCGCCCATTTCGCAAGGCCGGACGGTAGCAAGGATCCGGTGACACGTTTAATCCAGTGTCATCGAGTGCTTGCTACCGCTGGTAAACTGGAGAGCCTTTCAGCAAATAGTAGCGTGAAGACAAAGACGTGAATGCTGCGATTGGAAGGCGTTTTCAGGAATGAACGAAATCTGGAACAACCTTCTCTGTTTTGGTAACTCCAAGGGCGATTTCCGGGCAAACATACCCATAAACGCCTACGTCTCGTCAAATTCTTGCTAAATTCGGAGCATAGACGGCTCAACAGCAGTCGTCGTGAGCGAGCAGTGTCGCTCCTGAGACTGCCTTACTTTGAATGTGCGCAAGGACACTTCGGCGCGGGCTGGAGCCGACTCGTCCTGCGCTTTTAAAGGGCAAGAGTGTGAGAGTATCTGCGTTTCTTTTGGCTGTGGGGCTTTGTGCCGCGGTCATGAGCCCCGCCTCGGCGGGCATGTTAAACCAAGCCGAGCAGTATGCCGGTCTTCATGAAGGCAAGAACAACAAGACGCTGAAAGCAATTTTAGGCGTCAATCCGCGTAAAACCCCGTGGTGTGGTCACTTCCTCAGCGTCGTTGCCGAACAATCCGGGCGCACCCCTCCAAAATCCTCAGGCTTTGCCAAATCCTGGAAATCTTTCGGCTATGCTGTCCCCGTTGGCGCAGCCAAACCCGGTGATGTCGTCGTTGTCAGAAGCGGCAAGCGCTATCATGCAGGTATATTGAAGAGCATGAGCGGAGCCACCGCCCAAATCCTTGGCGGCAATCAGTCCGGCCGCGTCCAGGTCTCCAATTTCAGCCGCAAGTCAATCGTCTCGGTCCGTCGCTGATCGAATGTCCAGCCAGACTGTGGCTAACACGTCCTTGATCTCTTCCGGCAGCCGTCTCATTCTCCCTAGAGAACCGATGAGGAGAGCAAGCTCAACGTCGGTTCTCTAGGATAGAAGAGCTTATGGCTGTTCGCGGGTGCCGGGAGCGGCGTCACGCTGGTCGTCGTCTTCCAGGTCGGTGGCGACGATGAACGCGTCTTCATGCTGACGTGCCGCCTGTCGGCGTGCTCTGAGGCTGATCAGTTCGTCCGGATCCAGTTCCTGCTCATGCTCGGTGAGTTCGCCCTCAGTCTCAAAGCGCGCGACATCCTCGTCTTTGATATCGAGGTGGTCGTTGTTGTGGGTCTTCGCTTTGTCGTCGCTCATCGTCTGCTCCTGTCGATAATCAATGGTGGTCTGGGAAGGAAACGGTGATGGCGTAGCTTCGTTCCTTCCCTTGGGCCTCACCCTTCTCTGCGATACAGCCCAATGAGAGCGCAGGAACCAATATGTGCGCCAATTGTTTTCCCGATATCCAAAACGGGAGAAGCACCATGCAAGTCGATCGCGAATCCGAAATACGTAACAAGGCCTATGAAAAGTGGGAGAGCGAAGGTCGGCGCGATGGCGACCACGACCGGCACTGGCAGGAAGCTGAGCTGGAGATCGACGCGACCCGCAACACGTCTGTGCTGGGAGTCGAGGATGAAGACGCTGAAGGTGGATCGCCTGCGGTGGCCTCGCTGAACAAAGAGCAATCGCAAGACAATGCTCAGTCCAGCGACGAGCTTGAGGAGGGTCTCGAGGATACGTTCCCGGCAAGCGACCCGGTGTCAGCCACGTCGACGGCGGTCTCCGGTCGCGCCGGAAAGCGCTAGTATCCGGTTGGTTCTCGAAACCGCTTCTAAATCGAATAATGGCAGGCGATCGTGAAAGCGGTCGCCTTTTTCGTACAACGTCAGAAGTTTTCGAAAGTCAGAATGCCACAAAGCGTCGTACCTTCCGCGAGTCCGACGGGTCTGAGCATCATGCTTTGGCTTAAAAAGGTAGAGCGTCCTCTGCGCGCCCAATGGCGGCTTACGGCGCCTTAGTGGACCGCCGGCTCCTCATCACCCAGAAAGCTTCTGATTCCATCGCGCTCGCACGTAGCGACAAACTCTTCCCAGGCATCCTTGTCAGTGGCAAAGGGTTCGTCCCAGGTCGTTACATCGTCCTCTTCGGAGATGACTTCCAACTGCCAGTCCTGCTGGGTTCCAGCAGGGCGGAAGATGTCGACAAGGACAGTCACGCCATCATCTTCGAACTCACCAGAAAATTCAGAATGTTCCAACTTCTGTTTTTTCGACATATCAGCCTCCCGCTCCGGTGGGCGCATCGGGCGCCAGATGTTCTTTGTATTGCACTGTCTCAGATTGGTCGGTATCGAACTCGCCAGGTGACTTCAAAAGGCGTAACCCGGGACCACCGGCTGCAGAGGTCTGATTGTCGTCGATGAAGGAAACGCCCGCCTTTTCCAGCGACGAACGGAGCCGGTTTATCATTTCAGCATCGGATCCATTTTGGCCATGCTCAAACGACGTCAGAACTGCAGGGTCGATACCGGCTGCTTCGCTAAGCTTTTCCGGCGACCAATCGAGCATTGCCCGAGCAGCTCTGCATTGCGAAGTGGTGAGCGACATATATCCGCAGTCTCCATTGCGACAGATGACCGAAGCGGCTGCTTGGATCCTTATTCGTCCTACAGCATCGACCGGAAAATCGGAATCGATTTTCCAAAAAGTGCTGTTGGTAAATTCAAAACGGTAAAGCGTGCTAATGCGTCGATAGGCTTTCAACGAATCTGAAATCTCGTCGCAACAATGTGCGCGCTCAAGACGTTGAGGATCGAAGATTTTTCAGCGGTATTTTTTGGGAGATGTCTTGATTACAATGTGGTCGATTGTAAAAATGGCTCCCCGGGCCGGATTCGAACCGGCGACCTGTCGATTAACAGTCGAATGCTCTACCGCTGAGCTACCAGGGAACGTGCGCCGCTTGGCGTGGCGTGAGCGGGGTAATACAAACGCTTTGACGATTTGCCAAGCGCTTTTTTCAAAAAAAATGGATTCATCTTGTTTTATCCACCGAAGCCCCCACGTTTCTGGGCATGACGATGTTGAAAAAGTTTTCCCAACCCTGTTGAGCCGAGGTGATCTGGCGTGAATTTCGGTCTTCACCCCAAAACGGGGCGACTCCACATGGGCAAATGGAGCGTAGCGATGCCGCGCTCTCGCGTCGGGCGCATTGTTATCGGCACGTTGCTTGTCATTGGTGGATTGCTCGGCTTCCTGCCCATCCTCGGTTTCTGGATGGTGCCGCTCGGTCTTCTGGTGCTGTCTCAGGATCTGCGCTTCGTTCGTCGTAAGCGCCGTCAGCTGGCCATATGGTGGGAATACCGCAAGCGCGCCCGCCAGGCGCGCCGCGATGGCACAGATGTCGTCAGGCGCCCGTAAGCGAGTTGCTGAGACCTTGGCCGGCCCACACGGCCGCATAGGCCAGTGCCGCGAAGTAGATGGTCGTCAGTGCGAGGAACAGATAGCCGCCGAGCACGGTCGCACCGTCGCGCTGGATCATACCCGCAGAAAACAGAAGGATGGCGACCCCCGGCAAGGTATTCGAGAAGGGGATGAAGCCCAGCGGCATCATTAGCAGGATCCCGGCGACCATGATGGCGATGCCGTTCACGCGGTTCATGATAGCGCCAGTGGTGAGAGAGAGCAGCCGCGGACGAATGTATTTGTCCATCCAGGAAACGATGTTAACGCCCTTCTGCAGCGCCGGTACGAGGCGCGCCGTCTCCATCTGCCGATCCAGAATGCGTTTTGGCAGCCACGGCAACCGGTTCAGAATGATCGCAAGGCTGATCATGATGATCGCCGCGCCGAACACAGTGCTGACGCCTGGGATCGACACTGGAATGAGGAAGGGCAGGGAAGCAATGGCGCACATGAGTAGCAGGCCTTGCTCGCCAATGGCCTCCATCAATTCCCGCAAGGTGATCGTCTTTCCGCCAAGCTGATTGATCAGCTTTTGCAAAACGTAACTCAGATTTTCAGACGTATCCTTGAACGCGAAGTCCTGCGTCATGCCTTCTCCCGAAATCAATTGAAACTTCGGAAGTGATACCATTCATGGCCATGAGTGACTATCCGCAAATGCAGGAAGCACTCCGGCAAAGCTCATCACGATGGCGCGGACCGGCCCAAGCGTGTCGCGATCTTTCAGATTCACTCCCTCCGCTTTAGCTCCTTCGTCTGCCGCATCTCGTTACCGCCAAACCGCTACACAATTTTACACGACAGGCTTTAGATCGTCAGTGCGAGACCCACTTATTGTAGGCGCCCAACAAAAGAACAATCATCAAGATGCCGAGAATAAATGGGTTCAGCGAAGTAAAGAAATTAACGTAGTCCATAACTGTCTCCTCCTCAGTATGTCCTCGCATTTTCATTCTACGCCGAATGCCGGAAAAAACCAGAATAAAAGGATTTTCTACTGCGCCGCAGCAAGCAGAGAGGTTTCTTCAATCCCGGGCAAGGCTTTTCAGCTTCCGTACCGCAGCATTTTTCGGAATGAGGCGTCATAATGTTGCGCTGCATCATTTGCCATTCGCAGATTTGACCGCTAATGCAGGTCGCCGACGGATGCTAAAAGGGCATGCGCTGTGGAGTTTGCACATGCGCCACCACCGAATTAAACGGAGATAGAAATGCTGAGAGGTCTTTACGCCTGGGCGATGAACCTGGCAGCACGCAAGACCGCCGTTTGGTGGCTGGCGATCATCGCCTTCGTCGAGAGTTCGATTTTCTTCTTGCCCGCAGATATCATGTTTCTGCCAATGGTCTTGGCAAAGCCGCGCAAAGCGATGTTCTACGCGACCGTCGCCACAGTGGCATCGGTACTCGGCGGAATTGCCGGCTGGTATCTTGGCCACTACGCCTTTGAAAGCGTCGCTCGTCCGCTTCTCGAGTTTTACGGCAAACTCGATGCCTTCGAACATTTGAAAGCGTCGGTTGACTACGAAACCATTGTTCTCCTGCTGATCACGTCAGGCCTCGCTCACCTTCCGCCTATCAAGGTGGTGACGATCCTTTCCGGTGCCGCCAATATCAGCCTCGGCCTTTTTATTGTCACTGCCGTCGTGACGCGCGGCGCACGCTTCTTTATCTTAGCGGGCCTGTTGCAGCGTTATGGCGAAAGCATCCGCCACTTCATTGAAAAACGCCTCGGCATCATCGCAGCACTCGCCGCCAGCGCGTTGATCGCTCTCTATGCCGTCTATGTCTTTGTGCGGTGACATGGCCCGCCGTAGCTTACCGATGGACGAAGAACGTTCATCTTGATGTCAGCCTCAGTATCTACTCCTTCCGCCAATGGCAGTTGGAAGATCGATATGATGCGCAAAAAACTGATCACCTTTGTGAGCGCCGTGGCGGCCTTGGTACTGAGCTTCTTCGGCTATCTCGGCTTCCTTCAACTATCTGGAAATTTTCATGAGGTGCTGGCCGGCGAACTTTATCGCTCAAACCAGCCAAGCGCCGAGCAACTAGCGCTTTATGTAAAGCAGCACAGCATCAAGACCGTCATAAATCTGCGCGGCGAGAATGACGGATCCACTTGGTACAAGGATGAGGTCTCCGAATCCAAGGCACTCGGTGTTCACCATGTCGATTTTGCCATGTCTGCCCGTGAAGCGCTTTCGATGGACAAGGCCGAAGCGCTTGTCGAAATCATGCGCACATCCCCGAAACCGATCCTCATCCACTGTCGCTCCGGTTCCGACCGTACAGGCCTCGCCTCCGCCATCTATCTGGGCAAGATCGCCGGCGTCGATCCTGAAACTGCTGAGAAGCAGTTGTCCATCCGCTACGGTCACTTAAGCGTGCCCGTCGTGTCCGCCGCTTATCCGATGGATGAGAGTTGGGAGCGGATCGAAAACAGTTTGGCGCGGATGTAAGTGAGCTCGCGTTTAAAACCCGCAGTCCTAAGAAATCAACATTCTCTCATTTTGTCTGGGGCGGATCGTTTTTTGGGTTGCGCGCGAGACGCCTTCTATATAAACGCCTCTCTTGTGTCGGAGCGTAGCGCAGCCCGGTAGCGCACTTGACTGGGGGAAATGTCCCCGCGCTTCTAAAACCTCAATCTTCCCAATTACTTCTTTGCAATGCCATCCGGTTGAGTGGCGATTTCCGTGTGAATTTCCACCGGGTTCGTTTTATCCATCGCGTTGCGCAAATCTTCCGTCGTCACGTGGGCATATTTGAGCGTCGTGTTCATATCCTCATGCCCGAGCAATTCCTTCACGAGACGGATATTCCCCACCTTCCGCAATAGCCTTGTGGCGCATGTGTGCCGCAGGTCGTGGAAGCTGAAATCATCAATACCGGCTTTAATGACCGTGCGATCCATCGTCGTCTTCAAGCCTTCGCGCTCAATCGGTAGGCGCGTTCCTCGTGGCGCCACGTCGGCGCGCTGGACGATGTAAGTGAAGACCTTCTCGTGCGCCCTGGGATAAGTCCACAGTAGCTCATAAACAGCTTTGGTCATGGGGATGGTTCTGGTCTTCCGACCTTTTCCCGTGACGCGCATTTGCTGGTTCCGCCAATCAATATCCCGCCATTCGAGATCCAGGCACTCCTGCATTCGGCATCCGGTCAGAAGAGCGAACCTCACCACGTGGTGATAGTCGCTGCGCAGCTTTGCAAACAGCCGATCTTCCTCATCATGCTTTAGCTCCCGAACACGCTCCTGCGGTTCTTTCAGCATATGTTTTGACCATTCGATCTTTTGGATGGTCTGGCCCCACGTGTCGGCGGCGCGGGTAAGGATCGCCCGCATCGGCTGGGTGACGCTCCGGTTTACGGTTGCCGGCGATGGCGATTTACCCTTGGCATCTGGCAGTCGCCTTTTTGCGATCAACCGGGCAATATCCGCGCTGCGGATGTCGGAGACCGGACGCGTTTTCCCGATCTCCCTTTCAAGCCATGCTATCGTCTTCAGCGTCGTGTCATTGTTGGCATGGTGCTGCCCGACTTCTTCCCAGTATCGGGCAACCGCGACAGCCATTGTCATTGGCTTACGGCCGTCTACCTCTTGAGCTTTGGCCTCTTGGCGGATTTGTTGTTCGACGCGCTCCGCTTCTCTCTTATTCGTGCAGCCAGTATTGCCTGAATGTCGAACACCTTTGAGGCGGAAGTCGTAGCTGTACGTGTCTGCACCTGGGCGCTTGAAGACGGGCATGATGTCGTTTTTCTCTCAGCTTTGAAGGCCTCGATATCAGCCATATCGTACCTTCGTGAGGGTCGATCGCCTCGACCAACGTTGATGAATGGGATCGCTCCCTCGTATGTCAACTCGCGCAGTTGGCGGGACGAAATTCCAAGCTCCTCTGCGGCGAGTTCGGGCGTCAACAAAGGCATCTACTTCTCCCCATTATTCCCGCTATTCACAGCCGATATTTCTCTTCCCCTGATCGAAGTGACGTTCTCGCCATCGTATTCAGGCGGCGTGCGCAACCCTAAATTCGTGGCGTAGCTGAAGACCATGCGGCGAAGGACTTGTTGTGGGGACGTGTCGAAGTGCTTTGCCATCCGATCGATCTCGGTACGCAGTTCATCGGTGATGCTGAGCTTTTGGGCTGCCAATGCCGCGTTGATTGCCTCAACGAAAGCCGGTCCGGGCCCGAGCTTGCCGCCGTGGCGCTTGTGCCATGTGGACCAAGCGGCGGCGATCATTTCTGGTGTCGCCGTCATCCCTCGCTCCTTTCAAGCACCGCTCGGCGTTCCGGCATAACGAAAAGCTGAATGGAACCAGCGTCCACAGCATCAGCCAAGGCGCGGAGCCCATCAGTCGTGATGCTGGCAAAGCTGCCATCCGGGCCGTGCGATTTCATCAGGCCGATTTCGCAGAGGCGTTTGGTGATGGGTGTCGGTACGATCATGGCCGATGTGCAGCCAACCGATAGAAGCGTTTCCAGTTGTCGCTTTCCAAGCTTCATCACTCCCGGCCCTCCGCATCATGAGGCTCTGATGGGATGAGGGCGCGGATGGCGACAATGATTTTATCGACCGATGCTTCAAGGTCCAAAGAACCAGATCGGATTTGTTCGTCACCGATAGAGCCCGCCAAGATCGCCGCCTCTTCTAGCGCCTCACGCCTTGCGCGCTGCTCTGCTTCGGATAGGGCTGTGCGGAGAGCGGCACGCATTGGCTCTCTTATCACGGCGGCGACATATGCCTCTTGCTGCATATTGCCGATATCGGAATGACCGTTCCATTTCGGTTCGGTCAGGACGCCGAAGTCGACGGCGTCTTTAGGGTCTAGATCAAACCAATCCGTGATCGGCGTTTCCGCTTCGCCGTCAGGGTAAACTGCGCGTGCTTCCGAAAAAGCTTTGCATGCTGCTTTCAATGTAGCTTCCACGATCTCGCTCATTCTTCATCTCCATGCTTGGAGGCGGGGGAGGCTGAAAGAATTCGCTTAGCTTCAAAAACGCACCATGGCGCGCCACCAAGCACGTTGCGGGCGTCGGAGGTGTCCCACCACTCAGCAAGATGCTTCACGACCTTCATCGGCCTGTCATCCGCCACGTCCTGCACCTGTGCGGAGAGGGCGGCGGCATAGAATGCTTCCCAAGCCAGTTGTTTGCGATGGTTATAATCAAGTGTCTTTTCGCCCTTACTGTCCCGACCTGCCCACCATTCCTCAAAGCGTTCCGGCAAGTCAGCCTTCACCGCCACGGCTGGCGCGTTCTTCACCGGCTCCGCGTCCGTCGATAGGGCGACTTCGAGAGCTGAGCGGATATGTTCACGCTGAGCGTCGATCTTGGAGGCTGCATTGACGCTCCAGAATGCGTTGCCGAATGCCTCGACCATCTCATCAGTTACCATGGTGTTCGCCTCCTGTGCTGGCGATGGCGGCGCGGGCACGGCGTAGATCGCCAAAAGTGAGGTAGAAACCGACGTCGGTTTGTGCAAAGCGCTCATCATCGCGCCATTCGCCGCAAAGCTTTATCTCTGCTGCTTTAGAAAATGGTAGCAGGGCCGCTTGCATCTCCGTAACGAACTTACGCACCGGTTCAGCACCGCTCCAGTTCCCCGGCTCGCCTTTAGCGCCTGTTACGATCTGGTAGATTTCGTAGATCGTGGAGTTGGCTGTTCGAGCTTCCATAGCGTGGCCTTGGGCTTCCAGCTTCAAGCGGTCGGCAAGCTTCTGCAGTTCCTCGTTCTCGCGCTTCAATCGGTCGATCTCGGCAGAGGCTAAGCTCCGATCGATAAGCAGGTCCGAAATCATGTCTCCTTGAGAAGCGTACATGCTCATTGACTTTGGCTGCTTCAGGCGTTCCAATTTCTCTGGGTTGCTGCTCATCTCTGATCCTCGCGGTAAAAGGTGCAGGGCCGGAAGACGACGGCCTTCTTAGGCTTTTCGGATTTGGGGAAGCCGGGACCACGCAGGGGCTTTGCAGGCTTGGTTTTGATGCCGTTGGCGCCATTGTATTGACGCTTGGCTTTCGCGATCTGGGCAACATCCTTGTTCGTCTTGCCCTCTGCGCCGCGGTGGCAGCACTTCCCGAGCAACTGGCCTTCAGCAATCGTCAGCTTGGCCTTCTTGTCGGCTTCCGGCCGCAACGCTTCTGGGATGATGTGGTCGATCTCGTGAGGCTTGCTGCCAAGCACTTGGCCGCACCGCTCGCAGCAGATTTGACCGAGAGCGTTCTTGGACCGCTCGACAATCTGCTCTTTCTGGTTTCGGGTGAACTCACGACGGACCATCACAACTGCCCTCCCAGCGCGCGTGTCATCATATCCCGCTTCTGTCGCTCAAGGTCTCGTACCCGGCCCGTCTTGCCGTGTGAGCGCTTTGCCTGCTTGATTGCGGCGTCTATGTCGGATTGCCAGCGGTAGGCTTTTGAGAGCTTCCTACGGGCGCGCCAGGACTGCCAGAGGTGGATGGAACGTCGGATCAATCGGTTCATGTCTTTTCTCCCTTTCCGGCCGCTGCGGCTTTGAAGAAGTTCAGCACGTCCTTCGGCTTTTCAAAGCTGATGCCAATCTCAACGAGGCGCGTTTTCTCTTCCTTGTCGAACGGTGCCCAACGACCGTTGGCGAGTTCCACGGCAAGACCGATCGTCTCTCCGGCATCACCGGTGATTTTTTTTGTGTGAGGTCCGGCGGCGCTCATCTTCATGCTGCAACCCTCACGGTCACGGTAGCGGGGATGAAAAAGCACCCGCACTCGCAGTTGACGACAGGATCGCCATCGCGGTCAGTCTTCGAGAAACTGCCGTCAACGTCCTCTTCCATCTCGCAACTGATGTGCTCGCCGCATGACGGGCAGGCGACCTGCCAATCCGTTGGACAGGGCGAGGGGCGCTCTTCGCTGTAAAACGGCTCAGCCATCGACGCCCCCCAGATCAGAAGGCTTGCAGCCGAGAACCTTGGCACAAGCCTTGGCAGCTATTTCGACGCTGATGTTTCCCCGAGCGATCTGTCGGATCGACGTCGATACTGTCTTGGCCTTTTCAAAGCCCTCAGGAGATAGACCTTTCATCTCACCTTCGGACCAGCCGAGTTCGACGTCCTTCCACACTTCTGTCTTCGCCGCCGCAGCCATAGGCAGCATTTCAGCGGCGAACCGGATAAGGATATCGCGCTCTGGATCATTTGAGGGCGAGGCAGCCGGAGGGGTTTCCACCTCGCCCTCTGCTGGCTTCATGCCAGCGTCAACCGACTGAGATAGGGCGGTCTCGTCGGTATCGGTGTTCCGGTAAAGCTCCTGGCGGATATCGTCAGGCATGGTCAGAACGATGCCTTGCTCACCGAAGTGACGGATGATGCCGTCGAGATATTCGGTGAACTGCTTCGTGTTCATCTGGCTTGTGACGGGGAAGTTTAGCGGTTCCTGCATGATCGCGAGCTTCTGCTCATACGAGAGCGGCTTCACCACCTCGTCATAACGGGCGCGGAATGCCTCGTTCTGCTCCCGCAGAATCGGGATGCCGATCGTCAGCTTGCAATAGGCTCGGGCTTCCGCTGGCTTGATATCGCCCTTCTGCTCGGCAATCTCCTTGAACCACATGTTCTGCAGCCGGTTTTGTGCGGTGGAGCGATGCTTGCCATCGGTGATGGAGAGCGTGAACGGGTAGGGCCGGTTGGCAACCAGCTTGGCTGCCATGTCCCGCTGGTAATCGTCTTGGATCGTGCGGTTGACGGTGCCCATTAGCGCCACTCCGGTGCGAACGGGATATCGTCATCAAGATCGTTGGAGAAGTTAGCGTTTCTGCCTTGCCCCTGGTCGCCACGAGATTGCCCGCCAGAGCGGTTATCGTCCTTCTGGCGTGGTGGCATTAGGAGGATGACAAACTCGCCTTCTGTGGGCGCAGGAACGGCATTGAGGCGAACCGTGAACCCATCCTTCTCGCGCATAGGCCAAGCCGTGCCGATAGTCGTGAACTGGCTCTTCTCGTTGCCGTTACCGTCCTTGTAGCGGCGAACTGCAACTGCATCGTATCTCGTGGTCATTACGCTGCCTCCTGCACGGCCTGACGGCGCGCTTCAAATTTGTCTGCTGCTGCTTGCTTGTAATCGCGCGACCAGCCATCGCGGTTGGCGATGTGCTTCCAGCTCTCGGCGCATGCGTTGACGGACACCACAGATTTGCAGTCGAGAAGTTCCCTCTCGATTTCCTCTAACTGGCGCTTTTGGTGTGCGGCGCTTGGTTTTGCTGGCGCATCGCCGGGCTTATCGGCCTGATCGTTTTGATTCTGCTGCTGGCCTGAAAACTCAGCCTTCATGCTGTTGACGTACTTGTTGTCGTCGAACATCCCCATGTGAACATCAGCGCCCACGCCGACCAATTTGAAGGCGTTGGTCAGAGCATCCGTAAAGGCCTTCTTAAAAGCCTCATCGTCGTTCTCCCATCTCTCAGGGCGGTTATATTGCTCATTAGCCTTGATGTAGGTGACGACCTTGTCGCCGCCAACGCCGTAGACAGTCTTCGGCTGACCGTCCAGCATGTACCAGCCAGAGACCGTGCAAAAGACCAGAACCTCATTGTTTTGACCTGGCACAACCTGAAAAACCGGTTCGTTAACGCCCCAGCCCGAGCCACATGGTCCAAACTCCTCGGTCAGGCGACGATAGGAGAACATCGGTTTGATAGCGGTGCCAGAGAAACCCCCGGCACGCTTAAATGTCTTGGTATGGGCAGGGTCAGTTTTCCCCAGTTTGTCCCAGAGAGCAGTATTCTCCATCACGCGGCCTCCCCAAAGGAAGCGAGCATCTTCTGATGTACACGACGGACGCGGGCCACATCATCACGGCAATAGCCGGCGATGTCCTCATGCTTACCGTCAGCCCAAAGCTGGGCAACCATTGAGCCGTCGATTTCTCCCTTGCCTTCAAGCCCGAGAGCGAAGCACAGCGCGTCAAGGCTGATGCTTCCTTTAGCCCCGGCCCACGCCACCATCGTGTCGAACACTTCGCTCGACCACGGCTTCGGGTCTTTCGGCCACCATTCGGGCAGACGAACCCCAAGAACTATGGCGCGCTGCGTCAGGAAGCGCAGATCAAACCCGGCAACAAAATGCCCCACGATCTGTATCTGCGACCATTCCGAAGCGCGAAACACCCCCACGATGTCGATGAACGACTGAATCGCGTCGCGCTCTTGCTCAATCGTCTTGACGCTCTGGGAATGGATATCCCCGCCATTGATCGCGAAGCCTATGCAGCACACATGGCCCATGCCGCCATCAAAGCTGGTCTTGGCAATGGCCTCTTCTACAGCCGCAGCCTTCTGTTCCTTCTCCCAGGCGGCGATCGTATCAGCCTTCTTCATCTGGGCTGGCGGCTTGACAGTAGCAGCAACCCGCTCCTTAGCCGCCTCCGTCTGGGCAGGAATGGTTTCGATGTCGAGATAGAGGTAATTCATTCTGCAGCATCCTTGACGATCTCCATGACCTTCTCGCGCCCCAGCTCCTTGATGGCGTCGTTAACGGTCTGGCGAAGTTGAAATTCGATGAAGCCTTCGGGATTGAGGCGCTGCACGATTTTGTCAGTGAGCGCTCCGAGGCGCGTGGCCTCTGTGTGAAGTTCTGCTACCTTGCCCATGCAACATTCTCCTGCCGGTCTTTCGCTTGAATTGAGAGGGTGTGTTCCAGCGCCAGGCATCCGCCGAACATCAGGGCGCAGCACATGAGAACTAGCGTGCCGAGTTCGACGCGCTCTGCCTTCCGAAGGTTGGCGTCGATCCGATTGATGCGGTTGTTGAGCGAGTGCAGGTCAACCACGATCTCGTCGTGCAACTCTTTCTCTGGTGTGGTGAAAGCGTCCATCACGAGCGGCCTTCACGAGCGGCAATCATGGCGTCGGCAATCTGATATGCCCTTTCAGCAGCTTCCTTCGGCAGGAAGTTCGCAAGATACTGGCCTCCAGCAATGAGAGCCTGACCGGCCAAGTAATCTCTCAGGCTCATGCCTGGTGCTGCGTAAAGTCCGCTGTCAACTCCACCCTCGCAAGGGAACGCCGGACCGCCATCATCAATGTTCTTGCTATCTGCCATAGTCTTCCCCTTCATGCGGGTATCGGACAAAGCCGGGGTGGGTTAGGATTGGGTGGTCCCGTACGGGTTGAGGATTTTTTCGCGATCTTCGGGCGATGCCGCTGGAGGTCTGCTTTCCCTCCAATGGGTGCTGACCCTAGAAAGACCTGCTTGAGAAATATCACAGACGCGTGCTGATAGGGTTGATCGCCCAGACTTTGCCTGTGGTTGATAGACCAAATAGGATCGCGTCTTTGGCGCGCTATTCATGTCTTGCCATTCCAACTCTTGAACGGCAGCTATGACCAGTTCCGCTTTACGAATCGCCGCTTCTCTCGATTGTTTGACAATATCGCCAACCAATTGATCGCCGCTGTGGTCAGGCATGAAAGAATGTGGATCAATTATCCGCGCAATGATTTCTGCCGCTTCGCTCATCTTCTTATCCCGCTGTGCTGAGGTTACGAGGGGGTGGAAGCGACGAGCGCTTTGTAAGCGTCGATCAGCTGCTTTCGGTCAAAAAAGCCAGTTTCGCGTTCAATCAAGGCGTCTTGGAAATCTGGCGTATGTGGATCGCCGCCGAAGACGGTTATTTCGCAAAATTGGTCCACGCCAATTAGATTACCGCGGAATATATGCTTGGCCGACATGACGCCTTCGCCAGAAGGTATGTAGACGGGTATCTCTCCCGGCATACGGTTGAGAAGCTCTCTCAATTCTGTAACGGTCATTTCCCTATCCCTTGTTTGCTGCCCTGTGGGAGGGCTCGTCAGATGCAAGACGACGGCGTTTGGCGCGCTTGCTTTCCTTGGTGCTGTCGATGACGGGGCCGATGTCGTTCGGCGCTGGAGACGGTCCCTTGAACGGGTAGCTGTGCGCACCGTTCTTCGGATTGATCGTCACGATCAGAGTTGCCGCTTCGATGCTGCCGATGATCCGCGCAAGCCTCATGAGCGGTCTCCTTCGATACCTAAAGCGGCTTCTAGATCTCCAGCCTCTGGCCAGATGACAGCTTCGGCGCGGCCCGTGAGGACCCACCACGCGGCACGAATGCGTTCACGGGTGTTCTTGTGATAAGGAGTCGGTACAGCTCGGAACCACTTACCGCCGCGCTGTGTTCTGACGTGTGCAGATACCATGTCCCCAATCCGGTTTACGCCCCACGGCTTTCTCTGGCTCATACCCCCGCTCCTACACCCTGCATTGCGTGTGTGATGTTGCCTGCGGAAGGACGCTTGAACTTTGCCGTAGCGTCATAGGTGACTGGATTGCGAACCTTTGCGTCTTCGGCTGCTTCGCCGTCATCGAAGGCGTACTTGATCTCGGTCGCAAGAATGTTCGGATCGCTGATGTAGTAATCAGCTAGACCGCCGCACTCGTTGATGCCTGCGATCAGGAACTTATGGAAAGCGACGGACGCAGCCTGAAAAGCCGAAGTGTTCGACTTCCACGACTTCGTTTCGCCCATGCCAGCGGCAGCTTCATCGAGCGCCGCTTTGAATGCTTGGATCTGCTGTTCCATGTTACTCATCCTCAGTTGAGATCGTGATGGGATAGCGCCGGAAGGGGAGGGTCAGCTCGTGATCTTGGCGAGAGCTTCGCGAAAGCGGGTCTTTTCAGCTTCGATGAACGCCTTGTGCTGGGCTTCGACGCCGCGCCGGATTTCGGCAATAAGATCGTTGGTTGCCTTCTCAATCTCGCGCTTGAATGCCGTTTCCATGCACTTCTCAACGAGGTACTGAATGCGGCTCTTTTCATTGTAGGAAGAGCGCTCGCTGACCTTCCCATGCACATCAACCATCTGCGTCAGATACTGCCGACCGGTGAGGCCAATGAACTCGCGCATGGTCACAGGGTCCGCGTCAGGCTTGCCATAAGTGTATTTCGGTATAAGCGGCTGGTTGATGATCTCGGTCGTTACCGATTCAAGCGCTGCATCTGCCTTTGCAGTGACGAGCGAAATCGTTTTTGCCTCAATCTCCTTGGCGAGACGGTCATTGCCGAACTTGCCGACAACCTGTTGCGCCGCCGCCTGAACGATCAGGTCTTCCATGTCGCGCAAAGTCCAAGAAGTCATGGCAACATGAAACTCAATGCCGTTGCCCTCGGCTTGCTTGCGGGCCTCCATGCTGCTTTCCGGGACTTCATCGTCTCCAGTAAGCTCAGCAAGGTTTCCCGTATCCATGATCAGGTTGCTCATCTGCGTATCTCCGTTGATGCCCGACCGTGCGGGCTAGATCGAATTGGATATCCGCCCGAAGACGGATGCCGAGCGCGATCAGGCGGCGAGTTGTTGGGCTTTAAACTTCTGCAGGCGCTCGGCACGATCATCCTCTTCGGCTTCCCGGCAACGAAGCAGGTAAGCGACGATCAGCTCGCGGTCCTCGTGAGTGAGCGGGAAAGTCCAGAAGCCGCCAACGGTCATGAAAGATTGGTCGCGGATGATTGCGATCATGTCGTCGGTGTAGTCGTTGAACCAAAACTCTTCGTCAGTAACCGCTGGACGTGCGACCTCTGCCTGATGGCGAGCTTTGCGGATTGCTTCAAAGTGTCCAAGAACCAGTGTCATCGTCTCTCTCCTCGTTGGAGCCTTCCGTTTCGTCGTTCCAAAGGAAGCTTCAGTCGGTGGGCTGGTGAGAAGAACTTACCGTATTGGTAATTTATGTCAACATAGAAAATTGCCGTTTTGGTAATTTTATGTTGACGAGGGGGCGGGCTGGGGAATATCGGTATTGGTAAGTGATGGGCGACCGGGTGCAACTCCCAGGCTGGTGAACCCCACGGCGCGGGAAGCGAAAGCTCTTAAGTGCGCTGCCAGAAAATCAGGGCGAGGTAAGCGAATAGCTCCTCTGGCGTGTGTCCCATCCCGGCTCCGGCCTTCAGGACTTAGCCATGGTTTCCCCGCCTCTTGGACATAGTCCATGGGGTAGGGGGAAGCTATGGCTGGAACCCTCCCTCACCATCCTTCAAAACCAAAGATTTTCAGAACATCAACGTTCTTTTGGTTAGGTAGAGAAAGGGAATCTCATGAATCAGTTGGATCGTTATCAACAATCAACGTTGGACCGAACCCTCGCGGACGCGGAAGCTCATCGGGATAGCCTGGATGGGATAAATGCTCTGCAAGCATCTTTGCTTGAGCAAGAGAATGTTTCTCAAAAACGAAAGCGGTCTTTTGAACGTTCGCTGAAAAACGCGCAGCAACGGCTTCGCCGCTTACGATCTTCTTTTTGACCAGTTCTTCGATCAAAGCGTTCAACATGAAATCGGTGAGCATCCGGCTTTGATTTGCATCGGATATCCGGTTCGTCGCGTCGGTCAGCAAAGTGGCGACTGACTTGAGAGATTTAGCGGTATCGCTTCTATGATCCTCCAATGAAGCATTGACTTTCCGGATCATGCCGAGAGCTTCTTCGATCACTTGAGCGATGTCATCGAGTGGGTCGTTCATTTTTGATGTCCTGGCAATATTCGGTGCAGTGATGAGGCGGGATAATGCGATCGGCTCGGATCCGGCTAAAGTTGGCTTTTCATTCGAGAACGCTAAAAAATATTCCCCGAATGAATCAAAGGCTTACTTTCGATGATTAAAAGCAAGGCGCAGACAACCTTGCATAAGCACTTTCTTTTGTTCACTATTGGTTCTTGTTTTTGAGTGGCGGAGCAAGAAAATGTCTCGCATCTACGATCGCATTCGACCCAAGTACAAAACCAAGAATGAAGAGATCGTCGCGGAACTGTTTAAAGCAGCCGGCGCGGACATCCCGGCTGCGCCGGAAATCGTCATTAAGCGGAAGGCTGCTGAAATCTCTACCTTGATGGCACTACTTCATGGCGGGGATTGGCGTGTTGAGATTGATCATCAGACTGGCTTTGTTCTGATTGCTCCTCGGCTGCCTGGGTCGTCCTGAAGGTGGCGACGATCTGAACGGCCCTCCCAAGCTGTGAGCGGTCTACACCATAGGCGATCATAGCGGATCGAAGCGCGGCCTCTGGGGACGTCGGCTCATCAGAACCCGGTCTTCTGAAAAGCTTCCATAAAGGGACATCCAACGCTTTTGCAAACTTGTGAAGCCAGTCAAGGTCTATGCCGCGCTGGCCGTTAAGCAGACGCGAAATCGTCGCGTCTGTGGTCCCCATTTTTTCGGCCACATCCTTGTTCTTAAGCTTATTGGCCTCCATCAACTCTTCGATGAAGATGCCTTCAGGCTTAGATTTTTTTTGCGCTTTATCCATGACGGTAATTTACGCCTGAGAAAATTCAGAGCGAATGGCCAAAATGGTAATTTTCGATATTGACAGAAATTGCCATTTTGGTAATTTACCAGTATGGAAAAGATCAAAAACTGGCGCACCGAGCGCTCTCTCACAATTGAAGCAGCTGGCGCACTCGTCGGCGTGAGCGGTGTCCAGTGGCACCGATACGAGAACGGCACCCGCCGCATCCCGGCGGAGAAAGTCCATTCGATTTCCAAGGTTACAGAAATTCCACCTCATGAACTTCGTCCCGACGTCTTCGGAGAGCCGGAGGCAGCGGTATGATCATCGAGTTCGAGATCAACGGCGCTCGCGTAATCGTCAGCGGAGATAACCTGACGGTCAACGTTACGCAGGACAGCCTTGGGCCAGTTGTTCAACCTGGGGCATCGCGGGACACTTCGAATCTTCCGACGCCTGATCAAATTAAGCGTCTCCGCAAGTCGATGAAGATGAGCCAAGCGCAATTCGGCAAAGTGGTCGGCGTCGAGCAGTCCAGCGTTTGCCGTTGGGAGCGTGGATACGAGAACCCTAACGGCTCCGCCGCCCTTCTTCTTCGAGACCTCTTCGAGAGAGAGGCACAATCGTGAGCACTTTGGCAGAACGCATCCAGTCGCGCCTTGATGCTCTTGGCACCAATGCCAGCGCTGTAGCTGACGAGATCGGGGCAAACCGATCGCTTGTGCGAGACATCATCAAGGGGAAGTCTCGTTCTCCAAGCCTCGCGACCATTCAGGCACTTTGCGGCCCGCTCAAGTGCACGTTGGCCTATCTCGCCGGCGAAAGCGATGAAGAAGCGGATGCAGAACCGCAGCGCACGGAAAGCATCGCGAAGTTTTGGATGATCTACGGCGTCTACCAGCGCTCTCCGAACTACATGCACAAGACAAAGGAAAGCGCGTTGCAAGAAGCGCAGCGCCTCTCCCAGCTTAACCCCGGCGTGATGTTTGTCGTTCTCGAATCGGTAGACGCATTCATGGCCGACGCTCCCAAGGTTCAACAGATCGAAATCGGCGCTCCCCAGAAGGTCGAGCTTTCCGAAGACGACATTCCGTTCTGAGGTTTTGCTATGTGGAACACAGACATTACCGCCGCACCACGCGGCGAAGAGAAGATCACCACAACGATTGTAGACGGCAAAGAGCGCACGAAGCGTGAGTACCACGTCGCGCCGGTCTGGCTGGCTTTCGCAGACGGCAAGGTCAAGCGGTCGTACTGGGTTCATGAAGACAAAGGTTTCCTTGCGCGCTGGTCTGGCTGCACGGCTGCTGAAACGCCGATCGCTTGGCAGCACTACGTTGTGCCGGAACATCCATTCGCAAACACCCCGCAGCAGCAGGGTAAGGACGGCGGCGAAATCTCTGCAGTGAAGGGCAAGGCCCGACTGGAGAACGCCACTGGTGTTGAACCGTCGCCGTCCATCCATTTCCTCGAGGACTGTGGGAGCGGCGCGTAAATGGCTGACAGAACCGAAACTCTCAAGCATCTCGCCACCAAAGGTCTCGTATGGGACGGTGATCTGATCAGCAAGACTGATCGCGACGAGCTTATGAGGACCGACCACGTGCAGAGATGCAATGGCTGGAACTTCCTCACGATGAAGGGCGCGGCGGCCTGCATCGAGCTTGGGTTGGTTGCGCCATGATGGACACCTCACTCCAAGCCCCCAACCGTCACATCCACGACCGCAGCGCGATAGACGCTATGCAAGCTGATTACTCCGACCGTCTGAGAAAACAGGATTGGGAGGTTCGCTCGGTATCGCTGGACGTAGCCAGAAACCTCGTTGAGCTTTTCCACTACAGCCAAGGTGCATCGAATACGGCGACCTATCTTCACGGCCTTTTCCGCAAGGGGGAAATTTTCGACAACGCGTGCTTCGGAATCGTATGGTGGATACCGCCGACCAAGACTGCAGCTCAAGCAACCTTCTCTGAAAACTGGGAAGGAGTTCTCTCGCTTTCGAGAATGGTCATTGTCCCTGAAGCTCCGAAGAACGCGTGTTCGTTTCTCATCGCGCGAAGCTTGAAGTTGATCGACCGCCTCCGTTGGCCTTGCCTCGTGACGTATGCCGACGGCTGGCAGGGTCACACCGGTTCTGTATATCGCGCAAGCGGCTGGGAGCATGTCGGCGAGACGAAGCCTGAGCGCGTGTATGTGACCTCTTACGGCAGAATGGTAGCTCGCAAAGCTGGCCCGAAGACGAGAACGCACGCTGAAATGCTTGCTGCGGGGTTCCGATGCCTCGGCTCGTTTCCCAAGCAGAAGTTCATCCAGAAGATCGACGCCATTCTTGTCGAGCATGGTCAGCAGCCTTTCAAGGTGAGGGCGAGCATATGAAGGCCCTGTTATCTGTCGCATTTGAGGTGCTCGTAGGTGCGCTTGTTCTCACGGCAATCAACTTCGTTTTCGAAGTGAACCAGGGATGGCCAACACGAGAACAGCTTGGCTTCTATCTGTCCATTTTGGCGCTCGTCAAAATCCACGGGCTCAAGGAGGGAAGGCCATGACCTCCGTTCACATCGAAGCATCGCGCCAGGCACGTCAGGCGACATTCCGACCCGCTGTCGAATGCAGCGAAGGCCACGTCCAGTCCATCGATGAGCAGATTGAAAACTTCTGCACTCGGTGCGCGCGGCTGAAATCAATTTCATCAAATCAGGAGGGAAGGGCGTCATGAGTGATCTTCTTCGCATGGATTACATCAACAGCCTTCCGCAACCGTTCTTTATTCGCTTTTGCGGCGATAGCGAGTTCTGGCCTGTCCATGACTTTGATGTTGAGACGGGGCTGGTTCGCATTGATGTTGTTGGCCTCCTTGAGGTCAAGCGCTTCGGTGAGGCGATGGAGGTGCGCGATGGCGACCATCGGCTTCATGACGCGGATACCTTCTATTCTGATTGGGTCGATGAGGTTTCGGAGGACGAATTCTACTTCGATACACAGGCAATCGAAGCCGAGCTTATGGCCGAGGTAGACCGCATCAACCGTGAGCGGTTGGCGGCATGAGCACCATGCTTATCATCATCCCATCCATGATGGCCGGCGCGACCGTGGCCGTGATGTTCATCGCTATTCTGAGGTCGGGCGAATGAAGCACGGCCCCACCTCATACGATCTCTTCAAGCGCGGTTACGACACCGTCGAGATCGCCAAATACTTCGGAATTTCGGAAGCGGCTGCGCTCAAATCTCTCACAATCCAGCGCAGTGAAACTCTCCGACGCGGCGATCCGTACAAGCATAAATCTACATCTTGGCCGGTTGGCCGAGTGGCTTGAGCGTGCGGCGCGCTCAACGCGGGCTGGTGTCTTTCTCTCTCGACCCAGCCCGCACCTTAACCAACGTCTTCCCTCGCAGCTTTGCAATCACAGCAGCGAGGGGAACCGAGAAAGGCTCGAACCCCTCAAGGTCGGGCGAAAGGGTTTCATCTGACTGATTGGCGTCAGCTTCGATGTCTCCCTCAATTTTAGAACGGCTCATCTGTGGGCCTCCTGTGTCTCATCAACAAGCACAGTGAACCACAGGAGAACGACAAGGTGTTGGGTTCTGATCACAAGGGCGTGGGTTGTCGCCCCAAGACGAGTAGCAGGAAGCAGATAATGACTCCGAGTTTAGAAGCGAGGGACACTATGCGGTCGGCCTATTCGCTGACCCGTTACGGGAAGCTCGACAACGTTTTCTATCACGCAGTGCGGTTCATTTCTCCGCGAGTGACCAAGGATTTCACGCAACGTCGTGCCCGATCGATTTGGGAAGGAACGGCGAAGCGGATCGATAGCGAGGAAATGGACGCCCTACGGGCCGCTCTAATCGAGGAGAGCAGACGTGAAAAAGAAGAACTGCGCACCCGTCTGGCTGCGCTGGATGAGAAGATTGCCGCTTATGAAGCGGTTGTCGATCGCCAAGCGGTGGCGCGCCCAGGCGAAGCATAAGGCGGAATTGGCTGACTGGATCATAGGTGAGGATCGATGACGGTATATGTGATCAGAAGGCGCGGAGATGAGAACGGTCTCGTCAAGATCGGGTTTACAGATAACCTCGCGCAACGACTGCATAGTTTCGGCACTGCGTTTCCTGAAGGCTTTGACGTCGTTCATGAGATCGAAGCCGGGAGAGCGTTCGAAAAGCATCTTCACCGCACATTCAACTCTCAGAGGGTCGCAAGAGAGTGGTTCAATCTTTCGCCCGATGACATCCAGGCAATTGCTGAGATGGACACGACCGCTTGGCCCTCGAACACGTCGAAACCGCCTTACCCAACTCCAGATGACGAGTTCTCGGAAGACATCGTCCGAGAGAGCCGGTTTTACCTGAATGAGCTTGTCCGCCGAGAGTGGGCAGGGATGGGTGATACGATTGAGGCCGCGCGCGACAGAGTAATGGTCTCTTGTGAGCTTCCAGTCTCTCAGGGCGCCAGCCTCTGGCACAAGTCAACTGCGATGAAAGATGTGTCCGGCCAAGTCTACCGGAACCTGCGCCTCAAGTACGCTTACTGTCTGAAGGCGGAAGGGCGACTGAACGATAATCAGGCCAGGTTCATCAAAACCATCGAGCACACCGCAAAACTCTTAGCGGCGAGGAAATCATGAAACGGCTGACGAAAAGCCTGCTCAGGCGGGCTTGGGAATGGATTCGTCTGAGGTTTGAGAAAAGGAAAGCGCGATGAAGCCAGCGACATACAAAAAGGGGGTCAAGCCCAAGCGAGGAATGAGCCTTGCACGTCGCGCGGCGAAGCGAGACGCAAGCGAACCGGAGATCGTCAGCACGCTTGAGCAGTGCGGGTTCTCTGTGTTCCGGCTGAATGAGCCATGCGATTTGCTCATAGGCTTCCGGGGCAAGAACTATCTGGTCGAATGCAAGACCAACGGCACGACTTACGGCAAAGCCCTCAACAGCAATCAACAGGCTTTCAACGACTTTTGGCGCGGCGGGAAGATGATCCGCCTGGGCAGTGCGCTTGAAGCGCAGGATTGGGCGATATCGATCGCGAGCGGGGTACCGGCATGAGCCATCAGATCAGAGACATACTGAACGGCCGCTGCTTGGTTCACGTCGGCGACTGCATCGAAGTGATGCGCTCTATGCCTGCCAACTCTGTTGACTGCGTGGTGACATCGCCTCCGTACTGGGGTTTGCGTGACTATGGCGTCGAAGGTCAGATCGGCCTTGAGCCTACTCTAGCAGAACATCTTCAGGTCATGGTGGCTGTCTTCGAAGAGGTACGCCGCATCCTGAAGCCGACCGGCACTTGCTGGGTCAATTACGGCGATTGCTACGCGACGACGCCGAACGGGCGCAGCGCCGCCGATACAAAAGCAACCGGCAATGATGACCGTACATTTCGCGACAAGCCATTCTCGACCATCCAAGGCGTTTTGAAGGCGAAAGACCTTTGCATGGTGCCAAACCGTTTCGCCATCGCGTTGCAGGAGGCTGGCTGGTGGGTTCGATCGGAGATCATCTGGGCAAAGCCCAACCCGATGCCAGAGAGTATCCGTGATCGCCCTGCGACGAGCCATGAGAAGATTTTCATGCTCACCAAATCTCCTCGGTATTTTTACGACAAGGACGCGGTGCGCCAGAACATGGCGGCATCAAGTGTATCGCGCCTTTCTCAGGACATCGAAAACCAGACCGGCTCGACGCGAGCTAATGGCGGGCGAAAAACAAACGGCAACATGAAAGCCGTAGGCGGTACCGGCGTAGGTTGGCGGTACCAAGAAGATGGCAGCAGAGAAAAGCGCGTCAAGAAGCGTGGCCATGAGCGGGAGCATGAAGGCTTCCGCGATAAGTGGGACGACATGACCAAGGCTGAACAGCAGGCCAACGGGCGAAATCTTCGCAACTACGAGCCAGCGCCGATAGAAGCGTGGAATATCGCTACTCAGCCGTTTTCAGATGCTCACTTCGCCACGTTCCCCCCAGAGCTTGCGGAGCGCTGCATTATGGCAGGCTGCCCAAAGGGTGGAACAGTCCTCGACCCATTTGGTGGGGCGGGCACAACGGCCCTCGTTGCTCTTCGTCACGGTCGCTCGGCGCAGCTGATCGAACTCAACCCGGAGTACGCAGACATCACCTGCCGGCGGATCGAAAAGGAATGGAAGGTGCAGCGGCAGCCAAAACAGGTTGATCACGGCCCATTATTCGCAGGGAGCGCAGCATGACCGGACCAGAGAAAGACGCCCTTGATCACCTTGCGCCGGTTCTCGGTGACGAGCTTGCAAAAGCCATTGTCGAGTTTCGCCGGCACACGAAGAAGGCCCCGCTCACAGGATACGCCGCCAAGCTTCTGGTGAAGGAGTACCAGATCACAGGCAATCCCGTTGCAGCGGCCGAAATGCAAATCTCGATGAACTGGCAGGGTTTCAAAGCCAACTGGTACTTCAACGAACTCGCGAAGACAGGCCAACGCCACCCGCATCAGCCGCCGCAGCGCCGCACAGGCGACATGGCAGATTTCGCAACAGACATGATGGAGGGCTACTATGAACGCAAGCTTTCGACCATCAACCATTGAGGCGCTGAAATCCCTTTGGGTGGCATTGCCTGTCAGAGCATCGAACGATGGCGCCGATGGCGACCCTCGCGAACGCCAGATGGCTATCCTGAGCCTCTACGCCGACGTGCTTTCAGAGTTCAGCGAGACGGCCATATGGAACACCGTCAACAATCTCCGCTCTGGCAAGATAGAGGACGCCAGCAAGAGCTTTTGCCCCAAAGCTCCAGAGCTTGCCGTGCTGGTTCGCAGCGAGCAGGCGCGTATTGAGGCCGCCAACCGTCCGAAGGCTATCTCGTATCAGCCTGTCAATCGGCCATGGGTCGATCACCGGGAACGCCAGATCAACCAAGCATTCAAGGAAAAGCGCGCTTTCATCGAACACGCGACGATCGATCAATCTCAGGCGCGAACCAGAGCGAGGAAATACGCTCCATATTCCGTCTGGTTCTGGTCGCTCGGTCCCGTCGATACCGGACTAGGCTCAATGTATGGGCCGCCGGGCAGCGCTGAAACTGACGCTCAAATATGGGGCGCTAACCGAGAGCATCTTCCCAAGTCGGTGGTGATCCATGTCTGAATGCCCTCTCTCCGCTGCTGAGATGCGCATCCTCGTCTTCTTGTCAAACGGCATGGAGCACAAGGACATCGCCGCCGAGCTTGATCGCAGCGAAATGACGATCACCCGGCACGTCCGCTCCTCATTTCAGAAGACCGGCACCTTCAATCGGCACGGCCTCGTCGCCATGGCTTTGCGGAAAGGATGGATAGAATGACCTGCCCGCTTACACCTCGCCAACTCGAATGCGTGTCAATGCTGGCTGAAGGGAAGCACGCAAAGGAAATCGCTCATGTGTGGGGCGTCAAGCTGCATAAGGTGAACGACCTTCTAGTGGTGTGCCGTCGCAGAGCCGGCGTCACGAAGGAAACCGCCCTTGTAGCCAAGGCAATTCGTGAAGGGTGGATCCAGTGACCACATTCACCGAACTCAATCCTTATGACCAGGGGAGGTTGGTGTGATGAACCAGATCGCACGACAGAGAACCGTTTCAGACCTCATCGAAGAGTATGAGGAAAAGCTTGCAAATGCTCCCGCGGCTATCGAAGCCATGAAAGAATCATGGCGGTCGCTCGAAATGGCTGCCAGCATTGGCGGCAAGTTCGGCGGCAGCATCTCCAGGCATTCGCCGCATGTGAGTGAGCACGACGTGAAATCTGCTCTGCTGAAGTCTGGATGGCGGGCTATCTATGACCGCTGCCAGATTGACCAGATTGCCAGCGCCGATGACAAGCGCCTGTTTGAGCGAACATTCGAGAACCCGCCGGAACTTACTTTCGACAACGCGAAGGCGACATTCGGTGATTACCTGATGCGCCCACGCTTTCATATTTTGCGCGGCCTGGCGGAGGTATTCAGTCAGCTTGATCACGCCTACAAATCTCACAGCAAGGTCAAGGTTGGCGTTAGCGGCCTTCCGAAGCGCGTCATCGTTTCCAACGTCGGCGGCTACGGCTCATACGGGCGCGACAAGATCAGAGACATCATCAATGCTCTGGCGGCATATCGAGGCGAGACGCTGGCGACACATGCTGAGATTTCAGCTCTCGACGCCTATCACAGTTATGCAAGCGGCCCGAAGGCTGGAGAGATCGTCTTTGACGGGTCTCATTGCATTACGAAGGACAATGACGGGATAGAGACCAGGGCACCCAACCGCGGCCTGACTATCCGCAAGTTCCAGAATGGCAATGCCCACGTCATCTTCGATAAGGACGCTTTGCTCGACATCAACAGGGCGCTTGCTGAGTTCTATGGCGACGTTCTGCCAGATGCAGAAGAGGACGACGCCAAGCCTAAAGCTAGCACGGCTGTTTCTAAGGATCTCCAGTTCTATTGGACGCCAGAGACGGTAGCTGAGCGACTCTGCGATCGTGCCGGAATCTACAAGCCCCGCTATACCGGCGACGAGATGAAGCCATATCGCGTTCTCGAGCCTTCGTGCGGGGATGGCCGGATTATGGACGAGCTCCGCGCCCGCAACTGCAGGCCGTTTGGAATTGAGGTGCACGCCGGGCGAGCTGCCGAAGCGAGGGCTAAAGGTCACCACGTGTTGACCGGCAACTTTCTTGAACAGCCGCCGCGTGAAGAGTTCGACTTCGTGGTGATGAACCCGCCTTTCTACGGCAGGCACTACGTCAAGCATATCAATCATGCGCTGAAGTTTCTGAAGCCAGGCGGCACCCTCGTCGCCGTGCTTCCTGCGACCGCCTACTACGATCACCAGGAGCTGAAAGGCAGATGGGAAGACCTACCCACTGCAAGCTTCTCAGAGGCTGGCACGAACGTCGCCACAGGCATCATGACAATTGGAAAGGCGCGAGCATGAATGAGAGCGCAGCAAAAGCCGTGCCATGCGGCCATGAATACGAGGCCCATTACAAGCCTGTGTGGGCGGCGGCATATCGCAAGGTAAAGAACCGCGGCGGTATTGCCAAGTTCGCCACAGAGCTTGCCGCAGAGGTCGCCGCCTGGCGTGTCCTGTACTCAGTCGAGCAGCGCGTCATGCGTCGCGACGGTGAGCTTGTATTCGCCGCCAAGGCGTCAGCCGACGCGCATTTCAATCTATCTCCCTTCGTCAAAGCCAAGGGCAGCAATAAGCAAGTCCCTGTAGAGCGCAAGGCTCGGAAGGGTGGAGAGAGGGTGAGCGCATGAAACGACCAAACGTATATCTTGACCTCGATGGCGTCATGGCTGACTTCGACGCGCATTTCCCGGCGCTGTTCGGCATCGATCATCGCACTATGTTGGATGACGACATGTGGGCGCAGATCAATGCTCACCCCTCATACTTCCGCGACATGCCGCAATGCCCTGGCGCTAAGGAATTCTTCGACCGGATATCTTGGGCCAACCCGATCATTCTCACAGCCTGCCCGAAGTCGAACTATGCTCACGTAGCGCGTCAGAAGCGCGAGTGGGTGAGGGAGCACCTTTCCAGCACCTGCACAATCCTGCCGGTCATGGGCGGGCGCAATAAGCCGCTCTTCATGCACTCGCGTGGTGACATCCTCATTGATGACTTCGAGCGCAACATCAAGGCTTGGCGAGAAGAGGGCGGGTTCGGAATCCATCACACCAACTTCGCCGACACCAAGGATCGTCTCTATGCCGAGATGAGAAGGGCGGAAGCAGCATGAACCAGCACGTCACCCTTACCTACGAGGAAAGAGCAAGAGCCAACGCAAAGGCTGTACGCCAGCGCACATTCGGGAACGCCAAAGCAACAGAACGGGAACCGCGTTACTACGCGCCGCCGACGCTCGCCATGGCAGTCCGGGAGCCTCGGAATCACGTCTTGGCCTGGCATGCCTATCAGGAGGCATTGCACGATGTCAGCCCTTCACGGCGCTTCGTCAAGATGCAGTGCTTCAATCTCGGCGTGAGCTACCAAGAGATATGCTCCAAGTCGCGCACCGATCGTCTCGCCCAGGCGCGCAAGATAATCATGCGCGCCACCCATGAGGCGTTCCCGCATCTGTCGAGTAACCAGCTCGGCAAGCTCATTAACAAAAACCACACGACGATCCTGTTTCATCTCGGTCGGCTGAAGTGCAAGAGCCAGTCTGCCAAGGAATGGCGGGAGAAGAAGGCGAGGGCAGGATGAAGCAACACCCGGAGGCCGAAGCTATCTTCGCAAAGCATGACATTCAGGTGGTGCCAGCGCATGTGATGCCGGCCATCGGGCAAACGAGGGCAATAGCAACGCTGGACCGCATCAGAAACCGCTATGGAGACGACCACGCGCGTTTTGTGGTCATGACCCTGGCAGAGACAGCCAACAACAAAGCCTTCATTGACGAGACCTCCCTGTGGCTTGTGTCCGATATGATCCGAGCCGCAGAGAAGAACTTCCCTGATCTGGTGCAGAACAACGTCACTGCGTGGTTTGCCTTCTTCGACAGTCTCCCGCTGGGATGGCTTCAATACTGGGCTCTGGACCTCGACAGCGTCATATCGAAACGACACGCGCTGGGTGGCATGGTATACGAGAGAATGAAGCGAACGTTCGGTGCGATGGCGAAGCAGCCGGACCTTTTGGATGACAGGAGATCGGCATGACGGAATGGAAAACGATTGATACCGCGCCCCATGACGTTCCGGTGCGGATCAAGACTGAGAACGGCACAATCCATCGGCCAATGCGCTTCACCGAGCCATATTGGTGGGACGCGCCGCAGGGGCTTATCCGTTTCGTTGATGGTCATCTGTACGACGGCGAAGAAGGCATCACGAAAGCGATGTTTTGGCAGGAGGCAGCATGAACGAGGACATTCAGAATCAGGGCGCAACAGCACGGGCGATGGGAAGAACGTTCTTCGACAACCCGTATCTCAAGAGCGAGAACATGCCGGCAGCAACGGGGGAGACTATCGAAGAATGGTCGGCCAAGCATGACGCCTGGCACTTGGGATGGACCATAGAAAACGCGATGCGAGGTGCGGCATGAACGAAGGACAGATTATAGAGCTTTTCATTCGCGCGGCCGAAGTCGATCGCAAGTTACCGGATACCGGCAGACCGAAGGCGCTGAAGGCGATGAACCATGGATACGTCCACGACATCGCGGACATCAACGGCTGGGACGAAAAGACGAAAAGTGAAGAGTGGCGTTGGAAGTGGCTGAACCCAGAAAATCTACGCAATACGACCAACGACATGGGTTTATGGGATGCCGCCCTTGAGGTGATCAAGCTCGTTCCATGCGAAAAGAAGCGCCGTGCACTGTGGGCTTGGGCCATGTCCGAAGCAGGCGGCAAAGCCTTCTCAAAGTGGTGTCGAGAGGAAGAAGGCATTTCCAGGCAGGCAGGAGATTGGCGGAAAAATTCGGCAATCGAATGCATTGGTAGAGCTTTCGCCCGCAAGCCATTGCAGCATAACGAAAACCACGATGTCGACCACTTGCCAAATCACCCGGAAATCGAGGATAAAAAGTCCAACATCGGAGTTTGGCGCGCAGATGATGCCAGACCGATTTTAGGGTTTGACGCAAACCTGCAGGATTTTTCGTGGTCTGAGGCTCAAAACGCCAGACGGCGCGAGCGACATGCTCGGAAACGCGAAGCGGCATAGCAATCCCGAAAGGGTCGCCAGTGCTGCCGACGGTTGGGCTGTCTACCAGCTGTCGGCAGACACACTGGCAAGCAAATCAGGAAGGCCTCGAAAGAGGCGAGGTGCTAGGGCGTCAGATGGGCCTAGCGGGCGTGCCGGAAGCGCGGGATGCGCGGTCAACCTTGCGACAGCGATTAGGGACACGGGATCAACACGCAGGGGGCATGACCTTCCTGTTGAATTCGCCCATCAGGGCAACGTAATGCGAGGCGGCGACGGCATTGTCGCAATGGCAGTATGCGAACTCGGCCTAGCTGTCCGAAGTGCGGGACGTATACCGGCTACGTGCCGGGTCAACAGTCCTCTCGGGTTCGCTGCCACGGTAGCGTGTGGCCCTCGCAGCAAATCAGGAAGCCCGCCGAGAGATAGGAACCGGCAGCAGAGAGCTCACCTGCCAGAGGAAACCTACTGTTCTGGCTGGATGCAGGGGTAACGCCCTGCCTTCCTGACCACCACCCATGACACTCAAAACACGGCCTATCTGATAGTCAACGTGTTTTGAGAGGCAAGAGATCAGCGCGAAAGCGGCTACCCTCGATTGATCCGACGACTTAGGCGGTAGAGGGCGCGACGGATAAGACTGGCATGCCGGGCCGCCTTGTCCATCTGTTTTGATTACCAAGTGCCCGGCTAGCATTTCACAGCCCAGCCCGTAACAAGGTGGGGCTGAACCGATTCAGGAGATGTGCATGACGATGCGCCTGGATGATAGCGCTATCGACGCGATGAACGAGGATGAGCTGAAGTCGGCGCTAAAGGAATTGCGCGCTCGGTATGCATCCATGCACCGTAGAGCGCAGTGCGCGGTTCCAGCCAGAGACCGCCAAAACCTTCAGCGGCTTGCGGATCGTTGGAAAGATCAGTGCGAGCGGCGGGGCGAGGCATGGTTAAACGAATTCACCAGAGTTTGTGCTGGCCACGCGATCTTCCAAGACTTGTATGAGGCGGCAGCGAGAAAGCTTGGTCTGCCTCATGGCAGTTATCATTCGGTAATGGACATTCCGTTTGGCAAGCAGGGCGACGGCAAGATCTATGCGAACGTGTACCTGAGTAAGCAAGGCGGAATCGAGACATTCGATGTGGCTGAGGCTGTTAAGAGGGCCATTGCCGCCTAACCCCATTCACTCACCCACATGGAGAGAGCGATGCCAACCTTCGTATCAAGCTTCAAGAACGACGGTGCGCGGCGCAAAGCATGGGTAGATCACTATCGCGCCAAAGGCTGCAGTGATCGCAAGGCTGAGACTGTCGCGTCCGACAAGTGCCGACGGTCACGCACATGGCCGCCCACCCCATGACCACCACAGAGCAAGAGCGGGAGAGGGCTAGCGCGGCCCATAAACCTGAGCTGTCTCGATCATTTTGAGCACGGCGTCATAGCTATCGCTAACAAGGTACTGGAGCCCACCACCAGTATATGGGACTGCCGTCTGGACGATGGTGTCCGGGTTCCCCGGCTGCACTGACACGATGTGGGTGACGTTGATCGACACCTTGTTATTCGTATTCGTTCTGTTGAGATGAATAAATGCCATGCGGGTTCTCCTCTTGTTGGCAGAACCGAGTGTAAGAAGCGAGCCGATTCCGCCAAGGGGGGTGAGCGGGTATTTGGCCGTCTACCCCTGTTGAATATTAATCAAACCGGAAATCAAACATGCGCGGTGGCAAACGAGAAGGCTCTGGCAGACCCAAGGGAGCCCGTACAGTGCGATCTACGAAGGCTGCGCAGGATGCTATAGCCTCGGGCAGAACAACGCCCCTTGAGGTCATGCTGCGCGCCATGGATGAGCACTTCAAGAAAGAGGAATGGGACGCAGCAGCGGCAATTGCAAAAGACGCGGCGCCCTACATGCACCCGAAACTTCAATCCGTCATGCACACTGGTGACGCCGACAAGCCTGTGGTGACTGAGAACCACTTCGTTGTCGAGTTCGTAGGGGATGATGGCGAAAGTTCAGATACCTAGAGCATTCCGGTTTCTGTTCGATGAGCGGATGCCGGATGGCTCCCCGATCCGATACCGTGCCGCTTACGGCGGGAGAGGGTCTGGCAAGTCTCACGCATTCGCTGCGGCTTTGGTAATCAAGGCAAGGCAGAAGCCGATCCGCGTGCTGTGTGCTCGCGAGATACAGAAGTCGATTAAGGACTCGGTCAAGCGCCTACTGGACGACAAGATCCGCGAGATGGGCTTCGGCCAATACTTCCGGTCGACGGACACGGAGATCAAGGGCACGAATGGTTCGCACTTCGTATTCGCTGGTTTGCGTTCGAACGTGGAGAGCATCAAGTCCTTGGAAGGTATCGACATCGCCTGGGTGGAAGAAGCCACGACGGTTTCGCAATCGAGCCTGACGAACCTTGGTCCGACAATCCGTAAGGATGGCTCGGAGATCTGGTTCACCTGGAACCCTCGTCATGAGAGCGATCCGGTGGATTCGATGTTCAGACTGCCATCAGGGGCGCCGCCGCGATCTATCGTCCGCAGGGTGAACTGGGACCTAAACCCGTTCTTCCCGGATGTGCTTCGCGAGGACATGGAGTGGGACGCCAGCAGAGACCCCGACAAGTACCGGCATATCTGGCTTGGCGAGTATCTGCGCAACAGTGAGGCGAGGGTCTTTCACAACTGGAAGGTTGAACAGTTCGATACGCCAGCCGACGCTAGGTTCTACCTTGGCGCCGACTGGGGCTTCTCGATCGACCCTACCGTGCTGGTGCGGTGCTTCATCATGGGCCGCACTCTTTTCGTGGATCGCGAGGTCTATAAGGTCGGCTGCGAGATAGACCGCACGCCCGATCTTTTCGACAGGCTGGACCAAGACAACCTCAAGATGGCGCGCAACTGGCCTATAACGGCTGACAGCGCCCGTCCTGAGACGATCGACTACATGAAGCGCCATGGATACACGCGCATCAAACCGGCGAAGAAGGGTGCAGGCTCTGTCGAGGACGGGATAGAGTTCTTGAAGAGCTACGACATCGTCGTCCACCCGCGGTGCAAGCACATGGTCGATGAGTTGACGCTCTACTCTTGGAAGACTGACCCGGTCACTGACGAAGTGTTGCCATTACTGAATGACAAGAACAACCACGTAATCGACGCCCTGCGATATGCGGTCGAGGGGCTGCGCGGGTCGAATTACACGCTTTCCAACGTTGGATAACCGCATGGCCTGTGGACCTTGTGAAGAGCGCCGGCGGATGCTCGCTGAGGCGAGGAAACAGGCTGGCTTAAAGGGTGTGGCTAAAGCCCTGCCAATGATCGCCAGAGACATCGTGAAGAACCCGCCAAAGATCGGAAAGAAGCGCAATGGGTAACGTCGTGAAATTCCCGATGAACGACAGCCTGCGCTCTGTCGTATCAGGTCTTGGCGACCCGATGCGCGACAAGATGGCGCTGACGACATACGGGATGCACATCCTGGATGAGGTCCAGATCGCCAACATCTATCGTTCAAACTGGATGGGCCGTAAGGCTGTCGACATCCCGGCTCTGGACGCAGTGCGCAAGGGCAGGGACTGGCAGGCGCCACAGGACCAGATCGAACTTATTGAGGCAGAGCAGAATCGTCTGGGCTTCTGGAAGAAGTTGCTTGAGGCCTTGATCAAGGCTCGGCTATGGGGTGGCGCGGCTCTGTATATCGGCACTGGCGACAACAACCTTGCGGAACCGCTTGACCCTAATCGTATGCAGAAGGGTGGCGTTCGCTATCTGACCGTACTCAGCCGCCGCGATGTGGCCGCCGGTGAGATCGACCAGGATGTGACGTCGGAGTTCTATGGCAAGCCCGCCTATTACGATGTCACCGGTCAGAACTCGATGGTGCGCTTGCACCCTTCACGCTTGGCATTGTTCATCGGCGCGTCTCAGGCTGACCAGTTCCTGACCGGAGGAGTCAATCAGGGTTGGGGCGATAGCGTTCTGGAGGCCATGTATTCGGCCATGAAGAACGCCGACGCCACGGCTGCGAACATTGCGTCACTAGTCTTCGAGGCCAACGTCGATGTGTTTCGCATCCCAGATTTCATGGCAAGCCTGGCCGACCCGACATACTCACAGCGCCTGCTTGATCGCTTCATGCTGGCAGCGACGGCAAAAGGCATCAACCGCGCGCTGATCCTCGACAAGGACGAGGAATACGAACGCAAAACGGTATCTTTCGCCACATTGCCCGACATCATGCAGCAGTTCCTGCAGCAGTTCTGTGGTGCGTCCGATATCCCGATGACGCGGTTCCTCGGCACGGCACCATCTGGCCTCGGGTCGAACGGTGATCACAGCATGGCGAACTACCATGACCGGATTGCCTCTCTTCAGACGCTCGAAATCACGCCGGCACTGTACCGGCTCGATGAATGCTTGATCCGCTCTGCTCTTGGTTCTCGCCCGCCTGAAATCTTCTATACTTGGGCGCCGCTCGAACAGATGAGCGAGAAGGAACAGGCAGAGATCGGAAAGATGAATGCTGAGACTGCCGAAGTTCTCGGACGGACAGGAATCTTCACGCAGCCAGAGCTTCGCAAGGTAGTAGGCAATCAGCTTGTGGAGAGCGGCTTCTATCCCGGCCTTGACCAAGCGATGGAAGAGACCGGCAAGGATTTCGATCTCGGCCAGGGAGAAGACGACGAGGAAGACAATCAGGAGCAGCCTCAGCAACGCCAAGCCGCGAATGATGCCGCGCCCCGTACGCTCTATGTGTCACGCAAGGTCAAGAACGCCGTCGATCTCATCGCGTGGGCGAAGAAGCAGGGATTTAAGACCACGCTTCCAGCCGACGATCTGCATGTCACGATCGCCTACAGCCGTAGTCCGGTTGACTGGATGAAGATCGGAGAGGCTTGGCAGAGCGAGCTAAAGCTTGCTGCCGGTGGCCCGCGTTTGATGGAGCAATTCGGGGAAGCCCGCGTGTTGCTGTTCAAGGCCAGCGAGCTTGAGTGGCGGCATGAAGCGATGAAGGCGGCTGGCGCATCGTGGGACCACGAGGAATATCAGCCGCACATCACGATCAGCTACGATCCGGAATCACCGGCCCTCGCAGAGATAGAGCCTTACCAAGGTGAGATCATCCTTGGGCCGGAGCTATTCGAAGAGATCAAGGAAGACTGGTCTGAGAACCTGAAAGAGGAATGATGCTCCGCTATTCCATGTCGAAGCTCGGCAAGCGGGCGGGGCGTAAGGCTGGAACGTCGGCAGAGCTTCCGATCATTGAGGCAAGGCTGTCGGCAGAAAAGGCTTACTACTCGGCCTTGCGCTCCATGCTCGCGCGGATGGCCGCAGAGACGCCCGAAAGCATCATCCCGCTGTACGAGGCGGAGAGGGCTCAGAAGCGTACACAGAGTGGTCTGGTGGCCGATGCAGACCAGTTCTGGTTTGGTCGGGTGAATGCCTTGGCGCAGGCACTGACGCGGGTAGCAACTAACACTGTGAACCGCATCCTCGATCTTGAGGCGCAGCGGCACACATCAACGTTCATAGACACCGCCCGCCGCGCTCTGGGCATCAACCTGGCCGCGGTGGTGCAGCAGGAAGACTTGGCCGACTATCTGGTTACGGCTGCAGCCCGCAACGCATCGCTGATTACCGGACTGGCAGACGACACGATCAAGCGGATCCAGCAGACGGTCTATCAGAACAGCATCGCCGGCGACTCGGTGACGACGCTGCGCAAGGCGTTGGTGCAGGACTTTGGCATATCGGATCGGCGAGCGAAGCTGATCGCGAGAGACCAAACGGCAAAGCTAACGAGCGACCTCAACCGCATCCGGCAGGAGCAGGCAGGCGTCACGTCCTACAAGTGGACCACAAGCCACGACGAACGCGTCAGAGAGCGCCATAAGCAGCTTGATGGCAGGGCATATAAATGGGGGCAGGCGACGGGAGCTGAAGGTGGGTTGCCGCCGGGGCAGCCAATCAACTGCCGGTGCATCGCGCGAGGCGTGGTGGAGTTTTAGTCGCGGAAAAACTTCTTCAGGTCGTCTGGCACGTCCACAGGGTTTCCAAGGTCTTCTTCCGAGATGCAGACCGCATCGGTCGCTTGCACGGACCTTTGCAAAGTTCGCACAGCCAAAGCCAAGGATTCAATCTTGGCGCTTTGGTTGAGGATCAGTGTTCGCAGTTCTCGGAATTGCTTTTCGTCCATGCCGCATCATTAGGCCTTCGCCCCCGGAGTTGCAATGCGCATCAAGACCGTCACCACAGTTACGGCGCTCAACAGCGCTGGGCAGCTCGTGGAAGCATTGCCCGTGCGAACAGCGGTAGCGGGGGAGACTGACATCGTTGGCCGTCCTGTGACGCCTGTCAGCGTGACGGAAGACGCTCGTGGCGTTCCGGTGCGGTATGTAACGGGCAAGTCTGCTGTCAACTCTGCTGGGCAGGTGGTGGATAGCATCCCAGTCTCTGGTGGGGTGGTTGATCCAACTATACCAGCGACACCCACCTTTGATGCACTGGTTGCAAGTGGCGCCACTCCGTATGCTCTGCACGCGCCAACTTGTCTACTTTCGTCCTTTATAGGCCAAGCTACGGTTCGGCTTCGGCATCCTCTAACGAACGAAGAGAGAGACTTCACGCCACGGAATGATCGAAGGCTAGACGTTTCGGCCATTACAGCATGGTGCAAGTACGCGCCTTACATTGTCACATTCTACGATCAGACCGGGAATGGAAGACACGCCACTCGATCAGCGGCAGCAAATCAGCCGCGTCTTATCATCAACGATGGACATCCGTATGAGCTGACCGATGGCAGCAAACGGTTCCTCGAAGTCCCTGGAACTCAGGCCTACACGACAGGACAAGCCAGCATTGCAATGGCCGCGTGCTTCCATGCCAGATCGGCGGCTGTTACCGCCCCTCTAATCTTCGTGACATCAACCACAGTTGGTTCACCTCGTTCAGCAATGAACATGACAACGGCGGGGCAAATCAGTAATCAGTCGCGCAAAAGTGCGGAGACAATTTCCTCTGTCAGCATGAACATTGGCTCCAATAAGTGGCACAGAGCAATTTCCCGAGTTAATTATGCTGCCGGAACCCAGTCAATTACCCTAGATGGGGTTAAGACTGTTGGCGCACCGACGTGGCCGGTCGGGAACGCCGCTGCCGTTGATGCCGTGCGGCCAGTGGTATACGGGGCGAACAATAACACCACGAACCCAAGCCAAGTGACGCATGCAGGGGTGACAGCAAGGGCGTTATTCCAGAATGATCTAACCGACGCCCAAGCCGCTCTTCTGGATACGGCCTTGGCGGCGTGCGCTCCTCACGACGTGACCTATTATGACCTGAACTCGGCAAAACTGGTCGTTGATGGAAATTCCATGAGCGCAGCGGGTGCCAATAATCAAACCGCATGGCCGGAACAAATGGTCACCCTGCCGGGGATAAGCGAAAAGGCGTTTTCGAAAAACAACTTGGCGGTGTCCGGTCAATCCATCATCAGCATGCTTGGAGATGTCACGACCGACGTTGACCCGAAATTCACCCCAGGTGTCACCAACATTCTCATTGTCTGGGAAAGCGGCAATGCGTGGCCGTCCCTTCAGGGGCAGGCTTATGTCGACAAGCTATGGGAATACCTAGACGGTAGAACTGCAGGATGGGTGAAGGTCATAATTGCTGGTTGGACCGAAGGTAACGCGGCGCGACAAGCCAACCGTTATCTGATGGCCGATCTTATTTCTCAGCAGTATCAGGCGCACGGGGTTTCTGCGTTCTTCGATATCCGGCAGATCCCCGAAACTGCAGACCCAACAGACTTGACGTATCGCATTGGGGATAACCTTCACCCTACAACCGCGATGAACGCCATCACTGCGGTATATTTGAGAGACGTTGTCACCCGGCTTCGTCCCGTAGCGTAAGCATAACGCAACAACCAAGGAACTCCTCATGCTCATCGCTAATTGGCAGGAGGTGCTTAAACGCGCCTGGTCCAAGCGATGGGAAGACGTAATCAACTAGGACACCATCATGCAATTCACCGACGCTGTAACGGTGTCCGGCACGCGTCGGACGGCCTAAGACCGAGGGCAAACAATGCAAATCAGGGACAGCCTGACGGTGGACGCCGCAGGCCTTACCCTTACTCGTGACGGATATGTCGTGGGTGAGGCTAAGGTCTCGCGCGCCTTCAACGTCCAGCAATATTATGGGGCCGAGCTTGGCCTTATGGGCGACGAGGCCAGGAAGGTGTTCGGCGTCTATCGAGATCCGGAAGTGGTTTTCGATGAACGATCGATGCTGTCGCTGGCCGGTCGTCCTGTGACGCGCGGGCATCCAGATGGTGAAGTCAATGCCAGCAACTGGCGAGACCTTGCCAAGGGAACCATGGGCGGGACCATCAAGCGGGATGGTGAGCACGTAGTGGCCTCTATGGTCATCATGGACGCGGACTCTGCCAAGGAAGTCATGGAAGGCGCACGCGCTCTTTCAGCCGGTTACACGGTCTCTGTGGTCAGAGACGAGGGCATCGCCCCGGACGGCACACCCTATCAGTTTCGACAGGCGGGAGAACTACGGTTCAACCACGTCGCATATCTGCCCGACAATAACCCTCGGGCAGGGAACACGCGCATTGGCGATGCCTGGCGCGATAAGGGCCTAGCGCCCATCACCCCGAGCACAAAGGAAGACAAGATGTCTGATGCTCTCAAGACGGTGGTACTGGGCGATAAGGCCGTCCAAGTCGCCGTTTCCGATCTTGCCGCAGTCGAAGCCTTCAAGGCCGATGCGGCAAAGGCACTTTCTGACGCCAAGGCAGAACACGACAAGGCCATCGCCGCCAAGGATGCGGAACTCGCAAAGCGGGACGCCAAGATTGACGAATTGACCGGCAAGGTTCTGTCCGACGCCGATCTCGACAAGCGCGTGCAAGAGCGGGCCGATCTTATCGCCGTTGCAAAGACCATCGCCAAGGACGTGAAGACAGAAGGCCTGTCCGACGCTGCAATCCGCAAGGCTGTTGTCGTCGCCAAGATCGGTGATGCGGCAATCGCCGGCAAGGCTGACGCCTATATCGACGCACGCTTTGACCTGCTGGTCGAGGATGCATCGAAAGCCAATCCCGATGCCTTCGCTGATGCGGTCAAGTCCGGCATCACCCCCGTCATCACTGACCACTCGGACGCTGCCAAGGCGCACGCCGAAATGGTCGGCCGGTTCAACAAGTAAAGGAGCGCTCCAATGCCTGATATGCAGAGCACTTTCAATGCCACGCATGCGCGCTGGGTGGAGGGCATGGTCCTCAACTCTGAACCGTGTGTGGTTGTCAGCCGTGAAGTGGAGACCGTCGCTGGTATCGGCTTCGGCAAGATCGCACAGCGCGGTACGGGCGATCACCAGATCAAGGTGTCTTCCGCTTCTCCAGTCTACCTCGGCATCACCGTGCTTGACCCGTCGAAGTTTGGCGACACCTACGCTCAGTACGACACCGCCGCTGTGATGATCAAAGGCGTGATCGTCGTGCAGGCTTCTGTCGCAGTGAACGATGGCGATCCGGTCTACTTCGTCCCGGCAACTGGCGTTCTGACGAACGTCTCCACCAGCAACCAGCAGATTCCGAACGCCCAGTGGGAAACCACGACTTCCGGCGCCGGCCTTGCTGCTGTCCGCCTCGGCTAACAAGGAGCAACCAAGATGAATTTCATGCAGATGCAGGATGCTCCGCAGCGAGCTTTCGGCTTCCTGATCCAGCAGGCCACCCGTATCGAAGCGGAGGTCTATCGCACGGTCTATCAGGAAATCCAGTACCAGGACATCGTGCCGGTCGACACCACCGGCCCGGAATGGGTGGATGCCATCACTTACTTCTCGTCCGACGCAGTCGGTGCGGCGCAGTGGTTCAATGGTCATGCCCAAGACGTGCCGAACGTTGAACTGCTTCGCGAAAAGTTCTCGACCACTGTATCGATGGCCGCTATCGGCTACCGCTATTCGGTCGAAGAGCTGGGCAAGGCCGCGCTTTACGGCCTTAACCTCACGAGCGACAAGGGCGTTGCTGCCCGTCGTGTGGCTGAAGAGAAGATCGACAGCGTGGCATTCGTTGGTGATGCGACAAAAGGTTATACCGGTACCGTTAACAACCCAGCTGTCGCAGCAACAACGGCGCCGGCAGATGGTACGGGTTCCTCTACGACCTTCGCCAACAAAACCCCTGACCAAATCCTTCGCGATGTGAATGGGCAGTTGACCGGCCAATTCACCGGCACGTTTGGGAATCTCGTCGCTGACACGATCCTATTCCCATACCAAGTCCTTCTCGACCTCTCTACCCGACGCATCGACAGCGTCAACCAGACCACGATTCTGGAGTGGATCGAGAAGAACAACATCTACACTCGCACCACCGGGCGCCCCCTGACCATTCGCGGTCTGTTCGGTTATCTGGATGCTTCCGGCGCGGGCGGCACGAAGCGTATGGTTTCCTACAAGAAGGACCCATCCGTCTTGAAGCTGAACATGCCAATGCCGTTCCGTTTCTGGAACCCATGGCAGATGGGGCCGATGCTCTTCGAGGTTCCCGGCACATTCCGTCTCGGCGGCGTGGACGTGAAGCTCGCCAAGGGCATTCGATATCTCGACGGCGTATAAGGAGGGCCGAGCCATGCAGATCAAGAACATTACTCGAGGCCCACGCGGCGTGAACACAAAGCAGGGTCATCGTTGGCTTGAACCCGGCGAGACCGCTGACGTGGAAATGGCGGACGAAGAAGTGGCTGTGTCTGAAAAGACCGGCTGGTTCGAAATCTCCGGCAAAGCGCCGAAGAACCCCGAGACGCCTCCCGTCGATCGCGAAGAACTGAAGGCCCAGGCCGACAAGCTCAACATCGACTACGCACCGAACATCACCACGCCGAAGCTCAAGGAGCTTGTCGACGCCAAGGTGGCGGAGCAGCAGGCTCAGTAAGAAATATCCCGGCGGGCAACTGCCGGGTTTCCCTTTTTGGAGGTAGCCATGGCCTATACCGAACCAACGCCAGAGACCTTCAAGGCACGCTATCCCGAGTTTGCACCAGTTAATGACGCGCTGATCCAGTTGGTCATCAATGAGGCCGTGGGCGAGGTGGGCGACACATGGATGGAGCGTGATCGAGCGCGTGCTCAAATGCTTCTGGTGGCGCATCGGCTGACGCTGGAAGGCGAGCCGGACCGAACCAACACTGGCAGCGGGGCGGCAGGCATTGGCGCGATCAAGCGCGACAAGGTGGGCGACAGCGAGACCGAGTTCTTCGGCCCAACTGGATCGTCGTCTGATGCGACGGGCTCTGGTCTCTCTCTGACAGCTTACGGTCGGGAATACCTTGCTCTGCTCCGCAAGAACTTCGCGGCTGTTGCCGTAGTGTGAGGAAGCCATGAAAGTCAGAAACACAAGCGACGTGCGCCAAGCGGTGCACACGACGACCGGCGTTGTCTTCATCCATCCGGGCAAGACCTGGGATGTTGATCTCACCGAGGAAGGTTTGAAGCTGGTTCAGGCATCGACCGACCTGCGGGCATACGGCGAGCACAGCGAGAAACGCCCAAAGAAGCCCAAGGACGCGGAAACAGCATCGGAGAGCGCAGATGTTCACGGTGACAGTGAAACGCAACCAGCGAGTCAATCTGAAGGCGATCGAGGGCAAGATTAAAGGCCCATCACGGGTCAAGGTCGGTCTTCCTGCTGGGAAGGCCGATAGCGACAACATCATGAAGGCCATCTGGAACCACTTCGGCACACGAGGCGGCGCATCAGGCGGCGGTTGGGGTGGTCCGATTCCTGAACGTCCATTCCTTTCGAACGCTATGCGATCGAACCGGACGGCTTACCGAAACGCCATGAAAGCTTCGGCGTCGAAGATACTCAAGGGCGAGACGTCCCTGCGTGAGGTGCTGTCAAAGCTTGGCATCAAGGCACAAGGTGACATTCAGGAGGAGATCACGTCTCTTTCCAGCCCGCCTAACAGCCCTGTCACGATAGCCCTGAAGGGATCGAGCAATCCGCTTATCGACAGCGGCGAGATGCGCGCGGCCATAACCTGGAAGATTGACGGATGACGAGACTTGCAGGCTTTGGGATCGATCGCAGGGCGTGGGCAGTCACACTCAGCCGTGCTTCGGATGGGGCGTATAACGATGATGGAGACCACATCCCCGGCGCTTCCACGACCATTCCCATCAAGGCTGTTGTCCAGCCGGCTTCCGGCAATCAGCTACTCGATGTCCCGGAAGGAATGAGAGTCTCTTCGACACCTACCGGCGCGCAAGTAAACGCAGGATGGCTTCTCTGGTCCAGGTCTGAAGTTCGGCTAAATGATCACGTCTTTGACGCCGGTGTCGAGTACCGAGTGATGTATCTCTGGCCCCGACGTGAGGGCGAGTTCTTCAGGGCGGCTTTGGGGAGATTGACCCGATGACAGACGACGAAGTGCATGGCTCTGTCGTCCGTTGGGTGCGCGCAAAGACCAAGCAGAAAACGATCAAGGCCTACCAGAGCGGCAAGATGCCCGAGGGCCGTTATTGCATGGTCAATCTGACAGGGGCGTTGAACGTTCGTGAGCAGCCGATTGATACCGAATATGTTGAAGACGCTGGGAATGTTTCTGCTGCCGCAGTCCTAGAGCGTGAGTGGCGCTTTTCAGTTCATGCTTATGGCGAGGCGCCGACGGACACCTTGCGACCGATCCTTGCGGCAATGCACGTCAGCCAAGCTCTTGAGCCTCAGTATCCAACCCTCTTGATGCATGAAGCATCGCAAATCCGGCACGTTCCGGACTGGATCAACAACGCGTGGCAACCGCGCGCGCAGATGGATTTGATTGTCCGCGGCATTGTTCGTGACACCGTGGGCGTCGTGGACGTCATCGAGACTTACAGCATCGAGATCAATCGAGCTGAGTAACCCCTGAAACCCTGAAAGGACAACGGTATGGCTGTTTTGCCCTACTCGCGCGTGGTGGACGTCAGTCTTTCCCGCAATGACGCCTTCCCGAGCCGCCGTGGTTTCGGGATACAGCTCATCATCACAACGGAATCGGTCGCTGGTAAGGTAGACCCGACCAATCGCACCAAGCTCTATGGCTCGATCGAAGAAGTCGCGGCTGATTGGGCAACGACAACCAGCGCATATAAGGCGGCACTATCTGCATTCTCGCAGAACCCGCGCCCGCGCCAGATCAAGATCGGCCATGTTGCTGACGACGGCACCATGACAAGCGCTGAACTGACGGCACAGCTTGACCTGCTGTATGCCTTCGACAGCGATTGGTACTTCTTGACCATTGCGGCGAACCTTCGCGATGTAGCGGCGCTCTCCGGCCTGCTGACGTGGATCCAGGCAAAGCCGAAACTGGCTATCATCGACAGCAACGACGTTGATACCGAGAACCCGGCAAGCACCACCACAAGCCTTGCATCTGCCAACAAGGGCGATTTCGATCGGGCAGGCGTGTTTTATCACACCAATGCTGCAGCCTATCCAGCGGCCTCGCTTGCTGCCTACATGCAGACGCGCAACTTCGATGATGCGAACACCGCATACACCGCGAAGTTCAAGAATCTGCCTGGCGTGCCTGCCGTCAATATCGGCTCTGCTGCTCTGACGGCCGTGACTGGCTTCGTTCCTGGCGTCGGCCAGTCTGAGGCTGCAGGCCACATGGCAAACACCTACATCGACATCGGCAGCCGCAACTTCGTGGTCGAAGGGTCGACGCTCACCGCGAACGTGTTCCTTGATGAAATCCACTCGACAGATTGGATCATCGCGCGCACCGAAGAAGAAACCCTGGGCATTCTACTCAATAACGCTCGGATCAAGTTTGACGACAGCGGGATGCAGATGCTGGCCGGCGCTGTGCGCACTGTCATGCAGCAGGCTACTCGAGCAGGTCTCATCGCCAGCGATCTCAACCCAGAGACGGGCGAATATGAAGCCGCGGTTGAGATCACCGTTCCCAGCGTCTTCGATGTTCCAGAAAGCCAGCGCAAGGCGCGCATCGCTCCTGCCATACAATGCCGCTTCCGCTATGCCGGCGCGATCCACTACGCCGTCGTGCGCTACCAGATGACATTCTAAGGAGGGCTGAACAATGCCAATCACTTCCGCATATGGCTTCGTCAACACCTCCAATATGGTGGACGGACAGCAAATTCAGGGGCTGTGGGATGGTGACGATGCAATCGTCATCGCCCCCTTGGCCGACAAAGGCACTATGCTGATCGGAGCTGACGGTTCCGCTCTGTTCTCAGTATCGGCCAACCGTGGGGCGACGATTACCCTGCGCCTTATGCACACCAGCCCGACACACCGACAGTTGACACAGAAGCTGAAGCGTCAGCAAGCTCTGGCGTCTCCCAATGCAGCTTTCCCGGTCACGGTCTTTGACACATCAAGCGGTGAGGGCGGCACGGCAGATAAGTGCTTTATCCAGAGCGCTCCTAACGACCAGAAGGGTGCGAACGCTGTTGTTCGTGAATGGGTTCTTGTCACCGGTGAGTGGACGCCGGAGGTTCCAAATGCTTGAAGAATTAGCAAAATTGATTGAGGACGCCATTGAAGGGCTTAGGCAAACTCTCGAGGGTTTTCTATCGATGATGAATAGCCCCGAAACGCAAAAGGCTCTCCAAAACTTTATGGAGAACATCAAGCGTTCTGGAGACGATCTTTAATCGCAGAGGGAGCCGCGAACGACACATGGCATCTGGAATGAACCGGACCAGATGCCAGCCTTCGCCAACTGCGCCTCTTGCTGGGTCTCAGCATAGAAGCCATGCGAATATTTGGGCCAGTCGATCGCATAGCCGTTGCGCACCATCCATGTGTTGACGTCAGAGCCATCGGCTCGCACGCAGTGACCGACCAGCCGGTCATAGCTCTTGCCGGTAGGAACGCAGGTGGTAGGGCGCGACTGTGACAGGAAGGCATCAAGAGCCTTCGCGCTGGCCTGGCCGCATCTGTAGGCTTTGCCTGACGCGTTCTGGCAGAGCTGATTACTCTCTGGTGCATCTATGCCGTTGAAGCGGATACGCGTGCCGTTGATCTCGATGGTGTCGCCGTCGATGACAGACGCTCGACCTGTGATTTCAGCCGCTGTCGCAATGTTTGGTAGCGCGAGCGCCAGTGCGGCAATAAAGGTGACCCAGATCATCGGATCCCGCCGTCGAAGGCCTTAACTTCACAAGAGACGGAAGCAGGCTTCGAAAAGTCCCCCGTGGTGTCGCCCGCGTTCGTCAATCGAACGGTACGAACTTCGCTCGGGTCAAGGTTCTTTGCTGTCCCCTCGACGTCCCAAGTGTTGCCTTTTTCGCTCTTGGCTTCGCAGTGGAAGGTGGCGGAAGGCAATGAATTTTTCCCGTTCTCAATCTTGAGCGTCACGACCGTCGTAACGCTGCCCGAACGGTCGACAGCATCGACCTTCACGACTTCATACTTAAACGGCAGGTCATTATTGGCGACGTTCTTGGCTATGGCCAGGGACGGCATAATCGCCAAGGCTGCGCCGCAGATGAACATTTTCATGTTTCCTCCAAAGGTGTTTGAATGGCTGACCGCAAGATAGACGGCGTAGAATATCATGTCGATCACCTACCAGCAGTAGAGGCAATCCAACTGTATGCGGATATTCTTCGCATTCTTGGCCCTGCTGCTTCCCGGCTACCCGCAATTATCCTGTCACTTCAAGCTGAAAGCGAAGGGCAAAGATACATGGCTGACGCAGCGGCACTCGCTGCCCTGTCAGACATTCTTTCCCGCGCGACGAGTGAAGAGCTGACCGACCTGCTTTCCCGAATCGTTCGTGTGGCAAAGATCAAGAGGCCTTCCGGAAGTTACGAAGACACAGACATCGACGGCGATTTCACCGGTCGCCTCGGTAAATTGCCTGCTCTGGTAAAGTACGTCCTTGAGGTGCAGTTCTCTGATTTTTTTCCCGGAAAGAGCCAGAATGGCATCATCGGCCTACTGACGGCGGTCTTACGAGCGCCGAAATCCGCCGGGTAGCCCCAAACGTCAACTTCTTCATCTACAGGCCTGCTCTGGCGAACCCGCCGCTTTGCAGTTTTCTCGATTGCGAGAAGATCACCTTAAAGCAGTTGCTGGATATGCACGAAATCTTGGACCTGCGACTTGCGGCCGCTGAGAAAGCGCAAACACCGCGGAGAAACTGATGCCCATAGTTGATGAGTTGATCGCCGTCCTCGGCTACAAGATTGAAGGCCAGGACGCGCTTTCGAAATTCAATCAAGGGCTGGACAACACCGAAGCTGGCGCCAAGCGTACCGCCGATCGGGTTCGATCTCTTGGCATCGCTGCAGGGGCTTTGGCAACCGGCGCAATAGCAGTTGGCACTTCGGCTGTGAAAAACTTCGCTGCTTTCGAGCGCGAGATGAACCGCATCGGAACGACCGCTGGGGCCACGGTAGCGGAGACCGTAAAAGCGGCAGACGACGTCCAGGCGCTGGCGAGGCGGTTCGCTCTGCCGCTGGAAGAAGCCGTGAGCGGCCTCGACACGTTGACTGCATCTGGGATGGACCTCAACCAGGCCATGGAGTTTCTGCCATCGGTATTGGCGACCGCGCAGGCTTCGGGTGCTGCGGTCGCTGACATTGCGAACACCGCGCAGAAAGCGTCGTCAGCTCTGAAGATTGAGGCAGGTGACCTGCAGAACGCTTTCGATATCATGGTCACCGGCGGGAAGGCTGGACAGTTCGAATTGAAAGATATGGCCGCGTCGATACCGACGCTCGCCAACTCTTTCGCCAACTTGGGATACTCTGGCGAAGAAGGCCTAAAAAGATTGATCGCGATCCTGCAAACTCTTCGCGAGGATACAGGATCTTCTGGTCAAGCGGCTACGCAAGCCCAGAACATCTTCTCCAAAATGTTCAGCCAGGAGACTGAGAAAAACTTCAAGGAATTCGGCGTCAACATCCGGCAAGAAGTCGACAATGCGGTGAAGGCAGGCGAGGGCGCTATCGAGGCCTACGTTCGCATCTCTCGCCGGGTCATGAAAGAGAACCCGAACGCCAAACTGGTTGACCTGTTTGCAGACCAAGAGTTTCAGCTTGGTATGCAGTCCTTGATGACGAGCGCTGATTCCTATCAGAAATTCCTGGACGCCGTTAACGGAGGGGAAGTCAACGGAACGGTGTTTCGCGATCTCCAGCGCTTCACTACAGACACCACAGCTTCGATCCAAAGGCTTTCCAGCTCGTGGGACGGCTTTATGAAGGCGCTTGGCTCGTCAATTGCCCCCACAGCAAGCGGCGCGCTCGATACCCTGACAAATGAAATCGGGTATCAAGACGCTGTGTCAAAATCGCTGGAAGGCAAGGGATACGGCCTGCTTGGCCGGCAGCTTTGGATGGGGTCGAAAGAAGAAAAGGATCGGCTTGCCCGAGAGGGCGGGTATGTCCCGAACAATGATCCGGTCGCACAAGAGGCGGCTCGCAACGTGCCAGAGGCTTACAAGACGTTGGGGCGCCGGCCGAACAGGCCTATTTCAGCGACCCCCGTCAGACCGCAAGCGGCACCTGAATTGCAAACCAATGCATTCGCTGGCTTTGAGGAAAGGATGAACAAGCTTTCCGCGATGGGTGATGGCAACGCGACAAACGAGATCACAAACACTGTCAACGATAACTCTGACCGATCTACAACGGTTAACGTCGGTGGCGTGGTGGTGAATGGCGTCCAGAACGTCACACCTGCGGTCGGTGCGGCGGTCGGGCAAGCAGTTGGCAGTGCAGCGGCAGGCGCAGCAGCGCCGCCGGCAAGAGTGGTTGGAGGCGGATTCTGATGGCATCAATCATCGCCTTCTCAACAGCCATCGGACCGGTCCCGATCGATTGTGTGCTTTTGGAGCGCCACACTTCGGAACTGGACATCACCGAAATTCCGATCGAGACGGGTGCGAAGATCACCGACCATGCGGTGGTGATGCCAAAGAGGCTCGGGCTCGACATCGCCAACGCCAACGCCGCGGCTTCCTACAATGCTCTGGTGGCGTTTCAGGAGAGTCGTATTCCGTTCACTCTGGTATCTGGCCTGAGTGTCTATAACAACATGCTGATCAAGGGCATCTATCCTGATCGGGATGAGCAGTTTTCGACCGTGCTGAAAGCCCGTGTTGAGCTTCAGGAGGTGATCATCGTTGGCACTTCCTATGCGGCTGATCCTGATGGTGACAACTCGGAACGCGGCAAGCAGGGCGGCACGAAGAGCACCAAGTCTGCGGCGCCAAGCTCGAACACTGCAAAAGATGGGGTGACGGCTGATCGTGCATCTGGGACCGTCCAGCGGGGCGATGCAGGGATAACAACGGCACCAGAGCGCGACCGTTCGATCCTTTCAACGATTGTTGGTGAATGATGAATAGGTTCGAGATCCTTGACCAGGCTGACCAGCAATTCGGCACGATCATCAATGGGCGGCGGGTCACCATCCGCCTCCGCTACAATCCAACGTCTGACCGGTGGTCATTCGATCTATCGATTGATGACAAGCCCGTTCTCCATGGTCGCAGAGTGGTGACAGGCGTCGATCTGCTAGCGCCTTTTGATTTCGGACTCGGCGTCATCTTCGCCGCATCAATCACAGACGGTTCCGCTCCAAATCGGGCGGCAATACCTGCTGGCACTGTTCGGCTATTCCATGCCACTGCCGAGGAAGTCGCGGAGGTTCAGTAAATGGCTCTGCAATATCTCCGGAAGGTGAGGGCGAAGTTCAATACGGGATACGTCATCAACCCCGGCAACAGCACTGTCGACCAGATCAAGATATCGTTCCAGATCACCAAGGGTATTTCGAGTGCAGCGAATACCGCGGACATCACTCTTTGGAACTTGGCCGAAAGCACGCGCAACAGCATCGGCAAAGAGTTCGACACGATCACTCTTGAGGCTGGATACATCCCGCAAGGCGAGGACGGGAACGTCGGCATCATTTTCAAGGGCGCTGTACGGGACGTAGAGCACCGCAGGGAAGGCCCTAACATCCAGACGATCATATCCTGCGGCGACGGCGATAATGCTCTCAGGCGAGCTACGATCAGCAAATCGTTTCCGGCAGGAACGCCTGTCAAAGACGTGGTCGATGAGATTGCTAAGCAGATGGAGAAAGAAGGCGTCGCTCGGGGCGAGTTCAAGTATCCTGACGACATCGAAAGCAAGAAGTTCAAGCGCCCCTATGCGGCATGCGGCTCCTGCGCGCGAGAGCTAGATACGATCGGACGGGGCAATGACTTCTATTGGTCGCTGCAAAACGAGACTTTAGAGATCATTCCCGGCAATGGTTACGTCGGTGGTGTAGTGCTGATCAACCCTCAAACCGGTATGATCGGGACGCCGGCAATCACTGACAATGGCGTCCGAGTCTCTGCCCTCCTGAATCCGGAGGTGCGTCCAAATCGGCGCGTGCAGCTGAAAAGCCAGACGCTCGAAATGAATGCCGATGACGGTATCTATCGCGTCTCCACCGTCACTTACAGTGGCGACAACCACAATGGCGATTTCAAGATCGACATCACCGGAGAGTCCGTGAAGGGCGACAAGGTTGATGAGGGAGTGAAGAAGTAATGCCAGGACGTATCGGCAAAACGACCAACACCCCCGAAGACGTGATTGGGCAGTTCGCGCAGGCCGAGAAGGATACGACTTGGGGCCCGATCCCGGGGGTCACCACGTCGGCGTGGAATGGTCGCACGGTCAACGTCCGGCCCCTCTACAAGCCTATGGTCAACGGCCAGAAGCTGGACATGCCAGAACTCTTCGAAGTCCCTCTGGATCAGCCTATGACCGCGAATGGCGGCATGACGTTCCCGATCCCTGTAGGCACGCCTGTTATGCTCACGCCTCAGATGCGGGCTATGGACGATTGGGAGGAAGGCGGCGAGGCAACCCCTTACGATGCCCGATCCTTTCACCTGTCGAACATGCGCGCTTCTATCTCCGGCGGAGAAAGCCTGTCGCAGGAAATCCCAGACATCGACCTTGAGAACTTCCACCTCCGCGCCAACGCATCCGGGTCATTTGGTTTCAAGGCTACTCCTGATGGCAAGTTCCAGATGACCGGCGCACAAGGCGACGTAATGGATCTGCTCGCCCAGGTTTGTGAAATTCTTGGGCAACTCACAACGACAGTTTCTGGTGGTTCGTCCTCTGGCATATGGCCGATCACTCAGCAGCCAGAACTTACGGCGCTGGCGAACAAACTCAGGGCGATGGTTCTATGACCGCTATCCGCGTAGGTCTGTCCTTGGACGAGGCTACGAATGACCTGTTTCTAAACCCTGATGGCAGTCTCGCGCTGGCTGTCGATGCTCTCGCTGTTGGCCAGCACGCTCGCCAACGACTTCAGACGCATTCGGGCGAGTGGTTCCTAGATACGACCTGCGGTGTGCCTTGGCTCGATCAGGTGCTTGGCCGGAGCTACAACCCGGCGCTAGCTGAAAGCCTCGTGAGGGCAGAGATCATGAATACTGACGGGGTGACCGAAATCACATCGTGTTCTGTCTCCTTTGAGCGAAATACCCGCGGCGTCGTAATTAACGAAGTGAATGTTCTGACCATGTTTGACCAGGAGGTGCAGCTTTGACCGATTACGGCATCTCTCCGACAGGCTTTGCACGCAAGCCACTGACGATCATCCTCGCGGAGCTTGAGGCTGCGATGATCACCGAGTTCGGCCCCGGCGTCGTCCAGACCTCGCAGTCTCCTCTCGGCCAGATCAATGGTATTTTTGCTGAAGCCTCTGCAAAGCATTGGGAGCTTACAGAGGACATTTACCAGTCTCTTGACCCGGATCAGGCAGAGGGCGTGCGTCTTGATATTCTTGGTCGCATCCGGCGCATCGGTCGCGCTGCAGGCGAAGGGGACGACGCTTTCCGGCGAGCGATCACCAACGCGGGACAGGCTCGCATTGACCTTCAGGACATCAGCCGCGCGATCGCTGCGCTCGATGGCGTCACTTACTCACATGTTTGGGTGAACGACACAGGCGAGATCGATAGCAACCTGATGCCGCCCGGATCTATCTGCATCGCGGTGACCGGCGGGGATGACGATGAGATAGCCGCGACCATGCGCAAATATGTGGTTCCCGGCGTATCGATGTACGGGCTGACGGCGATCGAGAGCTTGATCGATGGATTTTGCCGCACGTTCCGTATCTTGCGACCGATAAATGTGCCGGTCGAACTCAAAGTGGTCGTCAGGACGTTCAAGGACAGCATGGGATGCCCGCCGCCTTCTGCGACAGCGATTCGGACAACGCTCGTCAACGGTCTCTACCTTCTGAATGGTGACGATGTGACCTTCTATCGCGTCCGGTCTGTCATTGAGAGCGCATTTTCAAATGTGGAAGTCGTCTCAATCAACGGCGAACGAGACGGCATCGCACAGTCCAACAACACGGATGTTGTGATCGGCTTTATCGAGCGGGCATCGATTGCCGCCGAAGATGTTTCAATCACGGTGACATGATGGTCTGCACAGATGAAGCCACCTTCATAGAATCCGGTATTGATCGGGTTCTGACGCAATATCGAGAAAGTCCGAAACTGCTACACATGATCCGCACCTACATGCGGCAAGTGTGGCTCTCGTCTCAGTCTATCTGTGACCTGCCAAGCAGTTTCGATCTCGACACCGCTGCGGGCGATCAGTTGACCATCCTTGGCAAATGGATGGGCTTTCCGCGCTGCCACTGCGTCTGTGATGTGCAGCCGGTCTTTGGGTTTGCGTGTGATGATGTGCCTGGCCGTCCGATCGTTGGCTTTTGCGAAGACGGAAGCTGGCTGGCGTGCGGTGAGGATGGCGTATCTGAAATCTGCATCACAGACGATGATGTCTATCGACGGCTTCTGGTAGCTCGATCTTTCCAGATGCAGGCTCGATACGGCCTTGATGATCTCATTGCCGCGCTACAGGCGATCTACGGCCCTACAGCAAGCGTTCTTGATGCTGGGCATGGTCGTGTCGTTCTGGCTCCATTTCGCGCTCTGACAGAGGCAGAGACGGTTTTGTTGCAGATAGTCCCTCGCGTTCTACCAGTCGCTCCAGGCGTCACCACCAGATGGCATTTTGGCACTCGGCAAGTGTTTGGCTTCGGCGCTGGCTGGGGCGGTTTTTGCGAGGAATGGGTGCCAGAGGGCGTCATCATCTCGGATGAAAATGGAAATTCAATTGTAACGGAATTTGACGACTTCATTGTCACCGAAGCTCTCACACAGGGCGCGGATTGGATGTGTGAAGTCGACGTGAAGCCTTATTCCTGCTGAGGAGACAACCACATGGCAGATTTCAGTCCACCGTTCGCCAATGATGGCGAGCGGCGCGCACCCGCGTCTGATGAGCAGCAGCTCGGTTTTGGTTGCGGCCAAGCGGATCAGTTCCTGTTCAACTGGATGTTCTGGTCGATCCAATCTGAGATTGGCGCGGTCATTGAGGAAGCGGGTCTGACGCCAAGCAATACCGACATGACGCAGTTGCTTCAGGCAATTCAGAGCCTGATCGATGCGGCGACCGGCGGCGGCGGCGATCCCAACTATGTGTTGATGACGCAGGCGCGCACAAGGCTTCCGATCTTCCCTGAAATCCTTACTGGAAACGGCAAAATGGGGGTAACATCGCCTGGCGTTGGGCAGGTTCGTGTTCCTGCCGGCGTCAACTTCCTTCATCGTGGAATTTTCAACGTTACGACGGTTCAAACCGACCTCGTCACGGATGCAAGCAAGACGTATCACCTGAGATGGAGCCCTACGGCTGGCTTTGCTCTCAAGGACTTGGCCAACACAGGCTACAACCCAACGGTAGCTGCCGAAACCAACATCGCGTTCGATAGTACTTATGATGACATGCTCGTCGCGCGCGTCATTACGAACAGTTCCAACGTCGTCACGGTCACTGATTTGGTCAACAAGAGCAGCTTGGGGGCTAGCGGAGAGGTCACGTTTACCAATCTGCCATTCCAAGACGATAAGCCGCCAAGCCAGATCACCAATTACACGACGGTGAACATTGACTGGTCGAGAATCCCTTTCACGGCGGTGCAAGCTGTTACTGACAGCCCATCAAATGCCGAGTGGAACTTCGGCACTCGGCCCCTTAGCCGCTATCAGATCGCCGTATATTCACAGTCTTCCGTGTCGAACAATGGCGAATGGGTAGGCTGGCAGGCGTGGCGATAAGAGGGAGCTACCATGGCTGACGAAAGAAAGACTTTGGATGACCTGGTTCAGGTCACAACCTTACAAGCTACTGATCTCCTGCTGTCGAAGCGCCCTGGTGGGGCCACATCGAAAGCAACGGTAAAGCAATTGATCGACTTAGCAGACCCGGCTGCTGTCATCCATACGGCAGATGCTAAGAGCACCGTCGTAGATAACGACGAGTTTGGGATAGCTGACAGCGCGGATAGTTTCAAGCTCAAGAAGGTCAAGCTGTCTAGTCTGATCTCAAGCATCTTCGCAGCTACCCGAAAAATAGCCAACGGTGGTTTCGTCGCGTCAAGTTTCAAGTGGTGGAACGACGCAAACACATTTTACCACTCGATTGCCGCAACCCCGTCCGCCAACCGCACCATCACCATACCAGACAGGAACGTCGATCTGACGGGGGTTTCGTCTGCGGCACCTTTCACTAGCGGGCAGCAGACATATGCAAATAGCTCAGTTGTCTCCGTTGGTCATGGGCTTGGCGGGACTCCTCGTAGGGTGCGTGCCAAGATCGTTTGCGTCATAGCGGAGGGTGGGTATTCAATCGGCGATGAAGTCCATCTTTCGACCTACTGGGGATATACCGGATCAGCGGTGCGTGGTTGCGTTGTCTCGGCTAACTCTACTTCCGTCTCATTTACTGTCTACGCAGCAATTTTGATTGCTGTAAGAAGCGGCACAACAGATGTGACACTAACGCCGGCCAACTGGCGCGTCGTACTGGAGGCCGAGCTATGACACAGCGGTTTTTCGTTAGTTCTGTAGGAGCTTACCTCGGATCCTTTGATGGCGCAGACGAGGACATGCCAGATGACCTCAAGGCAGGGGTTCCCGTTCCAACCCCTCCAGAAGACGGGCGCCAGGTATGGGACGCGAGCAAACGGAAATTTTTGCCCCTACCGCCTGATCCTTACAAAATCTCCAAGACAACGCCATGGCTTCGCATGACGGCGGAAGAGGCAAGCATCATGGATGGGGTTATGACCCAGACGGATGCACAGATGCGGCAGGTCTATATGGCCGCTCAGTACCTTTCGTCCGGAGATGAATTTTGGCCGACCTTGCATCAACTCCTCGCGGATAACCTTCCCGGCGGGTCTGCACGCGCGGATGAATTGCTCGCACCGGAGGGATAATCAATGGCGAAGAAGATACCCGAGGCTGCACCGCTCACTGGCTCTGAAGCAGCGATCGTTATTCAAGACGGGAAGGCTGTGAAGACAACCACCCAGAACATCGCCAACAAAGCACCTCCCCCCGCAATACCTGTCAAATCTGTAGCGGGGAAAACCGGCGATGTCACTCTCACCAAGGCAGACGTAGGGCTTGGCAACGTCAACAATACCGCAGACTTAAACAAGCCTGTAAGCACCGCGACACAGCAAGCTCTCGATCTCAAGGCCGACAAAACTCAGATTCCTGCTGTGCCGGTTCAGTCTGTAAATGGCAAGACGGGCGACGTGACGGTTTCCAAGGCTGACGTCGGCCTCTCAGCGGTCAATAACACCTCGGATGCCGATAAGCCCGTCTCAACAGCCCAGCAAACTGCGATCGACAAAGGCAAGTTGCGCATATCCCGTTTCACGGGCACAACGAACGCCAGCGGCATTGCCCCCATAACCTTCACCCCCGCTTTCGGTGCCATCCCAGATATCGACGTGATCGAAGCTTGGTCTGGCGAGCAGATGATCACCGGCGCAGTGGTGCCAGGATCAGCAACCGTGAGCGGCTGTCAGGTCCAAGTCATGGTTTCCCGCGGCACGCTCCTGCTGACCAGCGGACCATTCCAAAAGGCAGGCTCCGGCGTGGCGATCACTGTCCGGGCGCTCGGCAACTAAATCTTAAAGGACATCGCTATGACGTTTGAACAGTGGCTGCAAAGCCGACTGACTGCGCACGGCTACCCTGTCGGCATCATCGATGGGAAGATCGGCAACATCACCATTGCCGCGCTAAAGGCATTCCAGAAGGCGAAGGGTTTGCCAGTGACCGGCGCGGGCGACGAGGCGACGGTGGAGGCGCTTCGGAAATCCTCGACAGCATCGGCTCCGGTGATCCCAGTTCGCGACATGACCCCGCCTAGTGAGGTGTTTCAGTCCTCCAAAACTGTGTGGCCTCGACAGGCTGACGTGCCATCGTTTTTTGGAGCGGTGGGCCAGAATCAAACCAGCATCGATATTCCATTCGATATGTGGCTGGCATGGGACAAAGGAACCCGCATTCGCAAAATCACGGTTCACAAGCGCGTGGCGGAATCTGCAGAGCGAGCTTTCCATAAGATCGAGGGCATCTATAGCGCCGCCGAGCGAAAGACGATCGGTATTGATCTTTTCGGCGGTTCTCTCAACGTCCGCAAGATGCGGGGCGGATCCAGCTACTCCATGCACTCGTGGGGAATCGCCATCGACTTCGACCCAGAGCGCAATCAGTTGAAGTGGGGCAGGGACAAAGCCCGCCTGGCGAAACCTGACGCAGTGCCCTTCTGGGTGGCATGGGAAAGCGAAGGCTGGCTGTCGCTCGGCCGCGCGCGCAACATGGACTGGATGCATATCCAGGCAGCAAGACTTTAACCTCTCCACAAAGGAACCGACCATGAAACGCACTGCGATTCTCGCAGGGGCGGCGCTTACGCTTGCCTCGTGCCAGTCTACTGGATCAATCGACAGCGGCATCCGCCAGAGCCTGCCACAGATTTGCTCCGCCGGCGACACGGCCTATGCCGTACTTCAGCCATTCATCGCCGCCGACCGCCTCAAGCCGAAGACTGCAGCCGCCGCTGAGGCAGCCTACGAGAGCCTTCAGTCGCTGTGTGCGAACAAGGGGGCGGCAACTCTCGCATCGACGCTGGTGGCCGCTTCCAGCGCCTATCTGACGATCAGCATCGCAGTGCGCGAAGCGAAGAAGGTGGAGGGCTGAAGCCATGACGTCGATGTATCTGAAAATTCTTGTCGGCTTAGCAGTCGTGTGTCTTGCGGCCTTCATCTTCGCCCCTGCATTCGCGCAGGACGCGCAGCCGGTCATTGCCCCTTCATCCTGGCTCTATGACGTATGGACCATTGTCCAGCCGATCGTGGTGCTGTTGGTGTCTACCGTCGGGCCTGTGCTGGTCGGGTGGATTAGCGCGCGCCTAATCGCTTTGCTGAAGGTATCCGACGAAAAGCAGCGCGTCGAGATAGAGGCGAAGATGCGTGAAGCTCTTCACCAATCGGCGCTTAACGCTATTCGGTTTGCCTTCACCAAAGAGGGGATGCCAAGCGTTGCTGGTCGCATGACCGATACGGTTCTCAACGAGGCAGTAGCATATGTCACCGACAAGAATCCTGAGGCGCTCGCGAAGCTCGGCGTCGACCAGAAGGCGCTGAAAGAAATCCTCCTTTCCAAAATCCCCGAAGTGATGCAGTCAACGAAGTGAGCCGAAAACATGCCTGATCCGGTTCAACTGTCTGCCTTCGACAAGCTGCTGGATTATGGCGTCCTCGGCATTGCCATCGTCTTCCTGATCGGCGCCGTGATGTGGCTGACGAAGAAGTTGTTTCAAGCTCAAGATCAGATACTGGCAGCAAAAGAAGCCCACAAGGACGACGCGATCAAGTTCGCAACCATGACGGAAGTCCTGAAAAGTCAGATGCAAACCCAGGCAGAGCTTATGAAGCTCACCTTGGAGACGCTGAACGATAGGGGGCGAACATGAGGGTATCGAACTTCATCCGCCGCATGACAGGCACTTACGGGTCAAACCGGCAAGCGCAACTCGACAACGAAATCAGCCAGGCGCGAGAAAGTGTCAGGCTCAATTCCATAGCCGTGGAATCCGGTGCGCGCGCAATAGACAGAATGAAGTCCGACGTTCTCGCAAACATGACGGGGATGATGCGGATGGTGCAAGGGGCTGATCAAGACGATGAATAACCCGCTTCTCATATCGACGGTCGTTGCCAACATTCTGTATTGGACGATCGGCTTTGCCAGCCCTGATCCGTTTATATCAAGCGCGTCGTCGCTTTTCCTGCTGGTATCCAGTGCGATTATGTTCTTGCGCTACTTCCCGACAGCATACGATGTCCTCATTCACCGTCAGAGGGACACAGGGCAGGGCGGCGAAGGATCTCACGTTGGCGTCTATGGCGCGACACTGATCGCTGCGGGCTCCTGCTATGTGGGGCTATTCGGCTTTCTATGGGTGCTTGCTGGGCAACCACCTGAATGGCTGGGAACCGCCTATTCCGGCTACGGCAGAGCAGTGTCTGGTGCTGGATTCGTCTTGATGGCATTCAGCCCGACTATTGCGAGCGGTACATTCAGGCCCGCCAACATCTTTATGATAATCTTGCTGATCACAGCGATCGCAGTCGCATCTTTCTTTGTCGGGCGGATAAGCCAGCCGGAAACCGCGTCTTACTGGACTAGCATAAAGGGCAGACTGGCGAACAGGCCACTATGCCCCGAAGGTCAGCAGGTATTTGGCACTGAACGGAAAATCTACCATTCCCAAGAGAGTCCATATCGAGGAATGGTAATCCCGTCATGGTGTTTTTCTTCACCCGCCGAAGCTGAAGAAAAGGGCTTCCGCGTCCCTGAAGGGCTGGTTGGCAATTAACCGTCCGGCTCAATCTTTTTGTGTGGATAGTGGGCGCAGCACCACCACTGCGGCGCGCCGCTCTTGGACCGAGCAGATCAATCTTTCTCATCGGACCGGCGCACGAGGCGCATACCAGTACGCATCTGGATAAGGCGATTCGGGTGTGTACGGATTGCCTCAAGGTATGCCGCGAGCGCTACTGAGACATTCCCAGCGCCGGCCAGCCGCTCCAGCCTCACGCCTTCCTCGTCTATCATTTCGATCGTGTAGTTGAACTGGTCGTTGAAGAACGGTCTCGTATCCGGAATCGGAACGTCGCAGCGAAACTGCTCATCCCCCACCTCGCAGAAGAATTTGCTATCCGGTCCATAGACCCAAGCCAGAGCCTTTCGATCATCGATCTTGCCTCTTGCCTGATAGCAGACCTGCCACTTCCCAGCGTAGCAAATGATCATGTCACCGCTGACAGGCGTTCGTGTGATCGGCACGTGATTTTGAAGCTGCGGCTTGTTGTATCCTGCCACGGGCATCTCTCCAATCAGAGTTTCAATCGCCGCATGTCGGTGACAGATAGGCCGCCAAGCTGCCTGTCGAGTTCTCATTACGTTCTAATGTACGGTGGAGTCAATCGACCGTGAACGCGGCAAGAACATCGCGTGTGAATCTCGTGTGATTCTCTGCTCCGAACTTCACCACCAGTGCCGATTTTTCTGATTTTGTTCTGTTTCCGCAATTTTAGGGGTTGCGCCCCAAAGGCCCTATATATAAAGCACTTTTCCAGTGTCGGAGCGTAGCGCAGCCCGGTAGCGCACTTGACTGGGGGTCAAGGGGTCGCAGGTTCAAGTCCTGTCGCTCCGACCATTTTGAGGCTCTCCCCAAGCCTCTGGTTTTATACGTAGCATCAGCCGTTTGACCGTCTCGCGAGGGAGCGGTGCCGCTATTTCCGCCCAGTCAATTCCTCCGAAGCATCCATTTTTGAACTTTCTAATGGAACGCTCGCGCTGGGAGAGGTGTTACTCCATCGTGACATGACGAGGCATCGCTGGGGATGCTTCTGAAGAGATGGAGAGAGAAATGAACAGCATTATCTACATTGTCGGTCTGGTGGTTGTCGTAGGTATGATCCTGTCTTTCGTCGGCCTGGCCTGACAGGGCGAGGCGTTTTCGCTTTGTACGAGACGCAAAAGACAGCGAGGTAGCGCAGCGACGATCAGCGCTGCGCTCCTCCCGACAATGTTAGTTTTCCTGCACCGACACGCCGTTAGGGCCGATGTTCATTTCAATACCCTTGGGCTTGGATTCTTCGTGCCAGACGTATATGCCAAGAGCAGCGACAAGCACGACAAGTGCACCGATGATGAAGTAGAGATTGTTGGTCCGCGTCATTCGGAATTCCCCTGAAAGATAAGATATGCGCGTCATCAACGCGGGAAGTCCTGCCCGGTTCCACGAGTTTGGTGGTAATAGGCTACAGTATCATCAATAGGCGTTTTCTGATTTCAGCAGCCTGATCGGTGTCAGGAAGAGAATCTTGAGATCGAGCCAAAGAGACCAGTTTTCAATGTAGTAAAGATCGAACGCGGTGCGTTGCTTGATCTTGTCGCTATTGTCGATCTCGCCGCGCCAGCCGTTGATTTGTGCCCAGCCGGTAACGCCGGGCTTCACCTTGTGGCGAGCGAAATAGTGTTCGACGACCTCGGTATATTTCAGATCGCCCGTCTGAGCATGGACGGCATGAGGGCGGGGTCCGACGAGGGAGAGATCGCCTGCCAGCACGTTGAAGAGCTGGGGCAGTTCGTCAAGCGACGATTTGCGCAGAAAACGGCCGACGGGTGTCACGCGGGGGTCGTTCTTGGTAACCGCCTTGACCGCACTCGGGTCGCTCATCTCGGTATACATCGAGCGGAACTTCCAGACGTTGATCGTCTCGTTGTTGAAGCCATGGCGCTTCTGCTTGAAAAACACCGGGCCCTTGGAGGTTGCTTTGACTGCGATCCCAGCTCCGATCATCACAGGCCAAAGTAGCAGCAGAGCGATGACGCTGAAAAGAATATCAAACATTCGTTTCGCCACACCATCCCAGTCTCGAATGGGCTTGTCCACGACGTCGAGCATCGGCACGCCGCCATCGCGGGAGTACGAGCGGGGTCTGAAGCGCAACTTGTTGGCATGGGCCGCTATGCGGATATCGACGGGCAGCACCCAAAGCGTGCGCAGAAGCTCCATAATGCGTGCTTCAGCGCTGATGGGAAGTGCGATGATCAGCATGTCGAGCTTCGTCAGTCGTGCAAACTCGACGAGCTCCGCGAACGTCCCGAGTTTCGGGTAACCGGCGACGATCTCAGGCGAGCGATTGCCGGTACGGTCATCGAAAATACCGCAGATTCGAATGTCGTTATCGTGCTGTTCCAGCGAGCGAATCAGATCTTTGGCTGCCTGTCCTCCGCCGACAATAACGGCGCGGCGCTCCATGACACCGTTGCGGCCCCAGTGACGTATAGCGAGGCCGACGACTGATCTTTCCAGAAGAAGGAAAATCGACCCTGCAGCAATCGACCAGGCAAAGCCTGACCATGCGTAGCCGCCCTCGCTCAACAGCACATAGATTGCGCCGGCGGTTATGGCGCATGCGGCGACAAATGAACCTAGGATACGCCCGGACATCGCCAAAGGACGACGCAGCGATGGCAGCTGATATGTATCGGTGAGTTGAAGCAGAAGAGCGGTCAAGCCTGCATTGAAAAGACAGGCAACGACAAGTGCCAGATGGACCCGCCAGCTTCCGGAGATTTCCATCCCATTGAGTAGGAGCGAGATCACCGAGAGGCCGACGAACTCGAAAAGACGCAACTGGCCGATCACCATATTGGGTGAGTGGCTGGTATCGCGAAGTTGATTGGCAACTTGTCGGGCGAGGGGATTGAGAGTGGGTGTATTGCCGTCGCCTTTGCCCCCCGCTTTTTGAGAAAGCTGCAACCGCACGACATCGAGATCGGAGCTGCGTCCGTCTCTTTCTTGATCGCCCATAGACTTATCCCGCCACCATTTTGAGATATGGATAAGCCATAGATACTAAAAGAAGCGTTGACGATCTCCACTTGGGAAACCGCGTTGCAAGCTCTACTTCACTACATGCCGGTATCAATTGTCGGCTTGTTGCAGCAATATGGGGGCGGGATACGCAATACCAGTTTACCCGCAACTATGGACAGAGGCTTAAGGCTGCCGGATGGGCGCCTGCTGCTTCTGCCGCTGAATTTGAAATCCCGACTTTAGCTTTGATGAGGCCGGGGGGTGCTAAGATGCAGTTTTCTCAAAAGAAACGCTCCCGCACATAGATGGTGTCGCCAGCCAGCACAGGGGCTGAGATGAGCACGCGTCCGGTGTTAACGTCGGCATTGAGCTTGCGGGTCACATCGACGTCGCGCTGATTTGCGCGCGAGGTGAAGCCGCCTGCAATGGCGATTGCGTTTTGGATCGTCATGCCAGGCACATAGGAATATTGTCCCGGTCTGCCGACTTCGCCCATGACAAAGACCGGGCGATAACGATCGACCTCGATGCTGACGTCGGGATTGCGCAGATAGCCTTTGCGAAGTTGGGCTGCGAGCGCCGCTTCAACCTGCTTGGCCGTTCTGCCACGTGCCGGAATCTGCCCGACGAGTGGGAAGGCGATGTATCCTGCCTGATCGACCGTATAAGTGTTGGTGAGGCCCGTTTGGTCGAAAACAGTGACGCGGAGCCTGTCGCCGCTATCCAGACGATAGGGCTGCAAGGCGGCTGCATTGATGGCCGAAGGCGCTGGCTGATAGGCAGCGCAACCACCAAGCGTCATCGTCGCAGCAAGGGCAAAAGCCGATATCAAACGTGGGACGGCGAAACTCATTCGCAATCAGGCTCCGGGACATTTCTTGACCTCAGTTATCCGTTCGTCATGGTTAATTCCCGGTAAAGAAAACTTTTCTTGGAATAATTTCGCTCACACGCATCGCAGCGCCTCGGTTCTGGAGCTCGGTTTAACGCTTGCGTTACCGCGATGCATTTAGAAGGGATGAACGGTGGCAGCGTGATTGGAGCTGCCGGCGATGAGGGAATGAATACGCCATGAACGCCAACGACAATGCGACCGAACCACAGGATGATCTCGATCCCGCATCTGGGCTGGCCGGGCTTCCGATTGCCTATGTCGCAGACCTTCTCGTTATGCCGGGCGCCAAGCCTGTGGCGGTCGTGGCGTCACCCAGTGGCACGGATGGATCGACAGCCACTGTCATGCTGGCGCGCGCGATTGCCGAACTGGCGCGATCTGTGGTGCTGGTGGATATGACCGCAACGGGCGCGCCATCGCGGTTGATGGTGTCGGACGAATCGCTGCCGGGTATGATGGATCTCTTGACGGGTGACGCGGCCTTCGGTGAGACCATCCATCGCGACCGGTTGTCCACCGCACATATCGTTCCACAAGGAGTGGGCTCAGGACATCGCGTGAGTGGCGTGCTGGACCGGCTGGTGATGGTGCTCGGCGCCTTGTCGGGAAGTTACGACACCGTGCTGCTCGAATTTGGCGCAGCCAATCCCATCGAGATTTCCCGCATCCTCAAATATGTCGATGCGGATATCGTTCTGTCCGTTCCCGACGGTGATGCGGAGGTACTGCGCGAGGCAGAAACGGCGTTCCGCACGAGCGGCCATAGCCAGATTATCCCGATGGTATTGGCATCGAGAACTTCGGCACAGCCCGCATAGCTAAGTTTATTTCTGCCGTTTCGGACCGGCCATCCACTTGATGATCAGCATGGCCGGCAAGATCCACAGCAAACCGGACAGCACGAAGTAGCCGAGGTGAATCCACCATGGCGAGTTCGCAAGCGTTGCAGAGGCGAAGGCCGTTGCAACAACCGCATAAGTCACGACCAGCAGAATGATGACGATGGTGCCGATGAAGGATCTGAGGCGGGGATGCATGGCTTTGAGTTTTGTCCGTCGCTGACTCGTAGGATCCCTGTATAACAGCGCTCGTCAAAAACGGAATCGCTTTTCACAAGCTTGCCCGCCGCGACCCGATGCCGCAAAGGCTAACCCCTTGTTTTGCCCAGCCGGTTGGGGCAAACCAATGTGAGAAATTGTGGAGTGTCAAGAATGCGATCCGATACGGTGGCGAGGGCGGATGCCTCTGTCGAAAAACGGGTAAAAACCGCTTTGCAGCGGCAGGAAAGCAATCGCAAGCTTTTGCGCATCTGGTTACGCGTCGTGCTGTTCACGCTGTTCTGTCTGGTGCTTGTGGGTGGTGCCACCCGTCTGACCGAATCGGGTCTGTCGATCACGGAATGGAAGCCGATCCACGGTGCTATCCCGCCCTTGACGGTCGCCGAATGGGAAGAGGAATTCCAGCTCTACAAGCGCATACCGCAATACCAGGAAATCAACCGCGGCATGTCGCTAGACGAGTTCAAAACCATCTTCTGGTGGGAGTGGGCGCATCGCCTTCTAGCGCGAACCATTGGGCTGATTTTTGCCCTGCCGCTTGCTTATTTCTGGTTGACAGGACGGATCGAAAAGCGTTTGCGCCTGCCACTTGTCGGTCTTCTGGCGCTTGGCGGTTTCCAGGGTTTCGTTGGTTGGTGGATGGTGTCGTCTGGCCTGGTCAACCGCACCGACGTGTCTCAGTATCGGCTTGCCACGCACCTGACGATCGCCTGCCTGATCTTTGCTGGCTGCACGTGGATCTTGCGCGGTCTGTCCTACCATTCTCCAGAAGCGTCACGGGAGCATGAGGGCAGGGGCTTTGCAGCGTTGCTGGCGGTGCTCTGTCTTGTCCAGATTTATCTGGGCGCGCTGGTCGCCGGCCTCAATGCCGGGCTCTCCTACAACACATGGCCGCTGATGGATGGCTCTCTCGTTCCGGGTGATCTGTTTATCCAGCAACCCTGGTGGATCAATCTCTTTGAGAATCCGAAGACCGTGCAATTTGTCCATCGCCTTGGCGCCTATACGCTCTTCGCCGCCACGCTCTGGCACATGGTGAGCCTTTCCCGCGCCCTGCCGAACACGCCGCACGCACGACGGTCCGTGCTGTTTTTCGTGCTGATCTGTATGCAGGCAGGGCTTGGCATCACGACGCTTCTGACCCACGTGGATATTCATGTAGCGCTTGCCCATCAGGGCATGGCACTCATCGTCCTTGGTTTTGCCATCGCTCACTGGCGCGGCTTCATCGGAGAATATCCTGCACCAGTGACCGTCGAAGTCAGGAATTAAGGTCGCTCAGCAGGCCGCGCGCGACGGTAAGGAAGGCGAGACGCTCCAGGGCGTTTTCGCTTTCATCGAGGCAGCCGCCATCCTCGAGTGACCAGCAGATCGATACTCCCGCGTGCGCGATGGCATAGCGAAGGATTTTCTCTTTCGGGCAGTCCAGCGTTTCTGAGAAGAAGTCACAGAGCCGTTTGATCCGTTGCGGATCGACGATCTCCGGCAGCGCATTCAGCGGATTGCCGAAAATGTTTGCCACGTCATAAGCCCGATCGCCGACAAGGCCTTGTGGATCGATTGCCAACCAACCGCGTGCCCCACCTGTGACAATGTTGTCGTGGTGCAGGTCTCCGTGCAGCGGTGTCATCGTATCCTGGTTAGCCAGAAGCTCGCGTGTCAGCTGGGCGCAATACCGCAAAGGCTCCCGCAGGCGCTGACTCCCTTCCGTCTCAACTCGGACAAAGAGAGATCGGAAATGTTGATCGAGCGGCGTAAGCGCACCGTGCGGCTCTCCGGCTGGCGCGTGGAGCGTCTTCAGGACGTCGCAGATTATCCTATTTGCTGCCTCTTCGCCCTGCTGGAGACGGTAAGCTCGCAGTGTCAGATCACCCGCATCCTCCAGGAGGCATTCCGTGCCCTTCTTCTGCAGGAGCCGCACAGCACCTCGGCCCCGCCGCCACTCCAGAAAAATCATGCCGGGAAGCTCGCCCAAACCACGCGGCTTCAATCGCTTCAAGACAGCCGATGATCCATCTGAGAGCGTCACGCGATGAACGATGCTGCTCGGCGTATCGGCAAGAAAAAAGGCGGAGGAAATGCTCCACCGCCTTTTGATCTCGTCTGGAATGTCGCAGGTGACAATATTGGCGCTCATGCAGACAGCATCAGCTCCATGTTCTGAACAGCCGCACCGGATGCACCCTTGCCGAGATTGTCAAGAACCGCCACGAGGTTGATGTGCTCGGCATTACCAAACACGTAGAGCTTCATAATATCCTGATTGGCGAGCTCTTCGGCATCGATACGCGCGATCGACTTGCTCTCTTCCAGAGCCACAACCTTGACGATGTCCTGTCCGGCATAATGCTGCGCGAGGGCGGCGTGAACCGTTTCCACCGTCGTGCCGTCCTTGAGGTCGGCCGCAAACAGCGGAACCTGAACGATCATGCCCTGCGGGAAGCGACCGACCGACGGCGAAAAGAGCGGTGCACGATCCAGGAGGCCGTGGTTCTTCATCTCCGGCACGTGCTTGTGCTTGAGCGTCAGACCATAAAGGAAGTTGTTGGCACTGATAGCATCCTCGCGACTCTGATCTTCCATCTGCGCTATCATCTGTTTGCCGCCGCCGGTATAACCCGAAACGGCGTTGACGCTGACTGGATAGTCGTCAGGCAGAATGCCCGCGGCGCGCAAGGGGCGGATCAGACCGATGGCGCCGGTGGGGTAGCAGCCGGGATTTGCAACGAAACGTGCGGAGCGAACCTTTTCGGCCTGATGCTTGTCCATTTCGGCAAAGCCATAGGCCCAGTCCGGATGGATGCGGAAAGCGGTGGAGGTATCAATAATCCTGACCTTGTTGTTGCCGGAGACCATGGAAACAGCTTCCTTGGAGGCATCATCCGGCAGGCAGAGGATCGAGATATCGGCGCTGTTTAGCATATCCTCGCGCATGGACGCGTTACGGCGCTCCGCCTCGGGAATCGACAGCAGCTCGATATCGCGACGGTCGGCTAGGCGCGTGCGGATCTGCAAGCCTGTGGTGCCGTGTTCGCCATCGATGAAGATTTTCGCTGCCATGTCCTTAACCTTACATATTCAATGTGTTGTGGGTGTTTTCAGACTCGATTTGTTAGCCCGAGAGACGCGTATCAAGTCGATCTTGCAAGCCGCTCTGCACGTAGCCCAAGCATATACATCGCAACCGTTGCCCCGGCAATGGCGGTGATGTCGGCATGGTCGTAGGCTGGTGCCACCTCCACCACATCGGAACCACGGATATCGAGCTGCTCAAGACCGCGCAGTACCGACAGGATTTTAGCGCTCGATGGCCCACCCGCCACGGGTGTGCCGGTGCCTGGCGCAAAGGCAGGGTCGAGGCAGTCGATATCGAAGGTCAGATAGGCTGGCAGCCCGCCAGTGTGCTTGACGATCAGCGAGGCGATGTCGCTCGCGCGCATCTCTTCGACCTCGTATCCATGCAGGATTTTGATGCCGCAATCTTCGGGTGCGTGGGTGCGAATACCGATCTGGATCGAGCGATCCGGATCGATCAGCCCGTCCCGTACCGTGCGGACGACAAAGGAGCCATGATCGATACGTTTTCCATCGTCGAACCATGTGTCCTGATGCGCATCGAACTGAACCAGCGCCAGCCGACCGTGCTTGGCCACATGCGCTTTCAGGAGCGGCCATGTGATGAAATGGTCGCCGCCGAGCGTCAGCAAATAGTCGCTGTTGGCGATGATCTTGCGCGCCTCCTGTTCGATTGTCTCCGGCGTCTGCCAGTGATTTCCATAGTCCAGCAGGCAGTCGCCATAATCGATCGTCGGCATGGTCTCGAAGAGATCGCGCCCGAACGGGTATTGCGGATCGTTGTCGAAAATAGCAGATGCGCGGCGGATCGCCTGAGGCCCGAAACGAGCGCCCGGACGATTGGATGTAGCCGCGTCGAATGGAATGCCCCAGACGACGGTCGAAGCATCTTCGAGGTTCTTGCTGTAGCGGCGGCGCATGAAAGACAGCACGCCCGCATGGGTCGGATCGCTGGCCGCCGAGGTGAGAGACGAAGCGGTGAAGGCGTGATCGATCGTCTTTTTAGCCATTGCTCATCCTTCGGTGAAAAAGTTCAGAATATTCAATATCGCATTAAGCTGTTCGGGATAAGGTTGCCCCGTGGTAAACACCTCGTAAAGAACTAATCTGAGAGTATATCCAGCTGCTTCGCCGTCGTGTTCGGGTCTTTCGGTTCCGGCATTTCCAGTACAGCCATGCGTTCTCACCGATCATCCTGGCGCACCATGGATAGGTCGAAACTGCGCTGGCTCGGTAGAAGCCGTTCTCGAAGGCTAGCTATACGCAACGTTACATGTGGTTTTTATGAACTATCGACCCGAAATTGACGGCCTGCGTGCACTGGGACTAGTGGCCGTCATTTTTGCCCATGCCGGTTTCGCAGCCTTTGACGGCGGCTATATCGGTGTCGATATCTTCTTCGTCATCAGTGGCTATCTGATCACGAAGGTCATTCTGCGCGAATATGCGCAAGGCCGCTTCTCGATTGGTCGCTTTTATGCGCGCCGCGTGCGACGCATTCTTCCTGCGCTTTTCTTTGTCCTGATCTGCACCATTCCCTTTGCTTGGATGTGGCTGCTGCCGGACGCCTATGAGCAGTTTTCCAAGAGCCTAATTGCGGCAACGCTTTCGCTTTCCAACATCTACTTCCTGAGAAATACCGACTACTTTTCGCCAGAGACGGCGGAAGTCCCGTTGATCCATACGTGGAGCCTCGGTCTCGAAGAGCAGTTCTACTTGCTTTTCCCGCTGCTCTTTCTGTTTCGCCTCAAGATTAGGACGATCTTCTCGATCGTCCTTGCCCTTGCTGCGAGTAGCTTGTTGCTGAGCGAAGCTGGCGTGCGCTTTTTTCCCGTCACCAACTACTACCTGTTGCCAACCCGCGTCTGGGAAATTCTCCTCGGGTCGATCTGCGCATTTCACGTCTTTGGCAAGGAAAGGCGTATAAGCGACACTCTTGCAGCGGCAGGGCTTTTACTCGTCCTCTTATCGATCTTTTTGTTCAACTCCTCGCTCAACATTCCGTCGCTTGTGGCCCTGCTCCCCACGGGAGGAACAGCTCTTGTTCTCTTGTTTGCCTCGCACACGAGCGTGGTCGGACGTATCCTGGCATTCCCTCCACTGGTATGGCTTGGCCGGATCAGCTTCAGTGCATATCTCTGGCACCAGCCGGTCTTCGCTTTTTGGCGCATCCGCAGTCCAGAACCGCCATCGACCCTTGTCATGTGCGGATTGATTGGTCTCGTCCTGCTGCTCTCAGCCTTCAGTTGGTGTTTCGTCGAACAGCCGTTTCGTGGGCAACGCGTTCGTTTCCCCAATCTCGCGTGGGCGGCATCCGCACTTGCCGTCGGGCTTGTTGGTTTTGGCGCTTGGGGCGATGTGAAAGAGGGTCTGCCGTCCCGGCTTCCAACCAATGTCAGGGAATTCGTCGCCCGCACGACGTGGAGCAGCAACTGTCTCTTCCAAAAAGAGGACGGTCTTCCGGCGCTGCCCAGCATGGAATGCATGTTCAATATTGGCAGCGGCCGTACGATCGCCGTTTGGGGAGATTCCATCGGGGCGTCGATTTCTCCCTCCTTGCAGGAGGAATTCAAACGCCGCAACATCGGCATGGTGCAACTGACCCACGGCTTCTGCGCACCGATCCTCGGAATCTATCCAGCACGGGAAGAGGGCGCTGCCAATTGCGACGAATTCAACAAGCGCGCACTGGACTACCTGGCCGCCAGCAATGTCGAGACCGTCATTCTGTCAGCCTCCTGGGTCAGCTTTCTGGCCGCACCCTATATGCAGATCGACAGCAAAGTGTACGCAAACTCCGCGATGCCGCTTCAGGCCATCGCCGACAATCTTCGTGAAACGGTCCAAAGGCTGCAGGCCACCGGAAAACAGGTGGTGATCGTCTATCCTGGACCGCGCTTCGATAAACCGTTGGTAGATGTCATGGCGGCACGCATGCTGCGAGGCGATCCCGCGCCGAGCTTCGAACTTTCGAAGGCGGATTTCGAGGCCAACACGGGCCGCGCCTATCAGCTATTGAATTCAGGTCTGCCTCAAGACGTCACCAAGGTGCTGCCGGAGCAACTCTTCTGCGACCCGATTTCAAAAGGGGGGTGCGACTTTGGCCTGGACGGCGTGGCCTATATCGCCGACCGCGGTCACTACACCCGGGCAGGGGCAGAACGGATTGCCGCCGCAGTTGCGGATGAGCTCTTTGGCGCTGACGGAATAACGGGGTCGATACCCCTGCCGCTCAACTAAGAACGTCGAACACAGTGGAGGCGGATTCGCGATCGCTGCATGGCAGCGTTCGGCGGTCTTTGCCGCGTGAAAGTGCACTTCAATGTGCAGTCTCAAGATTCCCTTGCGGAAGCACCAATAGAAAAAGGCGGAGCCGAAGCCCCGCCTTTCCGATTTTGTATTCCAGAAGTGATTAGCGCTTGGAGAACTGGAAGCTGCGGCGGGCCTTGGCCTTACCGTACTTCTTACGCTCAACAACGCGGCTGTCGCGGGTCAGGAAGCCACCCTTCTTCAGAACGGAGCGCAGGCCCGGTTCGAAGTAGGTGAGAGCCTTGGACAGACCGTGACGAACGGCACCGGCCTGACCGGAGAGACCACCACCAGCAACGGTCGCAATGATGTCGAACTGACCCGTGCGTGCTGCTGCAACGATCGGCTGCTGCAGGATCATCTGCAGAACCGGACGTGCGAAGTAGGCAGTGAAGTCACGGCCATTGATGATGATTTTGCCGGAACCAGCCTTGACCCACACGCGGGCGACGGCGTTCTTGCGCTTGCCGGTCGCGTAGGAGCGACCGAGAGTGTCAACCTTGCGGACGTGTACGGGAGCCGAAGCTTCCGATGCCGGGGCGAGGTCTTTCAGGGAGGAAAGATCGGCCATTATCAGGCGCTCCTTACGTTCTTCTTGTTCAGCGATGCAACGTCGAGAGCGACAGGCTGCTGTGCTTCGTGCGGGTGGTTCGAACCAGCGTAAACGCGAAGGTTCTTCATCTGGCGACGACCAAGCGGACCACGCGGGATCATGCGCTCGACAGCCTTTTCAACGACGCGCTCCGGGAAGCGACCTTCGATGATCTGGCGAGCCGTACGCTCCTTGATGCCACCCGGGTAACCGGTGTGCCAGTAGTACTTCTTGTCGGAATACTTCTTGCCGGTGAAGACAACCTTTTCCGCATTGATGATGATGACATTGTCGCCGTCATCGACGTGGGGGGTGTAGGTTGCCTTGTGCTTGCCGCGCAGGCGGGTAGCAACGAGGGTGGCGAGACGACCAACAACGAGGCCTTCGGCGTCGATGATGACCCACTTCTTCTCCACCTCAGCGGGCTTCTGAACGAAAGTAGACATTCTTTTCACTTTCTTTTGGACCCGTCATCCTGCTGTTGCCAGGTGAGACGCGGGCGTTTCTTGTTGCTTGATTTGGCCGCATTTGCGCGTGCCGGAAGACATGTATTCCATGAGAATTCAGTCTGGCGCGCTTATAGGCGGTGCGTCGTCAACCGTCAACAGGTGCGAAAGTCCAGCCTCCAAAAATAGATAATAGAAATCAATAGGTTATTTATGTGGTTTTATAATACCACAAAAATCCTGGCGTTTTTAGCCAAGCCTCATGATGAGAACGCCTGTCGCGATGATGCCGCCGGCGACGTAGCGCCAGATGCTGGCTTTTTCCTTGAGAAGGAAAACCGAGATCAGGATGGCGAAGAGAATGGACGTTTCGCGCAAGGCGGCCACCACCGCTACCGGCGCCTGCGTCATTGCCCAGAGCGCAAGTCCGTAGGACAAAATCGAGCCGCCGCCACCGGCAAGACCGCGCCACCAGTTGCGCCTCACATGCTGCACGACCGGCAGATAACCACGTTGGTAGAAGGCATAGGAGAAGAGCAGGACAGGCGGGAGCAGGGACATCCACAGCGTATAGGAAATGGCATTCCCCGACGTGCGCGCACCGACGCCATCCACAAAGGTATAACCCGCGATCACGACGGCATTGGCAAGCGCCAGCAAGATGGCTTGGCGACCGCCACGGCGTGCTTCGAACGCAAGTGTAAGAATGCCTGCGGAGATGACCGCGATGCCAGCGAATGCGGCTGTACTCAACCGTTCATCGAGAAAGAGGCTGCTGTTTGCCGCAACGATCAAGGGTGCGACACCACGCATGACAGGATAGACGAGGCCGATATCGCCGACGGTATAGGCTGCGGCGACCAGCCGGAAATAAGCAAACTGCAGGAATGCTGAAGCGACGAGAAAGGGTAAAGCGACAATCCCGGGAAGCGGTAGAAATGGCAGGAACGGAATACAACAGATCGCTGCACCCGCCGCGATCAGCGATGCGTCCAGTGCCTTGTCCGATCCGGATTTGACGAGCGCATTCCATGATGCGTGCAGGAGAGCGCCTAGAAGAACAAGCAGCAAGACATCAAGGGACACGGGCGACTCACGAAGCGTCTGGGTGAAAACGGAAGTCTAGACCATGCCGCGCACAAGTGTGCAGTGGTTTTGCGATCACGGTAGAGGAACGGGATGCCGCGCCTTCCTGCGAAAAGGCAAAACTGATTACGAAGAACTCAAATCGTGGAAATGCTCACGGAGGGCGTGCAAAAAGTCGAAATGATTTCGTTTCGATCACCCCACAGCCGCTGTGTGAGACTCTCAATAATTGCAATTCCAAGATGTTTTCGCTGGTGAGATTTCAAGGACGAGAAGATGTCGATCCCTTAAAAGATCGCGATTAATCGGAGCTTAAACGTTTCAGATTGGGATTTGTTATACCAGAAACGTAGATCGCTAATGTAACTATAAGTAGTTTCTAAAGTGAGCATGAACGAAATTCGAACAAAGATAGTACGATAGGGCAATTCCTCTGCCATCGCTTAAAAGAGCAGTGCGCGGTACAAAATCACGCATCCTTTTCTGCGACGAGGAATTGATGTTTTCATCTATTGTAACGTGAAGCCGGAGACGGTTAGCCGATAAGAGGAGGATGACATCATGGATCACGACAACTATGAAGATGAGGACATTCGTCGCATTCTGAACGATACGAAGACGATCGCATTGGTCGGAGCTTCGCCAAATGCCGCGCGCCCCAGCCATGGCGTCATGTCGTTTCTTCTGTCCAAGGGTTACACGGTTTTCCCCGTCAACCCCGGCCAGGAAGGCAAGGAAATCCTCGGACAAAAGGTTTACGCCAAGCTTGCAGATATCCCTGAGCCAGTCGATATGGTCGATGTGTTTCGAGCTTCGGAGTTTCTTTCCGGTGTGATGGAAGAAGTAATCCACATGTCGCCCCGTCCAAAGGTCGTCTGGGCGCAGCTCGGCGTTAAAGATCACGATGCGGCGGCAAAGGGAGAGCATTACGGCGTGGAAGTGATCATGGATCGTTGCCCGGCCATTGAGCATCCTCGTCTCAATATCGGGCGATAGTTAGGATAAGTCGCACTTATCATTCGGCGTCGAAGCGATATGATCCCGCCGTGCTTGTTTAAAAAAGACAGTCGGAGGGACACCATGTCAGACCATACGCCGGGCTTTTCCACCCTTGCCATTCACGCCGGTGCGCAGCCGGATCCGACGACCGGCGCGCGCACCACGCCGATATATCAGACAACCGCTTACGCATTTCGTGATTCCGATCACGCGGCAGCGCTCTTCGGGCTGAAGGAATTCGGCAATATCTACACCCGCATCATGAACCCCACCCAGGCGGTTCTTGAAGAGCGTGTCGCAGCCCTTGAGGGCGGAACCGCCGCGCTTGCTGTAGCCTCCGGGCATGCGGCGCAATTGCTGGTCTTCCACACGCTGCTGCAATCCGGAGACAACTTCGTCGCCGCTCGCCAGCTATATGGCGGCTCGATCAACCAGTTCGGACACTCCTTCCAGAACTTCGGCTGGCAGGTGCGTTGGGCGGATGCCGCCGATCCGGCCAACTTCGAGAGCCAGATCGATGAGCGGACGAAAGCGATTTTCGTCGAGAGCCTTGCCAATCCAGGTGGCACATTTGTCGATATCGCTGCGATCGCAGAAGTAGCACACAGACATGGCCTGCCTTTGATCGTCGATAACACGATGGCTAGTCCCTATCTCATTCGGCCGATCGAACACGGTGCTGACATCGTCGTTCACTCGCTGACGAAGTTTCTCGGCGGCCATGGCAACTCCATGGGCGGCATCATCGTCGATGGCGGAACGTTCGACTGGTCCGCGTCGGACAAGTTTCCGGCCCTCTCGCAACCGCGCCCGGAATATTCAGGCGTTGTGCTGCACCAGACCTTCGGCAATTTCGCCTTTGCCATTGCCACACGGGTCCTCGGGCTTCGAGACCTCGGCCCTTCGATTTCCCCTTTCAACGCCTTCCTGATCCTTACCGGCATTGAAACGCTGCCGCTGCGCGTCCAGCGCCATTCAGACAATGCGCTGGCCGTGGCCAAATGGCTGAAGGCGCATCCGAAGATCGGCTGGGTGCATTATGCGGGGTTAGACGACAGCGACAACCACGCCCTGCAGCAACGCTACTCGCCAAAGGGCGCGGGATCGGTCTTCACCTTCGCCGTAAAAGACGGGTACCAGGCTGGCAAGTCGCTGGTGGAAGGATTGCAGCTCTTCTCGCATCTCGCCAATATTGGCGACACGCGTTCTCTCGTCATCCACCCGGCATCCACGACCCATGCTCAGCTCACGCCTGAGCAGCAGGTTGCTGCAGGTGCCGGTCCAGACGTTGTGCGCCTCTCCATCGGCATAGAGGATGTGAAGGATATCATCGCCGATCTTGAGCAGTCGCTTGCAAAGATCTGACGAGCCAAAATAGCTGAGAAGCAACAATCTGGAAGGATAAGATCGCCGATGGCTTTCACACTCAATTTCAAGCCGGACGGCGATCTTTCCACCATTCAGCCGGAGGAGGGCGCTCCCGCGCCCGCCCGGCTGATTGCCGGCGGCCCAAAATTCACCAGTTGGAACCTGGAGGAGGCCGAAGGCGGTATCTATGCTGGTATCTGGCAATCCACTCCCGGCAAATGGCGCGTTGAGTATGACGAATGGGAGTACTTCAACATCCTAGAGGGCCATTCCATTCTGACGGAAGATGGTGGCGAGCCCGTTCACTTGAAGGCGGGCGACCGCCAAATCATCCGCCCCGGTTTTAAAGGCACATGGGAAGTGGTGGAGACGACACGAAAGGATTATGTGGTTCGAATGTAGGACAGGCTACCTCAGACGCATCGTCTCCTGTCATCATTAGACAGACTTGCTAAGGGCGGCTGCTGCCGCTTGATGTTCAGAGACCATGGCCGCGTCCTGTGCGGTGACTGTCTGAACGCTTTGCCGAGCGCTGATGCGATCCATGTAACGCTGAAAGGCGGGACGGACTTGCACGAGGCCGAACATCGTCGTCCAGATGAGAGCAATGCCCCACAGAAGATCGGCGGCCGTGAATCGATCGCCGAGCAGATAGGGCCCCTTCTCAAGCTGCGCTTCCAGCATGTCGAACAGGGCTTCATAGCTTGCATAGGGTGTGTCGTTCAAAGATGCTGGCTCCCGCTTCATGTAGCGGTCGACGATGGCCGGTTCAAAGCAACTGCCATAGATGAACAGCCAACGGACATAGGCGCCGCGACCCGGATCGGTGAGGCCTGGGGCCAGATTCCGCTCTGGGAATAGATCGGCAAGATACAGATAGATCGCGCCCTGTTCCGTGATCAACGTATTACCGACACGCACCGCGGGTACTTTACCGAGCGGGTTGATGCTCAAATACTCCGGTTGCCGCTGTTCGCCGGCCTTCATGTTCAAAACGTGTAGTTCATAGGGCACATTCAGCTCCTCCAGCAAAATGCGGGCTCCAGTTGCACGCGTTTGTGGTGAGTAGAAAAGTGTAAGCTCATGGCTTGTGGTCATTTGTTGTCTCCCGTTCTGATCGATCTCGCGAATTGCGATATGGAGAGATTGCGCTTCCATACCTGTCAGATCATGTCAGGTTGGGTTAGCAATAGATCGAGAAACAGGAACTTCTTCGATGCGCGCGAGCCGGCTGATCAACATTCTCACCACCCTCCAGGCGAAGGGCCTCGTAACAGCCGAACTCTTGGCTGAGGAAAATGATGTCTCGGTTCGGACGATCTATCGCGACATTGACGCGCTCTCGCTGTCGGGTGTTCCCGTCTACAGCGAACGTGGGTCGGAAGGCGGGTATCGGCTGCTGGACGGTTACCGCGTGCGCCTGAACGGGCTGACCCCTGCCGAGGCGGAAGCCATGTTCCTCTCGGGTATTCCCGGCGCTGCTGCCGATCTCGGCTTGGGAGCGCTAATGGCGGGGGCGCAGAAGAAACTGACAGCCGCCTTGCCCGAGGATTTGCGCGAAAGCGCGCGGCGGCTGCAAACGAAATTTCACCTCGACGCACCGACATGGCTCGCCGAGGGGGAGCAACCGCTTAATCTGCAAGCCATCGCCGGCGCTGTCTGGAATTCGAAACGTATCCGGATCAGATACCGCTCGTGGACAGCCGAAAAGACGCGGGTCGCAGAGCCGCTGGGCATCGTCATGAAAGGGGGCGCCTGGTATCTGGTCGCGCGCGTTGACGACACGGTTCGCACCTACCGCATTTCACGCGTCCTCGACCTTATCGTGACTGACGAAAGCTTCGATTGGCCGAAAGCGTTTAATCTGGCCGACTACTGGACTGAAAACACGAGGAGACTAGAGCTCGATCTCTACCCGAATTGGGCAATGATCCGGATTTCACCTTATGGCTTGAAGGAGATCGAGCATACGGCGCCACCTTACGTCCGTGCCAATCTGAGCTTCGTCGAAGAAGCCGACGAAGCTGGCTGGCAAACGGTGCGGCTGCCGGTGGCGCAAACGCGCATGGCCGTGCATGAAATGCTGAAGCTCGGGCCAGAGGTCGAAGTGATTGACCCGCCGGAATTGCGCGACGCTATGCGACAGGCGATAGAAACACTGATGAACCGTTACGCGCGGGGAGCAGACGACCTCACCATGTGAGGTCGAGCCTTTCCAGGCCGTGGAAGTGATAGACGTCCTTGACCTTCGGCTGGCTCGCCAGCTTGAGATGCGGCAAGCGCTGGAAGAGAAGTGGAAGGACGATATTCAGTTCCAGCCGCGCCAGCGGGGCGCCGATGCAGAAATGGATGCCCGCACCAAAGGAGAGGTTCGGCGCCTCGGCGCGATCCGGCTTGAAGGCGAGGGGATCGCTGAATTTTTGCGGATCGAGATTGGCGGCGGCGAGGATGAGGCTGACTTTATCGCCTCGCTCGAATGTCACGCCGTCGATCTCCACAGGCTCCAATGCCCAACGCTGGAAGATATGGACGGGCGCGCCGATACGCAGCGTTTCTTCAACGGTCCGTTCGGTTGTCTTCTCGTCGCTGAAGAGCGACGGAGGATTAAGGCCGCTTTCCAAGATGACACGGACGGAGTTTCCGATCTGGTGGACGGTCGCCTCATGGCCGGCGTTGAGAAGCACAATGGTGGTGGAGATCAGTTCGTCATCGGTGAGGAACTGTCCCTTATGTTCCGTGTGGATCATATGGCTGAGCAGATCATCCTTTGGTTCGGCCCGCCGCTTAGCAATCACGCTTCGCACATAATCCGCGAATTCCTTGGCCGCGCGGTCGGCGGCAAGCTCGTCTTCGCGACTACGCTTGAACATGTACATGCCGACATAGGCGTGCGACCATTTCAGCAGTTGAGGTCCCATCTCCTCGGGAATGCCGATCATCCGGGCAATCATCGTCACAGGGATGATGTCGGCAAACGACGAGAGCAGCTCCGTCTCGCCGTCCTTTTCGAAGCGGTCGATAAGCTCGTGCGCGAGTGCCTCGATCTCCGGCTTCATCTTCTCCACGTGGCGGGAAACGAAGGCGCGGTTGACAAGTGTGCGAAGGCGGGTGTGTGCCGGCGGCTCGATTTCCAGCAGGGAATGGCGCTCAGCCGCATCGAAATTCTGAGTGTGCTCGAGCGGCTCGGGAAGGCCGAGTTCTTCACGCGTGGCGATATGCAGGATCTGGCGCCCGAAGCGACGGTCGCGCAACAGCGCGTTGACATGATCATAGCCGGTAAAGAACCATTGCTTCTGTTCCTTCCAGTAGAAGGTTGGACAGTGGGCGTGAAGCTGAGCGTATGTGGCGTTGGGATCGCCGTAAAACGCCGGGTTACGGGCGTCGAGCGAAACGGACCGCGTCTGAGGATCGATGTGGAGAAAGTCGAGCATGGTGTTCATGCCCGAACATCTAGCGAAAACGTCGGCGACGGAAAAGAGATTTCAGGCGTGAAAGAGGTTCAAGCGCTGCCGATAGCCGCGATGCGGTTGAGTGCCGCCACCTGCCTGTCGGCGTTGTTGTCGTGCGGGTCTTCGCCACGGTCATCTGCCGGCAACACGACATTGGCGACGCCGTCGTTCAAGACCGTGCGATTGCGTCCTGCGGACTTGGCCGCATAGAGCGCCCGGTCGGCCATTTTCAGCATCAGATCCAGTTCCGCTTCCGCCACGGGTGCGGAGTAGATGCCTATGCTGACCGTGGACGTGAAGCTTTCTTCCGTCCCTTCTGTGGGCAGACGGGAGAAATAGACGCGCACGCCATCGACGATCCTGAGAGCTGCGTTCAGGTCGTCGTGGGTCAGCAGATAAGCGAACTCTTCTCCGCCCATGCGCACGAAGGTGCCCTTGCCGCCGACAATACGGTTAACGAGTTCGCAGAACTGCACCAACACCTCGTCACCACACTGGTGACCGTGCCGGTCATTGATCTTCTTGAAATGATCTATGTCGAACAGCGCAAGTAGAAGTTGTGAAGAGCGATGTTCCGGCGCCGTCTTGATCTGCGGAAATCTCTCCATCAGCCCGCGTCTGTTCAGAACGCCCGTGAGATGATCTGTAACCGACAGGCGATGCAGCCGTCTCTCGTTGTCCTCCATGAACATCTTCACAGCAATCATCATCAGCACCACGAAGCTGAAGGCCGCTGAGTAAGCAACCGGTGCGGTCAGCGGCAGTGTCTGGCCTGCAAGCATGTTGTAGGGAATGATAAGGGCCGCGGTTAAAGGACCGATGAGCGCATGGACAACGAGTGCGGCGGCAAAGAGCTTACGCGTCGTCGAACGAGGCTCTTTAGAAGTCAGCACAACGCCGGCAATTGTGAAGTAACCGATGGCGGCGCAGGCATGATAGACAAGCACGCGTGCCAGCATGCTGTCGCGCACTGGCGGCAGAAACATGAAGGCCAGCCACAAGAGCGGCGGGATGAAGATCCAGCCTTCGATTTTTCGCTGCTCGAGGCGAAGCAGACCGGCAAGCCAGAAGCCGGAGGCCGAAAGCGCAAGCGTGTTGCCTACGATGATCGTCCAGAAATCGGCGAGATAGCCCCGCTGCGACACCAGCGCAAAGCCGACGCCGATAACCGCAAAACCGCAAGCGAAGAAGAGGTGATGTTTTTTCGACGGCGCATGAAACCAAAGCATGGCCAGCAGTGCGGCAAGGGTCGACGTTTCCAACGACCAGAGAAGCATGCCTGTTTGGGCCTGGAACACTGCGCTATCCTAATTGAATTTCGATGGGTCGCTTCGCCTGATCGTCGAGTGTGAACGAGGAAGGAGGTCGATAACGCCACTTCGACGTGTAGTCCTCCGAAAGGTGACTTTCAACGAAAAACTCTCGCTCGCCCTATCTTCCTTACGTAACGTAAAGAATTCGGCACAGCATCGCTTCAGCTTAACCGCTTGTTGACCAGTCGAGGTGTTGGTCGTTGATGAGGGTGTGGCATAGCGCGCGAGAGACTGGTCCGCAGGCGATTTCATCTTTAAAGCAGAGCAAGAATTGTCCTCGCTATTAAGGATATCCGCCGCCTCAGTCTTGAAGTGCCGACCAAGGACACTCTATGTAGTGAGTTGACGAATAATGATTCCGGGCGCTCGGAGCTTCCGGGCAAGAATTGGATAAAGGACGGACATGACAAATCCAGTTGATACCGCCATGGCTCTGGTGCCGATGGTCGTGGAGCAAACCAACCGTGGTGAGCGCTCCTATGACATCTACTCCCGTCTTCTCAAAGAGCGCATCATCTTCCTGACAGGTCCTGTCGAAGATCACATGGCGTCGCTCGTTTGTGCCCAGCTTCTGTTCCTTGAAGCCGAAAATCCGAAGAAGGAAATCGCGCTCTACATCAATTCGCCAGGCGGCGTCGTGACCGCCGGCATGGCGATCTATGATACGATGCAGTTCATCCGTCCTGCGGTCTCTACGCTCTGCGTTGGACAAGCAGCCTCGATGGGCTCGTTGCTGCTGGCTGCCGGCGAAAAGGGCATGCGCTTTGCAACCCCGAATGCTCGCATCATGGTTCACCAGCCGTCCGGCGGTTTCCAGGGTCAGGCATCCGACATCGAGCGCCACGCACGTGATATCATCAAGATGAAGCGTCGCCTCAATGAAGTCTACGTAAAGCACACAGGTCGTACGTTGGAAGACGTTGAAAAGACGCTCGACCGCGACCACTTTATGGATGCCGAAGAGGCGAAGGATTGGGGCGTGATCGACAAGATCCTCACCTCCCGCCAGGAAATCGAAGGCGTTTCTGCAAATTAAGGTGTTTGCGCTTTGATGCCGGTTTGTCGGCTCAGATTTAATTCTAGGCTTTAAACCGGCAAATAAAGCGCTAATAGTACATATTAAGGCTATGTTGAAATTTTATGACGTAGTCTGAACCAAGCTCTCCTGAATGGCGTAAAGCTTTTGAGGAGAGCATAGGAAGAGATACCGGAGCACGCGTGTTCCGGGGTTTTAAGGGGAATTCGTTGCCGCCGTGCGTCAGTTCATGTATCTGATACGGCTAGTACCCCGGGAACGAAGCGGATGCGAAGGCCGGAAGTGGCGATCGTATTTGCAGGCGGTAAGTTGACCGCGCTCCGCTTGGCGGACCTGCGGCGTGCTGGAAGGAAAGAGATATGAGCAAAGTCAGCGGCAGCAACGGCGGCGACTCGAAAAATACACTCTATTGTTCATTCTGCGGCAAGAGCCAGCACGAAGTCCGGAAACTGATTGCCGGGCCGACGGTGTTCATCTGCGATGAATGCGTCGAATTGTGCATGGACATCATCCGCGAGGAGAACAAGAGCTCGATGGTGAAGTCACGTGAGGGTGTTCCCACCCCGCAGGACATCATCAAGATCCTCGACGAATACGTCATCGGCCAGAAGCAGGCGAAGAAAATCCTGTCTGTTGCCGTTCATAACCATTACAAGCGCCTGGCGCACGCCTCCAAGAATGGTGATGTCGAACTGGCGAAATCGAACATCATGCTGGTTGGCCCGACCGGTTGCGGCAAAACCTATCTTGCCCAGACGTTGGCGCGCATCATCGACGTTCCGTTCACCATGGCCGATGCAACGACACTCACCGAAGCCGGTTATGTCGGTGAAGACGTCGAAAACATTATTCTGAAGCTGCTGCAGGCTGCCGACTACAATGTCGAGCGGGCGCAGCGCGGTATCGTCTACATAGACGAAGTGGACAAGATTTCCCGCAAGTCGGACAATCCGTCCATCACGCGCGACGTATCGGGCGAGGGCGTGCAGCAGGCGCTTCTGAAGATCATGGAAGGCACGGTCGCGTCCGTTCCTCCGCAGGGCGGCCGCAAGCATCCGCAGCAGGAGTTCCTGCAAGTGGACACGACGAACATCCTCTTCATCTGCGGCGGCGCATTTGCTGGTCTCGACAAGATTATCTCGGCTCGTGGCGAGAAGACGTCCATCGGCTTCGGCGCGACGGTCAAGGCGGAAGACGATCGCCGCGTTGGCGAAGTGCTGCGTGAACTCGAGCCGGAAGATTTGGTCAAGTTCGGCCTTATCCCCGAATTCATCGGTCGTCTGCCGGTTCTGGCAACGCTTGAGGATCTCGATGAGGATGCGCTGATCCAGATTCTGTCCGAGCCGAAGAATGCTCTGGTCAAGCAGTACCAGCGTCTGTTCGAGATGGAAGATGTGGAACTGACATTCCACGAGGATGCGTTGCGTGAAATCGCGCGCAAGGCGATCACCCGCAAGACGGGTGCCCGCGGTCTGCGCTCGATCATGGAAAAGATCCTGCTCGACACGATGTTCGACCTGCCGACGCTGGAAGGCGTACGCGAGGTGGTCATTTCCGACGAAGTTGTCAGCGGTCTCGCTCGTCCGCTCTACATCTACGCCGATCGTCAGGACGAAAAGGCCAATGTATCGGCCTGATCGCTAACGCTGATCGTGAATGAGTTGAAAAGGCTCGCCACTGGCGGGCCTTTTTTCCGTTTTAGACCTACAAGTGGCGAATAACGCGGCTGGCTTCCGATTTTAAGTTGGAGCGGATTGTGCTTTGCTGATAAACTCTTACGAGTGATTTGTGTGATGATGCGGCGTGTCGACAAAGGTCGCTCATCAAATCCACCCTCGCGGGGCGCGGAAGGGTTGGACAGTAAAAGGCGTATTAGGCCCATCGGTTTTTTAAAAATATGCGACCCCATGATAGACGGCGGGTTGCTGGTTTTCGTGACTTGAAAATGACAGTGCGAAACTCCACTTTCTGTCACGAATAAGAATACGCCGGAAACTCTCCAAGACGTCCGGCAAGCGTCCCTCACGGGACCATGGAAAGGAAATGATATGACGAACATTACGTCTGCTGCATCTGGCGGTACTTATCCCGTACTTCCCCTGCGCGACATTGTCGTTTTCCCGCATATGATCGTTCCACTGTTCGTCGGACGCGAGAAGTCCATTCGCGCGCTGGAGGAGGTCATGGGCTCCGACAGGCAGATCATGCTTGTCACCCAGATCAACGCGAGCGACGATGATCCAGATCCGTCTGCCATTCACAAGGTCGGCACGGTTGCCAACGTTCTTCAGTTGCTGAAGCTGCCCGACGGCACCGTCAAGGTTCTCGTCGAGGGTAAGGGTCGTGCGCAGATTGAAGAATACACCGGCCGGGAAGACTTCTATGAAGCGACAGCAACGATCCTGCACGAGCCATCGGAAGACGCTGTAGAGATTGAGGCTCTGTCTCGCTCAGTCGTGTCCGAGTTCGAAAGCTATGTAAAGCTAAACAAGAAGATTTCGCCGGAAGTGGTTGGCGCTGCTGGACAAATCGACGATTATTCCAAACTCGCCGACACCGTGGCATCGCATCTTTCCATCAAGATCACCGAAAAGCAGGAAATGCTGGAAACGGTGAGCGTGAAGCAGCGCCTGGAAAAGGCTCTCGGCTTCATGGAAGGCGAGATTTCGGTTCTTCAGGTTGAGAAGCGCATCCGTTCGCGCGTTAAGCGCCAGATGGAAAAGACGCAGCGCGAATATTATCTGAATGAGCAGATGAAGGCGATCCAGAAGGAGCTTGGCGACGGCGAGGACGGCCGCGACGAGATGGCCGAACTGGAAGAGCGCATCGCCAAGACCAAGCTCTCCAAGGAAGCCAAGGAAAAGGCCGAAGCGGAGATGAAGAAGCTGCGCCAGATGAGCCCGATGTCGGCGGAAGCCACAGTCGTGCGCAATTATCTGGATTGGCTGCTCGGTCTGCCATGGGGCAAGAAGTCCAAGGTCAAGGTTGATCTGAACGCAGCCGAACAGGTTCTGGATCTCGATCACTTTGGCCTCGACAAGGTCAAGGAACGCATCGTCGAGTATCTGGCCGTGCAGGCCCGTGCAACCAAGATCCGCGGCCCGATCCTGTGCCTCGTCGGACCTCCAGGTGTGGGTAAGACCTCGCTTGCGAAGTCGATCGCCAAGGCGACGGGCCGCGAATATGTTCGCATGGCGCTCGGGGGCGTTCGTGACGAAGCCGAGATCCGCGGTCACCGCCGCACCTATATCGGCTCCATGCCTGGCAAGATCGTCCAGTCGATGAAGAAGGCCAAGAAGGCGAACCCGCTCTTCCTGCTCGACGAAATCGACAAGATGGGCATGGACTTCCGCGGCGATCCGTCCTCGGCTCTGCTGGAGGTGCTGGATCCGGAACAGAACTCCACCTTCATGGATCACTACCTGGAAGTGGAATACGACCTGTCCGACGTTATGTTCGTGACGACGGCCAATACGCTCAACATTCCGGGTCCGCTAATGGACCGTATGGAAGTGATCCGTATTGCCGGATACACAGAAGACGAAAAGCGCGAGATCGCCAAGCGGCACCTGCTGCCCAAGGCAATCAAGGAACATGCTCTGCGTCCGGAAGAGTTTTCCGTGACGGATGGCGCCCTGATGGCCGTGATTCAGCAGTACACCCGCGAAGCCGGTGTTCGTAACTTCGAGCGTGAACTGATGAAACTCGCTCGCAAGGCCGTCACCGAGATCATCAAGGGCAAGACCAATTCGGTCGAAGTCACGGCAGACAACATCCACGATTATCTGGGTGTGCCGCGCTTCCGCCACGGCGAGGCCGAGCGTGAGGATCAGGTCGGCGTGGTAACGGGTCTTGCCTGGACCGAGGTCGGCGGCGAGCTGCTCACCATCGAAGGCGTGATGATGCCGGGTAAGGGTCGCATGACCGTGACCGGTAACTTGAAGGAAGTGATGAAGGAATCCATCTCTGCGGCGGCATCCTATGTCCGTTCGCGCGCGGTCGATTTCGGCATTGAGCCTCCACGTTTCGATAAGAGCGACATCCACGTACACGTGCCGGAAGGCGCAACACCAAAGGACGGTCCCTCCGCAGGCGTCGCCATGGCAACGGCCATTGTCTCCATCATGACGGGGATCCCCGTCTCGAAGGATGTGGCGATGACAGGCGAGATCACCCTGCGTGGTCGTGTCCTGCCGATCGGTGGATTGAAGGAAAAGCTGCTTGCTGCACTCCGCGGTGGCATCAAGAAGGTGCTGATCCCGGAAGAGAACGCCAAGGATCTGGCCGACATTCCGGACAACGTGAAGAACGGCATGGAGATCATTCCGGTATCGCGGATGGGTGAGGTTCTGGAGCATGCTCTAACCCGCAAACCGGAGCCGATCGAATGGGATGGAAGCATCGAAACGCCGGTCATCGCGACCGTTGAGGGCGTCGATGACGGCAGCCAGACCATCGCGCATTAAGATTTCGAGCGATCTCTGGTGCTAAATTAGCACAGAACTTCTGGAAGGCCGGCAGAAATGCCGGCCTTTTTTGTGAAAAGATCACGAGACCTCTTGTTTTTCAGGCGATTCCGTCGCTTTTGGATGGCGGTGCGCGAATAGAACTCTATTCTGCGCGGACCTGATTTTGAGTCGTTTCATACCACTGAAAGGGATGGAAACATGAACAAGAACGAGCTCGTTTCCGCAGTTGCCGAGAAGGCTGGCCTGTCCAAGGCTGATGCCGCTTCTGCCGTTGACGCCGTATTTGAAACTGTACAGAACGAACTGAAGGCTGGCGGCGACATTCGCCTCGCTGGCTTCGGTAGCTTCAGCGTCAGCCACCGCAAGGCAACCAAGGGCCGCAACCCGGCGACCCGCGAGGAAGTCGATATTCCGGCTCGCAACGTTCCTAAGTTCTCTGCAGGCAAGGGTCTGAAGGACGCAGTTAACAGCTGATCGGTCCTAAATCGCCGTGCGTGCTATTCTACGCATAACGGACGCTTTAGCTTTGAACCGGCGCATCGAGCTTTTTCGAAAATCGACACCGATTTTCAGGCCGATGCAGTAACCTTGTCTTGGATGGGGTTTAAGACAATTCGATATCCTGTAAGCCCGGCCTTGGCGCCGGGCTTTCTTTTTGGCCATCTTGCGTTGTTTCGAGACGTGCCATATTTCTGTCGTGTCGGTTCTTCCGGCATTCGTTCTCAGGGCGGGGCGCAACTCCCCACCGGCGGTAAAAGGGAAACCTCAAGCCCGCGAGCGCCTGTTCTTCGAAGGAGGGGCAGGGTCAGCAGATCCGGTGTAACTCCGGAGCCGACGGTTATAGTCCGGATGAAAGAGAATGAGGTCAGGCTGCGCTCTCATCTGCGAAAGCAGGGGAGAGGCAGTGCGTGTTTCATCGCATCTTCGCCGATGCGGTTTGCGTCGTCCTCATCTGTCCTGGTTTATGTTGGTCCTTTGAAAAGGAAACATGCATGAATCAGAGCTCCATTTCGCTCTTACGCTCCCGGGCCGTTCTCGGCGCCGGTTTCATGGTTCTGGCGGGTATCGCCTTTGCCGCACTCAACGTCGTGACCCAGGAGCTTGCCATGACGCTCGGCTTTCCGCCGGCGTCGACAGCCTTCTGGCAATATGGCTTCGCGCTCATCCTCTCGCTGCCATTGCTTATTCGGCTCGGCCTGCGTGCAATGAAAACGGCCTATCCCTTCCGTCACATCTTCCGCGTTTTGCTTGCCGCTTTCGGTGTTCAGGCCTGGGTGACGGGGCTCGTTACGGTGCCGATCTGGCAGGCCATCGCGCTCGTCATGACCTCGCCCTTCTTCATCATCATCGGCGCGCGTCTGTTTCTCGGCGAAACCGTCGGTCGTGACAGATGGCTTGCGACACTAACGGGCTTCGTCGGCGCCATGATCATCCTGCAGCCATGGTCGGACAGCTTCACCATGGCCGCACTGTTACCGATTCTATCCGCCTTATTGTGGGGTGGATCGTCGCTGATCATGAAGAACCTCACGCATCACGAACCTCCCGAGACTGTCACCGTCTGGCTGCTCGTCTTGCTGACGCCGATCAATGCAGGCCTTGCCGCCGCCTCCGGGTTTGCCGTCCCAGAAGGGCTTGCGCTATGGCTTCTGCTGGGCGCTGGTCTGCTGACGGCCCTGGGGCAATATCTTCTGACGCTCGCCTATAATGCGGCAGATGCTGCCTATGTCCAACCCTTCGACGACCTGAAGCTACCGCTGAATGTCTTCGCAGGTTGGCTGGTTTTTGGCTACGCTCCCAGCGGCTACCTTTGGCTGGGGGCGCTCCTCATCCTCTGCGCCTCACTCTTCCTGATGCTACGTGAGGCGGGGAGGGAAACGAAGACCGTATCATGACGACACGGGAGATAGAGCCGGGCGCATCGCGTCCGGCCTAGACATCAATACCCTCGTAATGGCTGCGCGGGCCCTCTGCCGCGTCCCCAGCAATGCTAGGACAGGGTAGGGGCAACTACGGTACGCTAGCGGCGATAAGGGCGAAAAGCTTCGCAGACCGGACAATGCAAAATCACCGTCCGATAAAGCTGTGTTGGATACCTGGATTAAGTGGCCGAGGCTTCTATCGCTGCTTGTCCTGATTCTCCGAATCGTACTGAACCCATCGGAAGAAGAAATAAATCGGCAAGGCAATAAGCGCCAAAGTGGCGAGCGTGTGTACTGACATGGTTCATCCCATTAGTCGCGTCTTCATCATGAGGACGACGCGATACTTATGATCCGAAACATCTTTATAATTCTTGAATCGCTTGCCGAGTGAATTGTCCGATTCTGGGACAGGTGAGGGTGCGACAAAAGCATCGTCGAACTGTGGCCGCTTGGATCACCTGACGTTGCTCGGATGAGCAACAAGTGGCGCTCAGTATCGCCCGCAAAACGCACGAGCGTCAGCAAGGCATCAATGCGCGAACGCATGGAGTATCCAATGTTTTTGTGTGGGAAAAAAATGGTGGGCGATGAGAGACTCGAACTCCCGACATCCTCGGTGTAAACGAGGCGCTCTACCAACTGAGCTAATCGCCCTTCGCGTCGTACAGATCGTGTCTGCCGCGTCGGTGGCCGTGATCTATTCGGATCGGATGGAAACCGCAAGAGCCTTTGTGAAGTTTTTTTGCTTTTTCCGATTTTTTGTCAGTGGAAACATGGCGCAACAGTCAACGATCACCAGAAATAGAACTTCCATATCAGATGGTTATCCTCCTACGTAGCTAAACCGCTCGTCTTCCATCTCTCCGGCGCCAGAAGTATGACGCTGTATCCGAGCGAAACGTCGGCAGCAACAGTTCCTGTATTCGGACATCGCTTTCTCCTCCGCGCAGCAGCGAGTCAGCTTCGAGATTGTGAACGCGTCCAGCGCTTGGATAACGAGACGATCATGGAGGAGGGCAGGGGAGAAGATTTCTTGGTGCGCATGCCCCGACAGAGGCGACTCAAGATCTCTTTTCCCAACAAGATCGGCTCGGGCTGTGGATAAGAAGTCCGCTATTCGCGTTTGCAGGTTTGGATCGCTTGCCCGGAAAGCCGGGGCTTTTGGAAGCTGGTCTCACGGCAAAATGCATAAGCTTATTCTTTTGTCGTGAAAGCTGCTTGACACCCCCACACGAACGCCTTAGTTAGCCGCTCAACGAACAGCCGAGGCGGTTCGTGCAGCGGGGTGAAAGCCTCCTGTCAGGAGATGCGGGTGTAGCTCAGTCGGTTAGAGTGCCGGCCTGTCACGCCGGAGGTCGCGGGTTCGAGCCCCGTCACTCGCGCCATCCTGTCCCTCGGAACTCTACGGACGCTAAGCGTTCGTCATGCGCGGGTGTAGCTCAGTCGGTTAGAGTGCCGGCCTGTCACGCCGGAGGTCGCGGGTTCGAGCCCCGTCACTCGCGCCATTTTTTGTAATTCTCCGCCATTGAATTACGCGTTTTCCGAACCATATGATGGTCAAGAAATTGCGGCGAGTCCGTTCGCCAAATCACCCAAATTGTTACTCTGAAAATTCAGGTTTTTGCGCCCCTCCTAGGTCATAAATCGCTACCGGCCTGCGCAAATATGTGTGACTTTTTGAAAGATCCCTTCAGGGGATTTTTATCTAAATTTTTTAAGTATTTAACGATATGTCTAACAGTCGATGCACCAGCTGTTTGACGTTATGGTGTCCAATCCATGGCGGGATTGGCGCGAAATGGTGCTTAAACCCTTGCAGAGATGGCGCGGCTGCGCTAACCACTGCGGCGTTGCAACACAATTCGGCCCGGCGGAACTTCAGTTCCAAATGGGTGTCCGACGCTCGGTCGGGCAAGGAAGAGACAATGACTGAACTCCTCAGTTCCTATATTCCGATCGCAATCTTTATCGGTATCGCACTCGTCATCGGCCTGGCGCTGTTGATCGCGCCTTTCGCGGTTGCTTACAAGAATCCCGATCCTGAGAAGCTTTCCGCATTCGAATGCGGCTTCAACGCGTTTGACGACGCGCGCATGAAGTTCGACATTCGATTCTATCTCGTTTCAATCCTTTTCATCATCTTCGACCTCGAAGTCGCATTCCTGTTCCCATGGGCTGTGTCCTTCGGTGAGCTCGGCTGGTTCGGCTTCTGGTCCATGATGGTGTTTCTGGCCGTTCTGACTATCGGCTTCATCTATGAATGGAAGAAGGGAGCGCTGGAATGGGCGTAGTTCAAAACGACTCGACGCTTATCGCGCAAAAGCCCAAGGGCATTATCGATCCGTCGACCGGTAAGCCGGTTGGCAGCGATGACGCTTACTTCAGCGAAATCAACGACGAGTTGGCCGACAAGGGCTTTCTCGTTACCTCGACCGACGAGCTCATCACCTGGGCGCGCACCGGCTCGCTGATGTGGATGCAGTTTGGTCTGGCCTGCTGCGCCGTCGAAGGTCTGATGCAGGCTTCCGGCCCGCGTTACGATATGGAGCGCTTCGGCGTTGCCCCGCGCGCCTCACCGCGCCAGTCGGACGTCATGATCGTGGCCGGCACGCTGACCAACAAGATGGCGCCCGCACTGCGCAAGGTCTACGACCAGATGCCGGAGCCGCGTTACGTCATTTCCATGGGCTCCTGCGCCAATGGCGGCGGTTATTATCATTATTCCTACGCTGTCGTTCGCGGTTGTGACCGCGTCGTGCCAGTCGACATTTATGTGCCGGGCTGTCCCCCCACGGCGGAAGCGCTGCTTTACGGCGTACTTCTGCTGCAGAAGAAAATCCGCCGCACAGGCACGATCGAGCGTTAAGGGCAGAGGACTGAAGAATGAGCGAAGCTCTGAACGATCTCGCGGCCTATGTGCAGGAAGCGCGCGGCTCTCTCATTGAGTCGCACGCCATTGCCTATGGCGAGTTGACGCTGAACACGACGCCAGAAAACATCATCGCGCTGCTGACCTTCCTGCGTGACGATGTCCAGTGTGGTTTCGTCAACATCATCGACATTTGCGGCGTTGACTGGCCGCAACGCGAAAAGCGCTTCGATGTCGTCTATCACCTGCTGTCGCCACGCCAGAACCTGCGCGTTCGCGTCAAGCTTCAGGCGGCGGAAGATGAGGGCGTACCGTCTGCGACGTCCGTGTTCTTCGGTGCCGAGTGGTTCGAGCGCGAAGCCTGGGACATGTATGGCATTCCTTTTGAAGGCCATTCGGATCTTCGTCGTATTCTCACGGACTACGGCTTTGAAGGCCACCCGCTGCGTAAGGATTTTCCGCTCACCGGTTTTGTCGAAGTGCGCTACGATGACGTCCAGAAGCGCGTTCTTTACGAGCCCGTGGAGTTGAAGCAGGAATTCCGCAGCTTCGACTTCCTCTCGCCTTGGGAAGGAACGGATTACGTTCTTCCAGGTGATGAAAAGGCCAAGCAATGAGCGAAGCAATTTCCACAGAGCAGGGACAATGTCTTTGCGGCGCCGTTCGCATGCAAGCGACGATCGGCGCCCGGGAAATGGGTGCATGCCATTGCTCCATGTGCCGTCGCTGGTCCGGCGGGGTTTTCCTCGCTGTTGAATGCAAGTCCGTCTCTGTAGAGAATGCTGAAGCGCTCGGCGTCTATTCCTCGTCCGAGTGGGGCGAGCGCTGCTTCTGCAAGACGTGCGGCAGCACGGTGATGTGGCGCTCCAAGGATGGCGCGCATTTCGCCGTTTCCGCCCAGCTCTTCAGCGACCCGTCCAGCTTCACGCTGGCATCTGAGATCTTCATTGACGAAAAGCCGGCAAGCTATTCGTTCGCCGAGGCCACCAAGAAAATGACCGGCCCCGAATTCATCGCCATGATCACGTCGGCGGAGCAACACTGATGACTGAACATAACGTTCGCAATTTTACGATCAACTTCGGTCCGGAACATCCGTCCGCGCACGGCGTGCTGCGTCTCGTTCTGGAACTCGATGGCGAAATCGTTGAACGCGTCGATCCGCATATTGGCCTGCTGCATCGTGGCACGGAAAAGCTGATCGAAGCCAAGACCTATCTTCAGGCCGTTCCTTACTTCGACCGTCTCGACTATGTGGCGCCGATGAACCAGGAACACGCCTTTGCACTTGCTGTCGAACGCCTGCTTGGCCTCGAAATCCCGATGCGCGGCCAGTTGATCCGTGTTCTGTATTCGGAAATCGGCCGCATCCTGTCGCACATCATGAACGTGACGACGCAGGCCATGGACGTCGGCGCCATGACGCCACCGGTCTGGGGCTTCGAAGAGCGCGAAAAGCTGATGGTGTTCTACGAGCGTGCATCTGGTGCTCGCATGCACGCCGCTTATTTCCGGCCAGGTGGCGTCCATCAGGACATCCCGCAGGAGCTCGTCGATGACATCGGCAAGTGGTGCGATCCGTTCATCACGGTTCTCGACAACATCGAGGGCCTGCTCACCGATAACCGTATCTACAAGCAGCGTAACGTCGATATCGGCGTGGTGTCGCTCGAAGATGCCTTCGCCTGGGGCTTTACCGGCGTCATGGTTCGTGGTTCAGGCGCTGCCTGGGACCTTCGCCGGGCACAGCCTTACGAGTGCTATTCCGATCTCGACTTCGATATTCCGGTCGGCAAGAATGGCGACTGCTACGACCGTTATCTGATCCGCATGCAGGAAATGCGCGAATCGGTAAAGATCATGAAGCAGTGCGTCGAGCTTCTCTCGGGTAAGCATCGCATTGGTGCAGTCTCGTCGCTGGACGGCAAGGTCGTTCCGCCGAAGCGTGGTGAGATGAAGCGTTCGATGGAAGCGCTGATCCACCACTTCAAGCTCTACACCGAAGGCTATCACGTGCCGGCTGGCGAAGTGTATGCGGCCGTCGAAGCGCCGAAGGGCGAGTTTGGCGTTTATGTTGTGGCCGACGGCACCAACAAGCCGTATCGCTGCAAGATCCGCGCTCCGGGCTACGCCCACCTGCAGGCGATGGACTTTCTCTGCAAAGGCCACCAGCTCGCTGACGTGACAGCCGTTCTCGGCTCTCTCGACATCGTGTTCGGGGAGGTCGATCGCTGATGATGCGTCTGCCGCTCGCCATATCGGCTTTGCTGGCCGCCGCGACGCCGCTTTTCGCCCAGACGGCGACAAGCGATGTGTCGTCGGGTGGAAGCGGCGGCAGCTCGACCATCAAGCAGCTGTTGGATTTGGGATATGAGATTAAGTCCTCGCTTCCCAACGGCAGCAAATTCATTGTGTTTATGCAAAAAGACAAAGCGGCTTATGCTTGCGAGTTCGTCACGGTGGCGAGATCGCGGTGTGAGTCGTTAAATTGATGAGGCGTGAGGAAGTATGTCCGTTCGTCGACTAGCCGAAGATCAGTTCCAGCCCGCAAGCTTCGCATTCAATGCGGACAATTCGGCGTGGGCGGAAAAGACGATCAAGAAATATCCTGAAGGACGCCAGCAATCTGCGGTCATTCCGCTGCTGATGCGTGCGCAGGAACAGGATGGCTGGGTAACCCGCGCCGCCATCGAGAAGGTCGCCGAAATGCTGGATATGGCCTATATCCGCGTTCTCGAAGTCGCGACCTTCTATACGCAGTTCCAGATCAAGCCGGTGGGCACCAAGGCTCATATTCAGGTGTGCGGTACGACGCCGTGCATGCTGCGCGGTTCCGAAGCGCTGATGGATGTCTGTCGCCATAAGATTCACCACGATCCGCTGCACACCAACGAGAGCGGCACGCTGTCCTGGGAAGAAGTTGAATGCCAGGGTGCGTGCGTCAACGCGCCGATGGTGATGATCTTCAAGGATGCCTATGAAGATTTGACGCCTGAGCGTCTGGAACAGATCATCGACGCCTTCGAAGCAGGCAAGGGCGACACAGTGAAGCCTGGCCCGCAGATCGATCGTCATCTGTCGGCACCGGTCGGTCCGCTGACCACGCTGACGGAAGAGACCAAGCCGGATCGCTCAAACCTCGACAAGAAGGAAGAGCCTGCACCGGACGCTGCGCAGACGCCACCGTCCAATGCCGCAAAGCCGAAGACGGATACGCCGGAAACCGATCCGAAGCTGAAGACGCCGGCGACGGAGCCGAAGGCTGCAGCAGACAATGCCAAGGCTGCCGACACCAACAGCGATGCCAAGAAGTCGCAGTGAGAGGTTGAACCATGCTGAAAGATCAAGATCGCATCTTTACCAATCTCTACGGCCTCAAGGACAAGTCGCTTAAGGGCAATATGGCGCGTGGCCATTGGGATGGCACCAAGCAGATCATCGAAAAGGGCCGTGACTGGATCATCAACGAGATGAAGGCATCTGGCCTTCGTGGTCGTGGTGGTGCAGGCTTCCCGACAGGCTTGAAGTGGTCCTTCATGCCGAAGGAGAGCGATGGCCGTCCGCATTACCTCGTCGTCAATGCCGACGAGTCCGAGCCTGGCACCTGCAAGGACCGCGAAATCCTGCGCCACGATCCGCATACGCTGATCGAAGGCTGCGTGATCGCCGGTTTTGCCATGGGCGCCCACACGGCCTACATCTATGTTCGCGGCGAATATATGCGTGAGCGCGAAGCGCTTCAGGCTGCCATCGACGAATGCTATGATGCGGGCCTTCTCGGCGTAAACAACAAGAACGGCTGGGATTTCGACATCTACGTTCACCACGGCGCAGGTGCCTACATCTGCGGCGAAGAAACCGCATTGCTTGAAAGCCTGGAGGGCAAGAAGGGCCAGCCGCGCCTAAAGCCTCCATTCCCAGCGAATATGGGTCTTTACGGCTGCCCGACCACGGTCAACAACGTCGAATCGATTGCCGTTGCGCCGACGATCCTGCGTCGCGGTGCGTCCTGGTTCTCGTCCATCGGTCGTCCGAACAATGTCGGCACCAAGCTGTTTATGGTCTCCGGCCATGTCGAGCGTCCATGCACCTTCGAAGATGCGCTGGGTCTGTCCTTCAAGGAACTGATCGAGCATCACTGCGGCGGCATTCGCGGTGGCTGGGATAATCTTCTCGGCGTTATCCCTGGCGGCGCATCCTGCCCCATCGTTCGCGGTGAGGACATGAAGGACGCCATCATGGACTTCGACGGCATGCGCGAAGTGAAGTCGTCCTTCGGTACCGGCGGCATGATCGTCATGGACAAGTCCACCGACGTCATCAAGGCGATCGCTCGCATCGCAGCCTTCTTCAAGCATGAGAGCTGTGGCCAATGCACGCCTTGCCGTGAAGGCACGGGCTGGATGTGGCGCGTTCTTGAGCGCATGGTCAAAGGCAACGCCCAGAAGCGCGAAATCGACATGCTGTTCGAAGTGACCAAGCAGATCGAAGGTCACACCATCTGCGCGCTTGGCGATGCGGCTGCGTGGCCGGTTCAGGCGCTGATCCGCAATTTCCGCCCGGAGATCGAAAAGCGCATCGACCAATACACCTACAGAGCCATGGATGACGGCGCTGTAATGGAAGCTGCCGAGTAACTCGTACGGCGCGTGACAAGGCAAGGGACCGGGTTTCACCGATCCCGAAAATCATTTAAGCATCCGGTCGAATCGAGCGATACGGCAGGATGCGATCGGGATTTGTCGTGGACCGCGGTTTTGGCGGGACGGACAGGCAACAGGACGTAAGTAGAACCATGACAAAGCTCAAGGTTGACGGTAAAGAGATCGAGGTTCCGGATCATTTCACGCTGCTTCAGGCGTGTGAGGAGGCTGGTGCCGAAGTTCCGCGCTTTTGTTTTCACGAGCGTTTGTCGGTAGCCGGTAACTGCCGCATGTGTCTGATCGAGGTGAAGGGCGGGCCGCCCAAGCCTGCAGCCTCCTGCGCCATGGGTGTGCGCGATATTCGCGGCGGCCCGAACGGCGAACTGCCGGAAGTGTTCACCAACACACCGATGGTCAAGAAGGCCCGCGAAGGCGTGATGGAGTTTCTGCTCATCAACCACCCGCTGGATTGCCCGATCTGCGACCAGGGCGGCGAATGCGACCTGCAGGACCAGGCCATGGCCTTCGGTATCGCGGGCTCGCGCTACTCCGAAAACAAGCGTGCGGTCGAAGACAAGTATATCGGCCCGCTCGTCAAGACGGTGATGAACCGCTGCATTCACTGCACGCGCTGTGTTCGTTTCACCACCGAAGTTGCCGGCATCTCCGAACTCGGCCTGATCGGTCGTGGCGAGGATGCGGAAATCACAACCTATCTCGAGCAGGCAATGACCTCCGAGTTGCAGGGCAACGTCGTTGACCTGTGCCCGGTCGGCGCTCTGACCTCCAAGCCTTTCGCTTTCACCGCCCGTCCATGGGAACTCGGCAAGACCGAAACCATCGACGTGATGGATGCTCTGGGCTCTGCGATCCGCGTTGACACGCGTGGCCGCGAAGTCATGCGCATCATGCCGCGCGTCAACGAAGCCATCAATGAAGAGTGGATTTCTGACAAGAGCCGCTTCATCTGGGACGGCCTGAAGACGCAGCGCCTCGATCGTCCATACGTTCGTAAGGATGGCCGCCTGCAGCCTGCCACCTGGGGTGAAGCCTTCGGTGCGATCAAGGCTGCCGTTTCGACGACCTCTGGCGAAAAGATCGGCGCCATTGCCGGCGATCTCGCTTCCGTCGAAGAAATGTTCGCGATGAAGTCGCTTCTCGCCTCGCTCGGCTCGACTAGTGTCGATTGTCGCCAGGATGGTGCAGCACTTCATCCGTCGCACGGTCGCGCAAGCTACCTCTTCAATACGACGATCCAGGGCATCGAGAAGGCCGACGCGCTTCTCATCATCGGCTCCAACCCTCGCTTCGAAGCGGCCGTTCTCAACGCCCGCATCCGCAAGCGCTGGCGCCGTGGCGGTTTCCCGATCGGCGTGATCGGTGAAGCGGGTGAACTGCGTTACGATTACGAATATCTCGGTGCCGGCACCGATACGCTGACCGATCTGGTCAACGGTTCGGGAAGCTTCCTTGATAAGCTGAAGTTGGCAAAAAACCCGATGATCATCGTCGGCCAAGGCGCCCTGACACGCGAAGACGGTGCGGCAATTCTGGCGGATGCGGCAAAGCTTGCCGGAAACATCGGCGCAGTATCTGAAGCTTGGAACGGCTTCTGCGTTCTGCACACCGCCGCCTCGCGCGTCGGTGGCCTCGATCTCGGCTTCGTTCCTGCAGATGAATCCGCGAACGCCGCGTCGATCGTTGCTTCGTCCGACGTGCTCTTCCTGCTCGGCGCTGATGAAATCGATCTATCGGCTAAGGCTGCAAAGTTGACCGTCTACATCGGCTCGCACGGTGACAACGGCGCGATGAACGCCGACGTCGTCCTGCCGGGTGCTGCCTATACCGAAAAGTCCGGTATCTGGGTCAACACCGAAGGCCGTGTTCAGCTCGGTAACCGCGCGGGCTTTGCTCCCGGTGAAGCGCGTGAAGACTGGGCGATCCTGCGAGCGCTCTCCGATGTCCTCGGCAAGAAGCTGCCTTTCGACAGCCTGTCCGGTCTGCGTGCTCAGCTCTACATCGCGCATCCGCATTTTGCCGACCCCGATGAGATCGCTGCGGGTAACGTTCACGACCTGACGGCACTGTCCGGCAAGACCGGCGCCCTTAACAAGGCGGCTTTCGCGACGCCGGTTAAGGATTTCTATTTGACGAACCCGATTGCGAGAGCGTCCGCCGTAATGGCCGAATGCTCCGCATTGGCCCGCAACAACTTCAAGGCTGCGGCAGAGTAAGGGTAGGGAATTATGGACTCGTTTTTCTGGAGCTATGTCTGGCCAGCGCTGATTATTGTCGGCCAGTCTCTACTGCTTCTCGTTATACTTCTGGTCGCGATCGCGTTCCTGCTTCTGGCTGACCGCAAGATCTGGGCGGCCGTTCAGCTGCGCCGTGGCCCGAACGTCGTCGGTCCTTTCGGTCTCTTCCAGTCCTTTGCCGACTTGCTGAAGTTCATCCTGAAGGAGCCGGTCATTCCGTCCGGCGCTAACAAGGGTGTCTTTCTGCTAGCACCTCTGGTCGCGGTGACGCTTGCACTCGCAACGTATGCCGTGATCCCGTTCAACCAAGGCTGGGTGGTTGCCAACATCAATGTCGGCATTCTCTACATCTTTGCGATTTCGTCGCTTGAAGTGTACGGCATCATCATGGGTGGCTGGGCGTCGAACTCGAAGTACCCGTTCCTCGGCGCGCTGCGTTCTGCCGCGCAGATGGTGTCCTACGAAGTTTCAATCGGCCTCGTCATCGTCACCGTCCTGCTCTGCGTGGGTTCGCTGAACCTGACAGATATCGTCAATGCCCAGCATTCCGGCATTGGCACGTCGCTCGGATTGCCGGCATCGTTCCTAGACTGGCACTGGTTGCCGCTCTTCCCGATGTTCATCGTCTTCTTCATTTCGTCGCTGGCTGAAACCAACCGTCCGCCCTTCGATTTGCCGGAAGCGGAATCGGAACTTGTGGCCGGTCACATGGTGGAGTATGGCTCCACCCCGTACATGATGTTCATGCTGGGCGAATATGCTGCCATCGTTCTGATGTGCTGCCTGACGACCATTCTCTTCCTTGGCGGCTGGTTGCCGATCGTCGATGTGTGGTTCCTGAACTGGGTTCCAGGCATCGTCTGGTTCGTCCTGAAGGGCGTCATGGTGTTCTTCATGTTCGGTCTGGTGAAGGCATTCGTCCCGCGTTACCGCTATGACCAGCTGATGCGTCTCGGCTGGAAGGTCTTCCTTCCACTGTCGCTTGCCATGGTCGTGATTGTTGCATTCGTACTCAAGCTGACGGCAGGGGCATGATGATGTCCGAACTCCTCGCTTGCAGATTTGGAGGTTGAGATGGCCAGTCTTTCCCAAGCCGTCAATTCGCTGTTCCTCAAGGAATTCGTTGGCGCGATCTTTTTGACCATGCGCCACTTCTTCAAACAGAAGGCAACGGTGAACTATCCTTTCGAAAAGGGCCCGGTCAGCCCGCGCTTTCGTGGTGAGCACGCTTTGCGTCGCTATCCAAATGGCGAAGAACGCTGCATCGCCTGCAAGCTGTGCGAAGCGATCTGTCCTGCTCAGGCGATCACCATCGAAGCCGGCCCGCGCCGCAACGATGGCACGCGCCGCACGGTGCGTTACGACATCGACATGGTGAAGTGCATCTATTGCGGCTTCTGCCAGGAAGCCTGCCCGGTGGATGCGATCGTCGAGGGTCCGAATTTCGAGTTTGCGACGGAAACCCGCGAAGAACTCTATTTCGACAAGCAGAAGCTTCTCGACAATGGCGATCGCTGGGAGCGTGAAATCGCGCGCAACCTCGCTCTGGATGCGCCTTATCGCTAAGGCTTATTCCATGTCTTCGGAGCTTTTCTTCGGGGACGGTAAAAGATGAAATGCCGGTCGGCGATCGCTGGCGGGAACGAAACGGGCAGGGCGGTCTGAAGGCCGCTTTTGTCCGGTGAGGACAAAAAGGCACCAACATGGGTCTGCACGCTGTATTCTTCTACATCTTCGCTTTCGTCGCCGTGGCGTCTGCGTTTCTGGTCATCGCATCCAAGAACCCCGTTCATTCGGTTCTGTTCCTGATCCTGACCTTCTTCAACGCGGCCGCGCTCTTCCTGCTGACGGGCGCTGAGTTCCTCGGCATGATCCTGCTGGTCGTTTATGTCGGCGCCGTGGCGGTGTTGTTCCTCTTCGTCGTCATGATGCTGGACGTCGATTTTGCTGAGTTGCGTTCCGGTGTGCTGCAATATGCCCCGATCGGTGCCTTGATCGGGATCATTCTGGCGGCAGAACTCATCATCGTTATCGGCGGCAGCGTGCTGAACCCGCAGGCGGCAAAGTCGATCACAATGCCAATCCCCAATCCGCTTGAGCGCACCAATACCGCAGCTCTGGGTGACGTGCTCTACACGAATTACGTCTACTTCTTCCAGCTGGCAGGTCTCGTGCTCTTGGTGGCCATGATCGGCGCCATCGTGTTGACGCTGCGTCACCGCACCGACATCAAGCGTCAGGACATTTCAACGCAGGTCGCCCGCGATCCGAAGACCGCCGTTACGACGGTCAAGGTCAAGCCGGGTCAGGGCCTCTGAGGCGCGAACGGATCCAAGGAACATAGAATATGGAAATCGGTCTTTCCCATTACCTGACGGTCAGCGCGATCCTCTTCACGATCGGCATCTTCGGTATCTTCCTTAACCGGAAGAACGTCATCGTCATCCTCATGTCGATCGAACTCATCCTGCTGGCGGTCAACCTCAACATGGTGGCCTTCTCCTGGGTGCTGAACGATATCGTCGGCCAGGTCTTTGCCCTGTTCATTCTGACTGTTGCCGCTGCTGAGGCTGCCATCGGTCTTGCAATACTCGTAGTCTTCTACCGTAACCGCGGATCGATCGCCGTGGAAGACGTCAATATGATGAAGGGCTGATAAGGCTATGATCTACAAGGCTATCGTCTTTCTTCCGCTGATCGGCTTCCTGATCGCTGGCCTTTTTGGCCGCTCCATCGGCGCCAAGGCCTCGGAATATGTCACCACCGGTCTGATGATCGTAGTCGCGATCCTCTCCTGGATCGTGTTCTTCGACGTTGCGCTTCTGACCCATGAAGCCGGCGAGGTCATCAAGGTGCCGGTGCTGCGCTGGATCCAGTCCGGTGGCATCGACGTCGAATGGGCATTCCGCATCGATACGCTGACGGCCGTCATGTTCGTCGTGGTCAATACGGTGTCCTGTCTCGTGCATCTGTACTCCATCGGCTACATGCACCACGATCCGCATCGTCCGCGCTTCTTTGCCTATCTGTCGCTCTTCACCTTCGCCATGCTGATGCTGGTGACCTCGGACAACCTGCTGCAGATGTTCTTCGGCTGGGAAGGCGTGGGTCTAGCGTCCTATCTGCTGATCGGTTTCTGGTTCAAGAAGCCGTCCGCTTCCGCCGCTGCGATGAAAGCTTTCATCGTCAACCGCGTCGGCGACTTCGGCTTCATTCTCGGCATCTCCGGTCTCTTCGTTCTGTTCGGCTCGATCAACTTCGAAACGATCTTCGCGGCCGCCGGTTCTTACCTGCCGGCCGATGGCGCTGCCTCCACTGAAGCCGTGATCAACCTTTTCGGCATGCAACTCGACAAGGCACACGCGGTAACTGCCGTCTGCCTGCTGCTCTTCATGGGCTCGATGGGTAAGTCGGCTCAGTTCCTGCTGCACACCTGGCTTCCGGACGCCATGGAAGGCCCGACGCCTGTTTCGGCGCTGATCCATGCCGCGACCATGGTGACCGCTGGCGTGTTCCTGGTTGCGCGCATGTCGCCGATCTTCGAACTATCGCCTACTGCATTGATGTTCGTCACATTGATTGGTGCGATCACCGCCTTCTTTGCCGCCACCGTTGGCCTGGTGCAGAACGATATCAAGCGCGTCATCGCCTACTCGACCTGCTCGCAGCTGGGTTACATGTTCGTGGCGCTCGGCGTCGGCGCTTATGGCGCGGCGGTCTTCCACCTCTTCACGCACGCCTTCTTCAAGGCGCTGCTGTTCCTTTGTGCAGGCTCGGTCATCCATGCCGTGGATGGCGAGCAGGACATGCGTCACATGGGCGGTCTGCGTAAGCACATCCCGATCACCTTCTGGACGATGACGGTGGGTACCCTTGCTCTGACCGGCGTCGGTATACCTGGAACGATGATCGGCTTTGCCGGCTTCTTCTCCAAAGACGTGATCATCGAGTCCTCGTTTGCATCGCACAGCCCGCTTGCAGGTTTCGCCTTCACGCTCCTCGTCGTTGCAGCGCTCTTCACCAGCTTCTACTCATGGCGCCTGGCGTTCATGACCTTCTTCGGCAAGCCGCGCGCTTCGGCAGATGTCATGCACCACGTCCATGAATCGCCGATGGTGATGTTGATCCCGCTCTTCGTTCTGACGGTCGGTGCGATCTTTGCCGGTGTCGTGTTCGAAGGCTACTTCTTCGGCCACGAATATGCGGAATTCTGGAAGGGCGCACTCTTTACGCTTCCGTCCAATGAAATCCTTGAAGAGTTCCACCACGTCCCGCTGTGGGTCAAGTGGAGCCCCTTCATCGCCATGGTTCTCGGCTTCGTCACCGCCTGGTACTTCTACATCAAGTCGCCACAGACGCCGAAGCGTCTGGCAGAGACTCATCGCGGCCTCTACCAGTTCCTCCTGAACAAGTGGTACTTCGATGAACTCTACGACTTCCTCTTCGTTCGTTCCGCAAAGGCGCTTGGTCGCTTCCTGTGGAAGAAGGGCGACGTGGCTGTCATCGACGCCTATGGCCCCAACGGTATTGCAGCGCGCGTGGTTGACGTGACCAACCGTGTCGTCCGTCTGCAATCCGGTTACCTTTATCACTATGCTTTCGCGATGCTGATCGGCATCGCAGCACTAGTCACCTGGATGATGCTCGGGAGTGCCCTCTGATGACCGATTGGCCCATTCTTTCAACGGTCACCTTCCTGCCGCTCGTCGGCGTGGTGCTCCTGCTTCTGACGAATGAGAACGGCCCCTTCGGGCGCCGTAACATTCTCAATGTCTCGCTTCTGACGACGGTGTTCACCTTCATCGTCTCGCTGTTCATCTGGATCGGCTTCGACAATTCGAACCCCGGCTTCCAGATGGTCGAGAAGTATAATTGGTTCGGCAGCATCGCCTCCTACCATCTGGGCGTTGACGGCATCTCCATGCTCTTCGTCATCCTGACGACGTTCCTCATGCCCTTTTGCGTTCTCGCAAGCTGGGATTCCATCGAGAAGCGCCTGAAGGAATACATGATCGCCTTCCTTCTTCTGGAAGTCGTGATGATTGGCGTGTTCGTCGCGCTCGATACCGTTCTCTTCTACGTCTTCTTCGAAGCGACGCTGATCCCGATGTTCATCATCATCGGCGTTTGGGGCGGCAAGGATCGCGTCTACGCGTCCTATAAGTTCTTCCTCTACACGCTTCTCGGCTCGGTTCTGACCATGCTCGCCATCATGGCGATGTACTGGCAGGCTGGCACGACGGATATGACCGAGCTTCTGAAGCACGGCTTTCCGGCGGGCATGCAGACCTGGCTCTGGCTTGCCTGCTTCGCGGCTTTCGCGGTGAAGATGCCGATGTGGCCGGTTCACACCTGGCTTCCCGATGCGCACGTTCAGGCGCCAACCGCAGGCTCGGTCATCCTGGCCGGCGTTATGCTGAAGCTCGGCGGATACGGTTTCATCCGCTTCTCGCTGTCGATGTTCCCGCTGGCATCCGAGCACTTCGCGCCCTTCGTATTCACATTGTCCGTGCTTGCCATCGTCTACACCTCGCTGGTCGCGATGATGCAGGAGGACATCAAGAAGCTGATCGCCTATTCATCCGTCGCCCACATGGGTTACGTGACGATGGGTATCTTCGCTGCAAACGTTCAAGGTTTGCAGGGTGCTATCTTCCAGATGCTATCGCACGGCATCGTATCGGGCGCACTCTTCCTCTGCGTCGGCGTCGTCTATGACCGCCTCCATACCCGCGAGATCGCGGCCTATGGTGGCCTCGTCAACAACATGCCGAAATACGCAGTGGCCTTCATGGTCTTCACCATGGCCAATGTCGGCCTGCCCGGCACCTCCGGCTTCGTCGGCGAGTTTCTGACGATCGTCGGCGTCTTCCGCGCCAACACCTGGGTGGCACTCTTCGCCGCAACAGGCGTCATTCTCTCTGCATCCTACGCGCTGTGGCTCTATCGCCGCGTGATCTTCGGTGCGCTCGAGAAGGAAAGCCTGAAGGCGATGCTCGATCTCAACACCCGCGAAAAGGTTATCCTTTACCCGCTGGTGGTGCTGACGATCTTCTTCGGCGTCTACCCGGCGCCGGTCTTCGATGCGACGGCGGCATCGGTGGATCTCGTGATCAATAATTATACAGCCGCATTGCAGGCAGCGCAGAATGTTGCGCTTTCTCTGAACTGACGACAGGACCCGTTGGATATGACCGCTGAACTTCTTTTTGCCAGTCTGCGCATCGCGACGCCCGAACTGATCCTTGCGGTCGGTGCGCTGGCGCTGCTAATGATCGGCGTCTTCTCCGGCGACAAGTCGACCAACACTGTGACGGGTCTTGCCGTCGCGCTTTTGGTCGTCGTCGGCCTGTGGATCATCTTCGCTCCTGCAAGAGGAGTTGCCTTCGGCGGCGTGTATGTCGCCGATGCCTTCGGCAACTTCATGAAGATCCTGGCGCTGATCGGCTCCATCGTCGCCATGATCCTCTCGGTCGGCCACAGCCGTGTCGAGCCGATCGGCCGCTTCGAGTACCCGGTGCTTCTGGTTCTGGCGACACTCGGCATTCTGCTGATGATCTCCGCCAACAACCTGATCTCGCTCTATATGGCACTCGAGCTTCAGTCGCTGGCTCTCTACGTCATCTGCGCAATCAACCGCGAAAGCCTGCGTTCGACCGAAGCCGGTCTCAAGTACTTCGTTCTCGGCGCGCTCTCGTCTGGCATGCTGCTCTACGGTATGTCGCTGGTCTACGGCTTCACCGGCAATACCGGCTTCCAGGAAATCGCAGCCGTGCTATCCGCCGAAACCCGTTCGCTCGGCCTCGTCTTCGGACTGGTTTTCGTGCTGGCTGGCCTGGCGTTCAAGATTTCCGCCGTGCCGTTCCACATGTGGACACCGGACGTCTACGAAGGAGCGCCGACCCCGGTGACGGCTTTCCTCGCCGCTGCGCCGAAAATCGGTGCCATGGCAATCTTCGTTCGTATCGTCATCGACGCTTTCCAGCCTGTGTTCACCGACTGGCAGCAGATCGTCGTCTTCGTATCGATCGCCTCCATGCTGCTCGGCTCCTTCGCGGCCATTGGCCAGAAGAACATCAAGCGCCTGATGGCCTACTCGTCGATCGGTCACATGGGTTATGCCTTGGTCGGTCTTGCTGCTGGTAGCCAGGATGGTGTTGCCGGTGTGCTGATCTACATGGCCGTCTACATGGGCATGACGCTCGGCACCTTTGCCTGCATTCTGGCCATGCGCCGCAAGGAAGTCGGCAATGTCGAGAATGTCGACGATCTCGCTGGTCTGTCTTCGACAAACCCGTTCATGGCGCTGGTTCTAACGGCTCTGATGTTCTCGCTGGCAGGTATCCCACCGCTCGCGGGCTTCTTCGGCAAGTACTACGTCTTCCTCGCTGCCATCGAAGCCAAGCTCTACGCACTGGCCGTGATCGGCGTGATAGCATCTGTTGTTGGTGCCTACTACTACCTGCGCATCGTCAAGGTCATGTGGTTCGATGAGGCCAAGGGTGGGTTTGAAAAGGCTGCTGGCGAGTTGCGGATCGTATACGCATTGTCTGGCCTCTTCGTCGTCGCCTTCATCTTCTTCGGCGGCATGCTCGGCAACGCCGTGACAGCTGCGGCGAAGACGTTCTTTTGAGCGAAAATGCTATGAAACAGCGCCGGATGTCACTTGATGACTTCCGGCACGAGGCATTGGAGGAGACATCCTCCACCAATGTCGAATGCCTTGTCCGGGCGCGCTCCGGCGATACCGGCAATCTTTGGATCACCGCGCTCCGCCAGACAGGCGGCAAGGGCCGCCGCGGCAGACCCTGGATCTCTGAGCCTGGCAATCTCTACGCGTCTCTTCTCCTGATTGATCCCGCACCAGCGGACCGCCTTGGTTCCCTGCCGTTAGCTTTTGCGCTCGCGGTTCACCGTGCGATCCGTGCAGTCCTGCCCTTCGGCGTGACTGCGTTGGAAATCAAATGGCCCAATGATATTCTCATCGACAGGATGAAGACCTGCGGAATCCTGATGGAAGCGGAGCAGCTTCCAGATGGACGCCGGGCGATTGTTATCGGCATCGGCATCAACATCGCCCATAAACCCGACAACCCGCTTTATCCTGCCACCATGCTGTCGGAGCACGGGGCGTCTTGCGGGCCGGATGAACTGTTTGCCCATCTTTATCGTGAGACGGCTGAGGTTCTATCGGTCTGGAATGAGGGTAGAGGCGTCAGCGAGGTCATGAGGGACTGGCGCGCAGCCGCCTGCGGTGTTGGTGAGCATATCACGGTCAACTTTCCCGATCGCTCTATCGGCGGGCGTTTTGCGGGAATAGACGATCAAGGATTTCTATTGCTGGACGAGGATGATGGCCCCAGACGGGCAATCGCCGCCGGCGACGTATTTTTCGGCTGAGTATATAGGCGCGGTCGACGCTCCAACTTGGCTTTCGAGTTTGCAGCACCCCTGATGCTCGTAAAATCAGGGCGCCCATACGGTCCGCGTCGGCCCGGCATTCCGGCGTTTCATTAAGTCCGACGCGGTGAAGGCGATGGCGGCGCGCAGCAGACGTGTGCGGCCATGGCCTGTTGCAGAATGGATAACGACATGTCTCAACAAGACGAACTGGTTTTCCTGCCGCTTGGCGGCGTCGGCGAAATTGGGATGAACCTCGCACTCTATGGTTATGGTCCTGCCGCCAAACGGCAATGGATCATGGTGGATTGCGGCGTCACCTTCGCAGGCCTCGATCTTCCGGGTGTCGATCTCGTGCTGCCCGATATCCGCTTCATCGAAGCGCAGCGGCAGAACCTCAAGGGCATCATCATCACTCACGCCCATGAGGACCATTACGGCGCGCTGAACGACCTTTGGCCTGGCCTCAACGTTCCCGTCTATGCGTCGGGCTTCACTGCCGGCATGCTGGAAGCCAAGCGCAACTATGAGGGCACGCGGGCGGAGATCCCGATCTCCCCCTTCAAGGGGGGTGATCGCATTCATCTTGGTCCGTTCGAGATCGAGGCTATCGGCGTCAATCACTCGATCCCTGAGCCCATGTCACTCGTCATCCGCACGCCGCTTGGAAATGTTGTCCACACAGGCGACTGGAAGATCGATGACGCGCCGTCGCTCGGACCTTTGACAGATGAGGCACGCTTCCGCGCCGTTGGCGAGGAAGGCGTTCTGGCACTTCTGTGTGACAGCACCAACGCCGTGCGCGACGGTGTTTCGCCGTCGGAGGAACAGGTTTCCGAGGGGCTGCGCCAGATCATCGAAAATGCCGAAGGCCGAGTGGCAATCACCACCTTTTCTTCCAACGTCGGCCGTATTCGCTCCATCGCCCAGGCTGCGGAGCGCGCTGGTCGCGAAGTGTTGCTGCTCGGCTCGTCGCTGAAGCGTGTGGTCAACGTCTCGCAGGATCTTGGCATCATGGAGGGCATCAAGCCTTTCCTGGCCGAAGACGAGTATGGTTACATTCCTCGCGATAAGGTGGTTGTCATTCTCACCGGCTCGCAGGGTGAGCCGCGCGCAGCACTTGCGAAACTGTCACGCGATGAAATGCGTAATGTAGCGCTCGCCAAGGGCGACACGGTCGTCTTTTCCTCGCGCGCCATTCCGGGCAACGAAAAGGCGATCCTCGATATCAAGAACGGTCTGATCGAGCAGGGCATCCACATCATCACCGATAATGAAGCCCTGGTTCATGTTTCCGGCCACCCACGGCGCAACGAATTGCTGCGCATGTATGAGTGGACCAAGCCGCAAATCCTCGTGCCTGTGCATGGCGAAGCAGCGCATCTGGTGGCCCAGAAGGAACTGGCCGAGCAGGCCGGCATCAAGCAGGTTCCCAAGGTCCGCAACGGCAACATCCTGCGTCTGGCGCCTGGTCCTGCAGAGGTGATCGATGATGCGCCGCATGGCCGCGTCTTCAAGGATGGCCGGCTGGTCGGCGACTTTGAAGAAATGGGCATCGGCGACCGTCGCAAGCTTTCCTTTGCCGGTCATGTCTCGGTCAACGTCGTGCTGGACAGCCGTTACGATTTCCATGGAGATCCGGACGTCGTGCCTTTCGGCCTGCCGGAATTCGACGACGAAGGCGAGGCGATGGAGGACACGCTCTATGATGCCGTTCTCGGTGCCATTGAAAGCATCCCGCGCGCGCGCCGCAAAGATCTGGATCTGTTGCGCGAAGCGGTGCGTCGCGCCGTTCGTGCTGCCGCCAACCAGACATGGGGAAAAAAACCGATCGTCACGGTGTTCGTGACGAAGATCTGACGGTAGGCTTCGTGCTGCGTTTTACAGCTGCTGCGCACCTCCGATTCTACATGATCTTCGGGCGGGACGTTGCTATCTTCGGCTGAGAACTTGGGAGGAAGACCATGCTTGGACGGATCAATCACATCGCGATTGCTGTGCCCGATCTCGCAGCCGCCACCACCACCTATCGCGACGTGCTCGGCGCTGCTGTCTCGCAAGTTCAGACCTTGCCTCAACATGGGGTGAGGGTGGTGTTCGTCAACCTGCCAAACAGCAAGGTGGAACTGCTTGAACCGCTGGATGACAACTCCCCAATCGCAGCCTTTCTCGAAAAGAACCCGGCCGGCGGGATGCATCACATCTGTTACGAGGTGGAGGACATTATCTCTGCCCGTGATAGTTTGAAAGCGGCCGGCGCACGCATTCTGGGCGATGGAGAGCCGAAGGTCGGCGCACACGGAAAGCCTGTGCTTTTTCTCCACCCAAAGGACTTTTGCGGAACGCTGGTTGAGTTGGAAGAGATTTGATCAAAGGTCGTCTTTCTAAAGCGGACGTCTTCGCTTAGGAATCGTGTGCCTGCTTCTCCATCTGTTTCGAGCGTGTCTCTGGCCGTGAAAGGGATTGGAGCGGCCGGTTCTACTCGGGAGGTTTCGCATGCCGTGGCTGTCGGTTGTTGCCGTTTTTTTCATCGTCTGGTGGACGGTCCTTTTTGTCGTGCTGCCGATTGGGCTCAGAACGCAGATGGACGACGACGATGTGGCCCTCGGTACGGTGGCAAGCGCGCCTGCGCGTTTCCAAGGCGCAAAAATCCTGATCGCGACGACGCTGATTTCGGTCTTGCTCTGTGCACTCTGGCATGGCGTCACATGGTACTTCGGCGTCAGCCTCGATGATCTTCCCCGTATCATCCCGGTTTACGACTGAGTTTGCAGGTCGCGAGCCTACATGAAGCCTGTCTATCCGCTAAAACGTATCGCGATCTTCGCTCCTTGCGCGTTAGCTCCTTCTTCTGCCGCATGTCGTTATCATGAAACCGGTGCACACTTCAGCGCGCGACATGCCTTATCGCTCGTCATACGATTGTTACATTTTCGTGGATCAAGATTCGCGCATCGGCCGAGAGCGAAAGCGGGTCGAGGACCCGCCGACGCCTAACTCGCTGAAAGACAACCAATTTCAAGGCAAAAAAAAACAAGGCGGTTAAGCCTTGTTTTTCAGTTTCGCGTGATCCGTTTCCGTTTCCGGGGCTGCGAACAAGCGCGCCTAAGATCTCATCCTCCCAAGACTGACCGCGAAGACGGCAGAAATTTAAACTTCCTGCCTCTTTTGTGAGCTAAAGCTAGCCCAAAGATTCCACCTTGTCACCACGTTTTTTGCATTTTTGTTACAGTCAGCAAAAAATTTCCTCACGAACATTATGTCGCAGGCGCTTGGCAAAATTATTTCTCCTGAAACCGTTCAGTGACGAATGTCCTGTTCTCACGCAGACGTGACAGGCGTTTTGGACGTCCGGATTGTGCGGGTTTCCTTCTGCCGGAGAAACGGTTATGTACCGGGGAAATATCCATTAATTCTGGCGATTCCCCAGTCGATAGGGAGTCGTATCACTCAGGAAATAGTCATGCGTCTTAGCCGTTATTTTTTGCCCATCCTGAAGGAAAATCCGAAGGAGGCAGAAATCGTCTCTCACCGCCTGATGCTGCGCGCGGGCATGGTCCGTCAGCAGAGCCAGGGCATTTACTCCTGGCTGCCGCTCGGCAAGCGTGTGATGGACAAGGTAAACCGCATCATCCGCGAAGAGCAGGACCGTTCGGGTGCGATCGAGCTTTTGATGCCGACCTTGCAATCGGCTGAGCTTTGGCAGGAAAGCGGCCGTTACGACGACTATGGTAAGGAAATGTTGCGCATCAAGGACCGCCAGGACCGTCAGATGCTCTACGGCCCGACAAACGAAGAGATGATTACGGACATCTTCCGCTCGTACGTGAAGTCCTACAAGAACCTGCCGCTGAACCTTTATCATATTCAGTTGAAGTTCCGCGACGAAGTACGTCCGCGTTTCGGCACGATGCGCTCGCGCGAGTTCCTGATGAAGGATGCCTATTCCTTCGACCTGACGAAGGAAGCCGCGATCCATTCTTACAACAAGATGTTTGCTGCTTATCTTCGCACGTTCTCACGCCTGGGCCTGCGCGCCATTCCCATGCGCGCCGATACCGGCCCGATCGGTGGCAATCACAGCCATGAATTCATCATCCTGGCCGACACGGGTGAATCGGAAGTATTCTGCCACAAGAGCTTCCTGGAGCAGGGTATTCCTGGCGACGACACCAATTTCGATGATGTTGCCGGTCTGCAGAACATTTTCGACACATGGACCGCGGACTACGCCGCGACATCGGAAATGCACGACGAGGCTGCCTTCAACGCAATTCCAGAAGGCGATCGTCTCTCCGCGCGTGGTATCGAAGTCGGCCATATCTTTTACTTCGGCACGAAGTATTCCGAGCCGATGGGTGCCAAGGTTCAAGGTCCGGACGGCAAGGAACATCCTGTCCACATGGGATCCTATGGCATTGGTCCCACACGCCTTGTTCCCGCCATCATTGAAGCATCGCATGACGAGAACGGAATCATCTGGCCCGCGTCGGTTGCTCCCTTCGACGTCGTCATCATCAACATGAAGGCTGGTGATGCTGCCTGTGATGCGGCTTGCGAGAAGCTTTATTACTCGCTGTCGAACGCCGGCAAGGATGTTCTTTACGACGATACGGATGATCGCGCAGGTCAGAAGTTCGCGACGGCCGATCTCATCGGCGTGCCTATGCAGATCATCGTCGGCCCGCGCAGCATTGCTGCCGGTGAAGTCGAAGTGAAGGACCGCAAGACTGGAGCGCGTGAGAACGTCACCATCGAAGCGGCAATGAACAGAGTTCTCGGCTGAGAAGCCGACAAGGAGTGGACATGGCAAAAGCCGAGGCTGACAACGGGGCAGTTGCATCCGTGAAGGATGGGGCGGCACGGCCATTTTCGGCTTTCGAGCGCATGGTAGCCTGGCGCTACCTGCGTTCGCGCCGCAAGGAGGCCTTCATATCGGTCATTGCGGGGTTCTCATTCGTCGGCATCATGCTGGGTGTAGCGACGCTCATTATCGTCATGGCGGTGATGAACGGTTTCCGTACCGAGCTGATCTCCCGCATTCTAGGCATCAACGGTCACATGATCGTTCAGCCGATTGATCAGCCCTTCAACAACTATGATGAACTGGCGAAGAAGTTCGGCGCTATTCCTGGCGTGACGATGGCCTTGCCGCTTGTCGAGGGACAGACGCTGGCCTCTGGACGCAATGGCGCCGGCAGCGGTGCGTTGGTTCGCGGCGTGCGTCCGGAAGATTTGGAAAAGATCAAGGAGATATCCACCAACGTCAAAGCCGGCGACTTGGTGGGCTTCATGTCGGGGCAGGGCGTTCTGGTGGGCTCGAGGCTTGCAGCACAGCTCGGCGTGACTGTGGGAGATCAGATTACTCTCATTTCACCGGAAGGTGACGTGACGCCGATGGGTGTCAATCCGCGCGTGAAGTCGTACCCGATTTCGGGCGTCTTCGAGATCGGCATGTCGGAATATGATGCCTCGATGATCTATATGCCGCTTTCAGAAGCGCAGCTCTATTTCAATTCCGAAGGCATCGTCCAATCGATCGAGCTCTTCGTCAGCCATCCTGACAATGTTGACGGAATCCGCCCGCTGGTGGAGACTGCGGCAGGGCGTCAGGTCTATATCACCGACTGGCGACAGCGTAACCAGACCTTCTTCTCCGCGCTCCAGGTCGAGCGAAACGTCATGTTCATGATCCTGACGCTGATCGTTCTGGTCGCGGCGCTCAACATCATTTCCGGTCTCATCATGCTCGTCAAGGACAAGGGCAGCGACATCGCCATTCTGCGCACCATGGGGGCAACCTCTGGGGCCATCATGCGCATCTTCTTCATGACCGGCGCTGCGATCGGCATTGTCGGCACATTTGCAGGCGTCGCGCTTGGCGTTCTCGTCTGTCTGAATGTGGAATCGATCCGACAGTTCTTCTCCTGGATCACCGGCACTGTTCTCTTCGATCCGCAACTCTATTTCCTCAGCCAGCTTCCGGCGGAGATGGATTTGAGCGAAACGATCACCGTCATCGTCATGGCGCTGACCCTGTCCTTCCTGGCGACGATCTTCCCCGCATGGCGCGCGTCGAAGCTCGATCCTGTCCAGGCCCTGAGATACGAATAGGACCCGCTTCACACCATGGCAAAGAAAATGGCTCTACAGCTTACCGGCGTGGAACGGACCTATGGTCAAGGCGAAACGAGCCTGTCCATTCTGAAGGATGCAAACTTCGAATTGAGAAGCGGCGAGATCGTTGCGCTTGTCGCACCGTCAGGTACCGGCAAGTCCACCCTGCTGCATCTGGCAGGTCTTCTGGAGCATCCGGATGCCGGCGAGGTTTTCATCAATGGCAAACCCTGCGGTACGCTCTCCGATGAAGAGCGCACCTCGATCCGCCGCAGCGATATCGGCTTCGTCTACCAGTTCCACCATCTGCTCCCGGAGTTCACGGCGCTTGAGAACATCATGATGCCGCAGATGATCGCCGGTCTTGCACCAAAGGAAGCGCAGGTCCGAGCCAAAGCGTTGCTGGACTATATGCGGATAGGCCACCGCGGCGAGCATCGTCCGGCAGAGCTCTCCGGCGGTGAGCAGCAGCGTGTGGCAATTGCAAGAGCCGTCGCCAATGCGCCGCTTCTGCTTCTGGCAGACGAACCGACGGGCAATCTAGACCCTGAGACCGCATCCTACGTGTTCGATGCGTTGGAAGCTCTGGTGCGCCAGTCGGGTCTTGCGGCTTTGATCGCAACTCATAATCACGATCTGGCAGCACGCATGGATCGTCGCGTGACGCTCTCCGAAGGTAAAATCGTCGAGTTCTGATTGAACACGGACAGCCTCGTGCTTGTCGAAAATCGGTTCGATTTTCGACAAGCACGAGGCGTGGGTTTAAATAAGATCGAGCGACTTTTTCGCGTCTGGAAAGACGCACAGCCCCTCAAGCAGGAATCGCGCACATCAACCCCGTCTGGCCCGCCAGGCGGGGTTTTATTGTTTTGGACCAATCTGCTTGGGGCCACCAGAGGAACTGCAGCGAGTCGCACCACGTTGGCAACAAGCCAGCCCAAAAAAGCTGTTGACACCGAAACAAAATGAGAACAAAATTGGAACATAACAAGTAAGGAGAGACAAATGACCGATTTTATCCGTGACCTCGCCGCTTTTGCCTCCATTGCCCTGTTCGTTGCGAGCTTCTCTGTCATACTCACGTCCATGTGACGCTAAGGCCTTTCGGTCTCCCCGGCGATAGCGGTGCAAAGACATCCTTTGCCGGTGGACTTTGCTGCTCGAAGGCATCAAAATCAGCCCGATTCAGAATGACGGGAATGCAGCACAATGGGCGATCATGTAACGGAGCAAAACCACTCGGGCGTGCTCTTGAAATCTCCCGGCTTTGTGCACTTGCGTGTCCACTCCGCATACTCCCTTCTTGAGGGAGCGCTTCCTCTCAAGAAGATCATGACAAAGGCTGTCGGCGATTCACAGCCAGCTATTGCCATCACAGACACGAACAATCTCTTCGTCGCGTTGGAATTCTCCGAGAAAGCGCGAGACGAGGGGCTGCAGCCGATCATCGGATGTCAGCTGTCAATCGACATGCAAGATGCCGTCGAAGACAAACGAGGAAGCAACAATCTTTCCAAGCTTCCCTCAATCGTTCTGCTTGCCGCAGATGCCGAAGGCTATGAGCGCCTGGTCGATCTGCTCAGCCGCGCCTATCTCGATGGGGAGGGCAGCGGTCATGCCGTCAACATCGCCAAATCCTGGCTGGAAGAAGCCAGTAATACTGGACTGATTGTCTTGACCGGCGCGTCCGGTGGTCCTGTCGATATGGCGCTCAGAGAGGGTCATGCTGCTCAGGCAAAGAGCCGGCTTCTCGCGCTCAAAGAAATTTTTGGCGACCGGCTTTATATCGAGCTACAGCGCCAAGGCAACTACGACCGTGCGCATGAACGCCGGATGATAGCACTCGCCTACGAGCACGACATTCCACTGGTCGCAACCAACGAAGCCTTCTTCCCGTCCAAGGCAGATTATGAGGCGCATGACGCTTTGATGGCGGTAGCGCATAATGCCATCGTTTCGGATGACAGCCGTTTTCGTTTGACGCCGGACCATTACCTGAAGAGCCGTGACGAGATGGTGGCGCTGTTCAAGGATATTCCTGAAGCGATCGAAAACACCGTCGAGATTGCCCAGCGCTGCTCTTACGTCTTGAAAAAGCGAGGTCCCATTCTGCCGCGCTTTACCGGCGCGAGTGATGACCCGGAAGAGGCCGAGCGCGCAGAGTCGCTTGAGCTTCGTCGTCAGGCGGTCGAAGGACTGGATATGCGCCTTGCTGCGCTTGGTATAGCGCCCGGCTATACGGAGCAGGAGTATCGCGAGCGGCTGGATTTCGAACTGAGCGTCATCGAGCGCATGAAGTTTCCGGGCTACTTCCTCATCGTTGCCGACTTCATCAAATGGGCAAAGCAGCACGACATACCCGTCGGTCCGGGTCGTGGTTCGGGTGCGGGATCGCTGGTCGCTTATGCGCTGACCATTACCGATGTCGATCCTCTTCGCTTCTCGCTGCTCTTCGAACGCTTCCTCAATCCGGAACGCGTCTCGATGCCCGACTTCGATATCGACTTCTGCCAGGATCGCCGCGAAGAGGTGATCCGCTATGTGCAGCGCAAATATGGGCGCGAACAGGTGGCGCAGATCATAACCTTCGGTTCGCTGCAGGCGCGTGCGGCGTTGCGTGACGTCGGCCGTGTGCTGGAAATGCCCTACGGTCAGGTGGACCGTATCTGCAAGCTGGTGCCAAACAATCCGGCCAATCCAACGCCACTTTCCAAGGCCATCGAAGAAGAGCCGCGCCTTCAGGAGGAGGCGGACAAAGAACCGGTGGTCGCACGGCTTCTGGATATCGCCCAGAAGATCGAAGGTCTTTATCGCCACGCCTCGACCCACGCCGCCGGTATCGTCATCGGAGATCGTCCGCTATCGAAGCTCGTGCCGATGTATCGCGATCCGCGCTCCGACATGCCGGTGACCCAGTTCAACATGAAGTGGGTGGAAAGTGCTGGCCTGGTGAAGTTCGACTTCCTCGGTCTGAAGACCTTGACGGTGCTGAAGGTCGCCGTTGATTTCGTCGCCAAGCGTGGCATTCACGTCGATCTTGCCGCAATCCCTCTGGAGGATCAAAAGACCTACGACATGCTGTCGCGTGGTGAGACCATTGGCGTCTTCCAGGTGGAAAGTGCCGGCATGCGCAAGGCCCTCATCGGCATGCGGCCCGACTGCATCGAGGACATCATCGCGCTTGTGGCGCTCTATCGACCGGGCCCGATGGAGAACATCCCAGTCTACAACGCTCGCAAGCACGGCGAAGAGGAAATCGAGTCGATCCATCCGACGATCGACCACCTCCTGAAGGAAACGCAGGGTGTTATCGTCTACCAGGAACAGGTGATGCAGATCGCCCAGGTCCTCTCTGGTTATTCGCTCGGCGAAGCCGATCTTCTGCGCCGCGCCATGGGCAAGAAGATCAAGGAGGAAATGGACAAGCAGCGTGAGCGCTTCGTTGAGGGCGCGATCCGCAACAATGTGTCCAAGGCACAGGCTGATACGATCTTCGATCTTCTCGCCAAGTTCGCCAATTACGGCTTCAACAAATCGCACGCTGCCGCCTACGCGATCGTCTCCTACCAGACCGCCTATATGAAGGCGCATTATCCGGTGGAATTCCTCGCAGCGTCGATGACGCTCGATATGGCGAACACTGAAAAGGTCAACGACTTCCGCCAGGACGCCGCGCGGATGGGGATTGAGATCGTCGCTCCATCGGTGCAGACCTCCTTCCGCCGTTTCGAGACGGGCGAAAACCGCATCTATTACTCTTTGGCGGCCTTGAAGGGCGTTGGCGAAAGCGCGGTCGATCATATCGTAGAGGTTCGTGGCGACAAGCCGTTCGCCAGCCTTGAGGATTTCTGCCTTCGGATTGATCCCAAGCAGGTCAACCGCCGCGTTCTGGAGAGCCTCATCAATGCAGGCGCCTTTGATTGCTTTGGCAGGGACCGCGCCGAACTGATCGGCGGGCTCGATCGTATAATAGGCTACTCCCAGCGCGCCCAGGAAAGCCGCGTTACCGGGCAGCACGATATGTTCGGCTCAGGCGCGGCGACCGGTCCCGAGAAGCTGGTACTGCCAGCCTACCAGCCCTGGCTCGCCTCCGAAAAGCTGCTGCGCGAATATCAGGTGCTCGGCTTCTATCTCACCGCCCATCCGCTTGATACCTACCGCGCTGTGCTCGACAAGCTCCGCGTTCAGAACATCGCTGACTTCTCAGCCGCGGTGAAGCAGGGTGCGACAGTCGGGCGTTTGGCTGGTACGGTGACTGGCAAACAGGAGCGCAAGACCCGCACCGGCAACAAGATGGGCATCGTGACCTTTTCGGATGCGTCTGGTCAGTATGAGGCTGTGCTGTTCTCGGAAGGGCTCGGTCAGTATCGAGACCTGCTCGAGGTGGGAAAGTCACTGGTGATCACCGTTCAGGCGGAGGAGCGGCCTGAAGGGATAGGGTTGCGCATTCAGACGGCGCAGTCGCTTGAGGAGAAATCCGTTCAAATGCAGAAGGCGCTTCGCGTCTATGTCCGCGATTCCGGTCCTCTCAAGACCGTCGCACGACACCTCAACGCGAAGGGCGATGGATCGGTGTATTTCGTCGTGATCAAGGATGAAGGACAGCGTGAGATCGAGGTCGAACTCACGGAGAAGTATCGCATTTCACCAGAGATCGCCGCCGCCTTGCGCAGTGCTCCCGGCGTCATCGATGTGGAGTTGGTGTAGATTAGCGGGCCGAGTGTCCTTATCTACGCCTTGATCTGAGTCAGGAGAGTAATCCAGACGCTTGTGGTCGGTTTCAACCGACCACCAATAAGACGTTTAGGCTTTTGTTGTTATTCAATTCAGGACAGCGGCGCTTGGATGCCTCTCGGTAGAAGGGAGTGTCCTTCGCCCGTCTGAGGATTAGAATAAGCTGTTCGCAGGATATGCATATGCGCCGTTATCGATAAAGCCGTGGCGTGACAGGCAGGCTCGCAGCGCCGCATTATAGTAGTAGGAATTGGTGAAAGTGGTGCCTCTTGGCGGCACGCTGGCCTCAACGCTGCATCTTGAGAGTGCGTGGTCAAATACGTTCAGAATGACCGGGTCGCTATCGACGGCCGGCCCGCCATAGACGCTGTAGTTTTTCGGTGCTTCGGCAGCAGAGACACAGGCTAGTGCGACGACAGCGGCTCCAAGATATTTCATGTTCATAGGCAGGCTCCCCAAACAAACGTGATGAGCCTCTAAACGTCACGGCGCCGCCTGTGGTTCCTCGGGTCGCTCGGCCCGCACCATCAACCCGAAACCATAGTCCGCTTTCAGAGCGCACGATGCTTTAAGATGTTCCAATCCAAAGTATTATGCTTTCCGAAGTCGGTTTCGATTTTCGGGCCGATGCTGCGGACTCAAGCGTCAGTCGCGCGTGATCGTCACGAAGTCGGTGCCTTGACCGGTCTCTAAGCCATGGCTCAGATCGGAGACGGTAATCGAGCTTCCGACGGCCAATTGCTCTTCAAGCCGCCCACGAATGTCGGCCGGTATATCGATGCGGTCAAGCACGGCAGTGAGTTGATCATAACCGCCCGGAGCATCCGCCACATCGATTCCAAGACGCTTTTTCGCCGCGAGAGGGATGTGGTTCTCAAGGGTTAGGCCGTTCCATTCCGCCCTGTCGCCTTCAATGTCGATGACTTCGAAGAAATGGGTGCCGAGCGCCATCTGAGGCTCCTTGATGTGGATTAGCGCTTCCAAAAGCGGCTTGAAATTCTGACGCACCATCAGCTGTCCATTAGGCGGCGTGTCGGCCCCAGTCGATCCATAGAGTGCATCGAGGAATTCGTTGGTGACAAGCGGACCGGTGGTCTTGATGCCCTTCCACCGCTTGTAACCGTTTACCGCGTTGATCGTCATTTGGCCCGTAAAGCCATCGGCGACGCCTGCGTCAAAGCCGATGCTGGTCAACAAACGCTGAACATCCATGATTTTTTCCCGATCGCCACGCCGGGTGATCAGGATTCGCAATGGCGCACCGGTTGCCTTAGAGGCAGACTTGGCAGGTACGGAGCTGGTCTTCTCGTTGACTGCGACCTCCACCAGCTTCAGCGATGCATCGAAAGTGGCAGGCCGCATCTCGACATCGGAAAGCAGGCGGCCTTCGTCAGCAGGCTTGGGTTGGAGAAGAGTTGGATGGTCGATGCGTTGTAGAGTAACATCGGCGCTGGAGACGATGACGTGGACGCCGCGACTGGTCATGCCGTAAAGCGACTTTGCAAATTTGGCAGGTAAGCGAATGCAGCCATGCGAGGCCGGGTAGTTCGGAACATGGCCCTCATGTAGGGCAATGCCTGACCATGTCAGCCGCTGCATGAACGGCATAGGGGCCGCTGAATAGATATTGGACTCGTGATACTTGCGCTTATCCAGAATCGAGAAGATGCCGCTAGGCGTCTCATGGCCAGCCTTGCCGGTAGAGACACGCGATGTGGCGACGATCTCTCCGTCTTCGTAGAGGGACAGCGACTGGTCATTTTTCGAGACGATGACCTGCAGGCTGCGTGCATCACCGGCAATTGCCGCTTGCACGAAAACGGAGGTGGAAAGGAGACAGGCTCCCACTAAGCTACGCAACATCATGTTTGCTCCAACGCGATACACAACAAGCCGCCAGAGAAGGAACGGCAAGGGAGACTCAAGGCACGCTTTGAACTGCGCCAGTCAGAAGACAGAGCATAGGCTCGCCTATTTAAGGAAGGTTTTAAATGCGGTCACGAAGCTGTGTGGACGCTCATTTTTTCGCGCCGAATGTGTAGCCAGTTTCCACCGTGCCTTTACCAAACTTTTCTCTCAGCTTGTCCATCGCGGCTTCTGCTGCGGCTCGTCTGCCAGCGGATTTGTCTACCAGATCGGGCGGGTCGGCCTGGGCCGGATCGCAAAGATCGGTCACGCCAATGCCGATCAGGCGGAATTTTGTGCCGTCCGTTTCCTTTTCAAGGAGCGAAAGGCCCGTTCTGAAAATCCGGTCTGCCAACTGCGTTGGATTTTCCAGCCGCTTGTTGCGCGTGCGGGACTTGAAGTCCGCAGTCTTCATCTTCAACACCACCGTCTGTCCGGCGGTCGCATTCTTCTTCAGCCGCCACGCGACCTTTTCCGAAAGCGAGCGCAAGATCGGCACAAGTTCGTCGTAGCGGGAGATGTCGTTGAAGAAGGTGGTTTCGGCAGAAACGCTTTTGGCTGGATCGTTGGTATGAACCTCTCGGTCATCGATGCCGCGCGCGAGCCGGTAAAGGCGCTGCCCCATAGTACCATACCGGCGCATCAGATCCGTTTCCTCCATCTCCTGTAACTGCGAGATCATGCGGATGCCATCGGCATCCAGCGTCGCTGCAAAGGCTTTGCCGACGCCCCATATCGTAGTGACAGGACGGGTTGCGAGAAAACGGGTCGCTTCCTTTTCGCCAACCACTGAAAAGCCCCGTGGCTTTTGCAGATCGGACGCGACCTTTGCCAGAAACTTGCAGTAGGAGAGCCCGACAGACACCGTGATGCCGATCTCCTTTTCCACCCGGCGTGCAAATCGCGCCAGCACCCGTGCTGGCGGATCATGGTGCAGTCTCTCGGTACCGGAAAGATCAAGAAATGATTCGTCAATCGAAATTGGCTGCACCAATGGCGTCAGGTCCTGCATCATGGTGCGAACCTGACGCCCAACCTGGCTGTACTTCTCCATATTGGGCTTGATGATCACGGCATCAGGACAGGCTTCGAGCGCCTTGAACATTGGCATGGCGGAGCGAACGCCATGGATGCGGGCGATGTAGCACGCGGTCGAGACGACGCCGCGCTTTCCGCCACCGATAATCAGCGGCTTGTCGATAAGATCGGGATTGTCGCGCTTTTCCACCGAAGCATAGAAGGCATCGCAATCGATATGGGCGATGCTGAGGTCGTACAGTTCATCGTGGTAGAGGAGGCGAGGGCTGCCACATCGGCGGCAACGTTTTAATCCCTCGGGCTGACCAGCCAGGCAGTCACGACAGAAACCGGGGTGGTCGTTCGACATGGAAGCCATGGCCAAGAAACAAAGAGGGAACAGCCTCGACCATAGTTGTGAATCAGACGTTGCTCAAGAGCGCGCATCGTCGATTCACATCTCAGTAGACGCCGGAATCGAGACCGGGACCGGAGTATTTATGCCAAGCGGCCTGCACATCTTCCGGCTTGCAACCCGAGGATTCACAGAACGCCATGAGATCCGGCTCATGGTTCATGACGAAATCCGTCAACCCAGCCAGAAAGCCGGGATCTTGTAGGGCTGCGCGCAGCATGTTCGGCTGCAGCCCGGAGAGCGCCAGAAAGCGAGCGAGAATATCCGGCTCGTTTGCCAGCCAACCAAGAATGGCGGCGACGGTTTCCTCGGGGTCTTTGGTGATTGGTTTGCCGTATTTCATCTCACGCCGTATTTCTTGCCGGAAGTTACCTATTTTTCAACCAAATCACTTTAGCCTCCCTCGGCAGGGGATAATGGAATCGGTTGTTTGGCAACTTATATGTCACGCGGACGGTTTCAAAGCGTAACAAGGACTGCCGCCATGCCCAAGCAGGTCATGATAGTTGAAGACAATGAGCTGAACATGAAGCTCTTTCGTGATCTGATCGAGGCATCTGGTTACACGACCATACAGACACGCAATGGTATGGAAGCGCTCGAGCTTGCTCGCAAGCATAGACCCGATCTTATTCTCATGGATATTCAGTTACCGGAAGTATCGGGACTTGAAGTCACCAAATGGCTCAAGGAAGATGATGAACTTCATGTGATTCCCGTGATTGCTGTCACAGCTTTTGCTATGAAGGGAGATGAGGAGCGCATTCGCCAGGGCGGTTGTGAAGCCTATGTCTCCAAACCAATTTCTGTTCCGAAGTTTATTGAGACGATCAAGACTTATTTAGGCGATGCTTAAGGTAATAGGGGCGACCGAATGACTGCTAGGATCCTGGTCGTCGATGATATCGTAGCCAATGTAAAATTTCTGGAAGCGCGTTTGCTTGCCGAATACTTCGATGTCGTCTGCGCTGACAATGGTCGCGACGCTTTGGCGATTTGCGCCGATGGGCAGGTCGATGTCATTCTTCTTGATATCATGATGCCGGAAATGGATGGCTTTGAGGTCTGCGAGCGGCTTAAGGCCAATCCGGCGACCGCGCACATCCCCGTCGTCATGGTAACGGCGCTGGATCAGCCTGCCGATCGTGTGCGCGGATTGAAAGCTGGCGCGGATGATTTCCTGACCAAGCCAGTGAACGATCTGCAACTTATTTCTAGGGTCAAAAGCCTCGCACGTCTCAAGACCATGAGCGACGAGTTGCGTGGCCGGATGATGAATGCAGAAACGATCGGCATCCAAGAATCGATCGGCGCCGACGGCCATATCGAAAAGCCAGGTCGTGTTCTTCTCGTTGATGGTAGGGCAAGCTCACAGGAGCGGATCGTCAAGGCATTGAAGCCGGTTGGAGAGGTTGTAGCGTGGAGCGATCCGGGGAATGTCATTTTCGAGGCGGCGGAAAATGCCTATGACCTCGTCATCATCAATTCCAATTTCGATGATTTCGATCCTTTGAGGCTTTGCTCTCAATTGCGCTCGCTGGAGAGGACGCGTTTTCTGCCGCTTCTCATCATCACCGAGCAGAACGACGACGCAATGGTGGTGCGCGCGCTCGATCTCGGCGTCAATGATTACATCATTCGCCCAATCGACCCGAATGAGTTGGTGGCGCGCACGCTCTCCCAGATCAAGCGCAAGCGCTTCAACGACAGGCTGCGTGAGAACTTGGCGCAGACCATGGAGCTTGCAGTTATCGATGGGCTTACCGGCCTGAACAACCGGCGCTATCTCGATCTCCATTTGAAGACCTTGTTCAACCGTGCGGCACTTCGAGGCCGCAATCTCTCCGTCTGCATGACGGATATCGACCGCTTCAAGCAGGTCAACGATCTCTACGGACACGAGGCCGGCGACGAAGTTCTGCAGGAATTTGCAACGCGTCTGCGCTCCACAGTGCGCGGCGCGGATCTCGCCTGTCGGTACGGTGGTGAAGAGTTCGTTGTGGTAATGCCGGACACCTCTATGGAAACGGCTTCCGCGGTTGCGGAATCCCTGCGTTCGATCATTGAAGATACTGCTTTCGTGCTTCGTTCCGGCCAATCTTTGAAGATCACGGCGTCGCTTGGGATCGCCTCGAATGCGACGGGGGTCGAAAGTCCGGAGCAGTTGATGCGACAGGCAGATCGGGCTCTCTATGAGGCTAAGAGAAGCGGACGAAACCGCGTTGTTGCTTCCGCAGCCTGATTAGAGTTGCAGGAAACATCCTCCTCTGAGGCGCCTTCAGCAGCGCGTTGCTGAAGCTATGCTTGGAGTGGGAGTTTCTGTCCCAGCATGGCGCACTTAACCATATCTCGAAGCAACAACAGCTCCGGCTTAATAAAGTATTGAACTTTTGGGCGTGTTGAGCGAAACTTTGTTCATACAAATAACTTTAGGCCGATATATCTGTCGATATGAGGCACTAGAACTTTAACAGACCGCGCGGTTCTATTTTTGAAGGACTGTGCCTACGAACCCCTTGATGCTCAGGTCCGCCGCATCTCCTGGGTCTTGGGGCCGGTCGGCCGGCGATGCCAATTGATGGTTCCTCGTGCTATCGTGGTTATCCCGGCCGACCCCACATCGCCACGATTTTCCGTTCCCACCATCTTAACAAGATCCATGGCTTCACAAGCAGCGCATTGATGCGCTTAAGCTTGGTGGGATCTAGATACTCCAATTGCCCAAAACAAAAAACCCGGCTCAAGGGCGCGTTCAGACCGCTGACAAACCCGTCGATTTTTTCGGCGGGTTTTTCTGTTTTTGGATTGTGATGTTGGTGGTGTTCTTTTCGCGATGCCGAATGGGAGACAAGATGAGGCTGATCTCCTCATCCCCAGGCAGGTTTGGGTGCTTTCGTCAGCGCCATTGCGATCTTCTTGATGTTTTGTGCAGCCGCGGCGAGCAGGCACTGCCATCTGACCTTGATCAAGCCTCGGAAGCGGGCATAGCGGTGCCCGTGAAGCTGTTTGGCATCGGCAAAGGAGCGCTCCACCGTTTCCTTACGCCGCTTGTAAATCGCTTTGCCCCATGTCGTCTTTCGGTGAGCGTCCGTGCGGTCGCGAACGTCTTGCCAGACATGGCGGGTGATGGTGCGCTCTGTCTTGGCGTTGGAAGTGCAAGACGCCAGAAGCGGGCAGTCACGGCAGATGGATGGGTCTGAGCGGTAGTGCTTGTAACCATTGCGGTCGGTGGTGGCATAGGTCAGCAATTGTCCTTGCGAGCAGCGATAGCCATCAGCCTCTGGTTCGTAGACAAACTTCGACTTGCGCATCATCCCATCTCTGGGCGGGGTTGGGTTGCGATAGCCAGTTACGCCGAGGATCTCTCGGTCCTCCAGCCCCCTGGCAATGCCTGGCGTGGCATAACCGGCGTCCAGCCCAACCGCGCCGACATGTAAGTCGAAGCGTTGGCGCTGCCGGTCGAGCCGCTCCAGGTAGACGATACTGTCATGCACATTGGCCGGCGTTACGTGTGTGTCGGTGATGATCGCATAGTGGCCGTCGACAGTGCGGTGATCGAGGTAGAAGAAGCCTTTGGGCTTACCGTCGCGCACCATGTAACCGCTATCGGGATCGGTACGGCTGACCTTCGTCTCCTTTTGCGCTGGCTCGCGTTCTTTCTCCTTCAACGGCTTCTGGCCATGTGCCGCACGTTCCGCCTCGATCGCCCGATCCAGATCGGCCCAATAGTCCGCCCGCGACTTCTGGAGCATTGCCAGATCGTATTTACTCTTGTTGGCATTGGCCTTCAGGTGGGTCGAATCCGTATAGAGTACAGTCCCGTCCACCAGACCGTGCTGGATCGCCTGCTCCACGATCGCATCGAAGATGTCCTGGGCAACGGATGTATCGTTGAAGCGACGGCGGCGGTTCTGCGATAGCGTCGAGGCATCAAAGACCGGATCGGTCAGCTTCATACGCAGGAACCAGCGATAGGCGACGTTCACCTCAATCTCGCGCACCAACTGCCGCTCCGAGCGCACACCGAACAGGTAGCCGATGAACAGAGCCTTGAACATGCATGTCGGGTCGAGCGGCGGACGACCATTGTCGGTGCAGTAGAGGCCCGCAACACGATCATGGATGAAGGAAAAGTCGATCACCGCGTCGATCTTTCGAAGCAGATGATCTTTCGGGACCAGGCTATCGAGCGTCACCATCTCAAGAGCGGTCTGTTCAGGAGCAGGTTTCTTCAACATGTCCTAATGAATCATAAACCCCCAACTCACGCCAGAGGTTTGTCAGCAGTCTGAACGCGCCTCAAGGGCGCGTTCTTTAAGGACCGGATCAAGAAAATTACTTGATCTTGGTTTCCTTGAATTCAACGTGCTTGCGAACGACCGGGTCGTACTTGGTCTTCGTCATCTTGTCCGTGAAGGTACGGCTGTTCTTCGTGGTGACGTAGAAAGTACCTGTGTCGGCCGTCGACAGCAGCTTGATCTTGATTGTTGTAGCTTTCGCCATGGTCGTCCTGCCTTTAACAAGTAAGTGGGCCGCGGACCTCGACGATCCCGGCTAAATCTGGCGCGAAACTACGGATCGCGCCCGAAAAGTCAAGCATGTTTTGATCCGAAAACCGAACGGCCAATGGAAAGAACGACATAGAAGCCGAAAAACAGCGCCAATGCCCAGGCAAAGCCGTGGCTTCCGGAAATATCCATCGCAATACCGACCGTCTGAGGGCCGGCAATCGTACCTGTGGCATAGCAGAAGATGAAGGCTGCATTGGCGGCAACGAGGTCCGAGCCGGTGAGTCGCGACCCCAGATGCGTGAGGCCGACCGTATACATGCCCGACACAAGACCGCCCCAGAGAAGAAGCAGTATCGCCACCAGGATCCAGTTGCTGACCAATAGTGGCAGCGCAAGCGTGCCACATAGGCCAATAAAAGCCATCACACCGAGCAGCAAGCGGCGGTTGGTGATGCGGTCGGAGAGGAGCCCGATCGGAATCTGGAAGGTCATGTTGCCGATCGCCATGACCGTGAGGAGAAGCGCTGCCTGGGCCTCATTGAAGCCTTCCCGCGTGGCATAGATTGGAAAGAGCGACAGCCCGCCAGCCTGGACCGAGCCGAAGACGAAGGCGGCGGCAGAGGCCATCGGCACAAGCCAGATATAGCGCACGAAATGGTGGGCTGGCTTCTCGTCCAGTGGTGGGCTTTCATTGCGCGCGAGAAAGATCGGGATCGCGGCAAGCAGAATGATGGCACAGCCGACCAGAAACGGTGTGATCCCCTCACTCCCGACGGTCGAAAAAAGAAGAGGCCCCACGGCGAAACCGACGGCAAGTCCTGTCGCATACATTCCCAGCACAAATCCGCGTTTGCGCGGAGGTGCAGCCGCATTGATCCAGAACTCCGACAGGATGAAAAGCGTGGTCGTCGCGCCGTGGAAAACGATTCTCAGCGGAAACCACATCCAGAAGTCGGGCGCGAAATAAAAGCCCATGGCGCTGACGGAAGAGATGACCACCGCCGTCAACATGGTTCGGGCAACACCGAAGTCATGGGCGAGCTTGCTGGTGATAGGCGCTGCGATCATGGCTGCGACACCGGCCATAGCCGAATTCAAGCCGATCATGCTCGATGAGATTCCGCGACGCTCCAGGATGAGGCTCAAGAGCGGCAAACCCAGACCGATAGCGATGCCCACGGCGCTGATGGCGGATATGGCGGCAATCAGCGATGGCCAGTGAATATTGTCGGCGTCGCAGTTGGGATGTGACATGGAGACCTTTTATAGAAAGCCGCGAATGAATGTGCCGCGACGCTCGAAGTAAAGTCGCACCCGGCTTTCAAAATGTAGTGGCTGATCACCTATCATGAAGTTTGTGACATCTTCGAGAACCATCCGTGTAATCGCCGCCATGTTCACACCGGAACTGTCGCGGATGTCAAGCCATTGCAGGTCCTGCAGCTCGGCTGAGTCCTTTATATTTGCCGGCTCAATGCCAACCTCGTCGGTGAAGCAGAAAAAGAAGCGCGTGTCGAATCGCCTGACGCGCCCGGGCGGCGTGATGGCACGAGCGACATAGCGCAGTGACGCAAGGTCCGGTCCCTGTTGCGAATGGTCGTTTTGAAAGCAAAGCCCCGTCTCCTCCTGCAACTCGCGCACCGCCGCGAGCGCCAATGCCCGCGCTCCGGCAACCGACATCACACGCGAGGCTGAATGCCTCAGCTTGTCGATAACACGTGGACGGAGATCGGCGCTGAAGGGCAGGGCGTGATCGCGAGGGTCGCGGCGACCACCCGGAAAGACATAGACGTCGGGCATGAAGACGTGACGACTGCTGCGCTTGCCGACGAGCACCCGTGGATAATCACCCGAACGATCGGTCAAAATGAGACAGGCCGCGTCCCTGGGACGCATATTGGGTGATTTCTCGGATTCGGCTGCAGCAGGCAAGGCAATGGGCGCCTGTCAGTGGGAAGAGCCGTCGATCTGCGTCTTCTCAGGTTCGCCGCTAAAGCCGTGCATCCTGAGTGCCCACTGCAAACCGATGACGCCGCCCTTGATCGGCTGGATCGTAAGGAGCGCTACGAGGATGGTAATCGGAACCCATATGGCGAGATGCACCCACATCGGCACCATAAGGATCAGATCTGTCATCATGAAGCCGCCGACCGCAACGTGGCCTAAAATCATGATGGAGATGTAAGGAGGTAGGTCGTCCGAGCGCTGGTGGTGCAAATCCTCGCCGCAGGCAGCACACTGATCGACGGGCTTCAGCCAGGCTTTGAACAGCCGGCCGCTGCCGCAGGCCGGGCATCGGCATGAGATGCCGCGCATGATGGACCGTCCCAGCGGACGCTCCTGCTTCTCGCCACCATACTGCACTGTCTGTGTATCGCTCATGCTAATCTCTCCAAGACGTCCAGTGCCGAACCATTTGATGGCGACATTGTTGCCGATATTGCCACGGGACAATGCTTCAGTGTTTCCTACGCGGCGGCCTCGTTCCCGGAGCCGCCGGGCGCCCTCCACCCCGGCGCGCCGTCTTGTGGAAGGATCGTGTTGCTGTGGGCATCTTGCGCCCTTCACTCAACATCTCAAAGCGAAGTGCACCTGCCAGCGGTACGGCTTCTGCCAAACGAACCTGGACCGTATCGCCAAGCTGGAAGCCAAGGCCGGTCTTTTCACCCGTCAGTGCCTGATGCGCCTCGTCGTAGATGAAATAGTCGGTCCCGATCGTAGATATAGGAACGAAGCCGTCTGCGCCAAACTGTGGAAGCGCGACAAATAGTCCCGCTTTCGTGACGCCGCCGATCCGGCCCTCGAATTCCTCGCCGACGCGCTCGGAAAGATGGTGAGCGATCAGGCGGTTGATGGTGTCGCGTTCGGCTGCCATGGCACGGCGTTCGAAGGTGGAAATCTCAGCGGCGATATCGGCGAGCGTCGCTTCTTCCTGCGGCGTGATGCCGCCTTCACCAAGCCCGAGCGATCCGACGAGAGCCCGATGCACGATCAGGTCGGCGTAGCGGCGAATGGGCGAGGTGAAGTGCGCATACTTCATCAGGTTCAGGCCGAAGTGTCCGATATTGTCAGGGCTGTAGATCGCCTGGCTCTGCGACCGCAGGACCATCTCATTGACCATGATCTGATGAGGCGTGTCTTCCGCGCGTGCCAGAATACCGTTGAAGGAGTTGGCGCGCACCTGACCGCCCTTGGCCATGGTGATGCCGAGCGTTGCAAGAAATTCGCGCAGCGTCTCCTGCTTGGCAAGGGTGGGAGCGTCGTGAACGCGATAGACAAGCGGCTGCTTCTTCTTTTCCAGCGTCTCCGCTGCAGAAACGTTCGCCTGAATCATCATTTCTTCGATCAGCTTGTGGGCGTCGAGACGTTCGGGAATGATGACCTTGTCGACGGTGCCATCGCTGCGCAGCACGATTTTGCGTTCCGGCATGTCGAGTTCGAGCGGCTGGCGACGATCGCGCCCGCGCTTCATCACCTCATAGGCGCGCCACAGCGGCTTTAGGATCGGCTCCAGCATCGGGCCGGTCTTGTCGTCTGGCTTACCGTCGATCGCCGCCTGCGCCTGCTGATAGGAGAGCTTGGCCGCACTCTTCATCATGATGCGATGGAATGTATGAGACGCCTTGCGGCCTTCTTTCGAAAACACCATTCGAACCGCGAGCGCTGGCCGATCGACGCCTTCCTTCAGCGAGCAGAGATCGTTGGAAATCCGCTCTGGCAGCATCGGCACGACGCGATCGGGAAAATAGACGGAGTTGCCGCGCTTCAGCGCTTCGCGGTCGAGCGGCGCGCCGGAACGAACGTAATAGGACACATCGGCAATCGCCACGGTGACGATGACACCATCGGGATTGTCAGGCGAGGTATCGGGCTCGGCATAGACCGCATCGTCATGATCCTTGGCGTCCGCCGGGTCTATTGTGATCAGCGGCAGATCGCGCCAGTCCTCACGGTGCGCCATGGTGGCGGGCTTTGCCGCATCCGCTTCCGCCAGAACATTCTGCGGGAAGATGTGCGGAATACCGTGCCCATAGATCGCGATCATCGAAATGGCCTTTTCAGACGCCACCGAGCCAATCACGGAAAGCACCTTGGCACGCTTCAGGCCATAACGTCCGCTGTTGCGCGATACATCGACTTCGATCAGATCGCCGTCCTTGGCATCTCCAACGCCATCGGGATCGATTACCAGTTCTTCGCCCCGCCGGTCTACCGGCATCAGGCGGCCACCACCGCCGGGCTGCTCCTTGAATACGCCGATCAGCGCGCTCTGGCGGCGATCGATCAGCTTGATGACGCGGGCGGTGTAGGCAGGCCCACTACGATCCTTGGAAGGGAAAATCTTGGCCAGCACGCGGTCATTCAAGCCCGCCGCCGGTCCCTTCTTGCCACGGTCCTGTGACGACTGGCGGATCAGCACAGCGGGTGCCGCGCCCTGGTCTTCCGGCCATTCGGCAGGGCGGCCGATCAACTCGCCATCCTTGTCCCGCGTGGTGATGTCGAGAACCGTCACAGGCGGTAGGCCACCCGGCCGCATCAGCGACTTGCGGTTCTTCTGCACCATGCCGTCGCCTTCAAGCTCCTTCAGCAGAGCTTTGAGCACCACGCGGGTGTCGCCTTTCAGGCCGAAAGCCTTGGCGATTTCGCGCTTGGAGGCCTGCTGCGGATGTTCGGCAATGAACTTCAGCAGAACTTCGCGCGAAGGCACTTCCCCATGGATGATGCCTTCGCTTTCATTCACGCGCTTTGAGCGAGCGGTGCGTCCGAAACCGTCATTGGCGGAATTCTGTTTCTGACGCGGTGCTTTGCTCACGATGCGGCCTTCTTGGTTTTTGCTGCGGTTTTCGGCTTGGCTGCGGCCTTAGGCTTGGCAGTCGCCTTGGTCTTGCTGGCCGTTTTCGCCTTTGCGGGCTTGGCGTCTGCGTCGCCTTCGGCCTTCTTCTTTGCCGGTGCCTTCTTCGCCTTGACCGGCTTGCCCCCGGTCTTGGCAATGCGCTCAGCAATCAGCACCAGCGCTTCGTCCAGCGTCACTGTATCAGGAGACTGTGCCTTGGGGATCGTCGCGTTGACCTTGCCCCAGTTCACGTAAGGACCAAAGCGACCGTCGCGGACGGTAATCGCGCCGCCGTCTGGGTGATCGCCCAGAGTCTTTAGTGCAGCAGGCGTGGACGCGCGGCCACGGCCGGGCGCTGCCTTCTTTTCAGCAATGACGGTCACGGCGCGGTTGAGGCCGATGGAGAACACGTCTTCAACGCTCTCCAGATTGGCGTAACCACCGTCATGCATCAGGAACGGACCATAGCGACCGATGCCGGCAGAAATCATCTTGCCGGATTCCGGATGCTTGCCGATATCGCGTGGCAGGTTGATCAGCGCGAGCGCCTTCTCATGATCGATTTCTTCCGGCTTCCATCCCTTGGGCAGCGATGCACGCTTGGCTTCCTTGCCGTCGCCACGCTGGACATAGGGTCCGAAACGACCGGAACGCAGCGTCAATTCTTCGCCGGTCATCGGATCGGCGCCGAGCGCCTTCGGCTCGTTCAGTGCTGCGGCTTCCGCCTCCGCCCCATCCGAGGTCAGCTGGCGGGTATAGTTGCAGTCCGGATAGTTCGAGCAGCCGACGAAAGCGCCATATTTGCCGAGCTTCAGCGACAGGTTGCCGGTGCCGCACACCTGGCAGATGCGCGGATCGGAACCGTCCTCGCGCTTGGGGAAGACCAACGGTGCCAGCACCTCATTCAGAGCGTCGAGAACATTGGTGACGCGCAGTTCCTTGGTGTCTTCGATCTGAGCGAAGAAGTCTTTCCAGAAATCGCGAAGAACCTGCTTCCAGTCTAGTTCGCCTGCCGAAATCCGATCGAGCTTCTCTTCCAGATCCGCGGTAAAATCATACTCTACGTAGCGGGTGAAGAAGCTCTCGAGGAAGGCCGTCACCAGCCGACCGCGCGAATGCGGGATCAGCTTGCGCTTGTCGACGACGATGTACTCGCGGTCGCTCAGCGTCTTCAGCGTCGCGGCATAAGTGGAGGGGCGACCGATGCCGAGCTCTTCCATCTTCTTGATCAGCGATGCTTCCGAGTAGCGCGGTGGCGGCTCGGTGAAGTGCTGGCTCGCATTGATCTTCTGCTTGGCAAGGTTTTCACGAGCATTGATCTGCGGAAGACGACCGCCGTCTTCGCTGTCATCGCTCTGCTCGCCATCTTCCCTCTGGTCCGTATAGGCGGCTATGAAGCCATCGAAACGGATGACCGAGCCGACGGCGCGAAGACCGGCCTTCTCACCCTTGTTATCGGCAAGAATTTCAACCGTCGTGCGTTCGATCTCGGCAGAGGCCATCTGGCTCGCAATACCGCGCTTCCAGACCAGATCGTAGAGACGAAGCTGATCGGAATCGAGGTAACGCTTCACCTTGTCCGGCGAGCGATTGAAGTCCGTCGGGCGTATAGCCTCGTGGGCTTCCTGGGCATTCTTGGCCTTGGTCGAGTAGAAACGCGCCTTCTCCGGCACATAGCGTTCGCCAAACTGATCGCCGATCGCGCGTCGCGCAGCATCGATCGCCTCGGGTGCCATCTGCACACCATCGGTACGCATATAAGTAATGAGACCGACGGTCTCGCCACCGATATCGATACCTTCATAAAGCCGCTGTGCCACCTGCATGGTGCGCGATGCGGAGAAGCCGAGACGCGAGGAGGCGGCCTGCTGCAGCGTCGATGTGGTGAAGGGCGGGCCGGGATTGCGCTTGACAGGCTTTGCCTCGACCGTATCGACAACGTAGCTTGCGCCTTCAAGCAAGGTCTTCAGCCGGGTCGCATCGTCGCCAGTTTTGATCGACTTGCCCTGCAAGCGCTTGCCATCCGCCGAAACGAGCTTGGCTTCGAACTCGTCGCCACGCGGTGTCTTCAGGAGTGCGGAAATGTTCCAGTATACTTCCGAGACGAACCGCTCGATTTCGGATTCGCGATCGCAGACAAGGCGAAGCGCGACCGACTGCACGCGTCCAGCGGAACGCGCACCCGGCAGCTTGCGCCATAGAACCGGCGACAGATTGAAGCCGACGAGGTAATCCAGCGCGCGGCGGGCAAGATAGGCATCGACAAGCGGAACGTCGATGTCACGCGGCTCGGCCATCGCATCCAGAACGGCCTTCTTGGTGATAGCGTTGAACACCACGCGCTTGACCGGCTTGTCGCCGATAACCTTCTTCTTTTTCAGAAGGTCCAGAACGTGCCAGGAAATAGCTTCTCCCTCGCGATCAGGGTCGGTCGCCAGGAACAGTCCATCGGATGCCTTCACGGCATCGGCGATATCTTTCATGCGTTTCTGCGACGCGGGATCGACCTCCCAGGACATTTCGAAATCCTGGTCGGGGAGAACCGAACCATCCTTGGCGGGGAGATCCCGCACATGGCCGAACGATGCAAGAACCTTATAGCCGGGGCCGAGATACTTGTTGATCGTCTTGGCTTTTGCCGGAGATTCTACGACGACGACATTCATATTTTTTTCTCTGGAAACATGTCCGTTAACCGGCATCGTCGCTTATTGCGCACGCAACAACGCCTTCCTTTTATTTCGACATGGACAGGTAATGCGCTCCGGTCAAGGGGGAGAGCCCGTTTTTCTATCTTCTCGCCTATATGCAACTTTCGGAATTTTTCCGACGCAAAGACAATTTTTGATTGGCGCAACGCTCCCGTTCGCCACCAGGCGGAAGCTTTGCTTGAGCGGCCCCTTGGCGTCTTAATCCGCCATGATCATCGAAACTCGTCCACCCGAGTGTCGGTTCAACTTGCCGGCAATATCGAACTCAAGAAGCAGGAAATAGACGGTTGCCGCGGGCAGGCCGGTGTGACGAATGATGTCGTCCGTTTCGACGGGCGAGGGGCCGAGGGCGTCGGCAAGGATGGCGCGCTCCCTGTCACCTGCGTGATGGTCTCCCGCTTGAGACATGGGCTGATGTTCAGTACCTTCTCGGACGACCTGTGGCAGATCGAAGCGAGGCTCCATCATTGGCGAGAGCGCATCGAGAATATCGGCGGCCTCCGTTACCAACGTCGCGCCGTCCTTGATCAACCGGTTGGTGCCGTGGCAGCGAGAATCGAGCGGTGATCCCGGCACCGCGAAGACGAGACGGCCGAAATCTCCAGCCAGCCGCGCGGTGATGAGAGAGCCCGAGCGTTCCGCAGCCTCGACGATCAGCACGCCGAGCGAAACACCGGCGATCAGCCGGTTACGCCTCGGAAAGTCTCGCGCACGCGGCTCCCAGCCAAACGGCATTTCGCTGATGGTAGCACCGCCATTGGCGTAGATGTCATCCAGCAAGCGATAGTTTTCAGGCGGGTAGGGCTTGTCCAAGCCACCCGCCAGCATGGCGACCGTGCCGGTCGAGAGGCTGGCCGAATGAGCCGCGGCATCGATGCCGCGGGCAAGACCGGACGCAATGGTGTAGCCCGCCTGTCCGCATTGCCTTGCCAGCATGGCCGCAAACTTCGCGCCGTTGATAGACGCGTTGCGAGAGCCAACGATCCCGAGCGACGGGCGAATGACTGCAGCACTCGAACCCTTCATCGCGATCAGCGGTGGTGCACCGTCGATCTCGCGCAGCGCAGGCGGATAGTCCGCTTCTCCGATGCCGATGAAGCGTGCGCCAAACCGTGTCGCTGTTTCCATTTCGCGTTCGGCCTCAGCGAGCGTGGCAATGCGGGGGCTGCGTGCAGACCCACCACGGCGGGAAAGATCTGGTAAAGCCTCCAGCGCCGCCTCGGCGCTGCCGAAGTGATTGATCAGATCACGAAACGTGACGGGGCCGATATTGTCGCTGCGGATCAGCCGCAGCCAGGAAAGCTTTTGCTTTTCGGTCAGGGCGATGCCGCGCTTCGTTTCTTGATCACGCGACATGTCTGCCCCCGAACGTTGCGACACAATAAAGTCTCAACCTTTCTTGCCGATCTTGCTTTCCGTACCGGCCAGCAGCCGCTTGATGTTTTCGCGGTGCATGTACCAGGAAATGATACTGAGGATCGTCACCAGTAGTGCCGTCTTCTCCGGCCCCAGAATCCACAGGACGATCGGGATGACCAGCATCGCAACCAGCGCCGAGAGAGAAGAATATTTGGTGACAAAGGCAGTGATCAGCCAGATGGCGGCGAATGCCAGCATCATCAGTGGAGCGGCACCCAGGAGAACGCCAATATAGGTCGCGACTCCCTTGCCACCCTTGAAGCCAAGCCAGACGGGGAAGAGGTGACCAAGAAATGCGAAGAAGCCCGCCACCAGCGACGCCTCATATCCCCATAGCGCATTGGCAATCAGCACGGCCGCCGTTCCTTTAAGCGCATCGCAGAGAAGGGTTGCCGCAGCGAGCTTCTTATTGCCGGTGCGCAGCACATTGGTCGCGCCGATATTTCCCGAGCCGATCTGGCGAACATCGCCGAGACCTGCCGCCCGCGTCAGAAGCAAGCCGAAAGGAATGGAGCCGAGGAGGTAACCGATGATAGCGGCAAAAGCGAGAAACGCTGGCGCTGTCTCCCAAGTGGTCAATGCAGTCATGTTCTACGTCCCCTCTTTAGTGCGTCGTGGCGCACCACCATTTATTACTGCAATGAATGAACGAGCTTGCCCGCAACATATGTCGCGACTGCGCGCCCGCTGAAACGCGCATCCTCGAATGGCGTGTTCTTGGAGCGCGATACCAGCTTCTTTTCTGAAACCAGCCATGGCTCATCAAGATCGATCAGCGTGATATCGGCCCTAGCACCGGGCTTGAGCGTTCCGGCATCCAGCCCGAAGATCTGCGCCGGCCGGGTCGAGAGCGCGTCGATCAGGCGCATGAGCGGTACCTGATCGCTGTGATACAGGCGAAGCGCTGCCGCCAACATGGTTTCCAGTCCGATCGCGCCGCTTGCCGCATCCGAGAAGGGCAGGCGCTTGGTATCGACATCCTGCGGATCATGCGACGAGACAATGATATCGATGGTGCCGTTCTTCAGCGCCTCGACCATGGCGACGCGATCGTCTTCGGCGCGCAGCGGTGGTGAGAGCTTGAAGAAGGTGCGGTATTCGCCGATGTCGTTCTCGTTGAGCGTCAGATGGTTGATCGAGATGCCGCAGGTCGCCTTCGCGCCGCGATCCTTGGCGAGCTTGAGGGCTTCTGCTGATTCCGGCACTGAAATCTTGGCGGCGTGGTAGTTGGCGCGGGTGAGTGCCGCGATGCGCAGGTCGCGCTCCAGCGGAATGATTTCGGCCTCCTTGGGAATGCCGGGAAGGCCGAGCCAGCTTGCGAGCAGCCCTTCGTTCATGTCCCCATTGCCGATATATTTGTCGCGGGTCTCGAGCGAGATGACCGCGCCGAGCTCGCGCGCATAGGTCATGGCACGACGCAGCACCAGCGTATCGGACAGCGCCTTGCGGCCATTGGTGAAGGCAACCGCACCCGCTTCCTTCAGCATCCCGAACTCGGTCATTTCCTCGCCCAGCAGACCCTTGGTCAGAGCCGCTGCCGGATGCACGTTAACGACAGCCTTGTCGCGCGCGGTCTTCTTCACATACTCCACCAGCGCGATGTCATCGATGACCGGATCGGTATCCGGCATCATGATGATGCTGGTCACGCCACCAGCAGCGGCCGCACGCGAGGCGGACTCGATTGTTTCACGGTGTTCGGCACCCGGTTCGCCGACGAAGACACGGGCATCGACCAGTCCAGGAACGGCAACGAGGCCTTTGGCGTCACGGACCGTGGAGCCCTCTGGCGCACCCTGGTTCTGCGCGTCCTTGCCAGCCGCCAGGATGTTGCCGTCAGCATCGATGATGATCGTGCCGGTCTCATCGAGACCGCGCGACGGGTCGATGATGCGTACATTAGTGAGGACGGTCGCGGCACTCATACGCGCTCTCCCTGGTTCTGCGAAAGAAGAAGCGTTTCCATAACCGCCATGCGAACGGCAACACCCATTTCCACTTGGGCTTCGATGACGCTCTGCGGACCGTCTGCGACTTCGGAAGCAATTTCCACGCCGCGGTTCATCGGGCCGGGATGCATGACAAGCGCATCTTCCTTCGCGGCCTTCAGCTTTTCCGCATCAAGGCCGTAGTAGTGGAAATATTCGCGCACCGACGGCACGAAGGAGCCGGCCATGCGCTCGCGCTGGAGGCGCAGCATCATTACCACGTCGGCGCCTTTCAGGCCTTCCTTCATGTCGTGATAGACTTCGACACTCATGTCGGCGATGCCAGAAGGCAGGAGCGTCGGTGGCGCGACGACACGCACCCGAGCGCCCATCTGGTTCAGGAGAATGATGTTGGAACGGGCGACCCGCGAATGCAGCACGTCGCCGCAAATGGCCACCGTCATGCCGGAGATGCCGCCCTTGGCGCGCCGGATCGTTAGCGCGTCGAGAAGTGCCTGGGTGGGATGCTCATGCTGACCATCGCCGGCATTGACGACCGAGCAGGCGACCTTCTGCGCCAAAAGCGCTGCCGCACCAGCGGATGAATGGCGCACGATCAGAACATCTGGTCGCATGGCATTCAGCGTCATGGCGGTATCGATCAGCGTCTCTCCCTTCTTCACCGAAGAGTTACCGACGGACATGTTCATGACGTCGGCACCCAGCCTCTTGCCGGCCAGTTCGAAGGAGGATTGCGTGCGGGTCGAGGCTTCGAAGAACAGGTTGATCTGCGTTAGCCCGCGAAGCGTGGAGGTCTTCTTTTCGCGCTGTCGGCTGATCTTCACGGCCTCGTCGGCCTTGTCGAGAAGAAGCGTGATATCCTGATGGGAAAGCCCCTTGATGCCAAGCAGATGGCGATGGGGAAAATAGACCATGGAACTGTCCTCCGGGCCGGAATAGTCAGTCGCGGTCTATAAAGACAGGTGGCTTTGTCGGCAAGCATGGGATAAGCCGGGAGCGAGCCTATCTAGGCATTTAATTGCAAATCCCGATAAAAGTACACGATGACAGACATGAACCGGACTGAAGAACAGCTTGCAGAACTGAACCAGCCTAGCCTCTGGTCCGGGATCAATGCCTATCGGTCCGACCCTTTGATCGTTGATCTGACCTCCAATCTTTCGCGCCCGCTTCGCGACGAGCTGGACCAGATCGGTCGTTACGTTACCTCTGCCGAAGCCCAGGAACTGGCGCGCATGGCAAATCGCAGCACGCCGCAGCTGCACACCCACGGCCCGCGTGGCGAACGTCTCGATCAGGTGGAGTTCCACCCCGCGTGGCATGCGCTGATGCGGCGCTCCATGTCGTCCGGCCTGCACAGCGCCGCCTGGGAAAACTCCGCCGATACGCGTGGCAACGAGCACAAGGCTCGAGCCACCAAGTTCTATCTGACGGCGCAACTGGAAGCGGGCCATCTCTGCCCGCTGACCATGACCCATGCCTCGGTTGCCGCTTTGATGGCATCGCCTCGCGTTCAGAACGAATGGGCGCCGAAGATCCTCTCGCGCAAATATGATTCCTCGCAAAAGCCTGCGATGCAGAAGACGGCCGTGACGATCGGGATGGGCATGACGGAGAAGCAGGGCGGCACGGATGTGCGGGCCAACCGCACAACGGCAGAGCGGGTGGGCGAGGGCATCTATCGACTCTCCGGCCACAAGTGGTTTCTGTCGGCCCCGATGAGCGACGGCTTCGTCATGCTGGCGCAGATGAGCGACGGCATGGGCTGCTTCCTGGTGCCGCGCTTTCTGGAAGACGGATCGGCGAACGGGCTGCATTTCCAACGCCTGAAAGACAAGCTAGGCAACCGCTCCAACGCGTCGGCCGAAGTCGAATTCAGCGACGCATTCGGCTATCTTCTGGGTGAGCCCGGTGCCGGCATTCGCACGATTCTCGACATGGTGACATTGACGCGGCTCGACTGCGCACTGGCGTCTTCCGGCATGATGCGCGCGTCGCTCGCGGAAGCCGTTCATTTTGCCCGAGGTCGTTCGGTCTTTGGCAAGCCGCTCGTCAACCAGCCGGTGATGACGCGCGTGCTAGCGGACATGGCGCTTGATGTCGCTGCCGCGACGGCCTTGTCCTTCCGCCTCGCAACTGCCTTCGACAGCGCCCGTAGCAACCCTGCGGAAGCGGCTTACGCCCGCGTGATGACGCCGATCGTCAAGTACTGGTGCTGCAAGATCGCGCCAGCCCTGATCTATGAGGCGATGGAAAGCCTTGGCGGCAACGGCTATGTCGAAGACCGTCCGATTGCCCGTCACTACCGTGAAGCCCCGGTCAACGCCATTTGGGAAGGCTCAGGCAATGTGATGGCGCTCGATGTGCTGCGCGTGCTTCAGCGCGGCAAGGATCTCTTCGATCTCGTTTTCGAAACGCTTGAACGCGACCTCGGCCCATCGGGAAAAAAAACCACGGACGTGCTGCGCGCCGCAATTGCGCTATGTGAGCGTGACGAGGGCGCTGCCCGTCTGCTGGTGGAGCAGTTTGCTCTTGCCGCCGCCGCTGCCGAACTCTGCCGCATCGGGGCAGGGCGCATCGCCGATGCCTTCCTTGAAACCCGCTTGGCGGGCGGCTGGCGCCACACCTATGGCATGCTCGATAGCCGCTTCGACCCGACATACATTATCGATCTGCTCTACCCGCCGGTGTCGTGATGCTGACGTTCCGCAAAGCCGTTCTAAGAGACGAGGAGGCGCTTTACGCCACCTGCCTTGCGACTGGCGACGCGGGCAAGGATGCCTCGCATCTCTACGCCGACGATAAGCTCGTCGGTAGTATCTATGCCGTGCCTTATCTCCATCTTTGTCCAGACAGCGCTTTCGTCGCAGAAGATGAGCAGGGCGTCTGCGGCTACATAGTCGGAGCCACGGACACTGCGACTTACGAAGAACAGCTTGAGCAGGATTGGTGGCCGAAGCTGCGCGAACACTATCCTCTCGCGGAAGCAGAGGATAATCGTCTGCCCGAAGAACACCGCAAGCGTGTCGCTTTCATCCACCAGCCGTCTCGCATGCCTGTCGCGGTAGTTCAGAAGTATCCCGCTCATATCCACATGAACCTCTTGGAGCGAGCGCGAGGCACCGGCGGCGGTTCTCGGCTGTTGTCGATTTGGGTGGAGATGGCACGGAGCAAGGGGATCTCGGGCATCCATCTCGGCGCCAATCCTGAAAATCACAATGGCATCGCCTTCTGGCAGTCGCGTGGATTCTCGCCGCTTGCCGGAATGCCGGCGGGTACCGCATGGTTCGGCATGTTGTTGGACGCCTGAGCCCGGTAGACCGCCGTTTTTTCCACCATCCACAGGAAAGCCAGGGTTGCTAGGCTTCGTCTCGATTGTCGTGTTGTTAACTCTTTGCTAACCGCGCAGGATAGGTCACCAATCGGAGATTCGGAAAAGCCATGCTCGCCATCGATGGCACTGCCGCCCTCATGTCGCCTGCGCCGGAAAAGCGCATCAAGGATCGCGCCGCGACGGAGAAGGCGATCTTTGCTGCGGCAAAGTCGCTCTTGGCGGAGGAGGGCTTCCAGGGTTTCGGCATCAATGCCGTGGCGCGTCGCGCCGGTTGCGACAAGCAGCTGATCTATCGTTATTTTAGCGGTCTCGAAGGCCTGGTTTCAGCCATCGGCGAGGATCTCGGCTCCTGGGTGCAGGACCGTATTCCGGAAGATACAGGCGGCATGTTCCTGCTGACCTATGGCGACCTGATGGAACGGCTGATGCTCTCCTATCTCGATGCGCTTCGCGCCGATCCATTGGTCTGCAAGATCATTGCCTGGGAACTCTCCGAGCAGACGGAACAGGTCAAGCAACTGGCGGACGCCCGCTCGAAGGCGCTGGTCAGATGGATCGAGCGCATGCGCGGCTCGCTCCAGCCGCCCAAGGGTGCCGATCCACTCGTGCTCAATGCACTCCTTTTCGCCTCAATCCAGCACCTCGTCATTGCCGGAACGACGAATGGCCAGTTTTCCGGGGTGTCGCTAAAAAGTGACAAGGATTGGGACAAGATCGCCACCGCGGTTAAGCGTATCATTAGGGCGCTTTACGGCTGATCCGGCGGACCCGGAGTTACTTCCCTATCAATTGAACTTAACGCCGTTGGCCGTGGCAACGGCGTGTGCACTATCGTCGTTTGTCCACAGCGCGGCATCTCGCATTAACCATAAATGCAGGTTTCGTTTGCCCCTCATTAACCTTCGGTTCATGCTGTTAACGATTTGTTAACCACGAATTCCGAGCTGGATGAGAAGGAAGCGCTGTGAGCCGCTGGATACCTTTGAGCGTCATAATGACGTTTTTCGCCCTGCTACCACTCGATCTCAATGCGCCGACGCTGAACCTGTGCATCATGGCTTTGCTGCGCTGGGGTGTCATTGCAGTTCTGCCTGACGAACGGACGGCTGCAACGAGCCTGTCCGGGGAGCAGATGGCATGAAGTGGTTTCTGATATTGTGGGCCGGTCCCGTGCTTCTGCTCACCAGTTGGTATGGTCTATCTTATTACGATATGAGCTTCGGCTTTTTTATGCTGACAAGGCAGACCCATGATCTGGTCTTCCAGATTTACGGCAATGTCCTCGGCATTCCGCCGGAAACGATCCCGCCGCTCGTGGCGCGCGCCATTGCGGTCGATAGCCTGATCGTTTTCGCGATTATCGCATTTCGCAAGCGCAAGGCGATTGCGTCGTGGTGGCGTGCGCGTCAACCTTCTGTCGACGCGTCTCTTGCCAGCATGGACAGCCGATCCAAGGCACCCTGAAGGATGAAGCTTGCTGCGGCGGAATCGATCCGCTCGGCGCGCTTTGCCCGCGAAACGTCCATTTCCAGGAGCGCTCGTTCGGCTGCTACGGTGGACAGCCTTTCATCCCAGAAGATGAAAGGAATATCGGTCTTTTCGCTCATCGAGCGAACGAAGGCGCGGGTCGCCTGAACGCGCGGACCGGCAGAGCCATCCATGTTCATCGGCAGACCAATGACGAAGGCCGCAACCTTTTCCTTAGCGGCGAAATCCAGGAGAAGTGCAGCATCCTGGGTAAACTTGATCCGCTTGAGCACCGGGCGAGGGGTAGCGAACCGCCGCGACAGATCCGACATAGCAAGACCGATCGTCTTGGTGCCGAGATCGAGACCGGCAATCGCCTGTCCGGGGCCCAAGGTCTCAGCCAGTTCTTCGATCGTCAGCGTTGCCATGCAGTCCCCTTATCTCTTGCGGACGAATTCCGTGCGCAGCACCAACCCTTTGACCGCATCACTCTTGCAATCGATCTCTTCAGGGTTTTCTGTCAGTCGGATCGACTTGATGACAGTACCCTGCTTCAGCGTGGTGCTCGTGCCTTTGACCTTCAAGTCCTTGATCAGAGTGACGGAATCGCCATCTGCGAGCAGATTGCCGGCCGCGTCTCGAACCTCGGTCGCCGTGGCTGCAGCCGCCGCAACTTCCGACGCAGGGCGCCATTCGCCGCTCACCTCGTCATACACATAGTCGTCATTATCTGCGGCCATCTTATCGCTCCAAAATAAGGCTTTGGGTCTTATGGCTCGTCCTATCTCATAGTATGACGAGAACACAAAGGAGAACTTCGATGAAAATCACCTGGCTCGGCCATTCCGCTTTCCGCATTGAAACGGGTCACGCAAAGATCCTGATTGATCCGTTTTTCACCGGGAATCCAGGCTTTGCCGGACAGAACGCCAAGGATGCTGCAAACGGTATTACTCATATTCTGTTGACGCATGGTCACGGCGACCACGTGGGAGACACGGTGCGGCTCGCAGAAGAGACCGGCGCAACGGTGCTGGCCAACGCAGACCTTGCTGCATGGCTCGGCTCCAAGGGCGTCCAGAAGCTTGAAATGGGCAACACTGGTGGCACGGTGGGCTTCGACGGCTTTTCGGTCACGTTCACCAATGCGCTGCACTCCTCCGCGCAGATCACGGAAGACGGTGTGTCGCATTCGCTTGGCAATGCCAATGGCCTCATGCTGCATTTCGAAGATGGCCCATCCGTCTATCATCTCGGCGACACGGATATCTTCTCGGACATGGCACTGATCAACGAGTTGCACGAGCCGGAAGTCGGCCTCGTTCCCGTTGGCGATCGCTTCACGATGGGCGGTGCAGTGGCAGCTCTTGCCTGCCAGCGCTTCTTCAAGTTCCGCCATGCCATTCCCTGCCACTACGGTTCATTCCCAATCGTCGATCAGACTGCCGACAAGTTCGTGTCCGGCATGGACGGTTCGCAGACGCGCGTGGATGTCCCCAAGGTTGGACAAGTCCTGTCATTCTGATGAGCCGGCATCAGCGTGTCCCGGCCCAAAACTGCGCCGCAGAGGGCCGCGACACGCTTTCTACCGTTGCGAAGGGCGGACATGGTCATTATAGCGGGTAGAAAATTCTTGACTGGAGTAGAACCATGTCCGTCGATCTTGCCACCGTGAAGCGCGTCGCGCGCCTTTCCCGCATTGCCGTCAGCGAAGAAGAGGCCAGCACCATGCTTGGTCAGTTGAACGGTATTCTCGGCTTCGTGGAGCAACTTTCGGAAGTGAATGTGGACGGCGTCGAGCCGATGACCTCGGTGACGCCGGTTGCGATGAAGAAACGCCCCGACGCTGTGACAGATGGCGACAAGGCCGAAGACATCGTTGCCAATGCGCCAGCCACCGATCGCAATTTCTTCATGGTTCCGAAGGTGGTCGAGTAAGCGCTTTTCGTTTGCTCCCACGTTGAAAATTCAAAAGTTTCGAAAGCTGTTGCCGATATGACCGAACTGACCAGCCTCACCATTGCCGAAGCGCGTGATAGACTGAAGTCCAAGGAATTCTCCGCCGTTGAGCTGACGGATGCGTATCTGACCGCCATCGACGCCGCCAATGACAAGCTGAACGCCTATGTCGTGACGACGCATGACAAGGCGCGTGACATGGCGAAGGCGTCCGACGAGAAGCTTGCTGCGGGTAATGGCGGTGCGCTTGAAGGTATTCCGCTTGGCGTCAAGGATTTGTTCGCTACCCGTGACATCCACACCCAGGCCTGCTCGCATGTGCTGGACGGCTTCAAGCCGAAATACGAATCCACAGTGACCCAGAACCTCTGGGACGACGGCGCTGTCCTTCTCGGCAAGCTCAACATGGACGAATTCGCCATGGGCTCGTCGAACGAGAGCTCCTATTACGGTCCGGTTGTGAACCCTTGGCGCGCCGAAGGCTCCGAAAAGAACCTCGTTCCTGGCGGCTCTTCCGGTGGTTCTGCGGCAGCCGTTGCCGCGCATCTTTGCGCCGGCGCCACCGCAACCGATACCGGCGGCTCCATCCGTCAGCCCGCAGCATTCACCGGCACTGTCGGCATCAAGCCCACCTACGGCCGCTGCTCGCGCTGGGGCATCGTCGCTTACGCATCCTCGCTCGATCAGGCAGGTCCGATTGCTCGCGATGTTCGCGATGCGGCAATTCTGCTGAAGTCCATGGCAAGCGTTGATGCAAAGGACACCACGTCCGTCGATCTGCCGATACCGGATTACGAGAAGGCCATGGGCCAGTCGCTGAAGGGGCTCAAGATCGGTATTCCGAAGGAGTACCGCGTCGATGGCATGCCGGAAGAAATTGAAAAGCTTTGGGCACAGGGCATCGCCTGGCTGAAGGACGCCGGTGCCGAGGTTGTCGATATCTCGCTGCCCCACACCAAATATGCGCTGCCGGCCTATTACATCGTCGCACCTGCCGAAGCGTCCTCCAACCTTGCCCGCTATGACGGTGTTCGCTACGGCCTCCGGGTCGATGGCAAGGATATTGCCGACATGTATGAGAAGAGCCGCGCTGCCGGCTTCGGCTCGGAAGTGAAGCGCCGTATCATGGTTGGCACCTATGTGCTGTCCGCCGGCTACTACGACGCCTATTATCTCAAGGCGCAGAAGGTCCGCACGCTGATCAAGCGCGACTTCGAGAACGTCTTCCACGAAGGCGTCGACGCTGTTCTCGCGCCGATCACGCCATCCTCGGCTTTTGAGATCGGCGATAAGGAACTGGCCTCCGATCCGGTCAAGATGTACCTGCAGGACGTCTTCACCATCACCGTCAACATGGCGGGCTTGCCAGGTCTTTCCGTTCCGGCTGGCCTTGACGGCAAGGGCCTTCCACTCGGCCTTCAACTGATTGGCAAGCCCTTCGAGGAAGAAACGCTGTTCAAGACGGCGCATGCCATCGAGCAGGCAGCGGGCAAGTTCACGCCCGCCAAGTGGTGGTAACGGGTCTTACAATTCGAGCCATGACAGAGACCGATCGCGAAGCGGTCGGCCTCGTCGGTATTCGCGCCTGGCAATCGAGCAGCGCATTTGAAGATACTTATCTGGATCCGATCGTGATCGAGCGCGGCGAGTTTGAAGTTTTCGCGCGTGAAACCAACTGCGATGTCGTCATTGCCGAGATCGGCGGCTTCGTCATTGGCTGGGGTGCTCGCGCTGGAGACCCGGACTATATCTCCGACATCTGGGTCGATCCAGACTATCAGGGCAGGGGCATTGGCCGAGTCCTCGTCAAGTATTTCCTCGACGAGATGCGCCGCTCCCATCTCCCGGCCGCGAAGATCGCTACCCATGCTAGGAACGTCAACGCTATCCGCGCCTATGAACGCTGCGGTTTTCGCATCGTCTGGCAGGGCGCACAGTGGTCGGAAAGCATGAAGGTCGAGCTTCAGAAGGTCCGGCTGGAAAAACCTCTCTAAAGCGGCCTTTTTCTCCGTTGATCCTCTGTTATGCTGGGTGACACTATCACGGGAGGCGATAATGACATCTGAAACCGCGAGGCATGAACTCATCCTGATGCGCGAGATTGACGCGACGCCGGAGAAAATTTTTCGCGCCTGGACTGATCCGGAACTTTTGAAACAATGGTTTTGTCCCAAGCCCTGGCGCGTGTCTCACGCTGAACTTGATGTTCGTGCTGGCGGGACCAGCGTCATCGTCATGAACGGACCGAACGGCGAAGAGGTCGAAAACCGCGGGGTTTATCTTGAAGTCGTGCCGAATGAAAAGATCGTCTTCACCGACGCGTTCAAGACCGCCTGGGTACCATCGGAAAAGCCCTTCATGACGGGCATTGTCCTTCTTGAACCGCTAGGCGATGGCCGGACCAAATACACAGCCATGGCACGCCACTGGACGGAAGAAGACAAGAAGGCGCACGAAGCCATGGGCTTTCATGAAGGCTGGGGCGCTGCCACAGATCAACTGGCAGCACTCGTTGCGACCATCTAAAGCGCCGTGCGTCCTATTGGACGCACAAAGGACGCTTTCCCTTTTTTGAATCTACGCACCGTGCTTTCCGAAAATCGGTTTCGATTTTCGGGCCGATGCTGTAGCCAGCCCGATGAGAAACCTGAAGCCAAGCTGTCCCCTCGTCCAGAACGTGCCGGCGGAAGCTTGAGAGGAGGAGCGGCGGGTGTCTGACCGCCGCCCCTTGTTCTCAGCTATTGTCGAGTTGACCTCTCACCAGCTCCAGCCCACGCGTGGTGATACGATAAGGCTGGCTTCTGGAGGACGAGATTGCTCTTTTGCTCTTCAGTTTGCGGAAGGTGATGAGGTCGAGCCCGCTGAAAACCCAGCCGCCGCGCGTGTAAAGCACGACTTTCTCGATTCTGCAGTTCTCGTCTCGCGTCAGTTCAATTCTGCCGCCTTGCGCGAGCAAGTGAAGGATGCGCTGTTCTGCGCGGGAAATGTCCATGGTTGGAATCCGGCTTGCGTCCATGTGGACGCGTGAAAACAAACCCGGCTGCCATTGGCATCCGGCTCGATTTCAACATGGCCCGGCACGCAAGAGACTTGCGGGCAGGGCCTCTACCGGGACTCCGATTGAGAGAACATCAAAACTCCAAAGTTGGTCGTTTTCTGATTAAGCGCTTGCGGTCTTTCCGTCAAGAATCGGCGGAATTCACGCGGTATTTCCGGTTTGACTGGAAGAATCGCAGGGCCGATGCTTTATCTCGTCGAGCCATCGGGACCAGAACGTGATCGTCATTCGCAACGCAAATGAACAGGATGCACCGCATCTTGCGGCCATCGGCCTGCAGGCATGGCGTGTCGCAAGCTCTGCGCTGGGGCTGACGGCCGTTCTCGAAACGAACGCGGCGGAAGCCTTTGCCGGTTTCACCCAATCCTTCTGGCATCGCATCCTCCTAATCGAAAGACACGGCGCGCCCGCCGGTTGGGCGGCGCGGGAAAACTCCGACGATCTGATCTCCGACTTCTGGATCGATCCACGGCTTCATCGACAAGGGCTTGGCGGCAAGCTCCTCAGTGCGGTTGAATATCAGGTCCTTGCCGCCGGCTTTTACTCGATCGGGCTTGAGAGCCACGCGAGTAACGAAGCCGCGCTGTCCTTCTTTCGCAAGCATGGCTACAACGTCAATTGGCTGTCGATGAAATATGCCCGGAAGCTCGACCGCGAAGTCCAGACCATCGGTCTGCGCAAGGCGTTGAAAGAATTCGACATAACGACTTATGGTCCGTCTTTTTAATCGCAAGACCGCTCGGGAATACTCACGCGTTCCAGGCGAAAAACGTCCACAGTGCCGCCAATGCGAAGTGAAGAAAGACGATGGCCAAAAGCAGTCCGCGAAATGGCTGCTTGCGTGTCTTATGACGCAACATCTGTTGCGCTGTCACCGCGCCGAGACTTCCGCCAATGAGCGCGAAGAGGAGCAGGGTCCGTTCTCGAATGCGCCTGGCGCCTCGCCGCGCTGCTCGCTTATCCCACCAGAACAGGGTGAAGGTAGTGATGGTGACGACGGTATAGATGCCGAGAGCCGCAGGGATAAATGTCATGATCGGCTCTATAATCTAAATGACGCTCGGTGGGCATTCCAGATCGGTAAAAAGGTCTCGCGTTGGCCGTAAGCGCCTTAGAAGTCTTGCACCTCCCGGCCAATTGCTCTACCTCACCACGGATAGAAATTCCGTATCGTATGAGCTTGATATGACCCTTGTAGACGTTCGCACACCCGACCCGAAACGTTTTATCCCCGGCGCCACCGGCGACTGGGAAATCGTCATCGGCATGGAGGTCCACGCGCAGGTTCTGTCCAATTCGAAGCTCTTCTCCGGCGCTTCCACGACCTTCGGCAATGCGCCCAATTCCAACGTGTCGCTCGTCGATGCGGCCATGCCCGGCATGTTGCCGGTCATCAACGAGGAGTGCGTGGCGCAGGCGGTTCGCACCGGCCTCGGTCTCAAGGCCAAGATCAACAACCGTTCCATCTTCGATCGCAAGAACTACTTCTATCCCGACCTGCCGCAGGGCTATCAGATCTCGCAGTTCAAGGACCCGATCGTCGGTGAAGGCACCATCACGATTTCGCTCGGTCCGGATCGTCAGGGCAATTTCGAGGATATCGAAATCGGTATCGAGCGGTTGCATCTCGAGCAGGACGCTGGCAAGTCGATGCACGACCAACATCCGACCATGTCGTTTGTCGATCTGAACCGCTCCGGCGTTGCGTTGATGGAAATCGTTTCCAAGCCGGACATGCGCTCGTCCGATGAGGCGAAAGCCTATCTGACCAAGCTTCGCTCTATCGTCCGCTATCTCGGCACCTGTGATGGCAACATGGATGAAGGGTCCATGCGTGCTGACGTCAACGTTTCGGTGCGCCGTCCGGGCGAAGGTTTCGGCACGCGTTGCGAAATTAAGAACGTCAACTCCATCCGCTTCGTCGGTCAGGCGATCGAGTATGAGGCCCGCCGACAGATCGCCATTCTCGAAGATGGCGGCGCAATCGATCAGGAAACCCGCCTCTTCGATCCGGGTAAGGGTGAGACGCGCTCCATGCGATCCAAGGAAGATGCGCATGATTATCGCTATTTCCCCGATCCAGACCTGCTGCCGCTGGAATTCGACGATGCCTTTGTGGAAAGCCTGAAGGTCGGTCTGCCGGAACTGCCCGACGACAAGAAGGCGCGCTTCGTGGCTGAACTCGGCCTCTCCGTCTATGACGCATCGATCCTGGTCTCGGAAAAGGCGATCGCCGATTATTATGAGGCTGTAGCTGCCGGACGTGATCCGAAGACAGCTGCCAACTGGGTTATCAACGATCTCCTTGGCGCGCTGAACAAGTCCAGCAAGTCCATTGAGGAAACGCCGGTTTCTCCTGACCAACTGGGCGGCATCATCGACCTTATCAAGGCCAACACCATCTCCGGCAAGATCGCCAAAGACCTGTTCGAAATCGTGTGGAACGAGGGCGGCAACCCGGCGGAAATCGTTGAAAGCCGCGGCATGAAGCAGGTGACCGACACCGGTGCCATCGAAAAGGCCGTGGACGAAATCATCGCTGCGAACCCGGATCAGGTGGAGAAGGTCAAGGCAAAGCCAACGCTTGCCGGCTGGTTCGTCGGCCAGGTGATGAAGGCGACGGGCGGCAAGGCAAACCCGCAGGCCGTCCAGGAGCTAGTGAAAGCCAAGCTCGGCATCGAGGAATAAGCCGGCGTTCGGCCTCTCGTTGAGAGGCCAGCGCTCTCCTTCGTCGGCCTCGTGTCACGTCGAAGTGACGTTAAGGTAAGATTAGCAATGCCGGGATCACTCCCGGCTTTTCTGTTTTGATGGGAGTAACAATGGTGTTCTTCATTCGCACCGCAAGCGAGCGCGATATCGAGCCGGTCCGGTCTTTGTTGATGAAGACCTGGCACGCCACCTATGATCCGATCTATGGCACGGACAAGGTCAACGACATGATCGCGCTGTGGCACACGCCAGCGGCCCTGAAAGAGCGGGTCGAGAAAAAAGGCGGCGAGTTTCTCGTGGCCGATGACGGTAAGCGCATCGGCGGCATGGCCTATGCCGTCATGTCCACCAGCATGGCGAAAACTGCGTTGCTCTATCAGCTTTATGTCGATCCGCAGTTCCAGCGTCAGGGTGTGGGGCGCGATCTTTTCGCTGAACTCGAAACCTGCTTTCCCGACGCGGAAATCATGCGGCTGGAAGTCGAGCCTAAAAATACTGTCGCAATTACCTTCTATGAAGGCGTCGGATTCTCCGAGGTAGATCGAATCGAGCGCATGGCGGGCGTCGAGGGGATGCCGGGAATCGTCATGGAAAAAAGCTTGAGGCGGTAAGAGAATGGACGGTCTGATCATTCGTGAAGCACGCGAAGAGGATGTCGCGGCAATCGCTGCGATGTTTGCGGCCGATGATGTGGGCGGCCATGGCGACACCACCGATGAATCAGCAATGCCCGACTATCTCGCTGCTTTCAGGGTGATCGCCATGTCGCCCATCGAAACGCTCTACGTGGCGGAGTTCGAGGGCCAGGTGATCGGCACCTTCCAGACGGTGATTCTCACTAAGATCGCCGGGCGTGGCGCGGTGTGGATGGTGGTGGAAGGGGTGCAGACACGCGAAGATATGCGCGGTCGGGGCATCGGCGCGACGATGATCCGCTATTGCATTGCCGAGGCTGAAAGGCGTGGCCTTGCGGGTGTGCAGCTCACCTCCAATATGGCGCGCATCGACGCCCACCGCTTCTATGAGAGACTGGGCTTCGAAAAGCGTCATTTCGGCTTCCGGCTGAAGTTGAAATAATCGTCGCGACGTTGGAAAAGCTGGACAATCGTCGGTGACAACGTCATAAGCTTGTGGCTGTGCGAGTGCGAAAGCGACGCGCCTGAAAAGCCCGAGGAACGGATAATGAAGACTCTTCTGCTGCAAATCTTCACCTGGTGGAACGGCCAGACGATCGGAACGCGCTTTCATACATGGCGCTTCGGAAAGAAGGTGGGGCAGGATGAGTTCGGCAACACGTATTATGAAGGCGGCACCACCTCCTGGGGCATGCCGCGCCGTTGGGTGATTTATAACGGGTATGCCGAAGCGTCTGCAATTCCGCCCGGCTGGCACGGCTGGATGCATTACCGCACCGACACGCCACCGAGCAAAGAAAGCTATGTCGCACGCGACTGGCAGAAGCAGCACCAGCCAAACCTGACCGGTTCCGCTCAGGCTTACCGTCCCAAGGGATCGATCGCTGTTCCCGGTGAACGCCCGCGCGTTACCGGTGACTACGACGCCTGGACGCCCGGCGGCTGATTCACTTCGCCTCATGCTCCTTGCAAATCGGAGCAAAAATGGGCGGGCATTACATTATGGCCGCCACCCGCTTTTGCCACATTCAATCTTTAGGCGTGATGGGCGCTTTGATGAGCGGGGCAGTTTTTCTGGAGACGGTTTGATATGAGAACATTCACGCGGGATGTATCTTTGCGTGCACTGGCGGTTTCGCTTCTGGCGCTTCTTCCGGCAGTGGGTCTCGTGTCTCCGGCTTCTGCCGCTCGGCTCGAAAACAAAGTCGCTGTTTTCTCGGGCATCGACAAGATCACCGGCCGCATCACCTCTTTCGACGTCTACATCAACGAGACGGTACAGTTCGGCGCACTGCAGGTTACGCCGAAGGTCTGCTATTCGCGCGACGATACCGAAGCGCAGAAAATCGATTCTTTCGTTGAAGTCGATGAGATTACCCTGGACCGCAAAATCCGTCGCATCTTCACCGGTTGGATGTTTGCCGATAGCCCCGGTCTCAATGCCGTTGAACACCCGATCTATGACGTGTGGCTCACGGGGTGCAAACAGGACTCCGACGTTCCTCCACCATCGACGGCGAGCAAGTAATCGCTAGGCTCCAAAGAGCCGTCATCCCGCAAAACCTAGAATTCCAAATCCGGTTGGTTCACCGCCCGATCCAGCATCTTTGCATAAGCCTCCTTCGGAACGTCAATCGCGCCGAAGGTCTTGAGATGTTCGGTGGTGAACTGCGTATCCAGCAGCATAAAGCCTCTTTCGCGCAGTCGCTCCACCAGATGGACGAGGCAGATTTTCGAGGCGTTGGTGCGCCGAGAGAACATGCTTTCACCGAAGAAGGCAGCCCCCAGCGAGACGCCGTAAAGACCGCCCACCAACTCATTGCCTTCCCAGGCTTCGACGCTGTGCGCGTGGCCAACCTCGTGCAGTTCGGTGTAGAGCTTGCGGATCGTCTCGTTGATCCAGGTATTGGGGCGGTCCGGCGCTTCCGCTGCGCATCCGGCTATCACGGCAGTGAACGCCGTGTCGAAGCGAATATGGAAAGGCGTCTTTCGAATCGCTTTGGCGAGACTCTTTGATACGTGAAAATCGTCGAGCGGGATGATGCCCCGCAGGTCCGGTTCGACCCAGAATAGCTCCGGGTCGTCAGCCGCTTCAGCCATCGGAAAGAGGCCGATAGAATAGGCGCGCAGCAGCATGTCGACAGTGATATCGCTATCTCTGCTGCGCCGCCCCATTCCTCAGTGTGCGTCGCCGGCCAGATACTTCTCCAGCCAGTGAATGTCGTAATCGCCGTTGAGAATGTCTTCGTTCTGAAGCAAATCCTGGAACAGCGGAAGCGTGGTCTTGATGCCATCGACGACGAACTCGTCGAGTGCACGACGCAGGCGGCGAATGCACTCGTCGCGGTCGCGACCGTGGACGATGAGCTTGCCGATCATGCTGTCATAGTAGGGCGGGATCTTGTAGCCCTGATAAGCACCCGAATCCACGCGCACACCGAGACCGCCGGGCGTATGGAAATAGGTCAACGTACCGGGAGAGGGCACGAAGGTCCGCGGGTCTTCGGCATTGATACGGCATTCGATGGCGTGACCATGGAATTCGATATCGGCCTGCGTAACGGAAAGGCCCTGGCCGGACGCGACTCTGATCTGCTCCTGCACGAGGTCCATGCCGGTGATCGCTTCCGTCACCGGATGCTCCACCTGGAGGCGGGTGTTCATTTCGATGAAATAGAACTCGCCGTTTTCATAGAGGAACTCGATGGTACCGGCACCGCGATACTTGAGCTTGCGCATGGCGCTCGCACAAATCTCACCGATCTCCATGCGCTGCTCGACGGTGAGAGCAGGGGAGTTTGCCTCTTCCAGAACCTTCTGGTGACGACGCTGCAACGAGCAATCGCGCTCACCCAGATGCACTGCATTGCCTTCGCCATCGCCGAAAACCTGCACCTCGATGTGGCGCGGCTTGCCGAGGTATTTTTCCATATAGACGGCGTCGTTGCCGAAAGCAGCAAGCGCTTCGGAACGGGCTGTCGAGACGGCCTCGTCGAGATCGGCTTCGGTCTTGGCGACCTTCATGCCGCGGCCGCCACCACCGGCCGTCGCCTTGATCAGGACCGGGAAGCCGATCGAACGCGCGATTTCCATCGCGTTTTCAGGCTTCACCTCGCCATCGGAACCGGGAACAACGGGGATGCCGAGTTCTTGCGCCGTCTGCTTGGCAGTGATCTTGTCGCCCATGATGCGGATATGCTCGGCGGTCGGCCCGATGAAGGTGATGCCGTGCGCGTCGAGAATGTCGGCAAACTTGGCATTTTCCGACAGGAAGCCGTAGCCAGGGTGGACCGCATCCGCACCGGTGATCTCGCAGGCCGCAACAATCTGATGGATGTTGAGGTAGCTGTCACGCGACGGTGGCGGACCAATGCAGACGCTCTCGTCGGCCAGGCGCACATGCATGGCATCCGCGTCGGCCGTGGAGTGAACGGCAACCGTCGGAATACCGAGTTCCTTGGCGGCGCGAAGCACGCGAAGGGCGATTTCGCCACGGTTGGCAATGAGGATCTTGGAAACCATGTGATCTGCCCTTATTCGATGACCACGAGGGCTTCACCATACTCCACGGGCTGTGCGTCATTGACGATGATTTCCGTCACCTTGCCGGACTTCGGAGCCGGGATCTGGTTCATGGTCTTCATGGCTTCGACGATGAGAATGGTCTGGCCTTCCTTGACGGTGGCGCCGACTTCAACGAAGGCGCGGGCACCAGGTGCCGGCGACAGGTAAACTGTGCCGACCATCGGGGAAGTCACGGTGTTTGCCGGGTTGCGCGCCGGAGCAGCCGGTGCGGCGGAAGCGGCAGGTGCCGCTGCAGCGGGAGCGGCAGGCGCTGCTGCAGGGGCTGGCGCATACTGAGGAGCTGCGGCATAGACGGTCGCAGGCGGCGCAGAGCGGGAGACGCGGATGCGCAGATCGTCCTGCTCGACTTCGATCTCGGAAAGATCGGTGTCGTTGAGGATGTTCGCGAGGTCGCGGATCAGTTCCTTGTCGATACCGTTTTTCTTTTCAGACATGACAAACCCTATTCTGATTGTTTCTTTTTATGCCGTGATGTTCTTCAAGGCGTTGAGCGCCATGATGTAGCCATAAGGCCCGAAGCCGCAGACCATGCCTTTTGCAGCGGGCGCTATCATCGATTTGTGGCGGAATTCTTCGCGGGCGTGGATGTTGGAAATGTGAACTTCCACGACGGGTACGGAAATGGCGCGAATGGCATCGTGCAGAGCAATCGATGTATGGCCATAGGCACCGGGATTGATGACGACACCGGCGGCACGTTCACCCGCCTCATGCAAGAAATCCACAAGAACGCCTTCATGATTGGACTGGTGGCACTCGACAGAAAAGCCAAGCTCTTCACCAGCCACCACGCAGTCGTTCTCGATATCCTTCAGCGTCTTGCCGCCGTAAATGCCCGGCTCCCGCTTTCCCAGCATATTGAGATTGGGGCCGTTCAGGACGAAGATCGTGTTGCTCATTCGCGGTTCCGTCAAAAATCAGCGACACCTATAGACTGCGCGACCGTCAAGGAAAAGCCCCCGATGCCTCGAAAGAAGATCGGGGGCAGCGTAAGTCAACGTTATTCAGTGGCTTTTTAGGCTTCAAGCCATGCCAGGGCGCTTGCGTTAGGAGCAACTCGCCTTGCCGCAGTTGCGCATATTGGCGATCTTTTCCTTCAACGGTTCGGCGCCGACGGCACCGAAGACCGCCTCATTGCCGATCACGTAGGAAGGCGTGCCGGAGATGCCGAGATTGCTTGCGAGCGTGTAGGCTTCCTGAACCTGGGCATCGTTGGGGTTCTCCGCCATGGACTTGCGGATTTCGGCTTCCTTAAGGCCAAGCGAAGTGGCAACATCCATTGCCCTTGCCTCATTGGCGCGTCCTCGGCTGCCAAGCAGCGTGCGCTGGAACTCGGGATACTTCTTCGGGGCTAGCAGCTTCACGGCATTGGAAACCTTGTGCGCCTCAACCGATTCCGGCCCGAGGATCGGGAATTCCTTCAAGACGACGCGGACGTTCTTGTCCTCTTTGAGAATCTTGTCCATGTCAGCCATGGCGCGCTTGCAGTAACCGCAATTGTAATCGAAGAACTCCACCAGCGTCACATCGCCGTCGGGATTACCGATCGCGAGATCGTATTTAGAATCGAAGATCGCTTTGGTGTTGTCGGCAACCGCTTCCGCCGCTTTCGTATTGCGGGCTGCATACTGCTTCTTCTCCAGCGCATCCTGGACTTCGAGCATGATTTCTGGATTTTCGACCAGATACTCCTTGATGAAGGCACCCATCTCCTTCTTTTGCTCGGCATCCAATGCGCGAGCCGGCAGGCTAGCGCCTAAGGTGGAAAGGGCCGTGACGCAGGCAAGTGCTGCAAATCGGATGGAAGGTGCCATTTCGGTCCTCACTGTTTGTCTCGTCGTTTCGTGGTGCAGGCCATTACCTTAATTTAAAGGAATTGCCATATCGCAAATAATCGCGTTCGTTGCTTTCTCGCCATTGTGAAGAGCGCAACAATGCGGCAAATCTCCGTCATAGAGCTCCGTGCATCCGTCAGGACGCAAAAGGCACCCTCTATCTACTTCAAGTCTACGGCTCGCGCCTTTCGAGAATCGGATATAATTTTCGGGACGAAGCCGTAGCATACAGAAAGACCATGCCCTTGATAACACTGTCGAAGCGAAGCGCCGTCGAGCCTTTTCATGCCATGGATATCCTGGCGGAGGCTAACCGGCAAAGACAGGCGGGTCGTCCGGTCATTTCCATGGCAGTGGGTCAGCCTTCCCATCCAGCGCCCAGGGTGTCGCTGGAGGCGGCTGAAGCGGCTTTGAAGCACGGCCGCATCGGATACACGGATGCGCTGGGTCTTCGCGAGTTGCGCGAGGCCATCTCTGCGCATTATCGGCTGCGGCATCAGGTGATCATAGACCCTGCTCGGATCGCAGTGACGACTGGCTCTTCCGCGGCCTTCAATCTCGCCTTCCTTGCGCTGTTCGATGCCGGCGATGCGGTAGCGATCGCGAGACCCGGCTATCCCGCCTATCGCAACATCCTGAAGGCGCTTGGCCTGAATGTGGTGGAAGTACCGGTCACGGCCGAAACAGGTTACACGCTGACGCCAGCCAGTCTCGAGCGGGCAGAGACGAAGGCCGGCTGCAAGCTGAAGGGCGTGCTTCTGGCAAGTCCCGCCAACCCGACCGGAACCGTGACGGGCAGGGAGGCCTTGAAACGTCTTGCAACTTACTGCGACAGCCGCGATATCGCTTTCATCTCCGATGAGATTTATCACGGCCTGACGTTTGTAGGCGATGAGACCAGCGCCGTAGAGGTCACCGACAAGGCCGTCGTCATCAACTCGTTCTCCAAATATTACTGTATGACGGGCTGGCGCGTTGGCTGGATGGTTTTGCCGGAAGAGCTGATCCGGCCCGTCGAATGTCTGGCGCAGAGCATGTATATTTCGGCGCCTGAGCTCTCTCAGCTTGCGGCAGCGGCTGCATTCTCCGCGCCGGCAGAGCTCGACATCTACAAGGAAAGCTACCGCACAAACCGCGATTTTCTGATGAGCCGCCTGCCCGAGTTAGGCTTGCCGCTTGCCTCGCCCATGGATGGCGCCTTTTACGCCTATGTCGATACAAGCCGCTATTCGAACGACAGTATGCAGTTTGCCAAACGCATGCTTTCGGAAATCGATGTGGCTGCGACACCCGGGCTGGATTTCGATCCGCTGGAAGGGCATCGTGCGATGCGGTTTTCATACGCGGGCTCGGTCTCGGATATTGCTGAGGCCGTTGGACGCATTGCGGGATGGCTGAAACAGGATTGACGCGTAAGCGGAGCGGAGAAAGACGATGACGATGACGATGAAAAAAGTGGCGGTCGTGACGGCGGGTGGGAGCGGCATGGGTGCAGCCGTGGCGAGACGTTTTGCCCAGGATGGTTACAAGATAGCGATCCTCTCGTCCTCCGGTAAAGGAGAAGCACTGGCTGCTGAACTCGGTGGCGTGGGGGTCACAGGCTCCAACCAGTCAAACGAGGATATTCAGAAGCTCGCTGACCTCACGATGGAGAAGTTTGGCCGCATCGACGTACTGGTCAATAGCGCCGGACACGGTCCACGTGCGCCGATCCTCGAGATCACCGACGAGCAGTGGCACACCGGTCTCGATGTCTACCTGATGAACGTCATCCGTCCGACCCGCATTATAGCGCCCCTTATGGTCGCGCAAAAGAACGGTGCCATCGTCAACATCTCGACAGCATGGGCATTTGAGCCGAGTGACATGTTTCCGACATCCGCAGTGTTCCGCGCAGGGCTTGCCGCCTACACGAAGATTTTTGCCGATAAGTACGCTGCCGACAATGTTCGCATGAACAATGTTCTGCCGGGCTGGATCGATAGCCTTCCGGCAACCGAGCAGCGACGCGAGATGGTGCCCATGCAGCGCTACGGCAAAAGCGAGGAAATTGCCGCCACCGTCGCGTTTCTTGCGTCCGAAGGCGCGGGCTACATCACCGGGCAAAACCTAAAGGTCGACGGTGGTCTGACGAGATCAGTCTAAAATTTTTTCTTGGGCAGGGAACCGATCCTCATTTCCAGCGTTGTAACGACGCGGGGGAGTGTCCTTTTTGATCTCGATGCCACATGGAAATCGCGAACCTATGGACGCCACACCCTTTTATGAATTGGGGAATGGACTTGGTTCACATGATTCGCGATTCTGAGCCGGAAGTGTCCGTATTCTCGGCGTCGGATGTGGAGCGTCTGGAGGCTCTGGAGGAGTTGCAGATCATCGATAGCGGGCCTGAGCCAGTCTTCGATGATGTCGTTCAAATCGCCAGCACAGTCTGCAACGCACCAGTGGCGCTCATCAGCTTCGTTCAGGAGGAGCGGCAGTGGTTCAAGGCCCGTATAGGCTTCCCTCCGGCAGAGACACCCATTGATCAGTCTGTGTGCCGTTACTCCCTTAACTCCGACGATTTGCTGATCATCCCCGATTTGACAAAGGACCCTCGGACATCTTCCAACGCTCTTGTCACCCAAGACCCCTTCATTCGCTTCTACGCAGGCGCTCGGCTTGTCCTCTCAGATGGGATCGCCGTCGGCGCGCTGTGCATTATCGACCATGTGCCCCGTCCTGAGGGTCTGACGCGGGAGCAGCGGTCTGTCTTGAAGGCTCTCGCCGGCCAGATTTCCGCTCATCTGGAGCTTCGCCGCGCAGCAAACCGCCAGCGCGAAATTCTTGAGCGTCAAAAGCAGATCAACGCGATGATGCGCGACAGTGTCCGCACAGCGCTCACGGCGCAGGAAGCCGGGCGTATTGGCACCTTCGAACTCGATGTCGAGACGGGAAACATCAAGGTCTCTGCCGAATTCTGCCGCATTTTCGACGTTCCCCCCGTCGGCCACTATCACGCGCGCGATTTCGAAAAGATGCTCCATCCCGATGACCGGGGCCGTGAGTCGTCGGAAGAGACGCGCAAGAGTGGTACGGCCGTCACCACCGTCGAATATCGCATTGTCACCGCCTCACGTGGAGTCCGCTGGGTAAGCCGACAAGCAACGTTCGAGAGGGACGAGACTGGCAAGCCGGTCAAGCTTCTCGGTACGGTTCAGGACATCACGCAACAGAAGCGGGCCACCGAGCGCATCCGGACGCTGTTGGAACTTGGCGATCGGCTGCGAGACTTGACGGACGTCGAAGAGATCGCTCTGACCGCGGCGGAGTTGATGGCGCACGCGCTCGATGCGACGCGCGCGGGCTTTGGTGTGGTCGATCCCGTTCGAGAAACGGTGATGATGCAACCGGAATGGCGTGCGCCCGGCGTGTCGTCTCTGGCAGGGAAACACTATTTTCGTGACTACGGATCTTATATCGATGACCTGAAGGGCGGCATGAGCGTCGTCATCTCGGATGTGACGACGGATCCAAGGACCAAGGACAAAGCCGACGCTCTGTTGGCAATTGGAATTCGTCAGCTCGTAAACGTACCAATCTTCGACCAAGGAAAATTCGCTCTCGTCGTCTTCGTGCACCACTGCGATCTGTTCGAATGGATGGACGACGATCTTGCCTTTGTCAGAAGTTTTGGCGACCGTATTCAAAGCGCGATCGGCCGGCTGCGCGCCGAAGCCGAGCAGAACCTCCTAAACCGCGAGATCGGTCATAGGCTGAAGAACGCCTTCGCCATGGTGCAGGCGCTCGCGAAACAAACTCTGAGGCCCGTTCAAGAGCGGGGGCCAGTTCTGAATTTCGAGCAGCGGCTGCAGGCGTTAAGCTCGGCGCACGATATTCTATTGGGCAACAACTGGGCGAATGCTGATGTGCGCACAGTGCTTCTGCGCGTCATCGATACGCTCGGAATGACGGAGCAGGTCGACATTCGCGGCGACGATATTTCGGTCAACCCGAAGGGCGCCTTGTCCCTTTCGCTTCTGTTCCACGAACTGACGACCAATGCGGTAAAATATGGAAGCCTCTCGTCGCTTCAGGGCCGGGTCCTTGTGGCATGGGATGTCGAGGGGGGCAGGGAAGACGCCGTCTTCCGTCTGATCTGGAGGGAGACGGGCGGGCCGCCCGTTGTCCAGCCGCAATCGAAGGGCTTCGGCTCCCGCCTTATTTCAATGGGGTTGCTAGGAACCGGTGGGGTATCGACGCGTTACTTAGATCAAGGACTAGAGGTCGAAATGACAGCGTCCCTGGTTCAACTGCAACAGGTAGCGTGAAAGATGGGACAGAAGCAGCCATTTGCCAAACATGTCGTATTGGTCGTCGAAGACGATCCGCTTTTGCGCATGATGGCGGTCGACATGGTGGAAGATGCGGGTTTCAGTGCGATCGAGGCCGGTGGGGCTGACGAAGCACTGGAAATTCTGCAGACGCGTCCTGACGTCGGAGTGCTCTTCACTGATGTCGACATGCCAGGCACCATGGATGGTGTTCAACTTGCTCGTCTCGCGTGCCAGACTGATCGGCCGATTAGAATCGTGATTACTTCCGGCCAACATCGGCTTGATCAGGAAACTCTGCCGCCGCGTAGCATCTTCTTCCCAAAGCCCTACGATCTAAACATCGTGACCGAAGTCCTGCGGAAAATCGCCGCCTAAGCTCGTTGTAGTGCTGCTTAAACCGGGAGCGGCACTATCGCGAAGCTCATCGAAATTCACGGCTTATAAACCAAGAAAATCGGTGACAATTTGCATTAATTTTTCCGAAAATAAAATTTTTTATTGTCTCTCCAAGATTTGGCTCTGGGGGACTACATGAACTTTCTTGGCATTACAGGCATGCAATATTCCGGCGTTCCGTTTCACGATACGCGAATATTGCTCGCGGAAGATTCAAACGTCTTTACCCAGATGATCGGTGCCCGCCTGAAAGAGTTGCTTGGCCTAACCGTCGAAGTCTGCCGCAACTTCGAAGAGCTTCAGGAGTGCTACGAACACTCCAGCGAACAGGTGACTTTGGCGATCTCGAACATCAACTTGCCCGGCGCTGAAAATGGCGAGGCCTTGGAGTATCTGGTAGATCTGTCCATCCCGACCATTGTCTTCACCAGCACTTTTCATGAGGACACGCGTGAGAAGCTGATCACCAAAGAAGTGGTCGACTATATTCTCAAGGACAACGTCTTTGCAGTCGATATGCTGACCGAATCAGTTTGCCGCTTCCTCACCAATCACAGGCATCACGTGCTGATCGTGGACGACAGCCCAACCGCTCGTGCGCTGCTCTCCAGCCGCCTGAAGCGCTACAATTTCCGCGTCAGCCTGGCCGATAGCGGTGCCAAGGCCCTCGAGATTCTTCGTAACAATCCGGATATCGGCCTTGTCGTCACCGACTACAACATGCCCGACATTGATGGCTTTGAGCTGACGCGCCGCATCCGCACCATGCGCGGCTCGCACGAGTTGCGCATTATCGGCGTATCGTCGTCAACCAATCGTCTGCTGTCGGCGCGCTTCCTAAAAGCCGGCGGTAATGACTTCATGCTGCGTCCCTTTATCGAAGAAGAGTTCTATTGCCGCGTGAACCAGAACCTCGACACGCTGGTGCAAATCAAGACGGCGCGCGGCGGTGCCCAGAAAGCCGAAGCGGCATAACAAGCGCTTGTGGTTACAACCACCTAAGCCGTCCTTGCATCAAGGGCGGCTTTGTGTTTACAGCTGTGACTCCAGCGGAAGAATGCCCAAAATCAGGGCGACCGCGCGCCGGGACACGCTGGCGTAGGGTTCATTGCCGTAAAGTCGAGGCCTGCCTCGTACGAGCCCGGTCCAGATCAGCCGCCTCTTGGGGCTCAGCGCCAACTCGAAGCTCATGTCGCGACTGGTTTCCTGCTTGAATATCTCGTCCATAGCAGTAGCCAATTCAGGCGACTTGAACAACACGCCCATTTCGGTATTGAGCGACATGGAGCGGGGATCGAAGTTCAGCGATCCGATGAAACCCGTTTCGCCATCCCGCGTGAACGCCTTTGTGTGCAAGCTTGCCTGTCCGGAACCTCGAAGAGACAGTGAATTGTGCTGGTCCGCCAGCGAGCGCAATTCGTGGATTTTGACACCATTCATCAGGAGAGGGCGGCGATAGCGTGCATAGCCGGCGTGCACAGCGGCAACATCGGTTGCGGCAAGCGAGTTGGTCAGCACGGAGACGCAGACGCCGCTTGCAGACAGGCGTGATAACGTCTCCACACCTTTCTGTCCCGGAATAAAATAGGGAGAGGTTATCTTCAGCTTCTGCTCCGCGCCTTCCAAAATTGGAAGTAGGTTCTCCATCAGATAGTTGTGTCCGCTACGGCGCTTGCCCGCCGCTTTTTCAGGCGGGTCTGCGAGCACGCTTGCGGACGCCACCCTTCGAAGTTGGTCGGCCATCAGAAACTCGCCATCATGGTGGAGGCTCTCGACCTTTTCGAGATAGGGTCGTGCTGCGTCTCCGGTCGCCAAGCGATCCAACTTTCGCCGCAGCCTCGCAAGTCTGCTCGGCCTCTTCGCCAACAGCGAGCGGACCGGGATGGCAACCGCGCTATTCCAGTAATCGTCGAAAATCTCTTCGGCATCGCTAACTGCTTTGCCATGTGCAAGCACATCGAAGTCGCGAAAATTCGCAGCCTCGGCCGCGCCGAAATAGGCATCACCGATATTGCGTCCGCCTATGATCAACGCGCGACCGTCGGCAATCCAGGCCTTGTTGTGCATGCGTCGATTGACGCTTCGGAAACGCAAGACGAGCTCGACGCCGCGCCGAAAGATGTTCTCCCGCGCCTTCGTCGGGTTGAACAAGCGCAACTCAATATTGGGATGACTGTCTATGGCGTGGAAAATTCGATCCGACATGGTGACACCGAGGTCGTCCAGCAGCAGCCTGACGCGGACGCCGCGATCTGCTGCAGCAAGAACCTCACGCATCATCAGGCGACCGGTGAGATCGGCATTCCACATGTAATACATGAGATCGAGACTGCGACCCGCCGCTCGTGCTGTGGCGACGCGCACCGCGAAGGCGTCCATGTTGGACTGCACAAGCGCAAGCGCCGTAAGGTCCTCTTCATCACCGCCCTCGCGGATATCTGCCCAGTGGCGGTCAAGGGGCGTGGCATCATCGACCTTTGGAAGCGCTGTCGAAGCAATCTTGGTGATGGCTCGTTCTTGACGGCGCGACAGGGCAACGAGCAAAGCGACGACGGCGACGAGCACGATCAGCGTCGTAATGATGATCCCCGTCACAATGTCTCCCGTTCCTGTTTTTTATTCACCGTCAGTATTGATAGTAGGCGCTTCTTGTGCCGGAGAGGCGAAGGTTACCGCATAGCCTGTGTTTCGATGCCTGGGTTCGGTTCGGGCATGCCCGGATGCGATGTCACCAGGTAGGTGACCGCGATGACGCCCGCTGCAACGATAAGCGTGCCGATCACGGCAATCGTCGGGCCCCATGGCTTCGATTTGCGACGAGACCAGACGAAACGACGGTGAAGCAGGCGGTTCTTGTTGCTGTGGTGTTGGTATTCCGGGCCGAGATTTTCTGTGTTGGTCATCGTGGCTCTCCCGCGCCTGTTGAAATTTCCGGAGGTCACGCATCGAACGCTTCAACCGCGCAGGTGGTTTCATCAGGACATGCGAATGAAGCTGTAACGAACGTTTTTGCGGTTCGGTGCCTTGTCGCTGCTCATGACGCAGGACATGCTAGGGGAGTTTCGTTCTGCCTCTGGGAGAAAGTTGTGATTGCCGACCCGCGTGCCTTTCTGGAAGATTTGTTTTTTGAAGCCGTCCGCGCCGCAGATCCTTACGAGGCGATCTGCGCAAATCTCCCCGCAAGGCCGAAAGGCCGCACGATCGTGATTGGTGCCGGTAAGGCGGCAAGCCAGATGGCAGAAGCCTTTGAAAGGGCTTGGCCTCATCCTTATGAAGGCGTCGTCGTCGCCCGACATGGGCCGGTTGCTCCATGTCGAATCATAAAGATATTGCAGTCGGCGCATCCCGTGCCGGATGAAGCAGGGCTTGCTGCCTCCGAGGCACTCATCCGCACGGTTCATGGCCTGACGAAGGACGACCTGGTCATCGCGCTGATCTCCGGCGGCGGCTCGGCTCTGCTGCCTGCACCACCGGAGGGTTTTTCGCTTGCCGATGAGATTGCGCTTAACCAAGCGCTTTTGGCATCTGGCGCACCGATCTCCGCCATGAATTTGGTGCGTAAGCATTTCTCCCGAATCAAGGGAGGGAGACTTGCCGATCTCGCCCACCCGGCGCGCGTCGTCAGTTTGATCGTCTCCGACGTGCCGGGAGATAATCCTGCTTTCGTTGCGTCCGGCCCGACAGTGCCAGATGAGGGAGATGCCGCTGATGCGTTACGTGCGATAAGAGACTACAAAATCGCGCTCCCTGAGAGGGTCATCGATCACATTCACCAAGTGGTGACACCAGAGCCCTCAGAAGCATCGTTTGCCAACAACGAAGTGCATGTCATCGCGTCCGCGCGCGTCTCGCTGGAAGCGGCTGCCAAGCTTGCGCTGGAACGTGGAGTCGAACCACTGATCCTGTCTGATTGTATCGAGGGCGAGGCCAAGGATATCGGCCGAATGCATGCTGCTTTGGCAAAGGAGTTTTCAAGCCGTACGGCGGCGGGAAAACCCATCGTGCTGCTCTCAGGCGGTGAAACGACGGTGAGTATAGGCAGCGGCACATATGGGAAGGGTGGGCGCAATTCCGAGCTGCTGCTGTCTGCCGCACTCGACTTGCAGGGAAGCCACGGTATAACCGCGCTCGCAGCAGACACGGACGGAATCGATGGATCGGAAGATAATGCCGGCGCATTTTGTGACGGACAAACAGTGGCGCGCATTCGCGCCTCTGGCGGCGACGCTCGCTCGTTCCTTGCCGGTCACGACGCCTGGTCTGCTTTTGCCATCTCGGGCGATCTGTTTGCTCCAGGTCCGACCGGCACCAACGTCAACGACTTCCGTGCTTTCCTGCTTCACTAAAACTAGCATGTGTGCCGACGTCACCGCAGCGGCCACAGGATGAGCGGTGATATCGGCGCCTATTTCGGCCTTTTCGCGTCCGCTTTCCTGGCCGCGACGCTGCTCCCGGCTCAGTCGGAGTCGGTCCTGGTCTATCTGATGACGAGGGGACACTACTCCATTATCTTGCTTATCGCGCTCGCAAGTCTCGGCAATGTCTTGGGATCCATCGTCAATTGGTATCTGGGCCGTGGCATCGAACACTACCGTGAACGGCGGTGGTTTCCGGTTTCCTCAGAAAAGCTTGAGAAGGCGCAACGCTGGTACGCGCGCTTTGGACGCTGGTCATTGCTGGCAAGCTGGCTGCCCATTATCGGCGACCCTTTGACTATCGTGGCCGGGGTCATGCGTGAGCCGCTACCATCCTTCGTCGCCATCGTCACAGTTGCCAAAGCGGGGCGCTACGTGCTCCTCGCTTTTGCGACACAAGGTTTTCTCTGATGCCGTTATTATAGGGCGGCGATCTGTCGAGCTTGGATTATTGACCTTGCTTGCGAAGCCTTTGCAAAAGCTTCGGCTCTGATGATATGATCCCTAGAGAATTCACCAAGCGAAGGGAGGCGCTGCCGTGAAATCGAAAATCCTGTTCAGAGACGATCAACCACGTGGTCTGGTATCGCGCCGTAAAATCCACCGCGCCGGAGCGAACGATAACTTTCCGAGCCTGGAATTCGAAGCTGCGGGCCAAGAACGTGACTGGCGTCTTTTCTGTCTCATCGGTGCAATCGTCTGCGGGCTTTCTGCCTTCATCTTTCTGCCGCTCTGGTGACAGGCATACTCGTGTTGCTTCTTGCTTGAAAAACGCCGGGCGCTCCATTTTCGTTGGATCTACGCATCCTGCTCTCAAAAATTGGTTCCGATTTGCGGGCTGATGCTGTAGCCGGTTATTTTCTAAAAGCGTGAATGGCGATACGGACGGACCATGGTGATGATTGAGACGGTCGATGCCGTTCCGAGGGCCTTTCTCGGGGTGGAGCGATCGGCAACAGACCAGCGATGGATGTCGCGGCTGGATCAGGCCGGGCAGAACCGTGCGCTTGCCATGTCCCAGGTCCACGGTATTCCGGAACTGATCGCCCGCGTTCTGGCTGGCCGTCATGTTGGCGTGGACGACGCGCTTGCTTTTCTCGACCCGACGATCCGTTCGCTGATGCCGGATCCCCATACGCTGACGGATTGCGAGAAGGCTGCCAAGCGCATTGCCGATGCTATTGAAAAGCATGAGAAGATTGCGATCTTCGGTGATTATGATGTGGATGGTGCCGCTTCATCAGCGCTCATGTACCGCTTCCTTCATCACTTCGGCCTCGAACCGGCAATCTATATTCCGGATCGAATCTTTGAAGGTTACGGACCTAATCCTGCCGCCATGCAGCAACTCGCCTCCAATGGCGCAACGCTGATCATCACGGTGGACTGCGGCTCGACCAGCCACGAGTCGCTCGCGGCCGCGCGCGATGCCGGAACCGATGTTCTCGTTATCGACCACCACCAAGTCGGTACAGAACTCCCGCCAGCGGTGGCATTGGTCAATCCAAATCGCGAGGACGATCTGTCGGGGCAGGGCCATCTCTGCGCAGCTGGCGTTGTGTTCCTGGTGCTGGTGGCAACGCTCCGGGTTCTGAAAGAGCGGCATAACCGCCAAGCCTTCATGTTGGACCTTCTGACCTATCTGGACATCGTCGCGCTGGCGACGGTGTGTGATGTCGTGCCGTTGAAGGGTCTGAACCGCGCCTACGTGGTCAAGGGACTGGTCGCCGCACGGCACATGAACAATGTCGGCCTGGCTGCTCTCTTCAAGAAGGCGGGCCTCGGCGGCCCCGTGACGCCATATCATTTTGGCTTTCTGATCGGTCCCCGCATTAATGCAGGCGGACGTATCGGTGACGCCGCCCTCGGCAGCCGTCTCCTCACGCTGGATGACAGCACGCAGGCCGAAGTCATTGCAGAGAAGCTCGACGAGTTAAACCGCGAGCGCCAGGCGATGGAGGCGGCGATGCTTGCCGAGGCTGAAGCGGAAGCGCTGTTTGAATATGGCGATGGTTCTGGCGCGGGTGTCATCGTGACCGCCAGGGAGAACTGGCATCCCGGTATCGTCGGCCTCCTCGCCTCGCGCTTAAAGGATCGTTTTCGTCGTCCGGCCTTTGCCATCGCTTTCGATTCGCAAGGTAGAGGCACGGGCTCCGGCCGATCCATCAATGGCTTCGATATGGGGCGGATGGTGCGCACTGCGGTGGAAGCCGGTCTTCTGGTCAAAGGCGGTGGCCACGCAATGGCAGCCGGCCTCACCGTGGAGCGCGCGAATCTCGGACGCTTACGAACCTTCTTCGAGGAAGCGGCACAAAAGACCGTCTCGCAACTCGTCGAAAACAGTGTGTTGAAAATCGACGGTGCCATTGGTGCGTCCGGTGCCACACTGGCACTTGTCGATCAACTGGAGCAGGCGGGGCCTTATGGATCGGGCCACTCGCAGCCAATCTTCGCCGTGCCTGCTCACCGACTGCGTGATGTGCGGATCGTTGGCACGTCGCATATCAAAATCACGCTGGAAGCGACGGACGGTTCACGCCTGGATGGCATCGCCTTCCGTGCCGCGGATGCGCCTCTCGGGCAGATGTTGATGGCAGCGCGCGGTCGCCAGATCCACGTTGCCGGTACGCTTGGAGCCGAGCACTGGCAGGGTCAGAAGCGTGTGCAACTGCGCGTTCTAGACGCAGCCTTTGCGCCTTAATGCGTCACGCGACGCTACATAGATGCCGAATCTTCCGCACGTAGGATCATCGCGTGACCATCAAGCATGGAGTGCGGGACACCTTCACGCTTTTCATCAAGATAGGCACATAACATTATGAAAATGGGGGGAAGTGGCACGCCCTAGGGGAGTCGAACCCCTCTTTTCAGAATGAAAATCTGACGTCCTAACCGATAGACGAAGGGCGCGTGCGCTGTGGTGGGGGCCTTATAGTCAGACCGAAGATTCTCCGCAAGCGGCAATATCGATTTTTTTGACTTTAGATGATGTTTTTTAAGGAGGAGGGCCGACGGCGTGGACAAACTCATCCAAACTCGCGGGTCCGGTCGGTATCGATTTGAAAGGGAGGGGGAAGCGTGAGGTGGCGTGGGATCAGGGGCTTCCCGTTTTGATCGCCGCCTCACGCTTCATCGGGGGGACAGCGAAGAAACGAGCGGTGGAGATTTTGGTTCCACCTGTGGAGAAGGACGGCAAAAAATCTTGTCGCCTCTCGTGCCCTTGTTTGAAACAAAAAAAGCCGCCCGAAGACATCTGTCTTGGGCGGCTGATCTTGCGAACTAAGTTTAACGCAATCAAAGATCGACGTCGAGGATCGCCATGGAGAAGTTGTAGGAGCGATCGCCATCTTCGTCGTCGATATAGACGACACCGAGGAACTCTTCACCCATGTAGACTTCAGCGGAATCATCCTTACGCGGACGCGCCTTAACGGCCATCTTGTCGTTGAACGTACGCTTGAAATAGGCATCGAGCTTTTTGATTTCGTCGGCTTTCACCAGTCTTCTCCTGTGCGGTTCTCACGTCGTCCATCGTCGTTGAAAACGCGTCATCCGGACATCGTGATTTTCAATCTGCGCCGCTTGTGACACGGCTTAAAGGCGAAAGTAAAGTCAAAGAGGCAAATCGATCAATCGATCCACACGGAGGTTTTTATCTCAGTCCAACCTCGATCAGATATCGGCGCCGATGATCTGGTCCATGATGCGAGAGGGTTCCTTGCAGCCCGCTTCGCCGACAATTCTCGCTGGGACGCCAGCCACGGTGGCATTGGCGGGAACGGGCTTCAGAACGACGGAACCTGCGGCGATACGCGAGCAACTACCGATCTCGATATTGCCGAGGATCTTTGCTCCCGCGCCGATTAACACTCCGCTACGGATCTTCGGATGGCGGTCGGAGCCTTCTTTGCCCGTTCCCCCAAGTGTGACGCCATGCAGGATCGAGACATTGTCGCCGATGACTGCCGTTTCGCCAACGACAAGACCGGTCGCATGGTCGAGAAACAGCCCTTTGCCGATCCTGGCAGCCGGGTTGATATCGGTCTGGAAAACGCTCGACGCCCGGCTTTGGAGGTAAAGCGCCAAATCGCGCCGACCTTTCGACCACAGCCAGTGGGCCAGACGGTGCGTCTGAATGGCGTGGAAGCCTTTGAAATAAAGGACGGGTTCGATGAAGCGCGTGCAGGCGGGGTCGCGGTCATAGACTGCCTGGATGTCGACACGCAGGATTGCGCCCCATTCCGGCCAGTCTTGAAGCATCTCCGAGAACGTCTGTCGCAACAGCACGGCCTGCATATCCGGGTGGTCGAGCAGTTCGCAGATGCGATAAATGACGCTTTCTTCCAGCGAATGGTGATTGAGGATCGTTGAATAGAAGAATGCCGAAAGCAGCGGATCCTGTGCGGCGGCAGTGCGCGCTTCGTTCAACAGACTGCCCCAGATCGGATCGACGACGGTGATCTGATCATTCTGCCGGGTCTCTATGCGTGCGACCATGTCAGCTGTCCTTAAAACCGGTTTGCTTCATTATATAGAAAAATACGTTGCACAGAAATGGGTATGCGTGTGCAGCGTTAAAGGTGGTAAAGCATCAGTTTTTCTGACAGCTTTGTGGAACGGCGTTTCTTGATCACGTCGATTGGTCAAGTTCGCCGTAAAATTCCAACACCGCCGCTTTGAACACACGGTCTCCCACTGCCAGCATGTGATCGCGGTTGGGAATGTCAATGGCCCGCGCATGGGGCAGGAGATCGGCAAGCTCCTGGCCGGAGCCTGCAATATCATCCTTCGTCCCAACGGCAATCAGCGTCGGAGCGTCGATCTTGGCGGCTTCCTCACGCGTAACGAGCACGCGCGAGGTCTCGATGCAGGCGGCGAGCGCCACGCGGTCGCTCTTCGTCTGCTCGGCAAATGCTCGGAACATGCGGCCACGCTCATGGGTGACGACATCCAGCGAAGGCGCGCGTAGAGCATCTGCAATCGGATCCCAGTCGCCAACGCCATCGACCATGCCGATGCCGAGCCCACCGAACACCAGCGACCGAACGCGCTCTGGATGAGCCATCGCCAAGAAAGCGGAGATCCGCGCGCCCATGGAGTAGCCCATGACGTGGGCTTCGGGGATGCCAAGATGATTGAGCAGGCCGACTGCATCTTCCGCCATGACGGCTGGATAATAGGCGTCCGGATCATGCGGTTTGTCGCTGGCACCGTGGCCGCGATTATCAAGCGCGATCACGCGGTAGCCGGCATCGCCAAGCGTCTTCACCCAGCCCGGATGAACCCAGTTGACGGCCGCACTCGACGCAAAGCCGTGGATCAGAAGCACTGGCTCCCCGGATGGATTACCCTTGTCGAAATAGGCCAGTTGAAGTCCATCGCGGTGGAAGGACAAAAATTGCGGCAGGTTGAGATTCATCAAGGACCTCCTTTTTTGCCGACCATATGTCAGGAAATAGAGGTGTTGGGAATATTCGCCACTCTTTTCTGTGGAGGTCTAAGTGATTTAACGCTACATACTCGAACGATACGAGCATTGGCTCAGAGACGAAGTTGCAGTTGGAGACGAACATGGCCGGCCATACAATTCCTCACTTCCAGAACGACGGCGGACACCGCATGATCGAGATTGGCGTCAAGGAATTCATGTGCACGGGAGCATCCGTTCCTTTCGACCACCCACATATCTTCATCGATATGGGCGACGAGAGCGAGAAGGTTTGCTCCTACTGTTCGACGCTCTATCGCTACAATTCGTCGCTAAAGGCCACGCAGACCAATCCTCCCGGCTGCGTCTTCCACGTGAAGGCAGCGTAACCTCATAAATATCGGGGCTCTCCATGCCCATAAAGTCCGTGGCGATTGTCGGTGCCGGTATAGCCGGTCTCACCGCCGCTTTGTCTTTCGCGCGACATGGCATCGCAAGTGACATCATCGAGCAGGCGCCCGAACTGGCAGAGGTCGGCGCCGGGCTGCAGATATCGCCCAACGCCGCCCACATCCTTTCCGCTCTCAATGTCCTGCCGTTGATCGAGGAGAAATGGATCGAGCCGGAGACAGTCGATCTGGCGTCCGGCCTTTCTTTGAAGACGCTCGTCTCTCTGCCAATGAAGAGCGTGGCAAGAAGCCGCTGGCAGGCACCTTATGGGGTGCTGCATCGGGCCAGCCTGCAACGGGCGCTTCTGACGGCCGTCAAAGACAATCCCTTGTGTCGGGTGTATCTTGGCAAGAGGCTGGAGGCGGCGACTAAGGCCGCGATTGCCAGCACGACATATACGGAGCCGGATTTGATCGTCGGTGCCGATGGCGTTTGGTCGAGCATGCGCTACGCCGTGCCGAACAGCCCCGTCGCGACCTTTTCAAACAACATTGCATGGCGCTTCACAGTGTCGGCAGATGAGGCGCCCGACTTTTTCAATCGCAAGGCGGTCATAGCCTATCTCGGGCGATCGGCTCATGTCGTGGCCTATCCGCTGGCAGAGACGGGCGACTTCAACGTGGTCGCCATCGCTGTTGGCGCGAACCCCGGCGCTCCGTGGAAGGCGGAAGCGCAAGGCCAGCAGAAGGCGTTTCTTCTCCACCAGTTTCGGAAATGGCACCCCGCCTTTGCCAAGGCACTTGAGGGTCCCGCCAACCCGACATTCTGGCCATTGTTTGAGGCGGGTGCCGGCCAGTGGCACAATGGCCGCGACACGGTGCTGATCGGCGATGCTGCCCATGCCATGATGCCTTTCGCAGCTCAAGGTGCGGCGATGGCAATCGAGGATGCCTTCGAGCTCGCAGCATTTGTTTCGAACGGAAATGCACTCGCGACGTCGCTGTCGGATTTTGCTGCCCATCGGGTGCCGCGCATCGATAAGGCGCGCAGACGCGCATCACTCAACAGCTTCGCGTATCACGCCTCAGGACCGGCGCGCATCGGGCGCGATCTTCTTTTTTTGATGCGTCCGTCAGAAAAATTCCTGGCGGACTTCGATTGGCTCTACGGCTACAAGGCAAGGGGGCTTTGAAGCATGTTGCGATCTTTCAGCTTCGCTCCTCACCTTTAGTTATTTCTGCCGCATGTCGTTACCGCAAGACCGTCGAACACTTGGCGCGACATGCTCTAGATCTTCGCGGCGGCGGCAAAACCTGCCTCGAGATCGCGCGTGATATCCGCAACATCTTCCAATCCGATCTGAAGCCGGATGACAGGTCCTTCGGTCGGCGCTGCCGCTACGGTGCGATCGGCGAGATTGACGGGGATCGCAAGCGACTCGTAGCCGCCCCATGAGAAACCAAGCCCGAAGATGGAGAGAGCATCGAGAAACGCGTGCGCCTTTTGCGTGAACTTGTTCTGATCGGCCTTCAAAACGAACGAGAACACGCCGCTCGAGCCCTTGAAGTTGCGTTTCCAGACGTCGTGTGTCGGAAAGCTTGGCAGGGCAGGGTGCAGCACACGGGCAACATCGTCACGCGTTTCGAGCCACTGAGCAATCTTAAGGGCGCTTTTTTGATGGTGTTCCAGTCTGATGCCCATGGTGCGCATACCACGCAGAACCTGATAGGCATCGTCAGAGGTGACGCACATGCCAAGATTGGTGTTGGCCTCCAGTAGCTTAGTCCAGTGTTTCTCATTGGCGGACACAAAGCCCATCAGCACGTCGGAATGGCCTGCCGGATACTTCGTCGCAGCATGGATGGAGACATCGACGCCATGGTCAAGCGGGCGAAAATAAAGCGGGGTCGCCCAGGTATTGTCCATTGTGACGACGCAGTCATGGCGGTGCGCGATAGATGAGATCAGCCTCACGTCCTGCATTTCGAACGTGTTTGAGCCTGGCGCCTCCAGATGCACGAGCCGCGTGTTCGGACGGATCAAAGCCTCGATGCCAGCGCCGATGGCGGGATCGTAATATTCGACCTCGACGCCATATTGCTTCAGCATCGTATTGCAGAAACGACGGGTCGGGAAATAGACCGAATCGACGATCAACGCGTGATCGCCAGCACCGAGATAGGCGAGAAAGGGCACGGTTACGGCGGCAAGGCCGGATGATAGAAGGATGGTTCCGGCCGAACCTTCCAGCGCATCGATCATCTTGCAGAGTGCATCCGTGGTCGGTGTGCCGTGGGTGCCGTAGGTATAGGGCTGGTTGCCCGACATCAGTGTTGCGGCGTCCGGGAAAAGAACCGTCGAACCACGGGCGATCGGAGGATTGACGAAGCCGAAAAAATCAGACGGATCGTTTCCAAGGTGGGCGAGGCGGGTATTCACACCCGAGTTGCCGAGGATCTCGTTCTTGTCTTTCATGCTAGGCGTCTCTCATTAATGTGATGCGGGAAGATGCCGAGGAATTGCTTCACAGGTCAAGCGGGTTATCTGTGGTTGGGGAAAACCAGTCTACCTGCCTGACAGGATGAGTAGATTTTGGGCTGATTTAGCGTAAAAAATAGTCAGATGCTTACTTAAAGGTCGGAATTTTGAAAATTCCGTTTTTTGGACACAATTGCTTCGCGTAAGTCTTGACCATAGCGGCAATTGCGATTGTGATAGGGACGCACACCGGGAGGTGAAGCGGAGAGACTGTTGCAAGCCACGGCGGGTGCCGGTCCTCTCCAATCGAGAAAAAAGAGACAAAGGTTGGGAAAAATGAAAAAGGCACTTCTGTCAGCCGCTATTGGCGCAGCAGTCTTGGGAGCTGCAACGGCTGCATCTGCCGGTACTCTTCAGGATGTTAAGGCAAAGGGTTTCGTCACCTGTGGCGTCAGCTCTGGCATTCCGGGTTTCTCGAACCCTGACGACAAGGGCGAATGGTCCGGTATCGACGTTGACTATTGCCGCGGTATCGCTGCCGCCGTTTTTGGTGACGCTTCCAAGGCGAAGTACGTCCCGCTGACCTCCAAGGATCGTTTCCCGGCCCTCCAGTCCGGCGAAATCGACGTTCTGACGCGTAACACCACCTGGACGATCAGCCGCGACACGTCCCTCGGCTTCAACTTCCGCACCGTCAACTACTACGACGGCCAGGGCTTCATCGTTAAGAAGAGCCTCAACGTGAAGTCTGCTCTTGAGCTTTCCGGCGCTGCCGTTTGCGTTCAGCAGGGCACGACGACCGAACTCAACCTTGCCGACTACTTCAAGACCAACAACCTTCAGTACAACCCGGTTGTTTTCGAGAAGGAATCCGATGCGACCTCAGCTTACGACTCCGGTCGTTGCGACGTCTACACCACCGACCAGTCCGGCCTGTACGCCATTCGTCTGAAGATGAAGAACCCTGATGAAAACATGGTTCTGCCTGAAATCATCTCCAAGGAGCCGCTCGGACCTGCCGTTCGCCAGGGCGACGACCAGTGGTTCGACCTCGTCAGCTGGGTTCACTACGCCATGGTCAATGCTGAAGAACTCGGCATCACATCCAAGAACGTCGATGAGCAGAAGGCGTCTGCCAACCCGGACGTCAAGCGTCTTCTCGGCACCGAAGAAGGTACCAAGATCGGCACCGATCTGGGCGTCACCAACGAGTGGGCCTACAACATCATCAAGAATGTCGGCAACTACGGTGAAGTTTTCGACCGCAACGTCGGTCCTGGCTCCCCGCTCAAGATCGAGCGTGGCCTGAACTCTCTGTGGAACAAGGGCGGCCTGCAGTACGCACCTCCGGTTCGCTGATTGCTTTAAAGCCTAAAAAGCTTTTGCAGGAGGCGGGGATATTCATCTCTGCCTCCTTCTTCTTCATAAAATAAGCTCGAAAAGAGCATATAGAGGGAAAGGTGCCTATGGCAGGCAAGACGATCCGTTCTGGACCGTCCGGCGCATCCGGCGCGACGTCCATGATCAACGATCCGCGCATGCGGTCCATCTTCTACCAGACCGTGACGCTCATCATCCTGGTGTTGGCCGTCTGGTTCATCACCAACAACACGATCCAGAATCTTCAGCGCGCCAATATCGCCTCAGGATTCGGCTTCCTGAACGGTCGAGCCGGTTTCGATATCGGCCAGACGCTGATCGACTACAACAACGACAACACCTTCGGTCGCGCGCTGATCGTCGGTATATTGAACACCTTGCAGGTGGCGGTTCTTGGCATCATCACCGCCTCGATCATCGGCTTCCTCGTCGGTATTGCACGCCTGTCCAGAAACTGGCTCGTCTCGAAACTCGCGCAGGCCTATGTGGAAATCTTCCGCAATCTGCCGCCGCTTCTCGTCATCTTCTTCTGGTACAAGGGCGTCATCACAATTCTTCCGCAGGCGCGTGAATCGCTTGCACTGCCATTCGATACCTATTTGAACAATCGCGGTTTCTTCTACCCCAAATTCGTTTGGGGCGAGGGCACCTGGATGGTTCCGGTGGCCTTCCTCGTCGGTATCGTCATTACCTTCTTCGTCTATCGCTGGGCCAAGGCCCGGCAAATGCGCACCGGCCAGCCATTCCGCACCGGTCTCGTGGGCACTGCGATCATCATCGGTTTGCCTCTTGTGACGTTCCTGGGGCTCGGCGCACCGCTGACTTTTGATCTTCCAGTTCTTGGCCGTTTCAATCTGGCAGGCGGTTCGGTCATCGCACCGGAATTCATGTCGCTGTACTTGGCTCTATCCTTCTACACCGCCTCCTTCATCGCTGAAATCGTCCGCGGTGGTATCAAGGCTGTGCCGAAGGGGCAGACCGAAGCCGCCGACGCGCTCGGCTTGCGTTCCAGCACCACGACGCGCCTGATCGTCGTACCGCAGGCAATGCGCATCATTATCCCGCCGCTCACCAGCCAGTATCTCAACCTGACGAAAAACTCGTCTCTGGCTGTTGCTGTCGGCTTCTCCGACCTTGTTGCGGTTGGCGGTACCATCCTCAACCAGACGGGTCAGGCTGTTGAAGTCGTGGCGATCTGGATGATTGTCTATCTGACGCTGTCCATCACCACCGCGCTGTTCATGAACTGGTTCAACGCGAAGATGGCATTGGTGGAGAGATAAGAGACATGGCCACTAATCCCGTTTCCTATATCCGCCGTGAACTGGTGCCGGCGCAGCCGGCGCCATCCAGCCAAGTCGGCGTCGTTCATTGGCTCAAGACGAAACTCTTCGCCACGCCGAAGGATGTCGTGATGACGGTGCTGTCCATCGCACTGCTCGCCTACATCATTCCGCCGCTGGTGCAATTTCTGTTCATCGATGCCGTTTGGACCGGTACCGACCGACTGGCCTGCCTCACTGTCGCTCAAGGTGGTGCCTTGCCGGACGGTCAGGCCGGAGCATGCTGGGCGTTTGTTGGCGCCAAGTTCCAGCAGTTCATGTTCGGACGGTATCCGTTTGACGAGCGCTGGCGGCCGCTTCTGGTGGCAGCAATGTTTGTCATTCTGCTGATCCCGATGTTGATCCCGAAGGCACCGTTCAAGACGGCCAATGCTGTCTTGCTCTTCCTTGTGCTGCCCTTCGTCTCCTTCTTCCTGCTTGTCGGCGGTTACTTCGGCTTGCCGAGGGTGGAGACGCAGCTCTGGGGCGGGCTGATGGTGACGCTGATCTTGTCGTTCTTCGGCATCACCGTGTCGTTGCCGCTGGGCATTCTGCTGGCGCTTGGTCGACGTTCGACAATGCCGGTGATCAAGACGCTGTGCGTGACGTTCATCGAAGTCATTCGCGGCATCCCGCTGATCACAGTCCTGTTTTTTGCCAGCATCATGCTGCCGCTGTTCCTGCCCGAGGGTGTCACCTTCGATAAGTTCATGCGTGCTCTGGTCGGCGTGTCGCTGTTTGCATCCGCCTATATGGCGGAAGTCATCCGCGGCGGCCTTCAGGCCATCCCGAAGGGGCAGTACGAGGGAGCCGACTCTCTTGGTCTGAATTACTGGCAGAAGACGCGTTTGATCATTCTGCCACAGGCGCTGAAGCTCGTCATTCCGGGCATCGTCAACACCTTTATCGGTCTTTTCAAAGATACCTCGCTTGTGTCGATTATCGGCATGTTCGACCTGCTCGGTATCGTTAACCTCAACCAATCGGATGCGAACTGGGCAACACCTGTGACGCCTGTTACGGGCTATGTGTTTGCCGGGTTCATATTCTGGATATTCTGCTTCGGCATGTCGCGCTATTCCTTGTTCATGGAGCGCCATCTCGACACCGGACATAGAAAATAAGGGAAAATCTCATGGCAGAAACCCACGCAAAGAAGCTGGAAGTTTCCGCGACGGATGTCGCGATCGAAATCACCGGCATGAACAAGTGGTACGGCGATTTTCACGTGCTGCGCGACATCAATCTCAAGGTGATGAAGGGCGAGCGCATCGTCATCGCCGGTCCATCCGGTTCCGGCAAGTCGACGATGATCCGCTGCATCAATCGTTTGGAAGAGCATCAGTCGGGTAGCATTGTTGTCGACGGCATCGAACTGACCAACGACCTGAAGAAGATCGATGAAGTGCGCCGTGAAGTCGGCATGGTGTTCCAGCACTTCAACCTCTTCCCGCATCTGACGATCCTGGAGAACTGCACGCTGGCACCGATCTGGGTTCGAAAGATGCCCAAGAAGGATGCGGAAGAAATCGCGATGCACTATCTGAAGCGCGTCAAGATCCCCGAGCAGGCCCATAAATATCCAGGCCAGCTTTCCGGTGGTCAGCAGCAGCGCGTGGCGATTGCCCGCTCGCTTTGCATGAAGCCGAAGATCATGCTTTTCGATGAGCCGACATCCGCGCTCGACCCTGAAATGGTCAAGGAAGTGCTCGACACCATGGTGAGCTTGGCCGAAGACGGAATGACCATGCTTTGCGTGACCCACGAAATGGGATTCGCCCGTCAGGTCGCCAATCGCGTGATCTTCATGGATCAGGGTCAGATCGTCGAGCAGAACGCCCCGCAGGAGTTCTTCGACAATCCGCAGCATGAGCGTACCAAGCTCTTCCTCAGCCAGATCCTGCACTAGCGCCGTCTGTCCTATCGACACACAAAGCACGTGGCTTTTTGACTCTACGCGCAATGCTGTAGCAAATTGTCGAAACGCCGAGACACAAAACCCGCCGGGCGACCGGCGGGTTTCTTTATCAGGTATCGAGGTTGTCAGCGTGACATCAGTGTCATTGCTGTCATCGAGTCGAGAAGCGTACGGGTGACACCGCCGAACAGCATTTCCCACCAGCGGGAGTGGCCATAGGCGCCCATCACCAACAGGTCGATGCTGTTATCCGCCAAACGCTTCTCGATCGCCGTGTGTGGTGCAACACCCTGTATTTTTTCCTGCGAAGTTACAGTCACGTTGACGCCGTGCCGCGCAAGCGTTGCGGCGATCTCCGATCCTGCCAGCGCAGCTGTCTTGGAATCATTATCTTCCATGTCGACAGAGAACACTTCAACGCTCTCGGCGGCCTGGAGGAAGGGCAGGGCGTCAAACGTCGCGCGTGTCGCCTCGCGTGATCCATTCCAGGCAATCAGCACCCGGCGGATCGGTTTGGGCGCTGTCAGAATATGCGGGATGAGAAGGACCGGTCGTCCGCTCTCATAGAGGAAATTGTCGATGTCGGCGCGGCTATCCGACAGGGCCGACGAACTGTGTTGGCGAGCCACGATCAGATCGGCGCAACGCGCGCTCTGAATCGAGGATTTGGCAGAGTAGCCAACAGAAGATGCGAAGCTGCGCCATTCGCTGGAGATGCCATTTGCCGCCATGTTTTCGGCGAAAATTTTGCCGGACTCCTCGGTTTCCTTGTGGGCCACATCCTGAACGGCCTGCATGGTGGCGGGATCCGGCATTTCCATGGGGGCGACAAGCGGTACGGCAGCCAGAGCCTCCATATGGAGCCCGACAACATGAGACGAGAATTGTTGCGCCAACTGAGCCACGAACGCGTCCAGCTGACGCGTGTTTTCAGCGGTGTCGACAACAGCGAGGATCGTTCTATAGCCCATGGCCATTCTCCTTGTAACGCGTCAGTGACGAGCTCAAGATAAGCCTGTCACTCGTTTGTCGCCTTGATCCCTATCAAGACAAAGCTACATAGATTAAACGTATTGCGCCCAAAGGAGTTCACGCAAACGTGGACGAGGCTTTCGCTTTCGCAATGTTTTCGATCATCGCCGCCACGTCTCTTGCTGCTGCGTCCAACAGGTCCGCATCGCGTGCTCGCACGACGATCTCAGTGGAGAAACGCTGCCCATCATATTTCGGATAGGAGCCAATGCTGGTTTGAGGATGCGCCTTCTGGATCTCGCTCAGGGGCGTTCCGATGTCACCCTCTCCATAGGGTGATGTTACCGACTGTGACATCATTTTGGCGCCCGTCTTCAGCGTAGGCGCGACATTATCGAGCATCGCCTGGAATACCTGCGGCACACCGGCCATGACATAAACGTTTTCAATGATAAAGCCCGGCGCAACCGACACAGGGTTGGCAATGTGTTGGGCGCCGCGCGGCATGCGGGCCATGCGCTTGCGGGCTTCTGTAAACTCCATTTCGCGAGCGCGGTACATGTCGCCAAGAATGCGCAGTGCGTCGGCATCGTGCTCGCAGGGCAGGTTGAATGCCACCGACACAGCGTCAGCAGTGATGTCGTCATGCGTCGGCCCAATGCCGCCGGAGGTGAAGACATAATCATAACGCGCGCGAAGAGCGTTCAAGGCTTCGACAATCGCCGGCTCATCATCAGCAACGATCCGCACTTCCTTGAGATCGATGCCAGACATGGTCAGCACATCGGCAAGGTGCCCAATATTCTTGTCCTTGGTGCGACCGGACAGAAGCTCATCGCCGATGGCGAGCATGGCAGCAGTAACCGGGGAGGAGGGAGAGGCAGAAGACATGGGAGGATACTCACGCGACAGGATGAGCCGGAGGTTAAACCCGTTAGCGGCGAATGCAATATGCCGTCTCGCAAAATAGGCGCGTATACCCCCGCGCGTCTATCGTTCGTAAATCGAGAACAGTCCGTCCTGTTCGTACCTCTCGCTCTTGCCCAATTCCTCTGTTAGCGTCTCGTTACATCGCAGGCGTAGTATGCCCCTGCAGTTTCGATTCTGAACAACAAACAGTGAGGAAAGACCAACGATGGCAAAAGTTCTGGTGCTCTATTACTCGTCCTACGGTCACGTGGAAACAATGGCTTATGCTGTTGCAGAAGGTGCTAAATCTGCGGGTGCCGACGTCGTCGTGAAGCGCGTTCCCGAACTCGTTCCGGAAGAAGTCGCGAAGTCCTCCCACTTCAAGCTGGATCAGCAGGCACCGATCGCAACCGTTGACGAGCTCGCAGACTACGACGCGATCATCGTCGGCGCCGGCACACGCTTTGGCACTGTTGCGTCGCAGATGCGCAATTTCTGGGATCAGACGGGTAGCCTGTGGTTCAGCGGCAAGCTGGTCGGCAAGGTCGGTTCGGCCTTTACCTCCACTGCCACTCAACACGGCGGCCAGGAATCGACCATCCTCAGCTTCATCCCAACCTTCCTGCACCACGGCATGGTGGTTGCGGGTCTGCCTTACGCGTTTCAGGGTCAGATGGGTGTGGAGGAAGTCAAGGGCGGCTCACCTTACGGCGCGTCCACCATCACCGACGGTGACGGCTCGCGCCAGCCTTCGGCAATCGAGCTGGAAGGCGCCAAGTTCCAGGGCGCACATGTTGCGAAACTGGCTGCCAAGCTCTCGGCTTGAACCCGGTAGATAAAAATGAAAATGCGGCCCATGAGGCCGCATTTTCATATCCGCCATTGCAGGCGGTTCACTAATCAAAAAATCAAAAGCTTTAGACCAGCGGGTTGACCATCATCAGGCATGTCACAACCACAAAGCCCAGAAGCGATATTTCAAGCAAACTGTTCAGGCCGTCACGCATTTTATACCCTCCAGATTTCCGTGCCAGGAAAACGTGGAAAACATAACGTAGTTCCGCGACGATGGTACGAATCTTAATGGACAGTAAAGAGATTCTCTTAATGCCGATTTGTTTTAATTAGCCGGTAATAACGAAGGCGATGATGAGATGGCCGACGACGCCGACGACAAGGCAGGTCATCAAAAGCAGGAGCAGGGGCTTCTTCATCGTGTCTTGGACTTTCTGCAGGCGAATGGCGATCGGCGAGGTTCGACCGTCGCGCTTTTAATTCTAATTAGGTGGTACGTTCTCTAGGGCGCTACCGACGGCGCGACCTGCCTTGGCCGAACCGCTCGTTATCTTCTACACGCAAAAAACGCACGCGTTAACCAGCATCATTGGTGTTGCGACACTATGCCTTTATATCGATGCCTGCTTCGACTGCGGCGGCGATGAAGGCCCTTCGGGCGTCTTCTGGTTTTTTCTTGCCCGCACCCACGGCGGCGCAGACAAGCAGAGCTTGATCGAGCGCATCACCGTCTTCAACGGGCCAGTCCTCGATCATCGCCCAGGATGCAGCCTGTGTTGTTTCGATGCTGATATAATTATCCGGCTCTTCCAGCGCGACAAGAACAGGCTTGCCCCATTTCGTATGCATCTTCGCGCTCACGCTCCATTCGATCGAAAGATGCGTCTAACCCGAGAGCATGTTTCATTCAACAGTTTGGATTAGTCGTCGCGGCCAAATGTCAGCCAATCACGAATGATCCGACGGTCGATGATCTTGATCGAACGATCCGGCTGAATCTGATAGGTCTCAATCACGCGGTCGCCGTTCCAGCGCCTGAAGTTATGCGTGAAGGTACTACCCACCGGCGATTTCGTCAGCTTGGTGCGCGGCTGTCCGTTGTAGGTGATGCTCCCCGGGATAGGCTCCAGGTTAGCATTCGAAATCCCCGTCGTGCAGCCTGCAAGCGCCAGAGCAAGAACGGAAATGGCGAAAAGAGACTTCGCTGTCATGATAGGCTCCATAGGATCAGACGGAATGTCGTCACGAGGTCACCGCCGTAAACTAGAAGTCCGGATGGAGGTTCCTCGATTGCTCGATCTCTGACTGAGACTGATGGCCCTTAACATGCACGACTATGTTCGTCTGCCTCACGACAGCATCGCGACGACCAAGGAAATCATCATGTGGAGAATTTTTTGGAGGCCTCGCCCGGAATTGAACCGGGGTACAAGGATTTGCAGTCCTCTGCGTCACCACTCCGCCACGAGGCCTCACCCGCTCGTCTGTTTGAGCGATGGCGGGGATTTAGAACGAATCCATTTTCCACGCAATAGGAGAGTTTGAAAAACTCCCGATAAGTTTTTCCAGGCCACTTAAAGGTGACAAAAAGGCCCCGCCGGGGCAGTAACCGCGGCGAGGCCTTTTTCAATCTCTTTGATCAAATCCGTCCAAGCAGAAGCAGGACAATGACAATGACCAGAACGAGGCCTAAGCCGCCAGACGGTCCCCATCCGTAATTGTGGTAGCCCCAACTCGGAAGCGCGCCGACCAGGAAGAGAATGAGAAGGATGACTAGGATTGTACCGAGCATTTTTACCTCCAGCCGTTGATGATGCTTCAGTAACGCAATAATGATTAGGCGGATAAAAAAGTTCCAAGGCGCGGTATCGGAGGGTGCAATTGCAAGAAGACGACATGCCGTCGCACAAGCCCGTTTCTTTTTAGTCCGCCTGATGCATGCTTGTGCTTGAAAGCGCAGCCGGAGCCCATTAAGACGATTAGCAAAAAGCGGACACATCTGTGTTCGCAGGCTTTTACTCGAGGCAAGCACGACATGATGGATTTTGAAACCGCACGCGCGAAAATGGTCGACGGCCAGGTGCGCACCACCGACGTGACATCCCATTCGGTGCTCAAGGCGTTTCTCTCCGTTCCTCGTGAAGCTTTCGTTCCAGAAAGCGTCAAGCAGGTCGCCTATATGGACGAGGACCTGCAGATCTGTCCCGCCAAGGATGGACTCGGTCCGCGTTACCTGCTGAAGGCTTCGCCGATCGCCAAGATGCTGCAGCTTGTCGCCATCACCAAGGATGATCTCGTTCTGGAAGTCGGCGGAGCGACCGGCTACCTTTCCGCGATCCTGTCGGAACTTGCGGGTTCTGTCGTTTCGCTGGAGAGCGATGCGGAGTTATCGGCCAAGGCGAGCGAAACGCTTGCCGCACTCGGTTACGATAACGTCGTGACGGTGGCTGGCGCGCTTGAGCAGGGACATGCAGCCCAGGCACCTTATGATGTGATCTTCGTCAATGGTTCTGTCGAGGAAGTGCCGCAGGTGCTCCTCGACCAACTCGCCGATGGTGGTCGCCTGATCGCTGTCGTCGGTTATGGCAACGCAGCCAAGGCGACTGTTTATCGTCGCGATGGCAAAGGTATTTCTGCCGCGACATTCTTTAATGCGTCGCTCAAGCCACTTCCAGGCTTTGCCAAGGCGCGTGAGTTTGTTTTCTAAATCGTCTGCAAAAGCAGATGGTTAACAGACGGCCCGGTTCACGCCGGGCCGTTTTTATTTGCAAATAAAGCTGTGCATCGCGCAAATCAGCCGCCTGCATGGATTCTCTTCCGAGTCTCGGTGGCCTACACTCGAGGTGATTCGGAGCATGCGTATTTTGCTCCGGCCCGTCTTAAATGTGAAAATCGGGGATTAAAATGGCTCAGCCGAGTGTAGCGCGTGAACCATCCATGGAAGAGATTCTGGCATCGATCCGCAGGATCATCGAGAGCAACGAACCGGCGCCATCGAATGGCTTTCCAGGTCAGCCGGCTCCTGAGTTCGATCTTGGCGATGTCGAGTTGGATGTCGATTTTGCCGAGGATGTCTCCGCGGAAATCCCGAGCCCGCCTGCCCATGTCCCACCGGCTGCCAATCAGGGCTATGGGGCTCGCCAGTTCAACGATTTTGCGCCTGTTGCCGAAAGAGAAGAGCCTGCCGTAGAGCGTGCCGCCGAAAAGTCGCTGTCGCTGGCCGATGTGGCAGCACGCGTTCGCGCAGCTGCCGATCGCAATGCTGCGCTTGGTCCGCAAGCGAGTGTGGCACTAGGGCAGGGTGCAACACCGGCACCAGCCGTCGCACCAGCATTGCCGCAAGCCTCGTTTGAAAACGAGCGCCCCCAGATGGCTCCGCCTGCGCGACCAACGGATGTGCGCCCACTGATGGCTGCTGCAACACATCAGCCTGTCCGGGAAATGCCGACTTTCAATCCCCCACCGCCGGCTGCGGGGCCTTCTCCCGTGCACGAGCCAGCACCGCAGTCCATTCCTGTCTGGGAAACAATGGAACTGCGCGGTACCGTGGAAGAAGAAAAGCCGATTTCTCGCGCGGTCGAGGTTCGTCAGGAGCCTGTTGCAGAACCGCTCGCTCAGAAAAGCGAGCCCAAGCTCGATCTGCCGCTGAACTTGGTATCTGCTGAGGCGGGTGCCCAGATCGCCCGGTCTTTTGGTGCTCTTGCCGACGTGTTCGATGGCGTGCGTAATCCGACAATCGAAACCGTTGCTCAGGATATGCTGCGCCCTATGCTGCAGGAATGGCTGGAAGATAACCTGCCAACGATCGTCGAACGTATGGTTCGTGAAGAAATCGAGCGCGTTGCGCGTGGTCCTCGTCGTTGATGCACCTTGGAGGAAGGCTGCACCTTTCTCCTGCCGCGTCGAACGAGGTCACCTTGAGGTCATGATGACCTTTCGTTGATAAAGAAAGCCGCTGTGGAGATGACCTCCTCAGCGGCTTTCGCTTTTTTACAACTCCCTTGAGCTCCTTGCTAAAGTGCCTTGCGTCCCATTAGACGCACAAAGGACGCTTCAGCTTTTGGGATCTACGCATCGTGCTTCTCCGAGAATCAATTCCGATTTTCGGGCCGATGCTGCAGAGCGGACTTCGCAGCTCCAAGCTCACTTCTGCGCCCGCGTCGCTCCCAAACATCGCCCCCATTTCCAGCGCGTGAGGCGTGTTGGACAGAGCCACCCTCAGACATCCGGGCCGCACCTTTATGCTCAACGAAACGGTCAGTTGCATCCCAACCATGCGACAGTCGGTCAAGAACTTCAGCCGTGCCGGATCGAATCAGCGGGTAATAAAACAGCTCAATCCTCAGGAAGCCGTGCGCTTTGCAACCGCCAGACTATTCTGCATGCCAGGCAGACATGGCGCTCTCAAGGAGACGTGGGTCTTATTCGAAAGACCCGCAAGCAGAGTTCCAGACGCGTTCGTTATCGTTCCCCCGTCAAAGCAATGGAGTATCCAACCCGCCCCTGCAAGCGAACGCATCGCTGTAGCGATGTTGGTCGTCGTCAACTCAGAGTGACTGGAAGGCGGTTTGAGCGGGTGCGTCGATCGAACGCATCAGTCGCTATAGAGAACGTATTAAGCACAAGACGACCTCATGCGGACGAGCGACTGCCGCGTTGCCAAAATTCCAGAGGATTGATGTAGCGCCATCAACTCAGGCGGCACAGCCAATCGTGAAGACGCATCAACTGCCATCTGCAACGCTGATGCTCCTCAAATGAAAACGCCCCCGTTGTTGGCGGGGGCGTCTTCAAACAGTATCCGCGAGAGGCTCGGTTAGCTAAAGCGTCCTGCCGCATGGGCCAGCATGGTGTAAACCTTGCCGGTGTCCGACGTCAGATAGGATTGCGTTACGGTGCGGTCGCGGTCTGTGCGAGAAACATCGGCAAGCAGCTTTTCGAAGTCGGAGATGTATCGGTCGACCGCCGTGCGGAACTCAGACTCACGCTCATATTTGCGCTTGATCTCGTCGAAGGTCTGCTGACCTTTCAGCGTGTAGAGACGACGCGTGAAGACGTCGCGCTCACCGCGCTGGTAGCGGCCCCACAATTCGACCGACGCATCGTGATCGATAGCCCGGGCAATATCGACTGATAGCGAATTCAGCGACTCGACCACGTGGCGCGGGTTGCGACTATCTGTGGCACGCGTCTGCTGCTCGGCCGCAGGACGCACTGGAGCTGGGGCAGGTGCCACCGGCGCTGCACCGTCTTGACCGTCACGCGATGCTCCGCGCAACAGATCGCTGATCCAACCACCGCCTTCCTCGCGGCGCTGAAGTGGCGCCGAAAGACCAGGCTGCGACGGAGCCGGCCGCTGCTCCACCGGAGCCGCGTTGCGGATAACGGGTGCAGCCGGCTGCTGCTGAACCGGAGCCTGGGTGGCTACCGGTGCAGAGAGAGGTTGCTGCTGTGGGCGCGACTCTGCACGCAGTGGCTGCTGCTGCGGGGCGGCTGGCTTTGTCGCCGCAATCGCACGTGCTGCTGGTTCGGAAATCTCGAACTGCTGTGTCGAGCGACCAACCAGCTGAGAGATATCCTGCAGTGCCTTGATCTGCTCGGAAACGGCACGACGCATGGCGGCAGCACTTTCCTTTGCTTCTTCCGGCAGGTCGAATGCGCCGCGCTTCAGTTCTGCGCGCGTTGCGTCGAGTTCCTGACGGATGTCGTGGCTGGAGCGACGGATTTCTTCCGTTGCGCCCGAGAAGCGATTGACCGCTTCCTGTACCGCTTCACGCAATGTCTCGCGCATAACTGTGGCCGCGGCGTTCGACTTGTCGGTGGCGCTGTTGATCAGCTTGTCGACGTCGGACAGCGACGAAGCCACGCCATTGCGCAGACGACCAGCAAGCTCGTCGGAATATTTCTGCGCCTCCGACATCGTGCCTTCGATGGAGCGGGCGGCGTCCTGGCTGGCTGCAAGGAGCGCGCCGCGCATGTTCTGCGCCGCGTTGCGTGCCCGCTGTTCGGTCTCATCCAGCGAGCGACCAATATCGTCGAAGGACGAGTTGAGGTTTTCGCGCAGATTGTCTGCCACATTGGAAGAGCGCTGTTCGGCCTCGCCCAACGTCTGCTCCACGACGGACATGACGCCACGCATGGAGTTTTCGATCTCCTCGGACCGCTGCAACAGACCGACCGAGAGCGAACGAAGCGCTTCCTGGCGTTCTTCCAGTGTGCCGACGAGGTTGGCCTGAGCCGAGGTTAGAAGCTCGCCCGCCTGCGACAGAACAGAGGAGTGCTCATCGAAGCGCGCTACAATGCCAGCGACCTGTGACAGCGTGTTGCCGGACACCGTGGCCAGGCGATCGACCTTGCTTTCCAGCAAGCGGCTGGACGTGGTGATCAGGTCGGAGGCACGCGATGCGGATTCCGAGAAGCTTGTCGTAGCGCTGTTGAGAGCGACGTCAGCTTGCTTGAATTCCTGTGTCGCACGGGCAACAGCCACGTTAAGGCTGTCGGTCGCGCCGTTCACCACATCCGTCATGCTCGAATGGGTCTGCGACAGCATGTCGGTGCTTTGGCGCGTCGCCGCGACCAGCTTGTTGGCAGCGTCGCTGCTTGCACGTCCATATTCGTCGATGGCCTGTTCGACCATACCCACCATGCCGCTATTGGTATCCGACAGCAGACTCGCGCTTTGCTGAGCCGCAGTCACGATCTTCTCTGCTGCGTCCTGGCCAACGGCCGCATATTCGTTGACGATTGGCTTTGCTTTCTCCTCGATGAGGCGAGACAGTTCGGCCGAACGGCTTGCGAGCATAGAGTTGAGTTCGCGGGTGCGGCTGTCGAGCGTGTGGCGAATGGATTCGCCACGAGCATCAAGCGCGCTTTCGACATTCGTCAGGGTCTCCGAAATAGCGCCGACCTGCGTGCGAACGACCGCCTCCGCCTCGGCAACCTTGTTGACGATGGCATTGCCAGCGTCAGAGAAGGTCTGCGCGACCGCAGCAGCCTGCCCAGAAAGCCTGCTCTGCGCATCGGAAATGCGTCCGACAATTTCATCCGAGCGCTGTTCGACCGTGCGCGTGAATTCGTCGTTGCGTGCCTTGATCTGGTCAGCAAATTCTACGCCGGTCTTGCCGATGAATTCGGTCGAGCGCACCGCTTCATGATCGATGCTCTGAGCAGCGTCGGCCACCGCATCGCGAAGGCTGCGAGCGAGACCGGAGGCTTTGCCTTCGATCGTGCGGTTGACGTTTTCGAGACCGACATTCAGCGCGCGGTCCATGGTCCCGAGACGTTCGTCGATCCGAGCCGTGCCGGTAATGAAGACGCCCTCAATCTTCTGGGTGGCGTCGTCAAGCGTTGCATTGACGTTGCTCAGATCGGACTGAAGCTTGCCATGCAGGGTCTCGATATTGTTCTCAAGCCGCGCGCCGGTTTCGCCAAGACGGTTGGAAACCGTGTTGACGGAATTTTCGATACGCGAGCTCATCGATTCCGATGCAATGTCGATCGTGCGTTGCAGCACTTCTTGCTGCGTTTCAAACGACATTTCCAGCATGCTGGTGCTCGAAGCAACGGTGGTCGCCAGCGACATCGTCTGCTCGGATAGAAGATCGCCGAGTTGCTCCTTGGCAGAGCCCAACGTCTCCGACAGAGCGGAGTGATGCTGATCCAATGTGCTACGGATGGCTTCGTGCGACGTCTGCAGATTGTTTTCCAGACGCTGGACGCCGCTTTCCATCGTGTTGGCAAAGTTGCCGCCGCCGGACTCGACTGCGGTCTCGATCCGGGTCGCCGCGGAAGCAACCGTCTGTTCGATCAGCTCGCTGTTGCGCTCGACAGTTCGGCTGATGGTATAGGCCTGGGTGCCGAGCATGGTGTCGAGACGCAGATGCCCGACGGACATGGCTTCTTCCATTGCAGATGTCGTCGATGTCAGCCGCTCTTCGGCATCCGAGACAGTGCGGGCAAGGCTCGCAGCCCGACCATCGAGGGCGTAAGCGAGGCGCTCTTCGGCAGAAGAGATCGCCATGTCGATCGCCATGGTGCGGCTGTCGAGCGTGTCAGCGAGACGTTCTTCTACGCCCGATACCACAGAGGTGAGGGCGCCGGTTCGGCCATCCAGGGTTTCGGCCAGGCGCTCTTCGGCAGAGGAGAAAGCCATGTCGATCGCCATGGTGCGGCTGTCGAGCGTGTCTGCGAGACGTTCTTCCACGCCGGATACAACCGAGGAGAGGGCGCTCGTGCGGCCATCCAGGGTTTCGGCCAGGCGCTCTTCGGCAGAGGAGAAGGCCATGTCGATTGCCATGGTACGGCTGTCGAGCGTATCGGCAATGCGTTCTTCGACGCCCGAGACGACAGAGGTCAGCGCGCTTGTACGGCCATCAAGTGTTTCGGCAAGACGTTCTTCTGCGCTGGAGAAGGCGATGTTGATCGCCATGGTGCGGCTATCGAGCGTGTCGGCAATACGGCCTTCGACGCCGTTGACAGCATCCGTCAGCGCATGGGTACGGCTCTCCAACGTACCCGCGATGCGGCTCTCGATACCGGAAACGGCGGACGTCAGAGTGGCCGCGCGGCTGTCGAGGGTTTCTGCAATCCGCTCTTCAGCAGAAGAGAAGGCCATGTCGATTGCCATGGTGCGGCTGTCGAGCGTGTCGGCGATGCGCTCTTCTACACCGGCAACCACGCTGTTGAGGGCAGAGGTACGGCTATCAAGCGTTTCGGCCAAACGACCTTCCACGCCGCTGACGATATTGGTCAGATGCGACGTGCGCGTGTCGAGCGTATCGGCGATCCGTTCCTCAGCAGAAGAGAACGCCATGTCGATGGCCATGGTGCGGCTGTCGAGCGCATCGGTAATGCGTTCTTCTACGCCAGCGACGACATTACCCAACGCCGAGGTGCGGCTATCCAGCGTGTCGGCCAAACGGCCTTCGACATTGCTAACTATATTGGTCAGGTTCGAAGCGCGCGTATCGAGCGTTTCAGCGATCCGCTCTTCGGCAGTCAAGAACGCCATGTCGAGTGCCATCGTCCGGCTGTCGAGAGCATCGGCGATTCGCTCTTCAACGCCCGCAACAACGTTGCCTAGCGCGGAGGTGCGGCTGTCCAAAGTATCGGCCAAACGGCCTTCTACACCGCTGACGATATTGGTCAGGTTCGAAGTGCGTGTATCGAGCGTTTCAGCGATCCGTTCTTCGGCAGTCGAGAACGCCATATCGAGTGCCATGGTCCGGCTGTCGAGCGCATCGGCGATTCGCTCTTCAACGCCCGCAACAACGTTGCCTAGCGCGGAGGTGCGGCTGTCCAAAGTATTGGCCAGGCGGCCTTCGACATCGCTGACGAAATTGGTCAGATTCGAGGTGCGCGTATCGAGTGTTTCGGCTATGCGCTCTTCGGCGGTCGAGAATGCCATATCGAGTGCCATGGTCCGGCTGTCGAGCGCATCGGCTATGCGCTCTTCAACGACCGCAACGACGGTCCCAAGCGCAGCAGTACGACTGTCCAGCGTCTCGGCAAGGCGATCTTCAACACCACTGACGATACTGTTAAGGGCGGAGGTACGGTTTTCGAGCGTTTCGGCAATACGCTCTTCGGCAGTCGAGAATGCCATGTCGAGCGCCATGGTGCGGCTGTCGAGTGCATCGGTAATGCGCTCTTCAACACCGGCAACGACATTCCCGAGAGCAGACGTGCGGCTGTCCAGCGTCTCTGCGAGACGGCTGTCGACATCGTTGACGATGGTGGTCAGAGCAGAGGTGCGCGTATCCAGGGTTTCCGCAATGCGCTCTTCAGCGTTGGAGAATGCCATGTCCAGCGCCATGGTGCGGCTATCGAGCGTGTCGGCGATGCGTTCTTCCACGCCTGCAACGACGTGGTTCAGTGCTGCAGTTCGGCTATCCAACGTATCGGCAATGCGGTCTTCGACGCCGGAGACGGCACCCGTAATGGCAGCAGCGCGGCTATCCAGCGTTTCTGCAAGGCGACGCTCAACGTCGGCGACGACATTGTTGATAGCGGCGGCGCGCTCATCGAGCAGCGCGGCCAAGCGTTCTGCCGTGCCGGCAACCGATCCGGTGATGGCTTCCGAACGGCTGGCAAGCGCGTTGTCGAAGCGGTTCTGGCTTTCGGTCAATGCACCGAAAAGCTGCGCGCTGCGCTCCGCGAGAACCGCATCGATCTTCTCGTGCGTGCCGACAATCGCGGTAGAGATTTCGTTGGTGCGCGCGCTCAAGGCATCCGTCAGTTCGCGTGTGCGGGTTTCGAGCGAGCTTTCCAGCATCTCCTGACCGGTGCCAAGCGACGTCGCCAAAGCGAGAGACTGGTCGGTGAGAGTGTTGTTGAGGCGATCGATATTGGAATTGAGGATGCCGCTCAACGAATCCGTACCACCGGCAACTGTTTCGTTGATGCGTGCGAGGCTTTCCATCAGCTTGCTGTCGAGCGTACCGGCGCGCTGGTCGAATGCGCTGGCAAACTCTGCAACATGCGTGTCGAACGCCGTGTTGACGAGGCCGACGGTCGTCTGCAGCTTTTCTTCGAAAAGGCCGGAGCGCAGATCGAGATCCATGATCGCATCGTCTGCCGTGCTCTGCAGGCTTTGGCGGAAGGACGTGCCTTTTTCTTCGAGTGTAGCAGAAAGCTTGCCGAGCACCGTGTCCAGCGAGCCATCGATGACCTGCTGGCCGCGGCTGATATTCTGCGACAGCTCCTGCGTGCGTTTGGTCAGCGTCTCGTTGAGAAGGCGGGTGTGCTCGTCCATCGACTGGTTGAGCGTTTCCGTGCCGCTCGACAGCGCGGTGGCATGCGTGGCGAATTTCTCGATCAGGGCGTTTCCGCGCTCGTCAAACGTATTGGAGAGATCGTGAAGGCGAAGATCGAATTCGTTGTTGAGCGCAGCACCGGAGCTGTTCAGAGCATTCAGCAGGTTTTCGGTCTTCGCTGCAATCAGCGTGCCCATGGCTTCAGTCGAAACGCGCGACTTCTCCAGAAGTGCTGCCGATCGGGTGTCGATCATCGAAGCAAACGCCTCGCCACTGGTGGCAAGACGCATGGACAACTCTTCACCGACCAGTGACAGTTCTTCCTTGAGTTGCTCCTGAGCGCCGAAGATCGAGGAGCGAATGCGCTCCGCATGGCTGATGATGGCATCGCGCTCTGCGGTCAGCTCATGCACAAGACCGCGCACGCGCAGTTCGTTATCGGCGTAGCTCCGCTCGAGCGCATTGACTTCCGAATGGACGAGCGTCTCAAGCTCGGTCGCACGGGCAATCGTGCGCTCGATGCCGTCATTCATGGCGGAGACTTCACGACGAACGGCCTGGCCGACAGACATGATCCGTTCGGATGCAATTGTTTCCGGCTCTGCTAGACGAAGGGCAACTTCCGCCATGGAGCGCGCCGCATTGCGCAGATCCTTGGCGCGCGCCATCATGATGGCGAATGCGAAGAACAGCATGATCGGGACGACGATGCCGACCATGATGGCCATCAGGCCAGGAATGGCAAAGAGCTGTGCGATCGAGCCCACATTCCAGATCTGGCCGCCGTAAATGGCATGGGCAAGACCAATGCCGGCAATCGCCCAGAAGACCGATACGATCGACGCATTGCGGATGGCGCCAGTCATCGAGCCGGCCTCCAGCGAGCGCAAGATCATGGCCGGGCTGCGTTTGGTGCCGTCATTGGCAGCCTCAAGGCCACCGGATCGAGACTGCTGCTCGCTTGCCGCGCGCGCTGCTGCTGCTTGAGCCGAGGCCTGTGCCTGCTGGTCGTTCTTACGCGGTCTATTCTGTTCTGGCACTCTTGCCTCCGCGGGCTTTTGAGTGGACCTTCTACGAGGCTCCGGCTGATTTTCGTATGCGCCGAGCTGCAAGGCATCTTCAAGTGCCTGGTATGCAGTCTCGTCGATCGAGTCGCTAAACTTGTTGTTCGCCATGCGGTTACGCCTCGTTACATATACGCCCGGCTCATGCCGTTCATTCGCCCGCCGCCTGCAAACGAATATCCGCCATCATGCCTGCAAGACACCTAGAACCATCATGGTACGCGGTGGCCTGCTCCTTACTAACACCTGAAAGCGGTCGCCCAGCTTCAAGGTAAAAATGCATCAGCTTGCCGAATTCGCAAAACCCGGGAAGAGGGCATGCGGCACGGAATAACCGTAGTGACACATTTGCAGCTTTTAAACAATTAACACGGGCGGCGCGGGCGGTCCAAGTGCCTGCTTGTTAACAGTTTTTAAACCGCGAAAAGACCTGGAAACCCTGAGTTATGAGAAGTTTAACATAAATTAACCATAGCGAAAGATTTTCCCGTTATAGGCGCCGCATTTTCAGCTGAAAGCGACAATAGCTTGCTTTGATGTGAAACACATTCAAACAACTCTATCCAAAGACAAACGAAGGATCATGCAGATGGCTGCGCTCAGTATCGCATTTGAAGCGCCGGACAATCATGGCGGCAAAGCCGTAACTGGAAGAAAACCGATCGACTTCACTCACCTGGCCTGTCAGACGAAGGGCGATAAGGATCTTGAAATCGCGGTTCTCCAGCTGTTTTCTCGGCATGCGCGGTCCATCCTGCAAGAGCTTGCGGCTGCTGACAAAGCATCCATGCGCGTCATTGCCGGTCGTCTCAAAGGCTCGGCCGACGCAGTCGGCGCATTCAGCGTGTCGGCCGCGGCGGAAATCCTTGAGAACGGCCAGTACGATGGTGCTGCTCTCGCGAAGCTAGCTGCCTGCGTTGTGGAAGCCGAGAACTTCATTCTGAAGCTCTGCCGGTAAAGTGCAACTGCCCTAGATGGCGCCGGGCAAATCCCAAGGCACCATGGATCCTGTTGGACGCGCAATAGACGCATTCGCTTTTGAATTGACGCATCCTGCTTTTCCGAAAATCCAATGCAATTCTCAGGCGATGCTGTAACTCGGAACTACCACGATACAGGCCGGTTTGGTTCGCGACCACATTCACGGGTTGCCAATCGCAGCCGGCCTTTCTATGTGTTTAGAAGAATTCTCAAACACCTTGCCTGGATCTTTTGACATGACAAAACTGACTATCGTTGCTTTCGACGGCACGTCCCATGAACTCGACGTCAGCAACGGCTCCACTGTGATGGAGAACGCCGTTCGCAATTCCATTCCTGGCATTGATGCTGAATGTGGGGGTGCCTGCGCCTGTGCAACCTGTCATGTCTATGTCGACGATCAATGGGCTGAGCGGGTAGGGCCGCCAGAGCCGATGGAAGAGGACATGCTCGATTTCGCTTTCGACGTGCGCCCGACCTCGCGCCTGTCCTGTCAGATCAAGATGACCGATGACCTTAATGGCCTGGTCGTCCACGTGCCTGAGCGCCAGGGCTGATTTATCTTCTAGTAAGTCTTTGAAAAGATTGAGCGGCGGTGGTGATAACTATGCCACCTGCCGCTCCAGTTGGGCGCGTCACCTGCAGGCGGAGAGGAAGACACCTGCGGCTTCATACGCACCGGGAGAGCCCGTGTGATCGTGAATTTCAAGTCTTCGAATATGTCTTTATCTGGTGCATTCACCATTACGTGAGTCTGCCCTGTGCGACCATGGCAAGAAATCAACGGTCATTATCCGGCAAAACCTTTTGCGTTGCGACACGGCTGGGGCAAGCATCCTGTGCTTCATGCCTGGTTCAGCGAGAGTCGGCGCGTTGTTGAATGCGATTCTTAAGCAGCCGTGTCATTCTGGCGTCGAAGTTCTTGGACTCGATCTTATCAAAGCGCACCTGATCCTTGTCATGTGCATCCATCACCTCTTGGCTCACCTCTGCCACCATCTTCTGCATAGCCTCGCAACTGGGTTGCGGACGTAACGCACGGAGCTTTTGATCGAGATCACGCGCATAGCCTCGCGCAATTTCGGCATGCCGTTCCTCATGGCGCTTGATATCGGCGGCGAGTGTGTCCCAGATCAGCGCCAGATCAGCATTGGTGCGACGCCGGTTCGACCAGCGCGGCAGGAGGATCTTGGTGTGCAGGGTTACCTTGACCGTACCCACGCCGCACCGTCCATTTTTCTCCACATAGGTCAGTTCGCCCCCAAACTTGATTTCCGTGGCACCCGGATGGCGAAAGCCAGTCGACTTGGTCATCGGGCCGCGTAGCGACAGCTCGCGATCCAGATCTTCTGCCGTTTTTCCTCCAACGACGAAGTAGGAGTAGGTCTTGGTGCTGAGGGTTTCGGCGGCAGCCGGGCGTTCAAGGGCGGACAGCAACAGGGCACCCGCGATAAGTGCGAGGCAGAAAGGGTAAAGCTTTTTCATTTTCCGGCCTTCATGTTGAACTTGCCGGAGGTTTGCGGCATAGAGCGAGAGGTGGCCGAGGAAGCGCGCAAAGAACGCTTCAAACCTTTATACGACGTACCGCGCCCGAAAAAAATCGAAGCCGGTCTGACAGCGACCGATGCGGTAAACGGAGCGGGATCGGTATAAATGGCAAGGCACTCCACGAGTTCAGAAAGGCGTACGTTACTTGATAACAGCCAGCAGTAATCTGTGGCAAGCGGCCCATGGTCGCTTCCTGAAACTTGATGGACATGGCCTTATCATGGCGATCGTCAACGCTACGCCGGATTCTTTTTCCGATGGCGGGCGCTTTGCCACGGTGGATCAGGCGGTTCAACATGCGTTGGCTTGTGTCGAGAACGGCGCGCATATCGTTGACATTGGTGGGGAATCAACCCGCCCCGGCGCTGCCAGCGTGACGGATGCGGAGGAACAGGATCGAGTTCTTCCAGTGATCGAGCAGCTTTCGAAGCACACCGATGCGCTGATCTCGGTCGATACCTACCGGGCATCGACGGCGCGCCTCGCCATCGAAACGGGTGCGCATATCGTCAACGACGTGTTCGGCCTGCAGAAAGATGCTGGTATGGCGCAAGTCGTCGCAAACTCTGGTGCAGGGGTCTGCATCATGCACACCGGGCGGGAGCGCCGGAAGCTGGACGATGTCATCGCCGATCAGTTTTCCTTTCTGAACCAATCGCTTGCGATTGCCGATACCGCCGGCATCGCCCGCGACCGTATCGTCCTTGACCCTGGCTTCGGCTTCGCCAAGAATGTGGATGAAAATGTCGCACTGATGTCGCGTTTCGATGAGCTTGCAGCCTTCCGCCTGCCTATTCTGGCCGGCACGTCGCGCAAACGTTTCATTGGCGCGTTGACCGGACGAGAAGCAGCGGATGAGCGCGACGTGGGAACGGCAGCAACAACGACGATCCTGCGCCTTGCAGGCGCATTGATCTTCCGCGTTCATAACGTGTCCATGACAAGGGATGCCTTGGCTGTCGCCGATGCTGTCCTCGACCAGAAGAAGCGACAGGAGACACGCGCTTGAGCCGTTACACGATCCTTCTGAAGAACTGTTCGTTCTTCGCCCGCCATGGCCTGCTGGAGCAGGAGGAGGTTTTGGGCCAGCGCTTCTTCGTCGATGCCGAAATGGATGTCGAAGCCGGAGACGCACTTGAGACGGACGAGATTGGTAACACCGTGGACTACGGTGTTGCTTTTGCCGTCATTGAAAAGATCGTCGTCGGCCAGCGGCGCTATCTGATCGAGGCGCTTGCCAACGATATCGCCACCGCCCTTCGCCAGCGCTACCCGCAGATTGTGCGCGTCAAGATCACCGTGCGCAAGCCCTCGGCGCCTGTCCCAGGTATCCTGGATTACGCTCAGGTCTGCGTCGAGCAGCATGCCTGAGATGTGGACCTCCGCAACGCTTGGCCTCGGCGGCAATCTCGGTGACCCGAAGACTGCGATGGCGAAAGCACTGGCTGCTTTGAGCGCGCGCAGCGATTGCCGCCTTGTGTCGGTGTCCGAGCTCTACCGCACGCCCCCGTGGGGCAAGACCGACCAAGCCGACTTCTTCAACTGCTGCGCTTTGATCGAGACGTCGCTCACCGCCGAGGCTTTACTCGATCTCTGCCTCGATATCGAACGGGGGATGAAGCGTGTGCGCATCGAGCGCTGGGGGCCGCGTACCATCGATATCGATGTGCTGACCTTCGGCGACGCGCATGTCCTGACGGATCGTGTCGAAATCCCTCATCCAAGGATGACGGAACGCGCTTTCGTTTTGATGCCGCTTAGCGATATCACGCCGGATCTGGTTGTGAATGGCAGGCGGGTGATCGAATGGCTTGCGAACGCCAATAGTACCGGCATCGTGCGTGCAAACGAAAAGCGGGACTGGTGGACCAATCCCGCTTCGGAATGAGAATCCGGTTGAGCCGCGTTACGGCTTGATCGAGCCGACCGCCATCGAGTCGACATTGCGCGCCAATGTCAGGCCGATCACAGGGATCATCTGATCTGCAACTTTGACCGAGATCGTGATGTTCATCGACTTGTTGTCTTCCATCACACGCGCCACCATCGCGCCGTTGAGCTTTGCGCGGTTGATGCCGAGCACCACCTTGTCGCCGCTGACCTGACCGGATGTGACATCCAGTCCTTTGCCCTCGGAGCCGTCGAGGAACTTGCCCTCATAGCCACCACCTTTTTTAGCAATGATGGCGGACATGGGCTGCTTGAAGACGCCAACGCGGCAGGTGCCGCCAAGCTTGATGCCCGTCTCTTTATCGCCCAGCGGTTCGCCTGTGAGATCGCAGTTGAACTTTGTGCCCTTGTATTTGCCAGCGACGATCTCGCCCGGACCAGACCAGGTGCCTGCGACCGAGCCGAAGAAGACGTCGTCACGCGATGCGGCTTGAACGTCCGAAATTGCAAGTCCGCTACTGACGGACATAACGGCGGCAAGTCCGCCCAGAAGCGAAAAGAAGCGCGAAAACATGATACTTTCCCTGGCGAGTAGGCCGCTTTGTGTGGGAGCAATCTATGTCGCGAATGGTTAATGGTTGGTATATTTCGGGCAAATAAGGATAACGAATTGTAACCATTTGGCTCGGAAGAACCCTGAAATCAGGGCTTTTCAACCTTTGTGTTACCCTTCAGATCCGGCGTTAAATCGGACATGAAGTCGCTGATGCCCGGCCGTTTCAGCGCTCGGAAAGGCAAGGGCCGGCAGAGATCCATTGCGGCAATTCCTATGCGAGCCGTCATCAGACCGTTGATGACACCTTCACCGAGACGGGCCGACAGACGCGAGGCAAGGCCGTGTCCAAGAACCTGTTGGGCCAGCCCATCACCCACCGCAATCGAGCCTGTCACTGCAAGGTGAGCGATCACATCGCGCAGTAGCCGGATCATTCCGAGAGTGCCCGGACGGCCGCCGTAAAGTTCGGCCATGGCGCGAACAAGTCGGGTCACCTCAAACAGGACATAGGCCAGATCGACGATGGCCCGAGGGCTGACGGCAGTCACGACCGAGACTCGCTTGGACGAGTTGAGGATCAAGGCACGCGCTTGGCGGTCGAGCGGGGTGAGAAGCTCCCGTTCGGCGAGCTCCATCAGATGCGGCCCGTCGATCACATCGCTTTCGGTCTCTTTCAAGGCGGCACGACCTTTGGCTGTCTCCGCCCGGTGAGAGAGAACAGCTGTCAGCCGAGTTATCACGGAACGCGCAGCCGACGCCTTCTTTTGGCCGGCAGCATCTTGCGCATCCGCCTTCAGCGACTGAACGGCGTTCAACCGCATGATGCCGAAGACTTCCCGCCCAATGAGAACAAGGACTGCGACGACCGCAACGATAAGCGCGATTGTCGCCGTATAACCCAACCAGTCCGAGCGCGAGAACAGGTTGCGGATGAGTTGGTCGGCCCAAAGCCCGAAAGCAAGCGAGAGAAGAACGCCAATGGCACCGATAGCGAGTTTACCGAAGGAGAAGCGGTGGCGGCGCGGTTCCGCGACAGGAAGTGGCGCTGCATCGATCTCTTCGGGTGCCAAGAACGGGTCTTCTTCATCCGGTACCATCGAGACGTCGGTGTCGAAGCTGCGTGGCTGACGCCTTGGCAATGCCGTCGGCGTACCTCGTTGCGCTTCGGTCTCGAGAGTGAACGCCGCGGGTCTGCGGGACGAACCGTTCGTATTGTCTTTCATGCGAGCTTGTCTCCGAACAGAAACTGCATGGCGCGGTCCAGGCGAATATGCGGGACCGAGAGCTTGATGCCGCCGGCCGTCTCTTCTAGTTTCGGCGGACGGAAGCGGATGACGTTGACGTCGGGCAGGTCTGCCGAAGCGCCTTGTGCATCGATCTGGCGAAAGAGCGGCTCCGGGTCCTCCGGCAGGTCGCCGGGAAAGATTGCCGTACTGCGACTGCCGTCGAAGATCTCGCCGTTGATTTTCTCGCCAGCAATTGGCGTGCCGACGATGACCGGCAATGACGCTCCGTCCTGGCGCACGCTTGCCTCCTTCGTCGCACGCACCGAGGCAAGCGCCATGACTTCGATACCTGCACCGCTCATGCCGATGGTCGTCACTGCACGATCGACAAGACGCGCAGTAAGATTCTCCAGCCGGTCATGGCTCTCGTGGTGCAGATGGTCTGCTTTCGTTGCCGCCACCAGCACCTTGTCGATGCGCCGGCCAACCAGCGACGAGAGAAGGCTGTTCTTGCCAGGGCGGAAACAGGCGAGCACATCGCCAAGCGCACGCTCCAGATCCTGCACGGCTTCCGGCCCACGATTGACCGCCTGCAGCGCATCTATCAGCACGATCTGCCGGTCGAGGCGGGCGAAATGCTCACGGAAGAAGGGCTTCACCACGATCGACTTGTAGGCTTCAAAGCGTCGCTCCATCATGGCACGCAGCGATCCTTTGACGGCTTTCTCGTCACCGATCCCTGGAAGAGGTGAGAAGGTGAGGGCAGGCGAGCCCTCCAGATCGCCCGGCATCAAGAAGCGACCGGGCGGCAGCGTTGAGAGCGACCGCTCATCCGACTTGCAGGCCTTGAGGTAGGCCGCGAAGCTCTCCGCCAAGCGCTTGGCGGTCATCTCATCAGCTGGCGCATCAATATCAATGGATGACGCAATATCCAGCCACTCGCGTGCAAGTTCGGACCTGACGCCCGTCCGTGCCAGCAAAACCGTGTTGTCGCTGAAAGTCTTGTAATCCTGCGTCAGCAGCGGCAGATCCAGCAGCCATTCGCCTGGATAATCGACGATATCAATGGAAAGCCGACCCGGCGAAAACCAGCGCCCCCAGCCGCTCGCACTCTGGTAATCGAGCGTGATCCGAAGCTCCGAAATGGCGCGGGTCGATTCCGGCCAGATTCGATCTCGCACCAGCGCCTGGATATGATCTTCGTATTGAAAGCGCGGGATGGCATCATCCGGCTGCGGTTCGAGCCGCACATTCGAGACCCGACCAGACCGGATGGCTTCGAAGAGTGGCAGGCGTCCGCCATTGAGTAGATTATGAACGAGCGATGAGATGAAGACCGTCTTTCCCGCGCGTGACAGTCCCGTCACACCAAGCCGCAATGTCGGGTTGGTCAGCGCGCTTGCCCGGTCCGCAAGATTGTCGAGGGCGATCAGTGCGCTGTCGGTGAAGGATGTCAGGGATGGCGGCAATGACTTTTCCTAAAAATAATCGGTCTTCCGAAAATATATAGGATAGCGCCATGCTCAAAAAAGAAGCGCGGGGCAAAGTTTTCCAACCCTTGGAATTCTGCTTATGGCGTAAGAAAGTCCACGAGCCGCCAGCCACGGAATCTGGATTTGTCCGCGAGATCGCATTCGAGCACGGCGAGGCCTGCTGTCGGAAAACCATGCGGGAGCGACGTTTCCAGAAGCTCACGGCCAAGCAGAACCTCTGCAACAGCTTCTATTGTTGGGTTATGTCCGACAAGCATGAGAGACGAGACGTCGTCTCTTCGAAGCGCAAGATCAAGATAGATTTCAGCCCGGGCGTTATACATCTCATCAAAATAGGAGACGGCAATCTTCTCGTCGTATGCCTGGAGCACAATTCGCGCCGTTTCGCGGCATCGAGTGGCAGCCGAGCTGAGCATGAGCGCGGGGCGATAGTCCCTGTCTACAGCAGATTTGCCGATGAACGCCGCTTCCGATTTTCCCTCTTCGGTCAGCGTTCGGTCGAAGTCGCGTCCACCGGGTTCTGCCCATCCAGCCTGGGCGTGTCGCAAGAGATAAAGCCGGAAGGTTTGCTGTTGCGACGGCGCCATTCCGGAGCATCCTTAATGCAATTAAAAAGGGAGAACCACGCTTTACAGGAGGAGGGGGCTAACTCGCAAGAGTGAGCGCGGAAGAGCAAGTCTAGATAAAGTGATCGAAGAAATAATTCGTGTTTTCGCAATAATGTATAAAAAATAGTCGTTTAGATGATTTTTGTGACAGATTTAAAAATGCCTGAAAACGATTCTCCAGGCTTGAATGGCTACACGGCATTGGAGTATACCGCCGCCATATGAGATGTTCTTCGAGGAGAATCGCGTTGAGTGAGAAGATCGATCTTAGTAACTATGTGCTCTCGGAAAACGACGAGTTCATGAACACCAACCAGCGGGCTTATTTCAGGGCCAAGCTGATCGGTTGGAAAAACGACATATTGAGAGAAGCGCGCGAGACACTCGGTCATCTCGCAGAGGAAAGCGCCAATCATCCTGACCTGGCAGACCGTGCCTCTTCAGAAACAGACAGAGCCATCGAACTGAGAGCCCGCGATCGTCAGCGCAAGCTGATTTCCAAGATCGATGCTGCTCTTCAGCGGATCGAAGACGGCACTTACGGTTACTGTGAGGAAACTGGCGAACCGATTGGGATCAAGCGCCTTGATGCTCGTCCGATTGCGACCTTGTCGATAGAGGCGCAAGAGCGACATGAGCGGCGCGAAAAGGTTTATCGCGACGAGTAATCGCAAGACGGAATACAAATGAATGATAGGCCGCTTCAGAAATGATGCGGCCTTTTTTGTATTGCATCCATAAGGTCTATACAAAAATGCCCGCGACTTGCGCGGGCACTCCGATCGACCTTGAGACCGTATTACTCGACGACGACTTCGCCGTCGCGGTAACCACGACTGGTGCCGACGCTGCCGCCGAAGAGCGCAGCGACTGCACCGACCAGAAGCGCGCCGAAGGCGACGTAGGAGGCGGTGGAGACGGCGGTCGCAGTTGCCTGTGCAGCTTCTGTCGCGCGGACCTTGGCCTGCTCGACAGCCTGACGGTACTGGTTCTCATAGTCCGTAACCTGCTGACGTGCCTGGTCGACCGGGATGTTCTGAGCGCGGGCGAGGGCATCGGCAGCGCGGTTGCGTGCATCTTCAGCCTGGGCCTGGTCACCGGTCAGAACCGCGCGTACGGCGCTAACAGCGGCATCGCGAAGAGCCTGCGGATCGTTTCCGCCGCTCGCTTCACGGATACGCTGCTCGACGCCAGCCAGCGGATCGGTGGTGTTTGCAAGCGCTGGTGCAGCCGTCGTTGCGGCAGTTGCGATCGTTGAACCGGCACCGGAGAAGACGCTTGTGACACCGGTGAAAGCTCCGCCGATCAACGCGCCGACGGAGGTCGTCAGCATGTAGAAGACGATCAGCGTGGTGACAGCCCAGGTGGTCAAACCGTGAAGAGCGCCGGTCGAGCGGATGGAGCGACCGGAAAGGCGGCTCGCCACGTAGCCGCCCACGAAGGACGAGATGATGCCGCTGGCAATGATCCAAATCACCGAGCCCGTCGATAGCGACGTTGCCGACGGCGTGTCGTTATGGGCGGGATCGATCACGCCCGCACCGATGGCAACGCCCAGGAGGTTGAGGAGCAAATGAAGTGTCAGTGCGACCGCGACACCTGCAAAAACGCCACCCCAGGAAATACGTGTCACTGCTTCGGGCCATACCGCGCTGCGCGCGGCCACCGTCGATGTTGCATAGCGGGCCTGATCAACCATTTAGACTCTCCTAATAAATCGCGCGAAGGTTGCGCATGCGGTGCAACGGCCTTTCAATCCGTTTGTTCCATTGCGCACTAAGTATTTGCGGATACCGGGGTGTCTCTCTTCCAACTGCCAATCGCAGTGGTTGTAATGATCGGCTTTTTGTCTTCAAGATTTGTCCAGGGGCTTGCGCAGACGACCGGCTGTATCCTGGATATATTGCCATGCCACACGACCGGATCGACCGCCGCGTGTTGTTGCCCATTCCAGAGCTTCGCGATGGAGGACATCTTGAGTCAAGCCAAGGTCGAAATGCTCTGCGTAGCCATCGATCATCGCCAGATAATCATTCTGGCTGCACTTATGGAATCCGAGCCAGAGGCCGAAGCGATCCGACAGCGAAACTTTTTCCTCGACCGCTTCCGACGGGTTGATGGCGGTCGATTGCTCGTTCTCCATCATGTGCCGCGGCAGCAAATGGCGCCGGTTTGACGTTGCGTAGAACAGGACGTTGTCCGGTCGGCCTTCGATGCCGCCATCGAGCGCCGCCTTCAAGGACTTGTAGGCTGTGTCATCATGGTCGAAGGAGAGGTCGTCACAGAACAGGATGACCCTATGCGGCGCGGCCTTTAGAATGTCGAGCAGGGCAGGGAGCGTGTGAATATCTTCACGATGCACTTCGACCAGTTTCAGCGACGCGCCTCTGGCCGCACGCACATCTTCGTGAACCGCCTTGACCAGCGAAGATTTGCCCATGCCGCGTGCGCCCCACAGCAACACGTTGTTGGCGGCAAAGCCCTCGGCAAAGCGAAGCGTGTTTTCGTGCAATATATCTCGGACATGATCGACGCCGCGTATCAGCGTCAGTGCAATCCGGTTCGGACGGCGCACGGGCTGTAGCCATGCATTGGCGGGCGCCCATACGAAACAGTCGGCGCTATCCCAGTCGTTTGCCGCTGGTGGCGGGCCTGCCAATCGTTCCACAGCGTCGGCAAGACGGCGAAGTTCGAGAAGCAGGAGTGCGCTGGTTTCGTCTGACGTCATGATCGATGCTCCTTGTCGTCTTTCACGGCGTGATGAAGTCGGTCAAATGCCGGAACAACCGTGGATTTTGCGCGGCGTAGCATGGCGTTTCGCACCTCGAAAGAGTATGAGGCGTGGAAACGGTACGGGGTTCCAAGTCTTTCTGTTGCATTCTAAGGGATCGCAACTATATTCCGGCGGCTTGAAAGCTGGCCAGTGGCTTAGAACTGTGCCTGAAATCTGAGGAGTTTTTTATGTTCATTAGCCAAGCCTTTGCTCAGGATGCAGCAGGCGCACCGTCGGCTTTCGGATCCGGCCTGGAAATGCTTTTCCTTTTCGCCCCCCTGATGGTTGTCTGGTACTTCTTCCTGATCCGTCCGCAGCGCGCGCAGATGAAGAAGCGTCAGGAGACGCTGACCAATATCCGTCGCGGCGATCAGGTCGTGCTCGGCGGCGGCATTGTCGGCAAGGTGACCAAGGTTATCGACGATAACGAACTCGAAGTTGAAATTTCCGAAGGCGTCAAGGTCCGCGCATCGCGCACCTACATTGCCGAGGTTCGTGTCAAGGGTGAGCCGGTCAAGACCGAAGCTCCTGCAAACGCGAAGTAACAATAAGCAGGCTGCGCATCGATGCAGCCTGGGTTTTTTAACCCAACCCTGACCGAGACCGAAATGCTTCATTTTTCCCGCTGGAAAACAGTCTTCATCTGGCTGATCGTGCTGATAAGCGCCGTCATCGCTTCCCCCAACCTGTTTACGGACAAGCAGCTGGAGGGCATGCCGAACTGGTACAAGCACAACAAGGTGACGCTGGGTCTCGACCTTCAGGGCGGGTCTTACATCATGCTCAAGGTCGAGCGTTCCGATATCGTCAAGGAACGCCTCGAAACCATTGTTGGCGACGTCCGAGCCCAGTTGCGCGATGCTAACATTCGCTACTCGGGTCTGACCGGTAACGGGCAACAGATCCAGGTTCGTATCACCGATCCGGCGCAATATGAAGCGGCGAAGAATGCACTGAAGGACCTGACGCAGCCGGTTTCTACCGGTACGCTGGTTGGCACCTCCGTACATGAAGTGACGATGAGCGACGGCGGCGACAATCTGCTTCGCCTCAATCTCACGGACGAGGGCATCGATTACCGTCTATCGTCGGCCGTTTCCCAATCGATTGAAGTCGTGCGTCGTCGTGTCGACGAACTCGGCACCACCGAACCGCTGATCGTCCGTCAGGGCAATGACCGGATCATCGTTCAGGTTCCTGGCCTCCAGGACCCGCAGCGCCTGAAGTCGCTGTTGAACCAGACCGCCAAGCTTTCTTTCCGCATGGTGGATACGTCCATGCCGGTTCAGGAAGCGTTGAACGGTCGCCCGCCCGCGACAGATGAAATTCTCTATTCGCAGGATGATCCGCCGGTTCCTTACCTTGTTGAGCGCCGTGCCCTGGTCTCCGGTGACAATCTGGTCGACGCGCAGGCAAGCTTCAATCAGCAGACCAATGAGCCCGTCGTCACGTTCCGCTTCGACAGCCGCGGCGCGCAACGTTTCGCCCAGGCGACTCAGCAGAATGTCGGCAAGCCATTCGCTATCGTTCTCGATAACAACGTTATCTCTGCACCCGTGATCCGCGAGCCGATCATCGGCGGTTCCGGCCAGATTTCCGGTAACTTCACCGTTCAGGGCGCGAACGATCTCGCCGTGCTTCTGCGCGCCGGTGCCTTGCCTGCGACGTTGACCGTCGTGGAAGAGCGCACCGTCGGCCCAAGCCTTGGTAGCGACTCCATCAATGCCGGCCTCACTGCCAGCGCCATCGGTGCTGCCGGCGTCGTCATCTTCATGTTCGTCTTTTACGGTTTCTTCGGCCTGCTGGCGAATATCGCGCTGGTCATCAATATCGTAATGCTGCTTGCGGTTCTCAGTATCATCGGATCGACTCTGACCTTGCCGGGTATCGCCGGTATCGTCTTGACGATCGGCATGGCGGTGGACTCCAATGTTCTGATCTACGAGCGCATCCGCGAGGAAGTCAAAGCCGGAAAGCCGTTGATATCGTCGCTTGAGAACGGCTTTACCCGCGCTTTCGCGACCATCATCGACGCCAACCTGACCACCTTCATCGTGGCCTGCGTGCTCTTCTATATGGGTACAGGTCCGGTTAAGGGCTTCGCGGTGACGCTTGCCGTCGGTATCGTCACGACGGTGTTCACGGCCTACACCCTGACAGCCTGGCTGTTTGGCGCCTGGGTTCGCCGTACCCGTCCGAAGCACCTGCCAAAGGGCATCCGCACTGGCATGTTCGACGGCAAGGACATCCCTTTCATGAAGTACCGTCGCCTCGTCTTCGGTATTACCGGCGTGATCATGCTGGCCTGCGTCGGCGGCTTCATGACCAAGGGTCTCAATCTCGGCATCGACTTCCAGGGCGGATCGATCATTGAAGTTCAGTCGAAGAGCGGCCCTGCCGATCTCGCAGATATTCGTGACCGCCTCAGCCAGTTGAATCTCGGTGAAATCCAGGCGCAGAGCTTCGGCTCTCCACAGGACGTGCTGATCCGCATTCAGGCGCAGGAAGGTGGCGAGAACGCCGAGCAGTCGGCGATCACGTTGATCCGCGGTGAGTTGCAGGAGAAATACGACTTCCGCCGCGTCGAAGTCGTGGGCCCAGCAGTGTCCGGCGATCTGACCGTCACCTCGACGATCGGTATTGCGCTCGCCATGGTCGCGATCATGATCTACATCTGGTTCCGCTTCGAGTGGCAGTTCGCTCTGGGCGCGATCATCTCGATGGTGCACGACGTGGTCTTCACCATCGGCCTCTTCGTCTTCCTCGGCATCGAATTCAACCTCACCAGTATCGCGGCAATATTGACCATTATCGGTTACTCGCTGAACGATACGGTGGTCATTTACGACCGAATTCGAGAGAACCTGCGGCGCTACAAGAAGATGCCGCTGTCCATGATCATCGACGTCTCGCTGAACCAGACACTGTCGCGCACGATCTTGACCGGTCTGACGGTGATGCTTGCACTGCTGTCGCTCTATCTCTTCGGTGGTGAAGTCATCCGTTCCTTCACATTCGCGATGCTCTTCGGTGTCGGTATCGGCGTGTTCTCGTCGATCTACATCGCGGCACCGGTTCTGATCGCCTTCAATCTGCGCCCTTCCAGCGTCGATTCCGACGATAAGGAAGATCAAAAAGCGAAGACGATCACCGGTAAGCCGGCAGTCTGATGGCTGGTGGAATAGAGATACGCCCGGCCCATTTTCCCGGTCGGGCGCCGATCGATGCTTATGGAAATGGCGGATTTCGCTTTGCCGAAATGTCGCATCGCGGCTCGCTTCTCTGCCTCCCTTCCGGCATTCATGGATGGGACGTCACCGATCCCTCACAGCTTTCGGTCGATAAATTTGCCAAGATTCTGGAACAAGCGGCCGACATCGAGTTTCTGTTGATCGGCATGGGAAACTCCATGCGGGTCGTTCCAAGAGAATTGAAGGCAGCCTTGAAAGAGGCTGGCATCTCGGTCGATCCGATGAGCACGGGTGCTGCAGTAAGAACATACAACATCATGCTTTCCGAATCGCGGGCAGTCGCTGCGGCCCTCATTGCGGTCGAAGGCTGAAGAACGGTTATCGATGACAGATCTGCCGGCGAACAAGGATGCATGCCTTTCGATGCTGCGCGATATGGATCGCGACAGATATCTCGCGTGCCTTCTTGCGCCGGAAGACAAGCGCGGCGATCTTGCCGCGCTTTACGCTTTCAATGCCGAGATCGCCCGCATCCGCGATGTCGTGCGCGAGCCGCTTCCAGGCGAGGTGCGCATGCAATGGTGGCGTGATCTTCTGGAGGGCAATCCGCACGGAGACAGCACAGGTCATCCGGTTGCCGCAGCTCTCTTGAACGCGATCGCCACGCATAATCTGCCCAGGCAGACTTTGATCGACATGATCGAAGCGCGCATCTTCGATCTTTACGATGACGTCTTCGAAAGCCGTAATGCTCTGGAGGGGTACGCGGGCGAGACGGCGTCGGCACTGATCCAGCTTGCCAGCATCGTGCTTTCCCCACGTGACGCCGCGAAAAACGCTGATGTCGCGGGCCATGCAGGCGTCGCTCAGGCCATGGCTGGCATGCTGCTGTTGATGCCGCAACATCGCCGTCGCGGACAGGTCTACATCCCGCAGGATATCTTGTCGGCGGCCGGGTTGAACCGGGGGAGTTTTCTGGAAGGCAAAGACCGAGAGAAGGTCGGGGCAGCGATCGAGATATTCTGCGCGCACGCTCAGGATCACTTGAAGAAGGCACGCCAGACCTCGCTTCCTGCCGCAGTCGTTCCAGCCTTCTTGCCGGTAGCGCAAGTCGAGGCCGTGTTGAAGGCGGCGCGTCGGGCAGGCGCAGATGTGCTTGAAAGCGGCATTCAACTCTCGTTGCTCCGCCGTCAATGGCTGCTTGCCAAAGCCGCTTATCTCAAGCGATTTTGAGCGCCTCCACGTCCACGCAAGCCTTGATTGCTAACGCTCTTGATAAGCATGTCGCGTAAAAGTGTGCAGCGGTTTTGCGAGAGCGACATGCTATGACAAGGACCTAAAGCGTAAGAAGCAAATCGGAAAGATCGCGACACGCTTTGGTATCGCTTTAAGCGTAAATTCGAGAAGTCAGAGCGTCCTTCGTGCGTCTAAATGAGATGCGCGGCGCTCTAGGGAGTGACAAGATGAGCCTAACCATTTGGATCATCATCCTCGCGCTATTGGGTGCGGTTGCGATCTATATCTGGCGCCTGAAGCGTTTCTCGGAAAGCGAAAACAGCTACGATACGGGGCAGGCGATTTTGGACTTTGCCCGAGCCTTTCCCAATGAGGCGATCCGCAGTCTGCACATGACTGCTGACGGCAACGCCGTCTTCGTTCGCCTGCATGACAACAAGGCTGGCTTCATGCGCAACATGGGCAAGCACAATGTCTGCATGATGCTGAACCCTGAGCGCATTACCGTTGAGCATTTGGAAAGCGGCGATGGTTTCGTCGTCACCTTCATCGACACGCCAAAATATAGCGGTGCTTATCGTTTCAAAACGATCGGCGAAGCCGCGGAAGTGTCGCTCTGGCTACTTGGTAGCTATTTGGAGGCGGCAGATGCCGATCCGGATCAGCCTAGGGAAACCGGCTCCAACTCCTCGCCTTCTCCCGCGACCTGATCGACAACAGGCGCTGCAACACCAAGCCACATCGCGCAATCTCTCAACGCGCGGGCGCTCATCAACTGCCGCTTCATGATGGTCTTGTCCTTGCCGCGAAAGCGCTTGACGCCTTCGGGCTTGACGATCGAGCCGGGCTCGAGGTCGGGGAACAAACCGAAATTGACGTTCATCGGCTGGAACGAGCGCTTGCCTGGTTCTTCGTCGGTGGAAAGATGACCGCCCGTAATGTGGTTCAGCAGAGCGCCCAGAGCTGTTGTCGCGGGCGGCAGGCTGATTTTCTCGCCCTTGTGCTCAGCACTTGCGAAGCGGCCTGTCAGAAGTCCGATGGATGCACTCTCTACATAGCCTTCGCAGCCGGTGATCTGGCCGGCAAAGCGAATGTCCGGACGGGACTTCAGCTTGAGCGACGTATCGAGCAGACGCGGGGAATCGATATAGGTGTTGCGGTGCAGGCCGCCCAGGCGTGCAAACTCTGCATTTTCCAGGCCCGGGATCATCCGGAAAACCTCGGCCTGTGCACCGTATTTCAGTTTCGTCTGGAAGCCGACCATGTTGTAGAGCGTGCCGAGCGCATTATCCTGGCGCAGTTGCACGACCGCATAAGGCTTGACGGTCGGGTTATGGGCGTTGGTCAAACCCATCGGCTTCATCGGACCATGGCGAAGCGTTTCACGTCCGCGTTCCGCCATGATCTCGATCGGCAGGCAACCATCGAAGTATGGTGTGCCTTCCCATTCCTTGAAGCCCACCGTATCACCGGCGATCAGCGCGTCGATGAAGGCATGATACTGCTCTTCGTTCATCGGGCAATTGATATAGTCCTTGCCGTTGCCGCCAGGTCCGACCTTGTCGTAGCGGGACTGGTACCAGCAGATATCCATGTTGATGCTGTCGCGATGGACGATTGGCGCGATAGCGTCGAAGAAGGCCAGTGCATCCTCGCCCGTTTCCGCCTGAATGGCACTGGCAAGCTCGGGCGCGGTGAGGGGGCCCGTGGCAATGATCGTGTTGCCCCATTCTTTTGGCGGAAGTCCAGAAACCACTTCACGAACGATTGTCACGAGCGGATGGGCCTCAAGTTGAGCTGTTACCGCTTCGGAAAACCCGTCGCGATCGACAGCGAGCGCGCCACCGGCCGGAACCTGGTGCCTGTCGGCGCAGGCCATGATCAGTGAGCCTGCCAGACGCATCTCGGCGTGAATAACACCGACTGCATTGGCCGTGGCATCGTCTGAGCGGAAAGAGTTGGAGCAGACAAGCTCTGCAAGACTGTCGCCCTTGTGAGCATCCGTGCCGCGAACACCGCGCATTTCATGCAAAACAACGGGGATGCCAGCCTGAGCAATCTGCCAGGCTGCTTCAGAACCAGCAAGGCCGCCGCCAATGACGTGGATGGGGGAATTCGTCTTGTCTTGCATCGCGCGCTCACATCGCCAACCGGCACCGTGGGTGCTGCGGGTCGACCATCTTTGTTGATTGGCTACGCCTCGCTCTCAGGAGGCACTTGGCCGATGCAGTATCACGAGCAATGCACGTAGCCAAACTTTTTCGGCTACAGCCAATCCTCGGACATGGCGGAGGGCCGCGCTACTCCCCAGTCCTAGGCTGCCAGCCAGAATCAAAAAACGGCGCTCGTGGCGCCGTTTTTCTTGCCTGTCGCTCAGCCATCCGATGCCGTGGGAGGTCGGCTCTTTCGGATGGCTCTTTACGCTGATTAGCGGAACGAACGGGAGGCGACGTTACGGATGTCGTAACGTGTCAGGCCGATATCGCTGAGAGCCTGGTTGGAGAGGCTGCCCAATTCATTGAGCGTGCGGCGATAGCTAATCCAGTTCTTTGCGATGCGAAGCGGGTTCATGGTCGTTTCCTCGATTTGTGATGTATTTGAATTTTGAATTCTGTCCGCCGGGCCGCTGGTCATCTGCGCTCTCGGCTGTTGACTGGTATATACATATTCACAGCCATGACTTGGAGTGCAGATTTTGAGCGACTGCCATGCATTTGTGCAATGTGTCGTCTATTTTTGCAGCTTCAGGACGGATATGCGTATTATTTGAGCGGGGAAGCGCGTGGCGTTTTCGATCGATAGCCAACGTGCTTTTTGGTGATCAGAGAGAAATGCAAGCAAAAAGAAAAGGCCCGGAGCGAGTGCTCAGGGCCTTTTGAGGTAACGCATCAAGTTAACGACGGATCGTCAGCCGGTGTTATAGTCTATTAGATGCCGACGGCAGTGCGAGCAACGCGACGGATGTCGGTGCGGCCGATGCCGAGATCGCTCAGTTCGCGATCGCTCATACGGTCGAGTTCAGTTACGGTCTGACGATACTTGCGCCAGTTGTTCAGCGAGCGTGCAATGTTCATGGTCATATCCTCGTTTCGGTTCGCCGGTTGCTTGGGGTCAACTCGGCTTCGTTTTCTGAACTGGAATATATGCGTTTCCGCGCACTCCAAAAACAGACAAAGAAGGATGACACCTATGCAGGAAACGCATGGCGACGCGCGAATCGGTGGCTACTTCCTTAACAAATGCATAATTTGGTAGCATCGAAGAGGAGTTTTGATGCTTCAGACCCTCTCAAGGCCCGCTAAACCTCCTGGTGCCGTCGATCTTGTTCTTGATGGTTTTGGGAAGGTAACCGGGTGCTTTCACCTGGGGTCTAGGAGCAGGGGAGGGCGTTCCACGAGGGCCGGGAAACTCATCAGCCCTTTAATCAAAGAGAATCGAGAAGACGGCATCTCCGTAAATCTCGATGATGCCTTGCATGCAATTGTCATATAGGCCTCAAAACCCATGGAAATAGGGGCTGTACGGCGTCATTTTTCCTTTGCGCTCCTGAAAACGGATGATATAGAGACGCCGCGCTCCGGAAGGCCTCATGTGCCAGATGTTGTTTATGCAGGATTTAAAGAGCGCGGGTATGGCGGAATTGGTAGACGCACCAGATTTAGGTTCTGGCGACGAGAGTTGTGGGGGTTCGAGTCCCTCTACCCGCACCACAAATCGCCGGGAGAGCTAGGCACAACGTTTCGTTTTGCCCTTTCCCTGGCTCAGGCATAATTGCTCCGCAACGCGCCTGTGCATGCAAGTTTTATAGTCACGGCCGGTGAATTCAGATTCCGGCGCTGTGCTCGAAAGTAAACCGACGGCTGTCTGAGCACTGCCGCCATGATGTGAAGGTATGAAAATGCAGGTTATCGAAACGCTCGCTGAAGGGCTGAAGCGCGAAATCAAGGTCGTTATCCCGGCCGCCGACATGAAGGCTCGCCTTGACGAGCGCCTCGCTGAAGCCAAGGACAAGGTTCGTATCAACGGCTTCCGTCCCGGCAAGGTCCCTGCTGCGCATCTGAAGAAGATGTATGGCAAGTCGATCATGGCCGACCTCGTCAACGAGCTTGTTCGTGAAAAGCCTTCCGAAATCATTTCCAGCCGCGGCGAAAAGTCTGCAACCCAGCCTTCCATCTCCATGACGGAAGACGAGAAGGAAGCCGATAAGATCCTGGCTGCTGAAACCGATTTCGAATTCAACATCGCTTACGAAGTCATTCCTGCGATCGAGCTGAAGTCGAATGACGGCATCAAGGTTACGCGCGAAGTCGTCGAAGTAACCGAAGACGAAGTCACCGAGCAGATCCTCAAGATCGCCGAGAGCGCTCGTAGCTACGAGACCAAGAAGGGCAAGGCCGCTGAAGGCGACCGCGTCACCATGAATTACCTCGGCAAGGTCGATGGCGTAGCCTTCGATGGCGGCGCTGCTGAAGATGCCGAACTGGTTATTGGCTCGGGCCGCTTCATCCCAGGCTTCGAAGACCAGCTCGTTGGCGTCAAGGCGGGCGACGAAAAGACCATCACCGTAACCTTCCCGACCGAATATCCGGCTGCTGAGCTGGCTGGCAAGGAAGCCACCTTCGACATCACCGTCAAGGAAGTTGCTGCTGCCGCCGACGTCGAAATCAACGACGAGCTGGCAACCAAGCTCGGGCTCGAATCCGCTGAAAAGCTGAAGGAAATCGTTCGCGGTCAGATCGAAAGCCAGTACGGCAACGTGACCCGTCAGAAGGTGAAGCGTCAAATCCTCGACCAGCTGGACGAACTCTACAAGTTCGACACGCCTGCAGGTCTCGTCGACGCCGAGTTCGACAACATCTGGCGCCAGATCAACACCGATCTTGCACAGTCCGGCAAGACCTTCGCTGACGAGGACACGACCGAAGAAGAAGCGCGCGAAGAATATCGCAAGCTCGCTGAGCGCCGCGTCCGTCTCGGCCTCGTTCTCTCCGAAATCGGCGAGAAGGCTGGCGTTGAAGTGACCGAAGACGAAATGCAGCGCGCGCTGTTCCAGCAGCTGCAGCAGTTCCCAGGCCAGCAGAAGGAAATCCTCGATTACTTCCGCAACACGCCTGGTGCATCCGCGTCGCTACGCGCTCCGATCTTCGAAGAGAAGGTCATCGATAAGCTGCTGAGCGAAGTCTCCGTCACCGACAAGACGGTTTCCAAGGAAGAGCTTCTGGCTGACGACGCCGAAGAAGGCGAAGAGACCAAGAAAAAGGCACCTGCCAAGAAGAAGGCTGCAGCCAAGGCTGACGCTGCTGAAGGTGAAGAAGCTGCTCCGAAGAAGAAGGCTCCTGCCAAGAAGAAGGCAGCGGAAGGCGACGCAGAGTAATCTGCTCTTCTCATATGTTTCGGAGAGGCCGCGGCGAAAGCTGCGGCCTTTTCATTTGCGGCTTTGCGAAGTTACGTGCCTGTATCCGCGGTGAAAAGACATCGTCTCGTCGTATCCAAACGGTATGTTGGCCTTTGGCTCCTCCTGCTGTCAGGCGATATCTCGTGGGTGTCAGAAACTATCTCGTCGAAGGTTTGTCTTGCTCAGGCAAAACGTCGGTAGCAACGGAGCTTCAGCGTCTGGGACACCATGTCGTTCATGGTGATCGGGAACTTGCCTACAAGGGCGATCCTCTGACCGGCTTACCGTTAGAGGGGCCGTTTGATGACGCCTTGGCCGGGGACGTATCGTTTCCGCGTCGTCATCACCTCTGGTGCATCAAGAAAGTCAGAGCGTTCATGGCCGATCAAAGCCATCCGGTCACCTTCTTCTGTGGCGGCGCTCGTAACTTTTCCGCTTTCATCGGGCTCTTTGACAAGGTCTTCGTTCTTAATCTCGACAGAGCGTTGTTAGAAAAGCGCTTGTTATTCAGGCCGGAAGACGAGTTTGGCGGGAAACCGGAAGAGCGGGCGTTCATCCTTCGGCTATACGACAGCGAGAAGGACGTTCCGCCAGACGGTATCGTCATCGACGCCACTCAGCCGGTTGCAGCCGTTGTCGCCGAGCTGTTGTCCCATATCAACATACAGCCATTTCGGCCTTTATAGTGGTCCGATCGCCGAGACTAATTGTGCTCTCAAGATCACAATGCAGTGCACAATGACTTTTTGCTGCACCTGCTCTTGTTCATCTCCCGTTCATCTGGCACCCTTCGGGAGTGATTTGCTGAACGCCTCGTTGCGTGAGGAGCAATCCGCCGCAGTACGCGGCTCGGCTTTAAGCCTTCAGGTTCAATTCTTTTCGGGCGCGGCTGCCATGTCGCGCTTGTCGATCTGCGCTGCGTAAAAAGCAAGTGCGGGTGAGGCTGGCGTCCGTGCCGGGCCGAATCCACGCCGGGCGATCCTCTTTTTGGGATTGCCCAAGCCGAAACGAGACCTGCCGTTTTCCTCCCAAGAGCGGCTGGTCTTTTTAAAGCTTGAGGAAATGACATGTTGGTCAAGATACTAGGTACGCTCGCCGCGGCCTCGCTCATTTTGTTGTCGCCGGTACAGGTGAAGGCGCAGGAACGCGGGTTGATCTGGGCCCCTGCAAAAAACTCAGACCGCTCCTATTCGGCGCGGCTGGGTGCAAAGCTGCCCACCGAAACGCCGTTGCGCGCCGGTCTTGAGATGGGCATGAGCGCTTCTGAAGGCGGGGCCGTGGTGGATGCGCCGGTGAAGTTTTGGGGCGATGTCACCTTGATGTCCACCAATCTACCAGGCGTGAAGATCGCAAGAGACATCGGCATCCTGATGAATGCGCTCACCGGCTCGAGCGCCGTGACGATGACGATGACGCAAAAGCGGGTTGCGACAGCCGATCTCGATTTTGAGTCGAACAGGAACGTGACGCTGCGCTATGACGGACCAAGCCAGCAGTGGAATGGCCTGGATGTCTCTCAATCGCTGCGATTGACGCGCTCTGGCACTGGCACGGCATTTGTTCTGACGGGCGCAAGCCGGCAGACCTTCGATGAGTTCAGTTCCAGCGTCGCGCTTGAACAGAAGCTTTCCGACAATCTGACCGTGACCGGAAGCTTTGATCGTGGTTTTGAGGATCGTTTCCGCCCAGCCGTGCACGCGAACTACAAGATCAGATGGTGAAGCGGCTCAACTGGCCGCCTCATCCTTTTTCTTGATGTCGCCCATTCGGTTCCACGCATCCAGCCCGGCAATCTTGTAGGCCTCGGCAAGAGTGGGATAGTTGAACGTATTTTCAACGAAATACTCGACGGTACCTTTGAGGTTCAGCACGGCTTGGCCGATGTGCACCAATTCGGTGGCGCCTTCGCCGACAATATGCACGCCAAGAAGCCGGCGCGTCTTCAGGGAAAAAATGAGTTTCAACAGACCGGAATCAAGGCCCATGATGTGTCCACGAGAGGTTTCCCGGAAGCGGGCAATCCCGCACTCATAAGGGATCCCGCGCTGTTTCATTTCTTCTTCGGTCAAACCGCAGGTCGAGATTTCCGGAACGGCGTAGATGCCATAGGGGAAATATTTCTGGGGCTCCATCGCAATCGCACCAACCGCGACGCGGGCGGCGATTCGGCCCTGTTCCATGGAGGTGGAGGCAAGGCTTGGAAAGCCGACAACGTCTCCGGCGGCAAAGATGCCTGGGACTGAAGTCTCGAAGGTCTCGGGATTGACCGAAAGTCGGCCGCGGCTGTCGGCCTCAAGACCGGCTGCAGCAAGGTTCAGCGTATCTGTTGCGCCCATTCTGCCGGCAGCGAACAGCACCATTTCAGTAACGATCGTGCGACCATTGTCGAGGGTGATCGAAACCTTGCCCTCCGAGGTATGCTCGACCTTCTCCGCTTTCTGGCCAAGCAAAAGCTTCATATTGCGGTCACGCAGCTGATAGGTGAAGTCCTCGACGATTTCCTTGTCGATGAAGTCCAGCATTGTCGACTTTGGATCGATCAGCGTGACGGCGGTATCGAGCGCGCTGAAGATCGTCGCATACTCGATGCCGATGACGCCGGCGCCGATGACCACCATGGAGCGTGGCAGCCTTTCCATTTGCAGCAACTCGTCGCTGTCGATGACGGTCTTGCCATCAAACGGCATGTAGTCGGGCCTGAAGGGACGGGTACCGACGGCAAGCAGAATGCTCTTGCCCATCACATGCATCACTTCGCCATCATCCTTGGTGATTTGAAGCGTGTCCGGCGTGATGAAGCTTGCCTTGCCGCGCAGGTGCTGCACGCGGTTTCGTGCGAACTGATGCTCAAGCACTTCGACTTCGTGGTTGAGGGTGATGAGCAGGCGCTGGCGCAGGTCCTCGGCGCTGATCTCCTGCTTGACGCGATAGGACTGGCCGTAGAAGCCGCGCTCGCGCCATCCGGAAAGATTGAGGGCAGTTTCGCGCATGGTCTTGGAAGGGATGGTGCCGGTATGAACCGAGACGCCACCAACACGGCTGCCCTTTTCGATGACCAGAACCTTCTTGTCGAGCTTCGCCGCTTGGATGGCAGCGCGTCTGCCGGCGGGACCGCTACCAACAACAATGAGATCGTACTGGTTCATGAAAAAGCCTCTGGACGTGAACCGGGATCAGTGCCCGAATGTTTAAAGATCCGATGTGAGGGATTTGCCGCGAAAAGCGTGATGCTCTGAGCTTACGGAAACGATCTCCGCATTCGCACATCCGAGCGTCGTGAGACTGCGGAGTGCAATGCAACAAATGCCTGCGTCAATCTGTAGCGCAGAAATCTGACGGATTCGTAACCGGCATGGAAAAAGCCGCAGACCGACTATCGATCACGATGTGGGGCCACCGCCGCGCTGGTTCTGTACCGCGTGTAGTTTCGCAATATCGTCGCGTAACGCTGCAAGTTCGGCCAGAACCTTGAGATCGATTTTCTCGTGAAGAGAGAGAACTTCCAACTCAGCCTTGAGATTGACCTCATAATCCTTGGCTGCCTCGAAGCGATCGCGCTCGGCCTGCCGGTTCTGCGACATCATGATGATCGGCGCCTGTATGGCTGCAAGCATGGAGAGAATGAGATTGAGGAACACGAAGGGATAGGGGTCGAAGGCCTTTGTCGTCAGAACTACCGTGTTGATGACAGCCCAAATGGCCAGGAAGACAATGAAGCTGATGATGAAACCCCAGGAGCCACCGATACGGGCGATACTGTCGGCTAGCCGGGCGCCGACTGTGGACTCCCTCGAAAACTCGGCATTCGTGTCCGTGGAGATCAATTGTTTCTGATGCGCCACCTCCAGAATCCGCTTTTCGATCTCGCCGATCTGTCTGGAAGACCGCTTGAAATGGGACAGCACGTAATCTGGGATGGCAGACATGAATCATCTCCGGCAAGGCGTTGGCTGGAGATAAACGCAACGAACCCGCAAGTTCAAACAAAATCGCGGGCTTCAAAATGCCTTAGCTGGATGGCGCTGTCTGGTGGATCCAGTTGAAGCCGGGAAAGAACCGCTCTCTGCCGAACTGATCGCCAAACATCATGTCGAACTGCAATTGGCGATATTCGATAAGTGAAGATGGCAGAGTCGCTGGCGTGATAGACCAGTCGGGCACAGCCGAACCGTTTCGCTCCATCAGCATATGCCGGTCGATCACGGAAAACGATGAATGCACTTTGCCCAGAATGCCGGTGTAGAACGGATCGTCAAAGCCTGCGGTTTTTAGAATGTGATAAGGCAGCAGCGACGGGCTGATCGTGCCGATCCGGTTTTGCAGTCCGGCCTTCGAGGACCAGACCACCAGGGGCGTTTCGTGTTCCCTCTTCATGGTGACAAGTGGCGCGCGGCGTGTCGCCACCATGCCAGGCATGTAGCCGCTTTCGACAAAGGCCTGACCGAGCGGCGGCAGATGATCGCCAAAGAGAACGATGACGGTTTCCCTCTCACGGCCTTTTGCCCACGCGACGAGCTTCGCAAAGCTTGCGTCAGCTTCCGAAACGCCTTGCGCATAGGTAGCGAGTGCATCGCGGGCGTTTTCGGAAAGATCACCTGTGACCGCCACGCCTTTCTCGGCATAGCGGTTTCCCTCGTAAGGTCCGTGTCCCTGGAGGGTGACGGCAAAGAGAAACTGCGGCTTCTCGGCAGCGTCCACTGTCTGGATGATCTCGTTCGTCAGCGCTTCATCCGAGGCGAAGGCGCCACGCTTTTCCATTGGCGGCAGCGTTTCCTCCGAGCGAAATTCCTCGAAGCCGAAATGCTTGTAGACTTCCCGGCGATTCCAGAACCATTCCTGGAAGGGGTGGACGGCGACGGCGGAGTAGCCTTCCGAGCGGAAGAAGGTCGCAAGTGATGGGACGGGACGACGCACATATTGTTGATAGGGAATGCTGCCATAGGGCAAAAAGGCATTGCTGAAGCCGGTCAGCGCTTCGAACTCGACATTTGCCGTCATGCCGCCGAACTCCGGCGAAAACACATGGCCCGATCGCATGGCGCGGATGCTGGGCATCGGATCTTTCGAAAGTCTGACGTTCTCCAACCGCGTTGGATCCCACAGCGACTCGCTCATGATCATGATGACGTCGGGACGTTTGCTGTGATTGATCGCAAAAGCCGAGCTATCGGAGGTGATCTCGGCGATGGTGTTCTCGCCGTAACCATAAGGCGCCGTCACTTTCGCCATCGGAATATTGAAGGCGAAGGCCATGATGAAGCCGTTGTGACGGTAGTTTTCCTTCTGATCCCACATCATCGGAATGATGTTGAGCCGGTCCCTGATCCAGGAATAGCTGGAATATTCCATCATCGAGCCGAAACTGACGAAGAGCGGGACGGCAAGCGCCAGTCTCCACATCCTGGCCTTGAAGGGCATGACCGGCATGGCGTGACGTAAAAAGCGCCAGAGCATAAGGATGGTAAAGGCTGCAGCGGCAAAAGCAGCCGCCAGCGCTATTGCCGTCAAGGGCTGAGCTTTCAGCATAGCCGGCAGAAGCTGGATGATTTGACGGCCAAACAGCAGGTCGGAGGGATATAGCGGATCAGAGAGGTAGAGCTGCTTTTGGCTGGAAATGAAGGCGGGGAGGATCAGCAGTGGAATGGCAACGAGTAGCGACTGATAATGTCGCCCGAAGAGGGCGTCGAGTGCCATCAGACCAATGACGACTGTGACGATCGTCGTCAGTCCAGGACGCGCGGGTGACAAAAGAAACGAGCCGACATCGTACAAGGTGCCACGCGCGATCCACTCCATGCAGACAACCAGCAAGACCGCTGCGAGTACCAAGTTGGCCAGAGTTTGCGCATCATTTAAAAGGCGGGCAAGGGACCGTGTCCAAGGCGTTGAAAGGACGAGTTTCATCCTTTCGGCAACCGTTGTTTTGGGCGCCGATTTCGTCAAGTTTGTACTCCGGCAGTCGGGTGACGGGTGTGAATCACCTGTCATATAAGCGTCATCTAACTGTCACATATGCGCAATGAACGCGACATGAACTATGCAAAATTCACAGGCCTTGAGTATAACCGTTGCGTGAGCCATCAAGATTGCGCATCCGCTTGCCGAAACCTTCTTGACTGAGCGTTGTTTTGCAACAGTTCTATCCGGCGCGTTGCACAGTGAGAGCCGGCGCGATAATGAGGAAGGCATGAGCACAGGACAGACCATTCCCCACACGTTCCGCATTGCAGTCGGGCAATTCAACCCGACTGTTGGCGATGTTGCAGGCAATCTTGCCAAAGCCCGCGAGGCCAGGGCAGATGCGGCAGCCCAGGGTGCCGACCTTCTTCTGCTGACGGAGCTTTTCATTTCCGGCTATCCGCCGGAAGATCTGGTTCTGAAACCTGCCTTTCTTAAATCCTGCCTCAAGGCGGTGGAAGATCTGGCGGCAGAGACGGCAGATGGCGGCCCGGGTGTCATCATCGGCTTCCCACGGCAAGGCGAAAAGGGCAGGCATAATTCCGTCGCGCTGTTGGATGCCGGAAAGATCGTAGCGTTGCGCGACAAGGTGGATCTGCCAAACTACGGCGAATTCGACGAAAAGCGCGTTTTCAGCGAAGGCTCGATCTCGGGCCCCTATAATTTTAGGGGCATCCGCATCGGCATTCCGATCTGCGAAGAAATCTGGAACGATCTGGGCATCTGCGAAACGCTGGCCGAGGCTGGCGCCGAAATATTGCTGGTGCCGAACGGCTCACCCTATTATCGGGGCAAGGTCGATGTCCGTCATCAGGTGGCACTTCGCCAAGTCATCGAAAGCGGCCTGCCTCTGGTCTTCGCCAATCAGCTCGGCGGCCAGGACGAGCTGGTGTTCGATGGCGCAAGCTTCGGTTTCAATGCCGATAAGACGCTTGCCTTTCAGATGAGCCAGTTCGAAGCCACCCTTGCGGTTACCGACTGGAAGCGCACGGAAAATGGTTGGCATTGCAGCCACGGTCCGGTGTCGCATATCCCGGAAGGCGAAGAGGCGGACTATCGCGCCTGCATGCTGGGCTTCCGCGATTATGTGAACAAGAACGGCTTCAAGAGTGTCGTTCTGGGGCTTTCTGGCGGCATTGATTCGGCCATCTGTGCAGCGATTGCGGTTGATGCGCTCGGCGAGGAGCGCGTACGCTGCATCATGCTTCCATATCGTTATACCTCGGAAGAATCACTGAAAGATGCTGCCGATTGCGCTAAGGCACTCGGTTGCCGTTACGATATCGTGTCGATTGCCGAACCTGTCGATGGCTTCATGTCGGCGCTGTCTGAGCTGTTCGAGGGAACAGAAGAAGGTATCACAGAGGAAAACCTGCAAAGCCGCGCGCGCGGCACGATCCTTATGGGCGTGTCCAACAAGTTCGGTTCGATGGTGGTGACCACAGGCAACAAGTCGGAAATGTCGGTCGGCTATGCGACGCTCTATGGCGACATGAATGGCGGCTTCAATCCGATCAAGGACCTCTACAAGATGCAGGTCTATGCCATCTCCAGTTGGCGTAACGCGCATGTACCGCCTGGCGCACTTGGACCTTCAGGTGAAGTCATTCCTGCCAACATCATTTCAAAAGCGCCGTCCGCCGAGTTGCGTCCCAACCAGACAGACCAGGATTCGCTGCCCCCTTATCCCGTTCTCGACGATATTCTAGAGTGCCTGGTGGAGCAGGAAATGTCCGTCGAGGAGATCGTCGCCCGAGGTCACGATGTCGCAACGGTTCATCGCATCGAGCACCTGCTCTATCTTGCCGAATACAAGCGTCGCCAGTCCGCACCCGGCGTGAAGATCACCAAGAAGAACTTCGGTCGTGATCGTCGCTATCCGATCACCAATCGATTCCGAGACCGGTAGGTAAGTCAAATCGTTGGAATATCGCAACGGGAGGAACGATGCGAAGTTCAGTCGAGATATTCAACATCCGTACCCGCGAAAATCGCGTCGTGTGGCAGACCGAGAAGCTGTTCGAAGCGCCGAACTGGTCTCCGGACGGACGGTATCTGTTGCTGAATAGCGATGGGGTGCTCTACCGCCTGTCTCTTGGGCAAGCTGAAGGAGTGGAGACCGTCGATACGGGCTTTGCGGTTGAGTGCAACAACGACCACGGCATCTCGCCGGACGGTTCGTTCTATGCCATTTCCGACAAAGTGGAGTTCGGCAAGAGTGCGATCTATCTTCTGCCCTCCACGGGCGGTACGCCAAAACTGATGACGCAGAACCTGCCATCCTACTGGCATGGCTGGGCGCCGGATGGCAAAAGTTTTGCCTATTGCGGCATCAGGGATCAGGTTTTCGATATCTACGCCATGGACATCGAAACTGCGACCGAGACTCGCCTGACGCATGGCGAGGGTCGAAACGACGGTCCAGATTACTCGGCCGACGGTGAGTGGATCTATTTCAATTCCAGCCGTACGGGCCGGATGCAGATCTGGCGTGTGCGACCGGATGGATCGGACGTGGAGAGGATAACCGACAGTCCATACGGCGACTGGTTTCCGCATCCCTCTCCCAAGGGAGACAAAGTCGTTTTCATTTCTTATGACGGCGACGTTTTCGACCATCCGCGTGATCTTGATGTTCGGGTGCGCTTGATGGATCCCGATGGTAGCAATGTCGAAACGCTCTTCGATCTCTTCGGCGGGCAGGGCACGATGAACTCTCCCAACTGGTCACCGAATGGTGATGAGTTTGCCTATGTGCGATATTTCCCAGCTGGCTAAATCCCCGGCACTTGCCTTGTTGCCAACAATTGGACATACGGCTTGTCGTCAGGTGCCCGCCTGAGCGGGAGAATCGGGAATGCGGTGCAAGACCGCGACGTGCCCAACGCTGTGAGGCTGATGCCTGTTGCCACAGGCCACTGAGCAATCGGGAAGGCGGCAACGGGCAGGCGAAGCCAAGTCAGAAGACCGGCCTGACGAGATAGACCAGACCGCGCGGACGGCGGCAGGTTGTGAGGAAGAACGGTGCGCCGCGCCGTGATCGGCGTGCACACGCGGTCTTTCCTGCATTGTTGGGGATTGACGATGCCACCTGATGATACCCGGCATGGCCTGATGCCGGCTTTTGAGTTTTCCAAGGATGAGAAGGCTGCGGTTTATCGCGCCATCGAGACCCGCCGCGATGTCCGCAACGAGTTTTTATCCGATCCGCTACCGGACGAACTGATCGCAAAGCTGTTGGCAGCAGCCCATGCCGCGCCGTCTGTCGGTTTCATGCAGCCATGGAATTTTACGCTGGTCAGCGATACCAGGATCAAGCAAGCCGTTTGGCAGGCCTTCAGCTGCGCCAATGAAGAGGCAGCGTCGATGTTCACCGAGAAGAGGCAGTCGCTTTATCGAAGCCTCAAGCTGGAGGGTATCAGGAAAGCGCCGCTCTCCATCTGCGTCACTTGCGATCCGACACGGGGTGGAGATGTCGTGCTGGGAAGGACGCACAATCCCCGCATGGATGTCTACTCCACAGTATGTGCGGTCCAGAACCTCTGGCTTGCAGCACGCGCGGAAGGTGTCGGCGTCGGTTGGGTCAGCATTTTTCATGATGACGATATCCGAAAGATCCTGGGTATCCCTCAGCATATCGAAATCGTGGCATGGCTCTGCATCGGCTATGTTTCGGAACTCTACGCCGAGCCGGAGCTAGCGGTGAAGGGCTGGCGCCAACGCCTGCCGTTGGACGATCTGATTTTCAGAGACAGGTGGGGCGAAAAATAACAGGTTCGCCGGCTTGTACGCGTGCCTTCCAAGCCCTCAAAAACCACTTGCCAGTCTCCATGGCCAGTGGCTTAGTTCTTTCTCATTTCGAGAGGGGATCATATCATGCCGATTGAAAACTGGTCGGCCTTCGTTGCCGCATCCACCATCATGCTCGCCGTTCCCGGACCAACAATTTTGCTGGTCATTTCCTACGCGCTCGGACACGGACGAAAGGCAAGCAGTGCCACCGTCGCCGGCGTGGCTCTCGGCGATTTTACCGCCATGACTGCTTCAATGCTGGGTCTTGGCGCACTGCTGGCCACGTCTGCCGCACTCTTCACCGTGTTGAAATGGGTGGGTGCGGCCTATCTGATTTACCTCGGCATCAAGCTCTGGCGTGCTCCTGTCGGCGCCTCAGCTGGAGGCGAGGGTAACGTCAGCGGTCGCGAGCGCCCGCTGAAAATCTTCATTCACACCTACATCGTCACAGCGCTGAACCCAAAGAGCATCATCTTCTTCGTCGCCTTCCTGCCGCAGTTCCTGGTGCCGACCCTGCCATTCTGGCCGCAGGTGCTTATTTTCGAAGTTACTTTTCTTGTGCTTGCGACTTGCAACGCGGCTCTTTATGGGTTGCTGGCAAGTGCGGCCCGCAACACCATTCGCAAGCCCTCCGTCCAGCGCGTCGTCAACCGCACGGGTGGCGGGCTCTTGATCGGTGCCGGACTGCTGGCGGCAGGCTGGAAAAAAGCCGCCGCTTGAGAACGTCGCCATCTCGTGCGGCGCCGAGTTTTGGAACATATCAATGTCAGTGCCGCACATTCTTCTTGCTCTTGTCACGGTCTTTCTCTGGGGCTTCAACTTTGTCGTGATCAAGGTCGGCGTCATGGATATGCCGCCGCTTTTCTTGACGGCGCTGCGCTACCTCTTCGCAGCCGTGCCGCTGATCTTCTTCCTGCCGCGCCCCAAGGTCCCGTGGAAGCACATGGTCGTTTACGGCTTGGTGATGGGCTGCGCGCAATTCGGCCTGCTTTATACGGCGATCAAATGGGGCCTACCTGCCGGGCTTGCTTCCCTCGTGATGCAGGCGCAGGCCTTCTTCACCATGGCGTTGGCCGTCACGCTCTTGGGCGAAATTCCGTTAAGATCCCATATTGCCGGGGCCGCCGTAGCATTCTCCGGTCTTGCAGTCATCGGGCTGGAAAGGCTGGAACTCACAGCGCTCGTTCCATTGTTGATGTGCGTCGGTGCGGCGTTCAGCTGGGCAATCGGCAATATCGTCAACCGCAAGGTGGGACGCGTCAACGCGATTGCCTTCGTCGCCTGGACAAGTCTTGCGCCGGTTTTACCCCTGATCGCGCTTTCGCTGCTGCTCGAAGGCCCAGAGGCGATTGGCGAAGGCCTGGCGAACGCCAACATGATGACGGTGGCCGTCGTTGCCTATATGGCCTATGGCGCGACGATCATTGGCGCGGGCATCTGGAGTTTTCTTTTGCTTCGCTATCCCGCAGGAACCGTGGCGCCGTTTTCGCTGCTGGTGCCGATCGTCGGCTTTCTTGGCGCCTATTTTGCCTTTGCCGAACACATCACGACGCTGGAGATTGTCGGCAGCGCACTTGTCGTTGCCGGTCTGGCGCTGAACGTGTTTGGCCGCCGCTTATCCTTCGGTCGAGCGCCATCCGGCAACGCCTAAGAGCGATCTGCAATTCCCTGTGCATTGTTGCGATGCGGCGGGGCATTTGCGCAAAATTTTGGTAAAGAGAGTGTTCGCCGCTCGATGACGCGGTGTTTCATTCATTGCAGTGCAGGGAAGTGCCAACGTGCAGGTCGGTATCGACATGGGTACACTTTCGGGCGGGCAGAGTGCCAAGCTCGATATTGAGGAACTGCTCGCCACACGTTTGCTGGTGCAGGGCAATTCCGGTTCCGGAAAGTCGCATCTGCTGCGCCGCCTTTTAGAGCAGTCGGCCCCTTGGGTTCAGCAGGTCATCATCGATCCCGAAGGTGATTTCGTTACGCTGGCTGACAAGTTCGGCCATGTTGTGGTGGATGGCGAGCGCACCGAGGCCGAACTTGCTGGCATTGCCAACCGCATTCGCCAGCATCGTGTCTCCTGCGTCCTGACGCTCGAGGGGCTCGATATCGAGCAGCAGATGCGCGCTGCAGCCGCATTCCTCAACGGTATGTTCGATGCCGACCGCGAATATTGGTATCCGGTTCTGGTGGTGGTGGATGAGGCGCAGATGTTCGCGCCATCCGTCGGTGGCGAAGTTACCGAAGATGCCCGAAAGGCCTCGCTTGGTGCCATGACCAACCTCATGTGTCGCGGACGCAAACGCGGCCTTGCCGGTGTCATCGCCACGCAGCGACTGGCAAAACTTGCCAAGAACGTTGCGGCGGAAGCATCCAACTTTCTGATGGGGCGCACCTTTCTCGATATCGACATGGCGCGCGCTGCCGATCTTCTCGGCATGGACCGCCGTCAGGCGGAAATGTTTCGCGATCTTCAGCGCGGCAATTTCGTCGCCCTCGGTCCCGCATTGTCGCGCCGGCCGCTGCCGATCGTTATTGGTCCGGTGGAAACCTCGGCACGTTCCTCGTCGCCCAAACTTATGCCGCTGCCAGATGCGCCGCAGGATGTGGAAGACCTGATCTTCACCCCAGACCCGGAAGAGTTCACGAGGCCCGCTGTTCGTCGCACGCCGCCAGCACCGCGTCCCACAACCGATATTCTTGCCGAACTTTCGCGCTCGACGCCCGCTGCTATCGCACCAACATCCGAGCAGCCTTCGCGTTCGAGCCAGCCGGAACTGACTCCGGAAGAGCGCGAGGAAAAGATCACCGCTGTTCTGACCGAAATTCTTGACGATCCGCAATCGGCCTATCGCACCGATGCGGTGCTCTACCAGGACTTTCTCGTGCGCGCCCGCATGCGCCGTATTCCGGGCACGCCTATGGCGCTGTCTGAATTTCGCCGGCAGATCGCCATCACCCGCTCCGGCGTTGATGTAGAAATGGCGGCAAGCGAAAATTGGCAGAAAGCTCTAGAGCTATCACGCAGCGTCTCGGACGACCTTCAGGGAGTCTTCCTGCTTTTGGTAAAGGCGGCTCTTGCAGAAGAGCCTTGCCCTTCGGACGCGAGGATTGCGCGCGCGTACGGCACCCATTCGGCGCGCCGCGCAAGGCGTCTGCTCGGCTACTTCGAAGAAAAGGAACTGGTCGTGGTGCATGCGGACTTTTCCGGCAAGCGCATCGTGGCCTTCCCGGATATGGAAGCTAAGACCGCGCCCGGCGACGCTGATGCTCCGGACGGTGACATGAGTTTGGCGGCCGAATAAGGCCGACGCGGGTAAGCCCGTCCAGACGCTAAATGGTCATCAGTCCATAGAAAAAGGCGGGTCGCCCCGCCTTTCCAAGTCTCAATGATGAACGCTTTTAGACTTCGTCGATGACCTTCTTGTCGTTGCGCGTGGCAAACAGCGAGCCGACGATACCTGTCAGGAGGATCGCGACGGTGATGCCAAGCGAGATCGACGGCGGGATTTTCGCGATGCCCAGCATGTCGGCCAGGAAGATCTTGGAACCGACGAAGACCAGAACCGCGGCTAGCGCATATTTGAGGTATGCAAAGCGGTGGATCAGGGCGGCAAGCGCGAAGTAGAGGGCGCGCAGTCCAAGGATCGCGAAGATGTTCGACGTGTAGACGATGAACGGATCGGTAGTGATCGCGAAGATCGCCGGGATCGAATCGACTGCAAAGATCAAGTCGGCGATTTCCACCATGACGAGCGCCAGGAACAGCGGCGTCACGAAGGTCTTCAACCGGCCGGTCTTGGGATCAGGCTGCTTGACGAAGAAGCGCTCCTCGTGAAGCTTTTCCGTGACGGGCAGACGCGAGCGCAGCAACTTCAGGATCGGGTTCTTGCCGATGTCCTGCTCTTCATGGTCTGCCGAGAACAGCATCTTGATACCGGTGAATACTAAGAACGCGGCGAAGAGGTAGAGGACCCAATGGAAGTTTTCGACGATCGCAGCACCGGCGGCAATCATGATTCCACGCAGAACGATGACGCCGAGGATGCCCCAGAGCAACACGCGGTGCTGGTATTGACGCGGGATCGAGAAGTAGGAGAAAATCATGGCGATGATGAAGATGTTGTCCATCGCCAGGCTTTTTTCCACCACGAAGCCCGTGACATATTCCATCGCCGGCTGCTGACCGGACTGGAACCAGATCCAGCCACCGAAGGCCAAGCCAATGGCAATGTAGAAGCCTGACATCAGCAGGCTTTCCTTGATGCCGATTTCCTTGGAGTTTTTATGCAGAACGCCAAGATCGAGCGCCAAAAGGCCTAAAACGAGAGTGATAAAAATTCCCCACATCCAGGTGGGGGTAGCGAGAAAATCCGTAAACAGAAAGTCCATCAGTCAACCTTTGTCCGGACGAGGTTGGCTCAATGATTGGGAACGTGATGAAAAATAGACGACGCCCCAACCTTGGAGACTCGACATCGCGTATTGTCCGGTAATACGCCAGAGGGGCCCGAGTCCTGATCACCAGGATGAAATGGGAGGCGCGGCACAGGTTTCAAGGGGCTTTCGTCGTTTTGTCGTTGACATTTTTATGAAGCGCCCCTAGAAGCCGCTCCAACGCCGGGTAGCAATGCCCGGTGTGTTTCGTTGACTGCCTTGCAGCAAATAGCTGACGTTCGGCGGTCAACATCACCGACATGTCCCGTGGTCTCTCCATATCGCATGTGAGAAGCCTGTCAGAGGTTCTTCAGCAGAACCTCAGAGGAGGGCGTGTTTCCTTAATCCGGTCTCGCAACAGACTGGTGTAAACTGTTGAGAAGGAAATACGATGAGCAAGCGCGAATCGTCCAAGTACAAAATTGACCGCCGCATGGGCGAAAACATCTGGGGTCGTCCAAAGTCCCCGGTTAACCGTCGCGAATATGGCCCTGGCCAGCACGGTCAGCGCCGCAAGGGCAAAATGTCCGACTTCGGCACGCAGCTGCGCGCCAAGCAGAAGCTGAAGGGTTACTACGGCGAAATCCGCGAGAAGCAGTTCCGTGCAACCTACGACGAAGCCAACCGTCGTAAGGGCGACACCTCCGAGAACCTGATCGGTCTGCTCGAGTCGCGTCTGGACGCCATCGTCTACCGCGCCAAGTTCGTGCCGACCGTTTTCGCGGCTCGCCAGTTCATCAACCATGGCCACGTCACTGTTAACGGCGTTCGCGTCAACATCGGTTCCTACCGTTGCAAGGTTGGCGACGTTATCGAAGTGCGCCAGAAGTCCAAGCAGCTCGCAATCGTTCTTGAAGCTGTCCAGCTCGCAGAACGCGACGTTCCGGACTACATCGAAGTCGATCACAACAAGATGGTCGCGACCTTCGCTCGCGTACCGGCTCTTGCTGACGTGCCTTACGCCGTCATCATGGAACCGCATCTGGTCGTCGAATTCTACTCGCGTTAATCCGCGTTCAAGTTCAGCAGAAAAGCCGGTCCTCGTGGCCGGCTTTTTTGTGCGCATTTTTCGATGAGCAAGGTTCAGTCCTTGGTGCTGTGCCAAGGACGATCAGTCTTCAGGCGGCAGCCGCATTCTGCGCTAGCAGTCTTTCGACAAGTGCCGCATCCAGAGCCTCATAGCTGTCGATTGTCACATCCGGTCCAAGCTCTGCCATAGGCACGTCTGTATAACCGAAGGTCACGCCGATGGACGGGATCTTGGCATTTTTCGCCGCCAGAATGTCGTTGACGCTGTCACCCACCATAATGCTGCGCCCCGCGTCGCCGCCGGCTTTTTCTATGGTTCCGAGAATGTGGCGCGCGTCCGGCTTGCGCCACTCGAATGTGTCTCCACAGGTAATCGTCGCAAATCGATCCTTCAGTCCCAGTTTTTCCAGCAAAGGGATCGCCAGAACCGATGTCTTGTTGGTGCAGACTGCGAGTTCAAAGCCTGCAGCAGTGAGGCGATCCAGTGCCTTGAGGACGCCAGGGTAAGGCTTGCTGTTGCCCGGCATCTCTTCCCTGTAGTGGGCAATGAAACGTTCGTGCAGGGGCTCCGCATCTTCCGGGGGCAACGCCTTGTTTCTTAGCGCAAATGCCCGTTCGATCATGACGCGAACGCCTTGGCCGACAAGATGCGTCAGGTCGTTGAAGGTGACCGGTGCAAGGCCTGCAGCAGCAATCGTGTGGTTCAGGCTGTCGATCAGGTCAGGGGCCGTGTCGATCAGCGTTCCATCGAGATCGAAAATAACAAGGGGTGCAGTCAAAGAGGAAACCTCGTCTGTCGTGTTGATAGTGCGAGAACCTAACGCATCGCGCAGGAAATCGAAACGCTATTCGACATCTGGACGAAGCCTGAGCAGCGCTTTCGCACTTTTGCTTTAACCGCTTGAGGCTGCGGGCCTGATCTCAGCCGGCCGAAACCACTGAATGGTCTATTTTGAAGCAGCAAAAGGGGCTTTCGTTTGACTTTCTAGACGTGTAAACACACGCAGTCACAAAGGCTGGCAACCGTCATTTGGTGCTTTCCGATGTACAATCACAATGGTGATCTCGTGCGGATGTTCGTCGCACGGCGATGAGTAAAGCGGAGTTGCAGGCGCATGGATGCCCGCGAAATGAAGATCAAGGCCGCAGAGGCTGCACTTGCCCATGTTGAAGACGGCATGCGTCTTGGCATCGGAACGGGCTCTACTGCGGAAGAATTTGTCCGCCTGCTTGCCGAAAAAGTATCGAACGGCCTCAAAGTTCAAGGTGTTCCGACATCGGAGCGCACAGCGCGTCTATGCGTCGAGCTTGGCGTTCCGCTGAAGTCTTTGGATGAACTGCCCGAACTCGATCTCACGATTGACGGCGCCGACGAGGTCGATCACGGTCTTCGACTGGTCAAGGGCGGTGGCGGTGCTTTGCTGCGGGAGAAGATCGTCGCGGCCGCGTCGGCGCGCATGATCGTGATTGCGGATCAGACGAAGGTCGTCGAGACACTGGGCGCCTTTCCGCTTCCCATCGAAATCAATGCCTTCGGCCAGATTGCAACCCGTATTGCCATCGAAAAACTGGCGTCCAAAATGGGCCTTTCGGGCGAGTTGAAGCTACGTTCTTCCGAAGACGGACCGTTCAAAACCGATGGTGGTCATCTCATTTTCGACGCATCATTTGGCCGTATTCCTGATGCAGAAGCGCTGGCACGTCAGCTGAATACGATTCCAGGGGTCGTCGAGCACGGACTTTTCATTAATTTGGCATCGCTTGCCATCATCGCTGGGCCGGATGGCGCCCGCGTCATGCAAGCGAAAATATAACAGGAGCGAGAGAGTTCATGGGTAAACTAGCGGGACTGGGCAAAGCTGCCGCTGCTTCGATCCTTTTTTCCGGCCTTGTGTTCGGCACCGCCGCACGCGCGCAGGAAATTTCTGCAGATCATATCGCTGCTGCAAAGCAGGCAATCACGGCTCTGGGCGTGACCGATCGCTTCGACAACATTCTGCCGGGTCTTGCTGAGCGTCTGAAGTCTGAACTAATCCAGTCGTCGCCGAACGTCGAAGACCAGATCACTGCGACCGTCGATGCCAAGGCGCTTGAACTCGCACCACGCCGCGCCGATCTGGAACGTGAAGCAGCGCTGACCTATGCTCGCGCTTTCTCGATCGATGAACTGAAAGCCATTTCGACGTTCTACAGCAGCGAAGCTGGCAAGAAGCTTCTCAAGGATGGTCCGATTGCGACACGCGAACTGATGAAGGCCGCCGATATCTGGGCAGCTGGCATCAACCGCGATCTCAACGCGTCGAGCATGGCCGAGCTTCAGAAGGTTGCGGGTGCCGACCTCCAGCCGCTTCCAGCGAACGAAAACAATGTTGGTGGTGCGCCAGGCGCGCCGGCTGCTCCGGCCGCGGCTCCTGCGCCAAAGCCATGATTGCTGGCTGATCGATCATTATTTTTCAAAGCCCGGAAGAAATTCCGGGCTTTTCTTTTACAGCTACCGACACCTATATGAGCATCAAGAAAACGCTTGGGTCTTGCGCGTTTCTTCGGTGCGCAGCTTGGCGTAACGAGCTGATTTTTCACGCTAAGATTGTCGATGCCGTATGCGGGTCTCGGCCGATGACAGGGGTTTATGATGACATCCTATGATTACGATCTTTTTGTTATTGGCGGCGGCTCCGGCGGTGTGCGCAGCGCCCGTGTGGCAGCTTCGCTTGGCAAGCGCGTCGGCATTGCTGAGGAATATCGTTACGGAGGCACCTGCGTGATCAGAGGCTGCGTGCCGAAGAAGCTCTTCGTCTACGCGTCGCAATACCCTGAACATTTCGAAGATGCCGCAGGGTTTGGCTGGACCGTCGGGAACGGTACGTTCGACTGGAAGAAGCTGATTGCCGCCAAGGACAAGGAGATCGAGCGCCTCGAAGGCCTCTATCGCAAGGGCCTGGAAAACGCCAAGGCGGACATCTTCGACAGTCGGGCGGAACTCGTCGACGCACACACGGTGAAGCTTCTCAGCACCGGGCAGACGGTGACCGCGGAACGCATCGTCATTGCCGTCGGTGGCACGCCGAATGTCCACACGTCACTGCCGGGTCACGAGCTGACCATCTCTTCCAACGAGGCGTTTCATCTGGAAGAACTGCCCAGATCGATCCTGATCGCCGGTGGCGGTTATATCGCCGTCGAGTTTGCCAACATCTTCCATGGCCTCGGTGTCGAAACGACGCTGATCTATCGCGGCAAGGAAATCCTTAACGGCTTTGATGGCGACATGCGCAAGGGTCTGCATGAAGCAATGGAAGCCAAGGGAATTCGCATAATACTGGAAGACGTAATCCAGGAAGTTAGCAAGGACGGGGCAGGCGGCTTCATGGCCCGCACCAAACAGGGCGCCTCGATCCATGTCGGCCTAGTCATGCTGGCGCTTGGGCGCGACCCCAACACCAAGGGTCTAGGTCTCGAAAAGGCAGGCGTCAAAACCAGTGAAAAGGGCGCGATCGTCGTGGACGAGTATTCGCGCACCAATGTCCCTCATATCTACGCGCTGGGTGACGTCACCGATCGGGTACAATTGACCCCGGTCGCCATTCATGAGGCCATGTGCTTCATCGAGACGGAGTTCAAGAACAATCCGACCAAGCCCGATCACCATCTGATTGCCACGGCCGTGTTCTCACAGCCGGAAATCGGCACCGTTGGCCTCTCGGAAGAACAGGCTGCAGCCAAGTTCGAGGAAGTCGAAGTGTACCGTGCGCAGTTCCGTCCGATGAAGGCGACGCTCTCCGGTCGTCAGGAAAAGACGATCATGAAACTCCTTGTCAACGCCGCTGATCGAAAGGTCGTCGGTGCGCATATATTGGGTCACGAGGCCGGCGAGATGGCGCAGCTTCTCGGCATCACGCTGAAGGCCGGTTGCACCAAGGATGACTTCGACGCCACCATGGCCGTGCATCCGACGGCCGCTGAAGAACTGGTGACGATGTATTCCCCAAGCTATCGGATCAAGAACGGGGAAAGAGTATAACCGGGGTCCGTTGGTCTACTGGCGCCTCCTGAGCGCCTTCAAACAATCGCTCGTTGCGCTTCAAAAGCGCGGCGAGCCGGTCGATGGCCACCCGCATTTCGGGCGTATGACGATCGTCATCGTTGACGGTGATCCACAGCGAGTGCCCGAGTTCTTCGATGATGTCGCCGTCTCGCACCACGCCGGGTAGGGCGTCGCCGATATAGGCGGGCAAGACCCCCTTGCCAGCCCGGCTCTGGATTAGGCGCGGCAAAAGCGCCGGCGCATTTGTCCATGTGTGGATCATCTGCTCCCGGTTGCGAAAAACCCACATCTCCGCGTCCGACGCCGCGACTTCCGTTCCGATCGAAATCCAGGGCGCGGATCCCTCCTGGTGAAGTTCGTTCGATCGGTAGACGCAGTAATTGACGGTGACGGACTTGCGCACAGCAAAGTTGCCGTGCTGCGGAGGGGCGTCGAAAACCCCGATCATACCGCGTCGGAATGTCAGATCGTCGTCGGGTCCGAAGTGCTTGCAGCAAAGCCGAAAAGCGTCTTCCGGTCCACGAATGGCACTGGTGTTTTCGGCGATGAAACCCATCAGCCAAATATTGCTGGAGATCGAGACGATTGGCAGCGAGAAGGCGTCACCGTGCCACTGGCTGATCTCTGCCGCGGTCCTTCGCATATGTTGAACCCGTTCGAACAGGCTCACCCCATCGGGCGCAAGCTTGTAGCCCTGCTGGCTGCGGATGAAAAGCGTGCGCCCCATCGTCCTTTCGAGAAAGAGCATCTTGCGTCCAATCGTCGGCGCACTGATGCCGGTGAGACCGGCCGCGCCTGCCAGGCCACCTTCGGTCGCAACGATATGGAAGAGTTTCAGATCGTCCCAGTTCACGTCTGTCATGGCAAGCTCCCTGGCTGATAGGTCATTTATAGCCCGATCGATGCCGCGTTGCACCGTTAGGCACTGAAACGCGCGTTTCATTCCTGCATCTACGCCGCCCGCAGCCTCTGCCTTACTTCCTCTCGAGTAACAGGAGGAAGACCATGCTGCCGGAAACGATGTTTTCGATGGAGAGAGTGGCTCGTGCCAGCGTCACGGAGCGAAAGCGGGAAGATGATCACCGATGGGAGACATGGCCATCGACCCGTCTTGATCATTTCGCCGTGTATCTCTGGCAGCTTGTGCAGCGGTCGTGCAATCGCGACCGATCGTAAAAAACGACAACGTCAAGCACTGGGGCTTCAATGCAAGGATAATCGAGAATTCCGAGCGCTTTCCTAGGTCTAAAAGCGTCGGTAATTGACTAGGCAAGTTCCCTGCAAAGGTTTATAAGCCGCTCAATTTTTAAAGGAGCGGACGCCCGCGCAATCTTCGGGCGGGGAGACAGGTGAGTAGAATGGCACAGAATTGGACGCCCGGTAGCTGGAGACAAAAGCCCATCCAGCAGGTTCCGCAATATCCTGACGCTGCTGCGCTGGCAGCAACGGAAGCCCAGCTTGCAAGCTATCCTCCGCTGGTTTTTGCCGGCGAAGCCCGGCGTCTGAAGAAACAGCTTGCTAGCGTTGCCGAAGGCGAAGCCTTCCTTCTGCAGGGTGGCGATTGCGCGGAAAGCTTCCTGGAGCATGGTGCCGACAATATCCGTGACTTCTTTCGTGCCTTCTTGCAGATGGCCGTTGTGCTGACCTATGGCGCACAGCTGCCTGTCGTGAAGGTCGGCCGCATTGCCGGTCAGTTTGCCAAGCCGCGCTCGTCCAACATCGAAGCGCAGAATGGCGTGGAACTGCCCTCATACCGTGGCGACATCATCAACGGCATCGAATTCAACGAGGGCTCCCGCATTCCCAATCCGGAGCGCCAGCTGGATGCATACCGCCAGTCGGCTGCAACGCTGAACCTGCTTCGCGCGTTCGCGATGGGTGGATATGCCAATCTGGAGAACGTGCATCAGTGGATGCTTGGCTTCGTCAAGGATTCCCCGCAGGCGGATCGCTACCGCAAGCTTGCTGGTCGCATCTCCGAAACGATGGACTTCATGAAGGCGATTGGCATCAGCGCGGATAACAACCCAAGCCTCCGCGAAACGGACTTCTTCACCAGCCACGAAGCGCTGCTTCTTGGCTATGAGGAAGCGCTAACCCGCATCGACTCCACCTCCGGCGATTGGTACGCGACCTCCGGACACATGCTGTGGATCGGTGACCGCACGCGCCAGCTCGATCACGCGCATGTGGAATATTTCCGCGGCATCAAGAACCCGATCGGTCTGAAGTGTGGCCCGTCGCTGCAGCCTGACAATCTGATCCAGTTGATCGACGCGCTTAACCCGACCAACGAGGCAGGACGCCTGACGCTGATCTGCCGCTTCGGACACGACAAGGTCGCAGACCACCTGCCGAAGCTGATCCGCGCCGTCGAGAAAGAAGGCCGCAAGGTCATCTGGTCCTGCGACCCGATGCACGGCAACACCATCACGCTCAACCATTACAAGACGCGCCCATTCGAGCGCATTCTCTCGGAAGTGGAGAGCTTCTTCCAGATCCACCGCGCCGAAGGCACGCACCCGGGTGGCATCCACATCGAGATGACTGGCAAGGACGTAACGGAATGCACCGGCGGTGCGCGCGCCGTGACCGCAGATTCGCTGTCCGATCGCTACCACACGCACTGCGACCCGCGCCTCAATGCCGACCAGGCCCTGGAACTGGCGTTCCTCCTGTCCGAGCGCATGAAGAGTGGTCGTGACGAAAAGCGCCTGGCCGTCGCCAACGCTTGAGTTTGTAGACATGCCAACAATGCAAAAGCCGCCGGAGCGATTCGGCGGCTTTCTTGTTTCAAAGAAAATCACTGAACCAACACAGGCTGCATGCAACGTAAATCCGTCACCCGCACATCCGCTTCGCCAATCTTCACGCCCAGCACCAGTAGGGTGTTATAGAGGAGCTCATCAATCGGTTTCGTCGCAGCACCCAGCGTGTCTGCAAGCGCTGCCTGGAGAACTGTGGGTGAGCCGATCGTCAGGAAAAGCACGTTGATATCGAGGTCGAGCTTCTTCAGAAGCGAAGTGACCAACGATGTGGTGACATCCTTTGTCGAGACCTGTTTGATCTTTCCAAGCTGGATTTCCGATTGATAGAAAGTTAGTCGGCTCTTCGTCATGTTGCCGCTGTTGATCTGCGCCATGCCGTTGATCTTGAGCACGGCAGAATCGATGATCGACGCTTTGGTGACGCGGGGCGCGCGGCCGAAATTGTTGAATGCACTTGTGTCGACAGTCCCAAGCGAAATCTCAGCAAGGCCAGGGACGACGTCGATGTCGACCGCGCCGTTACCCGGTGTCATGCAGCGGATATCAGCAAGCCTTGCTTCCGCATTGGCCACCTCGACATAAAGAGGGATGCGAATTTGCAGGCCAAGAAGTGCTTTCAGACCCGTTACAGAAGTCTCGACGGCAAGGCGTGTCTGCGCCGTTCGAACGACCGTGCCCGATGCGCCGACGGCAAGCGGAGGCGTGCTGACGGGAGGCTCGCCCACCGCCAGCGTGATCTTGGTTGCGGCAAGACCCGGAACTGACGCGCCTGCATTGATCGCAATCTGCTGGTTTCCATTACCAGCCACCGCTGCGGCCGAGATGATATCAAAGACACCTGCTGTGACCTTGAGGTTTTCGCTGTTGCCGACCATCGAATCCAGAAACGGTCCGAGGTTGACGATTTTTTCCAGAGGAAGACTGATGCTGCTCTTGTTTGCCGTCCGCTCAAGAGTTTTCACCGCTGCTGCGACAGAGGGAGACAGGCCGGCCGTGCGGCTAAGCGCGCTGAGGAACTGGCTGACGGTAACATCAGTCGCCAGCACCTCGCGATAGGTGCCAGCCTGGAGGTCGAGGTCGACTGCCAGAACGTCAATCACCTTCAACAGATTGACGTCGGTGCTGACAAGTGCCTGATAGTCCATCAGCTTGAGGCTGACGGAGGAACCCAGGAGCCCGCTGAGAAGTGCGTTGAGGATGCCTTCATTGAGGGAAAGCAGACGTGAGCCTACAGAGAACGCCGCTATACGTTGCGCCGCGGCGGTGCCGATTGCCGAAACCTTTGGTGAGGTCGTAAAGCTCGACGCAAAATAGAGCTCTCCTCGTTCGACGATCTCTACCTTTACTGCATTGGCTGGAGTGGCGTTGGCCACGAACCGCTGGCCGACATCGGTATTTGGGTCCGGCACATAGCGCCCTTTGGTGATCTCGGCATAACCGTCCATTCCAGGTACGTCGCCATTGATGTCGATGGGCACGATCCCGGTATCGGTCAACACGCCAGCGGGAATCTTCACGCCAAGCTTTTTGCCGTTGAGCTTGAAGTGCTGCAACACGGCCTGGTCGGGGTTGGGTGCGCCGGCAGCGGAAATAGCGGCGAGGTCCGCGGTTTGCTGAAGCTCCCGCTTTTGCAGCGTCAACGCGCCATAATCGACGCCGAGTGCCAGAATGCCGGCAAAGAGCGGAGCAGTAAGGCCAGCCATGATAGCGATGTTGCCGGATGTGTTCTTCCACAGACGCGACTGCTGAAGTTTTGCTCCGTTCATGTCAGACCCCTCCGATCCGGATAGTCGAGAAACGCTTGATGGTCTTTTCTGGAAGGGCGTAGGAGTAGAGGCTCCAGATCGGTAGCTCTGTGGCATCATACTCCACGGTCACGGTGAACTGGTTGCTGTTGCTGAGATCGCTGCCGACCGTCACATTGAAATAGCGCTTGTCCATGAAGGCGTAGCTCAGAGCGCTGCGCGATACGAAGTCCTTTGCCAGCGCTTCCCGTTCATTGTTGTTCAATCCGGCGATAGCGGTTCTGGCTGCATCCGCCGCAACCTGCTGCACGGAGTAGGCGGTCATCAGGTAGATGCTGTAGGCAATCATGGTCAGTAGGACCAGCAGAAATATTGGCGCAATAATCGCAAATTCGACGGTAGATGAGCCCGCACGATTACGAAGCATTTTTGCCATAAGTCCCATGGCATCCTCCGATACGCTTGTTGCGTTATTTTCGGAAATGCTAATTCAACCAGGTTGCTTTTTTCTTAATGACAAAGCTCTTGGTTGTGTATCACTTTGGGATGGCGACAATATACCTTCATAAGTAGAGACAATGATCAGTCACCGCTATCCGCCGTTACAGGTTACGTCACATATGATTTCTGAAACAGGCGGCCGATCGCAGCTAAACGCTGTTACAGCGAGTGGTTGAGAGCGAGAGTTGGCAGTTGTGGAACCCACCTTCTACCATTTGCATTTGTGGGCCGTAAGGAGAATGCACATGGACGATTTAAAGAACCAGCCATACACCGTTGAGCAGCTTCAGCAGGCATATGCTCTAAGCCTGCCAAAGGCCGTTGAGGTCTTGGACCGGTTTGGCGGCGATCGGTCATTGATCGACAAGATGATGAAGCGGTGCTCACACCGAGAGAGTGATCGTCACTAATCATACAAGCAGGGGGCGGGTTCTTTACCGGCTCCCCTACAATCACCATACGCCGACCTCAGCCCCTTCCAGAGGCGCTAGGCCTCAGGGGAAAGGCTTTTAGCTGACGATGGACATCATTGACCATCTCAGATCAGCCGCAGACCTCTGAAGCTCACATGCCCGTCCTTGCCGATAATGATATGATCATGCACGACAATGCCAAGCGGCTTTGCCGTGTCGATGATGGTCTTCGTCATATCGATATCGGCCTTGGACGGTGTCGGGTCCCCGCTGGGATGATTGTGCACGAGGATGATGGCGGTTGAGGAAAGCTCCAGAGCGCGCCTTACAAGCTCGCGTGGATAGACGGGCGTGTGATCAACCGTGCCCTGTCCCTGTACCTCATCGGCAATCAGCACGTTGCGCTTATCGAGGAAGAGAATGCGAAACTGTTATAAGTAATTGATTTTGCGTAGTTACGTACCTTGGCTTCTGAGGCAATTGACCAGCCCCTATGTAACCGCCAGCATTCCTTCATCATCACGCAAGAAGGAGAAACCATGCAACATCAGAACGACAAAACAACTGCGCCGGGTACAGGCCAAAATCAGCGCGAGGGCGGCGGCATGAATGACCAGGCTTCCGAATTCGCCAAGTTTCTAGTCGAAGAATACAGGGACATTCCCGAGCAAGACCGAGTGAGAATCATCCGCGCGCGCTTTCCCACTATCGATGAGAATGCATTTATGCGCGCGTTCGCCATCGCCGAAGAGATTGCCGTTGCAGACGCAATGAGCGTCGTCGCCTAGACCACCCAGCCCAACATCGTCAACCACATGCAACGCCCAGCGCTGCTGGCGAGAGGAGAAGTTATGACTGACAACAATAATTCCACCTACGAGACCGCACCCCTGTTCACCGATGAACACTTCAAACAGACCGATCAGCAGCCTGTCGACATTTGGGATACCCCCCCCCAGTTTCACGCAAGGTGATGGGGATGTGAAGGTTTGGCTTTTCGACAAAAAGTCCATGCCTCGGGGGCTTGCAGGCCGGATCAATGTTGAGGAATGGCCTAACGATGCGTCCGTCAAAAACCTAACGGACATACTTCAGCCCATGAGCGAAGTGGATGACCGGTTCATCTTGAGCCCCAAGGCATGCGCCGGGATGCTTAGGCGGGCCGTGAAGCGGGGGAAGACCATTCCACCGAAGCTTAAAGAGGCAATGGAATACGTGGCGAGCAGGAGCGAACCGGACGCCTCTTGAAGTTCTACGCCTGCCGACGCCTGCCGGCCCTTACCAACCACCACCACACCACAAGAGGAGACCACATGCCCGCAATTTTCACCACCGAAGGCCTGACGATCAATTCCGAACACGTCGTCCAACATCAACATCTCCGCAGCGGACTAACGAAGATTCTTTTGTCTACGGGAGGAGAGCAAACCGCCAAAGTAATCGGAGACATCGAAGAAGCCTTCTATCCTGTCGTGCCAGCAAACCCTGGCCACGCCGCGGTGTTTGTCGATCAGTGGAAAAACGAATTCCATTACCGCATACGGTCCATCATCGCGTGGCGAGTATGTCCTGGCGGCAACTTTCCTTTCTTCGCAACCGATGGGGATCACGTTGATAATTACGAGGCACTAATCGATCCGTTGGGTGGCGTCAGCGACGACGAGGGGAACACCGGCATGACCCTCGACGAGTGGAAGAAAGCCTTCGAAGCGCGGGTTCTGGCTGGCCAGAAAGAATCTGCATGAAGATCCTATCCCTACGCCGCCCTTTCGAGGGCGGCAATACCATTGCTCGGTTTGATGCCGAGATAGCTCCCGGCATAAGAGCCTACGGCCTTAAGCTTGTTCAATCACAGAAGGGGCTGAGAGTCTTCGGCCCATCTATCGCTGGCGGTTCCGCCGTCACAATGGAACCGGTGATCGCTGATCGCCTCGCTGAGATTGCAATGAGGGAAGTCGCCCGTGGCCAAACTACCGCCAGTATCAACGACGCAGCCTAAGCCCGACGCCTCTGGCTATTCACATCCTGGTTCGCCGTGGCGCATCGGCGATCGAGTCATCCACACCGAATACGGCGAAGGCACGGTCATTTACCCCGGCAACTTCATGTCGCGCGTGGAGTTCGACCGCCTCGGCGATACCCGGATGGTGATGACCGACTACCTAACGACAGTAGACGGTAAAGCACCAGTTCGCCCGGTCGCTGCAAACGACAACGTTCCTGCAGGTCCATCCTTGTCTATCTTCGACTGGACGGTCGATCGATTCAAGGGTGAGCCTCCCGAGGTTTCTTATCTCGTCGACGGCGTCATGCCAGCAGGCGTGCCAGGCATGGTCTCGGCTATGGGCGACACCGGCAAATCGTACGCAATGCTCGAGCTTCACCGACGCGTTTCTTTCGGTTCGAGCATCTACGACAGCCCGATCTTTGGCGGACGAGTTACCGCGCAAGGCACGTCGGTAATGATCACGAGCGAGGATGACGCAAGCGAGGTTCACCGGCGCATCGCTGCGCTTGATCACCGCGAGCACAGGTTTTCCGAGCTCGGGCGCAAGATGATCGTCGTACCTCTTCCTTCAGCCGGTGGCGCGCAGGCCTTTTGGATGGATGATAGGAAGAAGGGTTTGCAGGAAACCGAGCACTACCGGCGCATATGCGATCAGCTGGCTGAGATAGATGATCTCCGACTGGTGACATTCGATCCGTTGTCGAGCTTCGCGCACCTCCCTCTGAATGAAGACCCGGCCGCTGGCCAATTCGTATGCACGTCGCTGTCTCGCCTCGCTACTGAGACCGGCGCGACGGTTCTGGTTGCGCACCACATGCGAAAAACGCAAAAGCCCATTGAAACGCTTGGCGATGCGCGCGATAGCATCCGAGGCAGCACCGCTTTGGTCGACGGCCTTCGTCTAGCCTATGCTATGTGGCCGGCGGAAGAAGCGAGGGCGCGCAAGGTCTGCAGGGCTGTCGGCGTAGATTTCGTGCCGGGTAGAGTGGTGCTCGGCGGCGTCGTGAAAGCGAACGGCGCAGCTCGACGCATCATCTCGACCTATGTCCGCAATGAGCATGGTCTTCTGGTCGACAAGACGGCTTTGCTCGGTTCATCCACGCCGTCAACCGGCGACTTGATCGGAGCGCTAGTGGTGACGGTTGAGGCCGCAGCCAATGCCGGATCCCCGTTCACAAAGTCGGGTGCAAGCGGCGTGTTCGAGATGCGGGAACGCCTGCCGGATGAACTCAGGAGTCTGTCGAAGACCAAGCTGCATGGGCTGGTCGATGATGCGCTTGGCAAGGGGTCGATCGTGCGTACGGCTGCCAAGGGAGAGAAAACTGCCAAATGGCTTGATGTGCCTGGTGGGCACTTTGCTCATGGTCTGGGAACATTCACGACCGGAGCGGTTAGGATTTGAAGGGAGAGGGCGGTCGTAAGGCCGCCCTTTCATTTTTGATTATCTGCCACCTGGACGCTTAGATGCAGCGCGCCCTCCGCAATCTGTTGCATGATGACCTGCCACTAGAGTCTATGCCCGCAAGCGATCCCTGGATAACGCGATGAAAGCCTGCCATGATGCGTCTTTCTTCTTCGCTCTGTCGCGAAAATGCGTGATCACTTTGTCAATTATGCTTGAACCAGGAGCCGCAGCTTCCATCAGGCCAGTTTTCATCCACTGAACGCCAATCTGGGTCAAGGAACTGCTCTTCACATACTTTCTCAAGCTCTTCTCCATCAACGTTTTCAATTGAGCGTTCACTTCTCGTTCAATTTCAACAATTTCTCCGTTGTCTAAGCGAGAGGTGTGTCCAGCCATCCATTTTCGAAAATGCGCCATGAGTTCATCTTGGCGAACCTCTTCTATGGCAGGATGATAAGGGCCATCCGCATTTATATAGTCATAGGTGTGGTCGACTTGGATAAGTTTAGTTGCTAATTCAACTTGGTCATGAGCAATCAGGTTGCGGCTTTGATCTAAGCTTCCGAACGGTGACGCAACATAATCTTCCGTAAACGGATGAAGCGCTAAGTCAAAATCATATCCTGTGAGCTTGGCTACTATTGATAGATCTACGGCCAATTCGCGTGGCGAGAACATATGTCCCGCACCGAACTCAAACAATCCGCGCCCTCCGCGGCCGTGGTTATCGTAAGCTTTTGTTTTGATTTCAGGATCGTAGTGCTGGAGAAGATCGTCCCAACCTTCGAGCATTTGCCGGTCGAGCGCGGATTGAAGCTCGGCACTGACTGCTTCAGTCTCATGTCGGAAGTTGCCTCCCAGAATGGCTGGATTGACCTCCCGCTCTAAGAATTTAACGTACGGCAGGGACCGCATATTTGGGGGGCACTGGTCGGCAGAAACAAACCAAATTTCATCGTAGAGGATGAACATCCCGGTAGCTCCGTAGAGCATCGTTTTAGGAGGTTCCCGGCCTGTTAGGCCAGTGTAGTTGTACGCAATAGGGCTACTCAATCCGACAAGAATTCGCTTCATTTTTTCATCCGTTCATTATCCGATAAGGACGCTAGCCTATGCCCGACTAGCTAAAAGGCGCCGAGCATTTGGCGTAAGACCTAAGCTGCCAGTTCTGCAAGGCCGGCAATATTTGTTCTGGAGATACACGCGATATACTGCGGATCATGCCAGATGCAAATTTGTGATACGGTCAAGATGTTGTTTCTACATAAGAATTGGGAACAATTTATTTCTCGCCTGACGTTCTTCGCTCAAGAACCGCTCCAAAGAGGACAAAAAAAGTCTCGTGTCGCCAAAAAAGTTAGGATAGGCCTTCTGCAGATCCTTGATAGAATCCACCGAGACCAATACCGCTTGATTTAAGGTGCCCGTGAATCGCTTTTCCGCCTCTGCGTAGTCGACCTTCGCAGCCTCAGACATTCTAGTGGGGTAGGAGGTCATTTTCACAGCACTTGTCTCAGGCATCAATTCCAGCAGATACCAATAATCTTTGCCGTTCATATACCCTTGCATCTGTCGACCGATTCTTGCGTAAGATCTCAACATGTAGGCGACATTCAAATCATTCGATAGATCAGCCAACTCCTCTCGGAGCTCCGTTACTGATGTTGGCGTACTTGGCACCAGCGGCTGCCGTTCGTAAAATGCGTGAACGGATCCCATAAGCGAAAAGAAACGACGCCATTTTTGAGTGCCGCTTCCAAACTTTACGTTTTCGCCCGTGAAGGCATCCACGGTCTCCACGGCAGTCGCCCAAGAATGTTGCAACTTTGTTCGGATCTGGACTTCTATACGCAAGTTGTTCCAGGGAGATGCTGTAGCACGACCTGCAAACCTGTAGCGCATATGTATGCTCCGATAACCATCTTCTTTTGGTGTATCGATGTAATTGTCGATTTTATTCAGGGAATGCCGGAGGGGTCTGTCAACATAAAGCCGCAACACCTTACCTAAATTACCCATTCCACCTACGACCGCTCTGCAGCCACCGACGTCCTGCATCTGCGACATCTGCATCGTAGGGCGACGTCGAAGCTTTCTCAGAACTGATTCAAGGCGCTTCAATCGCTGTGCTGTAATAGCATCCTTGTCCACAGAGAGTATTCTGTTTCTCAACGTCGTGTTCAGCGCATTGAGCGGGTAGCTGTGCGCGGCCCTCCAATTGGACAACAATTGCAAACCTTCTACCCATTCGTCCGCGGCGCAATCAGGCTGAAAGAGACGCGCGCAAGCCTTGTCCAGCCTGTTCATGGAGCACGATGGTTTTTCGTAAGCCAATGGGATCACCTTATCTAGTTACACCAGATCAAGGCTCAAAGACTTGGCAGGTGAGGTGACGCCATTGTCCCTACCGCAGAATTGTTCGTCAATGGCAATGCAACCCGTGCCCACATGATTTTCAACCCAAGGTAACACCAGAATACCTCATTAAATATCCTTTCAGTACCCGTGCACATCCGGGCGGAGACACCTGCACAGCGCCCAATTTCCATGGCCAAAAACCCGTTCCCGACATTTCTGGGAACGGCCGTTCCCGTGGGAACGGGAACGGTAAGTGATTGATATCATTCAATAACACGTTCCCGTTCCCGGCGTTCCCACCGTTTCCGGGAACGGCTTAACTATATGATTTCATTGACGTTCCCGCGTTCCCGGCATTTGCCCTTACTACGTAAGGGGAGGCGTCTGGGAACGCCATCCCCCGTAGATAGGTTGGGAAGAGCAGCGGCCTAGCGGTTCGGCTTGGACTTGATCAGAGCATTTGAAAAAGCCTGAATTGCCGCTTCTCGGTCAGCTTCCGCCATCTGTTGAGCGATAATCGCGAAGTCACTTTTGTGGATGCACACCGCCAGTCGTTCCCGCTTCTCCTCGGTCCCCATATCGAACCGAATTTCGACACCAGCATCCTTGTAGCCAGTTGGCGGCCTCGATTGCTCTAAGAAGACTGACGCTTTCCCAGGATGGTTGCTGTTGCGATATGCAAACGATTTCTTGAGCTGCATGTGGCCTCCGAAGATGATGGTCGATAGTGCATCGGCGCTCAGGACACCGCAAAAATATTTGCATTAGGCACCGGACTTTTCCCAACGAAAATCTAAAAATACCTTCGAAGACTTTGGGGGTATCGATGCACCATTTGGAACAGCGCGTCGCGCGCGGGAAGCGCGAGGATCTAGCGGACTACTGCTTGCGCGTAATAGCGCATCACTGCACATCAGACATCCCTGGCGTGAGGGAGGATATGATCGCGGAAGTGCTCGCTTACTACCGTGACCGCCTCGTTGAGCACGTTGAGGAGAGGGAGCGCGCTGCGGCTATCAGCGATCGCCGCCACCTCGATGCAAGGCTAGCCGAGGTGACCAAAGAGCGCGACAAGTTCAAAGTTGCATACACAACGCTCAAAGAAAACACGCCGACGTCGATCCCGGTCAGGGAGGCGGAGGAGGGCTGCCGCAAGGCATTCAACCTCGCACGAGAAAAGGCGGCGATTTTGATGGAGGACGAGGGAGGCCAGCCAACATCCGCCTCAGAAGCAATCAGAGCAATTCCAGATGCCAAACCACGATGGAGCCGCGCATGATGATCCCAGAAGGTTACTACTGTTCGCCAATGTTCCCGGGCGTGCTGTTCAAGCGCCGAGATGCACCAACGGTTTCGGCCGAAGATCCACCGGTCCGGACAACAGTCGAACACCGCGCCGCAGTGGAAAAATGGCGCAAGAGCGCGCCTGCCAACGATAGCGACATTTTTGGCAAGAAGCCAAAGACGGATGCGCCACGTCACCGGGGCTTGGGCGCTATGAGCGGGCTGCTCGCGTTCCGTAATAGGCCTTTAGGCGTGGCCGAGGGTGGTGACGTGAAAATGAAGGGCTTCTCCGCTCTAGCCACAAACTGGTCGCTTGTGCCCGCCAACGACAACGCGCCGCCAGAGGATGGTTTTGGCAACGAGCGGGCTGTGGAGTACGAACCTAGCATCCAGCTGATCATGGAATCGGCAGCTAGGATCGAAACACGGGAGAGGGCCGAGCCGTCGATGCTCAATCCTACGAACAACCGTGAAATCCACTCGGTACCGATTGGCGGCTCGGTTGAGTACGGCTCGTACACCGATGACGATGGCAAGAAGCACAAATGCATTGTCCGGCTCGGCTCGCTTCGTTTCAGCGACGGATCGCAGAAGGAGAAGGGTCAGAAGCTGGTTTTCGGCGAGGCTGTTGATGCCGAAATCCGGATGCCCGTCGGCGCAATGTTGGGGTGCATTGAGAAATCGGCCAGAGACAAGGGATCCGAGATCGACGAGACGGGTAGCAATGCGCACTATCGATGGATGGTGAAAGGTAAGTCCGCCAAGCAACCGAAGAAGAAGGATCGATCGAAGAAGCGCGTCGTCATGTCGAAGATGGAAGCGAGAGCTATGCTTGCGGAGGCGATCAAAAACACACCTGTCATGCCAGAGGTGAAGAAGGCGCCGGACGGCTTTCCCTACGGCCCAACAGCGCTGCGTCAGTTGTTTATTGCCGGCCGCAAGGGCAAGAACGGCGAGAAAGGCTCGCAGGCCTGGGAAGATATCGCCGTCGAGAGCGAAAATAAGAAGCAGTTCGAAATCGCGCTTGAGAGCCTGCTAGATAGCGACGTCGGAATCCTTGCCGATGCTGTCGACGCCAAGAGCCTGGCGCAGCTTGGCGAAGCTCGTGGCTATAAAGGACGCCATGCCGTCGATGCCGGCCGGTCTCTCCTGAGGGCGGCAAACGACAATTTCGAGCGTGCGCTGGCACTGGCGCAATATGCCGCTGAGGCTTGAAGGGAAGAAAAATTCCGCTCATCCACCTATACAGGTGAAGGGGCTGAAAAGCCCCACACCACTCCGGATGCACCGAAGTTGCGACGGACGCTCGGCCAGCGATGAGCCGGGCGTAACTATCTCGTGGAGTAAACTGAGGGCCAGGACGTTTATGCCTTGCTCAAGTGTACTGATCCCACCACGCCATGTAGACTGAATGAACAGGCTCGAACGGAGACACGCTAATTGGCCCTTGGCTCGGAAAGTAGCGCTGCTCCCGCCGTTGAGAGCAGTACTTTTTGAAGAGGGTGTGTTTTCGATCCTGCTTAATCCGCTCTTGGAGCATGCGCTCTAGTTGCATTGCTTCGTCGAGCTTAAGGCCGTTAGACAAAATGACTAGATATTGATAGCCGTGGAGTCTTCCGTACTCAGAAAGCCTGTTCTTCAGCGGCCTCCGCGTGTATCCTATCATGTACTCAGCAACATATTTCGACGCGGCAATGCACCATACGGTGTCGTAGTATTGATCTATTGTGCTGCTTCGTAACAACTCTGCCTCCCGAATCGGTTTTTTTAGAGGCCTATTGTCGTTGCACCACCATGTTTCGCAATCCCATGCGCGTTCTCCTCCGCAGCGTGGGTTCATGCGGCCCGTTCCCCATCGTGGTTGAGCGGGCCGCTTTTGTTTCTAAGGGCGTATCGCCTAACGGTAAGGCAACGGTCTCCAAAACCGTCGATGTTGGTTCAACTCCAGCTGCGCACCGCCATTCAACTTCTAGGGCCGCATAGGCCTCATCGAAAAGAACGCCGGGATGATGACCTAGCGTGCTTTTCCGGAGACAGCCATGACCGACACAATCATCGCTGCCGTCTTCCTACTTATCCACGCCCGCGACGTCGGTTTGTCAGGTATAGGGCAATACGTTAGGCAGCGAAATAGGCCTCAGCCCAAGAATATTAAGCCAAACCTTCATCTACCCATGCAGCATAAATCTCACGAACCTGAGGCATTTCAAGGATTTCCGTAACGTCCTCAACGAAGACAGAAATTCTATCGTATTTGCCTGAGTCTTCCGCGTCTATAGCCTCTTTGAAGGCATCTTTAGCGGGCTTGAGATCAAGCTTCGTCATTCCTTGAAAATGATTACCCTCTGCTACCGATACTCGGGCATTAGCTTCAGGGCTAACGTCTTTGTAACCCAGTATTCTGTCCATAGCTCTTCTCCCTACATAAAGCGGGTAGAGAATGCACGGCATGAGAGCGTTATGCAATGCCTCAACCCGTAGGTCGCTCAGCCCAGGCCGCCCTCTATCGTCGCCTCTATCGAACGGCACGGTGGCAGCGCCTCCGCGAGGCACACTTGGCAGCGCATCCCTTGTGCACTCGATGCCTCGGCATTGAAGTGGTTGAGGAAGCCACCGTCGTGCACCACGCAGAAGGTGGGCACAAAGGCGACGAGGATCGCTTTTGGAATGGGCCATTCGAATCCCTCTGCAAGGCATGCCACGATCGCTTCGGTGCTCTTGAGGATCGTGGCATCAAGGTCGTGTCCTTTGGGAGCGACGGCTGGCCCGTCGACGACTGACCCCCGGGGCCAAAGAGAAGTGTCAGCTTCGACCCCCAGGGACCGCCGAGGGAGGCAAGCGTTAAATCCCGCAAGTTTTCAAACTATTTTTAGGTGAGGCCATGGGCGCCAGAGGACCGCGCCCTGAAACGCCGGAAATGCAGGCGCTGAAGGGTAATCCCGGCAAGCGCAAGAAGCGCGCGCCGTCATTGAAGGCGAAGGGTGACGTCTACATCCCGAACTACTTGGATGACGATGCCAAGCAATGCTTCGAGATGATCGTGGCCGCAATGCCCCCAGGTACTTACGCGGTGACCGACACAGGCGGTATAGCCGTCTACGCATCCGCCTGGTCGGATCACAAGCGAGCTACGGAAGCGCTCAAAACAGAAGCTGCCATTGTGCCTGGGTCAACAGGCAATCCGACAGTGAACCCTTGGTTCAAAATCAAGAATGAAGCGGCGCGCATCATGATGTCGATGGGCGACAGGCTGGGCATGGACCCGAAAGCCCGCGGCGCCTTGGCGCTACCTGAGGAGAAGCCAAAATCGAAGTTCAGCGGCCTGCTTGGGCAAGGCGTGGAGAAGGCGTAACCCAAGAGGGGCTGGACCGCGCCCAACGAGTTATTGACTTCATTGAACTGCTGCGCGTGCCAAGCGGCGAGGGCCAGGGCGGCCCCATGGTACTAAGGGATTGGCAGAAGCAGTTCATACTCGACGTGTATGCGCCACTCGCAAATGGCAGGCGGCGCGTCAGGCGCGCGATATTCTCGGTCGCACGAAAGAACGGGAAGACTGCTCTCATAGCAGCACTTGTGTTGGCGCACCTGTGCGGCCCCGTGTCGGAAAAGAATGGCGAAATCTATTCGGCTGCCACAGACCGCGAGCAAGCGGGCCAAGTCTTTAAGTTCGCGAGCCAGATAATTGAAGCTGAGCCCGAGTTCGGACCCGGCGGCAGTTGTCCGCTCACCGTCGTGCCTTCAACGAAAACCATCCTGTGCAAGCACAACGGCAGTACTTACAGGGCGCTTTCCGCTGAGGCCGGTACGAAGCACGGCTTGAACCCGTCGCTGTGGATCTACGACGAGCTAGCGCAGGCGAGGAATCATGAACTCTACGACGTGTTGAACACGTCTCAAGGCGCACGGAATGAGCCGCTCGGCTTTGTCATATCGACGCAGTCGCCTGACCCAGAGCATCCGCTCTCAAAGCTGATCGACGACGGCCTTCGGGCAGATGATACCCGAGTATGTGTCCATCTCTATGCCGCTGCCGAGAATGTGGAAGACCTACTCGACGAAGATGCGTGGGCAGCCGCCAATCCTGCCCTGGGTGATTTCCGCAAAGTGGAAGATATCCGTGCGCTGGCGGAGGAAGCCGTTCGCATGCCTTCTCGTGAGGCATCGTTCCGAAATCTTTATCTGAATCAGCGTGTCGATCAAACGGCGCCTCTCATATCGAGATCCGAATGGAAGGCCTGCCAATCGCCTGACGCGAAGACATGGCGATCGGATACCGGCGTGCTTCGGAAAGGCGAGCGGATTTATCTTGGTTTGGACTTGTCTGCCAAAGTCGACTTGACCGCACTTGTGGCTGTCTCCGCCGAACCGGGAAGCGATCGGGTGAAGGCGTGGCATTGGAAGCCAAAAGACTATCTTCACGACCACTACAAGCGGGACCACTTCGACTATCCGACTATGGCGAAAGAGGGATGGCTTGATGCTGCTCCTGGGAAGGTGATCGACTTCGGACATGTCGCGCAAGCGATAAGCCGAATCTCGCAAGACTATGAGATCGCCGGCATCGCGTACGACCGGTCTCGCATCGATCTTCTATTGGTCGAATTCGGCCGCTTAGGGATTGAAGCCTACAAGGACGGTCAAGACCGACCTTACGACGGCGCGATACGCATGGTCGACTGGGGCCAAGGCTTCGTTTCGATGGCGCCTGCAATCGACGCCTTAGAGGAATCGGTCATTCAGCGGCGATTCATGCACGACGGGAACCCGGTTCTTGGTTTTTGCTTCGCCAACGCGATCGTCCAGATGGATGCAGCCGGGAATCGCAAACTCAACAAGGCGGCAACACGGTTCCGTATCGATGGATCGGTTGCTGCGGCCATGGCTCTCGGCCTGAAGGCTCGAGACCTCGTCGAAGGTGGGCCGGACTTGGACGACTTCATCAACAACATGGTTATGGTGATCTAATGGGTTTCTTCGAACGATGGCGCGGAGTACCCATCAAACTCACCGATGGCGAGTTCTGGCGCGGGTTCTTCGGGCTAGGAACCACCTCTGGTGAGCCGGTTACGATCGAGACAGCGCTCCAACTTGATGCTGTGTGGGCGTGCGTCAACTTGATCCGGAACGCAGTGATTATGCTGCCTTGCAACGTCTACAAGGACGACGGCGTCACAATCGACAGGGCATCGCCGCTCTACGACTTGCTGCACGACATGCCGAATATGGACGACACCGCCTCGGATTTCTGGGCCATGGTCGTCTTGTGCTTGTGCCTAGACGGCAATTTCTTTGCAGAGAAGAAGTTCAACGGCGGCAAGCTGGTGGCGCTCAACCCGCTGCCACCTCTCGCCGTGAACGTATGCCGTGATAGTCGGAACGCGCGCTACTACGAGGTTACCGAGAGCGGCAATAAGCGCAGGATCGCAGAAGACAGGATGTTCCACGTCCGCGGCGCGGTGCTGCCTGGCTGTGATCGAGGCATGTCACCGATCGGTGTTGTCCGCAACACTGTGGGCAACGCACTGGCCGGCGAGAAGACCGCTGGCAAGATGTTTGCCAATGGCATGCAGGTCGCAGGCGTGCTTTCGTCTGATCAGATCCTAAAGAAGGAACAGCGCGACCAGCTTGGCCAGATACTTGGGCAGTTTGCCGGATCTGATAAGGCTGGCAAGATCGCAGTCCTTGAAGCTGGCCTCAAATACCAGCAGCTGACGATCAATCCCAAAGATGCGCAAATGCTTGAGGTGCGCCAGTTCAACGTCGAGCAGATTTGCCGCATCTTCGGCATTCCTCCGGTGATGATCGGCCACGCAGCCAACGGCACAACGACTTGGGGAAGCGGCATCGAGCAGCTTATCCTGCAGTTCATCAAGACATGCCTTGGGCCGCTGGTAAAAAGCATCGAATCTGCCGTGTACCGCGACCTCCTCGACGAGAAAACACGCAAGACCACCATCGTCAAATTCAACATGGAAGGCTTGCTCCGCGGCGACAGCACGGCGAGGGCAGAATTCCTGTCCAAGATGGTCACCAACGGCATCTACACGCCAAATGAGGCCCGTTCCTACGAGAACAAGGCTCCAGTCGACGGCGGAGAGAAGGCAATCGTCAACGGCACCATGACCCCGCTCGATACGGTCGGTCAGGCCAACGATAATGCGCCGCAAACGCCAGCAGCACGCGCTGCATAAGGGAAAATCATGAAATTTGAACACCTGATTTCGGCCATTCTGGCCGAACCTTGGGCTATTCAGCGCGAAAAACTGGGCGTCTTGGCTAATGTTTTGGTCGCCCGAGCCGAAGGCGAGAAGCTGTTCTCGTCGGAGTTCGCCGCGTCGATCGACGATGCGCGAGCCAAGGAAATCGCCGAAATCGGCGGCAGCGTCGCGGTCATCCCCGTTTACGGGGTATTGGCGAACAAAATGGACATGTTTTCCGCCATGAGCGGCGGAACTTCCTACGCTGGCATCAAGAAAGCGCTGCATTCAGCGCTATCGAACGAGGATATCAAGGCTGTCGTGCTCGATATCGACAGCCCCGGTGGCACTGTGCCGGGCACTGACGAGCTCGCGACCGAGATCCGAAAGCTGCGTGGCGGCGAAAAGCCTATTATCGCGCAGGTCAACAGCCTGGCGGCAAGTGCGGCGTACTGGATCGCTGCGTCGACCGACGAAATCGTCGTCACGCCTTCCGGCCGCGCTGGTTCGATCGGTGTTTATACCGCCCATGATGACCTGTCCGCCGCTCTTGAGCAGCGGGGCATCAAGCGTACCTACATTTCTGCCGGCAAGCACAAGGTCGAGGGCAACGAGACCGAGCCTATGAGCAAGGACACGCTGGCGCATGTGCAGGATGGCGTGAACCGTTCCTACAATCGCTTCCTCGCAGCCGTTGCCGAAGGGCGCGGTGTGACGGTCAGCAAAGTTGAGGATGGCTACGGCCAAGGGAGAGTATTCTATGCGGAAGCCCTTATGGACCGAGGCATGGTCGACCGTGTTGCCACACTTGACGAGACCTTGGCCCGCTACGGCGCGGACGCAGAGCCTGCGCCGGTAAGGCGCATCAAGGCAGCCAACGCCGCAAAGGGGGAGGCTGCACAAACGCTGGTCGCAAAGATGACGGCCGGCGAGCAAATCACGAAACGCGAGTTCGAAAACGGCATCAGGGGACTGATGGGGTTGTCGGGCTCTGAGGCAGAGCGGGCCGCTCGGCTCTACCTCAAAGATGGTCAGGGGGCTCCTGACGTCGAGACGGATGCTGCTGCTTTGGCAGCCTTAGACCGGCTTTTGGCCGAAGCAAAAACTCCCCTCATTCGATGATAAGGAGCCTTTCATGGCCGAACTAGCAGAAAAAATTGGCGAACTTGGTGCTTCCCTCGCATCCATCAAGGAGCAGGTTGGCAATCTCGCCACCGACTTCACTTCGAAGCTTGCCGCAAACGGTCAGGTTTCCGCTGAGCTGAAGGAAAAGACCGACAAGGCGCTTTCCGAACTCGGCGACGTCACGACCCGTCTTTCCGACATGGAGAAGCGCGCCGCTCGCGAGCGTGAAAACGGCGACGTGGAAGAGAAGTCGCTCGGCGATCTGGTCGTCGAGGCGGCGCAAGCGAAGGAATTCAACGGGGCCGCTCGCGGTGCTATTCGGGTCCAAGCGGAGCGCGCCGCAATTACCACCGGTAACACTACGGTGGGCACAGGCCGCTCCGCCGGCACGTCTCTCGTGGCTGGTCAGCGCGTTCCGGGCATTGTCGCTCCACCGAACCGTCGCATGACCATCCGCGATCTTCTGATGCCTGGCCAGACCAGCTCGAACAACGTCGAGTACACCAGAGAGACCGGCTTCACGAACAATGCAAATACGGTCGCCGAAACCACTGCGAAGCCATATTCAGACATCACGTTTGATATGACGAACGCTCCGGTTCGCACGATTGCTCATCTGTTCAAGGCGTCGCGCCAGATTCTGGACGATGCGGTCGGGCTGCGAAGCTACATCGACGGTCGAGCGCGCTACGGTCTCCAGTTCAAGGAAGAGGCGCAGCTTCTCAAGGGGGACGGTACCGGTCAGAACATCCTCGGTATCCAGCCGCAGGCAACCGCATTTAACCCGGCGTTCGTGCCGCAGGACGCAACGCCTATCGATCGCCTTCGCCTCGCGATCCTACAGGTTGTCTTGGCTGAGTATCCTGCGACGGGCTTTGTCCTCAATCCGGTCGACTGGGCAGCCATCGAGCTGACCAAGGACAGCGAGGGTCGCTACATCATCGCCAACCCTCAGGGCTCCAACCAGCCGACGCTCTGGAATCTGCCGGTGGTCGAAACCCAGTCGCAGACGCTAGGCACCTTCCTGACCGGCGCATTCAACATGGCCGCGCAGATCTTTGATCGCATGGAAATCGAAGTCCTTCTCTCCACCGAGAACGTTGATGACTTCGAAAAGAACATGGTTTCGATCCGCGCTGAAGAGCGTCTGGCGTTGGCTGTGTATCGTCCTGAAGCCTTCGTGACCGGTGCCGTCTCGGCTTAACCCCACATGGCGCTTCGGCGCCCATTCCTCTGAGATAAGGAGGGGCTTATGCCCTACGATAAGACAAAAGATCCGGCCACAGGCAATCCTTACAGCGCAGGCCGTCGCAAAGCCGCCCGCCACCCCAAGGGCGTGACCGTTGTTCCTTCCGATACCGTCGACCTCGCGACCTACGCTGCTGGCTTGGTTGTCGTGACCGCTGGCAACGTGAAGTACGTTCCGTCGCAGAACGCTGACGCCGACACGATCACTATCACCGGGGCCACTGTCGGCATGATCATCCCCCACCAGGTTCGCCGCGTGTTTGCCACCGGCACGACCGCAACTCTTGCAACTTTGGAGGGCTAACCAATGGCTGCCAAGAAAGACGAAAAGGTCGAGGTCAAGGAAGACCCGAAGCCGGTGGCGGTCGAGGACAAGGTCGCCGAAGCGAAGGCCGAAGAAGCGCCAGCGAAAGCCGAAAACGCCAACACCGTTCTGGTGCAGGCCATTCGCAGCTTTGAGGGCATCGAGGGTGACAAGGGGCCGCGATCCGAGCCGTTCCGCGTCAGCCATCAGCGATACGTCGACTTGAAGGCCAACGATCTGGTCAAGCTCGTTGATGAGAAGGCGGGCTCCGATCCGCATTAAGGGTTGAGCCATGCCGATCGTCGATCTCGATACGATCAAGAAACACCTCCGCGTCTTTCACGATGATGAAGACGCGGAGATTGGCATTTATCGCGATGCCGCTGAGAGCATTGTCACGCAGTATTTGGACCGCGAGATTGTTGCCGCTGGCGTAACGCCGACCGCAACCGACGGCATTGTCGCAACCCCTGCGATCGTGTCCGCGATCCTTCTTGTGACGGGCGACCTTTATGAGGTTCGCGAGCCAGACCCTGACGCCAAGGGCAACGCGGTTCTTCCGCGCGCGGTCCGCATGCTGCTAGCGCCCTGGCGCATATGGCGAACACCGGTGGAAGACTATGTGGATACGTTTCCATGCACCATTTGACTGGCGCCAGCCAGGCTTCACCATTGCCTATGAGCCGGGCCTATACAACGTCACGCGCGCTTGCGCCGATGCTGCGATAGCGGCCAAGGCCGCCGAACCCACCAAGGATCGACCGAATGCCAAAACGCAAGAGATCCGGAGCGGGCTCGCTGTCGGAGAGAATCGGCTTTGAGGCTGAGGTTCAAGGTGATGACGGGTACGGCGGGACGATTACAGGCTGGCAGGAATCCTTTATCGAACCTGCCCGCCTCGAGCCGCGCGTCGGCAACGAAACGGTCATAGCCAGCCGCTTACAAGGGTTGCAGCCATTCACCATGACTGTTCGCAGCAATGAGCGCACGCGCACCATAACGCCCGCGTGGCGGGCGCGTAATAAGCGCACCGGCGTCGTCTACGCCATCAAGGCAGCGGTCAACATCGACGAGCGCAATCAGTGGATTGAACTGCTTGTGGTGCAAGGGGAGGCATCTTGATCAAGGCAAAGGTTTTGGGCCGCGAGGCGCTGACAAAAAAGCTCAATCAAGTCGCGCCGCTTGCCAACAAATACGCCGCCGAAGCGAAGTTGCAGATTGCAAACGAGGCGGCAGAGCGAATTTCCGACCGGGCACCAATCAGCAACAGCGCAACGGCCGGCGACTACGCTGCCTCGATACAGGGCGGCAAGATTTCTGACAGACCGAGCGCAAAAGCCCTTGTTGGCGCATCGGCCAGTAAGGATCCGGATGCGACTGGCGTATTCGCCGCTTGGATTTGGCACTTCCTGGAGTTCGGTACATCACCTCACAACGTTGCAAAGGGTGGCGGAACTGTTCTCGGCAAAAAGCAGACTGACGGCGCGAAGATGCACCCAGGAACGCGTGCGCAGCCACACGTTTTCCCGACTTGGCGCTCTATGAAGGCGAAGGCGAAGAAGAAGATCGCGGAAGCGGTTTCACGCGGGGTGAGGGAGGCCATGAAGAAATAATGGCTAGTCCCGATCTTGAGTTGCAGGGCGCGATCGTTGCGAGACTGAAGGCGCGTACCGCGCTGACAGCCATTGTTGCACAGCGCATTTATGATCGACCTCCGACCAATGCTCCATTTCCTTATGTCGAGTACGGCGAAAGCCAAGTCATTCGCGACGATGTCACCTGCTTCAAGGCTAATCTCATCTACGTGACTATCCACGTTTGGTCGCAATACTCCGGAGGCTTCAAGGAGCTGAAGGAGGTCATAAACGAAGTTGTTGAGGCGCTCGATGACGCGCCTCTCGTGCTCCCATCGCATCGCCTCGTGTCGCTAACGCGGCAAGATACTCGCCATTTCAAAGACCCGGACGAAGTTACGACACATGGTGTCGTTGAGTTTGTTGCGCGTGTCGAAACACCGGCCTGATTGGCCATCAATCCCTAATTCTTGAGGTTTACATATGGCCGACGGTCAACAGATTGGTCGCACGCTGCTTATCCAGATTGGTAATGGCGCTTCTCCGGAAGTGTATGCAAATCTGTGCGGCCTGACGACGCGCAGCTTCAACATGTCCGCAAACGAGGTCGACACTACGGTCACGGATTGCGAGAACCCTGCGAACACACCCCAGAAAACGGCCGAGCCTGGCATCAAGAATCGTACGTTCTCCGGTTCTGGCAAGTTCATCAAGAGCACTGCCAACACCGCGTTCATGGCGCACGTCACCGATGCCACCAAGTTCAACGCCAAGGTCATCGTGCCAGGTCTCGGCACATATACCGGACCGTGGTTTGTGTCTGAGTTCGAATTCAGCGGCGAAATGGAAGGCAACATGGAGTTCAATGCTACCTTTGTTGCCGCCGGCGTCCTGTCTTTTGTTGCGGAGGCTTAATTGTCCGAAGAAGAAAAGCCATTCCCGCTCGAAGTGAACGGTGCTCGCGGCGAGGTCGCTCTGTGGATCGGCAACGTTCCTCTGGTCATCGTTGCCGAGATGGGCGGCCTTGCAGCTGTTTCTTCGCGCCTGTCTTGCAAGAGCATGTCCGATTTGTTTCTTCGCCTGTCAGGCGTAGAGCCAGCGGCTACCGTGGCCGCACTCGATCTTCTCACGACTCGAGGAGACAAGGTGAAGGCGATCGGTTCGCTGAAACTGAAGCACTTCGGCGCCGTTGCCAAGGCGATTTCCGAGGCGTTGTCTCATCATTTCGACGAGGAAGACGAGGGAAACGGAGAAGCCGCTCAAAAGGCGGCATAGAAGAACCGTTTCCTTGGCGAGATTGGCAAAAGATCGCATTCGGAGGCCTATGCTGGCCGCCCGCTGTTTTCTGGGCATCCAGCCTGACGGAATTCACTCTTGCTGTGAAGGGTAAGGCCGAAGCGAACGGCGCTGGCGGTTCGGTAAAGCCGCCGTCGGACGCAGAGATGGATGAGTTGATCGCGAAGTATGGTGGTTAGGCTGGTTTTTGCCGCCATACACCTCGATTGGCTTTGTACTGCTCTAGGTACGGGCCGATCTGACTGTTTTTGATGGCGTCCAGGTATCTGTCTGATACGAGTCCGTGCTCGTAGCACTCTTGCGTTGTGATCGCATACGATCGCTTTGTACCCTCATTAAGGCTCTCAAGGTCTCGCCTCAAAACGACGTCCGCGACATCCTTCTCACACCTCTCGATGATACGAGGTGTGGCTACAAGTTGTGGCCTGTTGTGCAAAGTGAGACCCCGTGCGGTCCACCCTCCGGCGGCCGAGACTGCGCAAGATGCAGCAAAAATCGCTGCAAGTGTCCACACTTTCATTCTCGAAGCCTCCCAGCTCGCCCAACCGGCGGGCTTTTCCACGTTAGGAACAAGACTTGGCCGGCAACAACAGTGATGATCTGATTATCTCAATCAGCACCGACCTTGCAACCGTAAAGCGTGCGCTGAATCGGCTTGTGTCTGACGTCGGTAGTGCCTCGAGCGGCATTGAAAAGCGATTTGCGTCTGCGGGAAAGTCGATAAATAGCTCTCTCACCACTTCGATGCAGGAACGCATCAACGGCATGGTGGGAATCGGCGCGACGGCCGCAAAAGAGTGGAACGGAGTTCTTGCAGATCAGCAGAAAGAGCTTGATCGCCTTCGTGCAAAATATAGCCCGCTATTTGCGACCGTCTCGAACTACAAGACAGCCGTTTCGGAAATCAGGCAGGCCCATGCCGCAGGTGCAATCTCCGCAAATGAGATGACCGCCGCGATCCAGCGTGAACGGCAAGCTGCCTTAGCATCTACGGCGGCCATCAAGGGCCGGAATTCGGCGCTGTCGTCGCAGCCGAAGACGAACAATTTCAACACGTCCAACATCGCTGCGCAGTTCCAAGATATTGGCGTTACGGCAGCCATGGGCATGTCACCTATACAGATTGCGCTACAGCAGGGCACTCAGTTGTCTGCTGTGTTGCAGGAGCTGAAAACCAGCGGACAAGGCGTGGGAAAAGGGCTGGCCGCAGCCTTTGCATCGGTGGTTTCTCCGCTGTCTCTCGTGACGATCGGCGTGATCGCAGCCGGCACTGCCGCCTTCCAGTATTTCGCGACCGTGATGAGCGAGGGTGACAAGTCCGCTGAGGTGCTCAAGGAACAAGCCGCTCTTATCTCGGCGGTGGCTGAGAGGTGGGGTGATGCGGTTCCCGCGCTGCGCGAATATGCCGACCAGCTTAAGAGAGCGCAGGAGGGCGCAGATCTCCAAACCGCGACGGGTAATGCCATCGAGCGGGTTCTTGCGGACGCGACGAAGGGCTACGCCGGACTGAAAGATGCCGCGGTTCAGGCGTCGTTGGAGATGCAAACAGGAAACCAAGAGGCAAGACAGTCATTTGCAGTCCTCATTGGCGATGTGACTGCGCTGGAAGGGAAGATCGGAGAGCTATCCGATGCATACAAGGCTGGGAAAGACACTTCCAAAGAAATGGAAGCTGTCACCGAGACACTCGCGCGGATGCTCGAAAACGACGCCTCTAGAGCGTCAGACACGCTCAGCGGGAGGATTGAGTATCTTTCGAACATGTTCGTCGCGGCCGCAGGTAATGCAGCAAAGCTAAGGGAGCAATCACTGCTTGCCGAAGCTTCGGCGCGGACGGCGCTTTTCCCGTCTCAAGGCAGTTATCCAGGGACGTTCCAGTCGGCTGATAACACCATCCAAAACGAGAAATACTCTCTCCCCTTTGATGGTCCTACGCCGACAAACCGACCTTCGGATCTCGACACCGACAAGAACCGTGGTTTTGGAACTCCGAAGCGCGCGAGAGTGCCAAAGAAGACGTCCGCCGATCGGTTTGCGGAAGACATTCAGGCAGTTCGAGACCGCACAGAGGCGCTGCGTCAGGAGATGGCCTTGATTGGTCTCTCCAATGAAGAGCAAGCCAAGCGCCGCACTGCTCTCGATCTGGAGCAGAAAGCTCTCGCCGACCTTCGAGAAGAGGCGCGTAAAAAAGGCGAGAAGGATCTCGAAAGCATCACGCTTTCGCCGGACAAAATCGCGGCCATTGAGCAGGAGGCATCAGCCTACGCGCGCCAGTCAGAAGCGCTAAGAAAGGCGCAAGAGCAACAGCAGAAGCTCAATGAGTGGAACAACGTAGCAAGAGACGCTACACGCGGCTTTATTGACGACTTGATCCATGGTGAAAGCGCGGCCGATGCGTTTGCTGCGGCACTCAGCCGCATAGCTGATGCACTGCTCGACGATGTGTTGAACAGCATTTTCAAGGTCAACAACGCGGCGGGTGGCGGCAGTGGTTTCCTGAGCGGACTCTTCGGTGGCATCTTTGGTGGTGGAGGCAGCAAGTTTCCATCTGCGCCTGGCGGCCTGTATTCAGACGGCGGCTACACCGGTGCTGGCGGCAAGTACCAGCCTGCCGGCGTTGTCCACAAAGGCGAGTATGTTTTTGACCAGGCGGCGGTCAAAGCAGCCGGCGGTCCGGCGGCCATGGAAGCCATGAGGCGCAACCTGAAGGGCTACGCCAATGGTGGTGCGGTTGGCGTTTCGGTGCCGAGTTTGCCATCTCTGAAGACTGCGGCGCCAGCTATGCCCAATATCACCTTCGCTCCCGTCATTGACGCTCGTGGCGCTGACGCAGCGGCTGTCGCTCGCATTGAGGCGGGGCTCGCAAAAACGAACCAAGAACTTACTGGCAACGTGCTGAAAGTCATGAAGCAGGTCGGTCCGCGCGGCATCAAAGTTTAGGGCTTCACACATGGCAGAAACATTACCGGTCGGCCTGAGATACGGGCCGACCTATCCTAAGCTCGTGCGCTCGACGAGCATGTCACGATGGGGCAAGCGCGCGATCTCCTTCATGGAGACGGGCGATCCGTTCTGGCAAGTGTCGATGCGAGTGCTCGCGCTGAGCAACGCCGATCGGCAGAAACTGGAAGCATTCATCTCTCGCTGTCGAGACGGCATGGTGACGGTGCTTTACACGCCGAAGCATGTCTGCCTGCCGCAGGCTTATTGGGGAAACCCAGATGCTCCGGCAATCCTCGATAACGGAACGCTTGCCACGATCAGCGGCAACCAGCTCGCGGTCAACAGCGTGACGACCGGCTTGAAGCTGACTGCTGGTGACCTGATCGGTTTAAGCCAAGGCGACTACAACATCATCGTTCGCGTTGTTGAGGACGCGGTCGCAGCCAGTGCGGCTATTACAATCAAGATTGAGCCATTCCTGCCGTCTTACATCACCGCAGGCGCGACTGTCGTTTTCAAGAACCCAGTCATGAACATGCGCATGGTGCCGGATAGCTACGAGTGCCCTGACGACTTTCGGCCGACAGCCACATTCACACTCATCGAGGTGCCGAAGTAATGGCTTTTCCGACACGATTGCAGCAGCTCCTAAACGAGGGCAGAGTCAAGATCGGCTCGGGCGTCAAGTTTGAGTTTGGTACGGGAACGTACGGGTTCTTCTCGGGCAAAGGCACTCTGGATTTCAACGGGCTGACCTACAAGGGTAGCTCGCTGATCGAGATCGACGAGCCTGCCTATGCACTAGGTACCGCTGCCAACCCGATTACGATGCGGCTTCCGGCACGGTCCGACTTCGATCTTACGCCAGACAAGCTGCTGCTGATCGAGCAAGAGGAGTACAAGGGCCGACCGGTCACGCTCTACGACTTCTATTTCGATCCGGACAATAATCAGTTCCTCCACGCGGAGCCGACCTTCTACGGCTACGTCGATACAATCGACCACCGCGAGGAGAACGGCGAAGCCTGGCTGGAAGCCAACATCGAAACCGAAGCGATCGACAATTTCCGCGAGGGCTATCGGTACGCCAGTCACGAAGACCAGCAACTGGTCTCACCTGGCGATATGTTCTTCGAACATGCTGCGAGGCTCAAGAATGAGTTCTTCAATTTCACCTTTGACCAGAAGTGATGTTCGCCACGCTCGCAATAGCGATGCCGGTGTCGTCGTCGAGCTTCTGAGGCAAAGCCACGCGGCTGCAAGATGGAAATTTCCTTTCGATCCGATGCGGGCGCACTCGCTGTTCTGTGCGCACGAGCAATCCGCGCACACGGCGGCAATTGTCATGGAGTATCGCGGGTCTCCCGCAGGAATTCTCATGGCTCACGCTTTTGACCATCCATTCGGTGCAGGCATGTGCAGTTTTGAGACGGTCTGGTTTATCGCGGAAGAGGCTAGAGGGCGAGGCGCACTAAAGATGCTGGACGCCTATGAGGATTGGGCAAGGGATATCGGCTGCGTCTATGCCTGCATGGCGTCCCTCGCGATCAACGACGTCTCCCGGATCTACACCCGATGCGGATATGCGCCGGTTGAGACCCATTTTATGAAAGCGCTGACCGTATGAGCAAGAAGCTTGCAAAGGCTGTCCGCGCCGATGGGTGGGACAGGCGACTGGAAGAGGCCGTGTCTACCATCACGAGCAGCGGGCCGACAGACGCCCTGAACCAAGACGTGGCGGCAGTCTGCGACGTGATTTCGGCCACTGTTGGCGTTGCGGTCACACCGCGAGGCAAAGACGCCAAGGCGTTCGTCGATGGCCTTGAGCCGGTCAACCGTTTCAACGCCCGTCGCGGGGATATCGGCCTCGTGTTCTTCGAGGGCCGTTACTTCCTTGGTGTGGTGTCGAGTGCAGGCTTTGTCGTCCGGATGGCGCATGGCGCGTCGATCTTTCCGCTCGCTGATATCGAACAAGCTTACAAGATAGGCGCCTAGCTCTATGGCATTCATTTCCAGCATCATCGGCGCGATCGGAGCAGGTATCGCGGCGATCGGCACGTGGGCAGCTGCCAATACGGTCTTGGCCGGTATCCTGACCAGTGCGTTTTCCATCGCTGCGCAATATGCTGTCAGCAAACTGTTCCCGCCAAAGACTCCAAGCTCTTCGGCGCAGATCGAAACGGAATACGGCGCGAACAATCCGCGCACTGTCATCCTTGGCACCTGCGGTCTTGCTGGCCGTCACGTGTATCGCAACAACTTTAGCGACGGCGGGCGCATCTTTGTTGATGTCTATGAGCTGGCGAGCTTCAGGATCACCGACGTTCCTCGCGTTAAATATAACGGCCAGTGGAGAACTCTCTCAAACCCGACGCCAGGCGGGTGGTATGACGTGCCGAACGAGGGGACCAGCGGAGACAGCCGTGATGAGATCCAAGTCAAGTTCTATTACGGGAGCATGGACCAGCAGGCAGACCCTTATCTGATTGAGACATCTCGACCCGCCGGCCGCTGGACAGAAGATCACCGCGGCGTCGGCGTTGCTTACGCAGTTGTCTATTCTGTCCTGAGCCGCAAGGGGCGCGGACTAACGTCTCCTGCACAGTTGCTCTTTGAGGTGAAGGGGGCTCCTCTCTACGATTGGCGTAAGGATAGCAGTGTCGGCGGCGCTGGCCCTCATCGCTGGAATGACCAGTCGACATGGGAATACAGCGACAATCCAGCCGTGCAGGCTTACAATCTGGAGCGTGGCTTCTTCCATGGTGCGCAGCGCATGGTGGGGAAGGGCGTTCGCGCCTCGCGTCTGCCGCTTTCCGAGTGGACGCAGGCTGCCAATATCTGCGACGAGATCGTCGACGGCTACTATCGCTACCGCTCGCACATGATTGCCAAGGATGGACCGGGCGCCAACCATGACGCCAACCTTCAGCCTTTGCTTGAAGCCATGTGTGCGTCTTGGGTGGAGCGTGTCGATGGAGAGTTCCCGATCGGGGGCGCACCGCAGGCAATCGTCGCGACCATAACCGATGACGACATCAAGGTCGGCGCGCCAAAGCGGTTCACGGCCAAGCGCAAGCGTACAGAGCTGATCAACACGGTTGCGGCGTCATATATCTCGCCGGATGATTTCTACGAGACCAAGGACGCGGCCACGCGCATAGACCAGTCAGCACTGGCTGAAGACCGCGAGACGCTTGCCAGCAGCATCCCTTACGGCGCTGTGACAAACGTCAAGCAGGTTGATCGTCTGGCCGATATCGCCCTTCGTGGAGCGCGCTTTCAAGCGTCTGCGGAAATCACCATTCATCCGCGCTTTCTGGATGTTGTGAAGGAAGGCCGGTGGATCACGTGGGCAAGCGCCAAGCATGGCACGCGCACCTACCAGGTGCTCTCGCGCACCCTCGGACCGCACAGCAGCGATGGTGTGCGTGACATCACAGTCTCGCTGCAGGAAATCAGCAACGGCGTCTTCGATCCCACAGCATACGCCACGAACCCGCCTGTCATTATCGTTGTTCCTCCGCCTGAGTATCTGGCAGAGGTGCAGAACTTCACGGCGACGCCGAACGTGGTGGAAGCAGAAGGCGGCGGCTTGCTGCCTGGCGTGCGGCTGTCGTGGGGTGCTATTCAAGATATCTCGGTTACTGGTGTGCTGATCGAGTATTGGCCTGTCGCCAATCCGACGCAGGTATTCACCAAAATGGTGGATGCCGACATCAGCGTAGTGCAGATCGTGGAAGGCTTGACCTCCGAAACTGACTTGCGCGTTCGCACGACGTTGGTTGTCGATAACGGTCGAGCAGTCGCGCCGTCTGGTATCACCAACTTCCGAACCCTTCAGGCTGGCGGGGACTTCGTCGCTGATCTGCAACATCTTGGTAAAGATGCAAAGGCCGTATTCACGCAGCTTGGCGGCGAGATTGATGATCTCTGGAAACGTTTGGAAGAATCCACGACGGCTTTCACCCTTGATGGCGCGATAGGTCAGATCGATCGTCAGAAGATGCGTGCGGAGCTTGGCGCCGCGCGCGCTCAGATCGTGGAAGAAAAGCGCGTTCGGGTCTCTGAAAGCGAAGCTCTTGCAGAGACTCTCACGGCGTTGTCTGCTTCGTTCGGTGAAAACTTTGCCGAAGGGCTGGTAAGCTTCAAGGCTGTAGCGAGTCCTGAGGACGTGCTTGTTCGTTTCGCAATCATGCTGCGCGCCGGCACGGATGAAGACTTTACGGAAAGTGGGTTCTACATCCAGATCCGAACCGTCGGCGGCGTGAGAGTGTCCGAAGTCGGCTTCCTCGCGGACAAGTTCACAATCCTGACCGAAGATGGAGCTTTGCCAGTCTTCGCGACGGAAGGTGGCGTGGTGAAGATCATCAATGCCATGATCGAGCAGGCGCAGATTGAAAACCTATTCGTTGGGCAAGACCAGATAGAACCGGCTTCGGCAGGGTTCATTAAGTCTCTTCAAATACCCGGAAATAACGGCGGGAATTACGACTTTGTTGTTAGACACGGAGTAAGTCAGCCCGGAACGCACCACGAAATCAGGCTAGACTTCAAGTTGCAGATAAGCAGATTGGGGACTGGGTCAACCGGTCCTGTGACTGCAATTATTAGAAACATGTCCACAGGCGAAGCGGTTCTTCTTGTGAACTTCGGGGTTATCTTTGCCGGTCAAACTCTTAATAGGACGGAATTTACCTATGTGTCTCTAGCCGAGTCACAGACGCAAACTCAGACTGTTTTTCGAGTTGAGCTTCAACCACTTGGTGCATCCCTGTCATACGACAGTGGAACGATAGGGGCGATCCTCACCAAGAACGTTCCCAACAACATCTAGGGCCAATCCAACATGACCACTCCTTACACGACGGGGCAGATCAGCCTCGTCAATGGCAGCGCTATGGTGACGGGTATCGGCACTGGCTGGGAAACGTCGCTGATCATCGGCGGGACGATCTTCGTCGAGGCTGATGGTGGCAATGCTCTGCCCATCGCGGATATCGGCGGTGACACGGCCATCACTGCCGCGATCGCCTGGACTGGCCCGACCGGCACCTACGATTACGCTCTCGTTCGCGACACTGCCTACGGCCAGCAGACGGTGGCAAATGCTCAGGCGCTGGCAGACTATATCCAGAAGCTGAACAACACGGCTTTGTCGGCTGTGGCGGGTGTAAGCCCTTTGGCCGATACGTTGCTGCTTTTTACCGGACCGGATACCGCGACCACGATCGCACTCACCTCACTCATCAACGGTGCTGACTACGATGTGCAGGTGAACAATCTTGCGGACAGGGCTGTCTACGATAGTCGCCCCCCAAACTTCCGTGTTCTGGTGGCTGATATCGGTGATGGCCGGGCCGCCATTTACAGCAAGAACAGCAATACTGCAGCGGACTGGTCGGCTCCGGCTATCATTACCGGCCCGCCTGGTCCCGATGGCGTGAACCCGCGCGGGACATATGACCCTGCGACGGCCTACGCTGCTGACGATCTTGTCTACAGCGGCGGTTCTACATGGATCGCCAAGGTGGCGACAACTGGCAACGCTCCGCCGACGCTGCCAACGACTGAGAACACACAGTGGCGAATATTTGCTCGCGCTGGCAGTGCAGGCGTTAATCCTCGCGGTGCTTATGACAATAGCAAGTCTTACGTGGCTCTGGACCTTGTCCTAGACAATGGTTCATCGTGGATCGCCAAGGGTACGACGACGGGCAATGCGCCGCCTGTGCTGCCGACGACTGAAAATACCTACTGGAGCCTGCTGGCTGCAAAGGGAGCTGACGGCACTGGCACTGGCGACGTCGTCGGCCCTGCCAGTTCTGTTGCAAACCGCGTTGCTGTGTTTGGCGGCACCTCCGGCAAGGTCATTATCGACAGCGGCATCATCCTGGGAAACTCGGCATCTCGCAATGTTGGCACTGCTGCCGGGACCGTAGCGGCTGGCGATGACCCGCGTTTCTCTGCGGGTGGTCAGAACGACGCCATCCTTGCTCTGGAGATCGCCGACCTCAAGGGCTCGCGCCTTGGTATGAAGGGTGGCGTTGCCGATGCCTTCGATGACGAGACAGGCGTCGATGTCAAAACAAACGCGATCTACGATGCGACGAATGATTGGTATGCGCCCACGAAGTCAGGAAGCGCGTCGTACTCGAACCCAGGCGGAACAGGCAACAGAAGCTCACTTATCACTGTGAGCAGCACGCTTGCCGCTTCAGGTTCGCCTTCTGCATTGGTGGATGGAAGTGATACCGGCTCGTATGCCACTAGCGTTCAAGCCGTATCTGGCAAGAATATTCGATTTGATTTCGGTGCGGGCTCCGCAAGGTACATTGCTGAAATGCGTTGGCGTCAGGGGACGGCGACCACGCAAGGCGTCTTCAAGTGGCAGGGATCAAACGACGGGAGCACGTGGACCGATATTGGATCGGAGTTTACCTTGCACGGCGGCAATGTGGCGGTGGGGTCTCTCTACGAATCTTTAAATACCGAGATAGGCAAAGCGACATCGCTCTACCGATACTTTCAACTTCTTGGCGTCAGCGGGAATTCAACTGACACATTCATTCGCGAAGTTGAGTTCAAAATTGATACTGTGGTGCCATCAACCAACAACATGACCCTGCGCTCTGTCGCTTATGCGGCAGCAGCAGTACCAACCACCGGCAGGGTTGCAGTCCAGCTTGTCGAGACCGACGCCATCACGATCAACACGGATGTCGTCGTTCGCATGTCTCGCGACGGTGGCACCACCTGGGCGACCGCCACTCTTGCGCTTTCGCAGTTTCTGATCGGTCCGAAGATGTACGAAGCCACGGGCATCAACCTTGCGTCTCTGGGCAACGGCACTTCCATAAAATGGGAAGTCTCGACCGCCAACAACAAGAACGTCGCCGTATCTGGCGTCGTTGCTCAGTGGAGTTGATCAATGGCACCAAGAACATTCGGGCTGGCACCGTTGGTGCCGGCCATTGACGACTACAAAACTGCGTTCGACGCTCACCTCGATTCTGTTGCGCAGTCGAAGAGCTACGACAACCGGGTGACGATCGCCACCTACGCAGGCAGCACGAACGCGGTTTGGGCTGCTGAGGCACAAGCATTCATTGATTGGCGAGATCAGGCGTTGGCCTCAATGTTTGCACAGCTGGCAGCGGTGCAGGCCGGTGGTGACGCGCCGACAGTCGCGGAGTTCATTGCTGCGTTGCCTGAGATCGTCTGGCCTTAAACTCTAAGGAACGTTTTATGCCAATCACCAAAATCTCCACACAGGGGAAGGCTTTCGTGCGTCTGCACGAGGGCGACCCGCACACGGCCTACCTTGATCCAGTCGGCATTCCGACGATCGGCACTGGCTTCACGATGGGCAGCGATTCCGTACGCCGCGAACTTGCGAAGATCGGCATCACGAAGTTGGTGCCAGGGAAGACCAAGATCACCGCCGCGCAGAGCGACGCAATTCTGGACGCAGTGCTGGCGACTGAATACGTGCCTGCAGTCGTTGCCAACTCACCACAGGACCGAAAGCAGCACGAACTCGACGCCGCTTCGTCTGTGACTTTTAACCTCGGCGTTCGCGCAATGGAGTGGACATGGGCGGACCTCTGGCGCAGAGGCCAGATCAAGCAGGCGGCCGACTATCTCTCGCGTAACTACAACACGGCCGACGGCAAGAAGCTGCCGGGCCTTGTGCGCCGTCGCAAAGAGGAAGCGCTTCTCTTTGAGAAGGGCATCTACACAGGTGTCGGCGGCGTGACCAAAGAGGCCACAGCAGAACCGCCGAAGCAGCCTGATCCTGTCGTCAAGGAAGCGCAGGAGCTGCTGACGACGGCAGGCCTCAATCCGGGCGCCATTGATGGATGGATGGGCGAGAGGACCAAGTCAGCGGTCATCGCCTATCAGAAGGCTCATCCGCATCTGGTCGCTGATGGCATCATCGGACCGGCAACTCTTGCCCAGCTTCGTCGTGACGCTGGCGCAGCCAAGGACGTGGTGACGAAGGGCGTAAGTTCGGCGGCAGGTTCAGGCCTGCTTGCCTTCACCGCTGGCCTTCCATGGGGCTGGATTGCCGCAGGCGTGCTTGTCGCCGTCGTAGCCTACGTTGCCTACCGAAACCGAGATGTCGTCATTCGCAGGTGGAACAGCTGGCGCGGCAAGGAGGAGAAGGTGTGATCTTCATATGGGCAAAGCTCAAAGGCTACCTCGCCGCAATCGGTACGGCGCTCGCGATCATCGCGGGCGCATTTTTGTATGGCCAGAGGGCAGGGCGCTCCTCGGCAAAAGACGAACAGGCCGCCGCTAACGCCAAGGCCATCAAGAAGGCCGGGGACGTCGAACATGAAGTTAAAAATCTGGATGACGCTGGCGTTGATGCTGGCCTTAGCAAGTGGATGCGCGACAAGCGGTAGCTACTGCGACATCGCGCGGCCGGTGCGTCCGTCTGTCGACGACAATATGACGCCGGAGACCAAGCGCCAGATCCTCACCGAGAACCAAAAGCTTGAGAAGCTGTGCGGGGTGAAGCCGTGACCGGCGCCGAAATCATGGGCGTCGTCGGCTTCTTCGTCATGCTCTTCGGCTTTTTCTTCGGTCTGTGGAAGTACGTTGACGCTAAGATCAGCGCAGCGAAAACAGAAGCATCAAGCTCGGCAAGCGCAGCTGCTGCAATGGCTTCCCTGGCGCGCGAAGAGCTTGCGGCGCACCGCCTTCATGTCGCCGAAACGTATGTCTCCAAGTCCGGCCTTCGCGAACAGACAGAGCAGATCATGGGAGCCATTGGCGCGGTTAAGGATGCCGTCGACCAGATGACGCTGCGCGTAGATCGCATTGTCGAAAACCAATCAAAGCCGCGGACGACGCGCTCCTCATAGGATGGATCCATGCCAAGCAATATTCTAGCCACAGGCAACACTGCCGCCGATTCCGCTGATGTCGTTGTCGCTGCCGGAACGCCTTTGACGGTTGTGCTTAAAGGTGCCGACAAACTCGCGGACGTCAGAATCAAGCTGAAGGACGACGCCGGTGCGTATACACAAGTTGGCACGCTTTCTAAGGCGTCGCCCGCGCAATTGATCAACGCGCCTGGCACATACCGTTTTAGCCGTATCGCAGGCGGAGTCTGCGGGGTGTTCAGTGCTTAATAAGTCTGGACTTTTCAGCCCGTTGTTCTCACCGTTGATGACGAAGGGAGTGGTGGGCCGGGGCGTGGTCTCTGGTGGGGTGGTGCCTGTGATCCCGTTCAAACCAGCCCAAAACCGTCGCCTCGCAATCACCTCTGCCACCACTGATGGGAGCGTCGACAGCTTCGCTACGCAGATGATCGCCTCCGGTACAGCCAAAACGCTGCCCACGCTGTCGCAAAACAACGCAGCGCTTGTCTGGACCGTTGAGACGGTGCCTTCAGAGGGAGCGTTTGTCTACTTCATTCCGACTTACGCCACCACCAGCGAAGACTTCACGTTCACTGCTGAGTACAGCCTCGACACGTCGAACGGTGCTGACGGCAGTTGGTCCGCAGCGACCGTCAATATTCCGCTGCCTGACAGCGCCTCAAAATCGCGTCGAGCTTTTTGGGTCGATCTGCCGACAGGCACGAAGGGCGTCAAGCTCAACCCTACCAGAACGGCAGGAACGGCTATCAATTGGCAGTTCGGTGCTTTCAAAAAGGCACTACCCGGCACAAGGCTGGACGCTCATCTTGTCATTGGCGCCTCTTTGGAAGACGATGGTTGCAAGCCAGGCAGCATGAGAGCCGCTACACAGGTGGCATTCCCGGATCGTGATCCGCTCTTTTTCACTTATGCGCGCTCTGGCTATAATTCTGTTCAGACGAAGGACTTGGCTCTCGCTGCTCTGCCTATCTTCGACAGCGTTATCGGGACGGTGCTATTCGAGACTGGCGGGAACACGATCACGTCAAACCGCCCATACTTTGATGACAGCGATTTTGATAAATATGACCGGTTTGAAAACACTATCAGGACGGCCATCGCTGCAATCCTTTCGGCTGGCAAGAACTGCCTCACGTGCGGCATCACCTATCGTAACTACAAGACAACCAACCCCGTAAATGGTGCTGCAAATCAAGAGAACGGCTCGCTGCCTTACAACCTCAATCACGTCTATCCAGTAATCCAACAGCTTCTGCCAGACCAGTTCGACGCCACCCTTTCAGTTCCTCGCGGCGATGCCTATTCGTGGACGATCGCTTGGCGTGAGTATCAGGACGGCGACGGAATACACGGCTCGACCTACCCAGAATACTATGCCGGCATTCGGAGTGAAATTTGGGTGCGTCAGTTGATGACCTACCTATATACGGGCGTGTGGCCGACCAGCGTTTCTGAAACTCTCGTCGCTGCAACCGAGGTCAACAGACAGTCGGTGCGCGTGTCTCTTGCCCTTGATGCGATCAACGCGCTGCCTGCTTCCCCTTCGCGAACGTCCATGATTGCTCGCTTGAATGCCTTGACGGCAACCGGCGTATGGACAGCCAACCCCACTATCAGCGGAACGCTGGAAGAGGGACAAACGCTAACGGCAACTCCCGGCGCATGGACCGGCGCAAATCAGTCGTTCACCTGGCAATGGTTCCGTAACGGTGCTGCAATCCCCGGCGCGACTGGCACCACGTATCTGTTGCAGCCAGCCGATGGCGGTCAGAAGGTATCTGTCGGTCAAATACCCGCAGACTTCCCAAATGCCATCGCCACGTCAGCGCAGACCGGCACAATACTCGCTACGTCGTTCTACGACGACTTTGAGAGAGAGGACGGCAATCTAACGCCGTCTGCCAACTGGTCGCGCACAGGAGGCAATGACACTGCGTTCTTGATCGTCGGAGGTAACCTTGCTGCCAATGATGCGGTGAACGGAGCGATTGCAAAATGTCCTTCTGTGGGACAGGCAAACCATGGTGTTGAGGCAACGATAGCCTCGCAGCCGACTTCGACTGACGGACCGTTTATTTCTTGCCGCCTGAACAATCAGACAAATTATGTCGGGTTGCGGTACGTTCGTGTTTCCAGCGTCAACCGTCTGGAGCTCTATAAGCGTATAGCATCCACTTTTACATCGATTGGGACGTTCCCCGTCAATATTGCCAATGGTGGCAAAATGGCGATGGAGGTGTTCGGCCAAGATGTGAGGGTTTACGCGGACGGTGTATTGCAAGGGACAAGAACACTCGTAAGCACTGATCTTCCCACTGAGGTCCGGCAGGGGGTCGTCAACCGACAGGCTGTCAAAAATCCTTGGATCAGCGATTTCCGAGCGTATCGGATATCTGCTTAATCAAACAATCAGGAACTCCTCATGCTCATCGCTAATTGGCGGCAGGTGCTTAAACGCGCCTTCTGCACAATCTGTTAACGTTCATCAGCGCGGCCAACGCCACGCTCCCGCCCTTCGTCTCGAAAGCTGTAAAATGACCGAAACTGTCATCCCGGACAAAATGCGGGACTTGCCGACGGAGACCCGCGAATGGATGGCGGGTCTGCGACCGGATGAACTCAACACGCTGAAGGCGATCGTTGAGCTTCCTGAGGAAGACATCCGCGATGCATTCAAGCTGATCCGGGATATGCGCATTGTCGGCCGCTACATGCGATGGGTGATCATCACATGCATCTCGATCTTCGTGGGCACAGTGATGCTCTACGAGCAATTCCTCAAATTCGTCGGCTTTTTCAAAGGGGGATCATCCCAATGAAGAGATTTTTCGTAAAGCTTCTCGCGGCGGTGATCGGTCTTCTCGCTGTGATCGGCTCTGTCAACCTTGGGATTTGGGTTGCCGACACAGATGCGCCGATCGAATATGAAAATGTCACAGCACTTGCTGACAGTGTGGAGCAGGGCGGGACGATCGATGTTGAGTTTTCTGTATTCCGCAAACGGATATGCCCGCTAGTAGCAAAGCGCTGGCTCCTCGATGCCAACAAGGAACGGCACTCGATACCTCAGTATACGACCGGACTGAGACTGCTGGCAGGCAGGGAGACATATCGCAGGTCCATAACCATTCCCCCGGCCGCTGCGCCCGGTCCTGCTGAATATAGTGTGACGCTGGAATACATCTGCAATCCACTTCACAACCTGGTTGGGCCGATCCGGGTTGTTTCGCCGGGAATCCGGTTCACAATCCTGCCGGCAGGCAAATCTTTGTGAAGCGTGGGATATGAGTTGCTTATATTCTTTAGTTCGAATATTCCCCAAACTCTTACCTTAGGTTGAGGATCGTCTGGTGGGGTATAGGTTTTCGTTTTTTAATGTTCTTCGAAACAAAACAAAGTCATCTGATGCGAAGCAGTTTTCGTCATTCTCAGAGGCTTTAAAAGCGGCCGGTAAGGGCTATAGCGCCGATCATCTCTCAGCCTATACGTGGGCGAGGCAGGGTCCTTTGTTCCAAGACGCGTCTCCACTTGAGGATGTTCCGTGGTTTGGGACGGCCGGCCTTTTGGCTGCCCTGCCCATTGCCGCAAAGTCAGATCGACCAGTCCGCGTTCTTGACTTCGGCGGCTCTACAGGAACCCATTACCTGCTTGCAACACAGATTTATGGCCATGTTCCTATCGGTAAATGGGCGGTCATAGAGACTGAACCTATGGTAAAGCGCTCGCTGGATTATAGATCTGATCACCTTCGTTGGTTTTCGGATATTGATGAAGCGATGATATGGCTTGAAGCATGTGATCTTGTCTTTACTTCCGGGGCTTTACAATATACACCAGACCCTCAAGCGGCTCTGTCCAGACTGCTAAATCTACATGCGCCAATTTTGGCCATTCAGCGTTGCGCGGTTTCTCTGTCTACGCGGTCGGTTACCATCGTCCAGAAAAGTCGCTTAGGCGAGAACGCTAGAGGTCCGCTTCCCGAGGGTTTCCCTGACCAAGATATTTTCTATCCTGTGACATACAGGCCGGAAGCTGACGTCATGGCTCAGTTGCGACGGCACTATGGTAAAGTGGTTTCAATCCGCAGTGATCGCATCGTCAAAATTGCCGGCCAGTCGATCCGCTCTGACACCGTTATTTGTAGCCAGCCGAGCGAGATTATCACTTAGAATTCTCAGGACATTGTCACAGCGGCGTACCCGACTAGAGCGCGCTCTTCGCGCATAGCAAGAAGACTCTTGGAGATGGTTCACTCTCCAAAATCTCTATGCTCTCAAACGAGCTTCCTAAAACCTTTTTGAAATTTTCTAGGTTATACCACTCAGGGATTGGCTTTTTCCATTTGCTAACATGAATGTCCTCGCCTGGAATGAATTCGATCAAAAGCCACTTTTCAGTCATCGCCTCCAAAGTAAAAACGATTTGTTCAAACCGAAGGTTTGCACTGAAGACCAGGTGGTGAACGATCGCAAGTGCGAGGACCATCTCTGATCGGAAACGCTGGATCGCGTTAGGAAATCCTTGGTTCAGTATCCCGAGAGCGGGGCTTGGATTAGCGAAGTCCATAACCAAAGGTTGCACGTTTGCTCCCGTGTCATGGCAAACATCAAACGCTTTATTTACCGCGACCTCATCAAGGTCGAAGCCAATTACGCGCGCTCCATGAATGCTTCCAAGTCGAGCAAACCAACCCTGGTTGCACGCAGCATCCAAAATCGTCCGCGGTTTTAGCTTATCAATAGTTTTCCGTACATTTTCCTGCTTTAGGTTGCTGTAGTTTTTGAGATCTACAGGCTCTGGTTCTTTGTAATAGTTTCCCCATTTAGTGGCGGATTTAGGGTAGCTCAGATCTTCGACGGATCGCCTCAGTCTTTGAACGATCGACGCAGGGTTTTTTTGCCACTTTTGGCGCGTATTTCTGAAAGACTGCTTCAGCGTCCTGGTAAGACGACCGCCACGGCCCGTCAACAGATCTGTTTCCTCATCGCTAATGCCTTGCCCACGAGCCATCACGGCCCGCGGGACTTTTGTGTGGCCGGCGGCCATCAGGCGAAGAGGGTTCAAGAAATTACGCCGAAACTGCCGAGAAGCGCCCCACCTACGGGGCTGCGCGGCGTTGATAGATGATAGATCAACGAAGACAGGTCGGCAGCCATCAAAGAGGACGTTAAAGGGGTGCCCGTCATGAATTGAAAGCCCCTCGCGTAACAGTCTCTCCTGTAGCTCAAGAAACATTAGCGCCGAGGCTTTGAGACCATTGAAGGACCACTCGAAAGGATAGCTCACATGTTCAATAGTCTGATGTTCGATAATTATTGAACCATCATGATTAGTTTCCCTGGCAGAGGACTCAATCAACAAGCCATCCGACAGCAAGGTGCGATAGAGAGGTGAAGTGATGAAATTGGAATAGAAGTTCGATGAGCCGCGATCAATGTGACGCATCACTTTTCCGTCACGGAGAAACAAGCGGCCTCTAGAGTCTGCATAACTCTGAAGGTGGTATGAGATGTCCGAGTCACTGCTATGCATTAAGATCACCCCTTCTAAAAGAAGGCGAATATGTGACACTAACTGCTACGTCAACCGCACATTTCACGGGTAAAATTCAACCTGTCGGAAACCACGCGACGCGACGAAGGGCCCGTCCATAGGGCAACTTGAGCCAAATAGCAGTATTGCGAAATCAACCAAAGGAGGTAACAAAGAGAGCAATCACAGATTGGGCAAGGAGAGGTTTGTGCTTTTTAAGAAAAACTACGATAGGGGTTCGGAAGCAAAGCAGGTGTTGGCTAAACAGTTCAAAATTGGCAGCATAGAAGCAGCTTCCGGTTGGAGTATTGACCTCGAAGACGCAGTAGTGTTGGCAAGTGAGGCGGAAAGGTTTCTCCAACATCGCCACATCTCATACTTGGAGTTTGGTTTCGGTCTGTCGACCCGGATTGTCTCACAGTACCTGGAAGGTAGTTTTCAGAGTTACTCTATGGTCTCGCTGGAAGGTGATGAAAAATATTTTATGGAGGCGCGTGATTGGGTAGAAAGCAAATCATTCAGCAGAGGCCGCGTTGAAATAAAACATGTCCCTTACGACAATGAGAGTGGCGTCTTCGCGGAGGAAATCGTTTGCGATGTTCTTAACGCTGGCCCGCCCGATCTTGTCTTTGTTGATGCACCGCCAGATACTAATGCTCTTGATGTGAGATTGAAGACCGTTGAGTTTTTCCTCCCCTTATTGAGAAGAAAATCCATCGTCGTCATTCACGATGCAAAGCGTGCTGATGAACTTTATGCCTTTGCATCATTGCGCAGGAAGTTTTTGGACAGTTCTTTCTATGAGACCCCCAAAGGAATCGCTGTTCTGCGGTTCCCGGATGGTGCCGCGCAATGAGGATCAGCGTTGTTATCCCCGTTAAAAATCGTGTCCCTAAGCTCATCGATGCCATCAACAGTGCCGTCGCGATAAGAAATGTTTGCGAAGTGATCGTCGTTGATGATCACTCTACGCCGCCTCTAACCCTCGATGCACTTAATCTTCAAGAACGTTCCAACTTGGTCCGCATCGTGCGGAATAGCGGATCCCCAGGCGCTCAGCATGCGAGGAGCCTTGGCACGGCTGAGGCAGTTGGAGATTTTGTGCTCTATCTGGATTCCGATGATCTTCTTGTTGCCGCCGGCATTGAAGAGATGATTGCAGCCTCAGAGAAAAACCCTGATGCGGCTCTTTTTTATGGTAACTTCAGAGTTGGCTCTAAGGAGACTAATTTTCTCCAGGTGCGAGGCGGCGCCTTCCCGAAACTACTAAAGAACCTTAGCCTTTGCCCCTTCTCAGGCCTCCTTGTAAAAAAAGAGGCCGCGCAGTGGGATGATGTCGACAAGGACCTACCGGCTTGGCAGGACGATGATTTCTGCCTTACTGTTGCGCGCCGATATCCGGTGTACTTCGTCGACACGATAACCGCCGAGTACAAGCCTTCTGACGACAGCATATCGGCTAGCACGGACAAGCGCCTAATCGGCTTGCGAGGAATGTTGCGCAAGTGGGGGCCTGAAATGAAGCGCATCGTCGGCCACCGTTGCTATTTTGTATGGAAGTTGATGTATTTTGCTTTGTGGGCCGAGACCATAATGGCGACGAGGAGGCGACGTGGCATAAGCAAGAAGTCGCCCGTCAATGTCCTACTCAAGTTTTTCTCAAAGCGTGCTAGGGCAGTAAGTCGGCAATATCTGGATGTATTGCACGTTTAGTGTCCACAACCTTTAGCAAAGGCGGAGCACCATCAAGCCGAAACGTGCACAGATCCACTTGGACCATCGGCCCGCGCTCCGTGTGCATGGTCAGAGTGCTGATATCGACATCCAGGCCAGACTTGTGAACGTCGCGGATCGCGTCATTGAACTGGCGCAAAGCCGCTGCCAGACGCTCTTCGTAGTGCTTGCGGCGAGCATGTATCGTGTCCATTAGTTGGTTACTTTCAAGTAGGGATAATGCTCAACGCACCACCACTGTGGCGCATCGGTTTTGTTTTTGGAATACCCGAGACTACCCCACTTCTTGCAGCCTGGATGCGAGCAGCAGTGATTGATGTGGATTCCGTCGCCGGATTTTTCGTCGCTCACAGCAGCGTTCCTTGCGGCGTCGCTTCCTCGACAGGCAGCAGGATCAAGCGTTCATCAGGCAAAGGTCGTTGTAGTGTTTTTGCCACATCCCATGGTGCATTCATCCAAACGTCCACTTCTTCTCGGGTCGTCAACACCACCGGCATTGCCTTTGGATGGATCGGCTTGACGATGTCGTTCGGTTCGCAGGTCAGGAAGCCGAATAGCTCGTGATTGCCGTCTCGTGGGTTTTTCATTGAGCCGCGCACTCCACGCCATTCCGTCCAGATGCCGGCGAAGAAGGCAAGTGGTTCAGAAACATCAATCGCAAACCACCGCTTCGTCTTGCGAGGCTTGGTATCTTCCCACTCGCAGAACCGCGTCCATGGCACGATGCAACGGCTCTCCGGCCTTAACCATCGGCGCCAGTGTGGTGAGGTGACATTGCGAATGTTGGTGACTCCTGTGTCCGGTCGGTCGCCAAGGATGTTTGGCGGCGTAGGCATGCCCCAAGTAAGGCCCACCAGCTCGCGCGCACCGCCGTGGTTTCGAATGACCGGGGCAGGGCGGTCCGGGTAGACTTCTACCTCTGGCTCAAGGTTTAGCCTCTCGCTCATGGCGCCGGCGATGTCGCGCATCGCCTCTTGGTTTGTTCGTACTTGGTAGAGATTGCACATGCGTCACCTCGGCATTTTGGCTAGGGACAACTCCACGTGGCCCTTGTGGTTGCACTTGCTGCATCTGAGGAGCTTCTTCAGGTCGTCCAGCGTCCTGCCTGGTTTCGTAACCTTGTTCACTCGCCACCGCTCTATGTTCGACACGTGTCCGCAGTAGAGGCATTTGCCGACGACTATGTGCCAATTGCAAAGCGATTCCAGGCTAGGTGAAGCCGGTTTCTCGTAAGTGAACTTTTTCGTTTCATGGCCACGGTAAAAGCTGATCCGACATCTGTTATGATAGCCCTCGACTTCCCTCTCGCATTTGATGATGTCTTTGGCGATTCGGTCCCTCAGTGTGAGCAACTCAAGGTCCTCATACATTGAGGCGAGGCCTTCATAATCCAAACGCCGAAGCATCTCGCAGTCCAGGCACATGACGAAGACATGCTCGTCCTTCAACGACGAGAGCGTTGCAAAGCCTTCAGCGGGCATCGCGCTCCTCGTTCGGTGCCCATCCTCTTGTATATCCCGCGCTCATAGCAGCAGTCGCCAAGGCGAGCTGCATGCGAAGATGAGCAACGTCTTCGAGCAACGTCTCGATAGCTGCGCGGTGATCCCCATCGTGCCATGCGACGAGATGGGCGACTGGATCCGCTGTGGTTTGTTTCTGCATCGGGCGCACGTTCTCAATCTCCGTTTCAGAAGTTCAATTTCAGCTCTATGAGATTTGCGTATTAGTCTGGCATCAGGTCGGCGATCTGCCCATGAGACACCAGAAGGCGAGGGTTTCCCATGCTGCCGCTTTCCTCATCCACGGTCACGGCGTAGGCAGCCACGCCGATATGCCGAGCAGCCATGGCGCCAGCAATCTTTTCCGCCGAGGCCGCGTTAGATGCCTGCCTGATGTCGCCGGGCACTATGCCTCCACGGTTCTTCTTGAACTGGACGACGATGATTTTCTCGTCATTTGACATTCTATGGCTCTCTCTTTTGTTCTTCTTATGTTCTCATTGTGGGAAAGGAGAGTCAAGGTTCCTCTATCTCACAGGCGGACGTTCGGCTTGCAGTCACGTTGAACAACGCACTAGGAAGACAACGTGTCTCCAGACATGCCGTCACTCTCCATCATCTTCCGCATCGCGTTCCCCGCCAAATCTGCCCGGCCGCCCAAGTAATGCAGATCGAGCATCGCTTCGACGTCGCGCAGGCTGTGGCCAGTGACGGCCGCGATCTCAGGAACAGTGCAGCCGGCCAGCGCCATCCTCGTGACTGCGGTACCGCGCAGGTCGTGAAAGGTGAGGGCGGTTATACCGGCGCTGCCACAAACCTTCCTCCAAGAAGTGTCGAAGCCGTCTGATGTCCATGCTTGGCCGCGGCTGTTTTTCAGGATCGCACCTGCGGATCGGGCAGCGTCGAGCTCCGCGACGAGCGGATCGACCGGGATCATGACGCGCGCGCCGGTCTTGCTCTGCCTCAGTTTGATTGATCGGCCGTCGTAATCGCGCCAGGTGAGCCGCAGGAGGTCGCCTTTGCGCTGGCCCGTCCACAGAGCAAGACGAAGCGCCAAGCGCATGTGTGGTGGCGCCACAGCTTGAAATACAGCTATGTCCTCGTCGCTCCAAATGCGTTCCTTCCTCGCGGCCCGATACAGCTTGCCGCCGCGCTCGGCGATGTTCACCGAGAGCATGCCTCGGTCCTTGGCGAATGACAGAACACGTACCAGGACCGCCCAAGCAAAGTCTGCCGCGCGGGGAGTGTCGGCTAGCGAATCGCGCCATTCCTTGAACTCGCCGCGTGTCGACGGATCTTGAAGCTGCTCTCGAGTTAGCAGGCCAAATCTGCCACGGATGACGTCAAGGTATCGATCGTACTCCTGGCGCGTCTTGGGCGCTGTCGCGCGGAAGTCGGAAGACGCTCGATAGCGGGTGATGATTTCTTTGAGGTCGTGGGTGGTGGGAGTCTTCCGCCGATCGTGCGCGGCTGCAAACGCTTCGCCCAGTAGAGCGTCACCGGGCTGCATCGGGTCGCCGGTCTCGGTGGTCAGAAGCGGGCCTCCGCGCCACGCGTAGCAGTAATAGATGGTCTTGCCGCTCGCGAGGGTCTTTTTGACCTTCATGAGGCCTTTGGGGAGAGCACCACGCATCGCTATCACCTTACAAATAACGGACACACTGCCACCGGCATTGCTGCCGAAAGCTTGTTTGGTCTCCTCAGTGTGGTGATGCAGGTGGTGGCTACAGAGGGCAGTCTGCGCCTGGCGCGCGTGGGCGTCAAGCTTTCAAGGTGACGCCGGTGCCTTGGGCAACATCGCCGGTGGTGATGAATGTGATGCCGCTACGTTCAAACGCTGTTCGCAGTGCATCCACGGTACGCTCTTTCAGAGCTTCGCCACCTTCAAAACGGGTGACGGTGTTTGTCGAAACGTTTGCAGCATCCGCAAGCTCTCGCACTCCCCACTCAAGTGCAACACGCGCCATCCGGCACTGCATCGGCAACATTTTTGCATTCCTGTAGCGATTTCGCATTGACGTAGCGAAAATAGGCTTATATTGTTTACACAGTAGCGAAAACGCTACGGAACTGCAACCGAGGAGACTGAAAATGACCGCAGCCGCAGAAAGAATTCTTGCGCCATCGCGCAACGCCAGAGAGACGCTGCCACGATCGTTGGTCGGCAGACCCAGCGACAGACGCGACGAATTCCTAGAATTATTTCACAGTGAAAACCCGCCGCCGTTCTGCGTGGGAGATATGTTGAAATTCATAAAAGAGGATGGCTGGTCTCACGTTGCAACCATCCTTGGGTTCAGGGCGGACGGCGACTTGGACATGATGTGGTATGACGGCCGCCCGCACCACTTCAGTTGCAGCGTTGTTGATATCGAAGCTTTGCGCATCATCGAGATCAGATCCCTTCCCCTTGAAGATGTTCGCATGTATCGCGATTGCCTTGGGCTGGAGGTGATGCAATGAGCGTTATGCTTCAAGAGTTCGCGAAATTTCTTATCGCCGGAATGGATATGGGAGGCGACGTACGCGCAGCCACCTGGCCTGAATGGCACACAGAAGAGGAAAAAGTGTACGCACGCTGGGTCAAGGAGACCAACAGAGGCCAGACGTGGTGCAAGAAAGACCCGATGGTTCAGAGTTGGGATAGCGCCCGTCATCACTGGTTCGTGCTGCCGAAACTTCGGGGGTTCGTCCAATGAGCTGGCAGCAACTCTACCCCGAAGGTAGCACGGTCTTCATCGGCAACGACCGCAACGTCGCCAAGCACAATCCGTTTTTTCCTGGTTTAGACCTGTATCAAGGCGATTTGCGCGTCATGACCGTGTGTCCGCAGTATCTGCCGCAGGTCGCCACTGGCATTCGATATCCTTGATTTGCCTTGCCGGTGTGCGCCTTCGGGCAGCACCCGGTCTTTTATCCTGCTGCGAGGCTCCGCCCTACCTTCGCAGCCTGCCGGTTCCTTCGCCGCATCGGGGAACCGACACCAATCACGGCGTTGACATTTTCGAATGTAACCGGCGCCTTTCACCACCAAGTCCACCACAGCCGATCAACCCCGCAAGCCTCACCACCTTGCGGGGTTGCCACTTCATAAAAGGAGCCGTGATGCGAGCCGACAACGACAATGACCCATTGTATTTGCCTGAGAGTGCGATCGCAGCACGTATCCTTGGCGCCAAGAACAAAGCATCCTGGGCAGCTCTGGCGCGCGTCTGGGAACGAGAGGGCTTGCCCCGCATCGATCCCATGACCGGCTGCCGGTATTGGCCAGCGGTGCGCAATTGGTTGGATCGCCGTCATGGCTTAAACCGGGCAAGCATTCCCTCGACTGCGGATGGCGCGGAGAATTGGTCATGATGGGCGCTCCTGGCCTTAAGCGAAAAAGGAACCAAGACGGCAGCTTCCGCGAATATTGGCAGGCGCGTTCGGATTTGGTGAAGAAGGGGTACAAGCCATCATCTGTTCGCCTTCACTATGATGAAAGCATCGACGGACGAAACATGCTAGCGGCGCGCTGCCAAGTACTGCAGGCTGAAATGCTGGCTTGGGTTTCCAACGAAGGTCGCTCCAAACCGGACTTTGATGGAACTCTCGTAAGCCTCTCGAGGCTGTTTCAGACTAATGACGATTCGCCGTTCCACGGCATGAAGTGGAATAGCCAGGAGCATCGGCTGAAGTCGTTGACAATTGTTGAGCGGACTGTCGGGTCCAGGCAGGTAGGAAAGCTACTAGGCCCGGATTTCAAGCGCTGGCATTCCTCCTGGAGTGAGCCAAAGACTGACGGTGACAAGCCGCGCCCATGGCGCGCCAAACACGCTATGGATGCCGTCAGGCAATTGATAGCCTACGGCGTGACACTCGGCTTCGAGGACTGCTTTCGCGCGGATACCATCCTCTCTAAAATACGCTTCAAAATCCCTCCCGCTCGAACTTCAGTGATGACGGCGGAACACGTCGATGCGATACGGGCCGCCGCCCACCTTCACGGGTACCCCTCGGTGGCTTTGGCCACGACCATGCAGTTTGCGCTGGCGATGCGTCAAAAAGACGTCGTAGGCGAATGGGAGCCCAATGTTTCAGGTGACAGTGGAATTACTTTTAGGGATAGGCGGTGGGTCAACGGCCTTCTTTGGTCTGATGTCGACGATGAGATGATTTTGCGTAAGCGACACACCAAAACAGGCTTTTACGTTGAGCACGACCTTAAGCTTCATCCTCGTGTCCTTGAGGAGTTCGCTCGGGTGCCCGAGGACAAGAAGATTGGTCCGATGATCATTTCAGAAGCCACCGGAGTTCCTTACAAAAATCGTAAGTTTACGGAGCGCTGGCGGAAGGTCGCCGATAAGGCCGGCATACCGCGCAACGTTTGGAGCATGGACGCGCGTGCAGGCGCTATAACTGAGGCCTACGATCTAGGCGCGATGGAAACCGACGTGATGAAATCTGCTGGCCACAAAAACCGCCAAACCAGTGCCCGATACAATCGGGGAACGATCAAGCAAACAAGCCGTGTCGCAAAGATGCGCTCGGAAAAACAGAGCGAGAACGACGCGTGAGGGACGGGCAGGGACGTTTGAGGGATGTTTCGCGTAAGGTCTTGTTTCTAGTGCAGTTTTCAAAGCGCGGGAACACCATGCGAAACTGTTCTCGCGTTTCGTAGGCCATTGCTGCATGGCAATAATCAATGACCGCAGCCCAGGAGCCGAGCACCTGCTTGTTGCGGATCTCGCTTTTCAGCATCCGTTGCGACACGGAACCGATCAGTTTCAAATCCAGTGCTACGGCCTCTCCGACACCACTGACTTCCTGCAGAAGCGATAGCGGAGCGCCAATAACGCCGCCGAGCGTTCCGAAACGGGCAATGAGCGCTTTGGCGATGGGCTTGGTGTCGCGGCGCGGAATGAGCCTAAAGAGAAGAAGCTCAAGGAGTTCGTAGTCCGCAAGCGCCACGTCGCCAATGTCGCGATACTTGGCTCTCAGTCTTTCGCGATGACCATGATAATGCGCGACCTCGGTCGTATCTTTCGTCTTCGCCTTGGCCGGCCTAGGAAGAGGCGACGTCTCGTCGGACACATCGATAGTTACCGGACTGCCAAATAAGTCTCCCACCCCAGACGTTTCGCCAAATGCTGGTGCTGTTGCGGTGTCGGGTGAGGGACCTTTTGTCATCTGGCGATAACTCTCTCTTTAGAGCGGTGGCAGACCAGGCCGGTCGAAGCCGCCTGGCGACAGGGTGAAGACCTCACAGCCCGTCGCAGTGACGCCAACGGCATGTTCATATTGCGCTGAGAGCGATCGATCGCGGGTCACCGCCGTCCATCCATCCGAGAGAACTTTCACATGCGGCTTGCCGAGATTGATCATCGGCTCGATGGTGAAGATCATGCCCTCGCGGATTTCCGGACCGTCGCTATCCTTTCCGTAGTGCAGGATGTTCGGGGTATCGTGGAAGAGGCGCCCAACGCCGTGGCCACAAAAATCCGTGACGACAGAGCATCGTTCCGCTTCCGCATAGGCCTGGATGGCAGCGCCTATGGCGCCGGTCCGCACGCCCGGTTTTACTGCAGCGATGCCGCGCATGAGGCACTCGTAGGTGACTTCGAGCAGGCGTTCGGCCGAGCGCTTGATCAGCCCAACAGGGTACATTCGGCTCGAATCGCCGTACCAGCCATCCAGAAGATAGGTCACATCGATATTGACGATGTCGCCTTCGCGCAGCGGCTTGTCGTCTGGAATGCCGTGACACACGACATGATTGATAGAGGTGCAGACAGATTTCGTATAACCGCGATAATTGAGGGTTGCGGGCAGCGCGCCATGATCGGCCCCGAATTCGAAGACGAAGCGGTCGATCGCGTTGGTCATGACACCAGGCTTGACCATGTCCGCCAGCGCATCGAGGCAACGGGCCGTCAATTGACTTGCCTTGCGCATGCCTTCGAAATCTTCGGAGTTATAGAGGCGGATGACGCCCGTATTCTTCATGGGTGCCGACGTCGCGTCGATATAGGTGACCATTCTATCGCTTTCTGTCTTATTTTCACCTGCGTTCATAAAGCAGTAGGGTGCCAGTCGTCTATTGCAACCATCCGGTTCGCGACGATTTCCGTCGGCGAAACCGCGCAAGCGATGGCATAGGCCTCCACGCCCCGTGCCATCGCGCGTCGGAAAGCCTCTCCGTAAATTGGGTCGAGATCGGAGCAGATGCGCATCCGATGGCAATCCGCGCGCTGGATCAGATAGAGCATCACGGCGCGATAGCCAGTCTCTGCCGCGTCACCCAGTTCTTCAAGATGTTTTGCGCCGCGCTTCGTCGCTGTATCCGGAAACTCCGCGAGCCCTGCCTCGCGCATGAAATGCACGTTTTTGACTTCGACATAGGCATTCGGTCGTCCAGGCGCCGATAGCAGAAAATCGATGCGAGAATTGATACCGTATCGCTGCTCGCGCTTCAGCATGTCGTAGCCACGTAGTGACGGAACGCGATTTGAAAGGATCGCTTCTTCCGCAAGCCGGTTCGGCATTCCAGTGTTGATGCCCACCACCGTTCCATCCGCTTCCACCATTTCCAGCATATGACGGTACTTGCGCGTCGGGCTGTCATGCACGGAAAGCCAAATACGCGAACCAGGCGTCGTTAGGCCACGCATTGAGCCCGTATTGGGACACGATCCGGTAATCGCTGTTCCGTCATCCAGGATGGCGTCGAAGAGAAAGCGTTTGTAGCGAGAAACAAGCGTCGCGGGCGCGAGGGGAGAATCAAAGCGCATGGCGCAAGTGTCTGCCGATGGTGTGTGTCATTCAAGAACATAGGTTCCTGGGGCATCGCAAAGCGGAACGAGTTTACCGTCCCCTGGGATGCGCGCCGCGACTTTTTCTCCGCTCAGTCCCTCAAGCCAGTGCTGCCAATGCGGCCACCAGGATCCGGCATGAACGGTGCTTTCCTGCTGCCAGTTCTTGAGATCACCGACCGGTGACGCGCCCGTCCAATATTGATATTTGCCCGCATCCGGCGGATTTACCACGCCCGCAATGTGGCCCGAACCACCCAGCACGAATTCAACCGGCCCACCGAACAGCTTTGCACCCTCCAACACCGATTGTGCCGGAGCGATGTGGTCGTCACGGGTGGCAAGATCGTAGATCGGAATAGTTACGTCCTTGAGGTTCAGTACCTTGCCACCCACCACCATGCGGCCTTCGGCGAGATTGTTCTCCAGGTAGCAGTTGCGCAGATAGAAGGAGTGAACGGCTGCTGCGACGCGCGTCGAATCCGAGTTCCAGTAGAGGAGGTCGAAGGGCGGTGGCTGGGTGCCGCGCAGATAGTTATCGACCATGTAAGGCCAGATCAAATCGGAGGCGCGCAGCATGTTGAAGACGCCCGCCATGATCGCGCCATCCAGATATCCGATCGCCTTCATATGGACGTCGAGCGCAGCAAGCTGAGGCTCATCGATAAAGATCTTCAGATCACCGGCATTGGTGAAGTCGGTTTGCGCCGCAAGCAGCGTGGCACTGCGAATGCGGTGGTTGTTCTCCTGGACGTGAAGGGCAAGAGCGGAAGCGAGAAGCGTCCCGCCGATGCAGTAGCCAACCGCATTGACATCCTCTTCGCCGGTGGCCTCTTCTATCGCGGTAAGGGCAAAATCGATACCTTCACGAACATAGTCGTCCCATTCTTTTTCGGCATGACGCGCATCCGGATTGATCCAGGAGATCATGAAGACGCTGTGACCTTGATCGACGCACCACTTGACGAAGGATTTTCGCGCGTTGAGATCGAGAATGTAGAACTTGTTGATCCATGGTGGGATGATCAGGAGAGGGCGCCTGAACGCTGTCTCCGTCGAAGGGGCGTACTGGATGACCTCGCAGAGCGCGCTGCGGGCAATCACCTTGCCTGGAGAGACTGCAATGTTCTGGCCAATGACGAACTGGCTGTAGTCTGTGTGACGAAGCCTTAGGTGTCCCTTGCCGACAGCCACGTCTTCCGCCAGTTGAGCCATTCCCCTAACGAGATTGGCTCCGCTCGTCGCAACGGTCTCTCGAAACACTTGAGGATTGGTGAAGGCGAAGTTGGCTGGCGAAATCGCCTCAGTCACCTGCCGCATATAGAAGCGGGCCTTCTCCCGGGTGCGCTCGTCCAGGCCATCGGCCTCCGTGACCATCTTCTCCGCCCAACCGGCGGTGGCGAAATAGACCTTCTGCAGAAAGTCAAAGAACGGGTTTGCCTGCCAGTCGGCATCGGCAAACCGTTTGTTGCCGGTTTGGCTTTGGGGTTTTTCCCCGCCGGCCTTGGTCTGCTGTTCCGAGAGCCGCAGAACTGATTCCTGCCAGATTTCAAAGTAGTTCGACAGAAGGTTTGTCTGTGCCTCGATGGAGCGCTGAGGCTCCGCCATCCAATATTCCGCTACATCCGACATCGTCTGGAAGACATCGCTCAAAGGGCTTGGACTAGTCTGCGGGATCTCGCCGCGCTCTCGCGGTGCAAGCCATTCCGATGCGGCCTTGCCGAGATTTTCCACAGCTCTGGCGATATTCATGGCAAAGGCTTGCGGATCGCGAAGAATATAAGCGTCGGCAGATTTGGGATCGAAACTGAACCCTTTGTCATCAGGATCGTTCGGTCCGCCTCGATTGCCGGCCATACGTTCTCCTCCGCGGCGATTTTTGTATTTGCACATTCTGTACGAAAACGAATACAAGTTCCAGCAACATGGACGCTGGCAAATTGCGTTCGACAGGCGACAGTTACCTTACAGGTGGGGCAGGAAAATGGGCAAGCATTCAGGAAGCGTAAAAGCAGCATCTGTGCTGTTGGTTTGCGGCTTGGTCCTTCCTCTGGCTGCCTGCACCACACCGAAGCCGCTCGTCAATCCCGCTCATATGGAGCGGCCCAAGGCGCAAATCGTCGGCCCGCAGCCAGTCAGCAGCGGCCCGTTGCAGAAGCGTGACACGGGCAATTTCCCGACCTTCGCCAAGCCTATGACGGCTGCGATGCCGCAGATGGAAGAAAACGAAGCCTCGACCATGGAGCAGAACCTGACCGCACTGGGCGCTGCCCGCCGCCGCGGCCAGATCACCGAGGCCGAATACAAGCGGCGCGTCGCAGAGCTTCGTGCGCTTGCGGAGCAGCAGCAACCAATATCCACGCCTGCTGCCTCCCAATAAGCAAAAGAACCGGCATCAATTCTCTTATATCTGGAGATAAGAAGGGCCGCGATATCGCCACGGCCCCTCATCATCAGTGCAAGGATGCACTTGCCGCCAGCCGCTCTCCCTTGTCATGGAGCGCAAACCTGTCGACCATCTCGGCGCTTGCCTTGTTGAAGCCCATGACTTCGACCTGGACGCCAGCATTGCGATACTTCAAGACCGCCTTGTCCAGAGCACCGACTGCGGTGATATCCCAGAGATGCGCGGCCGAAACGTCGATGATGATCTTGTCCGCCGTCTCGGAAAAATTGAAGGCATGAATGAAGTTTTCTGCCGAGGCAAAGAATATCTGGCCCTCCACGAGATAGGTCACCGTCTTGGTGCTCATGTCTTCGCTTCGCGTCACGCGAAAAAGCTTGGAGACCTTGCCTGCGAAGAAAATCCCCGACAACAGCACGCCGACGATAACGCCCTTGGCAAGATCGTGCGTTGCGACGACGGTGACGACCGTGGCCAGCATAACGACGGAAGATGGCAGCGGATTGCGTCTGAGGTCGAGGATCGAGCGCCAGGAAAAGGTACCGATCGATACCATGATCATCACCGCCACAAGTGCGGCCATCGGAATGATGCGAACGAGGTCGTCCAGTACGACGATAAGGAAAAGCAAAAATGCACCGGCGACGAAGGTCGAGAGCCGGCCGCGTCCACCGGACGTCACATTGATCACCGACTGGCCGATCATGGCGCAGCCACCCATGCCGCCGATAAGCGCTGAGGCGATGTTACCCGCACCCTGGCCAACGCACTCCTGGCTCTTGTTGCTCGGCGTATCCGTCATGTCGTCGACGATCTGAGCCGTGAGTAGGGATTCAAGCAGGCCGACGGCGGCAAGCGTGATGGAATAGGGGAAGATGATCTGCAGCGTTTCCCAGGTTAGCGGGACTTGCGGAATCATCAGTACAGGAAAGCTCGACGGTAGCTCGCCGAGGTCGCCCACCGTGCGTAGCTCCATCCCCGTCCACCATGCGACAAGGGTCAGGACGGCTATGGCAACCAGCGGCGAGGGGACCGCTTTGGTCAGATATGGAAAGAGATAGATGATGGCGAGACCGGCTGCGATCATCACATAGGTCAGTGTTGGCACGCCGATCAGTTCAGGTAACTGCGCCATGAAGATCAGTATGGCGAGTGCGTTGACGAAGCCGGTAATCACCGAGCGGGAGACGAAGCGCATGACGCGTCCCACTTTCAGCCAGCCCGCGACAATCTGGATGAGGCCCATCAGGACCGTAGCGGCAAAGAGATACTGCAGGCCGTGCTCTTTGACGAGCGAGACCATAACCACGGCTGTCGCAGCCGTTGCCGCGGAGATCATGGCGGGACGGCCGCCGATGAAAGCTGCAACGCAGGCAATCGCAAACGAGGCATAGAGCCCGACTTTGGGATCGACGCCGGCGATGACGGAAAAGCCGATTGCTTCCGGGATCAGCGCAAGTGCGACGACAACGCCGGAAAGCACGTCTCCACGAATATTGGAGAACCACTCCCGACGGTAGTGTGAAAAAGTTTGCATGGATGAGTTACCACAGTTGATGCAACGGGCCGAGCAGAACTCGGTCCTCAAAAAGATGAAACAGGTTGCGTTGCTGTGTTGTCTGGCGGATCGGCGGCCAGAAGAGCCACCCGGATTTTCACCGGGTCCATGTGGATGATTGTTCTATAATCGAGATATCGGCATGCTTCAACCAGCATCGTTTTGCTGAGGAGCTGTGAGGCAGCCCCGGTTATCTTAACGAAATGTTACCTGGGATGAGCGTTTTTAACGCATCCCTCCAATTCCGTGATAACCGAATTTCTTAAACGAAAAGAGTATCTTATCGTCTAAAACTTGTTGTCAGGGAGGCCACTTGATGGCAGGCGCTGGGGAGCGTGATGATGAAGTGCTTTTTTGTAGTTTTGATCCTGACCGGAACGGTTTTCACACCAGCAGAGGCTAAGGCGCCTTACATGTTCGGCGCCTCGCTCACGCACCTGCACTGGGACAAGTAGGTCGCTCAGTCGTTTCCAGCGGCATCGCTTAACGCGTCAAGATCGGGCACGGTAATATGCCGGTTGTTTTCGATCCGAATGATGCCCTCTTTTTTCAGCTTGGTCATTTGACGGCTGACGGTTTCGATCGTCAAACCGAGAAAATCGGCAATGTCAGCACGTGACAGAGGCAGGTCGAAAGAGGACGCGTCACCCTTCTCGGGATCGATGTGCGTGGCGATCAGATGCAGGAAGCTCGCTACTTTTTCTTGGGCGGACTTGCGGCCGAGCGTCAGCATCCAGTCCCGTGCTTCGTCCAGCTCCTTCAGCGATTGACCGTGAAGCTTGCGCTCCATGTTCGGCACTTCGCTGATCATCCGGTCCACGACGCGCCGTGGAAACAGGCAAATCTCCACATCGGTAGCGGCCTCAGCCGTCATGCTGCTTTCGGCATTGAAAGGGCGCCCAAGGAAATCCGGCGCGAATTGCAGGCCAACGATTTGCTGACGACCATCCGACATCATTTTCGATAGTTTGATGACGCCGTTGAGAATATTGGCGTAGTAGGGCACAAGCTCGCCCTGACCGAGCAGCTCGTTGCCGGTCTCGAACTTTTTTCGGCTGGACTGGCGGTTGAGCTCCAGAAGCTGCGACGGGGTGAGGACACCGCAGAGGCCACCATGGCGCGCCTCGCAAGACCGGCACACCACGGGCATGTCCGAATTGTGGATAGTTCTCTGCAGCGTGTCCATCGCATCACGTCCAAGTCGAACGGGTAAGACCGCAACACGATCTCCAAAATCCCGCTACCTTAAGCCCCCGAAGCGCATGTCCCCACACCGCTTCTGATCTGTTTGTTTATTAGTTAATTTGATCGAAGTCAAAGTTGCAAACTGTCGCAGCCTGTATCCCTAAGTCGCAGAATTGATACATGTCAGGAAGCGATCGCGATGGCTGAGCATTTGTTGAAGAAATATTCGGCGGCCGTTCCCCGCTACACCAGCTATCCAACAGCGCCACACTTCCACGAGGGCATCGGTGCTGGCGAGTATGCGGCTTGGCTGCGCGCTCTTAACCAGCAACATCGCCTGTCCCTCTACATCCATATTCCCTATTGTGACCGGCTCTGTTGGTTCTGTGCATGCCACACCAAACACACGCTTCGCTACGAGCCGATCGCCGCCTATCTGAAGGCACTCCATGGAGAGATCGACGCAGTCGGCCGACTTGTTTCGCGCCATGCAAAAGTCACTGCCGTGCATTTCGGTGGGGGCTCGCCGACCATGGTGAAACCGGAAGACCTGATCGCCCTGATGGACCACATCCGCTCGACATTTTCCGTATCGGACGATGCTGAGATCAGCGTGGAGATGGACCCGAACGATCTTGATGAGGGGCGCTATGATGCCTTGGCGGCAATCGGGATGACGCGAGCAAGCCTCGGCGTGCAGGATTTTGATCCGAAGGTGCAAAACACGATCAATCGCATACAGACCTTCGAGCAAACGAAATCCGTCGTCGATGCGGTGAGGGCGCGTGGTGTCCATTCCGTCAATTGCGACGTGCTCTACGGCCTTCCTTATCAAACGCTGGAGACGCTTCGCGATACCATCGACAAGATCCTGTCCTTGAACCCGGACCGTGTGGCCCTCTTCGGATACGCGCATGTGCCATGGATGAAGAAGCACCAGACGATGATCCCAGAAGAGGCGCTGCCGGATGCGATCGCGCGCTACAGGCAGATGACGACCGCAGCCGAAATGTTGGTGGAGGCGGGTTACGAGGCGGTCGGAATTGATCACTTCGCCAAGCCGGGAGACACTCTGGCAAGCGCGATGAAAGAGGGAGAACTTCGCCGCAACTTTCAAGGCTATACTGACGACAGCGCCGACGCCGTGATCGGGCTCGGCGCATCTTCCATCGGCAAGTTGCCGCAAGGCTATGTGCAGAACATCGTTGCAACCGGCGAATATGAGCGCATGGCCGAAACCGATGGTCTTTGCACCGCCCGCGGCATCGCGCTTTCCGTCGAAGACCGTGTGAGGGCCTACGTGATCGAGAGGATCATGTGCGATTTTTCGCTCGATCTGTCGGCATTGACCGCGCTTTATGGCAATGCCTCTCTGACAGCGGTCGAAGAAGCAAGGCATTTCGCGCAGACAGATTGCGATGGACTCGTTCATCTTAAGGCGGATCATTTCGCCTTGACGGACACAGGCAAGCCTTTTGCTCGCAGCATTGCCGCTAGGTTCGACACCTACCTCTCCAACGGGCGAGGGCGCCATTCTCTGGCCGTTTGACTGTAGGGCGTGCGCAACACACATCGCCCAAAATAGACCGAAGCATCACGAAAGCATTGGCTTTTTGATACAACTTCCCTATGTGGTGCGTCAGAAGAGACCTTTATAATTAAGAACACAAAGGATTACGGGCGTGACAGCTACATTCGATAAGGTTGCCGACATCATCGCTGACACCAGCGAAATCGATCGCGAAACCATTACGCCGGAAAGCCACACGATCGACGACCTCGGCATCGACAGCCTCGACTTCCTCGATATCGTTTTCGCCATCGATAAGGAATTCGGTATCAAGATCCCGCTCGAGCAGTGGACGCAGGAAGTCAATGAAGGCAAGGTTTCGACCGAAGAATACTTCGTTCTGAAGAACCTCTGCGCCAAGATTGACGAGCTCAAGGCAGCCAAGGGCTGATTCTGTCTTCCGCTTCTGCGGGTTCCAGGCAATGGAACCCGTATGACGCTTTAAACAGAGCTTGATCCTCGGCACGCTTCGAGGATCTCTGCCCATGAGACGGTGTCTTGGGGCAAACCATTCTGTCTCATTCAACGGACAAAAGATGCTTCTCGAATATTTCCAGATGGTGGACCGAATCGAGTCTATCGAAAGATCAGCCCGCATCTTGAAGGCGCGATCGGTCGTGCCGGACAAGAGCCCGGTTTTCGAGGGACATTTTCCTGGCATGCCGCTGGTTCCAGGCGTACTTTTGATCGAAACCATGGCCCAGACATCCGGGATGCTGGTTCTCGCCATGACTGATTTCGCCGCCATGCCGTTCCTGATGTCGGTCGATAGTGCCAAGATGCGCACCTTCGTCGAACCCAATGCCGAACTCGATATCGAAGCCTATCTGGAACATGACGGATCGGGCTTTGCGGTTACGAAGGCGAAGATCACCTCGGGCGGAAAGAAAGTCTGCGACGCGCAGCTGAAGCTTCGCACCATGCCGTTTTCCGAAATTCCGCTCGCGCCGATCATCAAGAAGCGCGCTGAGGAAGTGGGCCTGATGGCGGCCATTGCCGCCGACACTTCCGCCTGATCAAAAACGCTGTCTTCGCGTTTAAAATGCTGAAAAGTCACGCACTGCGAGAGGTCATTTGGCCTTCGCCATTGCAAAGCTGCATCGCGCGCATTATTCCGCATGGCAAGTGCGGCTTCTCTGCCGCTTGTGAGGCTCGCCCGAGACTGCGTCTCGGAAAAGCGACGAAGGATCACGGATGATGAAGTCTGACAATGATGTGGTGATTACCGGGGTCGGTATCGTGACCTGTCACGGCGTCGGTAAAGATGCCCATATTGCGCTGCTCTCCAGCACCACGACGCCTGAGGCGATCGTTGAAACGGAAAAGTTTGCTCCTTATCCCATTCATCCATTACCGGAGATCGACTGGTCCGCTCAAATTGGGCGCAAGGATCAGCGCCAGATGGAAAACTGGCAGCGCCTCGGCGTGTTTGCCGCCGGTCTTGCTCTCGACGATGCTAGCTTGAAGGAAGACGCTGAAGCCTGCGGCACGATGGACATGATCGTTGCAGCCGGAGGCGGAGAGCGCGACATCAATGTCGATACGCTGATTGTCGATGAAGGCCTGAAGCGCAACGACCGCGAAGTCATGCTCAATGAAAAGCTGACGACAGAACTTCGTCCGACGCTGTTTCTCGCCCAGCTTTCCAATCTGATGGCTGGCAATATTTCGATCGTTCACAAGGTCACGGGCTCTTCACGCACCTTCATGGGTGAAGAGGGGGCAGGCATCTCAGCCGTCGAGACCGCTTTCTACCGAATTCGCTCAGGCGAATCGAGCCATGCGCTGGTCGGTGGTGCTTTCGCCGCCGAGCGTCCCGATATGACGCTGCTGTTCGAAGCGGTTGGCGCGCATGCTCAAGGCGACTGGCAGCCGCTGTGGTCGCGCATGGAAGGCGAGGGAGGTGGCATGATTACCGGCTCTGTCGGCGCGTTTCTTGTGCTGGAATCGCGCAAGCGCGCTGAAGCGCGTGGGGCGAAGATTTACGCACGCATCGACGCGATCGAAGGCGATCGCGGCAATCGTGATGAAGGCAAGCTTGAGACGCGTCTTGGACGCCTGCTTGCACCCGCAAAGGATGCGGCAGACACAGTGGTGTTTTCCGGCGCCAGCGGCTATGACGGCCTGACAGCCCGCGAAAAGGACATCCTCGAAAAGACCCTGCCGCATGCTGCCATTCGCGGCTTCGGTGGTGTCACCGGCCATGGACTGGAAGCGCAGTTTCCGCTTGGTCTGGCGCTTGCCGCCCTTGCGCTCGAGAGCGGCGCGAAGGTCCCACCTTTCGACAGTGCGGCAGAAAAGCCGATGGCGGCTTCCGCAACCGAAGCGGTCGTGACCACGGTTGGCCATGTGCGCGGTGAAGGTGTTGCCGTTCTTTCTAAAGACGCTTGAGGAGTTAAGACCATGGCATCCAGCACTTTCAAGGATCACCTTGGCCGTCCCATCGTTGCCGTCACCGGCATGGGCATCATCACCTCCTTGGGGCAGGGACTTTCAGATAACTGGTCGGCTCTGACGTCCGGCAAATCTGGCATCCACAAGATCACCCGCTTTCCGACAGACAACCTCTCCACCAAGATTTGTGGCACGGTCGATTTCATCGATATCCCTGCACCCAATTCCGTCGAGCGGTCCTTCGCTTTCGCGCGCGAAACCACGATCGAAGCTTTGGCACAGGCCGGACTATCCGGCGATTTCAACGGACCGCTGTTTCTTGCGGCACCGCCGATCGAACCGGAATGGAGCGCCCGCTTCGAGCTTGCCGACCGTTCGCCGCCTGCCGCAAAACCGGGCGACGCCTATGATCGCTTCATGTCCGCTCTTCGTGAGCGTCCCGATCCGGCCTTCCAGGAAGCCGCATTGTTCGGTGCGATTTCGGAGCGGCTGTCCGATCAGTTCGGCACACGTGGCCTTCCGGTCACGCTGTCGACGGCCTGCGCTTCCGGCGCAACAGCTATCCAGCTCGGCGTCGAAGCCATCCGCCAGGGGCGCACGGATCGCGCGCTGACGGTTGCAACGGACGGATCGGTCAGCGCGGAAGCGCTGATCCGCTTCTCGCTTCTGTCGGCCTTGTCGACGCAGAACGATCCACCGGAAAAAGCGTCTAAGCCTTTCAGCAAGGATCGCGATGGTTTCGTCATTGCCGAAGGTGCTGCGACGCTGGTTCTGGAATCGCTTGAAGCGGCGGTAGCGCGGGGCGCAAAGGTTCTCGGCATCATCAAGGGTGCCGGCGAGAAGGCAGACAGCTTCCACCGCACGCGCTCCTCGCCAGATGGCGGTCCTGCGATTGCGACGATCCGTGCAGCACTTTCCGATGCCGGCTTCTCCGAAAGCGATATCGGCTACGTCAATGCCCATGGCACCTCCACGCCGGAAAACGACAAGATGGAGTATAGCTCCATGCTTGCAGTCTTCGGTGACGGTTTGAAGTCGATCCCGGTCTCCTCCAACAAGTCGATGATCGGCCACACGCTGACGGCAGCAGGAGCGGTCGAGGCCGTGTTCTCCTTGCAGACCATGCTGACCGGCACACTTCCGCCAACCATCAATTACAACAATCCTGATCCGACGATTGCGCTGGACGTGGTGCCGAATGTGAAGCGGGATGCTCAGGTGAGTGCCGTGCTGTCCAACTCCTTTGGCTTCGGTGGCCAGAACGCAAGCCTTGTCATGACGCGGGAACCGGCTTAATCGGTTCCCCAACGTATCGGCCCTAACGCGTCCGATGCACTTGTAAACAAAGGAGAGCCGCCTTTGCGTGTCCATGCGGGCGAGCGGCGCTCTCGATCGAAAACGCTTTAACGCCTTCGGGCGAAGGACTTCTATTATGCGCGCTCTTCAACTCGTCGACGACCGTAAGCTCGAAAAGGTGGATCTGCCGGAGCCGGAAGCGCCGGCACCCGGTGAGGTCACGCTGCGGGTCAAGGCGGTCGCGCTGAACCACATCGACGTCTGGGGCTGGCGCGGCATGGCCTTTGCCAAGCGCAAGATGCCCTTGACGATTGGTGCAGAAGCCTCGGGCGTGGTGGAGGCCATCGGTCCTGGCGTCTCCAATGTTCTTCCCGGCCAGCTGGTCTCCATTTACGGCGCGCGCATCTGTGGTCGTTGCCATCACTGCGTCGCGGGTCGTGACAACCTGTGTGAAAATGTCGGCGGCGTCCACGGTTTCCACCTCGATGGCTTTGCGCAGGAAAAGATCAACATCCCCGCCCGTCAGCTGGTTCTGGCTCCGCCTGGCGTCGATGCTGTGGCAGCCGCGCTTGCACCGGTGACCTTCGGTACCGTAGAGCACATGCTGTTCGACAATGCCAAGCTCCAGCCCGGTGAAACGATCCTCGTTCATGCCGGTGGCTCTGGCATTGGCACGGCGGCCATTCAGCTGGCGAAGAAGATGGGCTGCACAGTGATCACCACGGTCGGTTCGGACGACAAGATCGAACGCGCTAAAGCGTTGGGTGCCGATCATGTCATCAACTACCGCGTGGATCGATTCGAAGGTGTCGTGCGCAAGCTGACCAAGAAGAAGGGCGTCGACGTCGTCTTCGAGCACGTCGGGAAGGATACCTGGGCAGGCTCCATGTTCTCGCTGAAGCGCGGTGGTCGTCTCGTCACCTGTGGCTCGACCTCGGGCGTCTCGACCGAAATCAACCTGATGATGCTCTTCCAGCAGCAGCTCAAGCTGCTTGGTTCTTTTGGTTGCCGCATGCAGAACATGGCCGATGCCATGCAGAAAATGGCGCGTGGCCTTGTACATCCGGTAATCGATACCGAAGTAACCTTCGACGATATCGACATGGCTCTGGAACGCATGGAGACCCGTCAGGTCTTCGGTAAGATCGTTCTGCGGATGGATTGATCAGTGAAGCTTTTTATAACGCGCATTGTTCTGGCGCTTGAGAACTTTCGCCAGTGGCTGAACGCGACCATCGCGTTCGGCTTTTTGAACATGCTGAAGCTCTTGCCGGCCGATCCCGCCATTCACTTTGCCGATCGCATTGCGCGTAAACTTGGGCCTAAGACGCCACGCCACAAGCTGATGCTCTTCAACCTCGCTCGCGCCTATCCGGAGAAGACCGAAGAAGAGCGTCTGGACATCGCGCTCGACAGCTGGGGGAATATGGGGCGGCTCGCAGCCGAATATGTCTTTCTTGACCGACTATTCGATTACGACCCGGAGCAGACCAAGCCCGGCCGAATCGAGGTTGTCGGCATCGACAACTTTCTTGAGCTGCGGGACAATCCACGCCCATTCATCGTCTTCACGGCCCATACCGGAAATTTTGAGCTTCTACCTGTCGCCGGATCAGCCTTCGGCCTTGACGTGACTGTGCTCTTCCGTCCTCCGAACAATCCTTACGTGGCAGAGAAAATCTTCAATTTCCGTAAGGAGCGGATGGGCAAGCTCGTTCCTTCGCATGCAGGCTCATCCTTCGCGTTGGCGAGGCAGCTGGAGCGAGGGGCGGGCGTTGGCGTGCTCGTTGATCAGAAGTTTCGCAAAGGTCTTCCCACCCAGTTTTTCGGACATAATGTTCAGACGAATCCGCTACTTGCCAAGCTGGTGCGCCAGTTCGGCTGCGATGTCTATCCGGCGCGATGCATCCGCCTGCCGGATAATCGCTACCGTCTGGAAATCGAGCCCAAAGTCGAAATACCGCTCAACGAAAAGGGCAGCGTTGACATTCAGAAGACCGCACAGCTTCTGAACGATAAGGTCGAAAGCTGGGTGCGTGAATACCCGGGTCAGTGGTTGTGGTACCACGATCGCTGGCACATCAAGGAACAGGTCAAGACGGCGGATTGAAAGTCGGTCGATCCTTTTCAATAATGCTGTCTACCACTTGGGGTATTACTAGACCACATGAGGCAGAGAGATTTTGCTCTGCGCTGCTTTAGCCGGCGTGCTTCAAGATAATACGTGCTTATTCTTCCTTACTATTTCTCGGATTTGTAATGACACCGCCGATTGTGATATGGGTGAATGTGCTGGTGTGGTGATCTTGCAACTCCTTACATCATGCTTTACGGGCACATCGTGCAGATAATCGCGTGTGCGCCCGGAGAGGATTGGGCAGCTTGAATGCCTGCGTCTCGGGAGTGTTGAGTTGAAGAGAAAAATCGAATTATTCTGGCAGCGTTATGCGGAGCTGAAAAGCGCAGTTCTTCGCAATGAAGCGCCCAAGGTCGCCGCGCTCGACAAAGAGCTGGAAACTCTGCTCGATAATATAATCGGCAGAAAGAACGCTTCGTCGTCGGAAATTCTAGAACAGTTTCGTTTCGCTATCGATCTTCTGAACGAAGAGGCGGAAGACATCGGTTGCGTTCAGCGCAATGCCGACGTTCTTCGCAAGCTTGTCGATCGTTATATCGGCGCGGGTCTTCCGCGCGATGGCAGCACGCCGGATGACGAAGATGCGCCATGGAGCCCCTACATCATTCTGGATGAAGATCGATTGGAAGACCTGGACGATCGTGTCGTTGTTGTCTCTCCTGGCTACCGCATCAACTACACTAATTCCGCCAACGCAGCGTCGCTGCAATCGGATCGCAGTGAAATCATCGGCAAACACATTGCCGAGCTGGTCGGCATCCACCACTTCCAGCAGGCGTTTCGTGAGAAGCTCGATGCGTGCTTCAAGGGTGAGGCTGAGAAGTACACCTATGCCGAGGACGCACTTGGGCATACAGTGGTCAAGTCCTTCGAGATGTCCCCCTGCTATTCGCCTTCCTACAAGCTTGTTGGCGCCATTGTGGTGGTCAAGGAGCTGGAAGATCGCCGCACGCGCGTGGTCGCGTAAGCCAGCATCGGTCGCGGCCATTCCCCGATGGCAGTCGGGGCTTCGCTTTTCATGAAAATACTACTATAAATGGTATATTGACGACGGCGATGCGGGTAGTATTGCTGTGGCGGATTGGTACGGCCAAACTTGCGGTCGGAGAGTATTTCCGAGTTATTCGCAGTGAACGTGGATGGACACTTTGCTCCAGGATTTTTTTCAGGCCTTTGCGATCAAAAGCCTGCAGTTGCAGCAGGCTATCAACCGGGGTGAGGACACGCTTGTCCAATCTTTTGACAGAGAGATTCAGGCGATCGTCAACGACATTCTGGCTCATCAAGCGTCCAGTCAGGATGAGCTCTACAGACAATTCCAGTTTCTGTGCACGCTCGTGCGTGACGAAGCTGACGATAGGTTGGCGGTTGTGCGCCGAAGCGTGATGATGTCTGGGCTGATTGACCGGTACTTCCGAGATCATTCAGATCAATTCGGCGCAGACGTTTTTTCTGCAATCACTCAGCCACCCAAGGTTTTAGCGCCTGCATTTTATGAGCAGCCGCTGTTCAACGACGCGATTCTCGACAGTCTCGACGACCACATTATCGTTGTCACCAGCGATTACCGCTATCTCTATACCAATCATGCCTATGCCAAAATGAAGAACCGGACGAGGCTGTCGCTCATCGGCTGCCACGTCACCGAGTTTACTGGTGAAGACGGCTTCTACTTGCAGGCAAAGCCCGCCTTGGATCGTTGCTTTGCCGGGGAGAAGGTTGGCTATATTCATCACGCTTACCAGGACGGGCAGCGGTTTTCCACGCGATGCCGGATGACGCCGTTGCGTGCATCTAACAATCACGTCATGGGCGCGGTTGTGGTGCTGACCAACATGGATGAAATGGCGACACTTGAGTGCGGCTAGGAAAAAGTTTCGAGTTTTCGCTTGATCTGAAGATCAAGCGCCGCTGAGCTTGCCGAAGATCCAGCCGAGAGAGTAGGGCGCACTCGTATCTAGAATAAGTCTGGCTGCCATGGCGAGGCAGGAGATGACCAGGAGCGGGCGAATGATCTTTGCGCCGTTCTTCATCGCCAATCCGGATCCGATCTGGGCGCCGAGAAACTGCCCAAGGCCCATCACCAGCCCAAGCTTCCAAAGAGTTGCACCGTTGAATGTGAACACGATGAAGGCGCCGATATTCGAGCCGAAGTTCAAAAGCTTCGTGTGGGCGGTCGCTTTCAACATGCCGAAGCCGGCGAGGCCGACGAAAGCGAGCATGTAGAACGAGCCGGCACCAGGGCCGAAGATGCCGTCGTAAAAGCCGATCAACGGCACGACAGTCACGCCGAACAGAAATGGGGTGATGCGGCGATGGCTGTCGATATCGCTCAGATTCGGCTTGAAGGCGAAGTAGATGGCAATCGCAACGAGCAGAAATGGCATGATGGCCCTGAGTATATCGGCCGGAACGAAGGACGCGATAAACGCCCCGGCCATTCCGCCGATCAGCGCCATAACGGCCATCGGAAGCTGTTGTCTTAGATTGACATGGCCCTTGCGGGCATAGGCGATCGTTGCGGAAGCCGAGCCGAACTGGGCCTGCAACTTGTTGGTCCCCAGTGCCTCCAGTGGCGGTATGCCCATGATCAGCATGGCCGGCAGCACGATCAATCCTCCGCCTCCGGCAATCGAATCGACGAAGCCGGCAAAGACGGCGACAAAGAACAGAACGATGAAAAGCTGGAGGGCGACGTCTTGCACTGGGAGGCATCCGGAATGTTTTGCTGGCCGCTTGTGGCACTGAATGCCTTGTCCCGCAACCGCTTTTGCAGGTGGCGCTAATGGACGGACGGAAAAGATTGCGCAGTCCGCACAGGAGGTTATTGTGCGCCGAACGCAGCTGCAAAGCAGGCCACCGAATTTAAATGAGGGACATATGCAGAAGGTAATTTTCGACACAGATCCGGGTATTGATGATGCAATGGCGCTGCTTTTTCTGCATCGTCACCCTGACATCGATCTCATCGGGGTCACGACCGTTTTTGGCAACGCGCCAATCGAGATTACCACCCGCAATGCGCAGTTCCTGAAGCAGCAATGGATGATCGATGCACCGGTTGCCAAAGGCGCCGGCAAGACATTCGATCCATCGCGTGCCGAGGGTCATTTCCCAACCTTTATTCATGGCGATGATGGGCTTGGAAATATTGGCGTCCCGGAAACGGTGGATGTGCCGCTCGATCCCCGCGCAGCCCACCAATTCATCATCGATACCGTCAAGGCAAATCCCGGCGAAGTGACGTTGATTGCCGTTGGTCGCATGACCAATCTGGCGCTCGCTCTGAAGACCGATCCCGATTTCGCGGCTCTGGTGAAGGAGGTCATCATCATGGGTGGGGCCTTCGATATCAACGGCAATGTCAGCCCTGCAGCGGAGGCGAACATTCACGGCGATCCCGAAGCGGCCGATGTCGTTTTCACCGCGCCGTGGCCGGTCACCGTCATCGGTCTGGACGTCACCACGAAAACGGTCATGACCTCCGGTTTTCTGGCGGATATGGTCAAGGAAAATGGCGCGGCCGTTCAGCTTCTGTCCGACCTCTCGCAGTTCTACATCAGCTTTTACAACATGCGCACAGGCGACGGCATGGTCGTCCACGATTCTTGTGCCTGCGTCTATCTGACGAACCCCGAACTTTTCGAAACGCGAACCGGCGCGATCCGCGTCGTTTGCGGCGGTCTCGCCGACGGCCAGACAATTCAGAAGCCGGATGGTGTTACCTTCCCGCCGGGCAATTGGGATGGCCATCCTAGCCAGAAGATTTGCACGAAGATCGAGGCAGATCGTGTGCTTTCGGTCATCCGCTCCGCAATTGTGCGTGGCGAACGTGGCTGATTGAGGGGAGCCGCCGTTCGCGCGGCGGCTTTGCCTTGCATTTTACAAGAATCTGGCGTTATGCAGGCACGATCTGCACAAGTAGATGTCGCGACGCTCGATCGGGCAAAGCGTCGGTAACAGCGTGGCGTTTCGGGAAAACCAATTCGTGTTTTCCACCGCTTGCGCTACAATGAACAGCACAGGTCCGATTTGTTCGTGTGGGGCTTATGTTTCAAACCAAAAAACGAACGCTAGTGTGGACCGGATAAGCCGGTCCATTTCCATGAGGAAAGAGATGGAAGAGTTTCACAAGGTCAAGCGTCTGCCGCAATACGTCTTCGAACAGGTCAACCGTTTGAAAGCGAGCGCGCGAGCGGGTGGCGCGGATATTATTGACCTTGGCATGGGCAATCCAGATCTGCCGACACCGAAGGCAATCGTCGACAAGCTTTGCGAAGTCGTTCAGGACCCGCGCACCCATCGCTACTCGTCCTCTAAAGGCATTCCAGGCCTTCGCCGCGCCCAGGCCGCTTATTACGCGCGCCGCTTTGGTGTGAAGCTGAACCCTGATACCCAAGTTGTCGCAACGCTGGGCTCAAAGGAAGGTTTCGCCAACATGGCGCAGGCGATCACCGCGCCCGGCGACGTGATCCTTTGTCCGAACCCGACCTATCCGATCCATGCCTTCGGCTTCCTGATGGCAGGTGGCGTCATCCGTTCGATGAATGTCGAGCCGGATGAAACCTTCTTCGGTCCGCTTGAGCGCGCTGTGCGCCATTCGATCCCGAAGCCTCTGGCCCTGATCATCAACTATCCATCCAATCCGACCGCTCACGTGGCGTCTTTGGATTTCTACAAGGACGTGATCGCGTTTGCGAAGAAGCACGACCTGATCGTGCTGTCCGACCTTGCCTATTCGGAAATCTACTTCGACGAGAAGAACCCGCCGCCATCCGTTCTGGAAGTACCGGGCGCCATGGATGTATCGGTGGAATTCACCTCCATGTCGAAGACCTTCTCCATGCCCGGTTGGCGCATGGGCTTTGCAGTCGGCAACGAACGTCTGATCGCTGCACTGACACGCGTGAAGTCCTATCTCGATTACGGTGCATTTACGCCAATCCAGGTTGCAGCCACGCACGCTCTGAACGGCGATGGCTCCGATATCGCCGAAGTGCGTAACGTCTATCGCCGCCGTCGCGACGTCATGGTCGATACATTCGGCAAGGCCGGTTTCGAAGTTCCGCCACCGGCTGCCACCATGTTCGCCTGGGCAAAAATTCCAGAAAAATTCCGCCACCTCGGTTCGCTTGAATTTTCCAAGCTCTTGATCGAGAAGGCCGATATCGCGGTCGCTCCGGGGGTCGGCTTCGGCGAAATGGGCGACGATTACGTTCGCCTCGCGCTCGTGGAGAATGAGCACAGGATTCGTCAGGCCGCGCGCAATCTCAAGCGCTTCCTGTCGACAGCGGACGACACGCTTCACAACGTCGTCTCGCTCAACGCCCACAGATAAGGGCAACCCGCCAAGGTGGCCGGTTCCGGCCACCTCTTTCATTAAAGCAAATCAGGAATATACCCATGGCAGATTCATTGAGAATCGGCATAGCGGGACTCGGCACTGTCGGCTCTTCGCTCGTGCGCATCCTCCAGCAGAGAAGCAACGAACTTGCGATTACCTGCGGACGCGCAATTGAGATTATTGCTGTGTCGGCACGCGATCGCTCGCGTGACCGCGGCCTTGATCTCTCGGGTATTACCTGGTTCGACACACCGGAAGACATGGCGCAAAAGGCCGATATCGATGTCTTCGTCGAACTCGTCGGCGGCGCATCTGGTGCGGCAGAAAAGGCTGTTCGCGCCGCTCTCTCTCGTGGTCTCCATGTGGTGACGGCAAACAAGGCGCTGCTGGCAAAGCACGGCGTGGAACTGGCAAAGATGGCGGAAGAGAAGGGCGCCCTGCTTAACTTCGAAGCGGCCGTTGCTGGCGGTATTCCGATCATCAAGGCGCTGCGTGAATCGCTGACGGGCAACCATGTGTCACGCATCTACGGCATCATGAACGGCACGTGCAATTACATCCTGACCAAGATGGAAAAGGAAGGTCTGTCCTTTGAAGCCTGCCTCAAGGAAGCGCAGCGTCTCGGCTACGCGGAGGCCGATCCGGCTTTCGATATCGAGGGTAACGATACGGCTCATAAGCTTGCGATCCTGACGACGCTCGCTTTCGGCTCCAAGATTGCCGCCGACGACATCTATCTTGAAGGCATCACCAATATCTCCATCGAAGATATTCAAGCTGCTGCCGACCTCGGCTATCGCATCAAGCTTCTCGGTGTCGCCCAACTGACCGAGTCCGGCATCGAGCAACGTGTCCACCCGACCATGGTGCCGCTCGATTCCGTTATCGCGCAGGTCGATGGGGTGACCAATGCGGTCGCGGTGGAATCGGATATTCTCGGTGAATTGCTGATGGTTGGCCCTGGTGCCGGCGGCAACGCCACGGCGTCTGCGGTGCTGGGCGATGTCGCCGATATCGCCAAGAGCCGACCCGGTGCCCAGCAGGTGCCGGTGCTTGGCCGTCCTGCAAAGTCCCTCACGGATTATCGTCGTGCCAAGATGAAGAGCCACGAAGGTGGCTACTTCATCCGCTTGACTGTGAAGGACAAGGCCGGCGTGTTTGCGTCGATAGCGACCCGCATGGCGGAAAACAACATCTCTCTGGAATCAATCGTTCAGCGCTCTCAGGTGCCGATGGAGCAGGGAGCTCAGACCATTATCCTCGTGACGCACGCTACGATGGAAGATGCAATCCGTAAGGCGGTGAAGGCCATCAAGAGCGAGAAATATCTGGTAAGCGAACCGCAGGTCATTCGCATTGAGCGCACATAAGAGATAGCACCGACGGCTTGCGGGCGTCTTCATCCGATAAAACTTGATGGATAAACAGAGCCCGGAGGCAGTTGCGTCCGGGCTTTTCATTTCTTGATATACCGATTTGCACAAGGGGAAACGGTGCATGCTCACGCAGAGAGCGTCCTGATGATCCCAAAGCCCGCATGATCCGATGCGCGTCTCTATACACTCTCAGGTCACGTGGTCTCGACACGCCATTCATGTCGCTTCAGCGTGTGACCTCGAAAAAAAGTCTTGGCGAATGCGTATCGCCAAGAGGCATCCCTGTTGCGAACGGCTGAGGCATAGACCCGAAAATCGGGATCGATCTTTGATAAGCGCTGCGTAGATTCAAAGAGCCAAAGCGTCCTTTGCGTGGGAAAAGGCGCATGGCGCTTTAGATACAAATCACGCGTAGGCCTGAGCTGGGTAGCTCTTTTCTGATGGCGTCGGGTACACCCTGCGGTGGCTTTCCGTGTCATCATCCAAAGCGATGTCCTGGTTCGCGAAGCGATCCTGAGATGCATTGCTTCCTTCAATCAGCGCCATCTGGATGAGATAGGTAAGAAACGTGCTTTCCTTCGGCGTGGCAAGCAAGGCTGCGCGCAAATGGTCCATCACGATATTGGTGTCACTCATAGTCTGCCCTCATGTGTCTTAACGCACTCAAACTAGTGCATCATCGTGATTGCAGCGTGAATCAACCAACGGTATCAAGACTATATAAGATTACGCGGAAATAGTGTCGATCAGTCTGATGCGCCGCATCGTGGTGACGGGATAATCGTCATCGAGGAAACGGGCCGGCGTAAAGTCCGGCTCAAGCAACTGCAACTGGCCGATGGCGCGTTCCGCATGTATCGTCATCCCTTTTTGGATGTACAGGGCGATCAAATAACGCAATGGCGCCCGGAAGGCAGGCCGCAAAATAAGAGCAGCCTCCGCATGACCGATGGCTGCGTCATAGTCGCCGACAGCCGCGGCCGACATGCAGCAGAAGAATTCGACGAAGGCGCGGTGCTCCCCACCGCCCGTCAGTTCCAGAGCTTTTGTTGCCGACCTGCGGCTTGCCCTCAACTTGTCGAGAACAAGTTCTGCATTGGACAGGATCGCCATATTCATCGGGTTCAGCGGATCGAGTTGGGCAGCCCGCTCGGCGAGCTTCAGCGATCCGCGGCTCGATCCTCCGCCAAGATATTCCAGATGCGCCCCTATACTGAGGATGCCCGGGCTGTTTCCATCCTGGCGCAGAGCCTCCTGCACGAGTTCCGTTGAGGTAATCTCGTCGCCGAGGAAGGCAGTACTACGATGTTGGAATTGCGCCATATTGCGAAGAAAGGCCCGCCACGCGACATATTGCGGTCGAGGATCGTGCTCGTACGCATAGCTAAGATGTTTGTCCGCTTCTGAAAGACTTTGACGGTCGAAGCGAAAGATCAGATTGCGAGCATTGCTGGCCAAAAGTGCCGCGCAGTTCGAGATCGCAAGATCGTCCTTCCTCTCACGCAATGTAATGAGGATGGCCTGGACTAAAGTGCCACACAGATGATGCAGGGCCTCTTCAGAAGAACTTGCCAGCTTCTCGATGCGCGACGCGTAAAGCCTGCCGGTCTCTGCGTGGCTGATCGTGAAGCTAATGTGGCTGTGTCGTCCCATCGTTGCGGTTCGGACGGAGACGGAAAGACCACTGATAGGCTGACGCGAGATGCCACGGGCCGCATCCGGGATGTGTGGAAAGATCTGAAAGTCGTCCAGGTCATGAAGAGATGCCGTCGTCAGCGTCATCATGCGGGAGTTGATCAACTCGCTGGCTGACTGAGTGTCGGAATGAAATTGAAAGAAGATTGCTGGCTTCGGTGGCGCAGATGCGTGCGGTGCATCGAAAGCGCCGACGCGCGCCTTCTCGGCAAGCGACGATCGAGTGTCGCGAATCCAGTCCTCGAATTCGGGGTCAGGAATGTCGATGCCAGCAAAGGCGTCCTGTTCATCACCCCAATCACCCAACGACTCGACAAGGCGATAGCTGACCTTGAAACGAGATGGGTCGAGGGCAACCTTTTCGCGGTCGGCCTGCAAGATTTCTTGATAGGGGCCAAACGCTTTTCGAATCTCGACAAGCGTTTGGCGCAGGCTGTCCGAGCCCTTTCTGGCGTCTCGATCACTCCACAACTTGTCCTGCAGCCAGCTCCGGCTTCTGGAATAATGCGGCGCCGTTGCCAGCAAAGCGAGAAGACCGCGAGCCTTGGCTGATCGCGGTGCTCGGTCATTTCCATCCGGATCGCCGATCCGGAGTTGACCAAAGACGTTTAACGACAGCATAGGTGCGCCCCCCGAAGGCAAATCACGCCTATGCATATCAGGTCGTATTAGCGGAGGAAAAGCCTTCCCGTTGGATCCTGCTCATTTTCGTCCGGTCTTGCGGCGTCGGCATTGGCTGGCGCCATGAGGCGAGCCTCGGCTGGCTTGAACGGGTAGGGCGTAACATCGGTCGTCGATGCAGTGTGATCAGGGAAATCGGTCTTCACCCAGTTGCGAAATGCAGCAATTCCTTTTGACACTTGCAGTACGTAGTCAAGCGACTGGGTATCGGCGACGGGCGAATTCTTCCCGATATTGCGGAAGTAGGCAGCAATCGCCGCGTCATCATAAGGATTGGCAGGGACATCAGGCAGAAGTGCTGCCGCTTGCGTCGCTTCGGGCGTATCCGGCAGGACGGCAGTGCCCCAATCATTGGCACGCTGATGGCAGGTGATACATGCCGATGTCGGGTTGTCGACGGGGCCGTTTGCGCGACCAAAGAGGCCAAGATTTTGGCGGGGAAGGGCGTAGAACATGGAAGCGACATCCGGATTGACCCAGCGTTCCTTGGGCGTCGCTGCCTGTTCAAGATAAGCTTTCGCGTTGAGCCCTGGATCGCTGCCCCAGATGAGGCCGACAGGCACCAGCCGCTCATAAGGCGTGTTGCCGGGCTGCATGGCGTTATACATGAAGGTCCCGAAGAACCAGCCATTCGGCGAACGCTTGTCCTTTACCGAAAGATCCAGCTGCAGAAGGCGCATGGTCATGACGCTGCCATCCTTCTGCCCAGCCACGTCCCATTCTTTCGAGCCGGCAAGATAAGGAACGCTTGAAGGTGTGGCAGTGGTAAAGAGCATCTTCGCTGAAACCGCGCCTTCCGCAAACGCGAAATCACGAGTCTTGGGGAAGGCAGGATCTTTCCAGATTTGACCGAAGCCGTAGCATGCGACATCGTTATAGATGCCGACAGCGAAGTTGCGCTCCCAGTCCCTTTGCAGTGCATGCAGTTCCTTGGGCCGTGACCACCGCTCCGTTGTCATACCGCGCAGGGGCTCGCGCAACATGAAGAACCAAGGCGCGTCGCACCACTGCTCTTCTTTGTTGTCCTCGATCCGCCAATCGACATCCGGCCGCGCGTTTACCTTTGTAACGTAGTTCAGAATCGACTGCATATAGTCCGCAGGATTCTTGAACGGATCGACCGTCAACCAAGGAAGCTTGCTGTTGTCGGGCAAGGTTTTGGGAAAATCATAATGCATCTGAAACTTCCGATCCGTCTCGTGCCCTTTGAGTGGCAGGCTGCTCGAACAGTCAAACTTAGCTTTGGCGGCTGCTGCAAAACTATTGTCTGTAGGTGCCGGACAGTCTGCCAAAGCGGCGGAGGCAGGAAAGAAAAGAAGAGCGAAAACAAGGAGGCGAGCATTCATCGTTGAGTCTCCAGCGCGTAGACGGGAGAGCGATGTAAGGTGAGGAGTTTGAGGCTGTAAACACGCAACCAAGAGCACGCTTTGCGTGTGTTGCGGGCACTGCAGGTCAAGATAGCGATAGCCGGAACCACATGCCTATGCCGCCGGCATCGCTCAATCGAGGAGCCCAGCCACGCCTTCAGTCGCGCTCCACTACGAGGCACGACAGTCGCTTACCCATCACCGGGTGGTGATTGGCCGCAAGATTGAGCGTCGTTAAGGTGCAGCCTGTAAAACTTTCTGCATTCCAAAAAGTCGTTGCGGCCTTTGTGGAGGCTTTTAAGTAGATGAATTACTTGGGTTTTGGTGGTGAGAGCGCAGGGATTCGAACCCTGGACCTACTGATTAAAAGTCAGTTGCTCTACCGGCTGAGCTACGCTCTCCCAAGTGGAGGCGAAGCGCCCCTCGGAAGTGGGCGGAACATAGGTAGAGGCACGTTTGCGGTCAACCCATAAAAACAGGATTATATCATCTTTCCGCGTTTTTTTGCCGCAACCGCAAAAAGGTGATTGGTGGCAAGGGTTTGGTGGAGCTACAAGACGTCGTGAACTGTCCGGAGTGCCACATTGTCCATCGCCGATATATCGATCCTCACAGCACTTTTTGCTGGAGCTTTATCGTTCCTGTCTCCCTGTGTGTTGCCGCTCGTGCCGCCCTATCTGTGCTACATGGCGGGCATTTCCGTGGAGCAGTTCAAGGATGACCGGTTCGAAGCAAAGCCGCAGGTCCGCAAGGCGGTGCTTTTCGCAGCACTATTCTTCACCTTAGGTTTTGCCACTGTCTTCGTGGCGCTCGGGGCAGGCGCCTCGACGATCGGCATGGTGCTGCGACAAAACCTCGATGTCCTTGCCAAGATCGGCGGCCTCATCATCATCCTTATGGGACTGAACTTCCTCGGCGTTTTCCGTATCGGCATCTTCTCGCGTGAGGCACGGTTTCAAAGCGGCGGAAAACCCGCCACGCTCTCCGGCGCCTATCTTATGGGGCTAGCATTCGCCTTCGGCTGGACGCCCTGTATCGGTCCGGTGCTTGGCGCTATCCTTGGCGTCGCAGCCTCCCGCAATACCGTCGGCGAGGGCGCAATGTTGCTCGCTGTCTATTCGGCTGGTCTCGCCATCCCGTTCTGGATAGCGGCTGCCTTTTCCGGCAGCTTCATGCGCTTCCTCACGCGTTTTCGACGCCACCTGGGACTGGTTGAGAAAGTCATGGGCGTGCTGCTGATCCTGACGGGTATTGCATTCATGTCGGGCTTCATCACCAATGTGGCAATCTGGTTTCAGGAGAGCTTTCCAATCCTGATGAAAATCGGCTAGACCCTCTTCAGAGATGACGTGCACGGCGAGGGGGCCATGGCTGAAATCGCCGGATTGCTGTTTCCGTTTTTCGGGCTGATCCTGATCGGCTATGTGGCGGCGCGTGTCACGCGACAGCCAGCCGAAGCGCTCGGGTGGTTGAACACCTTCATCATCTACGCCGCACTTCCGGCGCTGTTCTTTAAACTCGTTGCCAGAACGCCAGTCGATCAACTGGCTCGCATGGATTTTGTCGCGCTAAGCTTAGCTGGGACATACACGATCTTCATTTGCCTTTTCCTCATTGGTTACTATCTGCGCCGCAATAGCTTCGCGGATTGTACCATTCAGAGTTTTGCCGGAGCCTATGGCAATATCGGCTACATGGGGCCAGGGCTAGCGCTTCTGGCACTCGGCGAGGGAGCGGCTGTTCCCGTTGCCCTGATCGTTTGTCTGGAAAACGCCGCGCATTTTATTGCAGCGCCAGCGCTCATGGCGATTGCCGGCGGTGACAGGCGATCGCGCTTGAGGCTCGCCGGCGATGTCGCCCGCAAGGTGTTGACGCACCCGTTCATCCTGTCCGTCATCGTCGGCTTTCTGGCAGCCGTTTTTGCGTGGCAACCGCCTCAGCCGGTACAGCAACTGGTGGATTATCTGGCGCAGTCAGCGGCACCCTGTGCGCTCTTTGCAATGGGTGTGACATTGGCGCTTAGACCGTTGAAGCGGGTGCCAGTGGAGATCAGTTACATCGTCCCAGCCAAGCTCATCCTGCACCCGCTGCTCGCCTACCTTCTGATGTCTTCTTTCGGCAATTTCGACCCGATTTGGGTATCGACCGCGGTTCTTCTGGCAGCGCTGCCGACGGCCACCAACGTCTTCGTTATCGGCCAGCACTACCAGGTCTGGCAGGAACGAGCCTCGGCGACCATCCTCATCTCGACTGTGTTGTCCGTCTTCACAGTCTCGCTGGTGCTTTACTTCATTCGCGCAATGAGCGCCTGAGGCTTCCGACGATGAGGGAGGGAAGAGCCTTGATGCCACGTCCCGGTTCGATCCCCTCACGCATGACCAGACCGCGCAGCGGTCCGACATTGCCAAGCACGTGAAGCCCTGCCGCACGGGCCATCTGCATGGGTAGCATGCTTGATAGAAGCGACCGGTTGAGAAGATCCACACTCAGTGTGCGGCTGAACACGTCGGCGCGGCGGCGGCGATCGAAGGCGGCACCTGCATCTGCCGGGATCGCGCCGCCCGTCAAAGTGCCCAGCATGTCCGTCAAAACGATGATATCGCGGAGGCTCAGATTGAGGCCCTGTGCACCGATGGGCGGGAAGCCATGCCCAGCCTCACCAACAAGCGCGATACGTCCCTTACCGAAATTGCGGGCCGTCATGCTCGAGAGCGGCCATGTCTGCACGCCCTCTTCAACCGAAACCGTGCCGAGCATCGACTGCATGCGCTCTTCAACGCGCGCGCTTAATACGTCTAACGGCAAGGCTGCGAGTTCCGCTGCTTGCTCCGGTTTTACGACCCAGACAAGGCTGGATCGATCGCCAGGCAGGGGCACCTGGGTAAAGGGTCCGGTTGGGGTATGGAATTCCGTCGAGATGTTGCCGTGCGGGCGCGTGTGGGAGAAGTTGAGGACGACAGCGGTCTGCGGATAAGACCAGCTCCGAACGCCGATCTCGGCTGCTTCACGCACCTTGGAGTTTCGACCATCCGCGCCGATGACAAAGCTGCTGGAGACCATCTCGTCGTTGGCCAGTTTCAGCGACACGTCATGAGGGCCGACGTCAACCGTATCGACCGTTGCATCGATGAGGGTGATATTATTTTCATGAGCGACGGTGTCCGAAAGGACGCTGAGCAGCGCGGCATTTGGCATATTCCAGCCGAAAGCATTGAGTCCGATTTCGGACGAACGGAAGGCGACGGTCGGCGCGCGCAACAGGCGGTCTGTGCCATCGATGATCTGCATCGTGGCGAGCCGCGCAGCGGAGGGTTCGATTCTGGACCAAACACCAAGCCGGTCGAGAAAACGGATCGACTGATCCATGAGCGCGGTCGTACGGCGATCGGTTCTATCGGATTGAGGAGCAATCAGCGCGACGTTTCGGCCCGCCCGCGCAATGGCAAGAGCCGCAATCTGTCCTGCAAGTCCAGCGCCGACAACGGCAACTTCGAAGTTCTTCATCGTCCTGTTCCACTCCTGCAGTCTAGGTCCAACACATAGTGGCTTTGTGCTGTCAAATCCAGAAGCCATCTGGTGTCCGCATGCCATGGTCATGCGGCAACATCCTCATTAAGTTCGAGGATAAGCTTTCGCGCATGGTTGCAAAGAGCGGTGAATGGTCGCATATCGGAAAGAGACAATGAATAAGAGCGGGGCCGTTACGCTGTCATGAAGATTTTCAACTACAGACGCGTGCCCTATGCCGAAATCCGAGCCTTCTCCGTCCATATCCTGACAGCGTCGGGTTCTTTCCTGGCCTTTTTGGGCGTCGTGGCTGCCGCTGAGCATCGTTTCGTCGACATGTTCTGGTGGCTGGGCCTCGCGCTCCTCGTCGATGGCATCGACGGGCCGATCGCCCGCAAAGTTCAGGTCAAAGAAGTCTTGCCCAACTGGTCCGGCGACACGCTGGATAATATCATCGATTACGTCACATACGTCCTGCTCCCCGCATTTGCGCTCTATCAGAGTGGCATGATCGGAGAGCCCTGGTCATTCGTCGCAGCCGGCATGATCGTGGTGTCGAGCGCGATCTACTATGCTGACATGGGCATGAAGACGGACGAGTATTTCTTCTCTGGCTTTCCCGTCGTTTGGAATATGGTGGTGTTCACGCTCTTCGTCATCGATGCCAGTGCCACGACGGCGATGATTATCGTAACAGTATCGGTTATTCTGACCTTCCTGCCGATCAACTTCCTTCATCCGGTGCGCGTGAAGCGGCTGCGATGGTTGAACATGGCGGTTTTTCTGCTGTGGTGCGTGCTGAGCGGCTACTCGCTGCTCCTGCATTTCCAGTCGCCTGATTGGCTTGTGGCAGGTGTGGTTCTCACTGGCATTTATCTTTATTGCATCGGCGGCGTCATGCAGTTCATGCCGTTTTTGGGAGCAAGAAAGGGCTGACGAAATCAGCCGTTTAAAAGCATCGCCTGACTTATGTTTTCCAGTTGTGTCGCGGCACAAAAAAGGTATTTATTACACATAAAGGGCAGTGCCCAATTTAAGTGCAAGAGTGTCGATCCAGTCGTTAAGCCTCGTAGAAGTGCAGCGATTGGTGAAAAGGGGAACAGGTGACGGAATCGGTCACGTCCGGGGCTTTGCCCCTCTTATCCGTGCGCCAGCTGACCAAGCTGTTTGGAACATTTGCCGCATGCAATTCGATTGATCTCGATATTGCCCCTGGCGAAATTCACGCTCTTCTCGGTGAAAACGGTGCGGGGAAATCCACGCTGGTCAAGATGCTTTTCGGCGTGCTTGAGCCCTCAAGTGGAGAGATCGTCTGGAACGGAAATTCCGTTCGCATTGCGTCGCCAGGCGAGGCCCGCAGGCTCGGCATCGGCATGGTGTTCCAGCATTTCTCCCTGTTCGAAGCTTTGACGGTTGCCGAAAACATCGCGCTGTCGCTTGATCCGAAGATTTCGCTGAAGGAAATTGCCCGCGAAGCCGAGACGCTCTCTAAGGCCTATGGTTTGCCGCTCGACCCCTATGCCCACGTCGCCGATCTTTCCGTGGGCGAACGTCAGCGTATCGAGATCGTCCGCGCTCTGCTGCAGAACCCGAAGCTCATTATTCTCGATGAACCGACGTCGGTGCTGACGCCGCAGGAAGCGGATCGGCTTTTTGAGACACTGGAAAAGTTGAAAGCCGAAGGTCGCTCGGTGCTTTACATCAGCCACCGTCTGGAGGAAGTGCAGCGCATCTGCGACCGCGCCACGGTTCTCCGCCACGGCAAGGTCACCGGCGCCTGCGATCCGCGCCAAGAGACGCCTGCGTCTTTGGCGCGCATGATGGTCGGTTCCGATGTCGCTGGCATTCAGCGTGATGACGAATGCACGATTGGTGATGTGGCAGTCGAGATCGTGGGACTCTCCGTTCCCGCACGTACGCCGTTTGCGGTGTCGCTCAAGAATATCGCCATGAAGGTGCGAGCGGGTGAGGTGCTGGCCATAGCAGGCATTGCCGGCAACGGCCAGGGCGAACTGTTCGATGCGCTCTCGGGCGAGTATCCCGTCTCAAAGGACGACGCGATCTTTCTGCGCGGCAGGCCGGTCGGCCGCATGGGCATCAATGGCCGCCGCTTGTTGGGTGCCGGTTTTGTCCCGGAAGAGCGCCATGGCCACGCGGCGGTGCCGAATATGAGCCTCTCCGACAATCTTCTCCTGGCACGTTGTCGATCCGACAAGAAAGCGTTTCTCACCGGCGGCGTCCTGAAAGTCGTCCGGCATTCGGTGATCAAGAACGCCGCCAAACGCATTTCGCAAAATATGGATGTGCGTAAAAGCGGCGAAGATCCGCTCGCCGGTTCGCTATCCGGCGGCAATCTGCAGAAATTCATCGTCGGTCGGGAGCTCGATCGCCAGCCCTCCGTCCTCGTTGTCAACCAACCGACATGGGGCGTCGATGCGGGTGCCGCCAGCCGCATTCGTCAAGCACTTGTCGATATGGCGAAAGCAGGGTCTGCAGTCATCGTCATCAGCCAGGATTTGGACGAAATCTTTGAGGTCTCTTCCAGCATTGCGGTCATCTCCGACGGTCATCTGTCCGGCGCCTACCCGGCAAAAGAGATGACGCGTGAGAAGATCGGTCTTCTGATGGGCGGCATCCACGCAGGCAGCACAGGCCAGGCAGGGCATACGGAGCAGGTCGTCCATGCGCATTGAACTTGAAAAACGCGCGGGGGTTTCCAAGCTCTTTGCTTTTCTCTCTCCGCTTCTGGCTCTGGTGCTGACGCTGATTGTCGGTGCCATTATCTTCGCGGCACTCGGCAAAGAACCCATCGGAGCGCTCTACAGCTTCTTCATCGAGCCGTTGCTGGAGGTGTGGTCGCTGCATGAGTTGGCCGTCAAGGCAGCACCGCTGATCCTGATCGCGGTCGGGCTTGCCATCTGTTATCGATCGAACAACTGGAATATTGGCGCGGAAGGGCAGTTCACCATCGGCGCGATTACCGGCTCCATCCTGCCGGTGCTGAACCCGGATTGGCAATCGCCGATGATCCTGCCGCTGATGCTGATCATGGGAGCAGCGGGCGGCGCGCTTTATGCCGGCATCCCAGCGCTATTGAAGACGCGGTTCAACACCAACGAAATTCTGACCAGCCTCATGCTGGTCTATGTCGCACAGCTCTTTCTCGACTGGCTGGTGCGTGGTGCCTGGCGTGATCCGCAGGGCTACAATTTTCCCCAGACCAAACCTTTCAATGAAAGTGCCGTCCTGCCGGAACTTCTGGACTCAGGCCGCGCCCACTGGGGCGTTGTCTTCGCGCTCGTTGCCGCCGTCGGGCTCTGGTTCATGATGCGCTATATGCTGAAGGGCTTTGAAGTCACCGTGCTTGGCCAATCGGCAAGGGCAGGGCGCTTTGCCGGGTTTTCCTCTCGTGGCATGGTCTGGTTCTCGCTGCTCCTCTCCGGCGCGCTGGCAGGCCTTGCTGGCATCTCGGAGGTCTCGGGCTCCATCGGCCACTTGCAGCCTTCGATTTCGCCAGGCTATGGCTTTACAGCCATCATCGTCGCTTTTCTTGGGCGCTTGAACCCGCTTGGCATCATCGCCTCGGGTCTCGTCCTTTCGCTCACCTATCTCGGGGGCGAGGCAGTGCAGATGTCGCTGCAGATATCGGACAAGGTCGTGCGCGTATTCCAGGGTCTGCTTCTGTTCTTCGTGCTGTCTTGTGATACGCTGATCCTCTATAAAATCCGCATCCGTTGGTCGCGCAGCGCTGCCGGTGAAGGAGCCGCATGATGGATATGTTTCAGGCGATCCTTCTCACCGTTATCACTGCGGCAACGCCGCTGGTCATTGCAGCGCTCGGTGAACTGGTTACAGAGCGTGCCGGCGTCCTCAATCTCGGTGTTGAGGGCATGATCGTCATGGGTGCGGTCTGCGCCTTCGCAGCCGCGCATATGAGCGGATCACCCTATCTCGGCATTCTTGCTGGCATTGCGGCAGGCGCACTCTTCTCGTTGCTCTTCGGTTTCTTGACACTCACGCTTGTCACCAATCAGGTGGCAACTGGCCTGGCGCTGACGATTCTGGGGCTTGGTGTTTCCGGCATGTTGGGCGAGAGCTTTGTTGGTGTGCCGGGCGTGAAGCTGCCAAACATCGTGTTTCCGGTGCTGTCGGACATTCCATTTATCGGTCCAATCCTCTTCCGCCAAGATCTGATCTTCTACCTCTCGCTGGCGCTCGTCTTCGGCATTGGTTGGTTTTTGTTTAAAAGCCGCACCGGCCTGAAGATCCGCGCCATCGGCGACAGCCATTCCTCGGCCCACGCGCTCGGTATCAACGTCATCCGCACGCGCTATTTCGCTGTGATGTTCGGCGGTGCGTGCGCCGGACTTGCCGGCGCGCAGTTGTCGCTAGTTTACACGCCGCAATGGGTGGAGAACATGTCGGCCGGTCGCGGCTGGATTGCGCTGGCGCTTGTCGTCTTCGCGTCCTGGCGACCATGGCGCGTATTGGCGGGCGGTTACCTGTTCGGCGCGGTAACGATCGGCCAGTTGCATGCGCAGGCCTTCGGTATTGGCGTACCGTCGCAGCTCCTTTCAGCACTTCCTTATGTAGCGACTATTGTCGTGCTCATCATCATCTCCCATAATCGGCGCACAACGCTGATCAACACACCGGCATCGCTCGGCAAACCGTTCGTGCCGGATCGCTAAAAAAATCCGAATGTCATGCCTAACCAAGCAGGGGTAAAAATGAAAAGACTTATTATCGCATTGGCCGCATCCGCCGCGGCAATCGTCGGCGTGGTTCCCGCCGCGCAGGCTGCTGACGCCAAGAAGGTCTGCTTCGTCTATGTCGGCACGCGCACCGACGGCGGCTGGACGCAGGCGCATGATATCGGCCGCCAGGAACTGCAAAAGCACTTCGGCGACAAGATCGAAACACCGTTCCTGGAAAGCGTTCCTGAAGGCCCTGATGCCGAGCGCGCAATCGAGCGTATGGCCCGTTCCGGCTGTGAGGTCATCTTCACCACATCGTTCGGTTTCATGGATGCCACCGTCAAGGTTGCTCAGAAATTCCCCAAGGTGAAGTTCGAGCATGCGACCGGCTTCAAGACCGCTGCGAACCTCGCGACCTACAACTCCCGTTTCTATGAAGGCCGTTACATTCAGGGCCAGATCGCCGCCAAGATGTCGCAAAAGGGCGTCGCAGGCTACATCGCGTCCTTCCCGATCCCGGAAGTCGTGATGGGTATCGACGCCTTCGTTCTCGGTGCACGCTCCGTCAATCCTGACTTCAAGGTCAAGGTCGTCTGGGCCAACACCTGGTTCGACCCCGGCAAGGAAGCCGATGCGGCCAAGGCTCTAATCGACCAGGGCGTCGATATTCTGACGCAGCACACCGACACCACCGCACCGATGCAGGTTGCGGCAGAACGCGGCATCAAGGCGTTCGGTCAGGCGTCCGACATGATCAAGGCTGGCCCAAACACACAGCTGACAGCGATCGTCGACACCTGGGGCGCGTACTACATCAAGCGCACGCAGGCTCTTCTTGATGGCACATGGAAGTCGGAGTCGGTTTGGGACGGTCTGAAGGATGGCATCCTGACGATGGCGCCATACACCAACATGCCTGACGATGTGAAGAAGATGGCTGAGGAAACCGAAGCCAAGATCAAGTCCGGCGAACTGCACCCCTTCACCGGTCCTGTGAAGAAGCAGGACGGCACCGAGTGGCTGAAGGCGGGCGAGAAGGCTGAAGACGGCGTTCTGCTCGGTCTCAACTTCTACGTCGAAGGCGTGGACGACAAGCTGCCGCAGTAAGTCTGATCGTTGATTTCGGCAAGGGCGTGCGATCCACTCGCGCGCCCTTTTCTATTGGGCGATGCCGATGTTTCCGACCGGCTGCTCCTCATGCTGAAAAAGTAAAAGCCCGTCGATGGAGCGACGGGCTTTTCCATGTCTTTACCGCGCATGTGGATGCTGCGGATCGGACAAAATCGTTATCAGAAGACTGCGAGATACTTCAGCAGCGAGATAATACCGATGATGATCACGATGACCTGAGCGATCTGCTTCGCACCGCCGCCAACCGGCAAGCGCGCAATAAGCCACAGCACCAGTACGATGACCAGAAAGGTGATCAGAATGCTGACAAGCGTCGAGGTAACCATATGTCCCAGCTCCTATTTCCGTTTCGTTTAACGGCCCGATCACCGTTGCGTGAGTAAAAGCCGCAATCTATATTTTGGTTCCATTGTGCAAAATGAATTTGCGGGAAATGGAGATTGGCGGAGGCATGAGCGAGCTCAGGGTGAAAAAGCGGGACGTCGGCGCGACTGCACTTTTGGGACGTAACGGCCATCCCCGGATCGAAACGCCAACCGGCGGACATCTTTCGGTAGTCACCGCCGTGTCCGAGCCTGGCTTCAATCCGCTCGACTTGATGTACTCGTCACTCGCTGCCTGCCTGGTCCTCAGCGCACGCATCGCCGCAAGCCGCATGGGTCTGCTTGGCGGGTTCGAAGCGGTCGCGGCAAAGGTGACGGGCGAAAAGTCACAGGGTGAACCAGCCCGCATTCTCCGTTTCGACATGGAGCTCACGATCACGGGTGATTTCGACGAGGCAACGAAACAGGCAATCGCTCATGAAGCCGAGAGAATTTGCACCGTCAGCAATACCCTTCGCGGCAATGCAGATTTTCGTCTGTCTGTTGCCTGACGCATCAGGGCATCAGCGCTGCATCTTTTCCCATTTGCGGATCAGACGGTCGCGTTTGAGTTTCGACAGGCGTTTGATCCAGAAGATGCCGTCGAGCTGATCAATCTCGTGCTGGATGCAAGTGGCGTGGAAATCAACAGCGGATTCCTCCTGCTCAGCGCCTGTCACATCCTGGAATCGCACCGTCACCTCGCGGGGACGTTCCAGTTCCTCAGTCAGGCCCGGCATGGAGACGCTGCCTTCCGCATGACGCATCGTCTCCGTCGAGCTTCTAACGATATTGGGATTGACGTAGGTGAGTATCTTGCCGGGCTGAAGCTCCAGGACGAAGATCCTTTGAGACACGCCGATATGCGCCGCCGTGATGCCAACTCCAGGCGCGGCACGCATGGTGTCGACCAGGTCCTGCTGGAGTGCCGCAAGATCTGCGCCGAACGTCGTCACCATAGCGCACGACGTAGCAAGGGCAGGGTCTGGATATCGAACGATGTTGCGGACCGTCATGGTGTCTCGAAGTTTGAAAGTGAGCTTTTCATAAAGGCTTTGGAGGTTGCCGCCGCAAGCGCTTGCGCTTCGTCCGTCAACTCCACAAATGTCCGCTGCGTTCTCGCGTCGCGTCGAACGATGCGAAGCAGCGTACCGGAAAGCGTGCTGATCTCTCTGAGCACAAGAGCATGGGCCACCCCAAGCTGGTTGGAGAGGCTGCGACTGTCATTGCCAATGCCCATATGGATCGCGGCAATGATGGCGGCACCTGTCGGTTGGAGTCCACCAGACGCATTCCTCAGCATGTGGTCCACCACGGCCATGAAGCGTGTTGCGGCGGCGTCCTCATCCATTTGCCATCTCGTTTTCATGCCGCAGTCGCACCGACACCAGCACCGATTTGGAGGTGGGCGTAAAGCTGCCTTCGCCATAGCTATGCAGCGGAACAAGAACGTTGAGCTCGGGGTAATAACCGCCAATGCTGCCCTTCGGGATGTTGTACGGCACCAGACGAAAGTTCTGGGCAATCCGTTCGACGCCATCGCCATACTCGCCGATCACATCCACGCGCTGCTTGGCGTGGGCGCCCAGCGTCTCCATGTCCTTCGGGTTCATGAAGATCACCTGACGTTCGCCGTAGACGCCGCGGTAGCGGTCATCCAGTCCATATATGGTCGTGTTGTACTGGTCGTGGCTGCGGAAGGTCTGCAGCACGAAGACACCGTCTTTCGAAAGCGCCTGTTGATGCTCGGTCATCTCCGGCAAAGGGCCAGTAAAAAAGACGGCCTTCTTCTCCGGCGTGTCCCAGTCCCGCTCGGCAGCCGCATTGCGCAGATGGAAGCCGCGCGGCACGCGCACGCGCTCGTTGAATTGCCGGAAACCTGGAATCACACGTTCGATCATATCCCGGATCAGATCGTAATTGTCCGCAAGCGCCTTCCAGTTGACGCGCTCATTTCCAAGCGTCGCTTCGGCGATACCGGCGACGATAGCGATCTCGGAGCGCAGTTCCGGGGATGCAGGTTCATTGATGCCACCCGAACCGTGAACCATGCTCATGGAATCCTCCACCGTCACGATTTGCGGCAGACCTGCGGAATTGCGGTCGATCTCGGTGCGGCCAAGGCAAGGCAGGATGAAGGAGGTTTCTCCTGGCACCAGATGTGAATGGTTGAGCTTGGTGGCGATGTTGACGGTCAGCTTCTGCTTTTTGAATGCTTCGATGATCAGCGGGCTGTCGGGTGTGGCGCGCAGGAAATTGCCGCCAAGCGCGATGAAGGCTTGTGCCTTGCCGTCCAGCATGGCGCTGATCGCTTCGACTGTGTTGTGACCGCGATTGCGCGGCATGCTGACGCCGAGTTCTTGCTCAAGCGCATCGAGGAGGGCAGGTGGCGCCTTCTCGTCGATGCCGACGGTGCGATCGCCCTGCACGTTGGAGTGTCCGCGAACGGGGCAGAGACCTGCGCCGGGCCGTCCGACATTGCCGCGCAGCAGCATGAGATTGGTGATCTCGCGAACGATCATGACCGAATGCTTGTGCTGCGTGACCCCCATAGCCCACGTGGCGATGACCGATCTGGCACTCATGTAGATGGAGGCAGCCTCTTCGATCTCTTCGCGCGTCAAACCTGACTGGTCGAGAATCGTCTCCCAACTCGTTTCGTTCACTGCAGCCCGGTAGGCCTCAAACTCTGTGGCATGGTCGGCAATGAAATCATAATCGATGACCGCCCGCTTGCCCGCCGCACGCGCTGCTTCATCTGCCGCGAACACCACTTTGCTGATGCCGCGAATGGCGGCCATGTCGCCACCCTGGCGGGGCTGATAGTAATTGGTGGCAATCTTGGTGTTGCCGCCGGTGATCATCTCGATTTTGTCCTGCGGATCGCTGAAGCGCTGCAAGCCCTTTTCCCGGATGGGATTGAAGACGGCGATACGCGCACCGCGCAGAGCCGCTCGCCTCAGATCGCCCAACATACGGGGATGGTTGGTGCCGGGATTCTGTCCAATGACGAAGATCGCTTCGGTCTTCTCGAAGTCTTCCAGAAGAACGGTGCCCTTACCGACCCCGATCGAGGCTTTGAGGCCCACGCCGCTCGCCTCATGGCACATGTTGGAGCAGTCGGGGAAGTTGTTGGTGCCATAGAGGCGAACCATCAACTGATAGACGAACGCAGCTTCATTGGAGGCGCGACCGGAGGTGTAGAACTCTGCGCGATCCGGGCTGTCGAGGCTGCGCAAAATGCTGCCGATCTCGCGAAAGGCATCGTCCCAGGAAACGGGCATGTAGCGGTCTGACGCGCGATCGTAGCGCAACGGGTTTGTCAGGCGCCCCTGTTTTTCCAACTCGTAATCCGACCAACCGCTGAGCGCGCAGACGCTATGCTCGGCAAAAAACTCCGGCGGAACGCGGGCCTCAGTCGCTTCCCACGAAACGGCCTTCACACCGTTTTCGCAGAACTCGAAGGATGAGCCGTGCTCCGGGTCGCCCCAGGCGCAGCCGGGGCAATCGAAGCCATCGGGCTGATTGGTTTTGAGCAGCACCTTCGCATTCGAGAAAGGAGCGCCGGATTCCAACAAGCGTTTGCCCACGCTCTTTAGCGCGCCCCAGCCGCCAGCCGCGGATGAGGGCTTGCCGATGAAATCCATCTTGCCCATAGTCATGTCTCTCCTTGAAGATATGTCTCGACCGGCGCCCCAAAAAAAGCCCTGCCGATCTATTCGCGCCCGTGGCAGCGTCGCCGTTCAGATAGGCGCTTAACTAGCATATATCAATTCTTTCGGTGGCGCGGATGCGCGTTTCGTTTTCTCAATGGCGACATCCTCTTTGCTTCTGGACGACATGAGCGCTCTCGTCATCGGCTTCCGATGGTGGGGAGGAAGAAGATGAAACCAGTTCCTGCCTAACGGGTTGTTGACATTGTTGTTCTAAACGACAATCTCCAGCCCGTTCGCGAAGCAGGCCAATGACCGGAGAAGGGGGCGCACGTTGACACAAGCCGACCACGATCATCCCGCAACGGAAGAGGCCAAGCGTCCGGAAGTCATGGCCGACATCTATGCCGAGGACGGCTCGATCCGGTCCGATTTCCTCGCCATTGTCGGTGCTGCGATCGCCGATCGCGATGTGCTGTTCCTGCGCGAGAATGTTGCCCGTCTGCATGAATCCGAACTGGGGGACCTGCTGGAATCGATCCAGCCGGATCAGCGCCACGCGCTGGTGCGCCTGCTCGGCACCGATTTCGACATGACCGCGCTGACCGAGGTGGATGAAGCAATCCGCCTCGATATTGTCGAGCAGATGCCCAACGAGCAGATTGCCGCCGGCATTGGTGAGCTCGATTCGGACGACGCCGTCTACATTCTCGAAGACCTCGATCGCGAAGACCGCGAAGACATCCTCTCGCAAATGCCGTTCACTGAACGTGTCAGGCTGATGCGGGCACTGGACTATCCCGAAAGCTCCGCCGGTCGCCGTATGCAGACGGAGTTCGTCGCCGTGCCGCCTTTCTGGACGGTTGGCCAGACGATCGACTACCTGCGAGAAGAGGAGGAGTTGCCCGAATCCTTCTCGCAGATCTTCGTTATCGATCCGACCTTCAAACTCGTCGGCGCGCTCGATCTTGATCGGCTGCTGCGCTCCAAGCGGCAGGTGAAGATCGAAACGATCATGCACGAAACGAACCATCCCATTCCTGCAGAGATGGACCAAGAAGAGGCAGCCCAGCTTTTCGAGCAGTACGACCTTCTTTCTGCGGCCGTCGTGGACAGCAACGGCCGCCTCGTCGGCGTGCTCACTATCGATGATGTGGTTGACGTGATCCAGGAAGAGGCGGAGGAAGATTTGCTTCGTCTTGGCGGCGTCGGCGATGAAGAACTGTCCGACAGTATCGCCAGCACGTCCAAATCGCGTGTGCCGTGGCTCGGCATCAATCTGATGACGGCGTTTCTGGCAGCCTCGGTGATCGAACTCTTTGACGCCACGATCCAGCAGGTTGTGGCGCTCGCCATCCTGATGCCGATCGTGGCTGGCATGGGCGGAAATGCGGGCTCGCAAACCATGACAGTTTCGGTTCGTGCTCTCGCAACCAAAAACCTCGATATCCACAATGCAGCGCGCATTATCCGCCGTGAAGCGGGTGTGGGCCTATTGAACGGCGCTCTCTTCGGCTGCGCCATCGGCATCATCGCCGGCATTTGGTTTCACGATGTAAACATTGGCGGCATCATCGCGACAGCCATGCTGATCAACATGCTTGCTGCAGCTCTGGCCGGTATTCTCATTCCGTTGTTTCTCGACAAGTTTGGCGCTGATCCAGCCGTTTCCTCGGCCGTCTTCGTCACTGCAGTGACCGATATTGTCGGCTTCTTCTCTTTCCTCGGCCTGGCAACCTGGTGGTTCGGCATATCGGGATGAGCATCGAAAATTGACTTTTACGTGAAGGTCAAACATAATGTCCGCAAGCCAGAATCGGACACAGCCTTGAACAAGTATTATAGCATCACGGAACTCACGCGCGAATTCGGTGTATCCACCCGCACTCTTCGTTTCTACGAGGACGAGGGGCTGATCCACCCGGAGCGCCGTGGCCGTACCCGCTTGTTCCGCACCGCTGATCGCCGACTCATCCAGGAAATCCTCCGTGGCCGGCGCATTGGCTTCACCATTGCTGAAATCCGAGAAATCATCCAGGTCTACAAAGAGCCGCCCGGTGAATCTGGCCAGCTCGAGCTGCTCATGAAAAAGGTCGACGAGAAGCGCGCCGACCTTCGCCAAAAGCGCCGTGACATTGAAGAGACCTTAGCGGAACTCGACAATGTCGAGGAAGCGTGCCTGACGCGCCTCGCCGAGATCGGTGTCGGTACGTAACATCCTGGTCTGTACCAGATGATGAAGACATTTCCGATTATGCCAATCGCGATCGAGACGCCGAGTGGGTCGTCTGCCTGATTGATCGGCTCTGAGCATACCACACCTGTCTCCAAGAAGATCTGCTTTACCAGACTTCTACCCAAGGCGGGCTGCTCGGCGATGTACGGTGCACTTCTAGCAAAATACGGGTAGCGGACCTCGTCGGTTATCTAGGACGTGCGTGCTGATGCTCTTTCCCAGGCAACGTCAGAGCGTCACAGCGACCAACCCGACCATCTCAATACCATCTCCGCATAATCCGACCGCTTCGCACACTTGCACGCTATTGGACCTCTGCGGAGCACTGCGTCGCGACGTCCCTGATCTTGCTCTGCTGATCGGTGGTGGCGGTGTTCGCCATCATCGCGTCGAAGACATTTTCTGTGTGCAGCTTCTCCAAGGTGCAGCCACAAAAGCTTTGGCAGAGATCAAGATTGTTTTGGGTCTGCATGCAGCTCGCTTCGCAGCTTTTCTTGTAAGCCTCGACCTGATCGACAGGCGGTGGCGGGAAGGTGATCGACGCCAGATAGACGAGCCCGATCAGCACCGGTTGGTGGATGAGGTAAAAGGAGAGGCTGTGACGACCGAAGAAGGCGAGCAGGTTGCGTCTGCCGCTGGGCTTACGGAAGCGATCCAGCCATCCCAGTGGGACAGCGATTTGCGCAACACCTAGACCAGCAAGGAATGGCGCCAGAAATGGTAGGACAGGTACGTAGTCGTTGGAGCGCGGTGGCGCGGTCGCGAACCCGATCCAGGAAAGCCAGATCGTGTTGAAGGCATCCGACGAGAAATAGATCGGAGCCAACAAGGCCAGCAGAGCCGCGGCCAATGTGACCACCGCAGGCAATCGCAGGAAGATCAGGCCGATCAGGCTTGCCACCGCGATATTGTGCAGAATGCCGAAGAAGATCCAGCCGTCTGGCACCGCGAAGAACGTCGCGACCGAGATCAGTAGCGCAGCGCCTGCGACCATCGCAAACCGCTTGCCAAAGGCCGGCCAGTTTATTCCCCTGCGATGCGCGAGAAACAGACTGAATCCTGCAAGGAACAGAAATGAGCTGGCGATGGCGCGCGCATAAAGACGCCACAGTCCCTCGGTGGGCGTTTCCGGCGGGATGTAGCCGAACATGGCAAGATCCCAGGTGAAATGGTAGCTTGCCATGGCAATCAGCGCGATGCCGCGCCATGTGTCGAGAAAGCCGATACGGCCGGACTTGGTAACCGTTGCGGTCGCCTCATTCATTCTGTGATTTCCTTCGCAACGGTGAGGTGGCTTTGCCTGCGCTTGCGCCCGCAAAGTGGGGCGATTTCATGACAGGCGATTAAAGATCGTCCATGATGGCAAGACGCGCTTCCGAGTAGAACTGACGTCTCAACAGCGCGACGATGATGATGACCGTCATGACGATGAAGACATAGGCGTTGATGAACCAGCCGAGATAGCCGATCGATAGAAAGAAGGTTCGAAGCCCGTCATTGAAATTCTTCGCCGCGATGACGTTCATGCGAATAACATTCTCAGCCGCACTTTGCGCCGCTTTCTTATCTGCGGTTGCTTCATGCATCATCGGCATTCCACCAAAGAGAATGGTGCAGTAGTTGAAGAGGCGATACGACCAGCCGAACTTGAAGAAGGCATAGCCAAAAAGACAGGTGAGGCCGATAACCTTTAACTCGAAAGCGGTTCGCCCGCCGTAATAGACAAAGGGCATATCTCGAAAAACCGATTCGACCCTGTCAGTGGCGCCGAGAAGCGCAAAGCAGCCGCCGATCGCGAAGATCGAAGTCGAGGCGAAAAACGCCGTGCCATTCTGTAGGCCTGACATGATCTGCGTATCGATCATCTTCAGGTCACGCGTCAGGGAATTATAGATCCATCTTCTGCGGCGTTCGGCCATTGCCTGGTTGAGGCTGGTTCTGCCGAAGGGCGATCGTGCGGTGGTGATGTAGGCGTAGGATACCCAGAGCACCAGGAAGATGACGAGCGCGATGTAGTCCATTGTCGTCATGTCGATCCCGCCCGTAACCCGCCAACCATCTCTTCGACCAGATAACTACCTGGAATGTTTTCGAAGGTTGTCATACCAAGAAATCATTGCAAGGCAATCGAGACATGCCGGCGTAAAAATCCGAACCATTTTAGTGCGCGCTAACCATCCGGTAAGCTTATACCGTTAGACAGATCGGCGGGGCTCCGGAGCGGGTATTGAGTACCGGGGCCCGTCCTCTGTTTTCCGTCAATTCCCGCGCCGGAGAGCACATTTTTGGGTGGCGTTTCTCTCGCAAAATTTGACAAGAGCCACATCGCATCCTACCTTCATCTTAGCGATCCGACGCTTTCCACATGGAAGCCGATGTCGACTTGACCGCGCAGTGCGGTCGGGCATCCGGCTTTTGTGACGGTTACTGCGACGATCCAGCATGATCGACCGGGAGAACGCCTCCATATCTACGAATCGTTCTCTTTTCATGTCTGGCGCCTCAAGGCTTTCGGCACAGTCCGAATTGGCGGCCGGATCGCTCTTAACTCTTCCTATCCCTGCAGGCTCTGAATGAGCGAGACATCTCGTGCCGTGCTGGTTCTGGGCGGCGCGCGCTCGGGCAAGTCCGCTTTTGCTGAACGGCTGGTGCTGTCGTCCGAGGGTGTTGCTCACTACGTGGCAACGGGCCGCGCCTGGGATGAGGAAATGGAGTCTCGTATCGCCAGCCACCGGCTCCAGCGCGGGGATCAATGGATCACCCATGAGGAACCGTTGCATCTGGTGGAGACGCTACAACGTCTCGATGACGTATCTAACACCATCCTCGTTGATTGCCTGACCCTCTGGGTCACGAATCTGATGATGGAAGAGGCGCGGGACGTTGAAGCAGCTTTTCTGCCGCTCGTTGAGCATGTGGTAAAAGCCAAAGCGAAGATCGTTCTGGTTTCGAACGAGGTAGGACTTGGCATCGTACCCGAGAATCGCATGGCGCGAGACTTTCGGGATCACGCTGGCCGTCTGCATCAGAAGATCGCTACTGCTGCTTCGGAAGTATATTTCATCGCGGCCGGTTTGCCTTTGAAGATGAAAGGGTAGGCCACCCTGAGGCGCCACGTTGGTCTTACTCGTACGACGTTTCGATATCCCAAGCCTCCCATAAATCTGCCACAGAGGCATCGTGATGTGCTGTGTCTGCATCGTCTGAAGCCGACTGCCTGTTCCGATTCTAGCCATTCACGTCGATCCGGAGTCAGCAGCCCATGTCATCCTCCGCCTTCAAAGCTCTTCTCTCCTGCCTAGCCATCTCCGTCTCCATCTCCATCTCCGGGCAAGCCCTTGCCTCGCAAGCGAGGTGGCCGGACACGCCTGTGGGTCGTCTCGCGGCGCTGGCCACCGTGCAGGATCTTAGTATCCAACTGCTCAGCCAGGACAGCGCGACACTGACACTCGAGCATTGGTGTGCCGACCATAAGCTCGCCGAACCTGCGAAAATCTCGGCGATCCGCCTCAAGGATACAAAGACCGCGGCGGATGAGGTACGCCGCAAATTGAACGTTTCCGCCTCAGATACGCTCGGCTACCGGCACGTCTTGCTAAAATGCGGCGATCTGGTGCTATCGGAAGCGGATAATTGGTATGTGCCGGAGCGGTTGACGACTGACATGAACCAGACGCTGGACACCACGGACACGCCCTTCGGCAGGGTCGTGCTACCGCTGCATTTCCAGCGTCATACCGTGTCCTCTCACCTCATCTGGCAATCTCTTCCGGAGCATTGGCAAACAGGCGATGCAATCCCGACCGCCCAAAGCGAGCTACTGGATATTCCGGAAACCATCATCAGCAACGAGGCCGTCCTGACGAAGCCAGACGGGACGCCAATCAGCTTCGTGATCGAGAACTATAAATCCGCGCTCCTCAGCTTCCCGCCGCCACCTATTGCTCATTGAGCCGCCCATCCCACATCGTCCGGTAAGGCTGCGGTCTTGATTTGGATCAAGGTCGCTTTCTTGTCCTGGTGGCAAAGCTGCAAACGACGCGAAAGCATGTCTGCCGCTTTGATTCCGGTTCCTTCGCTCCGCGTCATATCTGATGCGACGTTGGGGGAAGCCAACAATGAACTCTACCTTAGGAATAGCGATGGTGGCCGTGGGGGCCTTCCTCGCGTTGCTCGGAGCGGCCTTCGCTCACGACAATCTCTTTGCCGCCCATATGTGGGTGCTGTTCTTCGTGCTGCTTGTCGGCTCTGTGGTGATGCTGCGTCGCGTCTCCTTCGCGCCGGTTGATCCCGTCGTACAGACGCGCAAGAAAACCGAATATTTCGACGATGTTATCCGCTATGGCGTCGTCGCCACAGTCTTCTGGGGCGTCGTCGGTTTTCTTGTCGGCGTCATCGTCGCGCTCCAGCTTGCCTATCCCGACCTCAACATCCAGCCATGGTTCAATTTCGGCCGCGTTCGTCCGCTGCACACCTCCGCGGTCATCTTTGCCTTCGGTGGTAATGCGCTGATCGCGACCTCCTTTTACGTGGTGCAGCGCACCTGTCGCGCACGCCTGTTCGGTGGAGATCTCGGCTGGTTTGTCTTCTGGGGCTACAATCTCTTCATCGTCATGGCCGCCACTGGCTATCTGCTCGGCATCACGCAGGGCAGGGAGTATGCCGAGCCTGAATGGTATGTGGATATCTGGCTGACCATCGTATGGGTCGCCTATCTTGTCACCTTCCTCGGCACCATTTTCGTGCGCAAGGAGCCACATATCTATGTGGCGAACTGGTTCTATCTGGCCTTCATCGTCACCATCGCGATGCTCCACATCGTCAACAATCTGGCAGTGCCGGTGTCGTTCCTCGGCGTGAAGAGCTATTCGGCCTTCTCCGGCGTGCAGGATGCGTTGACGCAGTGGTGGTATGGCCACAATGCCGTAGGCTTCTTCCTGACTGCTGGCTTCTTAGGGATGATGTACTACTTCATTCCGAAGCAGGTGAACCGCCCGGTCTACTCTTACCGCCTGTCGATCATCCACTTCTGGGCGCTGATCTTCATGTATATCTGGGCCGGCCCGCACCACCTGCATTACACAGCACTTCCCGACTGGGCGCAGACGCTTGGCATGGTGTTTTCCATCATGCTCTGGATGCCCTCATGGGGTGGCATGATCAACGGCCTGATGACGCTATCGGGCGCATGGGACAAGCTGCGCACCGACCCGATCCTGCGCATGATGATCATGGCGGTTGCCTTCTACGGCATGGCGACCTTCGAAGGCCCGATGATGTCGATCAAGGCCGTGAATTCTCTCAGTCACTATACCGACTGGACGATCGGCCACGTCCATTCAGGCGCACTTGGATGGAACGGCATGATCACTTTCGGTGCGGTCTATTTCCTCGTGCCGAAACTGTGGCATCGCGAACGGCTCTACAGCCTTGCGCTGGTCAACTGGCACTTCTGGCTCGCCACGCTTGGTATCGTCGTCTACGCCGCCTCCATGTGGGTTGCCGGCATCCAGCAGGGCTTGATGTGGCGTGAGTATGATGCGCAGGGCTTCCTGGTCTACTCCTTCGCCGAAACCGTCGCCGCCATGTTCCCATACTACCTGTTGCGCGCAACGGGTGGCCTGCTGTTCCTCAGCGGCGCAATCGTCATGGCCTACAACATCACCAGAACCATTCTCGGCCATATGCGTGAAGAGAACACCGGCAAGTCTGCAGCGCCCAAGCTGCAACCGGCCGAGTAAGGAGACCGATCATGTCTATCCTGGACAAACACGGCGTCATCGAGCGAAACGCCACCTTGCTTCTCGTCGGATCGCTGGCTGTCGTCTCGATTGGCGGCATCGTGGAAATCGCGCCGCTTTTCTATCTGGAAAACACCATCGAAAAGGTGGAGGGCATGCGGCCATACTCGCCGCTGGAGCTTGCGGGTCGCAACATCTACATCCGCGAGGGCTGCTATGTCTGCCATAGCCAGATGATCCGTCCCTTCCGCGACGAGGTGGAGCGTTACGGTCATTATAGCCTGGCGGCGGAGAGCATGTACGACCATCCGTTCCAGTGGGGTTCGAAGAGAACGGGCCCCGATCTGGCGCGCGTTGGAGATCGCTATTCCAACGAATGGCATGTCCAGCACCTGAGCGATCCGCGCTCCGTCGTCCCGGAATCGGTCATGCCGAGCTACGCCTTCCTGAAGACGACGCCGCTGCAGGTTACAAATGTCGCAATGGAGTTGAAGGCCAACCGCGCGGTTGGCGTGCCCTATAGCGAGGAAATGCTGCAGAGCGCAGAAGCCGACATAAAGGCGCAGGCCGATCCCAATGCCGACACGACCGGACTGGAGGCGCGTTACCCCAAGGCAAAGATCGGCGACTTCGATGGCGACCCGACGAAGCTGACCGAAATGGACGCGCTGGTTGCCTATCTGCAGATGCTCGGCACGCTCGTCGATTTCTCGACCTATGACGATGCCGCTGGCTATCGATAGGAGAAGGATCAGATGGAAACCTACACCGCCATGCGCCACTTCGCCGATAGCTGGGGCCTGCTCGTCATGACGCTCTTCTTCCTCTGCGTCGTCCTCTTCACCCTGCGTCCCGGTGGCGGAAAGGCCGCCAATGACGCCGCTAATATTCCTCTCAAGGAGGATTGATACCATGTCGGACAAACACATAGACCAGATCAGCGGCGTCGAAACCACCGGCCACGAATGGGATGGTATTCGCGAGCTGAACAACCCCATGCCCCGCTGGTGGGTTTGGACCTTCTACGCCACCATCGTCTGGGCCATCGGCTACACCATCGCCTTTCCCGCCTGGCCCTTGATCAGCGGTGCAACGCACGGCGTTCTCGGCTGGAGCAGCCGCGCCAATGTCGCGACCGAGATCGCCGATGCCAAGGCAGCCCAGAATACCTATCTGGAGAAGATCGCATCCTCGTCGCTGGAGGATATCCAGGCCGACAATGAGCTCATGCAATTCGCTGTCGCCGGCGGTGCTGCAGCCTTCAAGGTCAATTGCGTCCAATGCCACGGCTCAGGTGCGGAAGGCGGTAGCGGCTACCCTAATCTCAACGACGACGACTGGTTGTGGGGTGGCAAGGCAGAAGATATCTACACCACCATCACCCATGGTATCCGCTTCAACGAAGATCCGGAAACGCGGGTCTCGGAAATGCCGGTCTTTGTTGATGTGCTTAAGAGCGACGAAATCCGTGCCGTGGCGGCTTATGTGGTGAGCCTCACCGGTACGCCGTATGATCCAGCGCTCGTGGACGCCGGCAAGCAAATCTTTGCCGATAATTGCGCTTCCTGCCATGGCGAAGACGCCAGGGGTAATCGCGATATGGGCGCCCCAAACCTTGCTGACGCAATTTGGCTGAAAGCACATGGCGAGGAGGGGATCGTCGCCCAGATCCGCGCACCCAAGCATGGTGTCATGCCAGCTTGGGGCGAGCGCCTAGGCGATACGACCGTCAAGCAACTGGCGCTTTTCGTTCATTCGCTAGGTGGTGGAGAATAGATGAGGTCAAAATGGAGGGGTCGCGAAGTGTAGCCCCTCCCTCTCTATTGGTCGGACCAAACCGCAAGTTCGTACCCGTCTTTGTCTTCGAAATGGAACCTGCGTCCGCCGGGAAAAGAGAATATAGGCACCGTAATTTTTCCGCCGGCATTCTCAACGCGTGTTCTTGCAGCCTCGATATCATTGACAAAAAGGATGATGAGCGCACCGCCTTTAGCGTTCACCGGCGCCGTGGTGGTGAAGCCGCCTGTGAGACGGCCATCGGAAAACTCGCAATAGGCAGGACCATAATCTTTGAAGGTCCATCCAAATGCTTTGCCGTAAAAGGCCTTCGAGACCTCGATGTCAATGACGTTGAACTCGACGTAGTCGAGCCTGTTGTTGCGGCTGCTCATATGGTTCCTTCGCTCTCTTCAAGAAGGTGTTTCAACATTTTCAGATCGGCCATGACGGCAACTGCATCACGCTCATGATCCGCCTCGCTCATGCCCGGCAGTCTCAGGACGGTAAACGCTACTTCCGCCCCGTCACCATTCGGTGTCACCCGTAGCGCGTTATAGACATCAATGCCATCTGGAAGCGTGACCACATGGTCGATGACACCGAAATCGTTTGGCTCGGAAAAGCGCACACGGGCTTCTCCCAGAGGCCCGGAAGCGATCCAGGCTTCACCATCCTGTCTGAGGCCACTTGCCAGACCCGCGGCCCACAGCGGCATCTTTTCAGGATCTGATGCAAAGGCGTAGACCTCCCGCCATGGCCGGTCGATTGCAATGTGCACGATCCGTGAAATCATCGTTGCCATCATGCCTCTCCACTTCGCAGCGCCTGTGCCACTTTGTCCCTACTTGACCTAAGTCAAGGATGATGGACCCCCAAGATGTCAAAAAGCAAGGACAGAAACGGACCTTGCGATCATGAACCTTTATACCGCCCGCGACCCTGGCAATGGCTCTGAGCCTGTCGAGAGACTGAATGCCGAGCCGGTCAATTCCGCGAAAAACAGAAAGCCGCTTTACGAGGCACGCAAGAAGATTTTCCCGAAGCGGGCAGAGGGGCAGTTTCGCCGTTTCAAATGGATCGTGATGCTGATCACGCTCGGCATCTACTATCTCACTCCCTGGATCCGCTGGGACCGTGGGCCCTACGCACCGGATCAGGCCGTGCTGGTGGATATTGCCAGCAGGCGCTTCTATTTCTTCTTCATCGAGATTTGGCCGCAGGAATTCTACTACGTTGCCGGGCTTCTCGTCATGGCTGGTTTTGGCCTCTTCCTCATCACCTCTGCCGTTGGTCGCGCCTGGTGCGGCTACACCTGTCCTCAAACCGTGTGGGTCGATCTCTTCCTCGTGGTGGAGCGCGCCGTAGAGGGAGACCGCAATGCGCGCATGAAGCTCGATGCCGCGCCTTGGAGCTTCGACAAGCTGCGCAAGCGCGTCTCCAAGCATCTTATCTGGCTTGTGATTGGCGTGATGACGGGCGGTGCGTGGATATTCTACTTCGCCGATGCTCCGACACTGCTGAAGCAGTTCGTAACGGGCGAAGCGCCAATGGTCGCTTATTACACCGTGGCGATCCTGACCGCGACGACCTACGTGCTTGGCGGCCTGATGCGCGAGCAGGTCTGCACCTATATGTGTCCCTGGCCTCGCATCCAGGGCGCAATGCTGGACGAGCATTCGCTGGTGGTGACTTATAATGACTGGCGCGGCGAACCCCGCTCGCGCCACGCCAAGAAGGCACTTGCCGCTGGCGAGCCGGTCGGCGACTGCGTGGACTGCAATGCCTGCGTTGCCGTCTGTCCCATGGGGATCGATATCCGCGACGGCCAGCAGATGGAGTGCATTACCTGCGCGCTCTGCATCGATGCCTGCGACGGCGTTATGGACAAGGTCGGCAAGCCGCGCGGTCTGATCGCGTATGCCACGCTGCAGGAATATGATGCGAACATGGCTTTGGCCACCGGCGATGGCACCCATGCCATAGCGCCAGGTGCCGTGCGCAATCCCGATGGCAGCTTCGTCAATGCTATTCGTCATTTCAACTGGCGCATCATTTTCCGCCCGCGCACCATCTTCTACATGACCGTCTGGTGTCTGGTCGGTGTCGTCATGCTGGTGACGCTTGCCACGCGGGAGCGGCTTGCCTTGAATGTTATTCACGATCGCAATCCGCAATATGTGCTGGAATCGGATGGCTCCATCCGCAACGGATATACTGTGCGAATTCTCAACATGATTGCACAGCCGCGCACCATTACCCTGTCGCTGGAAGGGCTTCCCGGTGCCGTGATGAAGATCAACGGTTTCGCAGATGAGCCTGCGCGTAGCTTCGACATCAAAGTGAAGCCGGACGAAGTGACGAGCCTGAAGCTCTTCGTCACCACTCCCGCCGCTGACACCAAGGCAGCGAGCGATTTCACCTTCCTCGCCTCGGATGCGCAAAACGCCGAGGCTGCGCATTACAAGGCCGTATTCAACGGACCGGGAGCAAAGAAATGACGATCGAGCGAGAGGAAAAGCCAGGCTTTGTTTTCACCGGCTGGCACATGCTCACCATCATGGTGCTGTTCTTCGGAACGGTGATTGCCGTCAATGTCACCATGGCGTGGAATGCGGTTTCGAGTTGGAGCGGGCTTGTGGTGCAAAACACCTATGTTGCCAGCCAGCAGTTCAACAGCAAGGCGGAGGCTGCCAAGGCGCGTGCAGCGAGCGGCATCGTCGGCGAACTCAAACTTGATGGCGATACAATCGTGTATGAAGTCACTCATCCCACTGAGGGTCCTGTAGAGACTGATGCTGTAACGCTCAATTTTCGCCGGCCTGTTGGAGAGAAACAGGATTTTTCGCTCGTTTTAGACAAGCAATCCGCAAATCGATTTGCGTCGCATTACCAACTCGCGCCAGGAGACTGGATCATCGAGGCGGTGGCTGTGAAGGACGGTAAGATCATCGTTCATGAAGGCAAACGGATCGATATTGCCGGAGGTGTCAGATGACTTGTTGCGCGCCGGGCACCGAAGGTGCCATTGAGCAAGCGGGCTTGAGGAAGGCCCTGCCGTCGTCTGAAGAGATGATGCTCGCCAGTCGCGATCTCGGCCAAGGCTTACGCCAGATCGATCTTTCGGTGCCCGGTGTCTATTGCGGCGCCTGCATCACCACGATCGAAACGTGTTTGAAAAGACTGCCGCAGGTGGAGCGCGCTCGCGTCAATCTCTCCTCGAAGCGCGTGTCGGTTGTCTGGCGGGAAGAGATCGCTGGCGTTCGAACCGATCCCGGTGATCTTGCAAAGACCGTAGCCCTGAGCGGATACGAAACTCATCTCTTCACCAGCGCCGAGGAAGCTTCCGACGAACTCAGAAACCAGCTGATCCGTGCCGTTGGTTTGACCGGATTTGCAGCCGCTAACATCATGCTTCTGTCAGTCTCGGTCTGGTCAGGTGCGGATGCCTCCACGCGCGACATGTTTCACTGGATATCTGCCCTGATCGCGGCTCCAGCGCTGATCTATGGTGGACGCTTCTTCTATCAGTCCGCCTATCATGCTCTGAAGCATGGCCGAACCAATATGGATGTGCCGATCGCTCTGGCGATCACGCTGTCCTATGCCGTCTCGCTTTGGGAAACGATGCATAGCGGCAGTCATGCTTGGTTCGATGCGACCGTCTCGCTGCTGTTCTTTCTACTGATCGGACGCACGCTCGATCATGTCATGCGAGACCGCGCGCGCTCGGCAGTCGCCGGTCTTGCGAGACTGTCACCACGCGGTGCCATGGTGCTGCTCCCAGATGGACAGCGAGAGTACCGTGCAATTGCCGAGTTGGCTCCGGGCGACGCAATCCTTGTTGCAGCCGGCGAAAGAGTGCCGGTGGACAGTGTGGTCGTCGCCGGGAGCAGCGATCTGGATATGTCCATCGTCAGCGGCGAGAGCGCCCCTAGAACCGTGCAGCCGGGGGACAATCTTCAGGCAGGAACACTAAACCTCACAGGCCCACTGAACCTTAAAGCAACGGCAATTGCGCGGGAGTCTTTTCTGGCTGAGATCATCGGGTTGATGGAGGCGGCCGAAGGGGGCAGGGCGCGTTATCGGCGCCTGGCAGATCGCGCTGCGCAGTACTATTCGCCGGTGGTTCACCTTTTGGCGCTCATATCCTTCGTTGCTTGGGGCATATTTGGCGGTGACTGGAAGCAGGCGATGCTAGTCGCGATTGCCGTTCTGATCATTACCTGCCCGTGTGCCCTTGGCCTTGCTGTTCCTGTTGTGCAGGTTGTTGCAGCAGGCGAACTGTTCAAGAACGGCGTCATGGTCAAGGATGGGTCGGCGATGGAGAGGCTTGCCGAGGCCGATACCGTGCTTTTCGACAAAACGGGGACACTGACACTCGGCGAGCCCCGTCTGCTTGATACGACGGCCGTGCCGGACGATGCCTTGCGGCTCGCTGCGGGACTTGCCGCCAATTCTCGTCACCCTCTTTCACAGGCGCTCTACGGCTCCGTTCGCGGCGCGCTCCCAATGTTCGATGCGGTCAGCGAGATACCCGGATGCGGGGTCGAGGCGAGGACAGACAAAGGCATCTACCGGCTCGGCAACAGACGCTTCTGCTGCCCGACCGAGATGCCACGACTGGACGGAGATACAGCGTCGGAGGTTGTGTTGTCACTGGAGGGTGAAGAAGTTGCTTGCTTTCGCTTCGAGGACCAGATGAGGCCCGGTACTTGCGATGCGATTCAAACCTTGCAGCGCTTCGGGTTCAGCGCAGAGATCGTCTCCGGAGACCGACCCTCCGCTGTAGAAGCATTGGCGGGCAAGCTCGGGCTTGCAAGCTGGCACGGCGGTTTCGCCCCGGCGGACAAGGCGCGTCGCTGCCATGAACTTGCCCGCGAAGGTCGCAAGGTGCTGATGGTGGGCGACGGAATCAACGACGCCCCGGCACTTGCAGCAGCCCACGTGTCTATCGCGCCAGCATCGGCAGCCGACATTGGCCGTCAGGCCGCAGACTTTGTCTTCTTGCAGGACGATCTCAGGTCTGTCGCCTTTGCTGTCGACATTTCGCAACGGGCAGGGCGGCTCATCCGCCAAAACTTTGCGCTGGCGATCGGCTACAACATCATCGCCGTTCCGATTGCGCTTGCAGGTCTCGCTACGCCAATGATTGCAGCCATTGCCATGTCGACGTCCTCAATCATTGTGGTCACCAACGCGCTGCGCCTTAGTGGCTTTGAAAGGAAAGTGACACGCAAGCTCGATCGACGGGAAGCCGCGGGTGAGATGGCAACTGGAGTGCAGATCGCATGAACATGTTGGTGTTCCTGATACCCGTGGCGCTGCTTCTCGGCGCGCTCGGTCTTTTCGCCTTCCTCTGGTCTTTGAAGAGCGGGCAGTATGAGGATATGGATGGTTCCGCATGGCGTGCACTTGAGGATGGAGACGACAAACCTACAGCCTGATGGTCTATCGAGAGTGGCGCCAAAGCTGACCGCTGTCATCAAAATTTAACCGTTTAAACAGGGTCTCACCTTGCCGTTTGAAGGTTAGAGTGCCAAAACAGGCGCCATCAAATGCAAAATGGAGACACATCCGTGGAACAGGCAGAAATCGGTTTGATCGGTCTTGGCGTCATGGGCTCGAACCTGGCGCTCAACATCGCGGAAAAAGGCAACAAGATTGCCGTTTTCAACCGAACCCCGGAAGCAACGAAGAAATTTTACGCCGACGCCGGCGAGTTGCAGGGACAGATTATTCCTTGCGAGACCATTGAAGACTTCGTTGCCGCCATCCGCCCGCCGCGCCCCATCATCATCATGATCAAGGCCGGCGATCCAGTCGATCAGCAGATGGAAATTCTGAAGCCCTATCTCGAAAACGGCGACATCATGATCGACGCCGGCAACGCCAACTTCCGCGACACGATCCGCCGTTTTGACAATCTCAAAGACAGCGGCCTGACCTTCATCGGCATGGGTGTTTCCGGCGGTGAAGAAGGCGCACGCCATGGTCCGTCCATCATGGTCGGCGGCACCGAGGAGAGCTGGAAGCGCGTCGAGAAAGTGCTCACCTCCATTTCCGCGAAGTACGATAACGACCCTTGCGTTGCTTGGCTTGGCAACGACGGCGCCGGTCACTTCGTCAAGACGATCCATAATGGCATCGAATATGCCGACATGCAGATGATCGCGGAAATCTATGGCATCTTGCGCGACGGCCTGAAGTTGAGCGCTGGCGAAATCGCCGACGTCTTCGGCAAGTGGAACAAGGGCCGCTTGAATTCCTACCTGATCGAGATCACCGAGAAGGTGCTACGCGCCGCTGATCCCGTCACCGGCAAGCCGATGGTCGATCTGATCCTCGACAAGGCCGGTCAGAAGGGCACGGGCAAGTGGTCCGTCATCGAGGCCCAGAACATGGGCGTTGCCGCAACGGCCATCGAAGCTGCCGTCGCCGCCCGTATTCTCTCCTCCCAGAAGGATGAGCGCGAAGCTGCCGAGAAAATCTTCGGCGTTCCGAAGGCGCTTGCCGCACCTGCTGACAAGCAGGCTTTCATCGACGATTTGGAAAACGCACTTCTCGCGGCAAAGATCGGCGCCTATGCGCAGGGGTTTGCCGTGATGGCCGCGGCTTCCAAAGAGTTCAACTGGGATCTGCCAATGCCCACCATCGCCCGCATCTGGCGCGCTGGCTGCATCATCCGCTCGCAGTTCCTCGATGAAATCACCTCGGCCTTCACCAAGGATCCGCATGTCGCGAACCTGATCGTTACACCGGCCTTCTCCAAGATGGTTCAGGACACCGACGCACCTCTGCGCCATGTCGTCTCGCATGCCATCCTGTCCGGTCTGCCGGTGCCGGCTCTGGCCTCCGCGCTCGGTTATTTCGACGCCTATCGCCGCGGTCGCGGTACCGCAAACCTCATCCAGGCGCAGCGCGACTTCTTCGGCGCCCATGGCTTCGAACGGACCGACGGTGTCGACAAGCCGCACGGACCTTGGGGAAGCGGTCTGGATATCTTCTCGAAGTAATGAACAAAAGGCCCGCTCCGGCGGGCCTTTTTCATAATGAGTTGCGCGTCTCCGACATCAGGTCCGACGCGCATATATGGCTTAATGCGCTGCCTTGCCTTGGCTCGCTGCCAGCATTCTCGATGCGCTGATCACGAGTTTGCGTTCCGCGCGCTCCTGTTGTGGCGTGCGGTTGTAGATTTCGCGATAACACTTGGAGAAGTGCGAGGCCGAGACGAAGCCACAGGCGACCGCGACTTCGACGACTGGCATGGCCGATTGCACCAGAAGGTGACGCGCTCGATCGAGCCTGATTTCCAGGTAGTACCGTGCGGGCGAACGCCCCATTTCCTGGCGGAACAGTCGCTCCACCTGTCTACGCGAAAGATCGGCACCCTCAGCGATATCAAGGAGCGAGAGCGGCTCGGAAAGATTGCTCTCCATCAATTCGATGATCGACAGGACCTTGTCGTTCTGGACGCCGAGACGGGCGCGGAGCGGCAGGCGCTGACGATCGTGGGGATTGCGCACGCGGTCCGTCAACTGCTGTTCGCAAACACGGTTGACGAGGTTTTCGCCGAAATCCTGACCGATCAGGTTCAGCATCATGTCGAGGGAGGCTGTTCCGCCGGCGCAGGTATAAATGTTGCCGTCCACCTCATAGAGATCTGCATAGACTTCCACCTGCGGGAAGGCTTCGGAAAAGCCTGGGAGGTTTTCCCAGTGGATCGCACAGCGCTTGCCATTCAGCAGTCCTGCCTGGGCAAGCACATGTGCGCCCGTACAGAGACTGCCGACAGCGATTCCGCGATTGTTGACTTCGCGAAGCCAGGCATTGACCGACTTGTTGACGTATTGATCGATGTCGATCCCGGAACAGACGAGTACCATGCTCGGGCGGTTTTCCCCGCCGATGCATTTGCGCTCCTCGGCAAGAGAGGTGTTTGCCTCAAGTGCAATACCACTGGAGGAGGTGACTTTCAGACCGTCAATGGAGGCAAGGCGCCACTCATAAGCGTCATAGCCGAGCATACGGTTAGCGATACGCAATGTTTCCACTGCCGCCGTAAAAGGCAGCATAGTGAATTGAGGAACCATAAAAAATACGATTGAACGCTTCTTGGGAGTTTTGCTCATGATGACCATGCTCCATTTTGCGGAAAAGCAATTTCTTGCTTGGAAACTATCATCTTTATGTTCTTGATGCGACATGTCGATTGACAAATACGACGTGACTTACGTTACGTCAAAAAAACAATCCGTGGGAGTGGCTTGACAAACGGCAATATCTGAATTGCGACATGCCATTCGGAGATATTTTGCATTTTATTAATATTGTTTTCAATTTTGTCCCGCATGCTTTCATCAATGTCGCCGAATTGCGCGTTCTGTTGGAAAGATGGGATGGCGGGCGTCGAAGCCACCGCCGCCCCGTCGGGTGCCACGGCACGTGAACTGGTCAAGCCTTGTGCTTGTCGGTCCAAGCTTAAAGCGGAGTATTGCGTATGCAGGAAGCTGGCGTGACGGTATTGGTTGTCGAAGACGAACCGATCATTCGATTTGCCCTTGTGGATGCCCTGGAAGAGAAGGGCTACCGCGTCTTGGAAGCATCCAATGTACTGGAAGCTGTGGGTGTGCTTGGCAAGAACGAGCAGATTGCAGCCGTGGTGACAGACATTGACATGCCGGGCGGCCTGTCCGGCCTGGATCTGGTCGAGACACTGGACAGTTCTCAAAATCACATTGCCGTCGTTGTGACCTCTGGGGGGCATGCGTCCGAAGCACTGGACCTTCCGCCAGACGCTCGCTTCTTTAGCAAGCCCTATCATTTCGACGACATTCTTTTCGCCGTCCGCTCCGCGATCGCTGCAAAGGCGAAACTGTTGAAGAAGCGTCGCGGCTTGCGTCTCGTCGGCGCGTCTGCGCGCTGACGCTTGAAGCAAGCGGAATGAGCGACAACCTACTCTGCCACATAGGAAAAGCCGGAGGGTCACTCCGGCTTTTGATTTTAGATCACGCTGTCGATCGATGATTTACGCCGCGCGCAGCAGAACCAGGCTTCGGCCTTCCATCGTATAGTTCTGCGCATTCGCTATCTGATTGCCGGCAACGGTCGGGTCCGCCGTGGTCAGTTCCGTGGTCCAGCCATGCTCGACTTCAGGAAGCTTGAACTCGACGTCTCCCTCATGCGGATTGAAAAGAATGAGAACGTCATTCCACTCATCGCCTTCCGGGCCGCCTTCGCGCGTCATGCGCAGGCCGAGCGATGTGCTGCCTGGGTCCTGCCAATGCTCCGGCTTCTGCTCGCCACCGCCTGGGTTCAGCCAGGTCACATGTGTGCCGTCATGCCAGCTGTCACGACGAAGCACGGAGTGGGTCTGTCTCAGTTCGATCAGACGGCGGGTGAAGTCGCGCAGGGTTTCAGCACTTTCCGGCAGGCCTTCCCAGTGTACCCAGCTCAGATCGCTATCCTGGCAGTATCCATTATTGTTGCCCATCTGGCTGCGGCCAAACTCGTCACCGGCCAGGATCATCGGAGTGCCGTGAGAGAGCAGCAGAGTTGCAAGGAAATTGCGCTTCTGACGATCACGAACGGCGTTGATGCCTTCGTCATCCGTTGGACCTTCGACACCGTAGTTGAAGCTGCGATTATCGCTATGGCCGTCCTTATTGTCTTCGCCATTCGCCTCATTATGCTTCTCGTTGTAGGAAACGAGGTCGTTCAGCGTGAAGCCGTCATGCGCCGTGATGAAGTTGACGCTGGCCCAGGTCTTGCGACCACGAAGATCATAGACATCGCCGGAGCCGAGAACGCGCGCGGCGAAGTCGCCGGCAGTGCCATCCTCGTCCTTCCAGTATTCGCGCACCGTGTCGCGATACTTGTCGTTCCATTCTGCCCAGCCGGGTGGGAAGCCGCCAACCTGATAACCGCCAGGGCCGATATCCCAAGGTTCGCCGACGAGCTTCAAGCGAGACAGCACCGGGTCCTGACCGACAGCATCGAAGAAGCCGCTGCGCTGATCGAAACCTTCCGGCTCGCGACCAAGAATAGTGCCGAGGTCGAAGCGGAAGCCATCGACGTGCATATCTTCCGCCCAGTAGCGTAGCGAATCCGTCACGAGTTGCAGCACGCGCGGGTGAGAGGTGTTGACGGTGTTTCCCGTTCCCGTGTCGTTGATGTAATAACGCGGCTGATCGGGCAGGGTGCGGTAGTAGGAGAAGTTGTCGATGCCCTTGAATGAGAGGGTCGGTCCAAGCTCATTGCCTTCCGCCGTGTGGTTGTAAACCACGTCGAGAATGACTTCGATGCCCCCATCGTGGAAGGCACGAACCATGTCACGGAAACCTGCCATAGCGCGCGGGCCGTAGTAACGAGACGCCGGTGCGAAGAAGGCGAGGGAATTATATCCCCAGAAGTTCTTAAGGCCCTTGTCCAGCAAGTGGGAATCGTCAGGGAAGTAATGGATCGGCAGAAGCTCGATCGAGGTGATGCCAAGGCTTTTGACATAGGCCACCACATCCTTATGGCCCAGTCCCTCATAAGTACCCTTGAGTTCCTCGGGAAGTGCAGGGTGCAGCTTGGTGAAGCCTTTGACGTGAGTCTCATAGAAGATCGTTTTCGACCATGGGATGTTCGGGCGCTTGTCGCCGCTCCAGTCGTAATCCTTCGGGTCGATCACCCGGCACTTTGGCATCTTGGATGCACTGTCGGCCTCGTTGAAAGACAGGTCCTTGTCTTCGCTGTTCAGGTCGTAACCGAACTGCTCTTGGCCCCACTGGATATCGCCCACAAGCTCGCGCGCATAAGGATCGACGAGCAGCTTGTTCGGATTGAAGCGGTGGCCGTTTTCCGGATCGTAAGGCCCGTGGACGCGATAGCCATAAAGAGCGCCGGGCTTCAGCCCCGGAACATAGCCATGCCAGATTTCATTGGTGAACTCTGGAAGAGTGATACGCTCGATTTCGGTAGTGCCCGTTTCGTCGAAAAGACAAAGTTCAACTCGTTCTGCACATGCGCTGAAGATCGCAAAATTTACGCCGTCGCCATCGAAATTGGCGCCCAGGCGCGTGAAGTCGCCGGGCTGAATGCTGGAGCCAAACTTGGACATGGGTTTCCTCGTGATGAAGTGACCCTGTGAAACTGGCGTCCGCGCGGTTTGTTCCGCAACGCAAAAAAATGGCCCGCCGGGATATCTGGCGAGCCGCTTACTCTTTCGTATAGACGGAGCGTCTATACCGTCTGATCACTTGCGGATGGTGTCGTTGGCAGGCCATCCAATGTCCTTCAATGTGTCCGCCGGCAGGCTTTCGAGAATATGGAGGTTGCGTCTGATCTGCCAGGACGCGTGAAGCTGAAAACCAGCCCGGATTGCGCGGGAAAGCCAGGTTGGTGGCCGTAGCCTAAGCCAGCTACCGGTTTCTTCATGCAGTATGATCATTGTCATTTTAACGCTCCTTCCTTCAGTTTTAGCGTCTGTCTTCCTTCTGACATGGACAGCTATGCGCCCAACAAAATCATCAATCAACTGAATGGCGTTGATGTCACCTATGACATTTTGTGTTGATTTCAGTTCGCTGTCGGAGCGCTTGTCTGTCTCTGCAATGGATAATGAACGTCGCTTGACATTCAATCAAACGAAATGATATCGATCTATCATTCAGAAAAATTGACGGACATGGTCATGACTGTTTCCTTTCGCCAGCCGCTTCCTCTGCTCGATAATGACATCCTTCGCACCTTTGTCGCGATTGCCGAAACAGGCAATTTCTCGACGGCTGCGGAGGTGGTCTTCCGCACACCGTCGGCTGTCTCCATGCAGATCAAGAAGCTCGAAGAGCAGCTGAAGACGACGCTCTTTCTGCGAGACGCACGGTCTGTCACCTTGACGGCCCACGGTGAGATATTGTTGACCTATGCAAGACGAATGATAGCGCTGTCGAACGAGGCCGTATCTCGCTTCGTCATGCCGGAATTGTCGGGCGTCGTTAAATTGGGCGCACCGGATGATCTCGGTCAGCGGGGATTGTTACCCGGCATTCTCAAGCGCTTCGCTGAAGCCTTCCCGGCGATCATGGTAGATGTCACGATCGATTCCAGCTCTCAACTTTATAAGCGCATCGACGAGCAGCGGCTCGATCTAGCGCTGGTCAATTGCGCATCTCATCCTTTGCGGGAGACTGGCGAAGTGTTGATGCGGGAGCGGCTCGTCTGGGCCGGCGCCAAGTGCGGTACTGCGCATCTGCGCGATCCACTGCCGATCTCGATATGGGAAGATGGATGCATTTGGCGCTCAGAGGCAATCAACGCTCTTGATAAGCGCAATCGTCCGTACCGGGTAGCCTACTTGAGCGGTCATACCATGGCTCAGAGAGCCGCGATCGAAGCGGATCTCGCGATTGCGCCGTTACCGCGCTCCTACATCCAGAACGACATGGTCATTTTAGGTGAGAAGGAGGGGCTGCCTGCGCTTGGTAGTTTCGATATCCGTCTCATCATGACAGATAAGGTCTCGCGTCCGATCCAAGCTGTTGCCGACAGCATACGCAGTGCGTTTCGCGATGTTGCGCAGGTCGGCGGCCAGCCAGAAACAAAATAAGTTTCATCCTCACGTTTTTTTGAAAACGCGTGGAACCCCATTAAGTGTGCAACGTTTTTTGATCGTTCAGGATCACGCCTGCATGCGTAGGCTCAAGGGGAGTTTTGAAATATGACAACACGTGCACTCGCAACCGTTGCTGCCATTCTTGTTACGGTCGCTAGCCTCAGCTCTTGCGGCAACACCATCCGTGGCCTCGGGCGCGACACGGCAAACGCTGTAGACGCAACCCAGGATGCAGGGCGCAGTGTAGATCGCGCCGCACGCCGTTGATGTGATCGTTGTACCCTACGGTACTGGTCGAAGAAGATGAAGCCGACGAGCGATCGTCGGCTTTTTTGTTTCTGAAGCAGTGTAACAATATGCCATTCTGCAAATAGTCACGTGGTATTATGCTGCTTTCTTAGCCGCCTTGTTACCAGCCGCCTTCGCGGTTGCTGCTTTCGTGGACTTGGCCGCAACTGCCTTCGGTGGAACGAGGCTAAGGACATCGAGCGCAAGCGCCTGTGCATTCTCACACGCCTTGTCCAGATTGCTGACGCGCTCGGGATCCATCATGTGTGGCGCACCGCCGGCAACGAACATGTCGCGATAGGCGGCGCGTTCAACCAGAGGCGTTCCGAGAACGTGCACCATCTTTTCAGCCAGCAAGGACTTCACTGCCTGCATGGAGCGGGTCGTTATGATCGGGCTGATGCGCGTCAGAATAACCGAATGCGGGATGCGGATGTCACAACGATCAGCAAGGTCTTTGAGAAGACCGAGCACTTCGGCGCCGCCCACCGCATCCATGGCGCAGCCCTGAACCGGGATGAACACATGGTTGGCAAAGCCGATGGCCTTTGCCATAAGAGGCGACCGCCCGCCGGGAAGATCCACGATAATGTAGCCGCCACGCTTCTTTCCGTCCTTGATATGGCCTTCAATGGTTTCGTCGCTCACGTCCGAAATTACGGAGAGGTTCTTCTGGGCTTTGGTCAGCCCGAACCATCTGGACGTCCACTGTTGCGGATCCGCATCGAGCAATGTGACGCGGTGTCCCATTCGTGCGAGTTCGCTGGCAACGATTACGGCCGCCGTTGTTTTACCGGCACCGCCTTTGGTATTTGCAAATGTAATGACTGGCACTGTCTGAACCCCTGATAGTGTGTTCGAGCCGTATCATCGCCCGCAATCGACAACCGCTTCATCATAAAACGGAACGTGTTTTGTTATTGGATCGTAGTTCTGCGGCCTCAATTCAGACGGAAATTCCGGCTGGAAAGAAGGTGGCCTCGTCTCAGGTCTTTTGGATCTCGATTATGCGGCGCACCAGCGCCCGCCCAATAGAAACGACGATTCTTTACTTGCGCCAAGGGGAAATATGCGTCGCTTAGCAATATATTTTTCATCGTTGTTTCTTGCAACACAAGCACGCGGTAGCGAATTACCTTCATACTGTCTTAAAATGGAACACGTCAGCGCCACCTACACGGTTTGCAGCTTTGATCCTGAGACGGCAGACATCCGGCTTTACAGCAGGGACGACGTTAACGGCACTTCCTATGGTGGGTTCGCCGCACTGTCATCTGCCTTATGGCGCCAGCATCAGTTCATCGTCTTTGCCATGAATGGCGGCATGTACCACCGCGATCTATCGCCGGTCGGGCTCTTTATAGACAACAAGATCGAGAAAAAATCGATCAGTATCGCCGGGGGGTGGGGCAATTTTCACATGCAACCGAACGGCGTTTTCTTCATCGCTGACGGCAAAGCGGGCGTCCGCGAAACCAGCGCCTATCTAAACGCCAATCTCAAACCCGACACAGCTACGCAGTCAGGTCCAATGCTGGTCATCGACGGCAAGCTCCATCCGCGCTTTCTGGCCGACAGCGACAGCTTCAAGCGGAGAAACGGCGTCGGCGTATCATCCGACGGCGTCGTGCATTTCGCAATTTCAGAAGACCCGGTGCGCTTCTATGACTTCGCCACCCTGTTCCGCGACAGATTGAAATCGGATAACGCTCTTTATCTGGACGGAACCATTTCGAGTGTGGACATTCCCGCCATGGGCCGACGCGACGATCTGTTTCCCATGGGGCCAATCATTGCGGTGGTAGACAAGGTGCCGGACTTATAGAGGCGACTTGGGATAAGCCTTTTCCAGTCCGCCAGATTTGGAGACGCCGGTTTTGAAGGCATTGTAGGCGGGATGCTGGCTGCTCTTGGCTACCTCGTGAAGGCGGATTTGCAGGCGGGCAGGGGCATTGTCACCAAACCACTTGCCGCTTTTTTCCAGCTTCAGAGCATTCAGAAAGCTGGACTGGGATTGCCTATCGAGAAAGGCAAGGAGACCTTCAAGCAGCGCTTCGTCCTGCTGTGGATTTTCCAATAGAAGTCTCAACCAAGCCTGGTCGTCCACGCTCAGCGTCGAGATCTTAGATGCCACTGTATCCCGGTCTGGAAAGGCTGATGAAGCGCTCTGCATGATTCCCCGCTCTCTTTGAGTTTCTTCCGGTAGTCTAGAGGCATGTGCTTTTCAAGCGGTCTCCGCACGATCGTTTTACAAGCCGGACCGAGCGACATTTGACCGAGCGATCAGCAGTTCCAGTAGTGACTGTCTCACATCGTTTACACTCATGTCCGAATTGAGATTACAAAGGTACCGCCCCTATATTGATGCCACCTATTAACTGCTTGTTTTTTCACATACCTATGCGCTGCGCGTATGGCAGATCACAGGATTTGCCTCGGTTTAGCCTCTTTTTGCATTTGCGTTCGTCATACATTTTTAATAAATGATTGCGCCACGGGACGCGCTGCAAGAGCCGCCCGAAGAGTGAACACGCTGGAGTAAACATGGAAGAAACCGCTCAGAAATCCTGCTGGGGTGTAACGTTACGCGCACTCGCAGGCTTCGCTGCTTTTCTCGCATTGACCTATCTTTTTGGTACACCGTAAGCATCTCACTTTTTAAAAAGTTTTTTCAAGACAGCGCGGCCTCTCCCAAGAGCTGCGCTGTTTTCGTTTGCAGCAAGCTATGTCGCCATAGCGCTACCGACACAGTTTAGGCCGCATTTTGATATGGTTCGTCCCGCTCGCTTCCGATAGAGTCGCGCCAATAGGTCTATACATAGGGCATCCCAGAATGTTTCTTTCCGTCTTCGACGTGTTCAAAATCGGCATCGGGCCTTCCAGTTCCCATACGATGGGACCTATGTCGGCGGCCAATCGCTTTCTTGAACTGATCCTGTCGGATGAGTGGCCACGGCCTTCTGGTGCTGCCGTATCCGCCATTAAGGTCAGTCTCCACGGCTCGCTCGCCTTTACGGGCATCGGCCATGGATCGGGCAGGGCGGTCGTGCTGGGCCTCACCGGCGAGAAGCCGGATCAGGTCGATCCTGACGCGATGGACGGCATCATCGCCGAGGTGGAGCGCACCGGCCTCGTCACACCGCCCGGTCATCCGTCCTACGCCTTTCGACCGAACGAAGACCTTGTGTTCGACAAGAAGAACCCGCTCCCAGGCCACGCCAACGGCATGACCTTCTCCGCCTACGACAATCAGGGCAGGATGCTGTTGAAGCGCATCTATTACTCCGTCGGTGGAGGTTTCGTCGTTACCGATACGGAGCTCGACGCCATGCGCCAGCGCGGAAAAACCGTCGATAACGGCCCCAAGGTGCCTTATCCCTTTGCTACCGCAAAGGAGATGCTGGACATGGCAGCACGCTCCGGCCGTACCATTGCCCAAATGAAACGCGCCAATGAAGAAACGGTGATGAGCCGCGATGCGCTGAACAGCCGCCTCGACCAGATCTGGGAGGCGATGAACGGTTGTATCGAGCGCGGCCTGAAGGGCGAGGGCATTATGCCGGGCGGCTTGAAGGTACGCCGCCGCGCGCGCTCCATTCACAACAAGCTGAATGCCGAGTGGCGCAGCAACCGGCTGAACCCGGTTCTCGCCAATGATTGGCTGAGCGTTTATGCCATGGCGGTGAATGAAGAAAACGCAGTCGGCGGGCGAGTCGTGACGGCTCCGACCAACGGTGCCGCTGGCGTTGTGCCTGCCACCGTTCGATATTTCCGCCATTTCCACGAGGATGCCTCGGTGGATGACGTTCGTGACTTCCTGCTGACGGCCGCGGCGATCGGTGGCATCATAAAGCACAATGCCTCGATTTCTGGCGCGGAAGTTGGCTGCCAGGGTGAGGTGGGGTCTGCGGCTGCCATGGCGGCCGCGGGTCTGGCAGCGGTCATGGGCGGCTCACCGGCACAGGTTGAAAACGCCGCGGAGATCGCGCTCGAGCATCATCTCGGCATGACATGCGATCCAGTCGCGGGACTGGTTCAGGTCCCTTGCATCGAGCGCAACGCCCTTGGGGCGGTGAAGGCCGTGACCGCCGCGTCGCTTGCTTTGAAGGGCGATGGCGAACATTTCGTGCCGCTTGACGCCTGTATCGAGACTATGCGCCAGACCGGCAATGATATGAGCGAAAAATACAAGGAAACTTCTACGGGTGGTCTCGCAGTCAATGTCGTGGAATGTTGATATTTGATCTCGCCATTGTTCGACGGGCGCTTGACGTGTCCGCCGAAACGGCATTGATAGCGGCATGGCTCTACATCTGATCAAGCTTTGCGTTGGCGCAGACTCCATCGAGGATCTGCGCGAGTGGGTTTCTCAACGTTCTCTAACCGCGATGGCGGCTGGGCTGGAACCGCACAGCGTTCACACAACGCGCATGATCCCGAAACGCATGAAGGAGCTGCTGGAAGGCGGCTCGCTTTATTGGGTGATCAAGGGACAGGTGCAGGCGCGCCAGAAGCTTCTGGACATCCGCTCCTTCACCGGCGGCGACGGCATCACGCGTTGTGATCTGGTTCTGGGACCTGAGGTCATCGAAACCTCGCCTGCGCCGAAGCGGCCGTTTCAAGGCTGGCGTTATCTGAAAGATGAGGAAGCCCCGCGTGATCTCGGCGGATCAGGCCTTGCCGAAGACATGCCCTCAGACCTGCGGCGAGAACTTGCCGAACTCGGGCTTCTTTAGAGCGCGCGATCACAGCAACAAACGTATCGCGGTTTACCGATGACGATTTCCACAAAACAGAAAAACCGGCTCCGGGGGCAACGGAACCGGTTCTGGGGCAGGATCGACACGGGGTAGAGCGACCTGCCTAAACCAAGGAAGCCCTTTCAGGGACCTATACCCTTCGCACTTCCGCTTTTCGAAACTTGCCGAGCCGCGGGGAGGCGTCCCGGAACTTAGTATTTACAATCAGTTCTTGATACCCGCGACGGCACTGACGTTGCGGCCATCCTGAACCTTTACCCAGCGGCCTGGATTGGCTGAATCCTGCCGCTTGAGATAGGTATACTCGGTATCCGACCAGTCCATGACCTTGTTGCGGAGGTTGTCGAGAATGAAGTCACCTCGATCTGTGCGAACCGTCAGCACCGCATGACCCGAGCCATTTGGCTGCAGCACGACGGTGATCAGCAAATTGGAGGCAGAGATGCCTTTGTTCATCAGCATCTTGCGCTTGAGAAGCACGAAGTCCTCGCAGTCGCCAGCGGTCGTGGGATACGCCCAGCGCTCTTCAACGCCGTAGATTTCCATGTCTGTGGCAGGCGTAATCGTGGTGTTGACCGTGTAGTTCACGTCCAGAATCATCTTCCAGGTTTCTTCCGTAAGCCGCAGCGGGCCCATGTCGGCCGAGGTCGGCTGGCATTCGCTCTGGTAAGTCTGGCAGAACTCGTAGTGCCCGATCGGAGGGTTCGCTTTGCCGATAATGCGCATTGCCGCACCCGGAGATGCTTCTGCCTGCGGAGCGAATGCGCCCATCGCCAGCGCCAAAATCGTAAGTCCCAAACGGCTGTGTTTTTTCATTTCTTGTCTCCCCGTTGTGAGGATGACAATGCCAGCGACACTTTGATCGCAGGCAAAAAACCGCGCTCAAATTCGAGCTTAAATTAAGCAAAAACAACAGCTTATTTGATTCTCATTTGAAGCAAATTTGAGTAGTATTTTAGCTATCTCGTTAGCTGCTTATCCGAGGGGAGGCTGAAATGAGCCAGTGTTTCGGGACTCGGCAAGGGAACGAGGTTAACGGACGCGACCATTTCCGGCAAAATGCGCTTGCTTTTTATCCGTTGCTAACTTTGTTTTTGCGCCGAGAACACATCAAAAACGGCTTACTCAGGCAGAAATTCTCCTTGAAGTTGCGATGAAAATCGAACTTCAATCGAATTTTTCTGCACTTTTTTCTGAAATTTCTTCCAGTTCCCGCTTTGGAACAGGGTCATATCGAAGCTTTTTTGACACCACGCGAGACTTGAGGAGGTGTGAAGGCGTGCCTATTGGCTTTAACGAACGCGCTTATCTGAATGGGCCGAGATCGAAATCGTAGCGTCTCTACGCAATCGACTGCGAAGCCACGGATGCAAGACAATAAAAAACCGGCGAACGCGTGGCGTCGCCGGTCGATATATTCAACTGTGAAGAGGCGTTAGAGAAACTCGATCAGGGCGTCCTTTGACTGCACACTGTCGAATTCGATCGCAACGCCTTCCATGAAATGACGCACAATGCGTCCGCCCATATTTCCAAGACGAACCGTTGTGCCTAGCGCTGGGCGCGGATCGACCTCGATCGCGGCGCCGGATAGCGAAAGGTCGATAATGCGGCAGGCAACGGTATTGCCGTCGTTCAAGAGGAGCGACGAAACGGGGTTGCGCGGAGTGAGGCGGTCGTGGCGTCTGTCTTCTGGCAGGCCGAGCGCCTGGCGTTTCGCTATCCACGCCAACTGAGCGGCTAACTTCTCACGCTTACGTTCTGTCGCAGCAATGGCAATCGAGAAGCCGTCGGCGGTCAATTGCGTAACCTTGCCTTCGACGCGGCCGAGATGCTGCAAATAGATGATGATGCGATCGTTGCGATTGGGTCTGGCGAAGCATGTCAACCGCGCGCTTTCCGCAGTCATTTCCGTGGCAGTACAGTCGAACTCATCTTCCGTCGGCAACATAAGACGTCCGGACAGACCGACGGTAACCGGCGGTTCGGCGGTGTCGATTGATTTCGAAACGTGGGTGTGTGCGAGATTTGATGAAAACATGGCCTGCGCTATGTTGCATGAAGAAAAAGACAAGCCCTGTTTACTACGCGCAGGTTAACAGACTGTTTTATCGTACACCAATATTTGAGGAGAATGGCGAGATAACATTGGCGGTATGCCATTCAACTGTCTCGTTTTGGCGCAAAACTATTATGCACACAAAATTGCGTGTACTCCGACCTATGTCGACCCGTCGTAACGTCAGTTCCCGATGCTCTCTGTACATCGGAATAAACGGATATTCGGGTCGCGAAAAAGGCGGGTATCAGGCAAGTCGCCCTATGGCGCGCGCTTTTATTTGGTCAGCCCTTCCTATATTGCTCAAACACGGTCGAACGATATGAAATGGAAATGAGATGACGCATCATGAAGGCGGTGAGTTTCAAGAACCGCAAGACGATCGCCCGACGCAGAAGCAGCCCATTTTCAATCTTCCGTTCATTCTGGTCGCCGTTCTAGGCTTCATGATCGCCATCCAGGTGGCGTCGACGTATCTGATGTCGGACGAGACATATGAAGCGTTCGTTTTTACGTTCGGTTTCATTCCAGCACGCTATATCGATCCCTTGGCGCAAAAGGGACTCGAGTGGCTGTGGACGCCGGTGACCTACTCCTTCCTGCATGGTGGCGTCGAACATATCCTGTTTAACGGACTTTGGTTGATGGCCTTTGGTGCACCGGTCGCGCGCCGCATTGGTACGCCTCGGTTTTGTATATTCTGGGTGCTCTCAGCGGCGGTCTCCGCTTTTGGTCATGCGGCGCTGGATTGGAGCAGCATTACGGTTCTGATCGGTGCTTCCGGCGTCGTTTCAGCCCTTATGGGCGCTGCCTGCCGCTTCGCTTTTCCGCCACGCGGGCAACGCTACAATCCCTCGTTTGGTCATCTTTTGCCACGACAGGGGATCATCCAGGCGCTGACCAACCGAACGGTTCTGATCTTCACGATCATGTGGCTGGCCGGCAATGTGCTCATTGCGGTCGGTTTCCCGCTTTTCGGTGATGTCGGCGGCGAAGTGGCGTGGGACGCCCACATCTTCGGTTTCTTCTTCGGCTTCCTTTTCTTCGGCCTGTTCGATCGCCAAGTCGCCTTGGAAAACAAAGAAACCTCAATCGATTGAAGTTTGCTCGCGCCTGAAATCCTGTTGCTTTCCCTTTCGAGGGAGCGCAAAATTTCGGAGATGGTGCGTCGTTTTCAGGGAGGAGACTTGAGAACGGTAAACCGGCTGCAATGGACAAGGGAGGTACGCATGCCGATTTTTGTAAAAGAAATTCTCGATCTCAAGGGTAGGGAGGTCGTAACTGTCGATCCCGATATGACGCTTGCCGATGCTGCCGTGACCCTTTACGAGCATCGCATCGGTGCTGTCGTGGTGACCGATTATAATGGCGCGGTCCTGGGTATTTTTACAGAGCGTGATTTGGTGCGTGCCGTGGCAGCCAAAGGCTCCGCCGCCTTGGAGACCAGAGTCTCCGATGTGATGACGAAGAATGTGACGCGCTGCAACGAGGAGACCAACACGGACGATCTCATGGAGATCATGACGGGTGGCAGGTTCCGCCATCTGCCGGTAGAGGCCAATGGGCGCCTGGCAGGCATTATTTCAATCGGTGACGTGGTGAAAGCCCGTATCAGTGAGATCGAGACGGAAGCGGAGCACATCAAGGCTTATATTGCAGGCTGATTGCTCTTTCCGGTCGCACAGATGTAAGGAAGGCAGGCCACCCGGCCTGCCTTTTGTGTTTTCAAGGTTGAAACACTTGCTGCATGCGCTTCAATTCGGGAATGCGTGAACGTGTCTCTTCATAACCCTGGTCGATCGCTTCAGATGCACGATGGAATTCGGACAGACCGATATGGCTTATGCGTGGATGCAGTGTCAGGTCCGGTGGATCGCCCGCCAGTCGTGCGCGCGAAATGCGGTCCTGAATGATATTGAATGCCTGAACCATGACGCCCGGCAAGCCTATTCTCGATGTGGCGGTTATCGGCGTTTCGGCTTCGCTCTTGCTGCCGGCACCCGCACCATGCTTGACCACAGCCGAGCGGCCGAAAATGTCGTAGTTGAGGTTTACCGCAACAACGAGAGCCTGCTCATACGCCCGGCAGACCGAGACCGGTACCGGGTTGACCAGTGCCCCGTCGATCAACGTCCTGCCGTTGCAGCGCACCGGCTCGAAAATACCTGGAAGGGCATAGGATGAGCGAAGAGCGGTGATCAGGTTGCCTTGATGCACCCATACCTCGTGGCCTGTGCGCAGTTCGGTGGCAACGGCGATGAAGGGATGCTCCAGATCTTCGATGTTGAGGCCTTCGAGATGCTCCTGCATGCGCTTCGTCAAGCGCATGCCCCCAAACAGGCCGCTACCACCAATCGTCAGATCGAGAAGTCCAGCAATGCGGCGCATGGTCAGCGAGCGGGCAAACTCTTCCAACTCGTCGAGCTTGCCTGCCAAGTAGCAACCGCCGACAAGAGCGCCGATCGATGTGCCGGCAATCATGCCGATCTTCACGCCGGCTTCGTCGAGCGCGCGCAGCACGCCGATATGTGCCCAGCCGCGAGCTGCGCCGCCGCCAAGCGCCAGTGCGATACGGTTGGGTGGAAGCTGTGGTTTCGGTACCGGTGCGATTTTTTCCAGGCTGCCAAGTGTCGTCGCGGACGATGGATTATCGCGGTTAATTCCCCATCCAAGCATTCGACGCCTCCCACTTGCATCTGCCGAGAACCACGAGTCTTCTCAAGGCTTCGTCACATGATCGTATCAAAAGGCAAAGAAATCGAAAAGATTCCGCCGATCTCAGGGTCAAGAAGATGAACCATAGGTGGTTTCAGGGTCAAAATGCCGCGTGTCGTCCGTGATCGTGGTGATCGCGCTTCCGTCTTCCAGCATCACGGTGCGATAGAAACAGGAGCGACGGCCGGTGTGGCACGTCGCGTCATGTCCGGCGACGGACACTTTCAGCCAGACGGCGTCCTGGTCGCAATCGGTGCGAAACTCGCGGACGGTCTGAAGATTGCCGGAGGTTTCCCCCTTCTTCCAGATCTTGTCTCGCGAGCGGCTGTAATAATGCGCAATGCCCGTTTCAAGCGTCAGCTTCAGAGCGTCGGCATTCATGTGCGCCACCATCAGTAGCTCACCGTCCTTGATGTCGGTGACGACGGCGGTCACGAGACCGTTCGCATCGAACTTCGGCGAGAACGGCCCGGATGCCTCCAGCGCTGTCTTGTCGGCGGGCGCGGCTGGAAAAGTGGCAGACATGAGATATCCTGTTGAAGCTGCGGCAATCGACTTATCGATTGCGCACCATGGACATGAAACGAGCCTGCTCGGCAGGGTCCTTCTTGAACGCGCCGGTGAAGCTAGTCGTCAGTGTCGTCGAGCCCTGTTTCTGCACGCCGCGCATGGACATGCACATATGTTCCGCGTCGATCATCACGGCAACGCCGCGCGGCTTCAACGTGGTTTCGATGGACGAAGCGATCTGCGCCGTCATCGTTTCCTGAGTCTGCAGCCGACGACCAAAAATTTCAACGACGCGAGCGATCTTGGACAGGCCCAGAACACGGCCATTCGGCAGATAGGCGACATGCGCCTTGCCGATGATCGGCACCATATGGTGTTCGCAGTGCGAGAAGAAGGGAATATCGCGCACAAGAATGATGTCGTCATAGCCACCGACTTCTTCAAAGAAGGTGCCAAGAACGTCCTTTGCATCGAGATCATAGCCGGAGAAGAGTTCGCGGTAGGCCTTCGCCACACGCTTGGGCGTGTCGAGCAAGCCCTCACGGGTAGGATCGTCGCCTGCCCAACGCAGAAGGACGCGCACCGCATCCTCAGCTTCAGCCTGCGTGGGCCGCGCCTTAGTCAAATCGTCCGTCGCACCTGCGCCAGGAAAAGTCTTCACGATTGCATCCATTTTTAATCTCCCGGTGTGGTTCAAGGCCACACCTGAACACGCCCTGCAACGACGCTTACGCGCCAATTGCTGCTATCTGGTTGTTTTTCCAAATTTTGGCAAGAGTGTGCACCTGTTGCCTTCATTATTTCATCAAACCTTGATGTATCTCTCATGAGTTAACATATTACGGTCGCCATGGGCAGCAAAGCTTTTCCCCAAGCGACACATCGTTTAAAAAATGATGACGGGGCAAGGAGCCCAGCCTCAGCCATCATCTGGAATATCGACCATGGACGACATCTATAACAACCGCATCCTTGAATTCGCCGGCAATATTCCGCTGGCTGGAGCCATGGCAGATGCCGAGGCGCAAGCGCAGAAGCACTCCAAGCTCTGCGGTTCCAAGGTCAAGGTCTACCTCAAGATGGAGGGTGACCGGGTGTCTCAGTTCTCCCATGAAGTACGTGCCTGCGCGCTGGGTCAGGCGTCCTCCTCGATCATGGCGCATCATGTCTTAGGTGCCAGCCGCGCGGAAATCCGCAAGGCGCGCCAGGACATGATCGATATGCTGACAGCGGGCGGCGATGGACCGGAGGGACGCTTTGCGGACATGCGCGTCCTGAAGCCCGTCAAGGACTACAAGGCGCGCCACGCCTCGACCATGCTCACCTTCGATGCCGTCTGTGATTGCTTGGATCAACTCGAGGCGAAGCAGCCTCTATCGGAAGCGAGTTGATCGCATGTGCGGACAGCCGGGGTGCCAGGATAAGTCGCATGAGCCGGTGCGCCGGTCCCGCAACTGGACAGGACCTTTTCGCAAGACGCCCGGCAGGCTGTTCGGCATGGGTTTCATCCGGCTCTATCAACTGACGCTTTCCGGCTTCATCGGAAACTCCTGTCGTCACATCCCGACCTGTTCGGAATATGGATATGAAGCGATTGCCCGACACGGCTTGTGGTCCGGCGGATGGTTAAGCCTGTTCCGCGTTGCGCGTTGCGGACCAGGTGGAACGAGTGGCCTTGATACCGTGCCGGAGAACCTTCAATCGGTCCGCGTCTGGCAGGTTTGGAAATTCTGGACGGCCGCAAAACATTAAGGGTGAAGCTGGTCGATGACTGTACCCCGGGAATTCATACATGCATCCCGAGATTTTGGAGCTGTGCTGATCGATGTCCGCGACAGAGCCATGGTCAGCACAACGCACCGAGCTTTCACGACGCTCGAAGCTGTCCTTCGTGTGTTTCGACGGCGGCTGACAGCGGATCAGAGCCTGGAGTTTGCTGGTTTGCTGAACGTAGGCTTGAGGGCACTCTTCGTTGCGGGTTGGAATGCAAATTGCCCAGTCGTTCCTTTTGCCCCGAAACAGAAGATGCAGGAGGAGTTTATGTCGTTCAGGCGCGATCATAATCTCTCACCAGATACGGCGATACGGGATGTGACGGAAGCATTGCGTCTTCACATCGACGAGGAAAAGCTAAAAAGGTTTCTCAAATCCGTTTCTCCCGAAGCACTTTCATTTTGGGGTTTTTCTCCCGAAGTTGAATAGACTTTACTGAATAGGCAAATTTCAGTATCCACGCGCTGCATTGTCAGTCGTTTCGGCTGACCAATATCCCACCCGCATTCGTTGGCGGGACTGGACAGGAGAATTAAAGTGTCAGACGCCGTTTCCCTTACATTTCCAGATGGCTCCGTTCGTCAGTATCCTGCGGGTACGACGGGACGTGACGTCGCCGAATCCATTTCCAAGTCGCTCGCAAAGAAAGCCATCGCCATTGCGCTGGACGGCGAATTGCGCGACCTGTCCGATACGATCGCCAATGGCGCAATCGAGATCGTCACCCGCGACGACAAGCGGGCGCTTGAGCTCATCCGTCACGATGCTGCCCACGTGATGGCGGAAGCCGTGCAGGAATTGTGGCCCGGCACCCAGGTGACGATTGGCCCCGTCATCGAAAACGGCTTCTATTACGACTTCGCCAAGAATGAGCCTTTCACCCCGGAAGATCTTCCCAAGATCGAAAAGAAGATGAAAGAGATCATTGGCCGGTCGAAGCCATTCACTCGCGAGATCTGGTCGCGCGAGAAGGCCAAGGAAGTTTTTGCCGCCAAGGGCGAGAACTACAAGGTCGAGCTTGTCGATGCGATCCCGGAGGGCCAGGATCTCAAGATCTATTATCAGGGCGACTGGTTCGACCTCTGCCGCGGTCCGCACATGGCCAACACCGGGCAGATCGGTACCGCCTTCAAGCTCATGAAGGTTGCTGGCGCGTACTGGCGCGGAGACAGCAACAATCCGATGCTGACGCGCATTTACGGTACCGCCTGGGCAACGCAGGAACAACTGGATCAATATCTGCACATTCTCGCGGAAGCTGAAAAGCGTGACCACCGCCGCCTCGGCCGTGAAATGGACCTGTTCCATTTCCAGGAAGAGGGTCCAGGCGTGGTGTTCTGGCATGGCAAGGGCTGGCGTATGTTCCAGACGCTGACGAGCTATATGCGCCGCAACCTTGAGGGCACCTATCAGGAAGTCAACGCACCGCAGGTGCTGGACGCATCTCTGTGGGAAACCTCCGGTCACTGGGGCTGGTACCAGGAAAACATGTTTGCGGTGAAATCCGCCTATGCCTTCACCCACCCGGATGACAAGGAAGCGGACAACCGCGTCTTCGCCCTGAAGCCGATGAACTGCCCAGGTCACGTCCAAATTTTCAAACATGGGTTGAAATCTTACCGAGAACTGCCTGTTCGCCTTGCGGAATTCGGTACGGTCCATCGCTACGAGGCGTCGGGTGCTCTTCACGGCTTGATGCGCGTCCGTGGCTTTACGCAGGACGACGCGCACGTCTTCTGCACAGAAGAGCAGATGGCGGCCGAGTGCCTGCGCATCAACGATCTGATCCTGTCGGTCTATCAGGATTTCGGCTTCGAAGAGATCGTCGTCAAGCTCTCGACGCGTCCTGAAAAACGCGTCGGCTCGGACGATCTGTGGGATCGCGCCGAAAGCGTGATGACCGATGTCTTGAAGACGATCGAGGAGCAATCCGGCGGCCGCATCAAGACCGGCATTCTGCCGGGCGAGGGCGCTTTCTACGGTCCGAAGTTCGAATATACGCTGAAGGACGCGATCGGGCGCGAATGGCAGTGCGGCACCACGCAGGTGGACTTCAACCTGCCAGAGCGTTTCGGTGCCTTCTATATCGATCAGGCCTCGGAAAAGCGTCAGCCAGTGATGATTCACCGCGCGATCTGTGGTTCGATGGAACGCTTCCTCGGCATTCTGATCGAAAACTTCGCCGGCCACATGCCGCTGTGGTTCGCACCGCTTCAGGTGGTCGTGGCCACGATCACGTCGGATGCCGACGATTATGGTCGCGAAGTCGCAGAGGCTCTGCGTGACGCCGGTCTTTCGGTGGAAACAGATTTCCGCAACGAGAAGATCAACTACAAGATCCGTGAGCACTCGGTTACGAAGGTTCCGGTGATCATCGTTTGCGGCAAGAAGGAAGCGGAAGAGCGCACCGTCAATATCCGCCGCCTTGGTTCGCAGGCACAGACCTCGTTTGCTCTGGATGAAGCGATTGCCAATCTGGTCGACGAGGCCACGCCGCCGGACGTCAAGCGCAAGCGCGCTGCAAAGGCGAAAGCCAAGCTTGCTTAACCAAACAGAAAACGGCGCCTCAGGGCGCCGTTTTCGTAAGATGCTTCGTGGAGAACAGGACGTATACGGGACGAGACTGAGTGTTTCGCGAACTACTCGAAGTCGCCTGTCGCGTCTTCCGGGGCCTGATCTTTCATCAGCACTTCCACGTCCGAGTCCTGGCCCGCCTTCACCCTGAAATTGCGCTGGTAAACCTTGTCCTTGTTGCGAGCGATCGCGGTGTATTCGCCATCGGCCAAGACCATTGTGGAAAAGGCGCTGACGCTCTCGTTTACCACGTCGCCGGCACCCGTCAGTACAGACCAGGCCGTATCGGCAATCGCTTCGCCGCCATGCTCGGAGACGAGCTTTAGGGTCACCTGCGCGGCATGGTGCTGAAGCGTCGCTTCCGTCAGCTTTCCAGCTTCCACCTGGATATCAGCACGCACCACCGCATTGACTGACCCGTATTCAGATACCACATGATAGGTTCCGGCATTGAGGCGAACGATGGTGTTCGGCTTCACATCCGTCATCACCAGCTTGCGCTCGCCGTTTTCCGAGGCTTCCGAAGCGTAGATGGAAAACTTCAACTGATTGGCGGAGATATTCTTGTCGTTGCCGGCAACCGCATTGAGCACAAAGCCACCGGCATCGAGAATGAGAACCTGCTTGTCGATCTTGCCGTTTTCAGGAACGTTGAGCTTTTTTGTGACGCCTGCACGACCAAACGCGACGTTGACGAAGTAGTCTCCCGGTTGGAGGTGAAACTCGGCTGAGCCGCCCTCGGAGCTTGCAAGCATCGGCAGCTTGCCATCCGCACCGGGGATCGGGCTGAAGACCCGCCAGGCCAGCCCCTCCATCATCGGCTCACCCTGCTGGGTCAGCTTGGCTTCCAGTACGATGTCACGAGATTTGACCGCTTCCGGTTCGCTGGGCGAGGGCACTGAGAAGGCGTTCAGCTTCGGCATTTTCGGCGTGCCGCCAAGCTGCTTGAATTCCTTGAAGGCATCCTGCGAGAAGGCAATGGCGGGTAGCGCACTCGTTGAGGCGAGCGCGATGCACAGAGCGGCTCCGATTTTGGTGAACGTCATTTCTCTCGACCGGATTGACTTCTTGTTTTTGTGGGACCACTTCAATCCGAACCGCAAGGCTATTTCAAGGCCTGTCTTTACATTGCATGCGAATGGAACGGTGCGACTATGAAAACTGACATCAAGCTCATCGACTATCTGAATGTACGACGCTCGACCCCCGCGCCGCAGTTGACGGAGCCGGGCCCGAGCAAGGAGGATATTGAAGAGATCCTCCGCCTGACAGTCCGCGTTCCAGATCACGGAAAGATTGCACCCTGGCGGTTCATCGTCATCCGTGGCGAAGAGCGGGTAAGACTGGGCGAAGCGGCGCTGGCGCTTGCACTCAAAAAGAACCCCGACCTCAGCACCGACTTCCAATCCGTCGAAAGAACTCGTTTCACCAGAGCGCCGGTCGTCATCGCGGTCGTCAGCAAGGCTGGTGCGCACGTGAAAATCCCTGAATGGGAACAGGTAATGTCGGCAGGTGCCGTATGCCTCAACCTGCTGATGGCTTCGAATGCCCTCGGCTATGCTGCCAACTGGCTGACGGAATGGGTATCCTACGATTCTGAGTTTCTACCTGAATTGGGCGTAAACAACGGGGAAAAGGTAGCTGGACTAATCTACATCGGTTCGACGACTTTTCCGCCTGTAGAGCGTCCGCGCCCGGAACTGGCCGACGTCGTGACTTGGGTTGGTGAAGCCTGATGTTCTACACCACAGATAAGAACCAGCATGGCATGGCGCACGATCCCTTTAAGGCAATCGTCGCGCCAAGACCCATCGGCTGGATCGGCTCCAAGGGAAGCGACGGTACGCTTAATCTTTCTCCCTATTCCTTCTTCAACGCCATAGCGGACAAGCCCAAACTGGTGATGTTCTCATCGAGCGGACAGAAGGACAGTTTGCGTAATGTGCGCGAAACCGGCGTCTTTACTGCGAGCCTCGTCAGCCGCCATCTCGTGGATCGGATGAATGCGTCGTCCGCACCTGTCGATTATGCCATCAACGAGTTCGCACTGGCTGGCCTGACGGCACGTACGGGGCAGGTTGTCGATGCGCCTTATGTGGCTGAAGCTCTTGCCGCTCTAGAATGCCGCGTCACGCAGATCGTGCAGCCACACGATATCGAAGGCGAGGCGGCTGACTCCTGGGTGGTTTTCGGACAGGTGATGGGCATTCATATCGACGGCTCGATCATCCGTGACGGTCGCATCGATATGGGGCTTGCTCGGCCGGTGGCCCGCATGGGCTACATGGATTATGCAGATGGTGGCGCCGATGTCTTCCAACTGGCGCGGCCCAAGGCCTGATAGCCTCCGGTTTTTACCATGGTTAAAGAACATGGTGAACCAATCGTAAACCTTTTCCCCCTAGGTTTCACCCATGGATGGTGATCGCCGCTTCGGCAACGAGTCGCGATGACTTCCAAGGGATCATAAGAAACATTTCTTGGGGTGCAGGGTGGTCGTAGAGGCATTTATCAGCTGGACGGATAAGGCACGTGCTGGCGATCGGGCCAAGGCTGCAAAGGCGCTGGGTGCTGCCTATGTGACGGCATCCTTGCCGAAAGACAAGCAGGCAGGCGCCTACATGGCGATGTCCTATCTTCTTGACGACCCGTCCCCCAAAGTTCGTCTGGCGCTTGCCGAAGCGCTCGCTTGTTCAAAGGACGCACCGCGTCCCATCATAATCGCGCTCGCTGAGGATCAGGTCGAGATTGCTTGTCCGGTGATCATCAATTCGCCGGTGCTTCGAGAATCGGATCTCGTCGATCTCATCGGTCGAGGATCGTCGCTCACTCGCGCGATGATCGCGGCGCGCGCCGATCTGACGGCTGGTGTCTGCGCCGCCATGGCAGAGATCGGCGGCGATTGTGAAATTGTGATCATGTTGGAGAATGTCTCCGCCAGGCTGACGCCAGTTACGCTAAGACGCGTCTGCGAGCGATTTGGCGAACAGTTCGAAATCCGCAGCTTATTATTGGATCGCAGCGATCTGCCTGCCGATGTGCGCCACACGCTTGTTCTCCAGGTCGGAGAGGCGCTGGCATCCGCAGGGATCGTCAGCCATGTGATCACTGTGGCACGCGCGCGCCAGATCGTCCAGGACGCGTCCGAATCAGCAGTCACGCTGATTGCCGGGCAGGCATCCGGTCAGGACAGATCGGATCTGGTCGAACATCTATGCCGGCAGAGCCAGTTGACGCCAGCTTTCCTCCTTCAGCTTCTTTGTACGGGCAAGCTCGATTTCTTTGCCGAAGCCATGTCCATTCTGTCCGGCCTCGAAGAGCGGCGTGTCCGCTCCATCCTCGCCACCGGAAGACATCATGCGGTCAAGGCACTCTATCAGTCGACAGGCCTCGTTGGTCGTGCTCTTGAGGTGTTCGTCGAGGCAACACGTTTGTGGCGCCAGGCTGCTGAGATGCCCTATGGCGGTGCAGTCCAGCAGGTTGCCAAAAGACTCCTTGATATGTTCTCGAGCCGGGAGAACGATGCAAGCATCTATGAAATGATGTCGATGATCGAAAAACTTCTCATCGTCGATCAGCGCCAGAGAGCACGGTCTTTCGCGCAGGAATTGATCGCCGAGGCTGCCTGATCGCCGATCAGGCGGGTGAAAACACAGATCGTGGGTTCACCTCTGCCCTTATTTGGACAGGCGTCTGGCGATCCAGGAATAGCTGTCTTCGACCATCCGCACGGGTTTGCCTAGAACCTCCTTCACCCCCTCTGTCGAGGGGAGTATTTTTCGCACGCGGCCAATAGCGCGTTGCGCCAGATTTTCTTCCTCTTGCGCTTCCGTCTGCGGCTCGACCTTCGGTGTGTCCTGTCCGGTTGCAGCTTGCTCTACCGGGGCGTCCGGCATCTGGCAAACGGCAACCACGACGGGATAGGAGACGTTGGTAAACTGACCGAGCTGCTTCTCCGACTCGGCATCGCAGAGTTCCACGCTCGTCCATCGTTGTTGAAGCGTGGCGACGTAACGGCAATCGGATGCCGTGTCGTCGCAGCCGAGGATGGTCATCAAGACGAGGGCGGTTCGCATTTCACTTTTCTCCGGAGGAAAGAGCTGTTCTACTGACCTTGTCATTCAATATGATTGCAGTCTTATTGCGGCTAAAGCCGCTCGGTTAATATGGAAACAGCATGCCCGTAGAAATCAATCCGGAATCGCCACGTCAGCCCGAGATCGCCCGCCTTATGGATATGTCGAACGCTTACATGGCTTCGCTCTATCCTGCCGAAAGCAACCATCTTGTCGATCTCGAAGCGCTTGAAAAGCCAACGGTCTCGTTCCTCGTCGCTCGAAATGACGGCACCATTGTCGGCTGTTGCGCACTGGTAGAGGCAGGTGATGGCACGGCGGAAATCAAGCGGATGTTCGTCGATCCCGAAGCGCGCGGCCTTCAGATCGGTAAACGGATGATGGCTGCTTTGATCGAACGCGCGAAGGCTCTAAACATTGCGGTCATTCGCCTCGAAACGGGCATCAGCCAGCCGGAAGCGATTGGCCTCTACCGCAAGGCTGGCTTCGTTGAAATCGAGCCGTTTGCGCCTTATAAGCCGGATCCGCTCAGCATGTTCATGGAGCTGTGCCTCTAAACGAGGCGCTTAGACCGAGCCCATGGTTTTACGTGGTCTCGGAGGCTCTTCTACCAGCTCTATCTCCTCCTCAAAGACCTCTTGCACGATCACGGGTTCTCCCGCCGAGATTTCGGCCTCGCGCACCCACTCGCGCCAGACGGCGACGAGGAGCGCCATCAGCACCGGGCCTATGAAGAGACCGAGGAAGCCCATTGTCTTCACGCCGCCGACAAGACCGAAGAAGGTTGGCAGGAAGGGAAGCTTGATCGGGCCACCGACGAGGCGTGGACGGATCGTCTTATCAACGATGAAGAGTTCCACCGACCCCCAGATGAAGAGGCCAATGCCTGCGGCCGGAGAGCCGCTTGCAATGAGATAGAGCGAGACGAGCGTGAAGGAAAGTGGCGCACCACCTGGTATGAGCGCCATGACGCCGGTCAGAACGCCGAGCGTCACCGGGGAGGGGACGCCGGCAATCCAGTAGGCAATGCCAAGAATGATGCCTTCGCCAATGGCGATCAGAGTCATGCCTGTGACGGTAGAGCTGATGGTTGCAGGAACCACGCGCGAGATGCGCTCCCATCGGTTCGGAAGGATGCGTTCGCCCACAAGGTCGACCTGGCGGGCAAAGCCCACGCCGTTGCGGTAGACGAAAAACAGCGCGATCAGCATGAAGAGCAGCGTCAGGACGAGGTGAAACGCTCCGTTGCCAGCCGCGACGATCGCACGGTAGATATTGCCGATATTGGCACCGCTGACGAGTTGGATCACTTCGCCGATTGCGCCAGGCGTTCCGACATAGCGGGTCCATTGTTCACTCAGCCAGACGCCGACCCCTGGGAGCGCTCCAATCCATGCGGGAACAGGGGCGCCGGTCTTGTTGACCTCTACGGCCCAGCCGAACCATTCGCGGATCTCACCGGCCGTATAGGACGCGGCAATCACGATGGGTACGATAAGGAAAGTGATAATCAGCAAGATCGCGATCGTCGCCCCGATCGTATTATTACCGCCCACTCGGTCCAGCAACCGCCGATAGATGGGCCAGCTCGCAAAGCCAATGACGAGGGCGGCAAGCACAGGAACCAGAAAGCCGTAGAAGAAGTAGATGCCGGCTGCGACGATCAGCAGTAAAAGCCAGCGAGCCGCCGATACGGATGGAACGAGTGCAATTCGAGCATGCGTGGCCGTGTCCAGCCACCGGGTTTCGCCATCCGGATGATGATTGTCGGCTTTGTTCACTCTTGTCTCTTTCGCATTCCCCGAGCAGCGGGTCACACTGTCACAGGTAAGATATGGGGTGCAATCTATTCCCCCGTTATTTCGCTTTTATGTTGTCGCAAAACATATTGAACGAATTTGGTAAAATTTGAGCAACAAGCTTGGACTTCTGACATGAATGTGAGAATGAACAAGCGCTTTTACAACCTCTGAGGTTTCCTGCTCCGTTCTGGGCTGTTCATCATGCTGCGCCGATTTTTTGCCTACTACCGCCCATATCGGGGACTTTTCATTCTCGATTTCTCCTGTGCCGTGTTTTCGGGTCTTCTCGAACTCGGTTTTCCCATGGCGGTAAAGCTTTTTGTCGATGTCCTCCTGCCGGCATCCAACTGGCCGGTCATCATGGCAGCATCCGTCGGATTGCTGATTGTCTACGTCTTCAATACCGGTCTGATGGCGACTGTCACCTATTGGGGACACATGCTCGGCATCAACATTGAAACCGATATGCGCCGCGCCGCCTTCGACCATCTGCAGAAGCTGTCTTTCCGCTTCTTCGATAATCAGAAGACCGGCCACCTTGTCGGTCGGTTGACGAAGGACCTGGAGGAAATCGGCGAGGTCGCGCATCACGGCCCGGAAGATCTGTTCATCGCGATCATGACCTTCATCGGCGCGTTCCTCTTGATGCTCTCGGTCAACGTGCCACTGGCGCTGATCACGGCGGTCATCGTGCCTCTGACAGCCTATGTCACGAGCCGATACGGCACCCGAATGACCAACAACTTCCGCGCGCTCTACAATCGCGTTGGTGCCTTCAATGCCCGTATCGAGGAGAATGTCGGCGGCATGCGGGTGGTCCAGGCTTTCGCCAATGAGGATCACGAGCGCGCGTTGTTCGAAAAGGACAATCAGCGCTATCGCCGCACCAAGCTCGACGCCTACAAGATCATGACGGCCAGCACCTCGCTCAGCTATATGAGCATGCGCCTGACGCAGATGATCATCATGATCTGCGGTGCCTGGCTGGTGCTGCATGGCGATCTGACAAATGGCGGCTTCGTCAGCTTCCTTCTCCTCGTGAACGTCTTCTTCCGCCCGATCGAGAAGATCAACTCCGTCATTGAAACCTATCCTAAAGGCATCGCCGGTTTCCGTCGTTTCACAGAATTGATCGATACTGAGCCAGATATCGCCGATGCGCCGGACGCGATCACGGCTCCGTCTCTTCGGGGAGACATTGCCTACAAGGGCGTAAGCTTTGGCTACGCCGACGGCAAGCAGGTGCTCTCCAACATCGATCTGGCGATCAGTGCTGGCGAAACCGTCGCCTTCGTCGGGCCGTCAGGTGCAGGCAAAACGACGTTGTGCTCGCTCTTGCCGCGCTTCTACGAGGTTACGAGTGGTGCTATCACCATCGACGGCATAGACATTCGCAATATGACATTGGCGTCGTTGCGCAGCCAGATCGGCATTGTCCAGCAGGATGTCTTCATGTTCGGCGGTACGGTGCGCGAGAACATCGAATATGGGCGGCTAGGCGCGAGCGACGAGGATATCTGGATCGCGGCACGGCGCGCACGTCTGGACCAAGTCATCGAAGCCATGCCCAACGGCATGGAGACGGTGATTGGAGAGCGCGGCGTCAAGCTCTCCGGTGGCCAGAAGCAACGTCTCGCGATTGCCCGCATGTTCTTGAAGAACCCGCCGATCCTCATTCTAGACGAGGCGACGTCGGCCCTCGACACAGAAACCGAGCGCGCAATCCAGCAATCGCTCGGAGAGCTTGCCGAAGGACGCACGACACTCATCATCGCCCACCGCCTGGCAACCATCCGCGACGCATCGCGCATTGTCGTGGTGGATGGCAACGGCATCGTCGAGAGCGGAAACCACCAGCAGCTTCTCGCCGCAAGAGGGCCGTACAGCCGGCTTTATGAAGCACAGTTTGGTGTCGGCCTGATCGCATGACAGGCTGAACTCTCGGCTGAGGGTATTTCCTCACCCAGGAATTTTTCGCGGCCGATGCGCCTGCATGCACAGCAACACGCTGAGAACGACGGAGACGATCGCGATACTCTCGATTATCGTCGGACCACGGCCTTCCCAAAGGAAGCCGTAGAGCAGGGCGAAGAGTGTTTCGAAGAGGATCATCTGCCCCACCATGGTCAGTGGAAGGAGCCGGCTCATACGGTTCCACAGCGCGTTGCCGAATATGGATGCCGAGATGCCGAGACCGACGGCGACCATCGTAAACTGCATCCAATCAGACGAGGGGTGGGCGACGTCGCCAAAAACGAAAGCAGGGACAGCAAGAACAAGCGCGATGCCGCCGGTGACAACGCCGGTCATCAGATTCCATTCATCCGCGCTGACGGCATGCAGTCGCACGAGCCAACGGGCATTGCCCACAGCAAACGCTGTCCAGGAGGCGAGCGCGCCGATTGCTGCTGCCAACCCAATCAGCTTTCGCGCATCCAGGGGTGTGCCGTCGTGCATCAGCGATTGCCAAGAGATGCCGATGATTCCGACAGCGCCGAAGAAGAGAGACGGCCAGAGCCGCTTCAGCGACACGGCGCCATGGTCCATGCTGCCAATGATGGTGACGGCGACCGGGAGAAAGCCGATGATGATGGAGGTGAAGGCGACACCGCTCAGTTGAACGGCAGTCGAGATGAACACGTAATAGAGCAGGTTGCCGACGAGGCTGAGCCAAAGAAGGGCGGTCCATTCTGCCCGACCGAACTGTGCCGACACACGCTTGATCTTTGGCGCAATCAGCACAAGCGCGATGATGCCATAGGTCAGGTAGCGGGCTGTGGAAAGCTGCAACGGGGTGAAGCCCGCCGGGATGAGCTTCGGTGCGAGGAAAATCCCACCCCATAGCGCACCCGCCAGCATTCCGTAGAAAAGTCCCAAACCCGTCTTGTTCATCTCATGCCCTCGCAATCATGGCGGGCTGTTTGCCATGCGCGGGAGGACCTGTCTTGACATAAACTCCTGGTATTCAGGAAATCGCACAGCGCCGATAGGCGGAGGGCGTGGTGCCGAGCGACTTCTTCATAGCCCGCGTCAAAGCGGTCTGATCGGAGAATCCTGCTCGTGCGGCGATCTCGGCAATCGGCAAGGACGAACCGGCGAGGAGCGCGCAGATTTTCCTCATCCGCACGTCTGCTACCAGAGCATGCGGCGTGGAATCGAAGTAATCCAGAAACAGGGCATGTAACCGGCTCGCGCTGATCTCCGCCTCGGATGCCATGCGCTCGACTGTCCAGGCTTTGAAAGGATCGATCTCGATCAGTGCTTTGAGCGTCAGCAATCGAGATGCCGTATCCGCTCTGTTATCGGTGAAGCTGCCCACGAGCAACTCGGCCCATAGTCTCGTCGACGATGAATCGCATTCCCCATCATGGATGGATCGCCGCATGTGACGAGCGACGGATGCAGAGCGCTTGGTCAGATCGATGAACGGTTGATTACAAAACGTCTCCAACGTCGCGTCGGGAATGTGACGCTCGTCTAGATCGACGATCAGTGAGTGGTTGTTGTCTGACGTGACGATGCTGTGCTTGGTGTTGCCGTTGATCAGAACGGCCTTTGAGGTCGAGAGCCGCTGCTGCAGCCCTCCTACGTCGATATCCATACTGCCTTGAAGCGGCACGACGATCTGGACGAAAGCGTGCCGTTCCTCCGGCCATTCCTTAGAATAGGAGCGAAGATCGACAGATGCGGCTTGCATGGCGTTCTCCTTCCTTCAAACGCAAAAAGTGGCCTCGCGGCCACTCTCTAACATGAAGTGCGGAGAACGGGAACAGAAGCTCAGACCTCAGCTTCCTGCTTGACCGTCGATTCGCCCCGCTTGCGCTTGCGCAGAACCGGCTTATTCTCACGCGCTTCACACTTCGCCACGTCGATAAGGTATGCCAGTACCGGCATGCTGTTCATCGAAGCGAGTTGCTTGGCGGACTCGAGAAGGTTGATGATGTTGGAAAAGTCGTCCATCGTGGCTCTCGGCTGGACCATGGGTCCGGTTCATGGTTGAAAAACGCGCCAGACACGAAACCGCGCCAAAACGACCGTCTTGGCTCGGTTGCATCTCATGGCTGCAAACAATGTTCTAATTTAATAGCAATCCGCCCAGTAGGGTTGCAATAGCGATTTTCTAAGAACAGCTATGCAGGGGTGATGAGGATGATCATCGTCAAGGACGTCAAAGAGGCCGCACAAATCATCAAAGGCTCTCGTCGTCTCCTCGTCATGGGGTGCTCCGGCAACGGCAAAAGCACGCTGAGCAAAGGTCTGTCCGAGCGGCTCGCAATGCCGCACATATCCTGTGACCGCGACATTTTCTGGCTGCCCGGCTGGAAGCTGCGACCACGGCCCGAGATTGTCGAGCGCATGACCGCCTTTGCAGCTGAGGATCGCTGGATCATCGACGGCAATAGTCCAGGAACGCTTCCGCTACGCCTGCCTCGAACAGATGCCGTCATCTGGCTGCGCTTTCCCCGCTGGGTTTCTTTGACAAGCGTCTTGCAGCGCTGGCTTCTATACCGCGGCCAAGTGCGACCGGAAATGGCCGAGGGCTGCCCGGAAAAGATCGATGTGAAATTTCTCTCCTACATCTGGAATTTCGAAAAGGCCGAGTCACCTGAGATTACGCAACATCTCGAGGCGGCGCGGACGGAGTTGCCCGTTATCATTCTCAAAAGCTACCGCGAGACCAATCGAATGCTGAGCGATCTCGACCTGGCGATTGGCAGAGATCCATTGCGATAGAGCGAGAAAAGGTATGCCTAGGTACATCGGAAACATCGAAGACGCCGTGCGCTCTTTGAGAAATGCGTCTCGCGTGATGGTCGTAGGGTCATCAGGTGGGGGAAAGACGACGCTTTCGCGGCAAGTCGCGCAGCACATTCAGGCCGAATACTTCTCGATCGACCGAGATGTGCGTTGGCTGCCCAACTGGACCCAACGCGATCGCGCCGAGCAGCACAGCATCATCATGGACATCATCGCTCGTGATCGCTGGGTACTCGATGGAAGTAATCCCTCCACCTTCGACGTTCGCTTACCCAGGACAGATATAGTGCTCTGGATGCGCTTACCTCGCTGGACATGTCTGGCGGGGATTGGGCGACGTGTCATGCAAAATTATGGGAGAGTCCGCCCGGACATGGCGGAAGGCTGCCCGGAACCTTTACCTGATCGTGATTTCCTGACCTACATCTGGATGTTTGAGAAACGTCACGCCCCTCTCTTTGAGCGCAATTTCGATCTTTACGGTCCTGACGTTCCCATATTTCAGGTGAAATCGCGCCGCGAAACGAACCGCCTCCTTGATCTTATCAAGAGCGCACCTTAATTCCGGCTCATGCCGCAATTTGAAACCCGCCGTCTTGTCAACCATTCTCCCGACCGGATGTACGATCTCGTCGCCGATGTGGAGAAATATCCGGAATTTTTGCCCCTCTGTGATGGGCTGACCGTACGCTCCAAGAAAGAGCGTGACGGCAAGACGCTGTTGGTGGCGGATATGACGGTTGGCTACAAGGCCATTCGCGAGACGTTCACAACACAGGTTTTACTGAAGCCGGAAGAGCGCGCCATCGACGTCAAATATCTCGACGGTCCATTCCGCTATCTCGACAATCGCTGGCGCTTTGAGCCCACTGATGACGGCGGGTGCTCGGTCTATTTCTTCATCGACTACGAATTCAAGAACCGTCTTCTCGGGGCGTTGATGGGCTCGATGTTCGATCGTGCTTTCCGCATGTTCGCGGAAGCCTTCGAGGCGCGCGCCGACCGCATCTACGCCGAGTGAGATAGCTCCGTAATCATTTCCAGTGCTGTCCTGACGGTGGCCAAGCGGACCTCATCGCGCCCAGTATCGCCGTAGCGCATTTCCCTGTGGATGAGCCTGCCATCGCGGCTTTTAGCCGCCAAATGCACGAGACCGACCGGCTTTTCAAGAGAGCCGCCACCGGGGCCAGCGATACCCGTGACGGCGACCGAAACAGATGCACGAGAGCGATACAGGGCACCGTGCGCCATCTGCAGCGCCGTTTCCTTGGAGACCGCTCCATAGGCTTTAAGCGTAGCGTCTGCGACGCCCAGCATGTCCATCTTCGCTTCGTTCGTATAGGTCACGAAGCCGCGGTCGACCACAGCGGAAGAGCCTGAAATCTCCGTCAGCGCACCTGCGATCAATCCGCCAGTGCAACTCTCCGCCGTCGACACCATATGGCCTGCATGTGAAAAGCTCGCGATGATCTGGCGAGCCTGTTCTTCGATATCGTTCGGAAAGATGCTCATACCGGCCTCTGCTGGTAAACCACCGTTGCTGTCGCAATCGCTGCGATACCTTCACGGCGTCCGACAAAGCCGATCATCTCGTTGGTGGTTGCCTTGACCGAGCATCGGTCCAGCGAGATGCCGAGAATATCGGCGAGGTTCTCGCGCATGGCCTGGCGATGCGGGCCGATGCGCGGGGCCTCTGCAATCAGCGAGACATCCGCGTTCATGATCGTGCCGCCATTGCCGCGCACGACATTGGCCGCGTGTTCAAGGAAAATCCGCGAGGCGGCACCCTTCCATTGAGGATCCGACGGCGGGAAATGATCGCCAATATCGCCGGCACCGCAGGTGGCGAGAAGTGCGTCGGTCAGCGCATGAAGCGCCACATCCGCATCCGAATGACCCTTGAGCTTTTGATCATGGGCGATGAGAATCCCGCAAAGCGTCACGCCATCGCCGTCTTCCAGCTGATGGACATCATACCCGTTGCCGGTTCGCACATCCGGAAGTGCTGCAGAGAGCTTTTCGTCAGCCATGGCTATATCTCGCTTCAATGTGAGTTTCACGTTGTCGACGGCGCCGTCGACTAGGGTAACCGGAATGCCGGACCATTCCGCAATCGACGCATCGTCTGTAAAGTCGTCGCGACCCGAGGAGGCAGCATCACGGTGCGCAGCGGAGATCGCGCTGTAGCGAAATGCCTGCGGCGTCTGCGCAGCGAACAGCCCGTTGCGCGATACGGTTTCCTTTACGAGCGATGCTTCGCCGCGCTTTAACGTGTCGGTGACCGCAAGGGCAGGGAGGACGGCTTCGGCTCCACTTTCAAGACATGCCGCTACCCGCTCCAAAAGAGCATTATCGATGAACGGCCGTACGGCATCATGGATCATCACGTGCGTGATACCCTCAGCTTCAAGCGCTTGGAGACCCGCTAGAACCGATTGCTGGCGCGTCGCTCCGCCGATAATAGCGAGCATCCGATCGGGATCAGCAAGCCGTGCTGCGATCGGCTCGTAAAGCGCAACGTCGTCGCGGTGAATGACGACGGCAATCTTGGCGGCGTCCGGCCAGGCCAGGAAAGTCCTCAGCGTGCGCTCAATCACCGGTCTGCCACCGATCAGCCGATATTGTTTCGGACCTTCTTCCGGCGACCCGGCACGCTCGCCACGGCCCGCTGCAACAATGACGACACCGATTTTCATCTTGGAGTTCCGCATTCCACCCATGCCGTTTCTGCAGCCATGCCCGATTGACACCGGTGATCTAACGTTTCAAAAGCCGAATGACCAGCCGTGATCGGCATCTCCTAGAGGCTGATATCCACCTATCGCTTCGTCATTACGCATCCCTTGTCATTCCGCTGGCCTATATTCATCAAAAAACACGCAAAAAAACAGCGCGGGTGCTTGGCAAGTGCGAAATCGCTGTCTAAAAATAATGCAAAATTTCTAGCTGCATGAAAGATCGCCAATTGCATCTCCCGGCGCTGTCAGACTCATTTCAGATTGGTGGCGTGGCTGTCCGTAACCGCGCAGTTCTCGCGCCCATGTCTGGGGTCACTGATCTTCCTTTTCGTCAGTTGGCCTGGCGCTTCGGTGCAGGCCTTGTGGTGACCGAAATGGTCGCAAGCCGCGAACTCGTCGCAAACAAGGGCGAATCCTGGGCTCGTCTCAAGAATGCGGGCATGACCCCACATATGGTTCAGCTTGCCGGACGCGAAGCTCATTGGATGGCCGAAGCGGCAAAAATCGCGGCCGATAATGGCGCCGATATCATCGATATCAATATGGGCTGCCCCGCCAAAAAGGTGACCGGCGGCTATTCCGGCTCGGCATTGATGCGCGATCCTGATCATGCGCTGACGCTGATTGAGGCAACCGTAAAGGCGGTCGATGTTCCAGTAACGGTAAAGATGCGGTTGGGGTGGGACGAAAACTCCCTGAATGCTCCGGTAATCGCTGCTCGGGCCGAAGCTGGAGGTGTGAAGCTCATCACCATACATGGCCGCACCCGCATGCAGTTTTACGAAGGCAAGGCAGATTGGAGTGCGATCCGTGCCATCCGTGACGCGATTTCCCTGCCACTGATCGCAAACGGCGACGTGGAAACGCAAAGCGATGTGGCCGAAATACTGCGCCTGTCGGGCGCCGACGCGGTAATGGTGGGGCGCGGCGCGCAGGGCCAGCCCTGGTTACCCGCCGTTCTTGCAGGCCATGATGCACCTGCACGACAAGAAATCGCTGACCTCGCTGTTGAGCACTACGAGATGATGCTCGAGTTCTATGGGCTGGAAGCTGGTCTTCGCCACGCACGCAAACATCTTGGGTGGTATCTCGATCGCTTCGCGCCTTCAATCACGGCGCAGGACAAGGTGCAGATTATGACATCGAAGAACACGCGTGAGGTCATCGCCGTGCTGCGCGGCGCGCTGGAACGTGGCGCAGAAGCCGATGCTACGAGGAAAGCCGCATGAGCGCTGGAAACTCCTCTGCGCCGGGCGGCAACGCCTTGGCAATGGCCGTTTTGAATGCCGTCCAGAACCCGGTCATTCTTGTCGATGCCGAAGGTTTTGTTGCCTTCGCCAATTGGGAGGCGGAAGCCTTCTTCGGCGCAAGCGCCGCCCATATGGCGCGCTATCGGATTTCAACTTTCATCCCCTTCGGCAGCCCGCTTTTGGCGTTGATTGATCAGGTCCGCGAACGTCGCGCTCCTGTCAACGAATACCGTGTGGATCTATCGTCACCGCGACTTGGCCAGGACAAGCTTGTCGATCTTTACGTTGCTCCCGTCGTCAGCGAGCCAGGCTCGGTTGTCGTGGTGTTCCAGGAACGGTCGATGGCGGACAAGATTGACCGTCAGCTGACCCACCGTGCTGCTGCGCGTTCGGTGACCGGTTTGGCGTCGATGCTGGCACACGAAATTAAGAATCCCCTTTCCGGCATCAGAGGGGCTGCACAGCTCCTCGAATCCTCGGTTCCGGATGAGGACAGAGCTCTGACCCGGCTGATCTGCGACGAGACCGATCGCATCGTGTCGCTGGTCGACCGCATGGAGATTTTCTCCGACGAGCGTCCCGTGGACCGCGTGCCGGTCAATATCCACTCGGTGCTCGATCATGTCAAAGCGGTGGCCAAGGCCGGTTTTGCCCGCAACGTCAAAATCACCGAAAACTACGATCCGTCCCTGCCGCCCGTCTATGCGAACCGCGATCAACTCGTGCAGGTCTTTCTTAATCTGGTGAAGAACGCCGCCGAAGCTGTCGCCAACCAGCAGGACGGCGAGATCATTCTAACCACCGCCTATCGCCCTGGCATCCGCTTGTCAGTCGCCGGCAGCCGGGAGCGCATTTCTCTGCCGCTCGAATTCTGCGTCCATGACAATGGGCCGGGTGTCCCATCCGATCTTCTGCCGCATCTCTTCGATCCCTTTATCACCACCAAGACCAATGGTTCTGGCCTGGGGCTGGCACTGGTGGCTAAACTGATCGGCGCGCATGGCGGCATTGTTGAATGCGACAGCCAGAATCATCGCACGACATTTCGCGTCCTGATGCCGGTTTCGCCTGAAGTTGCGCCGGACGACAGCATTATACCGAACACGACAGGGTCCAATCCATGACAGCAATGATTCTCGTGGCCGATGATGATGCGGCTATCCGCACCGTTCTGAACCAGGCGCTGAGCCGCGCCGGTTACGATGTGCGCATCACGTCCAATGCCGCAACGCTTTGGCGCTGGGTCTCGGCGGGTGAGGGCGACCTTGTCATTACCGATGTGGTGATGCCTGATGAGAACGCGTTCGATCTTCTGCCGCGCATCAAGAAAGCACGACCGGAACTTCCCGTCCTCGTCATGAGCGCGCAGAACACCTTCATGACAGCCATCAAGGCATCGGAGAAGGGCGCCTACGATTATCTGCCCAAGCCCTTCGACCTGACGGAATTGATCGCCATCATCGGTCGCGCTCTCTCAGAGCCGAAGCGTAAGCCTGCCAAGCTTGATGATGACATGCAGGATGGCATGCCGCTCGTCGGCCGCTCCGCTGCCATGCAGGAAATCTACCGCGTACTCGCGCGCCTGATGCAGACGGACTTGACGCTGATGATTACCGGCGAGTCGGGTACCGGAAAAGAATTGGTAGCCCGGGCGCTGCATGATTACGGCAAGCGCCGCAACGGTCCATTCGTTGCCATCAACATGGCGGCTATTCCCCGTGACCTGATCGAATCCGAACTTTTTGGTCACGAGAAGGGCGCCTTCACCGGCGCGCAGAACCGCTCGACCGGTCGTTTCGAGCAGGCTGAGGGCGGCACGCTGTTTCTCGATGAAATCGGTGACATGCCGATGGATGCACAGACCCGATTGCTGCGTGTCTTGCAGCAGGGCGAGTACACGACCGTTGGTGGACGTACGCCGATCCGCACCGATGTGCGTATTGTGGCCGCGACGAACAAGGATCTGAAGCAGTCGATCAACCAGGGTCTTTTCCGCGAAGACCTCTATTACCGTCTGAACGTCGTTCCGCTGCGCTTGCCGCCGCTTCGCGACCGCGCCGAGGATATTCCCGATCTTGTCCGTCACTTTATCCAGACCGGCGAGAAGGAAGGTCTTGAAGGCAAGCGCTTTGAAGGTGAGGCGCTGGAGCTGATGAAGGCTTACGCGTGGCCTGGCAACGTCCGCGAACTTGAAAACTTGATCCGCCGCCTGATGGCGCTTTATCCGCAGGAAGTCATCACCCGCGAGATTATCGAGCAGGAGCTTCAGTCTGACGTTCCGGATAGCCCGATCGACCGGACGACCGTTCGCAGCGGCAACCTGACGATCTCGCAAGCTGTCGAAGAGAACATGCGCGAGTATTTCTCGAGCTTCGGTGAGAACCTCCCACCACCCGGTCTCTACGACCGCGTGCTGCACGAGATGGAGTATCCGCTGATCCTCGCAGCATTGACCGCGACGCGTGGAAACCAGATCAAGGCGGCAGATCTACTTGGTCTCAATCGCAATACACTTCGGAAAAAGATCCGGGAACTCGGCGTTTCCGTGTATCGCAGCTCGCGCACCACCTGAGCATATTGACAATACGACGATCGTCGTTGCATTTTCGCCACAAACTGTTGCTTGAAAAACACTGTGACATCATAGATTCGCGCGATCCGCGGAAATGATGTTGGGCTGTGGCGTTGCTGCCGATCTTGGCGGCTTGGGATTGATGATCAATGCGTAAACCTGTCGCCGAAGGAAGAGCCGACGAGCAAGCGGCTGGCATGGTGATTGCCGATCGCCGGATGTCGTTTGCGCTTCCGGGTCTCGTTCTCGCCGGCGTGGCGCTAATCTGCGCGATCGTGACATTGATCGTGTTGCTTGGGCTGACACCGATCGCACCGACTTCCAATGTCGTCATCGCCTCGGTCATCATCAACTCCATCTTCGTCATCGGCCTGATGTATCTTATCGGCCGGGAGATCAGCCGGCTGTTGAAGGCTCGCCGCAAGGGCAGGGCTGCGGCTCGTCTGCACGTACGCATCGTCGTGCTGTTCTCGATCGTCGCGATCACGCCGGCCGTCCTCGTGGCAATTTTCGCCAGTCTGACGCTAAATGTCGGGCTAGACCGCTGGTTCGCATTGCGCACGCAGGCAATCGTTGATTCCTCCAGCAATATCGCTCAGGCCTACATGCTGGAGAATGCCGGTTATCTTCAGGGCCAGACGCTCTCCATGGCAACCGATCTCGACCGCAACCGCGCGCTCTTCTATCTCGACCGCACAGGCTTCGTCGATTTGATGACGCGCCAGGCCAAAGGCCGCGGCATGCTCGGTGCATTTCTCGTGCAGGCGGATGGAGATGCGGTGGTGCAGGCCGATATCTCCACAGAACGGCCATTGCCGGCGATCCCGGCCGACGCGCTTCAAAAGGCCGCGGCTGGCCAGCCAACGCTTATTCCGCCGGGCGTGACCAATCTCGTGGGCGCCATAATCAAGCTTGAAGGCATTGGCGGAACGTTTCTCTACACCGTTCGCGCCGTCGACCCGAAGGTCATGTCGGCCATGCGCCTGATGGAGGAAAACCGCGCCGAATATAAAGCGATGGAATCCGGCCGCGCGCCGTTGCAGATCGCCTTCGCCATTCTCTATCTCGGCTTTGCGCTGATCGTCCTTCTTGCCGCCATCTGGACCGCAATCGCAGTCGCCGACCGCATCGTCCGTCCGATCCGACTGCTCATCAGTGCCGCCGACAGCGTGGCAACCGGCAACCTGCATGTCCTGGTTCCGGTGCGCGCCATCGACGGCGACGTCGGCCGCTTGTCTCGAACCTTCAACAAGATGATCTCGGAGATCCGCAGCCAGCAGGAAGAGATCATCGAGGCGAAAGATGACATCGACGATCGCCGTCGCTTTATCGAAGCGGTTCTTTCCGGCGTCACGGCAGCCGTGATTGGCGTCGATGAGAACCGGGTGATTACCATCGTCAATCCATCGGCCGAAGAGTTTCTCGCTCTTCCCTCATCCGAACTGGTCGGTGCACCGCTCTCCGTTGCGGCGCCGGAAATCGAACATGTTCTGGCGGAAGCATCGGCCTCCGGTCGTGCAGATTTCCGTCAACAGATCAACATCATGCGCCGCGGCAAGGAACGGACCTTGAGCGTTCAGGTCACGCGCGAGGACGCCCGCGACGGCCGCGAGTCCCATGTCATTACTCTGGACGATATTACCGATCTCGTCATTGCCCAGCGCTCTACCGCTTGGTCGGATGTCGCCCGACGCATCGCCCACGAGATCAAGAACCCGCTGACGCCGATTCAGCTGTCGGCCGAGCGCATCAAGCGCCGCTTTGGCAAACAAATCGATGACAGCGACCGCGCTGTGTTCGATCAATGTACCGACACGATCGTTCGTCAGGTCGGCGATATCGGCCGTATGGTGGATGAGTTCTCCGCCTTTGCCCGCATGCCGAAGCCAACCAAGGAGCGCTCGGACCTGCGCGCCGTGCTGAAGGATGCGACGTTCCTCAGAGAGATGGGCGCGAGCCATGTGAGCTTCGAGACGGAACTGGGCGAGACACCGCTGGAGGGCATGTTCGATTCCCGCATGCTTGGCCAGGCCTTTGGCAACCTCATCAAGAATGCCACCGAGGCAATAGAGTCTGTCGATCCTGCCGAAAAGCGCAACGGCCGCATCCTGGTGCGCGCCGATTTCGACGACGCAAACAACCGGTTCGTGGTGGACGTCATCGACAATGGCAGAGGTCTGCCTGTCGAAAACCGTCACCGTATCCTCGAGCCCTACATGACGATGCGCGACAAGGGCACCGGGCTCGGTCTCGCCATCGTCAAGAAGATCATTGAAGAACACGGCGGTCATCTCGAGTTGCACGATGCGCCCGCCGATTTCGATCATGGCCACGGTGCCATGATCAGAGTGCTGCTCCCGCGCGTTGAAGCGATTGGCAGCGAAACTGATAAGGAAGTTGCATATGGCATCTGATATTCTGGTCGTCGACGACGAGGCCGACATCCGTGAGATCGTTGCGGGCATTCTGTCTGATGAGGGTCACGAAACCCGCATGGCGCATGACAGCGATAGCGCTTTGGCTGCCATTTCGGAGCGCGTTCCGCGCCTGATCTTCCTCGATATCTGGATGCAGGGTAGCAAGCTGGACGGTCTGGCGCTTCTCGATGAAATCAAGAACCGTCACCCAGACCTGCCGGTCGTGATGATTTCGGGTCACGGCAATATCGAGACCGCGGTCAACGCCATCAAGCGCGGTGCTTTTGACTTTATCGAAAAGCCTTTCAAGGCCGACCGCCTGATCCTGATTGCCGAGCGTGCGCTGGAAAACTCCAAGCTGAAGCGCGAGGTTCAGGAACTGAAGAAGCGCACCGGAGACGCCGTCGAACTGATCGGCGCGTCCTTGGCCGTTTCGCAGTTGCGTCAGACGATCGATCGCGTCTCACCCACCAATAGCCGCATCATGATCCTTGGCCCGTCCGGCTCCGGCAAGGAGCTCGTGGCGCGCATGATCCACAAGAAGTCGTCACGTGCGACGGGACCATTCGTGGCGCTGAACGCAGCCACGATTACGCCTGAACGCATGGAAATCGCGCTTTTTGGCACCGAAGGCTTGCCGGGGCAGCCGCGCAAGGTCGGCGCGCTGGAAGAGGCGCATCGCGGCGTTCTTTATCTCGATGAAGTCGGCGAGATGCCACGCGAGACGCAGAACAAGATTCTGCGCGTGCTGGTCGATCAGCAGTTCGAACGTGTCGGCGGCGGCAAGCGGGTCAAGGTCGATGTCCGCATCATTTCGTCAACGGCACTCAATCTCGAGAACCTGATTTCAGAGGGGCTGTTCCGCGAGGATCTCTATCATCGCCTCGCCGTCGTGCCGGTCAAGGTTCCGGCCCTGTCGGAACGTCGCGAAGATATACCGTTCCTGGTAGATATGTTCATCCGCCAGATCTCGGAACAGGCTGGCATTCGTCCGCGTAAAATCGGTGACGACGCCATGGCCGTTCTCCAGACACATGACTGGCCGGGAAATATCCGCCAGCTTCGCAACAATATCGAACGCCTGATGATCCTTGCGCGTCCAGAAGGCGGCGATACGGCAATCACTGCCGACATGCTGCCCTCTGATATTGGCGATATGCTTCCAAAGATCGCCGCACAGGGTGATCAGCACATCATGACGCTTCCGCTTCGTGAGGCGCGCGAAATGTTCGAACGCGATTATCTTGTAGCCCAGATCAATCGCTTCGGCGGCAACATCTCCCGTACGGCTGAATTTGTCGGCATGGAACGCTCTGCCCTGCACCGCAAACTCAAGTCTCTTGGCGTTTGATAGACATGCGCTCGACAGGGTTTGGAAATCGGCTCGGAGAGGGCGCATGAAGGTCATCATTTGCGGCGCGGGGCAGGTGGGTTACGGCATCGCCGAACAACTGTCGCGTGAAGACAATGAGGTTTCGGTGATCGATACCTCTGCCGCCCTTATTTCCGCGATCACAGAAACGCTCGACGTGCGCGGCTATGTTGGGCATGGTTCTCACCCGGATGTGCTGGCAAAAGCGGGTGCAGATCAGGCGGATATGATCATCGCCGTCACGCTCTATGACGAGATCAATATTGTCGCCTGCGAAGTCGCGCATGCGCTGTTCAGCGTGCCGACCAAGATCGCCCGCATCCGCGACCAAAGCTATCTGGCACCAGAATACGGCGATCTGTTCAGCCGTGAGAACATGTCCATCGACGTGACGATCTCGCCAGAGATTGAAGTTGGCAAGATGGTGCTGCGCCGCATCGCTTTTCCAGGTGCCACCGATGTGGTCCGATTTGCCGATGACAATGTGTCGATGTTGGCGATCGAATGCATGGAGGACTGCCCGGTCGTCAACACGCCGCTGCAGCAGTTGAGCCAGCTCTTTCCGGATCTGGTGGCGACTGTCGTGGGCGTATTCCGAAACGGTCATCTAAAGTCGGTCGACTCGTCCGAGCAATTGCGCACGGGGGATCTCGCCTACGTCATCTGCCAACGCCAGCATGCGCGACGCACGCTCGGCCTTTTCGGCCATGTGGAGAAAGAGGCGAGCCGGATCGTGATCGCCGGCGGTGGCAATATTGGTCAATACGTTGCACGTTCCATCGAGGAACTGCAGCCGAAGACGCGCGTCAAGATCATCGAGTTCGATCGCGACAAGGCGATTGCGGCATCGGAAAACCTGAATTCCACAATTGTTCTAAACGGCTCGGTGCTGGACCAGAAGATCCTTCACCAGGCGGATATTCAGGACGCCGATTTAATGGTCACGCTCACGAATAACGACCAGACCAATATTCTCGGCGCAGTCATGGCAAGGCAGATGGGCTGCAAATCGAACCTTGCACTGCTGAACGCCACGTCCTTCCACGACGCAGCGAAGTCGTTGGCGCTGGACGCCTATATCAATCCGCGGGCGGTGACGATTTCACGCGTGCTACAGCACGTCCGTAAGGGGCGTATCCGGTCCGTCTATGCGGTGCAGCGCGGCAATGGCGAAATCATCGAGGCCGAGGCGCTGGAGACATCGCCGCTCGTCGGCCAGGCGCTTCGCGAGATCGATCTTCCCGAAGGCATCCGCATCGGTGCGGTCTATCGCGACAAGATGGTTTTACGCCCGGACGGCAACATGAAGATCAAGGCGAAAGACCGTGTCATTCTCTTTGCATCGGCAGATTCCGTGCGCGATGTGGAGCAGCTCTTCAGGGTCTCGCTGCAATATTTCTAATCTATCGAGAAATGCACGACCCTTGGATAGCCGCCGAAAAATGGAGTGAGTTTTTCGACATTGCGGAACAGAGCGTGATTTGATACCAGAGTTTCACCCAATGGCAGGGGGCACGGCCAGCGGGATTGCATTATTGATTGTTTGATTTCCCGGTCTCCCATCCGGGCAAAAAAGAAAGAAGCGGCGCCATGGCGGAACGTTCTCAAAACCTGCAAGACCTTTTCCTCAACACTGTGCGTAAGCAGAAGATTTCGTTGACGATTTTCCTCATCAACGGCGTCAAGCTCACCGGTGTTGTCACGTCATTTGACAATTTCTGCGTGCTTCTGCGCCGCGATGGTCATTCGCAGCTCGTCTATAAGCATGCGATCTCCACCATCATGCCCGGCCAGCCTATGCAGATGTTTGAGACCGAAGAAGGCGCGGCCTGATTCACCGTCTCTGAGACGTACCCGATCTCTCGTCCTGCAGCGATGGACAACGGAACTCTCGGTTGAGCTCCGTTGTTTTTCTCGTGTAGCCGCCTATATTTCTAACTGGCACCAGCAACTGAAAGGGCCAGCACATTTCTACACGTGATACGTCGAACGAATCCATTATCCCCGAGCTTGAAAAGCGCCGCGATGATATGCGCGCTGTTGTCCTTGTCCCGCAACTGAAGCAGCAGCGCGAGCATCGAGAAGCGACAGCGACGGCTCCTCTGCGGTCGATGGAAGCAAAGCTCGAAGAAGCCAAAGGTCTAGCACTCGCCATTGATCTGACCGTCACACAAGGGTTGATCGTTCCCGTCAGCCAGCCGCGCCCAGCGACGCTGTTCGGCACCGGGAAGATCGAAGAAATCGGTCATCTGCTGGATGAGACGGATGCGGGTCTTGTGATCGTCGATCACCCGCTGACGCCGGTCCAGCAACGCAATCTGGAAAAGCAGTGGAACTCCAAGGTCATCGACCGGACCGGTCTCATCCTTGAAATTTTCGGACGCCGCGCCTCCACCAAGGAAGGCACGCTGCAGGTCGATCTTGCGCATCTCAATTATCAGAAAGGCCGTCTCGTCAGAAGCTGGACCCACCTTGAGCGCCAGCGCGGTGGTGCGGGCTTCATGGGTGGTCCGGGCGAAACGCAGATCGAAGCGGACAGGCGTCTTCTCCAAGAGCGCATCGTGCGTCTGGAGCGGGAACTCGAGCAGGTCGTGCGTACCCGCCAGCTCCATCGCGCAAAGCGCCGCAAGGTGCCACATCCGATTGTGGCGCTGGTCGGATACACCAATGCCGGAAAGTCGACGCTGTTCAACCGCATCACGGGCGCGGGTGTCCTGGCCGAAGACATGCTGTTTGCCACGCTCGATCCGACGCTCCGCCGTATGAAGCTGCCGCATGGGCGCACCGTTATCCTGTCGGACACGGTTGGCTTCATCTCCGATCTGCCGACCCATCTCGTGGCCGCCTTCCGCGCAACGCTGGAAGAGGTGCTGGAAGCCGATCTCGTCTTGCATGTGCGCGACATGTCGGACCCCGACAATGCCGCTCAGGCAGGCGATGTCATGCGTATCTTGGGCGATCTCGGTATCGACGAGAAGGTTGCTGAAGAACGGATCATCGAGGTCTGGAACAAGGTCGACCGGTTGGAGCCGGAAGCTCATGACGCCATCATGCAGAAGGCAGAAGGTCGGGCGAATGTCCGTGCCGTCTCGGCGCTGACGGGCGAGGGTGTCGAGGCGCTGATGGACGATGTTTCTGTTCGTCTCTCAGGCGTCTTGACGGAGACCACGATCGTTCTGAGCGTCGATCAGCTGCCGCTTTTGTCTTGGGTTTACGACAATGCCATCGTCAATGGACGCGAAGACCGCGAAGACGGTTCGGTTGCGCTCGACATCCGGCTTTCCGGAGAGCAGGGGGCGGCGCTTGAGCGAAAGCTTGGTCTCGGCGCCAAGCCGCAGTCAGAAGACTGGGAGCGTTAACGGCGGCCTCTGGCCGAAGCTCGTCTCGTAAAGCGTTGCCCCGTTCTACTGAGACGCAGCAAGACGAAACAAGAACTTGAAGCATGGCCGTGAATATGAAAGATCGCGACACGCTTCAGAAACTATAGAAGCATCGCATATCAGCTATGTCCTCGACTGTGTCGCATTCTGCGAGATCATAGAGTTGAGATGTCCCTTAGATGATAATCGTGTGACGGATATGATGTGAGCTGATATTGATGTTGCCAGAACTAGATCTTCCAACCGTCCTTATTCTTCACAAACTTTCATTCGTCGTCGCCGGTCTCTGCTTCATCTATGTTCGCTCTCAGTCCCGTGAAAGCGTTGGCCTTGGTCTTCTGGCAATCGGTTTCTTTCTCGTTGCCATGGCATCCATTCTGGTTGGCGTTGGACATCTTGCGCCGGGGCGCGAATATGTATTCGCGATGGCTGGAATGTTTGCCGGCCTTGTCGGATATGCGGTCTTCTGGCTTGGCATGTGCCGCATCAGCAGACAGAGGAAAAGAAATCGCGAATGGCTGGTCTTGGCTCTGCCGGTCGTCATCTGCCTGTTGCTGATCGCTGCAGGCCTTTATGATTTGCCGTCTAGCAGAACGATCGCGTTCCAGACGACGGCTGCAGCCCTGCTTTTTGCGTCTGCATTAACGGTTCGTGCCGACAATCTCACGGAGCCGCTACCCGTCAGAAAACCTTTGGCGATGTCGATCCTCATCGCCGCTGTTTTAACGCTGCTCGTAGCGGTCGGAATCGCATTTCCTGTGAAGGCGATGAACATCGCAAGAAACGCATTTTTTGCCTCCATCATCTGCCATTTCGCCATCGCCTTCTTCGTCATGGCGCTTGTCAAGGAACGGACTGAGGAGCGCTTGAGAGGCCTGGTCGGGCTCGATGTACTGACTGGTGTGCCGAACCGGCACTCCTTCAGTTCAAGGCTTCCGGAGATCGTTCGCAATGGCGATGCGATCGTGATGATTGATATCGATCATTTCAAGCGGATCAATGACACGTTTGGACACCTTGCTGGTGATGAAATCCTGGCGCGTGTTGCACGAGAACTCTTCACCCGGATTCGCCCGGTGGATAGCTTCGCTCGCTTTGGTGGCGAGGAATTCATTCTGTATCAGCCCGATATCGGCAAGGACGAGGCTGTGGCATTTTCCGATACGCTTCAGAAAGTCGTGAGTTCGATCACACACGTGATGGACGATCAAACCGTGGTCGCAACGTTGAGCATGGGCATCGCTGTTTGCGAGGAAAAGACCAGCACCGCGAGGTCGTTGCTCAAAAAGGCGGACATGGCACTTTATGCATCGAAAGCATCTGGCCGAAATCGTCTGACGCTATATCGTGCGGAAAACTTCGTCGATGAGCAATTTCAGCAGAGAATCAACTACATTTAAGCGCAGGCTGACGCTTATCCGAGTTGTCGCTCGATCGCCTTTGCTGCCTGCCATAGCTCTTCCATCCTCTCGAGACTTGCAGCCTCAAGCGTTTCTCCGCGAGCAGCTAGCGAGGTTTCGATATGGCGGAAGCGGCGGCGAAATTTGGTATTGGTACCGCGCAGTGCGTTTTCTGCGTCGACTTTGACGTGACGACCGATGTTCACCATGGCAAAGATCATATCGCCCAATTCGTCACTGATGCTCTCCGACTTGCCTTCGGAAAGCGCGTGTCTCAACTCGCCAATCTCTTCCTCGATCTTATCGAGGATGGGCTCCGCCGCTGACCAGTCGAAACCCACACGGGCGGCCTGCTCCTGAAGCTTCAAAGCCTCCGTCAGCGCAGGTTGGCTGCGCTGAACAGATCCTAGAAAGCCTGCCTTCGGATCTTCGCTGACACCACGAGAAGCACGTCTTTCCAGCCGCTCCCGCTTCTCGGCGGCCTTGATCTCATCCCATTGCAGCTTCACCGACTCCGGCGTGTCTGCCTCAGAAGCCGCAAAAACATGCGGATGACGGCGGATCATCTTTGACGTGACGGCATGGACGACATCGCCGAAGGAGAATGCGCCCATCTCCTCCGCAATCCGAGAATGAAACACCACCTGCAGAAGGAGATCCCCAAGCTCTTCGCAAAGATCGTCCGTATCGTTGCGCTCGATCGCATCCGCTACCTCATAGGCTTCCTCGATCGTATAGGGTTTGATCGTCTCGAATGTCTGGACGATATCCCAAGGGCAGCCTGTTTCAGGTTGACGCAACGCCTCCATGATCTCGATGAGACGGGAGATATCTTTCGAGGCTTCCATGGCTTTGCTTTCCGGACTGTCAGTTCAAGGGAATATTGTTATCAGATTTGGAGGACTGGTAGCTGTTGGAGAGGTCGTTATAGACCGTTTTGATCCGCGCCGTCTGCTCCCGCAGCTTCGTTCTCAACGGTTCATCCTCTGCTTCGACCAGATCCGCGATGAAGTAGGAATTCCAGAAGGCGTTGCTGCGCCGATAGCCGCCGGGCTCCAGTCCGAAGACTTCCTTCAGGATCTTCAGGTCATGCGGAATCGCGAAGGCGTCACGAGAGTCTTCATGGCTGAAGAAGGAGTAGAAATTGTCGAAGCCAGCCCAGGTTATTGCCGACATGCACATGGTGCAGGGTTCGTGGGTTGAGAGGAAGATCAGGTCCTTCGTGTCTGGCTTTTCGCCGAGTTCGTAGAAACGCTTTAGCGTGTGAACCTCGCCGTGCCACAGAGGGTTCTCGAGCTCGTTATTGGTTTCGGCAATCACCAGCGATAGATCGGATTTACGCAATATCGCTGCGCCGAACACCTTGTTGCCGAGCGCGACGCCACGGGTTGTCAGGGGTAGGATGTCATGCTCGATCACGTCGAGGAGGCGCGAGGCCAAGGATTGCTCTGTCAAGATATGCGCCCTTGTTCTGTAGAAGGTAAATTCACGGTTGGTTTCGGTCAGAAACAGCAAAGAAATATAGAATTTTTATAGAAATACCATCCTTGGGAAGCAGTGTTGCGCCGCGGTCGCTTCGGTCGCTTTTCCTCAAAAACGCCGCTTGCCGAGAAATAATAATCTACGGCATTATGATGTAGGAATTTTCGTGCCTTCAACCTTTTTAACCGATCGGCGATATTGCGACCATGTTCGAGACCACTGCTTCCCGCACCGAGGACCGCTTGATGACCTTTCCCGCCTTCTTCAAGGTGGAGGGTAAGTACGTTGCTGTGTTCGGGAACGGAGATGAGGCTTACGCCAAGGCGCGTCTTCTTTCAAACACCAATGCTCTGATCGTTGCCTTCTCGGACAATCCGCAGACCGACTACGCGGCCTTCTTGGAAAAAGAGCAGATCAAGGTTGTCGCACAACCCTTCGCTGTGGATCAGGTAGACGGCATGACGTTGGTCTTTGCCGCCACGGGCGACGAGGCGCTGGACCGTGAGATCGTGGATGCGGCGCGTGCGAAGTCCATTCCCGCCAATGCCGTCGACCAGCCTGGCTATTGCGATTTCTATACGCCCGGTCTTGTGGCGCGTGCGCCTCTCGCGGTTGCCATCTGTACCGAAGGAGCAGGGCCGGTACTGGGCCAAATCGTTCGTGCCCGCATTGACCAGATGCTAGCACCATCCCTTGGTCGTCTTGCCCGGCTTGCAGTTGAGTACCGCGACGCAGCGGAGGCCAGCATTCCAAAAGGCGCTCTTCGCCGAAACTTCTGGCGCCGGTTCTTCTCTGGGAGCGTCGCGGATGCCGTCGCCCAGAACGATGTCGATGCCGCCCATTCGGCAGCCGCGAAGCTTCTCCTCTCGCCAGAGAGTCCTGAGGGCTATGTCTGGTTGGTAGGGGCAGGGCCGGGTGCCGAAGATCTGCTGACGCTTCGTGCGCAGCGCGTCCTCATGCAGGCGGACGTCATCGTCTACGATGCGCTGGTGCCGCAGGAGATCGTCAATATGGGCCGCCGGGACGCCGAGCGCCTGTCGGTCGGCAAGCGCAAGGGCTGTCATTCCAAGTCGCAGGAAGACATCAACAAGCTGTTGGTGTCTCTTGGCCAGGAAGGCAAACGGGTCGTTCGTCTGAAATCAGGCGACCCACTGGTCTACGGACGCGCGGCCGAAGAAATGGCGGCATTGCGCGAAGCCGGCATCGGATACGAAATCGTCCCCGGCATAACTTCGGCCTTTGCTGCTGCGGCTGACTTCGAATTGCCGTTGACATTGCGAGGCGTCGCCTCGTCGCTGATCTTCACCACCGGTCACGATCTCGCGGGCGATATCCTGCCGGACTGGGCACGGCTCGCCGTCTCAGGCGCCACGATCGCCGTTTATATGGGGCGCAGCGTCGCGGCATCGGTCGCGACTAGGCTGATGAACGCAGGCCTTAATGCGGACACGACGGTCGCTGTGATCGAAAATGCCAGCCGAAGCTATCGCCGTTTGATGCACGGCACGTTGAAGGATTTGCCGGACCTTGAGCATCGCGACGAGTTGACCGGTCCGGTCATGGTAATCATCGGCGATGCGGTTGCCGGTGCAAATTTTGAAAGGTCCGAAGCGCTGGCGGTCTCGCCTTTGAGCGCAAATCTCGGACAGGAGTATGCAAATGGTTGATAAGGTACTGACTGCGAACCGCCTCAGCGATGGCATCGCCGTGTGGCTGGACGCGAATGGCGAATGGAATGAGGATCTGCAGTCTTCGCTCGTCGCGCGCCATGCGGAGGCTGTCGCGTCCCTGGAAGAAATTGGTAAGCGTGACTTCTCGGCCAATAAGGTCGTAGACGTCAATATTGTTGACGTGGCCGAAGAAGACGGCCGCCTCTGGCCGACGCGCCTGCGCGAACGCATCCGCGCAGCGGGTCCCACAATTGAATACGCCACGGGCTACAAGCCTGCTGACGCAGCATTTATCGCAGTCTGAGGAATATCATGTACCGTTATGACGAGTTCGACCACGCTTTCGTAAAAGGTCGCGTGGAGCAGTTTCGCGATCAGGTGGAACGCCGCCTGTCCGGTGAACTGGCCGAGGATGCGTTCAAGCCCCTACGTCTGATGAACGGCGTTTATCTTCAATTGCATGCCTATATGCTGCGCGTCGCGATCCCCTATGGAACGCTGAACTCGAAGCAGATGAGGATGCTGGCGCATATCGCTCGCAAGTATGATCGTGGTTACGGCCACTTCACCACCCGTCAGAACATCCAGTACAACTGGCCGCGCCTGGCCGATACGCCTGCCATTCTGGAAGAGCTCGCAAGCGTCGAAATGCATGCGCTGCAGACCTCCGGCAACTGCATTCGCAATGTCACCGCCGATCACTTCGCCGGTGCTGCGGCCGATGAAGTAGCCGATCCGCGCCCCTATGCGGAAATCCTGCGCCAGTGGTCTTCCGTGCATCCGGAGTTTTCCTTCCTGCCACGCAAGTTCAAGATTGCTGTGACCGGTGCGGAGCGCGATCGCGCCGCCATTCAGGTTCACGACATCGGTCTGCACCTTAAGAAGAACGACAAGGGTGAAATCGGCTTTGCCGTTTATGTCGGTGGCGGGCAGGGCAGAACCCCGATGATCGCCAAGAAGATTCGCGATTTCCTTCCCGAGGAAGACCTCCTCTCCTACACCACCGCGATCATGCGCGTGTACAACCTGCATGGCCGTCGTGACAACAAGTACAAGGCGCGCATCAAAATCCTCGTGCATGAAACGGGTGCGGAAGAGCTGGCGCGTCAGGTTGAGGCGGAATTCGTCCACCTGAAGAACGGCGAACTGAAACTTCCCGACGCTGATATAGCCGCGATCACCACCTACTTCGCGCCGCCGCAGTTGAAGGACCGTCCGGAAAGCTGGGAAAGCCTTGCGCGCTGGAAGAAGGCGGACGGGGATTTCGCGCGCTGGGTGGATCAGAACGTCCAGCCGCACAAGCATCCTGACTACGGCATGGTGACGATCTCGCTGAAGCCGATCGGCGGTATTCCGGGTGATGCTTCGGACGAGCAGATGGAAGTGGTGGCTGATATTGCCGCAGAATATGCTTTCGATGAAATCCGCATCAGCCACGAGCAGAATATCATCCTGCCGCATGTGGCACTTGCCGATCTTGAGCCAGTCTATCGAGCGCTGCAAGGCGCGGGGCTTGCTACCGCCAATGCCGGTCTGATCACTGACATTATCGCCTGTCCCGGCCTGGACTATTGCGCGCTCGCCAATGCGCGCTCCATCCCTGTTTCGCAGGAGATTTCCAGACGGTTCGGCGCGCCGGAGCGTCAGGCTGAAATTGGTGAGCTGAAGATCAAGATTTCCGGCTGCATCAACGCCTGCGGCCACCACCATGTCGGCCATATCGGCCTGCTCGGTGTCGAGAAGAAGGGTGCCGAACTCTATCAGATCACGCTGGGTGGCTCGGGCGATGAGAATTCGTCGATCGGCGAAATCATCGGTCGTGGCTTCGAGCCGGAGAAGGTGACGGATGCGGTGGAGACAATTGTCGACACCTATCTCGGCCTGCGGCTGTCGAGGGAAGAAACCTTCCTGGAAGCCTATCGCCGTGTCGGACCGCAGCCTTTCAAGGATGCCCTTTATCCTGCAGCCGCAGAAGCTGCTTGAGGAATACGAAATGTCGAAAATCTGGAACGAAGAAGGCTTCGTCGAGAACGACCCGTGGGTCATCGAAAACGACGACGTTAAAGCGGGCGAGGGGCAGAATGCGGTCCTGTCGCTGGAGTCCTTTTTGACGCGAGCCGCTGAGAGCAATGATGTCGGTCTCGGCGTTCTGATCACACCGGCTGATGACGTGACGAAACTGGCACCCTTCATCGATCGCGTCGCGCTTATCGCCGTCAGCTTCCCGGCCTTCAACGACGGCCGCGGCTTCAGCCACGCCTCTCTTTTGCGCACGCGCTTGAACTACCAGGGCGAGTTGCGGGCTGTGGGTGACGTATTGATCGACCAGGTACCGTTGATGTTGCGCACTGGTTTCACCAGCTTCGCAGTGACGAACGACACGGCGATCCGTCGTCTGTCGGAAAACCGCCTGCCCGGCATCAATGTCTATTACCAACCGACGGCAAAACCTGCCACGGAGGGCGAGACCTACAGCTGGCGTCGCCGCGCGGCAGTTTGAACGAGTGCGCAGAAATATGAGTTATTGATACATATTTCTAAGCGCATAGCTCCAATGACGTTCCTGTACCTTCAAAAGGCGGTGCGGATGGTGTATTTCCCCGCCTAGAGAATGTCTGGCTTTTTGTGAAATGGACGGAAGAAGAATGAACGCTCCTGCCAAAACGGAAGAATTTGCAGTGAAGATCCCTGACGGCGTTTACGCTGAGACGGTTCTTTCGGTCGAGCATTACACCGACCACCTGTTCCGCTTCCGCATGACGCGTCCGGCTGGCTTCCGCTTCCGCTCCGGCGAGTTCGCAATGATTGGCCTGATGGTCGGCGACAAGCCGATCTATCGCGCCTATTCCATTGCAAGCCCCGCCTGGGATGAAGAACTCGAGTTCTTCTCCATCAAGGTGCCGGATGGACCGTTGACCTCTCACCTGCAGGCGATCAAGCCGGGTGATACGGTGCTGATGCGCAAGAAGCCGACAGGAACGCTGGTACTGGATGCTCTTACACCCGGCAAACGCCTCTATATGTTCTCCACGGGTACAGGGATTGCGCCCTTTGCAAGCCTCATTCGCGACCCTGAGACATACGAGAAGTTCGAGGAAGTGATCCTAACTCACACCTGCCGGGATGTTGCCGAGCTGAAATACGGCTTCGACCTTGTGGAAGAGATCAAGAATCATGAGTTCCTGAGCGAGATTGCCGGCGACAAGCTGAAGCACTATGCGACGGTGACGCGTGAGGAATACCCGTTCAAGGGCCGCATTACCGATCTGATCGCCAACGGCAAGATGTTTGCCGATCTCGGTGTTCCGGCGCTCGATCCTGCAATCGACCGTGGCATGATCTGCGGCTCTTCCGCGATGCTGAAGGACACAAAGGAATTGCTGGAGCAGGCCGGTCTGACCGAAGGCGCCAATAACAAGCCTGCTGAATTCGTTATCGAGCGCGCCTTCGTAGGCTGAGGCGATCGTGAAGTCTTGAGAAAAAGGAGGCCCCGCGTCTCCTTTTTCATTTTTCGTCGATGTTTGGCGTTAGGCGGCCTCTGGCTCGTCTTTGGGAACAATATCCCGCCTGAAGAGAATGAAGAGCAAGATTGCAATCGCCGCGACACCACCGCCAACCAGATGCGAGAGCGCGAAGCCGCCTTCCGTAGTCAGCCAGCCAGCAACACCGTTGCTGAGGGATGCACCGATACCCTGAACGGTCATCACGCTTGCAAGTCCTACATTGAAGCGCCCGGTACCCTTCAAAATGCGCTCGACCGCAACTGGCGTCGCGATGCCGAGAAGACCGGCACCGATGCCATCCAGAAGCTGAACGGGATAGACGACCCAGAACTGTTCGAAGGATGCTGCCAACAATCCGCGCACAGGCAAGGCCGCCAGTGCAATCAGGAAAACTGCAGATAGCCCGAAGCGGCGAATAAGCCAGGGAGCAAGAGCTGCTACGAAGATCATGGCGAACTGCGCGACACCGGTGATGATCGCCGTCGTTTTGAAAGGCGAGTTGAGTTCGACTGCGAAATCCTGTGCGATCAGTCTGCCCATCGGCGCGTTGCCGAAATGGAAGATCAGCAGAATGATGGCGAGCAGGATGAGCCCGCGCTCGTGCCACAGCACGCCGAAGCCTGAAGGCCCGGGTTCGCCCTCATCATGACCGAGCCCACGCGCCACCTTGTGGTCGATCCGGTTGGGATCGATCGCCGTGATCGCAATCAGTGTTCCGATCGCGGTGATGACCATCAGGCCGATGACACCGGAAATGCCGAAGTAAGAGACGGCAACATAGGTCGCGAACAACGAGGCGAAATTGCCGCCATGGTTCCAGAACTCGTTGCGCGATATCTGCTTGGAAAACAACTTTTCGCCAACGAGGCCGAGCGTCAGTCCTGCAAGCGCTGGGCCCACGGTTGCGCCAACGACTGCCGTCATGATCTGACCGCCCCAGACGACAGTTTCTGTTGGGAAGATCAAAGTCAGAAGCGCACCCGTTGTAACGAGAATGACTGGCACTGCAATAAGCGCGCGCTTCCATGTCGTTCCGTCGACCAGAGCACCACAAAGCGGCGTGGCGGCGAGACCAACGAGGCCGCCCACCGTTGCGATGATCCCCAACTGCATGGGGGACCAGCCATTGGTGGCCAGAAACGCGTCAAGAAAGGGACCGAGCCCGTCGCGTGCATCCGCCAGGAAGAAATTTAGGACCGCGAGAGCAAATAGTGTGCGATCGCTGATGCCGCTCGACCGTTGAAAAGAGCCTTGGCCGGGGGCAGGCGAGATGATGGATGTCATCGGCGTGTTTCCGCATAGGAGTGAAGCGAGCGAAAAACGCACGAAAACGTTATTGGTTGCTATAGCCCATAACGATCTAAATGAGGAACTCTATCTATGTCTTCGCCGTTGGCGTCCCTTGATAGGGAGCAATCATCATGAAACTGAAGACAGCGTTCCTTTTCGCCTTGGCGGCACTTATCTCTGCGCCCGCGGCGGCGGATGAAACTGCCTTTCTATCCTCGCTCGGTGGAAGCTGGAAAGGCAGCGGCACGGTAACAACGCGGATCGGTTCCAGACCGGTCAACGTCAACTGCACTTTTCAGACAACCGCGTCTGGACCATCATTGCGGATGAACGGCACATGCCGTGGTTTTGTCGTCGTGCGCCGATCAATCTCGGCGGACTTGACCGCGCGGGGCACGCGCTACAGCGGAAATTATGTTGGTCCTTCCGGTCGACCCTCCGCCCTCAGCGGCAGCCGGAGAGGCGATAACATCAACCTGACAGTGCGCTGGAACCGTGACATCAACGGTGATCGCGTTGCGGGTATGACCATCAGCAAGCTCGGACCCAACGGCTTGCGATTGCGCACGACCGATAAGGACGGCGCCAATGGGCCAACAGTGGTAACTGCCGATATCCGGCTCACGCGCTGAGGTAGCGTGTTAGTCGTCGGCCGAAGAGCAACAGCATCAGGCAGCCTCGCCGAGATCCGCCACCGTGTTGTTTCTGCCGGCATCCTTCGATGCGTAGAGAGCCGTGTCCGCGCGACCGTAGGCCTGTTGGAGGCTTTCGCCAGTCTTCAAGCGGACTACTCCGAAGCTCGCAGTCACAGGCGTCTCTAGATCGATGTCCGGGTAAAGGGCCGGTACACCTATCCGCAGGCGTTCAACGCGCTCCAGCACATCTCGCCCGTCGCTAGACGCGATGAAGACTGCAAACTCCTCGCCACCCATTCTGCCGACCAGGTCATCAGGACCTGCGGTATCCTGCAGATGGCGAGCAAACCGACGGATGACCTCGTCGCCCACTGCATGCCCCAGCCTGTCATTGACGGACTTGAAGCGATCGAGGTCGGTCGCAACAATGAAGCCAGCGCCTTTAGACACTGTCCGTCGTGCCGCAAGCAGCTCTTCAAAACCACGGCGATTCAGCAGCTTTGAGAGGTAATCATATTGCGCCTGCTTCTGCAACTCGCCGGCAAGATCCGCTGCCAAGATGAAGAGCGTCAAGATACCGGTCGCCATCATGCCCGTTGGTGTCCCGAGCGATAGGAGGATGACGAAGGACGCCTCGGCTATTTCACCGTTCGGTCTTGCCATCCAAGCAGCGATACCGACCGACAGAATGTAAAGCCCAAAGAAGGTCAATGCGATACGGACCGGCGAGGATAAGCCCTTCGCGTGACTGGGCAGGAAGACGATCATCGCAACGAAGAGCGCATCGGCGGACGATGTGGCAATTCGGGCTGCCATACGCCATTCTAAAGGCTGCGCGCTCCAGACTACCACAATCGTAGCAGCAAAGAGTGCCCACAGAACAGCGACCACACGATGGTCGAGATGCGCACGCGCACGGAAACCGATGGCCAGCAGCGCGAAGCTGCCGACGGAGGCCTGACAAGCGAGCATCGCCATCACGCTCTGGTAGTCTGGCCAGATCACGCCGAGGACCCGCACCCCATGGCCTGCGGCCGAAAAGATGAAGGACAGCGCCCAGAACACCGCGTGGAACTGCACACCGAAACGCCGCCATGCAGCAAGCAGGGCAGTACCGAAAAACAGGCTGACGAAGACGATGCTGAGCGATGTCGCGATGGGAGAAAGCATAGCCAAATTTCTTGAGCAACGGATATCGACTGCTTCTATACGGCTTCAGGCCTTCGCAGCACAGTGGGTCGACCGGACATGTTGCCACCACGGCTATCAAATCATGAATTCGGTTTGGCTAAAACGAAGAAGCCCGGATCGCTCCGGGCTTCGTTGATCGTCTTACTCTGCTGCTTCCTGGTACTCGCTCATCGGCGGGCAGGTGCAGATAAGATTTCGGTCGCCATAGACATTGTCGATGCGGTTGACCGGCGACCAGTACTTGTCGACCCGGAAGGAGCCGGGCGGGAAGCAACCCTGTTCGCGGCTGTAGGGGCGGTCCCATTCGCCGACGAGGTCTTCGACGGTGTGCGGAGCGTTCTTCAACGGGTTGTTGAGCTTGTCCGCACGGCCTTCCTCGATATCGCGGGCCTCCTGACGGATTGTCAGCATCGCATCGCAGAAGCGGTCGATTTCCGCTTTCGTCTCGGATTCCGTCGGTTCGATCATCAGCGTGCCGGCCACCGGCCAGCTCATGGTCGGCGCGTGGAAGCCGCAATCGATCAGGCGCTTTGCCACATCATCCACGGTCACACCGCAGCTGTCGTTCAGCGGGCGCGTGTCGATGATGCATTCATGCGCCACACGACCAGCCTCTGACTTGTAGAGCACGTCATAGGCGCCCTTAAGCCGCGCTGCGATGTAGTTGGCGTTGAGGATCGCTACCTTGGTCGCCTGCGTCAGGCCTTCACCGCCCATCATCAGGCAGTAGCTCCAGGAGATCGGCAGGATGGATGGAGAGCCGAACGGAGCTGCGGAGACGGCACCAGAGCGACCGTCGCTTGCCGGGTGACCGGGAAGGTAGGGGGCAAGGTGCGCCTTGACGCCGATCGGGCCCATACCGGGGCCGCCACCGCCATGCGGAATGCAGAAGGTCTTGTGCAGATTGAGGTGGCTGACGTCGGAACCGATGTCACCAGGACGGGAGAGGCCAACCATGGCGTTCATGTTGGCGCCATCCAGATAGACCTGTCCGCCATGCTTGTGCACGATGTCGCAGATTTCGCGAACCGTCTCTTCAAACACGCCGTGGGTGGACGGATAGGTGATCATGCAGCATGAGAGGTTCTCCGCATACTGCTCTGCTTTTGCTCGGAAATCATCGATGTCGACATCGCCGTTTTCCTTAGCCTTGACCGGAACGACCTTCATACCAACCATTTGTGCAGAGGCAGGGTTGGTGCCATGGGCCGACGTTGGGATAAGGCAGACATCGCGATGCGCGTCTCCACGAGCCAGATGGTAGTTGCGGATCGTCAGCAGGCCCGCATACTCGCCCTGCGCGCCGGAGTTTGGCTGCATGGAGAAGGCATCGTAACCTGTGACAGCGCAAAGCTTGGCGGAGAGATCGTCGATCATTTCCTTGTAGCCCAAAGCCTGATCGGCAGGGACGAAAGGATGGATGTCGGAGAATTCCGGCCAGGTGATCGGCAGCATTTCCGCGGTTGCGTTTAGCTTCATGGTGCACGAACCGAGCGGGATCATCGCCCGGTCGAGTGCTAGGTCGCGGTCCGAAAGACGGCGGATATAGCGCGTCATTTCGCTTTCGGCGCGGTTCATGTGGAAGATCGGATGCGTCATGTAAGCACTTGTACGCAAGAGATCTTTTGGCAGTCGATAATCCGGCTCAAAGTCGGAAATCGAGAAGTTGCCGCCAAAGGCGCGCCAGACCGCTTCAAGCGTTGCCGGGCGGGTGCGCTCATCAAGGCTCATGCCGATCTTGGTGGAGCCCACCTTTCGAAGGTTCACACCTTCGGCAACCGCCGCCCGCAGGATCAGCGCCTGCATGTGGCCGACCTCGACGGTGATCGTGTCGAAAAAGGTCTCAGGCTCAATCTTGTAGCCAAGCTTCTCCAGACCCTTGGCCATCAGCACTGCCTTCTGGTGCGTCTGCTGAGCGACTGCCTTGATGCCCTGCGGGCCGTGGAAGACGCCATACATGGACGCCATGACGGCAAGCAAAACCTGCGCGGTACAGATGTTGGAGGTCGCCTTCTCACGGCGGATATGCTGCTCGCGGGTTTGCAGCGATAGGCGATAGGCACGGTTGCCTCGGGCGTCGACAGACACGCCGACAAGACGACCCGGCATTGAACGCTTGTGGGCATCCTTGACCGCCATGAAGGCTGCATGCGGGCCACCGTAACCAACCGGAACGCCAAACCGCTGCGAAGAACCGATCGCAATATCCGCGCCCATCTCACCCGGAGACTTGAGCAGCGTCAGCGCCAGCAGGTCGCAGGCAACGGCGGCGATCGCACCTGTCTGGTGAAGGCGGGAGATCAGGCCCGAGAAATTGCTCACATGGCCATGCGTACCGGGATACTGGAAAATCGCGCCGAAGACATCGACGGGATCGAGATCGGTGAAGGGATTGCCGATGACGACTTTCCAGCCAAGCGGCGCGGCGCGCGTTTCGATCAGCGCGATAGTCTGCGGATGGCAATTGGCATCGACGAAGAAAGCGTTCGCCTTGGACTTCGCCACGCGCTGGCACATGGACATGGCTTCGGCCGCAGCCGTTGCTTCATCGAGAAGCGAGGCGTTGGCAACGTCGAGGCCGGTCAGGTCGCAGATCATCGTCTGGAAGTTGAGAAGCGCTTCAAGACGGCCCTGCGAGATTTCCGGCTGGTAGGGCGTGTAGGCCGTGTACCAAGCGGGGTTTTCCAGAATGTTGCGCTGGATCACCGGCGGTGTGATCGTGCCGTAGTAGCCCTGGCCGATCAGCGAGGTCAGAACCTTGTTCTTATTCGCCGTCTCGCGCATGCGGTCGAGTGCTTCGCGTTCGGTCAACGCTGCACCCCAGGCAAGCGGGTCCTTCTGACGGATGGAGGAGGGCACGGTTGCGTCAATGAGCGCGTCGAGGCTCTTATAGCCAATGACCTTGAGCATCTCCTCCATTTCCGCCGGCGACGGACCGATATGACGACGATTGGCGAAGTCATAGGGCTGGTAGTCGGTGAAATGAAATTCAGTGGGCGTGTTCATTACGCGACCAGCTCCTTATAGGCGGCTTCATCGAGCAGCGCATCGGCATCGGCTGTGTTGGAAAGCTTCAGCTTGAAGAACCAGCCGGCACCCTGCGGATCGGAGTTGACCAGCGAAGGGTCGTCAACGATCGCCTGGTTGATCTCGACGATCTCGCCGTCCAGCGGACAATAGACGTCAGACGCAGCCTTGACGCTTTCAACGGTTGCGGCTTCGCCGTTCTTGGAGAAGGTCGCTCCGACGTCCGGCAGTTCAACGAAAACCAGATCGCCGAGTTGTTCTGCGGCGTGCGTGGTGATCCCGACGGTGGCGACATCGCCTTCGATCTTCAGCCACTCGTGTTCCTGGGTAAATTTCAGCATGGGTTTCTCCGCAGATTAGCGCTTGTAGGTTGGCGTGATGAAGGGCAGGGCGGCGACGGTGACTGGCAGGTACTTGCCGCGCACCTCGGCAAAGATCGCCGTGCCGGGTGTCGTGTAGTCGGTGGGCACGTAACCCATGGCAACGGGACCTTCCACAGTGGGGCCAAAGCCGCCAGAGGTAACCTCACCGATCTCGGTCTTGCCTTCGGCATCGGCAAACAGCTTGGAATGACCGCGCACCGGCGCCTTGCCTTCGGGCTTCAGACCGACGCGGCGACGGCTCCTGCCGTTGCCAAGTTCACCGAGAATGCGATCCGCACCCGGAAAGCCGCCTTCGCGGTCACCGCCGGCACGACGCGCCTTCTGGATGGCCCATTCCAACGATGCTTCGATCGGTGACGTTGTGGTGTCGATATCGTTGCCATAGAGGCAAAGACCGGCTTCGAGCCGAAGACTGTCGCGCGCACCAAGGCCGATGGCTTCGCAATCGGGATGTTCGAGCAGGGCCTTTGCGATCTCCTCAGCCTTGTCGGCCGGAACGGAGATTTCGAAACCGTCCTCTCCAGAATAACCGGAGCGCGACACGATGCAGGGAACGTCATGCAGCGGAATTTCGCGCACATCCATGAACTTCATGTCGGAGACGCCCGCCCAGAGTTCCGCGAGAACGGCTTCCGCGCGCGGACCCTGAAGCGCGATCAGCGCCCGATCGTCAAGCAACGTGATCTCGCAGTTGTCGGAAAGATGCGCCTTCATATGTGCAAGATCGGCATCCTTGCAGGAAGCGTTGACGACAACGAACAGATGGTCGCCAAGATTGGTGATCATCAGGTCGTCAAGGATGCAACCGTTGTCATCGGTGAAAAAGCCGTAGCGCTGGCGGCCAGCCTTGAGGCTGAGGATATCGACAGGGACCAGCTTTTCCAAAGCAAGGGCGGCATCTTCTAGCCTGCCGGACTTCGCCTTCACGATGACCTGGCCCATGTGGGAGACATCGAAGAGCCCAGCGGAAGCACGGGTGTGAAGATGCTCCTTCATAACGCCTGCAGGATACTGCACAGGCATGTCGTAGCCCGCAAAGGGCACCATGCGGGCACCAAGCGACACATGCAGGGAATGGAGTGGGGTGACTTTCAGCTCGGCTGTATCGGCCAAGGATGCCTCCGGGGTAGCGCGTTCGCGCGGGCTCATGTTCGTGACACTCTGCGAGCGTCGGGTTCAAGAGCCCCCTCTGTCCTTGTCGCCTGAGATTGTTATCCCTTCGGCGAGCCTGCCCTTATAAGTGCAAGGAGGCTTCTCTCCAGAGTTCCGTTCGACCGTTGGTCCTTTTGCCTGAGAGTTTCCGGGGCGGTTGCTCCTTCGGCACCGCATTGAAGCGGTTTCTCCCAACGATATGGAAGCTCATTATCTGTGAAGCTCTCAGATTGGCAAGGACCAAATGACGCAGGTGAACAGTTTTTTGTTCAACCTGCGTCATCAGCCTGTCGTTCGATTGGTAACGCCGTCCCGCGAAGTTGGCTGGAACTCAGCTATCCTTCTTCTCCGGAAGCTTCTTGCGTTTGGTGGATGCCATATCGTCAAGTTCTTTCTCTGTCATGGACTTAGCCATGCTTTTTGAAGCGCCTTGTAAACGGGATTTCGGCATGTCGCCGCGCTTTGCGGCAAGCGCCGCACCTGCGGCTTTTTGCTGTGCTTTGGATTTTGCCGGCATTGTTTCGACTCCTCGCTGAAGTGTTAAGTCCTGCGTGGGCAAACGTCGACCGCAGAGAGGTGTTCCGCGACACGCTGGTTGCTCTTTGATTTTGGATCAAAGCGCGGTATCGGAGTGACCATGAGGGTGTTCGAAAGCAAAAAGACAAAGACAGTTGAGTCTGTGCTGCGCATGGTCTGCGCCGTGCTGATGCTGTCCCTCGGCTTCGCGCATAAGCCGGTTCTGGCTGCTCCAGTTGCTGCACTTGATGAGGCCTACCGGTTGCCGGATGGCACCTTTGCCGAGATCTGCTCTGAGCATCTGCCGCAGAATCGTTCTCAGCACGGCAAGCATGAGGGCGGTGCAATCCTCTTCTGCGAGGCTTGCCTGCTGGCATCCTCTATCCTTCTCCCAACGCCACTTGGAGATGAGTGCCTCAATCTCAATCCGGTGTCGCTCGAAAATGCGCTTCTGCAGCCGCAAGTTTCGGTCACGCTTTCAGACCTGCGCACCAACCGCGCGCGCGGGCCGCCATCCTCATCTTTCTGATCCCGTCGCAAACAACGCCGCAGTGCGGCACTTCTAAAAAAGCGGACTGCCAGATCAAGCAGCCGTAAGGATCGAAAGATGACAACCATCAAGCACGCCGCATTCGCAGCTTTCGCGGCCACCCTCTCGACTACCTCAGCCTTCGCTCATACGAGCTTCGTTAACGGTACGGCGGAGGAGGACAGCACCATCGTCGCGGCCCTTCAGGTGCCTCATGGCTGCGACGGCGGTCTTGCGACGACAGAGGTGCAGGTCGTTCTGCCTGAAGGCTTCATTTCCGCTAAACCGCAGCCAAAGGCAGGTTGGGAATTGGAGATCATTAAGGGCGACTACCAGAAGACCTACAAGAACCATGGAAAAGACGTGAAGAGCGGGCCAGTCGAGATTCGCTGGAAGGGTGGCAACCTGCCGGACGATTTCTACGACACCTTCAACATCCAGGGTAAGATTGCAGGTGTTGCGCCAGGCACGACGCTTTCCTTCAAGGTAAAGCAGCTTTGCGGCGACAAGGGCACCGCAAGCTGGGATCAGATTGCGGCAGAGGGCCAGGACCCTCACTCACTGGACAATCCCGCACCAGTCATCCGCATCACGGCCAAGCAGAATGCAGACGGTGAGGGACACGCGCACCATGATCATGGTGCCATGGCAGAAGCCGGTGGATCAGCCGCTGTGGTCAAAGCAGGAGATCTGGAATTATCGGCCGCATCCACGAAAGCCATGCTGCCCGGACAACCGGTTGGTGGCGGCTTCGTCACCATCCGCAACACCGGAAGTTCCGACGATCGGCTTGTTTCCGTGTCGTCGCCTTTGGCAGGTCGCGCCGAAATCCACGAGATGGTCATGGCTAATGACGTCATGAAAATGCGCAAGCTGAATGATGGTATCGCCGTGCCGGCCGGTCAGACGGTGGAGCTTTCGCCAGGCGGTCTCCATTTCATGTTCTTCAACGTCAAGAAGCCGTTCGCCGAAGGCGATAAGGTGCCGGTCACGCTCACTTTTGAAAAAGCCGGTCAGGTTTCGATTGAGCTTCCGGTTGGTCCCGCCAATGCGGGCGAGGGCAAGCACAATCATAACTGAGTCTAAAAAGTCGGCCGCCGGGAAGCACGTGCATCTCGACGGCCATTGACGTTCAAATCGGTGTTATTTCGTCACCGTCAGCTTCGCCTGCATTCCAGCCTCATAATGGCCCTTGATATTGCAGAAGAGCAGATAGGTGCCGGGCGTCAGCTTGGCTTTCAACTGACCCTCTTTGCCGGGTTTCAGATCCGCGACTTCGCCGAGGCTTTTGAGCTTCTTTTCATCGACACGATGCTTTGCCGTGTTAAGGGGGATCATCTCGTCAGGTGACTTAAGCTTGACGAGAACCATCTCATGCTCTTCCGAGACGGCGTCGTTGTGAACCATGAAAACGGCTTCGCCAGCTTTGACTCTGGTTTTATCAAGCGTCAGCGTCATGGGCTGCCCGCCTTCACCGCCTTCATGAACCGTGATGGCAGTTGCGGCAAATGCCGGAGCTGCGAACGTAAAAGCAGCGACTGCTGCGATCGTCAGTTTTGCAAGCGTCTTCATGATGAACCTCTGTTTCAGTCTTTGCGAAAAAGAGGCTGGGTGATTTGGCTGACAGGAATCTGAACGCTGCGACGACGAGGCGAATTACTCCGACGTATCCCAATCTTCCTCATAGGCATGTCGAGCCTGCTCCAAGGTCGCCTGTGGGTTTTTACGTCCGGAGGTAAGAAGCGAGAGGGAGGGGGCTGCGGCTGTCAGGTTCGTCAAGCTATGTTCTGAGCCATCAGCACGCGTGATCTGTTTCAACTCCTTGGCAGCCTTTTCGATCTCCGTTTTGCGCGGAGCGCGCTGTGAAGCTTTTGCTCCTTCGGCTGCATAAGCCGCAATATTCGCGGAAACCGACCACACCTGCCACATTGCCAGACCTCGATAGCGATAATGGGCAATAACGTAGCAGGACGAGATTGATATCGCGCTAAACTGATAGGTTGAATTTGATCTGTATTTTAAACATCTCCGATCACTGCTCGGCAGTCAGTATTTCTTAATCCGTCGCCATGGCCTAAAGCTCAAAAACGTGATCAGCATCTATCGATAAGGCCGGAGCCTCTCACATGTCGAATATTCTTCTCGTCGCAGTCGGCGGCGCAATCGGCTCAGTCGCCCGGTACTTGGTCGGGCTTTGGGCCACGCGCCTTGCAGGGCCTCACTTTCCCTGGGGAACGCTTACAGTAAACGTCGTCGGCGCGTTTGCGATCGGCCTTCTCGTCGAAATGGTTGCACGCCGTTTCGATGCGTCCACTGAAATGAGAGCCTTCATCGTCACCGGCATTCTCGGAGGCTTCACCACATGGTCATCCTTTACCCTGGACACGATGGTGTTGTTCGAGCGTGGCGAAATCGGCTTGTCAGCCTTGTATCTTCTCGCCAGTCTGCTGGTTTCTTTTGCTGCGATCTTCGCCGGGCTGGCCTTGGGACGCGCTTTGTTTTAAAGGCAAGGCAAAGGCCGCACAGGAACGAGGCGGCAGATCAGAAAAGAAAGACTGGAATTGCCATGGCAGGTATCGAGCACATCAAGGTAGAGGCCGAAGAGGCCGGAATGCGCCTCGACCGCTGGTTCAAGATCCACTACCCCGGCCTCGGCTTCGGCCAGTTGCAGAAGCTGATGCGATCCGGCCAGGTTCGTGTGGATGGCGGACGGGTAAAGACGGATGCCCGCGTTCAACCGGGGCAGATGGTCCGCGTGCCGCCGCTCGACGTCGATGCCAAGGTGAAGAGCGGCCCGATCGGCTCCAAGGATCTGAAGCACTCGGAAGACGGTGATCTCCTCAAGCGCATGTTGCTGCATGAAGACGACAAGGTCTTCGTCTTCAATAAGCCGGCCGGCATCGCGGTACAGGGCGGCTCGGGTGTAAACCGCCACATCGATGGCCTGCTGGAAGCCTGGACGAACCAGAAGGGTGAAAAGCCTCGCCTCGTGCATCGCCTCGACCGCGATACGTCGGGAGTGCTCGTTGTCGCCCGCACGCGCGGTGCAGCGCAAAAACTGACTGCGGCCTTCCGGGAGCGCGATACCAAGAAAACCTACTGGTCTCTAGTCAAAGGCGTGCCCCGCAAGCATCAGGACAAGATTTCCAGCTGGCTGGTCAAGGAACAGACGCCAGATGGCGACCGCATGCGTATCGCCAAACATGGCGAAGAGGGTGCCGACCACGCCATTTCCTATTACCGTGTGATCGACACCGCTGCGCAGAACCTCGCCTGGCTGGAGATGGAGCCCTATACCGGCCGCACCCACCAGCTGCGCGTCCATGCGCTGCATATGGGCCATCCCATTATCGGCGACCCCAAATATTATATCGACGATCCGAACTGGGATTTCCCAGGCGGCATCCAGAAGCGCCTGCATCTGCACGCGCGCCACATCGACATTCCCCATCCGTCGGGCGGACGCCTCCGTGTCAGCGCACCTTTGCCGCCGCATATGGTGCAGACGTGGAATTTGCTCGGCCTCGATGTTGCCGATGGTGATAGGGACGATCAATGAAGCTTGTTCTTTTCGATTGTGATGGCACGCTGGTCGACAGCGTTGGCCTCATCCATGAAGTCATGGCGCGAACCTTCGTGCATTTCGGATATCCGCGTCCTGAGGTCTCCCTGACGAAGTCTATCATCGGCCTGACGCTCGATATCGCCATTGCGCGCATGCAAGGCAAGACGCATGTGGATGACGAGGCGACAGCCATGATGGCGCATTACAAGGCGATCTTTGCCGAGACGCGCGCCGAGGCTGGCTTTCAGGAGCCGGTCTTCGAAGGCATCATGCCGATGATCGAAACGCTTGCCGAGCGTGAGGACCTCTTGATGGGGGCCGTCACCGGTAAATCACGCCGTGGCCTGAATCTGGTTATGGACACGCATGGTTTTCGCAAGCATTTCATCGTCTCGCGCACGGCCGATGACTGCCCCTCAAAACCTCATCCGGCCATGGTCAGCGAATGTTGCCACGAAACCGGCATGGTTCCGGCTGATACTGTCGTCATTGGCGACGCAATCTACGATATGCAGATGGCGAAGGCTGCCGGTGCGAAGGCAATCGGCGTTGCTTGGGGCTATGCCTCCGTCGACGCGCTCTGGGCTGCAGGCGCCGATGCGATCGTCAACCATCCAAGCGAAATTCCCGGCCATATTCCGGACTGATAAGGACAGAAGATGCGTGACTTGCTGAACGATCTTTCGGAGGGCTTGAGCCATCCAGACCCGATCCGCCGGGCGCAGATCCAAATGCAGAAACCGCTGCCCAAGCGCTTCTACAAGGATGTCACCGTTGAAGAGATGGAGAACGGAACGTTTACGATCCATCTCGATGGCAAGACCTTGCGCACGCCTGCAAAAAACGCGCTGTCTGTGCCGACGAGAGCTCTTGCCGTTTTGATGCGTGATGAGTGGGATTCGCAAGCCGACCTCATTGACCCGTCGACCATGCCGATTTCCCGCCATATCAATACGGCAATCGATGGTGTCGCGAATGATCCGCAGGCCGTGTTCGAAGATATCCTTCGCTTCTCTTCGAGCGATCTCCTGTGCTATCGGGCGGGCGAGCCGGAAGCACTCGTCGAACGCCAGAGCGAACAATGGGACCCGATCATCGACTGGGCCGCAAACACGCTTGGAGCGCGCTTCATCCTGATTGAAGGCGTAATGCACCAGGAACAACCACGCGAGGCTGTTGCGGCTTTTGCCGTCACTCTGCGAAAGTACGACACGCCGATTGAGCTTGCTGCTCTCCACACCATGACCACGCTCACCGGATCGGCGCTTCTCGCGCTCGCACTGGCCGAGGGGCAGAAGTCTCTCGAAGAGGTTTGGGCACTCGCTCATCTCGATGAAGACTGGACGGCCGAGCAGTGGGGCGAAGACGAAGAAGCTCAGCAGCGCCGCGCCGTGCGGTTCACCGACATGCGCGCGGCCTCCCGCGTTCTTGCTGCAGCGCGGTAAAGGTCACGAGCAGGACTTAGAGCATTCTTAACCACGATGGATGAAGATGCACCTTGAGGGTTACCTTAGGGGGGCATCTTTCTTGTATCGGCTACTGAAGCGTTTCGCCATGGTGTTGCTGGCGTCTCTTGCGCTGATGTCCTTCAGGATTGGGCCTGAGGCGCGCGAAGGAGACCGGCTGATCTACGATGTGCGTGGTGCCTTTGTCGCAGCTCGGCCAGATATTTCTCCAGAGCTTATGCAGTCGATCCACTACCAGGTTTCCAACGCCATCAATGACACGGTGAGAGTACGTGCGCGCCCGCGCGTCGTGCTGACGATCCGTCTCGACGCCTATGCGAGAGGTTCGCTGTTCCTCGGCCAACGTGGTTCGGTAAAGGCCACCGTGCGCGCGGCGGCGGTGCAGACGGGCGAAGTCATCGCGGAAGCAAAGTTTACCGTAACCGCAGTCGCCCTTGATGGCTCCTTGATTGATCGGGATCTGGCCTTCGGCGTCGCCGAACGCGTCATCTCCGAGTTCAAGCTGAACAAAGCAGCGCCGTCGACGCTCGCCACGGCGCTCTTTCCTGGAACCCGCTAGTGCAGTTTTGGTAGGGCGTCATCGGCCGACGCCTAAGATCTCCGCATCGTTTCTTCTGATGGCGATTTCGGCCAGAGCGAGTGACGACAATCCAGCTGCAAAGAAGCCCACGGCAAGATACGTCGTGTTTGCGCTATAGAAGCCGCCGAAGCCAACCGCAAACAGGGTGGCGACGAGGCTCGATCCAGACGCTATCAAGGACGCGCCCAAGCCCGCAACATTTCCAAGCGTCTGCATTGCCATGGCATTGAGATTGCCAAACAATATGCCGATCGCGAAGAATGCGAGGAACAGCATAGACAGGAACGCCGCGAAGGGCAGGGTGCCGCTCGCACCCAGAGACGTGATCACCATCAACAGTGAAACGGTAGTAAAACCAATGAAACCAGCACGAGCCATGGTCAGGCTTCCAAGCCGTTGGACCAGCTTTGCGTTCATGAAAGACGCAAGTCCCATCGCGACGGCGAGAGCCGCGAAATAGAGAGGGAAGGTTTCTGCCACGCCGTAAGCCTCGAAGAAAAGATCGGCAGCCGTGCTCAGATAGAGAAGTTGCGCCCCGAACACCAGCCCGGTGGCGATGATCAGTAACGTCACCCGCAGGCTGGAGAGAATGCGCAAGCCGTTCAGCAATAGCAGACGCGGACGAAGTGGAAGACGCCGTGCCGCAGGCAGCGTTTCCGGATGCCGGGCCGCAAGCGAAGCGCCGAGCGCAACGGCAAGGACGAGATAAGCCATGAAGACGCTGCGCCAGCCGGCTATGGTGATGAGCCCCTGCGCAAGAGCGGGAGCCACCATTGGCACAAGGACAAACAGCGTGAACATGAAGGACATGACGCGCGCCATCGCATCGCCGTCGAACTGATCGCGTATCATGGCGCGGGTCGCAATCTTAGGACCGGAGACGCCGACGCCCTGCAGGAAGCGGCCGATCAGGACCATCTCCAAAGACTGGGCGAATAGCGCGACCACCGTTCCCAATACATAAATGCTGAGCCCACCAAGGAGTGCTGGCTTGCGCCCGAAGGCATCCGAGAGCGGGCCGATGACGAGTTCGCCGAAGGCCATGCCGAATATGAACAGCGAGATTACGTGATGCGTGGAGAGCGGTGGCGCAACGCCGAGCTCCAATCCGATCTCCCTTAGCCCAGGTAGCAAAGCGTCGATACTGAGCGAGGTAAGGGATGTCAGCAAGGCATAGAGGATCAGGCGGCTGCGGAATGACATTGGATCTAGCAGAGTTTCATAAGGGGATAAGAGGGCACCATAGCGGCCCTGCCCAGCAGAGCAACGTCTCTATCCAGCCAAGGCTCCCGGTGATCGCAAGCGACGACCAGCAAAGAGCCGCAAAACTTTGGCATGCCCCGTCAAGAAAGGAGTTTTGGGTCTCCGATGAAGGCCGTGGGCGTCATCGCTGTGACTTGCCTGAAGGCGGCTGAGAATGCCGCAGTACTTGCAAAGCCAGCCTGGATTGCCACGCGCGCTATCGGCTCACCACGAGACAACTGCTCCATCGCCCGTACAATCCGGACTCGCTGTCGCCATGCCTTCAGCGTCATCCCGGTTTCTGCGGGAAATAGCCGGCTTGCAGAACGAACCGATGTCGCAGCGCGCGATGCAAGCTCACTAAGATCAAGAGCGCTTCGATGATCTGCAATCGCGATGTCAGCAAGTCTTCGTCCCAGTGGACTCCGTGGAAGAGGTAAAAACGTCGGTGCATCGTGCACTTCGGTCAACTCGTGCAATATCAGCCTGACGATAAGCGCAGCCTTATCCGACGCCGGATCGATCGCAGCGGCCTCATCAAACAAAGCGCGAAGCAAGATGGAGACCCGCGAAACAAATGCGCGATCGGGCAGGGATGAGGGCGCCCACTCTTCGAGCGCCTGCTTTTGCAACAGCAGCATCCAAAGCTCCGCGTCGCTGATGATGTCAAGCCGGTGCGAGACGCCGCCAGGGATCCAGCCAACGAGTTGGGGTGGTACCAACCACACCCCGCGCTCGGTATGCACCTGAACCATTCCAGACGCTGCGAAGATCAACTGCGCTTCGTCATGGGTATGAAGCGGCAACGCCGCACCCCGAGGCTTCGAAACACGATGAATCGTAAAAAGTTGCCGCATATCCGTTTGGCCTTTGCGCGATGCCAATTGGCGCCATATCGAAGAAGCCTTCGGCTAGCATGAGGATCACAGACAATCAACATGGGGCTTAGGGCGCATGAAAATGAAAACAGTTCTGATCCGAGAGTACGGTAACAACGACGTCGTGGAGGTCGAAGATGTCTCGCGGCCCGAACCACAGGCTGGCGAAATATTGGCCAAGGTCCACGCCGCAGGTGTGAATCCGATCGACTGGAGAATTCGAGGCGGCGCTGGCCAGCGTATGGGACTGACACTACCGATTAGGCTTGGCAGCGAGATCGTCGGCACGATCGAAATATGTGGCGCAGGCGCCAGCAAATTCCATGAGGGCGATGCCGTATTCGGCATGGTGCCATCCGGCGGTTTTTCTGAATACGCGATCATCAAGGCAGATCACGCGGTTCACAAACCGAAGAACTTGTCTTTCGTCGAGGCCGCAGCACTGCCGCTCGCCGGGACAACAGCTTGGCAGGCACTCTTCGAAGAGGCAGGACTTTCTGAGGGACAGAGGCTGCTGATAACCAACAGCTCGGGCGGCGTTGGCTCTTTGGCTGTTCAATTCGCCAAGGCGCAAGGCGCACGTGTCACTGCTGTTGCATCTGGTCGTAATGAGCACTTTGTCCGCGGCTTGGGCGCCGACCACTTTATCGACTATACACGTCAGGCTTTCGAAGAGGTCGCCACCGATATGGATGTCGTGCTGGATACGATGGGCGGCGAGGTCTATCAGCGGGCTTTTCAGACTTTGAAGAAGGGCGGCAAGATGATCACCATCGTCGCATTTCCCCAGGATGAAGCCGAGCAATACGGCGTGACCGCCAAGCGATCCTTCACAGTACCAAGTGCGGAAAGCTTGAACAAAATCTCAGACCTAGTTGAGGCAGGAAAAGTCACGCCACATGTCGAGGCCATTGTGCCATTTCCAGACGTTCGGGAGGCACTTGCGCTATCGGAAGCCGGACGCAGTCGCGGTAAGATCGTCCTGATGTTTCCGCAGTAGCGGATATAGCTGTCACAGTATAACCTCAATACGGTCGAAGCCGTCGGCCAAGGTTCACTTCAAGAGACACGATAAGAATGTCTGTGCAGTACGGATATTCTTGTCCTGTAGGAATCATATGCCAAATTTGATTGCGATTATTGGAGCGTTGGCGGGATTGTTGTTGCTATGCTTATTTGGCTTTGTTGGTCTTGCCGCCTATTCAGCGGCACAATCTCAGTGTCCAGATGGGAGTGACTGTCATGACGCAAAGTTCGCAATGGTCTTAGCAGGGGGCATGGCGACGACAGGCCTCTTCTTGACGGTGCCGTTATGCAGAACCATCTGGCGGGCGCGGCGCCGATCTTGAGTAACTGCGACAGACGGGCTATATCCCCGCCTTGGAAATGCCAAGAGGCTTCCTAGATAAGTCGGATGCTGAAAAAGAGGAGCATCAGATGACGTCTGCACGCCGTATTACTCTCGCAAGCAGGCCGACCGGGCAACCAGGACCTGACAATTTTCGCACGGAGGAGTTTGAACTCCCAGAAGCAGGCGAGGGGGATGTCACCGTCAGGGCTCTTTATCTCTCGCTCGACCCTTACATGCGCGGCCGCATGAGCGACGCGAAATCCTATGCGGCACCTGTGCCGATCGGCGGTGTCATGGAGGGTGAGGCGATCTCCGAGGTCGTCAAATCCAGACATAATGACTTTTCACCTGGGGATATCGTGCGTGGCCGGACAGGCTGGAGCAGTCATGCCGTTATTAAAGGCGACCAACTCCGTCGAGTCGAAACGCATGGCGCGCCGATAACGACGTCGCTTGGCGCACTTGGTATGCCGGGATTTACCGCATGGGCGGGCCTGAAGTTCATTGGTCAGCCGAAAGCAGGCGAAACGGTTGCTGTTGCCGCAGCGTCGGGACCTGTGGGCTCGATGGTCGGACAGTTGGCAAAGCTTGCCGGCGCTCGCGTCGTCGGTGTTGCTGGTGGCAAGGAAAAATGCGCGTTCGTGAAGAACGAGCTTGGCTTCGACGCCGTCGTCGATCACCGCTCGGAAAGCTTCGCATCGGATCTGAAAGCTGCGTGCCCCGATGGCATTGACGTCTATTTCGAGAATGTGGGCGGTCGTGTCTGGGACGGCGTACTGCCGCTTCTCAACCAGTTCGCACGCGTACCCGTCTGCGGGCTGGTCGCACATTACAATGGCGCTGGCACTGGCGACGAGGATCGGCTACCCGCCACGATGTCGACGATCCTTCGCCAGAGCATCCTTGTCCGTGGCTTCATCCAGATCGAATTTGCCAAAGACCATTTTGATGAGTTCCTAGCAGAGATCGGCCCTCGTCTGGCTGCCGGCGAAATCCATTATCGCGAAGACATCGTCGATGGCCTTGAGAAGGCACCTGAAGCATTCACAGCGATGCTCTCTGGCGGCAACTTCGGCAAGCTGTTGGTAAAGATCGCTGAATAACGACCTTGTTCTGGCACCTGCCCATGAGCCTACGGTGCCAGAATACCTTCGTAGATGCCGCTGTCCTGCCTGCACGAGAACACTATTTGCTTGCGTCGGCCTCTAGGGTCGTGTGACAAGACTCCGGAGGGCCAGACATGAAACACCTCCGAAATCGTCAAGATAATGCGCCAGTGAAGCGGTTGAAGGTCGGATTTGTTCTGGCAAAATCCTTCACGTTGTCACCATTTGCGTTGTTCATCGATACGCTCAGGCTGGCGAGTGACGAGACTGATCATTCAGGCCGAGTCTTTGCTGACTGGCATGTTCTAGGCAGCACCAGGCACCTCATCACCTCAAGCTGCGGTGTCCAAATCGCGCCAACCAGCGACTTCATCGACCCGTCCAACTTCGATTACATCGTCGTCGTCGGCGGCCTGCTGCGCGTGCCGGAACCCGTCGATCACGCCACCATGACCTTCCTCAAATCCGCAGCAGGCAAGGGCGTACGGATGATCGGTGTTTGCACCGGCTCCTTCATCCTTGCCGAAGCCGGCCTGCTTGATGGCCATGAGGTCTGCGTGAGTTGGCTTCACTACCAGGCGTTCCAAGAGCGCTTCCCGCATCTCGTTGTGCGGCCAGACCGTCTGTTTCACTTGGAGGGGCGGCGAGGGTCTTGCGCCGGCGGCAGCAGTTCCGCAGATCTGGCAAACGTTATCGTTGAGCGTCACATCGGCCGAGACGCTGCCCGTAACGCCCTGGAAGTTCTCCAGATGGAACGAGTGCGAAGCTCAAACGCGCCCCAGTCCCGGCAGCCTTTGAAGATGCAAGTCAAGGAGCCGCGCGTCTTGGCATCGCTGATCACAATGGAGCAGCACCTGTCCGGCGATATCACGACCGAGAAGCTCGCAAAGTCCGTTGGCCTTTCCCGCAGGCAGTTGGAGCGCCTCTTCGAAATAACGATCGGCATGCCACCGGCCGCAGCATACCGCCAACTGCGCCTCGAACGCGCCTTTGAGCTTTTGACGAACACGGATCGCGAGATAACCGAGGTGGCCTTCGACGTCGGATACGTCAATCCGTCGCACTTCACGAAGTCGTTCAAGCTGGCTTTCGGCGAGACACCATCGAGCGCCAGGGCGAGGCGAGGGGCTGAGACCACAACGGAAATTGAAACCAACTAGATCTACGCCCCGCAGCGGCCTCTTTACACCTGTGCGTACGCAGCCGCCTATCTTACAAGTCTATCGACCGATCTTCCCCAGCCACGCTTGCCCCATCACCTTTGACCACTAAGCCGGACCCCAAGAGTTTGCCAAGAACTTTGCCGTTCAAAACGAGGTTTCCATCATTGTGAATGTCACGGCCAACCACGCCGGAAACAATTGCGTTTGCGCCTGCGTCAATCTTTAGCCCGCCGTACAAACGGCCTGACGATATTAGCTGGCCACCAGCCTTGACATGTGTTAGGCCCGTAACATCCGTGCTGTGCCGCATTTCAGATCGCGGGGGAGAGAGATGCTGAAGACGGCCACCCCAACAAGCCACAGCCACATCCAAAGATCGCATAATATAGATTATGGAACTTATTTGGTATGATGGGCTGGCAAGCGCGAGGTTGCCCGTTTGACGAAATTGCTTCTCAAATCTCGCCCGAAGCCTCACGGCGGCGCATCTCCAGTTCTTCGCTGTAACGGCGCAACGTATGGCTCTCGGTCAAAAGTCCTACAGGCCGGTTCTCCACCTTGTCGTTGACGACCGCGAGCGCTTCGCTTTCGGTATCATCGAAAGCTGCGGCCGCTTGGCGGGCGTTCATGGTGGGCAGTAGCACGTTGTTCTTGTAATGAAGATACGTTTCCAGGCCGATCCTCGAAGCGTCGCGCTCCATCGGATCGGCATAGATTTCTGGTACGAGAATGATGCCGGCGTAACGGCCGTCGTCGTCGGTCATGATGACGCGTTGGGTTGAGCCAAGCGGGAATTTCTCTTTGAAATCTTCCAGACCCATACTGAGATTGGCTTTACGGATGTCGGCACGCATCATCTTGCCGACGGTCAGATCGCGGATCCAGCCGATGTCATGCGCGCTGCGGATGCTCTCTCCACGCAAGTGAAAACGCCATGTGGCGAAGGAATAGCCGAAGGTGGTGCGCACGACGAGCGATGTTGTGATGACAGCAGCCAGCACTAGCGCGGTGATTTGAAAGTCACCCGTTAATTCAAGGGCAAGAAACGTCATGGTCAAAGGACCGCCGATGATTGCCGCGGCAAAGGCGCTCATACCGATAACGGCGTAGACGACGGGCTGCGTGGCGCCATAGCCGACATATGGAGCGCAGATCGCAAAAATCTTGCCCAGTAGCGAGCCCATGAACAGAGACGCGAAAAACAAGCCGCCACGGAAACTCGATCCGATGGAAACCGCACTCGCTGTCGCCTTCAGCATGAACAGCCCAACAAGGCCAAACAGTGTGATGTTGGCATCGAGATTGAGATGCAGCGCGCCATGGCCGCTGGAAAGCACCTGTGGTGAAATCAAAGCCAGCGCGCCGACGACAAGACCGCCGAGGGTGGGACGAAGCCAAAGCGGTATAGCGCTCTTGCGCGCAGTCTCTTCGATGAAGGACACGGCCTGCATCAGAACGATGCCGATGCCTGCGCATACGACGCCCAGGAAGATAGCTGGTACATAATCCGTCGGCGTTACCGTACTGGAGCCTACAACATCGATATTGATGCCGTGATGGGAAACAAGACCTGCCACGATGTTTGCCACCAGTGCTGACACGATCAGCGGCGCGAGTGTGACGATCGTGTAGGTACCGATAATCAGTTCGATGGCATAGAACGCACCTGTCAGTGGCGCATTGAAGGCTGCGGCAATTGCGCCGGCAGCACCGCATCCGACGAGGATGCGCATGTCCCCTCGCCTCAGCTTCAGATTAAGACCGAGCTTCGATGCGACGCCGCTGGCGACCTGGGTGTAGCCGGCTTCGAGCCCGACGGAGGCACCAAAACCGTTGGAGACGATATTCTGCAAGCAGACGATGATGCTGTCTGTTAGTGACAGGCGGCCACCATGCAGCGCATTGGCCTCGATCGGATCGACCATAGGCTTTTTGCGGGTTCGAGACAGGATAAAGAGAATGAGACCAAGAACGACGCCGCCGAGGACCGGCCCTGCCAGTACGATCCAACCTGTAAGGTCGCTGCTGCTGAGCCTCTCGACTCCGAAGACCAAAACGTGAAGTGCGGTGCTGAGTGCGCCGATGAGCGCGACCAAAAGACCAGCGGCAGCACCGACGAGGATTGCAAGGATGACAAGTGCAAGTTCGCCGCGACGGAACAGCGCGCGCAGACGGCCACTGCGAATATTGTCGAAAAAGCTCGCCATGCTGGGGGCGCGGAAAGGCTTGGTCGACATTGCATTCCTCTGTTGCAGTTATAGGCGCTCTTTAGCCAGGTCCACCTCGAAACGCATCTGATCGTAGCCAGGTTCGACATGGTCTGGCGTCTCCCGCAAGACCGTCTCGTAATCCAAAGGCGTATGCATATGCGTCAATACGGCGTGTCTTGCGCCGAACTTCTCGATCCAGGCAAGCGACTGTTCGAGTGAAAGATGGCTAGGGTGATAGCGATACTGCAACGTGTCGATGACGATCGTGTCGAGATTTTGAAGTTTCGCAACGGATTGTGGTGGAAAATCACTGACATCGGTGCAGTAAGCGACATCGCCGATGCGAAACCCAAGAGAAACGATATCGCCGTGTTGCTGCAGGTGAGGTCTAATACGCAGCGGACCACCCTCGCCTTCGATAACGATGTCCTGATCCAGGTCCTCTATTAGATTGGCTTTGACGATCGGCGGATAATTGCTGCCGACAGGCGTCTCTAAACAATACGGAAAACCTTCGCGAATGCGCTGCATCGTGTCCGGCTCGGCATAGACCGGTATCCGGCTTCCCGAGGTGATGAAGTAGCCACGCAGGTCATCGATGCCATGCAGATGATCCGCGTGATGATGAGTGTAAAGCACCGCATCGATCGTCTTGACGCCAGCCGCAATCATCTGCTCACGAAAATCCGGACCGGTATCGACGACAACCGTCGTCACACCGCCGTCCGGCGCGATTTGCTCGATCAGGAACGCCGCGCGGGTGCGTCTGTTCTTCGGATTGGACGGGTCGCAGGCGCCCCAGTCTCCATTGATGCGCGGAACGCCGGGCGATGAGGAGCAGCCAAGTATGGTGAAGCGACGCCGATATGATGCCAAGGATCAGACCTTTGTCATTTTCGAAAAGCAGCGGAACGCATTGTCCGTGGTGATCTCGGCCATTTTCTCGTAGGACACGCCGTGAACCTCGGCCAAAACCTCGGCCGTGTTGACGACGTAGGACGGCTCGTTGCGTTTTCCTCGCCAGCGTTTCGGCGCAAGATAGGGCGCATCCGTTTCCACCAGAAGCCGATCGAGCGGGACGGTGGCTGCGATGTCGCGGATATCCTGTGATTTTGGAAAGGTCAGAATGCCTGAGAATGACACGTAACCGCCAAGCTCAACTCCGGCATTTGCAAGATCGGGACCTGCGGAAAAGCAGTGCAGGATGAAAGGGAAAGCCCCCTTCCCGCTTTCTTCGCGCAAGATCGCGATCATGTCGTCATCAGCGCTGCGGCTGTGAATGACGAGCGGAAGCTTGGTGATGCGCGCTGCTTCGATGTGGCGCCGCAGGCCGGTTTTCTGATCATCCGGCTTCTGCGTATCATAGAAATAATCCAGACCCGCCTCACCTATCGCCACGATCTTGTCGTGGCTGTTGGCAAGCCGCACGAGCTCGTCGGCCGAGATATCCAGTTCCTCATCGGCATTGTTTGGATGCGTACCCACTGAGCAGAAAACGGACGGATATGCCTCAACGATCTTCAATAATTCGGGCAGACGCCGAACGCGTGTCGAGATCGTCACCATTTGGGCGACGCCGGATGCATGGGCGCGCGCGATGATGTCGTCGCGCTCGGCATCAAAATCGGCAAAGTCCAGATGGCAATGGGTGTCGATCAGCATGCTCAAGCCTTACGCCTCCGGCGCAACGTAACGCGGGAAGACCGGTTTCGGAGCCTCAAGCGGCGTGCCAGGGACCAGACGCCCAGCTTCGCCAAGCGCCGCGAAGTCGCGCTTGTCCGCAGGGGCTGCAACGAGGTCGAGCAGCTTTTCGCAAGAGGCTGGCATGAAGGGCTGCAAGAGAATGCCGATCTGGCGCACGACTTCCGCCGTCACGTAGAGCACGGTGCCCATGCGCTCCGGATCGGTCTTTTTCAGCGCCCACGGCTCCTGACCGGCGAAGTAGCGATCCGTCTCGGAAACAACGGCAATGATCGAGGCCAGCGCCTTGTGGATCATCTGCTTGTTCATCTCGTCGCGGCAAGTCGCCAGAAGTGCGTCCGCAGCTTCCAGCATGGCCTTGTCTTCCTCTGTAAAGGCGCCGGGCGTCGGGATCTGCCCGTCGCAATTCTTGACAATCATCGAAAGCGAGCGGCTGGCGAGGTTGCCAATGCCGTTAGCGAGGTCGGCATTGATGCGGGTCGCAATCCCCTCCTCGCTGTAGCTGCCATCCTGGCCAAAGGAGACTTCGCGCAGGAAGAAATAGCGCACCTGATCGAGGCCGAAATGGTTCACCAGATTGACCGGATCGACCACGTTGCCCAGCGACTTCGACATCTTCTCGCCCTTGTTGAGCAAGAAGCCATGCGCATAGACCCGCTTAGGCAGCGGCAGCCCGGCGCTCATGAGGAAGGCAGGCCAATAAACGGCGTGGAAGCGAATGATGTCCTTGCCGATGATATGCACATCAGCCGGCCAGTATTTTGCCCGCGGGCCATTCTTGTCTTCAATATAGCCTGTCGCGGTTATGTAGTTGGTCAGCGCATCCACCCACACATACATCACATGCTTCGGATCGTTCGGCACCTTGATGCCCCAATCGAAAGTCGTGCGCGAAACGGAAAGATCCTTGAGACCCGATTTGACGAAGGAGATGATTTCATTGCGGCGTTCCGCCGGGCCAATAAAATCGGGATTCTCTTCATAATGCTTCAGAAGCTTGTCCTGATATTCGGAGAGCTTGAAGAAGTAGCTTTCCTCCTCAACCCACTCCACAGGCGTGCCCTGTGGTCCATAGCGAACGCCATCGCCACGCACTTCGGTCTCATCTTCAGCGTAATATGCCTCGTCACGGACGGAGTACCACCCCGCATAGCTATCCTTGTAAATGTCACCGGCATTCGACATCAGGTTCCAGATGTTGCGCGATGTCTCATGATGACGCTCTTCCGTTGTCCGAATAAAATCGTCATTCGAGGCATTCAGAAGCTTGCCCATCTCGCGGAACTGGTCTGAGTTGCGCTGCGCCAGTTCTTCGGGCGATATGCCTTCCGCGCGCGCCGTCTGCTGCATCTTCTGGCCGTGCTCGTCGGTACCCGTCAGAAAGAACACATCCAGCCCGTCCAGACGCTGAAACCGCGCCATGGCATCCGTCGCGATCAACTCGTAGGCATGGCCGATATGGGGCTTGCCATTGGGGTAGGAAATCGCGGTGGTAATGTAGAATGGAGTCTTATCTGTCATGACGCTCGATCGGCTTTACGGTCTGATTTTTGAGATAGACCGCTTTACCCTATTGTTCGCACAAGCGAAAGCAAAAGCCGTCGATTTTGTCAGGATCAAACCGAGCGAATGTCCTCGAGAATGGAGAGCACCATCTGTTTCTTGTCGAGATTGTAGGCCTGCGCAATGGTGATCCGTTCGGACAGCGAGGAGGACAGTCGGGCCTGGCGTTCGGCGCCTTTCAGATCACCCGCAATAGCAGCGGCCTTGGCGCGGTGCATCAGTTCCTCGGTCGCGTGCTCCATGAAGAAGCCCAGAACAATATCGCCGTCCTTCTGTGAGAGGACATCGGCCAGCTTGTGCATCTGCTTGCGTGCCGAAGGCCCTTCAGCGTTCATCACCGCGTTGAAGACATCAACGATATCCGAGCCGCCATAATTGACGAGCTTGAGCGCCTGCGCGACGCTTCCCTTGGAAGCTTGTAGAAGCGTCGCCCTCTTCTCCCCTGCAATCGACAGCCCGAGATTGTCGAGTGCACTGCTCATCGCGCTGTCGTCCAAAGGCAGCAGGCGCAGCGGCATGCAGCGTGACCGTATGGTGGGCAGGAGCTTGCCCGGCGCATGCGACAAGACCAGGAACATTGCCCGCTTCGGCGGCTCTTCCAGGATTTTCAAGATGGCGTTGGCAGCATTGCGGTTGAGGTCATCCGCCGGGTCGATGATGACGATCCGCCAATTGCCGGTGCCCGACGTCTGCGAGAAGAAGTGCCCTGCCCGCCTTACCTCATCGACTGTGATTGCGGATTTGATCTTTCCCGTCTTTTCGTCGACCGGCCGCGTCAGGTGCAAAAGATTGTGCGATGCGCCGGATGAAATCTGGCGGCTGACGAAGGACGACGGCTCAGGATCGGCAATGTGGTGGGGGGCCTGCGCCGGATCGGGATGAGTCAGAACATGATTGGCGAAGCGGAAGGCAAGCGTCGCCTTGCCGATCCCCTCCGGCCCTTCGATCAGGATGGCATGGTGCCCTTTGCCCGAGCGATAGGACTGCGCCAGAAACTGCTCTGCCTCTTCATGGCCAAAAAGGCGCGTATTGTCCTGAGGCGCAATCGCACCATCGAGAACGCCGGGCGTCTCGCTCATTGTGCTACACCGGCAAGATTTTTAAAGCGCTCAAGCAGTGGCTCGACCATTGCCAGAACGTCTTCCGTCACCCTCTCCTGCGGCTGCTTGGCATCCACGATGCGGCAACGCCGGGGCTCGTTCAGCGCAATGTCGAGATAGGCTTCGCGGCGCTTTTCATGCGTTTCCAGCTCTTCCTTCTCGAAGCGATCGGGAGCCGCACCATCGTCGGCGCGCTTTCGTGCCCGCGCCAGACCATCCACAGCGGGAATATCGAAGATCAGCGTAAGATCAGGCATGGTCCCGTCAACAGCGATACGCTGCAGTGTCTCAATGAAGTCGGGCTCCAGATTGCCGGTTGTGCCTTGATAAACGCGCGACGAATCAAGAAAGCGATCGCAAAGAACCACGGCACCATTCTCAAGGGCCGGCCGGATTACCTCTTCGACATGGTCGTTGCGTGCTGCGGCAAACAGCATGGCTTCCATGCGAACGCCAAACGCTTCCGCAGCGCCGGAAAGCAGCACGTGACGAATGGCTTCAGCACCCGGCGATCCGCCAGGCTCTCGTGTCACGACCACCTCAAGGCCACGGCCGCGCAGCGTTTCCGCAAGAATATGAACCTGCGTGGATTTGCCAGCGCCCTCGCCGCCTTCAAAGCTAATGAACAGTCCTTTTTGGGGCAATGTCTCTTCCTGATGGTCTCGACTACGGCTTTCTTATTAGACGATATCAATGGCGCGCGAAACCGCGACCTATCTCAAAGCCAGAAAAACAGCAGTTCTTTCAACGCCCCAGCCGCGTTCTGGCTCAGCGTACCGGGCGCGACGCCGGCAGTCGTATACAGAGGCACTTCCCGCAGCAATCGCTCACCGGAGTAGATGCGAAGGGTTGCAGCATTGAAACCTGGCTCCAGCGGCGCATTGAGCGGCCACTTATAGATGATACGACCAGACAGCCGATCTGGGTTGTTAAGTGGCACCAACACGCTGACAGTCTCGTGCACCGCTAGATCGATTGCCGAAGCCGCGCCGCCGTAAACGCTGACGCTGCCAACCGTTTCGTCCTTCTGAAACAACTCGCGCTTCTGAAAGGCCGTCAGGCCCCAATCGACGACGCGCCGGGCCTCTTCCTGCCGGGTCTTGTCGTCTTCCATTCCCGCAAGCGTTAGGTAGATCCGGCGACCATCCCGCTCGGCGGAAATGACGGCGGAATAGCCATGGCCCTCGGCAAAGCCAAGGCCCAGGCCATCAATGCCGAGGTCGGGCGCAAGAAGCGTATTTTTGTTGCGTTGGAAGATGCGGTTCCACTCGAAATACGGCTTGGTGAAAAGGCTGTAGCGATCAGGATAAGAGTCGCGAATGTGCTTTGCCAGCGTCACCATGTCTTTGGCGGTGGTCTTGTTGGCCGGGTCCGGAAGGCCGGTGGAATTGGAGAAGGTGCTTCCCGTCAACCCAAGCGCTTTTGCCCGCTCGGTCATGCTCTTCGCGAATGCCACGTCGGAACCGGTCATGCCTTCCGCCAGAATGATGCAGCCATCATTGGCATTTTGAACTACAATCCCCGTCAGAAGATCATTGATGCTGACGGACGATTTCAGTGCAGCGAACATGGTGGAGGTTCGCGATGGCGCTCCACCCGTTCGCCAGGCATATTCCGAAACGGGATATGTCGTCTCTGGCGTGACACGCCCATTCTTCAGCGCATCGAGAACGGTTTCCACCGTCATCAGCTTGGCAAGAGACGCAGGTGGAAACGGCGTGTTCTCGTTAAGCGATAGCAGAACCGTGCCGGTCTCGGCGTCGATCATGTAAGCCTGCTGTGCCTTGACGGCGAGACCACCGGATTGGGCAGAAGCAGTGCCCACGCTGCAGGCAAGCGCCAGCGCAACGAGGCTGAGACGCCGGAAGATTTTCGGTATCAAAGTCACCATGAAACGCCGGCCCGCCGTGTGTTTTACTGCGTCACGCCCGCCGGACAATCCGTAAATTGGAATCGTCCTCAGACACAGCGATTATGGGCCACAAGGCCGCCGAGGCAAAGCTCAACGGGCCTTGTTCTTCTTGTTCTTTACATAATTGAGAATGGACTGTTCCGTTAACTCGCCACGCTCGACAAGCACAGCATCGAAAACGTGAGCAGCCTTGGATGCCGGCGCGGCTTCGGAATAGGCAGAGGCGTAACGCGGTGACGGACCGGGAACGCGCAGGAAGTTGCCTTCAGGACGCTCATTGATGAACGGACCGATTTCCGGAAGAGCGATGAACTGAACATTACCCTGGCCGCCGAAGGAAGCAGGTGCCGCACCTTCAACCAACGGCATGGCCTGAAGCGCATTGTTCTTTTTCGTGCCGACCAATGCCATCTGTGCCGAGCCGCCATAGGCTGGATTGGATGGAACAGGAATATTGCGCTGAGAGGCGGAAGCGACCATCACGCCGCTTGCGATCTGCCCTTCAGGATTGACGCCAGGAGCGCGCGAGCCCTTTGGGATATAGGAGGCCATCAGGAATGGCATATCGTGACCATCAAGCGGCGCACGGCCGACATATTGGACGCGAACCTTCGCGGTGCCCGTTCCCTTCATATCGAGAAGATCGGCCGTCTTGCTGGACACGTCGATAAGGCGACCCTCATGAAAGGGACCGCGATCGTTGACACGCACAACGACCGACGAGCCGTTTTCAAGATTGGTAACGCGGGCGTAGCTCGGAAGCGGGAATGTTGGGTGGGCAGCGGACAGATGTTCCTTGTCGTAAGCCTCCCCGTTGGCCGTCATGCGGCCATGAAAGGCTGAGCCGTACCAGGATGCGAGACCGCTCTTGTCGTAGCCTGGATCTTCCTTGGGGAAGTACCGACGGCCCTTGACCGTATAGGCGTTGCCGACGAGGAACCGGCCACCGCCCTTGGGAACGTTGGCACCTTCTGCGATCCGCGGACTTGCCTTCACGCCATATTCCGACTCGGCGAAATATTCCTTGCTGCGCTTCGGCTTGGTCTTTGTTTCCGACGTCGTCGAACATGATGCGGTTGCGGCGCATAGAACGGCAATGCCGACCCATTTGACGCTGACGCCAATCTTCGTAACGGTAGACTTCAAATTTCTGCCCCGTGCTGCTTCAGACCGCACCTCTGCACGGCCCCTCTCACACCTCGATGATCACGCCCATCACATCGAAGCACTTAACGGATGCCTAATCTTGCCCGCAACATGGCGAAAATGCGAACGATATGGTCCGGAAAGCTAAAATTGTAATCAACGTGGTTAAGTAATGGTTAAAATCAGGCTGACGGGAGTGACTGGAAAATAAGGCTTTTGAAGCAATTGACGTGCTGTCGCAAATGTTTATAAACCCGCGACAGGCAAGGATGGGTGTCCGAGTGGTTTAAGGAACCGGTCTTGAAAACCGGCGTGCGGGAGACCGTACCGTGGGTTCGAATCCCACCCCATCCGCCACGAATGTTTCTCATACGTTCCTATATGTTCCGTTTTTGTCTTACACAGCAGTCCATCTTGGGTTTCTTTGTTCCTGCCCCGTTCCCATGCGTTCCGATACAATCTCGTGAAAATGCGGTACAAATGCGGGTACTTTGATTTTCAAAAGCGGGTATCGTGAGAACAAGCGTGCTGACAGACACAGCGATCACAAAAGCCAAAGCGCACGAGAAATCCTACAAGCTTACCGATAGCAACGGCCTTCACTTATTCGTCGCTACCACCGGCATGAAAATATGGCGGTACCGCTACTACTTCGGCGGCAAAGAGAAGCTACTCGGTCTCGGACAATATCTAGAGGTCACACTCTTCAAGCGCGACGTCTTCGAGACGATGCCAGGACGCTCATCAAGGGCGGCAAAGACCCCTCGGCAATGAAGAAGCTCGAGAAGGTTATAGGTAGGAAGCAAGCCGAGGAGACCTTCCAAGTCATCGCCGAAGAGTGGCACGAACTGACCAAGCCGACATGGACCGATCGCCATGCGCATGACGTGTTGGACACTTTAAGACGAGACGTCTTCCCGCTCATCGGTGACATGCCAATCCGAAGCATTGATGCGCGGACAGTTCTCGGTGTGCTGAAGATTGTCGAGAAGGCGGCGCGATCGAAACAGCGAAGCGGCTACGGCGCGGATATCGAGCGTATTCGTCTACGCCATTTCTTCCGGCCGCGGCGATGCTGACCCCGCATCGATCGTCAAAGGCGCTCTCGCTCCATTGAAGAAGGGTCGTCAGCCTGCGATCATCACCCTGGACGGCGTCAGGCAGATCCTCGCCGACGTCTCATCCACTCCCAGCCGCGGCTACACCAAGCTCGCAATCCGTCTTCTGGCGCTAACGGCGGTCCGACCAGGAGTTCTCGCAGAGACGCCGTGGACCGAGCTGGACGCGATCAATCCATCAAATCCGATCTGGGTCATCTCTGCCCATCGCATGAAACTGAAGCTGCATCTGAAAACCGCGGAAGCGTACGATCATCACGTCCCACTCTCGGAACAGGCGGTCGAGGTAATCAGTGCGCTCAAGAGGGTGACGGGCCGGTTTGAGTTCGCATTTTCCAATCTCAGGAAGCCGCAGAAGCCTATGTCAGAGAACACTATGGGCTATCTGCTCAACAGAGCTGGCTACCATTCGAGGCATGTGCCGCACGGCTTCCGCTCATCTTTTTCATCAATCATGAACGAAGCGTTCCCGCATGACGATAAAATCATCGAGCTGATGCTCGCCCATAAGCCAAAGGATGCCGTGAAGGCGGCTTACGATCGAGCGGAGCACATGCGCAGAAGGCGTGAGCTATATCAGATCTACGCCGACTGGATTTTGAAAGGCGCGCCAACTGCGAGCCAGCTGCTGATGGGACCGATCAAGGTCCTGAGAAAAATCGAGACCGGCCAAGGTGTGCCAAAGATGGCGCGCGGGCGGTCCGCCGCCTAAACGTGCATGCAGAGAGCCAGACCACAAGAAGTATAGCCGCAACGGCGACCACTCTGCCTTGCGGCTTGGCTGCTTCTCTGATGTGTCTCGCCCTAGGCCTGGTCATGTCGGCTTCTCCCGATCTCCGCGTGGCGGAGGCGAAATGCCTTCAAGATGATCTCGACGATGATAATACCGCCGATTCCGACAATGAAGCCGCCCACGCTTGCAGATTGCTCTTCCGGTACGCTCAATGTTCCGAACGCCCACTGAAAGAGCGTGGTTCCGATCGGGCTTAGGTAATAGGCAGTCACGGCACCGACGAACAGCTTGCGCATGCTCGATACCGCTCCGATCCACTCCATAGCTACCGAGGCGGCAGACCCTGCGATGCCAGCCAAAGCCACCTTGCCCTCGCTGGTGCTAAGCCAATCCCAGAATGACATCATTCCGCTCCCGCGCTCGAGGTAGCGCGAGAGACGTCTCCATGTCTCGCACATTCACGCTGTGTCCAGACCTTGCCGGCGCAGATCCCGACAACGGTTCTGTCGATGCGCCTCTGATCTGCTGGCGTGGCGCCACGTGCGCCAATCCAGTCAGTTCCAACCACCCGGCGCAGCCTGGCGACACTCGCCGGACCCGAAGTCCCACACCCCGCCAGCGCAGCCGTCAAACGACCACGAGCGCCATCCGCTTCGTCACCTGCAGCATTGTTCTGTCTTTCTGTTTTGATTTCAGCCCGCTCTGTTGCGTTGCGGCTGATGACGATGATGCCCGTGGCGACGAACGACGCCACGGCCAGTGCTGCAAGGAGGTAGAACGTCAGCCGAGAGGTCAAACCGAGACCTCGCGGCCAAGCAGGGTGTTGACGCGGCGTCCAATGACATCGCGCTTCCGGTATATGAGAGTGCCCAGCACGATGATTGTCACGATGGCAGCAATCCAGCCCCACGGCAGGCCCATCGCCCAAGCAGCTGTGCCAGAGCCAAGAAGTGAACCAGCGCCCTCCTGGACTGCTTCCGAAGCGCTTGCCTCACTGCACGACCTCGTGGGTATCGCCCATCTTGTTTTTGGCGACGTAACCGTCGGCCTTCTCCTGCGACGCAAACCACTTCGGCGCAAAAGGCTCTGACGTCTTGCCGGACTTCAGCCACATCTTGAAATCGCCCAGCCCCTTCCAGTCAGCCGTATAGTTTTCTAGATATGCGGCACGTGCTTGCGCTTCATTGTCGAAGCCGGCCATCACCTTATGCTCGTCGAATCGACCGCGCGCGGGGTCTTTCTGATCAACGACAAAGATCGGCGAGAAATCGTTGAGTGCTTCGGTACCAGGACGAACGAAGACGTCGATATGGTCCTTGTCGAGACCAACGGTTCCGCAGATGTAGCCGTAATGGCTCTTCATCTCGACGGCCCACCCCTTGCCCGACGAGGAGACACCCTTCCGCATCGATCCAGCGGGGTTCTCGATCGAGATATCGAGGCCGCCCAGCTTCAGGCGCCCGACCTTATAGTTTCCGGCTTCCTTTTACGCTTCCATCGGTTCGGGACGATCGTTGGTCGGCGATGTCGCCGCCATGTTGGCCGCCGCGTCAGCCTGCATCGCTTCTGCATGATCGGGATAGACAGCTCCATCATCCTGACCGATTTCATCTGCGATTGCCTGCATTTTGGCAGAAACGTCGCCCTGCCCTGCCAGCGTCTCAACGTCTTCCGCCGCTGCGCGCTGCGCATCCCGCACGTCGGTTAGCTTCTTCTGGATGCCGGGCGTCATACCGGCCCATGTCAGCTTCTCGGAGCGCTTGACACCCGCCTGCTCGAGAACGCGTTTGCGATCCTGTGCCGTAAGATCAACGTCCCACTAGGTAGCGCCGTCGTCGGCGGACTGCGCTGGAGCAACATTGGCCTCTTTAGCCAAAGCGGACTAGCGCTGTTTCAGCAAGCGATCGTTCACCGCATGCATTTTGACCGGAAGCTTCGAGTTTGCCTGTTTGGCTGCTAGCCCTACGCGGTACCGGTAGTCATCAGCCAAGGTAGCCAGATCGTCCTGCTTGATGCGAAATTCATCCGCGATCCGCTTACCTTCTGCTGGGAACACCTTGTCCATCTCTAGTTGAGAAGCACCGAAAAGGCGTTTGGCCACGTTCTGCTCGCGGGCGAGATCGTAAAGAGCTGCATGCTTCTCATCCGGCAGCACGACGGTCTTATCGCCGATCTTTCGGCTATTTGGCCCTGCGTCGCCGATTTCTCGCTCGATGGGCGGGTCACGCTCGAGATCCTGTTTTTCGACCTGCGCCGGCGTAAGGCCGTTGACCTTCATCGACTCGAGAGGCACCTGATAGGCCTTGCCTTCATCATTGACGACGACTGCCTCGGTCCCGCCGTTCTCGTATCGCTCGATGCGGGCCGAGAAGCGACCTGCTGCCGGATCATCGACGATGACGCGCTGACCCGCTTGCAGTCTCGTGGGCCGCTTTTCGGTCGCCGGCTTGTCTTCAGACCTCGGGGGCATTTCGGATGTGACCTGCGCCGACATGGGAGGCAGTGGTTCCAGTGCCAGGTCTGCCGAGTGTTCAGGCATAGCGTCCTGAGACTTCTCCTGAAACTGATAAGCTCCGATAGCAGGCGCGATCTCGGTCACATTAGACGACGGTACCTGGTAGACTTCACCGCTACCGCTATCGACCACGACGGCCTCGTCGCCTTCGTAGCCTTCGACCGTACCCATGAACGGCTCGACGCCTTCAGCTTCAACGTGCACAGTTGTTTTCACGCCGGGCGGCCATCAATCGGTACGCCAGCGTTCGCCGCTGCCCCGCGATCTGCCTGGCGCTGCTGGCCGTGTTCAGCTGCTCGACGTAGGGGCCCTCGATCGTCGGGCTCGACTGGCGCAGTTGGCTCCGGGGCTGCTTGCCCTGCCTCTGGGGATGGACCTTCAGTTCTTGCGGCCAGACGAGCGACCCCACCGACGGCACCAATACCGCCGCCCATCGCGCCACCGACTGCTACGCCACCTGCCACGGATTAGCCGAGGCCTTCAGTTAGGTCCTGATCCGGTTTTACGTGTCACCGCGGCGTTTTCTGCTATGGTCTGGCCTGCGCTCTGCGGGGCTTCCTCAAAGATGCCTTCGCCAACCATACCCTTGGCTGCACCGACACCAATCCGACGCGCGATGCCGCCTTCCACGCCTTCCGCGATGATCTTCGCCAGCGCACGGTCGCCCATGCCACCAAAAGCGCCAGTGATGACGCCTGCGGTCAGGAGTGCCTGCGTCTGAGCGTCTTCGCTGATCGCTTTGATTGCCGCGTCCTCCGACATGCCGCCAGCGACGAGCTGCTTCACAGCATCGGAAGCGAGCAGCTGCTCGCGCGGAATTTCAGCAACGCGCTGCTTCACCGACAGGGCAGCATCGGCGCCGCCCAACAGGCCTTCAGAAATGCCGCCTGCGATCGTCGCCGTCTTCGCCGCGGTGGCTGACGCAACTTCAAGCGTAGCGCCGGTGGCTCTGGCAGTGAGGAACGCGCCTCGAGCGAGAATGCCGGAAGGCGCCATGGTTGCGATAGTGGCCGGCGCGCTTTCTGCAATGGTGCCGAGATAGCTGCGCGGGTCCTTCCACGCCGGTCCTAGCGTCTTGGTGTCTTCGTTCCACCACTTCTTCTCTCGAGCCGCCTCACCCTCTGGCGAGAGACTGCCGGACATGCGGTCGATGCTCTCTCGCGTCTGTTCGTTCTGCGTCTTTCCGATCCACCAGCGGTCAATACCGTCCAGCGCTTCGTTGAGCTGGTCGCCACCAGGCAGTTTCGACACAATGAGCCGGTTGAGGTTGGTGATGAGAAGTGCTGCCCGCTCGTCGGAAAAAGTCGCCGGCGATTCCGGACGAGCGGTTCTTTTCGTCCCACTGCTTCTGCCACTCTGGCAGTTTACTCTCGCTTACAGCCGCACAGCGGCCATTCCTCTCCGCGATGAGCGCATCAACGGAACGATTGTTCGCGTCGGTCTCTGCCGTGACACGCTCTTGCTCAACACGCTGTGCCTCTGCCGCTGCGGCATCTGCGCGGGCTTGCGCCGTAGCTTTTGCTTCCACTTCCAGAGGATTCGTTGCTCCACCGAAGAGACCGAACGCGTCGCCAGCCTTGTAGTTTTCGTCCATGACGATGGCATTGCCGGCTGCCGCGCCGCCCGATGCACTGCGGCTCTTGGCAGCTGCCTCTGCCTGCTCCTCGCTATCGAAGCGAGGGAACGCGGCTCCGTTGGCGGCTTCATATTTCTGCATCGTTGAAAGGATGCCTTCTTGGTTGTCTGGCGAGAATTGCTTGGGGCCTGTCTTGCTCATCCACGACGAAGGCACATTGACCCACTTCCCGTTCGGAAGTTGCCACGTGGTGTTATTTCTGTTGAGTAAGAACCTTCCGCGTTCGGTCTGCTTTCGCCGGGTTTGAACGGGCGAAGCTCTGGGCCATTCGGATTATCGCCCTGGGCGAATGCCAGTGCCTGCCGTGACGCTTCGCCGGGGTTGGCAGCACTTCCTTGAACCACGCCGGCGCATTCGGCATGTTGCGCGCAGACTTGTCGAACATGAACCAAGGCGTGCCCTGCCAGTCTGATCCTTCATGTCGACGTGAAGCATGTCGGGGCTGTTTTTGTAGGTGAGGATGGCTGCGAACTGCGGCGCAATCTTCTCCTGTCCTAGGTGCACGAAGTTGAGCTTGCCGCCCCCGCTGTTCTCTTTCTCTTCTAGCTCCCGGACGAGCCGCGCCAATCCCTTGCCGTCGGGATTGGGAACTTCGGACTTCTCTTCACCTTTCAGCAGGTCGCCGAACTGGCCTTCCGGGCCCAACAAGCCCAGCCCGTCGTTTTCTGACACGAAGGCCGTCTCAGCAATGGGCGCTTTACTGCCTGCCTTCGAGTTGTAGAAGAGGTGACTACCGATACGAGTGGTCTCGACCATCGACTTCGCCCAGGACGGGTTCACATAGTCGGCGTGATAATGGTCGCGCCGCCGGTAGGGTCGTCGCCCTCGCCAGCCATCACGGATCGCAGAATATTTTCTGCCCTCGCACGCATTTGCGGGTCGCGCATTGCTTCCTGCGCTTTCGGGCCGGGCTTGGAGTAACCTGTGAACTGGTCTGGATCTCTGACAACATCGCCGATCGACTGGCCGCGGATCTTCGAGCGGTTCTGGATGACATAAGCCACGCCGGCCATGCCCTCGTCGCCCTCGCCTGCTGCCTCGGCAATGACAGTATTGACGGTGTCGTTCCAGTCGCGGTCAGACATGCCAGCGGGCAGCGAAACGGCCTTATTTTGCTCTGGTTTGGCTGCCTGAAGATTATCGGTCGATGGGGCTAGACCCGGCGCTTCGCCGCCGAAAAGGTTGAGCGGGTCTTTCCACTCGGCATCATCGCCGAGTCCGATAACGATTGGCATGCGTGGGCTCCTGTCGAGAAGCCGCACTCATGCGTGGGCGTGATGCTCCGGTTATAGTTTGCACATCGTAGAATTGGAAGACGCGCATTGTGGCTTCAGTGGCAAGAGCACTTTTGCCTCGATATGCACCATTAGAACTGCAGGTATCCCCCCTAAGTTCGGCCCCCTGATGCAGAAATATCTCGACTGGGAGCCGACGAAACATAAAAAAATAGTAGTGAAATGTATAATCGCCTCGCGCAGAAATCATTTGATCGAAGAGTATACTATGATTTCTTCTAGTGGATTTACGGTAACGCTAATTTGCCTTATATCATGGCCTAAATTTCAAGCATGGGGCGCATTCAATGGCAGTATCTGTAAATACTAAGCCTTCGGAATATTTGTACGAGCTACAGGGGCTTCGAACAATCGCCGCTCTGATGGTCGCAGTATACCATATCTGGTTTCAGCGTGTATCAGGTGGGGTTGACGTTTTTTTTGTTGTAGCAGCGTTTTTTATGACGAGGTCCTTCATAAGGAAAGACACCGTTTCTTATGACTCCTTAATTGAATATTACATTTCGACCGCTCGCCGCGTTTTCCCGGTAGCGGCAATCGTAATCGTCTCGACAGTCATTGCCTCAATGGCACTCATGCCTAAAACCATGTGGCAATGGGAGGTCAAGCATGCGCTTTATTCCTCCCTGTTTCTGGAAAATTGGCGCCTCTACAAAGATGCAACCAATTACCTTGCGCAGAGCATAACAACCTCGCCGTTCCAACAGATGTGGGCACTGTCTCTGCAGATGCAGTTTTACGCAGCCTTTCCTTTGTTGTTTTTCGTCGGGTACGGGCTGGCGCGGAAAGTCGATTTATCTCGACGATCGCTGACTGCTACATTGTTGGCGACGATCCTGATTTTTTCCTTCGCATTCGCGATCTATGCAATTGGCATAAATCAGTCAAAGGCCTATTTCGACCCGCGCGCTCGAGCTTGGGAATTCGCATTTGGCGGACTCTTGGCTATCTTCTCTAAAGGCATCGTTATTTCTCCCCGCAGCGCCCGGTGGCTGGGACTGGTCGCTCTAGCTGTGCTTTTGTCGTTTGCTCGCTTTTTTGACGTCTCAAAATTATTTCCGGGGTACGCAGCTATTGTTCCTCTCGTTGCTGCTGCGGCCATAATCGTAGGGGCCGAGAACAAAGGGAAAGTTCCCATCCTAACCTGGCGCCCTTTCGTTAAAGCAGGCGACTATTCCTTTGCGTTTTATCTATGGCACTGGCCGCTGCTGTGCTTCACACGAACTATCGCCGGGCGAAGTGTTCTCCAGCCCATCGAGGGGGTGTTGATCATCGTTAGTGCTGCCATTCTAGCCTATGCCAGCACACGGCTTGCCGAGGTTCCGTTTAGACGCAATAAATTTCTCTCGCAGAGGCAATTCGCAGCTATATCGGCGTGTCTCCTGGTGGGTCTTGCGGGACCGGCAGCTACCCTGGCATGGCACCTCCAAACAAAGAGCTTAGTTACCCAGGCACATCAGGCGTTGACCAGGTTCAAGCAGGATTCGAAGTCAGAAGCTTCTTCGGCGTTTTATCCCGCTCTAGTGATCGCAAAAGACGACAGGTCTTTGAATTTCGACGACCGATGCTTTCAAACTACACAGCAGGAAAGCGTAATTACCTGTAGCTTCGGCGAAAAAGAAGCGAAGACAAAGGTCGTGTTGGTAGGAGGATCACACTCTGGGCAATGGTTGCCCGCGCTCGAGCCTCTAGCACAAAAGTACCATTTCGAGATCGTGAACATGACAAAAATGGCTTGCTTCTTCATGGCTTATGATGTCCCGGAGTTAAGCCGTCATGGATCGTGCGCAAAATGGAATAGCGCAGCCCTGGCAAAGATCTTGGAAATCAAGCCAGATGCCGTCATCACGGTCGGCACGATTTTCTATAATGGCGACGAGAGGGTTCCTGACGCATACGTCGAGGCATGGAAACAAATAACACAGCAGGGCATTCCAGTTATTGCGCTGCGCGACACTCCTCGCTTCCGACAAGACCTTGCGTACTGCCTTGACCTGAACGATGATAATCCCAACGCGTGCGGCGAGCCAAAATCGCAGATTTACGAGCCTCAGAACCCGGCCTCCGCAGTAACCCTACCCCTTTTGCAGATGGTCGATCTAAGCGACAAGCATTGCCCACTCGGGTTTTGCGGTCCATTCGAAGGAAAGATACTGCGGTACTATGATAGCAATCATATGACGGCCACATATGCAAAAACCTTATCCGGGCATTTGGATGAGCCCCTCCAAGAGGCCTTAAGAAATTAACGAAATTCGCGCAGTAGCATGACCCTCGATCTGAAAGAGCATCAAGGGTCGTGCTGGCACGCATGTCTCGACAGCCTCGGATGCCACCGGAGCTAGTTAACCTGTGGAAGGTTCGCGGGGATGGGGTCTCCCGCGGCAAGGATCGCGGCCCTGATCGCCGGGTAGTTTGTAGCGACCTAGCTCTGCAAAGATGCCTTGCCGTTGGCTCGAGCAATCGTTGCAAGGACCGCCCCGCTCTGAGCGGACTGCATCGCAGGTAATTCCATGCGCGAGGCAGATGTGACCACATTGCTTCCCGAAATGCCGAACGACACAGAAAGGTTCTCGATTTCGCTGGCTTTCGGCGAGACACCTTCGAGCGCCAGGGCGAGGCGAGGGGCTGAGACCACAACGGAAGTTGAAACCAACTAGATCTACGCCCCGCAGCGGCCTCTTTACACCTGTGCGTATGCAGCCGCCTATCTTACAAGTCTATCGACCGATCTTCCTCAGCCACGCTTGCCCCATCACCTTTGATC